>NZ_CP060716.1:0-1202151 GCF_014396385.1 Leucobacter denitrificans
TGCTTGACCCCATTGCGGATAAAGCTCTCACGGGTGCTGCGTTGGTGGGTCTCGCGATTATTCTCGAGCTGCCCTGGTGGGTTGTGATTATCGTGCTCGTGCGAGAGATCGGCGTCACCATCCACCGCTTGATGATTGCGAGTGACGTAGTCGTCGCGGCTGCATGGATGGGCAAGTTGAAGACTGTCGTCCAATCCGTCGCGATTACGCTTGCGCTCATGCCGCTCGCTCACTTCCCGGGAGTCGTCGGCATCGTGTTTACTTGGGTGAACATCGTTACGATGTCGGCTGCCGTAGTGCTCACGATTCTCAGCGGCATTGATTACGTGGCGTCGTTTATGAAGTCCCGAAAGGCCGCGGGGCGTGGGTAAGCATCCACCCACCGAACCGCCAGTGTCGCGGCTCGCTGAACAGGCCGTCGCACTTGCAACCAAGCTCGGGATCCGTATTGCGGTCGCCGAGTCCCTGACCGGAGGGCTTGTCGCGGCAACGCTTGTGGCCATACCCGGCGCGTCGAAGGTATTGAGTGGCGGCATCGTGGCCTACGACACCTCGCTGAAAACCACACTCCTCGGTGTTGATCGAGACCTCTTGCAGAAGACCGGGCCGGTGGACAGCGCAGTAGCGACGCAGATGGCTGTCGGCGTGCGCGACGCTTGCGCAGTAGAAACGCCTGATGGAAGGCGCAGCGCTGACCTCGGAATCTCAACGACAGGAGTCGCAGGTCCCGATCCCGATCCACAGACGGGACAAAGCGCTGGAACCGTCTGGATCGGCGTCAGTTCAAGGCTCGGGGAGCGCTCAAAGCTACTTCCGCAGGTTCTGGGAGATCGGCAGTCAGTGCGGGACGCAGTTGTCTCGGCCGTGATTCTGCTGCTGGTCGAGGAACTGACAGAGATTGCGGTGGATTGCGCCTAGCTTTGGGTGGGCTGAGAATTTTGGCAAAATGTGAGTCGATCTGACTCAAGTTCAGGAATTCTTGGGAATACACACGGTAGTCTCTTGGTTATCTCTAGTGTCACAATATGTGACGGTGGGTGCCGAATGGTTCTCCGCCAGGTAAGGTAAGTGCACAGCCGAAATGGTTTTGCAGAATACGAGGAGGTTGCACATGGTGCTCATGCGTCAAGAGATTGGTGACGTGCTCCGAGACTTCCGTCTGCAGAAGGGGCGCACGCTCCGCCAGGTTGCGGGCGATGCGAGTGTTGCACTCGGTTACCTCAGCGAGGTTGAACGCGGTCAGAAAGAAGCATCGAGCGAGATTCTCGCTGCCGTCGCCGACGCGCTCGATACGCCATTGTCGGTGGTCCTTGGTGAGGTAAGCGAGCGTCTCGCTATCGTTGAGGGGCTTTCGATGCCTATGCCAAGTCGTGTACCTGACACAGTTCCTGCCGAGTTGGTGTCTGGCTACGGCGAACTCGTTTCGCGCTAGGGTCGATGCGGCATCGCGCGTTTCGCAAAGCAGTGGCTGAGGAGTTTGGGGAAGCCCACTCAGGCGTACTGATGCGCGACTATTGGATCGCCTCGCTCGGGAGTACTCCCGACGAGGCGCTTTCTCATGGTGTAACTCCTCGTACGGTCTGGGAGGCTTTGTGCATTGAGTTTGAGGTGCCCGAATCGCGCCGTCACGGCCGAAGCCTCGACGATCCGCGCGAATAAGTCTTCCGTGCTTCGCGACACGCGGTCGCGAACTATTCGAATATGTGTTCGAAGAGTGTTATCGTCTTCCACAGGTGGGTAACTGGTAGAAATTCTCCACAGTTTGATCAAATTGGCTCCGAATGTCAGAGGTCAAGCGTAGGGTCTGAAACCAGAAGCCCCGTGCCTTGTCAGCAGCACTTTGGTGATGCCGTGACAGTCGGTAGGCAGCAACCCAGCGGTACACCGCGCGAACATAAAGGAAGACATCATGGCAGCACCAAAGGATCGCGAGAAGGCTCTCGAATCAGCTCTCGCGCAGATCGATCGCCAGTTTGGCAAGGGCGCAATCATGCGCATGGGTAGTCAGGAACGCCAGCCGGTCGAGATTATCCCCACGGGTTCGGTCGCGCTCGATGTTGCGCTCGGCATAGGTGGACTCCCGCGGGGCCGCATTATTGAGATTTACGGGCCGGAGTCGTCGGGTAAGACGACGCTTACGCTTCACGCCATCGCGAATGCACAGCGTGGTGGAGGCATTGCTGCTTTTATCGACGCAGAGCATGCGCTCGATCCTGAGTACGCCCAGAAGCTCGGAGTCGATATCGATGCTCTGCTCGTTGCACAGCCAGATACCGGTGAGCAGGCTCTTGAGATTGCCGACATGCTTATTCGTTCGGGGTCTGTAGACCTCGTCGTCATCGACTCCGTTGCGGCACTTGTGCCAAAGGCCGAGATTGACGGCGAAATGGGTGACAGCCACGTTGGGCTGCAGGCGCGACTCATGTCGCAAGCGCTTCGAAAGATTACTGGCAGCTTGAACTCGACAAAGACCACTGCGATCTTTATTAACCAGTTGCGCGAGAAGGTCGGTGTCTTCTTTGGCAGCCCAGAGACCACTTCAGGCGGTAAAGCGCTGAAGTTCTATGCCTCGGTGCGACTTGATATTCGTCGAATTCAGACCCTGAAAGACGGGCAAGAAGCGGTGGGCAACCGCACTCGTGTGAAGGTTGTGAAGAACAAGATGGCACCGCCCTTCAAGCAGGCCGAGTTCGACATCCTGTACGGCAAGGGAATCTCGCGTGAGGGTTCACTCATCGACTACGGAGTGGAACATGGGTTCATTAAGAAGAGCGGCGCTTGGTACACCTACGAAGGCGATCAACTCGGTCAGGGCATGGAGAACTCGCGCAGGTTCCTCATTGAGCACGCAGATATTGCGGCCGAGATTGAAGAGAAGATTCTCACAAAGCTTGGAGTGAACGGGCGCAGTGCTGAAGAGCCGACTACTGAGGTCGCGGCCGAGACTCCGAAACTCGCAGCGAGCGCGTAGTCATGGCTGTGCGGTTTCTGCCGAGCCCTGAGGATCGGCCCCGGCCGCCTCGCGAGGAGCGTGGAGATCTCGCAGAGGTCATTGAGTTCCGCACGAAACTTCAGGGTTTCAGGTCAAGCGAGGAGCAAGAGGCTGATAAGGAGCCTGTTCCGGTAGCTTTGGAGCTGCCACCGGTCGGAAGCGAGGAGCGGGTTGCGCGCGACGACGCTGCTCCGGTGGCTTTAGAGCAGCCGTCGGCAGGTGCAGCTGCAGTCAAGCTTCTTGCGCGGCGCGCGCTGTCGAGCGGAGAACTGCGTCGAGCGCTCCTTGACGCAGAGTTTCCCGAAATCGACGTGGAAGAGGCTATCGCGGAGTGTGAGTCGTCGCTTTACCTGGACGATACAGACCTCGCGCGTTCTGTGACCTACAAGCTGCGCGACAGCAAGGGCGAGAGTCGCGCACGCATACGCCGAAAGCTGCGCGAACGGTTGCTGCCTGACGTAGCGATTGAGGCCGCGCTGGCCGAGCTAGACGATGAGGAAGAGTACGAGCTTCTTCAACAAACCGCGTCAGACCGAGCACGGAGAATGGTAGATCTCGACAGACAGGTTGCGGAGCGACGGCTGCTCGGATTTCTCGCGCGACGAGGATGGGTAGGGGAACGAGCGAGCCGGGCGGTGAGAGAAGCTCTCGACGAATTGGGAGTCGGCTGGGTTAGGGGTTCAGTGCGCTTTCAGTGACGGTCTGACCTCCAGCAACGCCCAGGTAGAATTGAGGCCATGCTTACCGCCGAGGCCACCATTATCGAACCATCGCCCGCAGCGCTCCGTTCCGACGGCACTCCGCGTAGCTATGCTGTTCGCACGCTCGGTTGCCAGATGAACGTGCACGACTCAGAGCGCATGTCTGGGTCGCTCGAGGCAGCAGGCTACGTCGCTGCCGAGAAACCTGAAGATGCCGATGTATATGTGATTAACACGTGCGCGGTTCGTGAGAACGCCGCGAACAAGCTGTACGGCAGCCTCGGTAATTTGGCGAAGACCAAGCGTGCCCGCGAGGGCATGCAGATTGCCGTTGGCGGCTGCCTCGCGCAAAAGGATCAGGGCGAGATTGTTGATAAGGCGCCATGGGTAGACGTCGTTTTCGGCACGCACAACATGGGCTCGCTTCCCGCGCTTCTCGAGCGTGCACGCCACAACGCTGAGGCTCAGGTAGAGATACTTGAAGCACTTGAAACGTTCCCTTCTATGCTTCCGACAAAGCGCGAATCAGCGTCGAGTGGTTGGGTGTCTATTTCTGTGGGGTGCAACAACACTTGCACGTTCTGCATCGTTCCATCCCTCCGCGGCAAAGAGAAAGACCGTCGCCCCGGTGCGATCCTCGCTGAGGTGCAGGCCCTCGTCGACGACGGGGCAGTCGAAGTGACGCTGCTGGGTCAGAACGTCAACACCTACGGAGTCGAGTTCGGTGACCGTCAGGCATTCGGCAAGCTGCTGCGTGCAATGGGCGAGGTCGAGGGTCTCGAGCGGGTTCGGTTCACGAGCCCTCACCCGGCCGCATTCACTGACGATGTCATTGCTGCGATGGCCGAAACACCGAACGTCATGCCCTCGCTCCACATGCCGTTGCAGTCGGGTTCAGACACCATTCTCAAGGCCATGCGCCGCTCCTACCGATCGAAGAAGTTCCTCGGAATCCTCGAAGAGGTCAGGCGCCAAATCCCAAATGCGGCGATCACCACCGACATCATTGTTGGCTTCCCTGGTGAGACCGAAGAAGACTTCCAAGAGACGCTCAGAGTCGTCGAAGAGTCGCGGTTTGCGAGCGCATTCACCTTCCAATACTCGATCCGCCCGGGAACACCCGCCGCGACAATGGAGAACCAAGTGCCTAAGGAGTTCGTGCAAGAACGCTTTGAGCGCCTCACCGCACTGCAAGACCGCATTTCCTTTGAAGAGAACCACGCCCAGATTGGTCGCACCGTCGAGGTGCTCGTTTCTGCCGGTGAAGGCCGAAAAGACGGTGCAACACACAGGCTCTCGGGTCGCTCAGAAGACAACCGGCTCGTGCACTTCGCGATTCCCGAGGGTGCCGAGGTGCCGCGACCGGGCGACACCGTCACTGCGATTGTGACATCGGCTGCGCCATTCTTCATCATTGCCGACGACACTTCGCAGTACTCGGTAAGGCGAACGCGTGCGGGTGACGCCTGGGACCGGAGGCAGGCCGACAGCTGCGGCGTGCCCGCGCCGTCTGGTGGTTCTTCTGGCGCTGTAAACCTCGGTCTGCCAACCCTTCGCGTCGGCGGGTAACGTGCCGACACTCTGGGCGGTGGTCGGCGCGACTGGCACCGGCAAGTCTGCCTACTCGCTCGATCTTGCTGAAGAGCGAACTCGCGCAACGGGTATTCCCGCCGTTATCGTGAACGCCGATGCAATGCAGCTGTATCGAGGCATGGATATCGGCACGGCAAAGCTGCCAGTAGAGGAGCGTAGAGGCATCGAGCACCGGCTGTTCAATGTTCTCAACCCCACCGAGGAAGCGACGGTTGCGTGGTATCAGCCCGAGGCGAGAGCTGCACTCGTCGAGGCATTCTCTCGCGGCGCAGATGCGATTCTTGTCGGTGGGTCGGGGCTTTACGTCTCGAGCGTAATCTTCGACTTCCAGTTTCCGCCGCGCGACGAGAAGCTGCGTGCCGAGCTTGAAACTGAGTACGAAGCAGCGGGTGTCTCCCCGCTGCTTGAGCGGCTTCGAACACTAGATGCGGCAGTCGCAGAGGCGGTTGACGCACAGAACCCAAGACGGGTGATTCGGGCGCTTGAAGTAGCACTGCTCGGTGGTGATGCTCAGGTCACGCTCCCGACCGAACCGAAGGTGTGGCACGAAGACACGCACATCGTTGGCATAGCGTGTGGACGAGAGGTGCTCGTGCAGCGTCTCGAGGAGCGTGTTGAACACATGTGGGCCGATGGAATGGTCGACGAGGTGCGTTCGCTTATTCCACACGGTATTCGCGAGGGCAAGACCGCCAGCCAAGCTATCGGGTACGCACAGGCCCTCGCTCAGATAGACGGGCGGCTGAGTGAACGAGAGGCGATTGAAGAGACGCAGCGCCTCACGCGCAGGTACGCACGCCGTCAGGTGAGCTGGTTTAAGCGATACCCGGGCATCGAATGGGTTACGCCTGCGCGCTAGCCTCACGCTCACGAATCGTGGTGACGTCGTCGGCAGTTCCAGCCCATGCTGCAGCGTAATCGAGCGCACCCGTCGCGAGTCGCACCGGCACCTCGACCGGGAGCAGCGACTTCATGACGGCGAAGGCGTCTTGAAGCTCCTCAGTACCGAACTGGCTGCCAAACGGAAACTCGATGCGGCCCGGGGTGTTGCCTGAGGCGAGCGTGCGGAAGCGTTTGACGCGCGACGAAGGATCGCTGATCGCAGCGCAATCTGTGATGCCAATGGTGATGTTCGCCGTATTCACACCGGCACTGAGCATCGCGCGCCCAGGCGCCCCAAATAGGGTGTGCTGTGCGCGTGCCCTGAGCGCTGGGGCGGAATCGAGTGCCCACACCCCACTCACAGCAGTGAGTGGAATTACCGTGTCACCGGCGACCGTAATGCTCGAGCTCGTGATCTCGAGCACTGCGCCGTCTGGCCCGACGAAGCGCTCGGCTTTGCGCACGATCCGCCATACCCGAATGAGCGTAAGAACTGCCAACACCGAGAGCACAATTGCGGCGTACCTGAGTGATGGCCGCGCGATGCCGTGTGGCCCCCACAGCAGCCAGGGAAGGAACGAGAGCGCGAGCAGCACAATTGCAACGATCGCGACGTTTCGACGGGCGCGTTTGGCCTCTGCTCGACGCTCTGGCGTCACCCGAAAGGAGCGCCCGGCGGCCGCTGGAGATGGAGAGGTGGGGTTTGTCACTTCACGCCCACTCGATCACCAAACACGGTCTGGTAGGTCTCAAAGTCTGCGCCCTGGAACGTGACGAGCTCCCACTGTGGGTCTTCGCGAAGATCGAACGCGTAGGTGCCCACGTAGGCCACACGATCTTGGTGAGAGGACCAGCCTTCGACAATGAGGTTGCCTTTCTCGGCTCCCTCATTCATCGACCCGATGACCGCGGCATCGCGCGTGCGAACGAGGTTCTGAAATTCCGCCCCCTGCTGTGATGTGCCGGGAAAGAATGCGCGGTACCCGCGCCGCAGCCGCGACCCGGTCTGCTTCCTGAAGAATCGGGGAGAGAACTGCCAGCCGAGGAACATGGGAAGCACAGCAATTACAGGAAGCGCGAACAGGCCAATGAGCACCCCGAACCGAGACCCCACTCGTTGGTTCAGTGTTGCGGCTGTGTCTTGGTGCTCCGCAAAGTCGGCGCTCACTTCGCGCGAGTTGATGAGCAGCAGCAGCCACGCCAGAAGAATGAGTGCACCGATCCCAAAACCGATTGCGAGCACGGCGGGTGACCTGCGCACCTCAATCTCGGGGTGCCGACGCAGACGTGTCGCGATGTCTGGGTTCTTCGAACTCACTGCATTGCCTCCTCGGCAGTCTGGTGGGTGATGTGTACGTCGACTGGAACACTGCCGAGCCAAATACGGTCGCCGTGACGAAGGGATATCTGTCTGCCGCTTCGAAGAGCGAGCACCGAGCCATCGCGCTCAACCGACGACCCATTCGCGGAGCCCGCATCTGAAATCGACGCAGCCTGCCCGTGCACCTCGATGATGGCATGTGCGCGAGAGACCGACTTCGACTCGTCAGGAACCTCGATTGCCTGGGCGCCCGAGTTACGCGCAGTTGCCTCGGGACGGCGGCCGAGCACCGCGGTGCCGTCGATCTTCACACGTGAACCATCGTGCAACTGCAGCTCGATGACTCGGGTATCGGCGCTCGCGAGCTTGGGTCGCGGCGGTGGTGCAACGAGCGGCGCGGCTGCGCCGGGTCGTGGATCTGAGACCCGTTGCGACGCGTGGGTGCTCGGTAAGTCGGGAAGTGCGGGTACCTCGGGGAGCAGGAACTGCTCGATACCTCCGCGCGGCGGGGTCGGTGCGTTCGCCGCCGCGGGTGTCGCGGGGTGCGGCGCGGCATGGGAACCCGCGTGCAGCGTCGATTGCAGAGTGGGCCTCGAGGTCGTCGAGCGGGGAGCTACGACGATCTGACCGCAGTTCATGCAGTACATCGAATTCGGTCGAGCCTGCGTGCCGCAGTAGGCGCACTCGGCGCGGGTTGAAACGAACGCGGTATTGATGGTTGAGTCGCTCATTACTGCCTCACATCCGGTGTGCGGATCGGAACCCACTGCCCATCAAGGTGGGCAACGCCTGCGCCCGCCGACCGAGTACCGATCATGAACTTCGGAATCTGTGTGCCAAACAGAGTCATTCCGATCATGGCGTGCATGGGCGTGAGTACGATGCCCCTTCGGTAACGCTTCGCCTGAGCAAGCGCCCCGCCAAACAGAGACGACGACGCTTCCGATTCGACCGCGACAGCGATCGACACGCGGGTTGCCACACCCGAGATTCCGAACTCGATCGGTTGCTGCTTCATCATCTCAGCGTCGTCGACGAACAGCGTGAGCGGTCCGTTCGCAGACGCGGCCTCCAGCTCTTCAACGATCGAGGTGAATGATGCGGCGTCGAGCGAGAGGTCGCTGAGCACCGTGATGCCCTCGGCCTCGGCGAGCTCGGTGAGCACAGATGCTCTCGGCGCGACGACGAGAGCCGTGCGGCCCGCGGCATGCAGTTGATGCAAGAGCGTCGCGAGAACAGTGGATCGGCCACTACTGCGATTGCCCGCTGCAACAAACCCAGTGAGCTCATCCCAGCCCACGGTGAGGCGGGAAAGCTCATCGCCACCGACTCCATACACGAGTCCGTCGGCCGGGAGCCCGCGGTGCGTGGGGAGCGTGAACGCCTGTTGCAGACCGATGTAGGCGGGCAGCGGATCCACACGGAACGCGGTCGGCAAGCGATCGAGCTGCGGGAACTGCTCGTAGTAGTCGCGTGAGGTGTCGATATATTGGCGAAGCATTGCGGTTTGGGCTTCGCCACCGGTATCGCGTGAAAGCATCGCGAGCTGCGTCTCTTTGCCGTCTGAGCCCGAGAGCATGCGCCCAGGAACGAGGTTCGCGGGGAGCTCTCGAATCATGACGCCTGCGGCACGGTAGTCGTTTGGATCGCGCAGTGGGAGGAGGTACTGCGTATCGATCGCGCTCGCAATCTTGTCGCCAGTGAAGGTGCGATCCGCTGTCATTATCAGCCTGATGCCAACCGCAGGACCCTCACGAAGCACCCGCATGATCTGCTCACGGAACACGACCAACTGGTCGGCTCCGAACGTTCCGGTGAGGCGCTCCCAGCCGTCGATCGCAACGATCGCGTAGGCGAGAGCCTCTTCCGGAGACGAGCGCTTCCGCTGTTCCGCAATCGAACCGACACCCGCCGCTGAAAGGGCCGCTTGTCGCCTCGCAAGATCGGCGAGCAAGCGTTCCATGAGGCGGGGGAGACGCTCGTGATCCACCTGGGAAATCACGGCACCACAGTGCGGCGCACCAGCGAGCGGAAGCAATGCACCATTGCCGTAGTCGGCAACATAAATATGAAGGTTTGATGGGGAGTACCGCATGACAGCCTGTGCAAGGATAGTGCGAAGCGCCGAAGTGCGACCAGATCGCGCTCCACCAATGAAGAGCAGGTGCCCCTCTTCCGCGGGGTTCCAGAGCAGTGGGCGTTGGGTCTGCCTCGCCGGGAGGTCTTGCAGACCGAGAATAATCTCGCCCTCGCCGATCGGATCTGCAGCGAAGCGATCGATGGGAAGTACCTCGGGGAGGGGCTGCAGCCAGGGTGATGGGTTGCGCTCGATGCCGCCCAAACGTGCCGCATTGATTGCGAGTCCGACGAGTGCGCGGAGGTCGGTGTCGTCGTGGTCGACAGGCCCGTGGTTTTCCTGCTTTGGCGGGAACTGAGGCGCAGAACCAATACGATCCCAGCTCAACTCGGCGACCGGGAGCGTGGTGACTGTGGACTGCTGAGCGCCACGCTTCAAGCCAGCGACGCGCGCGGTCTGGAACGGTACCGGGTGCCCGCCGACAGCAGACCGCACAAAGCCGCGGCCGGGGAGCGACGGCGGGATGAGCGCGGCGTCTGGCGTTCCCAAAATATCGGTCGAGTCAGACCGGTCGGTGACGCGAAGCGACACACGAAGGTTGATGTTTGACTGCATTTCGGGGGTGACGACGCCAGAGGGGCGCTGTGTGGCAAGTACTAGATGCACGCCGAGCGAGCGGCCCACGCGGGCGATGCGCACGATGCCGTTGATGAACTCCGGAAGTTCGGCCTTCAGCTCGGCGAACTCGTCGATGACCATGACGAGCCGTGCGAGCCCATTCTGTGACGCCGCTTCGGGATCCCGTTCCCAGGCCGCATCGAGATCCTTTGCACCGAGTTCACCGAGCACGCGCTCACGTCGTTTGAGTTCGGCATCGAGACTCGCCAGCGCGCGCTCAGTCTCACGAGCGTCGAGGTTGGTGACCATGCCGACAGTGTGCGGCAGTCGCTCGCAGTCTGCGAACGCTGACCCGCCCTTGTAGTCGACGAGCACAAAGTTCATTGCATCGGGACGGTTCGCGAGGGCGAGGGAAACGACGAGCGTTTGGAGGAACTCTGACTTGCCGGAACCCGTCGTGCCTGCTACAAGTGCGTGAGGCCCATCTTTTGCGAGGTCAATTGCGAACTCGCTCTCTGCGGTCGCACCAACTGTGATGAACGAGCGCCTCGGCGATGCGTTCCAGCGTTGAAGCAACGATTCGCTCGAATCCAGGTCGATGCCTGTGACGTCAACGTAACGCACCGACGTGGGGAGCGCGCCCTCATCGCCAGCGCCAGATACGTGGTCGATTGAGCAGAGCGAGCGCGCAATCGCGTCGGCGTCTGCGAGCGAGAGACCATCGATAAGCACACGGGGAATAAAGGCATCGTCTGACTCAAGTCGCGCGAGCGAGTGGTCAGCATCATCGATGATCACGACCGATCGACACTCCTCGGGAAGTCGGGAGCGGTCAGAATCGAGCGCAATGACGTGCACGCCCACCGAGGTTCCGTGCGCGAGCACGTCAATCATTCCAGGCAAACGCCTGAGATCACGCGCACCGTCGATTAGCACGACGATATGCTCAGCAATCGATGCGCCCTGCCCCACCCGCATTCGGTTCTCAACGACCGAAGCAAGTTCTCTGAGTCGGTCGCGGCGAGTGTCATCGGTGTTCCCGATCATTGCCGCAGGGCCAGAGTCGGGCGTGACGTGGGGGAGCCAGGAGGTCCAGCCCCACTCCTGCTCGCTCTCTTCGCCGCACAGCACGACAACGCGCAGGTCTCGCGGCGACCGAAGCGTCGTGAGCGACGCGATCATCGATCGCGCAACCGAGCGTACTGACTCGGTGCTGCCGCCGATACCGACGGGGCCGGCGGCAAGGTTCACGCTCACTGGCACAGGCGAGACACCGACCGCGACCGCATCGTCGCTGCGCGCGCCACCCTGGAATACCGCGTCAAGTGGCAGCTCGCCGACACCGATTCGACTCACGAGCGCGTCGCTGTCGCCCTGGCGTCGCTCCCATAGTCGTGAGAGCGGCCTCAGTGCGATGTCTTTGATTCTCAGTGGATCGGGATGCGCGTACCAAGAATCTACGCGCTGTGTGCGCACGAGTTCGGCGATGCGAGACTTCGCCTGTGAGACCTCCTCGATCCACTGTGCCTCGGTGCGCTCGCCCTTCTTTCGCGCAAGCTTCTTGTTCACGAGATACGAGCCGATCACCATGATTGGGGACGCGGCGGCCATGAGGAGCATCACCGGGCGGTTGAAGACCGTCGCCATGGTGACGCCGAGAATGACTGGGATCACCGCAGACAGCCACGGGAGTGGGGACTTGTCTGAGTCTTCGGGCTTCTCGCCCGGCATCGTGACGGTTGGTGCAGACTCGCTCGGACGAATGCGCGACGGGCGGTTAAACGCTCGCATGCCCTGAGGGTCGGGTGCAATATCGGCGTCAGGAATCGGCTCCATGCCGATACGAATAAGCGATGAGCCAACTTGAATGACGTCGATCGGCGCGATCTGGGTTGCCTCGTGTACCTCGGTTCCGTTCACCCAGAGCTTCGACCCTGCCGAGGGCTCGATTGCCGCGAGCAAGGGGAGTGGACGACCGTCTTCTGGCGTCACTCCGAGCGCGGTCGCACCCACGATCACACTTGCGTGTGCCTCCGCGAGGTGTGGATCGGCAATTCGCAGATGAGCGCCAGCACCCGAACCAATGATGAAACGATCTTCACCCGTCAGAGTGATCGACTGACCAGCGAACGGGCCACCGACGACCTCGAGCCGCGGAGTACCCTCTGCGGGAGGCGCCTGGCGCTGCGGTGGGATCACTGATCCACTGAGCAGCGCGGTGTCTGCAATTGGCACGTGAGGCGCTTGTTCCTGCGGCACTCCGCCGACGATGACGGGGTCAACCCCGAGTGCCGATGAAAGCTGTGCCACGGTCGTGGCATCGTCGACGGGAACCAGTACGGTTCGTTCGCGGTCTGAGTGCGCGACGGTCAATCGCATTGGCGCTCCGCCTTTCGTTCGCTCGGCATAATCATCGGGCTCCGAGTTTGTCCATGAGTTCGGTGAACCCCGTGGTCGCACCGCCCGGAGTCTCTTCAGCTTCAGGCGGCGGCGTCGGTAGCGTGAGTTCAAGCTTGGCACGTTTTGTGCCGACACCCGGTGCAAGCGGTGGTGGATCGTCAGAGAGCGTAACCGAAGCGACCGTCTGTCGGCCGTCTTCTGCGACGATCTGAATAGCGAACTGGTCAGTTGACGGTGCACCCGGGTCGGGAACATAGTGGATCTCGCCGCCCGGAGTGCAGGTCACACCGCCGTACAGCGCCTCACCGCACTCAGAAATAATGAGGCCTGAGCCTGACGTTGGGGTAGCGACGAGATGATCGACTTCAAGGCTGAGTTCGCCCGGTTCAGAAGTAATGTGCACGCCGTGAAAAGGGGCTGCCTCGCTTCGCGAAACATTGAGCATCACCTTAAACGTTTTCGAAACGTTCTCGATGTCATCGCGCACTCGCAGATCCACCTCGACAAGCCCGTGCCCATCGCGGGCCGCCGTGTACACCAGGTGAGAACCGGTTACGCGCGCGCTACCGAGATCTTCTGGAGCGACGTTGCCGACCTCGATCGATGCTTCACCCGCACTGCACAGACCACACGTCAACCCCAGGGGCGACAGCGGAATCAGTGAGACAGCGCCAGCCGGGACTGGGAAACCGAGTGTCGTGTCAGGGGCCTCAGGTAATGCGGGCTCTGCGAGCCGGATGACGTAGTCGAGGGTGACCTCTCGGCCACCGTTCAAAAGTCGCACCGGAAAACGGACTGGCTCAATCTCTGCGTCGTAAGCGCCGCCTGTGACTGTGAAGCTCTCGGAGGAGCACGCGGTCACAAAATCGCTCGCACCTGAGATCTGCGAACAGTCTGCGTAGTGCCACCCAGCAGCCGGACGAACCTCAAGCTCACCGTTCAGCGGCACCTCAACCACGCTGGGCCCCGAAGCAAAATCTGCTGAGGTTGACACCGCTCCGGTGGTGGTTGCTACAGCAAGGCTCGCGGCCAGTAATGCGGTGCTGAGCAGTGAGGGCATGCAGAGGAACTTCCGGTAGATCAGCGTGGGTACCCCATAATGGTAGAGCGGATTTGGTTCGCGCAGGAGTCGACGTGCGCGAATTGACGGAAGGAGCGCGGTGCGCGAGCAGATTGAAATGGGTCGTGAGCCCGGTCAACCGACTCTGCTCGCAGGCGGACCAGCGCCAGCACTCGGCACTGGTCGAGACGTTCTTCCTTCACTCGAGGAGGTCGCCGAAAAGCCAAAGCCGATGTGGCGACACCCGGCATTCATTGTGTCAGCGATACTCACCATTCTCGCTCTACTCGCTGCTGCCGCGTTTGCCGCGTATGCACTCTTCGGGCCAGGCAACGGTGAGGTCAAGAGTGCCGCGATCGAAGTCGTTGATGGCAATGCGCACGTGACCTGGGAGTCGTCTGACGCAGTCGAGTTCTTTGTCGTCACGAATGGCCAGCCAGTCGACCTCACTCAGCTCGTTGCGGGCGAGAACGAAGCTTGGATTCCCGCGGCCCTCAACCTCTTCACCCAGTCGAGCTGCTTTGTGGTGCGGCCTGAATCAGCGAGCGATGAAGAAGTGTCACTCGACGGCAGCGCGTTGCAAAGCCAGCGGGCCTCAAGCGTGTGTGTGGGCTGATTTCTTGCGCGGTGACATGAGTGTGCAATTGCGTCGGGGCATAGCGCTCGCCGCAGTTGTGATTGCCGGATCACTGCTCGTGTCGTGCTCGAAGGAAGAGCCGGAACCGGTTCCCAAACCAGAGGGCATTGATCTCGAAGCGGCGGCCGAAATTGGTGCGAGTGGAAATGGGCTCTGGATTCTCGATGGGGTATCGGCCGCGGGGCGCGTGATCGACGCAATGCGTGCGGCTGACGGCGGCACGATGACGGCAAGTGTTCACGAGATGATCCCGGTCGAACAGGGAGATCCGCTTCCCGGCCGCAACATCAGCGTCGTGAGTTCGACCGACGGTACAAACTTGCAAGCATCTTTTGTCGTTGGTGATCAGACCGGTGAGCTCGTTATCATCGGCAACGACGTGTGGGTAAAGGGTAACGGGGCGTTTACCGAGCGGATCGGCGCGGGCGACGGCACCGACGAGTTCGTGTGCATGGCTCGCGGATCCACCTCGATCGCCGAGTTCGAGACGCTCGCAAAACCCGCCGAGTTTCTGCGATCCACACTCTCTGGCCTCGAGATCGGCACGCTATCTCCTACCGAGGCAGAACCCGACCTACAGTCCCTAGTGCTCGGCGTGAGCGCGGCGCCGATTGGATACGTTACAGTCGCGGCGCAGGGCCCGCCGCTCCCTCACCAGATCTCGGCGTTTGACGTTACCGGGAGCGTCGAGGCGCAGTTCACCTGGGGGGACGTGTCCGAGATTCAGGCGCCAGACGGCGATGCGAGCGGCTGCGGGTAGGCCGATAGACTCGTTTGCATGACCGATGCGGTGAGACGGGAGCGGTGTGCCGAGGTAGCCGCAGCAGTAATGGTGTTGATCCCCTCGATTCTCGAGGGACGCGGAGACCCAGACAAACTTGCTAATGCGCTGCCTGCGGTTCAGCGAATCCAGACGGTTATCGATGCAGGGTCAGCGGGCATTGACGATGAACGCTATCTCGCCTGGCTGCGGGTAGCGCCCGCGAACATTCGTGCGCTCGGTGACGCTGTCGAAGCGGGAGACGCAGATGCAGCCTTCGCTGCCTTTCGAGATCCAAGCGGTGGATTGCACTTGCTCTCTGCTGGCTGCGAAGGCTGCGTCGGCTGGTAACCGTTATCGGGCTCACCGCTACCGAGTTCGCCGCGACTTGCGCGAACTCTCGATTGCGTTCAGTGCCCCTGCGATTGCCCCGAAGAGCACCGCGCCGATCGGCCAGACGATCCACGAGCGATCCCACGCATCGCCGATAAAGCTCCATGCGAGGAAGATTACGGTGAGCAGCGGCCAATAGATTGAGGCGACCGTGCCAACGAGGCTTCGTTCGTCTTCATCAGGTGCGCCGGTTGCGGGATCGGGTCGGCCGGACCGTGTGAGTGCCTCTGCGGTGTCTGCTGCCCAATTGCTCGGCAGGAAGATGAGGAGGCCTGCCGCGACCATGATCAGAGTGCAGGCCGCTCCGACTCCGCTCCAAGAGTCGGATGCCGCGTCCGTGAACGTAGGAAGCAATGCAATCGTCAGCACGGGTGCGGCCGAGAGGATCCACAACACGATCGCGACCTGCAATCGCACCGTGCGCCTGCCGGAATGCTCGGCCTCGAGCGACTTCGCCCAACGTTCGACGCTGAGCGAACGCGTGAACTTGCTACTCGTAATGCGATCGAACTGCGCAAGTTGCTGGCTGCGGCGGACGAATATCAAGACGCCCGAGGTGACGAGGATGAGGAGCGCGAGGAGTCCGATGAGTGCACCCGCCCGCTCGTCGAATCCGAACATGCCCGAGGCGCCCAGGGGAGCGAGTGAGACGAGCAGTGCTGGCGAGATGACGCAAAGCGCGACGCCGAGAGCGAGTCTCGGTTCGGTTTTACGGCGTGCATTCGCGTACCCCTCGGCCTCTTCCATGGTGATTGGTGCGTAGGTAAGTGGTGCGGGTGCTGGAGCAGAGGGTTGTGATGGTGCTGGTAGCTGGTTCGCGGCGGGTGGATGGATTTCCTGACTGATGCCGAGCGCGGGTGCGACCTCATCGAGGTTGCCGAACTCAGTTATCACGCGCCCAACGGCCTCGTTTTCTGAAGCGCCCTGCGAGAGGTACCCCGCATACGCGTCCTCCATCATGGTCTGCAGCTCAGCTTTTGCCTCGAGCAGACGGGGAGTCTGCGGGTACGTGCTGAACATGGTTTCTAAGTAAGCGGTGATGACGTTCATGATGGTGCTCCTTCAATGAATCGATCGACGACGGTCTTCGTGAGTTTCCACTCAGCAATCTTTTGTGCCAGGTGTGCGTGGCCCTGTTCGGTGATTTGGTAATACATTCGAGGTTTTCCCGAGTCTGAAATGGCTGAATATGAAGTGACGAGCTCGGCCGACTCAAGACGCTTGACAGCCGAGTACAGCGTGGTTTGCTTGATCGTGTAGTCTTCGCCAGCGACCGAGCTGATTTTCTGCGCGAGTTCGTACGCATACGACGGCTGGGTGCGGAGTAGTGAGAGCAGCATGATGTCGATATACCCGCGAATTGCATCTGGACTAATCATTGGGACTCCTCTCAATTCTTCTGGGCTTTATCTCGTTACGACGAACGTACTACGTGTGGCGTAGTACGTCAAGCAATTGTTTCGATTTTTGCCGTAGCGTATATTTCATCGTTTGAGAGGATCAGCACTATGCCAGTACTCAAGTTCACCAAAGGTCACGGCACCGGTAACGACTTTGTGCTGTACTCAGACCCCGAAGGCGTCGCGCCACTCACCCCACATCTCGTGCGCACACTGTGCGACCGCAGGTTTGGAATCGGGGCAGATGGCGTGATTCGTGCGGTGCGATCCCGGGCAATTCCCGACGGAGCCGATTCTCTTGCCGAAGAGCCAGACGCAGAGTGGTTCATGGACTATTGGAACGCCGATGGCACTACAGCGGAAATGTGTGGCAATGGTATTCGCGTGTATGTGCACTACCTCATCTCACAGGGGCTCCTCACGCTCGATGACAGCGAGTCCGTAGCCATCGGTACTCGAGCCGGAGTAAAAGATGTTGCGAGGGCAGGAGACGGGTACACGGTAGACCTTGGGCATTGGCAACTCGGCATCGATCGGCTCGTAACTGCTCAGGGGCTTCGCGTGCCGAGGCCGGGCGTCACCATCGATCTCGGTAACCTTCACGTCGTGACCGCGCTCGCGGGTGAGTCGAAGCTTGACTCCCTCGACCTCACGCAGCTTCCCGCGCTCGACCCAGCACCAGAAGGAGGGGCCAACGTCGAATTCGTCGTTCCAGAAGAGCCGCTCATCGAAGACGGTGCGGCACGCATCAACATGCGCGTGTACGAGCGGGGAGTGGGCGAGACCCTATCCTGCGGCACCGGCGCGACTGCGGCGGCACTTGCTTTCCGCCACTGGGGTGGATCGGGAATGCCGAACACCTGGAATGTGACGGTACCGGGCGGTCAACTCACTGTTCGCATGTTCGACAGCGCAGACGGTGAGCGGGTCTCACTCGCGGGCCCGGCGACGCTGGTCTATAGCGGCGAGTTCGCTATTTAGCTTCGCTCTTGGTTGCGCGGAGCACGTGGAACCCCTTTTTGCGTGCAACGCGCTCAACGTCGAGAGATTCGAAGGTCTCGCCGATCCACCGCTGGAGTGAATCGGCCCCAAGATGCTTCGCGACAACGAGGAACGCTGAGGCGCCCGGCGCAAGACGCGGCAGCCAGGTTGCGAGAATTTCGTGCAGCACGGCCTTGCCGACTCGAATGGGAGGGTTCGAGCGAATCTCGGCGAACTCAATGTCTTCGGGCACTTGCTCCGGGGTACACGCATGCACGTTCGTGAGCCCGAGTCGCTTCGCGTTCTCAGCGGTGAGTTCAATCGAGCGCGAGTTCACATCTATCGCCCAGACCTCGCGGTCTGGGTGCTCCAGGGCCGCTGCGAGAGCAATGGGGCCCCAGCCGCAGCCGATATCGAGAATCGGACCTGAGGGCGAAGCCGTGCCGTCAAGTGGAGTGACCGTTGCGAGCAGAATCGACGTGCCCTGGTCGAGATGCTCGGGGCTGAACACCCCTCCGGCAGTGACGAGACGTCTCGGGGCGCCGGCAAGGTCGACTTCGATCTCGCGGGGAGTGAATTCGCCTGACGGGCTCTCAGAAAAGTAATGCTGGGTCACGAGACAAGTATCTCAGTGTGAGCAGCGCCCGCATGCCTGCAGCGAACACTGGGAGCGATGTCTGGGGCGCGACGTACACTAAAACCAGATGACTGAATTTTCCGAAGAAACAGAGAATGGCGACGAGAGCACCGATCCACTCGATCGGCTGCTTCGTCGCACGAGCAAGCAGGGCGCGACGGTGCTGCGCGACCTGCAGCAGGCACAGGCCCTGGGCGATGCTGCCCACGATGAGCTCGGCGAGGGACTAGACGAGATTTATATGGAGCGCGAAGAGCGCGCCTCACTCACCCGCGTAGCCGGCCTTTCCACAGAGCTTGAAGATGTCACAGAGGTCGAATACAGACAGCTGCGACTTGAAAATGTCGTCTTGATCGGCGTCTTTTCGTCAGAACGCTCGCGCACCGCGGGTGAATCGCTCGAGCAGGCCGAGAACTCACTCCGCGAACTCGCAGCCCTTGCTGAGACAGCGGGCGCGAAAGTGCTTGACGGCGTATTGCAGCGCAGGCCATTTCCTGATCCCGCGACCTATTTCGGCAAGGGTAAGGCTCACGAGTTGGCAGATCTCGTCAATTCCCTCGGCGCTGACACAGTAATCGCCGACTCCGAACTGGGGCCGAGCCAGCGCCGTGCGCTCGAAGATATCGTGAAGGTCAAGGTGGTAGATCGCACCACGGTAATTCTCGATATCTTCAGTCAGCATGCAAAGAGTCGCGAGGGCAAGGCCCAGGTCGAGCTCGCTCAATTGGAATACCTCTTGCCCAGGCTTCGCGGCTGGGGCGAGTCGATGTCGCGTCAGGCCGGTGGGCAGGTGGGCGCTGCCGGTGCTGGTATGGGGTCGCGCGGCCCCGGTGAGACGCAGATTGAGTTGGATCGGCGAAAGATCCGCACCCGCATGGCGAGGCTGCGGAAACAGATCGCAGGTTTTGCCCCAGCACGTGCTGCGAAGCGAGCGAACAGAAAGCGCGGCGCCGTGCCCTCGGTCGCAATTGCGGGATATACCAACGCCGGAAAATCGAGCCTGCTTAATCGCCTGACGGGCACGCAAGAACTGGTGCAGAACCAGTTGTTTGCGACGCTCGATACCGCGGTGCGACATGCAGAAACCGCAGACGGCCGCAGTTTTACGTATGCAGACACGGTCGGGTTCGTTCGCAACCTGCCGCACCAACTTGTTGAGGCATTTCGCTCGACGTTTGAAGAGGTGGGGGAGTCCGACGTGATTCTCCACGTCGTTGATGCGTCCCACCCAGATCCTGAGGCTCAGCTGCAGACTGTGCGAGACGTGATCTCTGAGGTTGACGCCCAGGCTATTCCAGAAGTCGTTGCGTTCAACAAAGCAGATCTCATTGATGACTCGCGACGTATGCTCTTGCACGGGCTCGTTCCAGACGCGGTGTTTGTTTCGGCGCGCACGGGTGAGGGCATTGAAAAGCTCAAAGCGCGGATCGACGCTGCGTTGCCCCTGCCCGACCGAGAGATTACAGCCGTCATTCCCTACGACCGAGGCGATCTTGTTGCAGAGCTTCACGAGCGAAACCGCGTGCTCGAGACGGACTATGAGGAAGCGGGAACTCGAGTTCACGCATTTGTCACGGCAGAGATGTTCGCAAAGCTCGACTCGTATTTGGTGTAGCGAGGCCGTGTAACACTTCGTAGCGTGCGGTAACAAGGTGAAATTAGCGTGCGGAACAGGTACCTGGTTCTGTAATTTTGCTCTCGTCACACTGCACCAACGAAGGGCCACCACATGTCTGCATCGCAGCTGCCACACGCAACCATCCTTGGGTACCCCCGCATCGGCCGTCGCCGCGAGCTGAAGCGTGCCGTTGAGGCGTATTGGAAAGGATCCATCTCCGAGACCGAACTCGAGACCGCTGCGAAGGATCTTCGTGCGGCAACCCGTGCTCGTCTCGTTGAATTGGGATTGAGCGCTTCGAGCGGTGCGGTACCAGAGAGCTTCAGCTTCTACGACCAGGTGCTCGATGCCACTCTCGCGCTCGGTGCGATTCCTTCGCGCTTTGGGCAGGTCGAAGGTTCAGACCTCACCAAGTATTTCGCGCTCGCTCGCGGCAATGCCGATCACCAGCCGCTCGAGATGACGAAGTGGTTTGACACGAACTACCACTACAGCGTTCCCGAGATCGACGAGCGCACCCCATTTGTCGCGAATCCCACGGCGCTTGTGTCGCTCGTCGCCGAAGCGCGTGAACAGGGCATTGAGACGCGGCCGGTGCTCGTAGGGCCGGTGACCTACCTGCTGCATGCGAAGCCTTCGGATGATGCGGCCGAAGACTTTGCGCCGATTGATCGTTTGGACGATGTCGTTGCAGCCTATGCAGAACTGCTTTCAGCGCTGACCGCTGCTGGCGCAGGTTGGGTACAGCTCGATGAGCCAGCGCTCGTGTCGGATTCGCTCTCTGTTCCTCGTAAGCAGACCATCGAACTCGTTGAGCGCGCTTACGCGAAACTGGGCGGATCTTCAGATCGCCCGCAGATTCTCCTCACCACTCCATACGGTGATTCGTCGCAGTCACTCGCGCGTCTCGGTGCGCTTCCGGTCGAGGCGGTGCACGCCGATCTCGTTCGTGGATCACTGCCCGAGACCGCGATCGCCGACGGTTCGCTCGCGCAGGCGTTCGCAGACACCCAGCTCCTCGCTGGTGTTGTTGACGGCCGCAACATTTGGCGCACTGATCTTCGCGCGGCCCTCGCCCAGGCGGAGAGCTTGCAGAACGCTGGAATTGCGACCGTTATAGGCACGTCCAATAATCTCCAGCACGTACCGCACGACGTGAACGATGAGTCAAAGCTTGACGCCAGACTCAAGTCCTGGCTTGCATTCGCCGATCAGAAGGTCGAACAGGTTGCGACGCTTGCTCGCGGGCTAGAGGGCGGTGCCGCCGCTATCGAGTCAGAGCTCGCCGAGGTGGATCGCGTGCTCGCAGATCGCCAGTCCGCTCCAGGTGTGCGGGTTGGCGCGATCCGCGGTCGCGTTGCCGCCGCGAGTGATGCCGACCGCACCCGTGTGAGCGAGGGTGAACGACGCGATGCACAGCGTGGGCTCAACATACCGCAGCTCGCAACGACGACGATTGGGTCGTTTCCGCAGACCGCTGAGATTCGCAAAGCGCGCTCGGCGTTTGGCAAGGGGGAGATCGACGAAGTCGCATACGAGGGTTTCTTGCGCGAGGAGATCGAGCGCGTGATCCGCCTGCAAGAGGAGATCGGGCTCGATGTGCTTGTGCACGGCGAGGCCGAGCGCAACGACATGGTGCAGTATTTTGCCGAGCTTCTCGATGGTTTCGCCGTGACTGAAAATGGCTGGGTGCAATCGTACGGTAGCCGTGCGACCAGGCCCTCAATTCTCTGGGGCGATGTCTCGAGGCCCGCACCGATGACCGTTCGCTGGTCTTCATACGCTCAGTCGATCACTGACCGTCCGGTGAAGGGAATGCTCACCGGCCCAGTGACAATTCTCGCGTGGTCCTTTGTTCGTGACGATCAGCCGCTTGGAGACACAGCTTCGCAGGTCGCTCTCGCGCTTCGTGACGAGATTGACGACCTCGTCGAGGCAGGAATCGGCATCGTGCAGGTCGACGAACCGGCCCTGCGCGAACTACTACCGCTCGACGCAGACCGCCAATCCGCC
Source organism: Leucobacter denitrificans (assembly GCF_014396385.1). NCBI lineage: Bacteria > Bacillati > Actinomycetota > Actinomycetes > Micrococcales > Microbacteriaceae > Leucobacter > Leucobacter denitrificans. The sequence continues at coordinate 22,084 of NZ_CP060716.1, forward strand.
TATCTCGACTGGTCGGTGGCAGCGTTCCGCCTCGCTACCGGTGGCGCCGCCCCCGAGGTGCAGATCCACACCCACCTGTGTTATTCGGAGTTCGGCCAGATTATCGACGCGGTCGATGGCCTCGACGCCGACGTGACCTCGATCGAGGCTGCGCGCAGCCGCATGGATGTTGTGGTGCCGCTTGGCGAGCACGGCTATTCTCGCGGTATTGGCCCGGGTGTGTATGACATTCACTCGCCTCGCGTTCCGAGTGTCGAAGAGCAGACCGAACTCATTCGAATTGCGGCAGACAACATCAAGGGTGAACTGCTCTGGGTGAACCCCGACTGCGGTCTGAAGACTCGTGGGTACAAGGAGACCGTGGCGAGCCTCACCAATCTCGTGCAGGCTGCCAAGGCCGTACGCGCGAGCGTCTAGGAGTAGCCGTGACACAAGCAGTGTGGCCGGAGGGGGTGCTGCCAACCGAGCAGGTTGGCTCACTCCCGCGGCCCGCTCGGCTGCAGCGTACGGTGCTCGATGCAGAAATCGGCGTGGTTTCGCAGGCAGAACTTCGTGAGGAACAAGAACTCGCCGTGAAAGACACGATTGAGCGACTCACGCAGACTGGATCGCCGATTGTGAGTGATGGTGAACAGCGGCGCCAGAGTTTCGCGAGCTATCCGCTCGCGAGTGACAGCGTTGAGGAGGGGCCTGTTTTCGCGGTGTTTGCCGATGGACACCACCGCGTTGTACCGAGCCTCGCGCGTGCACCATTCAGGTTTCACTCGTGGGCTGCAGATGATGTTCGGGCCGCCAGGCAATACACCGAACTGCCGCTGAAGCAGGCCGTGATCTCACCGTCGATGCTGTCGCTCATGGTGCCAGAGACTGGACTCGACGGGTACTCGCGTGGCGAATTTCTTGGAGATGTCGTCGAAGGCTGCGCTGAGGACATCCGGCGATGCTTCCGAGCCGGGGCGATCAGAGTCTCCATTGATTTCACCGAGGGGCGTTTGGCGCTGCGCCGTGATCTCAGGGCACCGTGGGCAGGGCCGCAAGCCCTTGCTGGATTCATCGATCTGTTGAATCGAGTGCTCGACAGGCTGAGCGACACCGAGCGAAGCGCGGTTGGCGTGCACACCTGCCCCGGAAACGACAACGACTCGGCGCACAGTGCAGATGTTGATTACGCCGAACTCATTCCCGAGCTCTTCCAGATCGAAGCCGGCTACTTTCTCGTGCAGGCAGCGAGCGAGCAAGAACCAGACCGCGTGGCGCGATTGGTTGGAAGGGAGCTCACGAGCTTGCGTGGTGCAGGACGTGCGGCACCCCGAGTGCTCATCGGAGTTACGAACCCCACGAACCCAAAGCTTGAGACAGCCGAGGGCGTGCGTGATCAGCTACTCCGAGCAGCTCGATTCATTCCTGCCGAACTCCTCGGATCCACCGATGACTGCGGCTTCTCGCCCTATCTTATCGATGACAAGCCGAGACACGGCTCACCAGATTTTGCGCGCGACGTCGCGTTCGCAAAGATCGCGGCAAGAGTTCGGGGCACCGAGCTCGCGTCCTCCGAACTCGCAGGCAGTGGATCATGAGCGCAACCCTGCTCACAGGGAGCGCACCAACGCGGGCGCGCTTCTCATTCGAGGTGTTTCCCGCGAGGTCAGGAGCGGCAGCGCTCGCCCTTGGGAACTCGGTGCAGCACCTGTCTGCGGTTGGGCCAGACTTCATCTCGGTGACCTACGGCGCGAACGGCTCAAACCGTGATGCCTCAATCGACCTGCTTACATACCTGCGAAACCACACCGACGCGCTTCCGCTTGCCCATTTCACGACCGTGAGTGAAACACGCGAGCAACTGAAGACCCAGATCCACCGCATCATGGACGCAGGAGTGCACGACTTCCTCGCGCTGCGCGGAGATCCGCCGCACGGCCTCGACGAGCAAAGCCCCGAGATTACGGGGTCGCTCACCTCTGTGGAGCTGACAGAACTTATTGCTGAGGTTCGCGCGGAGCGCCCAGCGTTCACGAGTGTCGGTCGCACTGCCGTGGCTGCCTACCCAAACGGACACCCGCTGTCGCGATCGAGATCTGCAGACATTGACTGGTTGATCGCGAAGCAAGAGGCCGGAGCGCAGCTGGCTATTACACAACTGTTCTTCCGCGCTGAGGAGTATCTTTCGTATGTGGATGAGGCGAGACGCGCGGGTCTCACCATCCCGATACTGCCGGGGCTCATGCCGGTGTCTACAAGCGCGCAGCTTCGAAAGGTTGCCTCTCTCGCGGGGCGACCAGCACCCGTTGAACTGGAGCGGGCGATGGAGGAAGCGGGCGGGTTTGCACCCGAACTCGGAGTCGAACACACAATTCAGCTCGCCCGTGAGTTGCTTGCAGGCGGAGCTCCGTCGATTCACCTCTATACGTTTAACCGCCATGAGCAGGTGTTGGCAGTGCTTGAGGAGCTCAAGCTTCTCGAAGCGTAGCCTGTGTTGTCACACGATGTTTGGCCGGTGGCCGCGGGATTTACACTGACCGGAATACCGCGACAACCTTGCCAAGCACTTCTGCATGATCACCGAGTATCGGCTCGAACGCGCTGTTTCGGGGGAGCAGCCAGGTATGGCCGTCGCGGCGTCGGAACACTTTCACCGTGGCCTCTCCATCGAGCATCGCGGCGACAATGTCACCGTTCTCTGCCTCGCGCTGTTGGCGAATGACGACGAAGTCACCGTCGCAAATAGCTGCGTCAATCATTGAATCGCCAACGACCTTGAGCATGAACAATTGCCCATCGCCGACAAGCTGTCGGGGGAGCGGAACGACCTCTTCGACCTGCTGATCTGCCGTAATAGGAACACCCGCAGCGATCTGCCCAACGAGTGGCACGTACGCGGTCTCTTGCGCTTCGGTGATCGGTGCGTCGGTGATTGCGCTGGTGGTTGAGGCAAGCTCGATAAGAATTTCGAGTGCGCGTGGTCGATTTGGATCGCGACGAATGTACCCGCCGAGTTCGAGCCTCGAGAGCTGGTGCGTGACGCTGGAGAGTGAGGAAAGGCCGACGGCGTCACCGATCTCTCGCATGCTCGGAGGATAGCCACGGGTTTCGACAGAACGTGCGATGCACTCGAGAATTGCCTGCTGTTTCTCGGTCAGGGGCTTCGCGGGGCGTGATGCGGTATCGCTCATCGCAGGTCCTCTCGTGTCGAATGTCGGAGGTGGGTGATTAGGTGACCGTGTAGTTCGAAACCCTAGCCGCAATGTTCGATGCGAGGCAAACATTCGTTCGAGTGTCGTCTCAAAAAGCTCGAAACTTGTTCGAATATGAGGCTTGCAATTGCGAACTATCGAAGATATATTCGAAACAGGTGTTCGAGTAACTGAGTTGCTTCGAACACGAAACGAGAGGAACACCTCATGACCGCACTTGCAAACGTCACACAGATCGAGTCGATCCGCGTTCAGGCGCCCACGACCAAGTTGCGACTCACGCGTCGCGGTCGAGTGGTTTTCGGGGGTCTCGCCACGATCCTGGTATCGGTGGCACTCGGCCTCGCTGCAACGCTTGGCGCCACCGGCGCAATTGCGAGCAATTCGCAGAACGCTCAAGAATTTCCTTACGTGCTCGCGTTGCCGGGTGATTCGCTCTGGAGTATCGCTACTGAGCTCGATCCAGCAGCCGATCCGCGTGAGGTAGTGAACGATATCGTTCGGCTGAATCAGATGTCTGACTCAGAGATCCAGGCTGGTGAAGCTTTCGCGGTTCCACTTCGTTACGCAGACGTGAATCGCGTGTTCCCTGCGACAGAACTCGAAGGCTGAACGCCCTGAAATTGTCTGGTCGTATCGCTCGCTAGAATTGCAGGGTGGCTGAACTGAGCGATCTTCCCCTCCGCGCCAATCTTGTTGGCAAGACTCCATACGGTGCACCCCAGGCTGCGGTGCCTGTTTCATTGAACGTCAACGAGAACACTCATCCGCTTCCAGAGGCTTTTATTACTGAAGCAGCTGCCGCAATCGCTGAGGCGCTCAGGGGAGTGAACAGATACCCCGACCGCGAGTTTCTCGAACTGCGTGCGGCCCTGGCGGATTACCTTGACGCGGGTTTGGTCCCAGAGCAGATCTGGGCGGCCAACGGGTCGAATGAAGTGCTCCAGCAACTGCTCCAGGCGTTTGGTGGCCCCGGCAGAACCCTCTTGAGCTTCACTCCGACATATTCGATGTACCCATTACTCGCAGACGGTACAGATACGAAGTGGGTTGGGGTTCCACGAAATGCCGACTTCACGGTGACACCTGAACTTGTCGTCTCCGCGATCCGAGAGCACAACCCAGACATTGTGATCTTGTGTAACCCGAATAATCCGACGGGCACCACGCTCAGCGCTGAAACAATACTTGCTGCCTATGATGCATTCGACGGAATGCTCATTGTCGACGAGGCTTACCACGAGTTCAATGCTGGCGCCGAGAGCGCTGTCGACTTACTGCCTGGCAGGCACCGACTCGTCGTGAGTCGCACGATGAGCAAGGCCTTCGCGTTTGCTGGCGTGCGACTCGGATACCTCGCTGCTGACGCAGCTGTGATCGATGCGCTGAGACTCGTGCGGCTGCCGTACCATCTCTCTGCGCTCACCCAAGCTGCCGCAATTACAGCAATCCGTCACTCTGGCGCGATGCTTGGCACGGTCGGTGAGATCCGCGAACAACGAGATCGTCTTGCGGCAGCATTGAACGAACTTGGTTACACAGTTCACCCTTCGGGCTCAAACTTCTTACTCGTTGGCGGCTTCGCCGATCCAAACGCGGTGTTCGAGACGCTTCGCGAGCAGGGCATTCTCATTCGAAACCTCGATATTCCGGGGCACCTGCGCATCACTGCTGGTACCGAGTCAGAGACGACCGCAGTGATCGAGGCGATCACTGCGCTTACCGCCTAAATCTGCGCGCGAGGCGCAAGGCTCCGCAGGGAGTGAGTGTTCAACACGACACGGTAGGATCGAAGGTATGACTGAAGGTGCCCGCATCGTGACCCGCACACGCTCGACGAGCGAATCCTCGATTGAAATCACCCTGAACCTTGATGGCACGGGTGAGTCGACCATTGAGACTGGCGTTCCGTTTTTTGACCATATGCTCACCGCATTCGCGCGGCACTCGCTCGTTGACCTGAACGTCAGCGCTCAGGGCGACACTCACATCGACATTCACCACACCGTCGAGGACACGGGAATTCTGCTCGGCCAAGCGATTCTCGAAGCGCTCGGCGACAAGAGCGGCATCTCGCGGTACGGCGACGCCCTCGTGCCACTCGATGAAGCACTCGCGCAAGCAGTGATCGACATCTCTGGCCGCCCCTATCTTGTGCACTCTGGTGAGCCGACGGGCTTCGAGTACCACTTGATTGGTGGTCACTACACGGGCTCGATGGTGCGTCACTTCTTTGAGGCGCTTACCTTGAATGCTCGCCTGACCGTTCACCTGCGTCTCATTGAGGGCCGAGATCCACACCACATTGCAGAGGCAGAGTTCAAAGCCTTTGCTCGCGCATTCCGCCAGGCGAAGGCACAAGACCCGCTCGTCACCGGAGTTCCCTCCACCAAGGGAGCCCTGTGAATGGAGCCGATGCACCTCGGGTAGTGGTGCTCAACTATGGCTCAGGCAACATCCACTCGGCCGCCAAAGCGCTCGCTCGCGCCGGAGCTGCGGTAGAAGTCACGGGTGACGCAGACAGGGCAATGGAAGCAGACGGCTTGTTTGTTCCTGGTGTTGGAGCATTTGATGCCGTGATGCAGCAGCTGCAAGCGATTCGTGGTGATCAGATTATTGATCGCCGGCTGGCGGGCGGTCGGCCCGTTATGGGAATTTGCGTTGGCCAGCAGATCATGTTCGAACGGGGAATTGAGCGTGGCGTCGAGACCGAGGGTCTCGGGGAGTGGCCGGGTGTCGTTCATCAACTCGATGCACCGGTGCTGCCCCATATGGGCTGGAACACGGTGACGCCACCGCAGGATTCAGTGCTCTTTAGAGGCATTGAACGTGAGCGGTTCTACTTTGTGCACAGCAACGCGGCTACTGAATGGACACTTGAGGGTCGCACGGCTGCGACCATGCCCCGGGTAACCTGGGCCGAGTATGGCGAGCCCTTTATTGCGGCCGTCGAAAATGGTCCATTGTGTTCAACCCAGTTTCACCCAGAAAAATCAGGCGAGGCCGGAATCCAGCTGCTCCGCAACTGGATCGCGTCGCTCTAGTTCGTTTCACCAAGGAGTACTGATGACAGAGCTCGCCTCACGGCCAAAATTGCAGCTTCTTCCCGCGATCGACATGGTCGACGGCAAGGCGGTGCGCCTGACCCAGGGCGAGGCCGGCACCGAAACGAATTACGGCAGCCCCGTCGACGCCGCGCTTGATTGGGTTGAGCAGGGCGCTGAGTGGATCCACTTGGTCGACCTCGACGCCGCGTTTGGGCGGGGGAGTAACGTCGACGTCGCGAAGAAGATCATTTCGCGCGCCGGCAAACAAGTCAACATTGAGTTCTCTGGTGGAATTCGCGACGACCGGAGCCTTGAACACGCCCTTGAGATGGGCGCAAAGCGCGTGAACTTGGGAACCGCAGCGCTTGAGAATCCTGAATGGACCCGTGCTGTTATCGCTCGGTTCGGAGAGCAGATTGCAGTCGGACTCGATGTGCGCGGAGAAACGCTTGCTGCGCGCGGGTGGACTGAGGAGGGCGGAAACCTCTGGGAGGTGCTCGAGCGCCTCGAAGCCGCTGGATGCCCGCGATACGTCGTCACAGATGTCACCAAAGACGGAACAATGCGCGGGCCGAATATTGACCTGCTCACGAAGGTTGCAGCACGCACTGACAAGCCTGTCATAGCCTCCGGAGGCATCTCGAGCCTAGACGACCTTGCTGCGCTGAGAGACATTGTTTCGCACGGCATCGAGGGTGCGATCGTCGGCAAGGCGCTATACGACGGGGCATTTACCTTGGCGGCAGCCCTTGATGTAGCGGGTCGGTAACACGCGAGATCACGATGGCGATCAAGAAGCTACCCTCGACGGGTGACACGCCACGCAACACTGGTGTGCCCGAAAGCCTCGTGCCTGGCGGCGAGGCCGATTCCGCGGGGTTTCCCTGGGCTGGCAGAACGTTTGACCATCACGAGACGGCCTTTGCGGGAGACGATGGAGATACCCCGGCGGCGCTCGCGGCTGCGGTTCGTGACATGCGTGAGGCGGCGGCTCAGTACCGTGAGGCTCAGAACCAATTAAGCATTGAGCGGCTCGCGGCAACACGATCCACAGTGCTCCTTGAGCTCTCACAATCTCGGGTGCTCGTTCCGCTGCTTGCAGAAGCGGGAGACATCGGTGAGACGCCTGATGGCAAGATTGTCGAAAAGACCCAGGAGCTTTCGATCGTAACTGTTGAGGGCCCAGACGGCAGGCGTGTTATGCCGGTCTTCTCCTCGACCGAAGCAATGCGAAATTGGAACCCAGAGTCACGTCCGATTCCGGTGCCTGCGCCACAGGCCGCGCTGGCCGCTGCGCAAGAGGGCACCGATCTCATTATTGTGGATCCGGGAATGGCAGACTCTCAGTTCGGTGTTCGCCGCACTGAGTTACAGGCGGTCGCGCTCGGTGAGCCGCGCGTTCCTGCGTGGGCAGATCCCGAGGTGCGCACCGCGTTCCTTGCGGGCGCCTCAGGTGAGAGCCAGGTGAGTGCTCTCGCACTGTTGCCCGGGGATCCCGATGGCACGCTCACGGCCGCCGAGACAGATGTCTATCTCATTGTCGAGGCCGGGCTCGATCGAGAGCAGCTCACCGAACTGCTTTCACGGCTCCAGGTCAATTGGGCGAATAGTGCGCTCATTGCCGAACGAGTCGACTCGATGCGGTTCGTGCCCAGAGCTCAGTAGGCGACGCGACCGCTGTTACCCTAGAGGGGTTTCAGAAATCCGGGTTCGAGAGGATGTTGCCATGAGCACCGCGAAACCAGCTGCCCCTCCAGCCCGCGCCGAATGGACAGGGCAAGTCGGGTTCATTCTTTCAGCAGTCGGGTCCGCTGTCGGGCTCGGCAATATCTGGCGTTTCCCCGGCGTCGCGTACGAGAACGGTGGCGGCGCGTTCCTCATTCCGTACATCGTTGCCCTGCTTACCGCTGGCATTCCGATCCTGTTTCTCGACTACGCAATCGGTCACCGCTACCGCGGCTCGGCCCCACTCGCGCTTCGCCGAATCGCAGGAAAGCTGGGTGAGGGAATCGGGTGGTTCCAGGTGATGATCTGCGTGTTTATCGCGATCTATTACACTGCGGTGCTCGCGTGGGCCTCAAGCTACTTTGTGTACTCATTCGATATCAGGTGGGGTGACGATGCCACCGGATTCTTCGTGAATGAGTATCTACAGCTCGCCGACGCGCCGTTCACTCTGCACTTCGTGCCGTCGGTGCTTATCCCACTTGTCATTATGTGGATCGTCACCCTCATTGTGCTCGGCGCTGGAGTGGTAAAGGGCGTGCAGCGCATGAATGTCATCGGCATTCCGCTGCTCGTGGTCGGGTTTCTCGCCCTCGTGATTCGCGCACTCTTCCTTCCGGGGGCAGTGGATGGACTCAACGCACTCTTTACTCCAGACTTCTCGGCGCTCCTAATTCCCGGAGTGTGGGTAGCCGCGTACAGCCAGATCTTCTTCTCGCTTTCGGTCGCATTTGGCATCATGCTCACCTATTCGTCGTACCGCAGGCGCAAGTCGAACCTGACGACCCCTGGACTCGTCGTTGCGTTTAGCAACTCGTCATTCGAGATCCTTGCAGGAGTCGGCGTGTTTGCGACACTCGGTTTCTTTGCGCATCAGCAGGGTATCGGGGTGGGGGACCTAGAAGGCCTTACGGGTGTGGGTCTTGCATTCATGACGTTCCCCGCAATTGTCTCTGAAATGCCGGGCGGCCCAATCTTCGGCATGCTGTTCTTTGGGTCACTTGCGATTGCAGGCCTCACTTCTATGATCTCGATTATGGAGGTGATCCTTGCCGCGATCATGGACAAGTTCGGACTCACACGACTCCAAGCGACTTATCGCATTGGCGGAGTACTCGCAGTGATCTCAATTGTGCTGTTTGGCACCACTTCGGGCCTCACCGCTCTCGACACGATCGACAACTGGGCAAACAATATTGGAATCGTCTCGTCGGCAGTGGCGATGACAATTACGGTGTTGTGGATTCGCGGTTCAGGGCGCATGCTCGCTGGGCACCTCAGTGCACTATCGACGTTTAAAGTCGGAAGAACGTGGCTGTTCTTCGTGTCGATCCTTGGGCCCGTAGTGCTCGGATACATGCTTGTCGCGACCATTATCGGTTTGATTGCAGAGCCGTACGGCGGCTACTCAGCGGGCTACCTGCTCATTGTTGGCTGGGGCTCGGTCGTTTTGATGATTGGTGGATCGCTGATCCTCACCAGTCGCCGTTGGCGCTACAACCCAGATAATTTTGAACCGTGGCCGCAGGTCAATGCTGCGTCGCGGCAGGGAGGTGCAAAATGACCCCGATCGCGATTGTCTTTCTCGTGATAGCGCTCATCATCATCTGGGGCGGAATGTTCGCGAGCATCATTATGCTGAGTCGTAAAAGCGAAATTGACGTCTATCCAGGCGGAGGCAAAGACGTCTTCGGGGATTAGTCTCAGAAGAAGTTGACGAGCAGTACGTAGCAGGCGGTACCGGCTGCGACGCTGAGCAGCACCCGTCGCCGGCAGGTGAGATGCACTGCCACGGTGACTGCGGTGGCTACGAGCACCATCCACCAATTAGAGCCTCGAACCTGGAACTCTCCAACGAGTACCACCACTGCGAGGATGAGGATGATGCCAGCGGGCATCCACTCACCGAGGGACTTCACAAGTTTCGACTTGCGAAGCTTTGCAAGCATGGCAAACGGGAGCGCGCGAAGACCGAGGGTGATCAATCCGCCGAAGGCAATCGCAGCAATGAGGTACATCGTTTCACTCATGCGTGATCACCTGTTCGTGTTCGTGCTGCAGCAATGGCATACCTCGTTGCGAGAAGCACAGCGAATATAAGCAGCGCAGCAAGCATCGCGTTTGCCGGGTACAGTACGAGAGCAACTGACACCGAGAGCCCCGCAAGTATCGCGGATGGGAGCTCTCGTTTTGACCGAATCGCATCAAGCGTCATAACTATGAAGGTTGCAGCAAGCGCAAACTCGAATCCATGGATTGGCTCGTCGAGCGCTGACGCGATCGTGATGCCGATGAGCCCGCCGCCAACCCAGTATGCCTGCATCATGAGCTGGCCCGTGAGTATGCGTGCAGAAGTGAGCGAAGCCCGGTTCATCAGTGAGTACGTCACGTAGGCCTCATCGATGAGCGCGTACACCGAGTAGGCGCGGGGCAGTCCCTTCCGTACCTGGTTAAGCGGAAACGAGAAGGCGTAGAACACGTGCCTGAAGTTGAGCGCAAAGACCGTGACTGCAATAGTCACAAGCGGCACTGTGCTTGCAAGCATGCTGACGAGCAGGAGCTCGACCGATCCAGCAAAAATACCAATCGAGAGCGCGGGCGCGACCCACAGCGGAAGGCCTGCCTGCACGACAAGAATGCCGAGTGCTATTCCGAGTGGAAAAATAGCGATGCCGACGCTCAAGGAATCGGTGATGCCTGATCGCACCTCCTGCTTCACAGGAGCTTTCTCAGTCATTCAGAGGTGGGGGAACTAGTTCACCGGACCTGTGTACTTCTCGCCAGGGCCCTGGCCAATAGCGTCTGGGATTGGCGACGCCTCGCGGAATGCGAGCTGAACCGAACGCAGACCGTCACGCAAGCTACGTGCATGCATGTCGCTGATGTCAGGAGCGCCTGCAGTGATGAGTCCCGCGAGGGCGTTGATGAGCTTGCGTGCCTCATCGAGGTCGATTTGATTTTCTGGATCGTCGGCAAGGCCGACCTTGACCGCTGCGGCACTCATAAGGTGCACGGCTGCAGTGGTAATCACCTCAACCGCAGCGACATCAGCGATGTCTCGTGTTGCCTGTGCAACGTCTGACTCGTCGTTCGTCGGAAGTGCGTATTGATCGCTCATGAAAGCGCCCCTGTCTGTGTCGTCTTGGGTGTGCTAAGCTTGGTGAGGTTGTCGGCAGAATTGCCGATGCTACGGAAGAGGAGATTCTCCCACCCGGCACCACTCCAGGTTACCGGGTAGTTGGCACTCCGCCGCACATGCGGCAGCTTAAGGGTGTGGGTACGCGTGCGTTCCCGATCTCAATTTCCGTGAGCCTAAACACAAATGTTTAGGGTTCTTTCATCACACGAGATCAGAGGAGCAGGCGATCAGCGAGCCCCGTACGAATGACCGAATTCGCGTTTCCGAAGTGCGACTGGTTGGACCCAGTGGCGAGCAGGTCGGAGTCGTGCCGATCGATACTGCCCTGCGCCTAGCAGCGGAGGCGGATCTTGATCTCGTCGAGGTTGCCCCGAACTCGAAGCCGCCCGTGGCGAAAATCATGGACTTCGGCAAGTACAAGTACGAGGCGGCTCAGAAGGCGAAGGAAGCCCGTCGTAATCAGGCGAACACCGTACTCAAAGAGGTACGTTTCCGCCTGAAGATCGATAAGCATGACTACGAAACCAAGCTGAAGCGCGCGATCGGCTTCCTGTCGCAGGGCGACAAAGTGAAGGCGATGATCCTCTTCCGTGGCCGCGAGCAGTCACGCCCCGAGCAGGGTGTGCGCTTGCTCCAGCAGTTCGCCGAAGACATTGTCGAGTACGGCACCGTCGAGTCGAATCCCCGCATCGACGGCCGCAACATGGTGATGGTGATTGCACCTGTGAAGAACAAATCCGAGGCAAAGGCAGAGCAGAATGCTCGGCGCGCCGAGGAGAAGGCCAACAGGCGGGCTGACAAGCCAAGCCAGTCGGCTGACTAAGACCTCAACGACATAGCCGCCTAGGTGGCAGACCCACAACAAGGAGAAAACCGATGCCAAAGCAGAAGACCCATTCGGGGGCCAAGAAGCGCTTCAAGCTCACCGGCTCCGGCAAGCTGATGAAGCAGCAGGCCGGCATGCGCCACAATCTCGAGGTGAAGTCCTCACGCCGCAAGCGTCGTCTGAACGCTGAGCAGGTGCTCGCTAAGGGCGACGCCAAGCAGGCAATGAAGCTCCTCGGTCACTAAGCACGGCCCGACGAACCCAAAGTCTTTAAGGAAGAACTGAAATGGCAAGAGTAAAAAGGGCCGTAAACGCCCACAAGAAGCGTCGCGTTATTCTTGAGCGCGCCGAGGGCTACCGCGGGCAGCGTTCACGCCTGTACCGCAAGGCAAAAGAGCAGGTCATCCACTCGCTCGTCTACTCGTACAACGACCGCCGCAAGAAGAAGGGCGACTTCCGTCGCCTGTGGATCCAGCGTATTAACGCTGGTGCACGTGCAAACGGCCTCACCTACAACCGCTTCATCCAGGGCCTGAGCCTTGCTGGTGTTGAGGTTGACCGTCGCATCCTCTCGGAGCTCGCAACGAACGATCCAGCAACGTTTGCGTCGCTCGTCGAGACCGCGAAGAAGGCTCTTCCTGCCGACACCTCGGCTCCGAAGGCTGCAGCGTAACCTCTGCTTTAAAAGTCCCGTCACCAGGCTCGCCCGGTGACGGGACTTTTGTGTGTCCGGCTGCTCGCATCGTTATGCTGATCGAATGAGCTTCGAGATCCTCGACAACCCGAAAGCCGGTCGTGTAAAGCGTGCTGCAGCACTTTCGCGTAAGAAGGAGCGCCTCGAGTCTGGCAAATTTCTCGTGGAGGGGCCGCAGGCGGTTCGCGAGCTGCTGATGCATCGTGCCGACCTGATCGAGACGGTGTTCGCTACGACGGGCAGTGAATCGTGGCAGTTGGAGATCGATCGCCTCGCGTCTGAAGTTGAGGTATCGATTGAGCGGGTGACCGAGGATGTTCTCGCAGCGATTGCCGAAACCGTGCAGCCGCAGGGCGTGGCAGCGGTCGCGCGTATTCCTGAGACTTCACTCGAGCACGCGTTCGAAGGCGCAAGACTTGTAGCGGTACTCCATGAGGTTCGCGATCCAGGCAACGCCGGCACCGTTCTGCGTGCTGCTGATGCCGCGGGCGCCGACGCCGTGATCTTTTCTGGTGACTCGATCGATCCGTGGCACCCGAAGGTGGTGCGATCCACAACCGGTTCGCTCTTTCACTTGCCAGTCGTCGTCGAGAAATCGCTCGAGAGTGTGCTCTCTGCCGCGCGCGAGGCGGGGCTCGAAACGATTGCTGCGGATGTGCGCGGGGCGGAACTCACCGGCGCGACAGATGACCTGGCGGGCCCCATCGCCTGGGTGTTTGGCAATGAGGCCCGAGGTCTCGAAGAGGCACACCGCACGTCAATCGGTCGCTCGCTAAAGCTCCCAATCTTCGGAGCCGCCGAATCGCTCAACCTCGCGACAGCGGCTAGCGTGCTGCTCTACGAAACCGCGTTCGCGCAGCGTCGCTAATCAGGCAGCTAACTGGCAGATTCGTCGCTGTTCTCGCCGAATAGTGCGGCCCCGAGTATCTCCCCGGGTTGAAACCCGGGGAGCATTGCAAACACAGCGGAACCCGTGTGCGTGACCCACTCGTTGAGCAGATCTGCCTCATCGAGTCGCTGTTGAATTGGAACAAACTGGGTGAGTGGATCTCGCTGATAGCACCCGAACAGCAGGCCCGCTTCATGGCCGTCATCGTAATTTGAGGTACGTCTCACGATCCGTTCGCTCGGATCGGTCGAGTGCGCGCGACGAATATGTGCCGCCGAGGAAATCACCGGCAAGCCGTTTGGTGCCTTCGCGTCGAAGTCAACCTCGGCGTGCTCTCCACCGCCGGGATTGGTGAGCGGAGCGCCATCGGACAAAGTGCGCCCAATGGTCACCTCGCGACCGGGCCTGTCGACCCGATCCCAGGTATCGAGCTCCATGCGAATTCGCCTGAGCACAAATGCAGAGCCGTTCCGCAACCATGATGGGCCGCTCTCGCGATCGATCCACGTCAGTGCGTCGAAATCGTGATCCTCAGGTGCTGGGTTTACTGTTCCATCAACCTGTCCCATGAGATTTCGCATCGTGGCACCCGGCGCCTCGGTGCCCCTCGATTGCCGAAACCCTTGCTGCGTCCACGCCAATTCGGCAAAGCGATCCACATCGCGGTGCAGCATGCGTGCCGCGTGCGAGATTGGCAGTGGATCGTCAGCTTGCACGATGAACAACAGGTCTCCGCCGTCGTAACCGCCTCCGAGCTGATCAAGGGAAAAGGTCGGGAGCGGCGCGAGCCACTCTGGGCGTTCAGCAGGGGCGACCCGATCCACAAGGGTCTGACCGACACCAACCGTGATCGTGAGCCGTGCGGGACGAGCCGCGAGCTCCCTTTCGGGGTCAGCGAGCGGCGCAGCTCCTGCCGTCAGCGCCTCGATGTCGCCTGTGATGATGCGAAAGAGTCGAACCAGTGCAGCCCGATCGGTGTCTTCTCGCAGACCGTATGAAACGTAACGAGTGTGTGCCGCGGGAACAGAGACGATGCCAGCCTGGTGGGTGCCATGACAGGGGAGTGCCTCACCACCAAACCCTGGGAACCCGCCCGTATCGCCGAGAGACGGCATCGTTTCTGGATCGTATGGCTCACTCTTCCATGTGCTCCCAGCGAGCGCGTAACCACCCGCGGTTCCGGCGGCTGCTCCGACAAGTGCACCAAGGCCAGCGCCAACCGCGCCTCCCGTGACGAAGGCGCGGCGGCTGACTTTTTGCGGCGATGTCGTACTAGGTCGCTCAGTGGCCGTCATGACCGCCGTCGCTGTCATGACTCTCGTCGTAACTCTCGTTCGCACCCGCGGTGTCCTTCACGAGTGCCGACAACTCGAGGGCTGACCCATCAGTGAAGCCGAGTTCGATCGACACCTCGTCGCCGGGGAGCAACGGATCTGTGATCCCCATGAGCATGATGTGATTGCCGCCCGGTTCGAGCAGCAGTGATCCACCTGCGGGAATGATGACGTCACCAGCAATCTCACGCATCTGACCATTGACGACCTCATGCAGTTCGACGTGTTTTGCCGAATTACTCGTCACCGAAGTGATCGTGAGATCGGCGTCACCATGATTCTCCAGCACGGCGAAGACACCGGTCATGCCCTCGCCCGGCTCCATGTCGGCGGCGGTCGCCTTGGCCCAGACGTCGAGCGCGTGCACTTGGGTGTGTTCGGTTGAGTTGGCAGGTGTGTTTGACGTTGCCGAGGACTCTGTATGTTCGGGAGCCGCTCCTGCAGTGGTACACGCAGAGAGTGCTACCGGAACGGTGAGTGTGAACGCGGCGACGGCAGAGGCTATCGCCGCACGGCGCGAACGCTGAGTGCGGAATGTGTGAATCATCGAGTTAGCCTTCCGAGTCTGAAGGCCAGGCGCTCGGTGCAGAATCTGTGGGAGCCGCAGACTTCTTACGCTTGCGAGTGAGCAGTGGGATCACGATCGCAGCGATCACCAACACCGCAGCTGCGATACCTACCGGCAGAATCCAGTCGGTACTGCTGTCTTCGCCACCTGTCGTCACCGCGTCATGATCGCCGTGTGCATCGCCCTCGTGCGAGTGGTCTTCGTCACCGTGGTCATGGTCGGCCTCTGCGTCGCCCGACTCGTCACCATGGTCGTGCCCATCACCCTCTGGAAGGACTTCGATTTCGCCCGGAGCGCCGTTCTCGATGTGGAAGCTGAAGCCGCCCTCGATGGGGTGGCCATCGCTCGAAACCACGCGCCACACGGCATTGTATGTGCCGTCGGGAAGGCCAGGGGTAACGGCCTGTGTCACATCGGGACCTGAAACCTCGGGTTCGCCAGAGGTGACGTCTGCGTCTGCCGCATCGGTTATGAGTACTTCAGTCCCCATCTCGAGCACATTGTTACTAAATGTCATGCGCACTGCTTCTGTTGCACCAGACTCGTCGGTGACTACCACTGTGTTGACGAGTTGGTCGTGAGCGAGGGCCGGTGATGCGGGGGCGAAGAGTGCGGCGAGTACGAGTGCGAATGTGCCCGCGATGCCAAGAGCTTTGATGCGTGTAAGCCGTCTTTGTGGGGCAATTTGTGTGTGCGAATGCATGTGTGATCCTTCTATAACTGTCTTCGAAGCTGTGTAGATTGCCGCCAGTGTTGCGGCCGAGAGATCAGTAGGAGACAGGAGGACCGCGCAGCGTACGTGCGCAACGTGTAAGAAGTTGGACCCTTAGCGCCGGTGCATCGATCGAGACAATTTGCGGTACAGGGGCGAGGATCTCGGTAGGCGCGATTGCGTGTGGGAACGCCCGGCCCAGCATGCTGCCCAAAGCCATGATCGCGCGCTCGCCGCGGGCGATGAAGGCAGCAGAAATAATGGCGGCAAGACCGTGCAAGATCCACATCGTTGCATCGGCTGCGCCGGCTTCGATAACTCGCGGAACAAACTGCTCGAGGGCCGCTAGGTGCGCGGCGTGTGATCCGGCCGGAAAGTCACCGATCGGACCGGAGGCTGTAGAGGTTGACGCGCCGATGCCAGCGAACACCCAGTGGTAGAAAAATTGACTCACGCCGACTGCGATAGCCACGCGCCAAACTGACCCGGACCGCCCGGCGAGTGCGACGCACAGGGGGAGCGCGATGATTGCCGTGACAAGCATTGCGATAGGAGTCACGGTGCCGCCGGCCAGGGCGTGCGAAGCGGCGGCAAGAACGGTTGCGATCGCAGCAAACAGCATTCCGCGCCCCGTGCGAGTAGCGCGGCTCATGCTGTGTTGTCGCTCGGCCACGCCCGCAAGTCTAACGGTCGCTAGTGACACCAATCTGAGTCCGTGTCTCGAAGTGTCGAAGGGGCGATAGGATTGATTCTTGTGTCAGACAGCACCTCAAACCCCAATCCGATCTCGCAGGGAGCGGTAGATGCCGCTATTGAAGAAGCCCTCGCAGCCTTCGCTGCTGCGGCCTCTGTTTCTGAGCTCAAATCTGCTCGCACTGAACATCTGGGCGACGACTCTGCAATTGCCAAGCTGAACTCGCTCATGCGGCAGGTGCCGAAAGATGAGAAAGCTGCAACCGGCAAGCTCATGGGCCAAGCTCGGGGTCGCCTTGAAGGTGCATATAAGGGCCGTGAGACAGAACTTGCTGCTGCGGAAGCAGCTGCGCGGCTCGTGGCCGAGACAGTTGATGTCACTGAGGCGCCAGTGCGTCGTCGTGCAGGTTCACGTCACCCACTCTCTCAACTGCAAGATGAGATTTCAGACATCTTCATTGGTATGGGTTGGGAGGTCGCTGAGGGGCCCGAACTCGAGCACGAGTGGTTCAACTTTGACGCCCTGGGGTTCGATCCAGATCACCCCGCGCGCGCAATGCAAGACACGTTCTTTATTGAGCCTGCAGACCGTCATCTCCTGTTACGCACGCATACGTCACCCGTACAGATTCGGGCTCTACTCGATCGTGAACTCCCGGTATACGTCGTTGTGCCCGGTCGTACGTACCGAACTGATGAACTCGACGCAACGCACACACCAGTCTTCAACCAGGTCGAGGGCATTGCCATCGACCGCGGTCTCACCATGGCGCACCTGCGCGGCACGCTCGAGCACTTTGCCCGTCAGATGTTCGGCGAAGAAGCAAAGATCCGCCTGCGTCCAAACTTCTTCCCGTTCACTGAGCCATCGGCTGAGATGGACGTGTGGCAGCCAAACGCCAAGGGTGGCGCTCGCTGGGTCGAATGGGGAGGTTGCGGCATGGTAGATCCAAATGTGCTGCTCGCAGCCGGCATTAACCCCGAGGAGTATCAGGGGTTTGCCTTCGGTATGGGTATCGAGCGCACACTCCAGTTCCGTAACGACCTCAATGACATGCGAGACATGGTTGAGGGAGATATTCGTTTCAATGCACAGTTCGGAGGCCTGGTCTAAATGAGAATTCCACTCAGCTGGCTCGGTGAATTTGTTGAGCTTCCCGAAGACATCACCCCTGAACAGGTGCACGCCGACCTCGTGCGCGTTGGTTTTGAAGAGGAGTCGATCCGCAAATTCGACATCTCTGGCCCTGTTGTAGTCGGCGAGGTGCTTTCTGCTGAGCCAGAGCCGCAGTCGAACGGCAAGACCATTAATTGGTGCCAGGTGCGCGTTGCGCCAGGGGGCCAGTCTGCGGCCGATGGCGGCGCTGACGTTCGCGGCATAGTTTGTGGCGCACACAACTTCACTGTCGGCGACAAGGTGGTTGTGACGCTTCCCGGTGCGGTGCTCCCTGGGGACTTCAAGATTGCGGCGCGGAAAACCTACGGACACGTCTCTGACGGCATGATCGCGTCGGCGCGTGAACTTTCACTCGGCGAAGACCACGACGGCATCATTGTTCTCTCGCGGCTTGGACTCGACCCTGAGGTTGGTAGCGACGCGCTTGAATTGCTCGGACTCGACCAAACTGCGGTTGAGATTAACGTGACTCCCGACCGGGGGTACGCGTTCTCGATCCGTGGAATCGCGCGCGAGTATGGCCACTCGACCGGTCGTGTGTTTACCGATCCTGCGAGCCTCGTGCACCCGGTCGACGGCGCAGGGTTCGACGTCAAAATTGAAGATGCTCGGCCGATCCGCGGTCGCGTGGGGGCTCTCGGGTTCGTGACCCGCGTTGTGCGCGGTATCGACGCGACACGTCCGACACCCGCGTGGATGGTGGCGAGGCTGCAGCTTGCGGGCATTCGGTCGCTTTCGCTGCCGGTAGACATTTCGAACTACGTCATGCTCGAGCTTGGTAACCCGATCCACGTTTATGACTTCGACAAGCTCGCGGGTGGCATCACTGTGCGTCGGGCGATGCCCGGCGAGAAGCTCGTCACTCTCGATGGCCAAGAGCGAGAAATGCACGAAGAAGACCTGCTCATCACTGACGAGTCAGGCGCAATCGGCATCGCTGGTGTGATGGGCGGCGAGTCGACCAAGTCAGGTGATTCGACGACTGACGTACTTATTGAAGCGGCAACCTTCGATCAGGTGTCAATCGCCCGATCTGCGCGCCGGCACAAGCTGCCGAGTGAAGCGTCTCGCCGTTTTGAACGCGGAGTCGATCCGCTCGTCTCGCAAGCCGCGGCACAACGCATGGTCGATCTGCTGATCGAGCTCGCAGGCGGTACCGCAGATTCTCTTGGTTCGACTCTCGTTGCGCCCTGGCAGCCCGAGGCTGTCTCGCTGCCAATAGCTCGCGTCAATGGACTGATGGGAACCGACTACTCCGACGCTGAGGTGCGTGGCGCACTTGAGATGATTGGCTGCCAGGTCTCCGCAGTGGATCAGGAGACGATCAGCGTAACCGCGCCGTCTTGGCGCTCTGATCTTGGAAGGCCCGCAGATCTTGTGGAAGAGGTCGCTCGAATTGCCGGGTACGACCGCATTCCGTCGGTGCTTCCTGTCGCTCCCGCGGGTCGTGGGCTCACCCGATCACAGCGTCTGCGCCGTCGCGTCGCAAATATCGTGACCTCGGCGGGTTTCGATGAGGTGCTGAGCTATCCCTTCGTGAACCGTTCGCAGCTGAATGATTTCGGTGCTGGTGCAGAGGCCGCTGGAGAGTCTGAGGCTCCGATCCACGCCATCAAACTCGCGAATGCGCTCGACGGTGAATCGCCGTTCCTGCGCCGTTCGCTGCTGCCTGGGCTGGTGACTTCGGCGCAACGAAACGTCTCGCGTGGCCTCACTACGCTGTCGCTCGTCGAATTTGGTTCGGTCTTTGAAGCAGCCGGAGATCCTCTCGCGTTGGGCACAGATGAGGTACCGCCGCTTGCTGAGAAGCCATCAGATGAGGTGCTCGCGGCGCTGAATGCCTCGTTGCCCGCACAACCGTACCGGGCAGCAGGGCTGCTCGTCGGCTCGGCAATTGCGAAGCAGGCGGGTGAAGCCGGGCGGGCATACGACTGGGCCGATGCGCTCGACGCTGCTCGCACCGCGGCCGGTGCTGCTTCTGCTGAGCTCATCGTGCGCCAAGGGTCACATCGCGCTTTCCACCCAGGACGCACTGCTGAGTTGCTCATTGCTACTGAGTCGGGCCACGAGGTTGTCGGAGTCGCTGGTGAATTGCTTCCAGAGCTCACCGCGAACTACCACCTCCCGGGCCGCGTTGCCGCGTTTGAGCTCGATCTTGAGCGCATCATCGAACTTGCACCGCGTGAGCCGCGCACCGCGAACCTTTCGGGGTACCCGGCCGCGACGCAAGATCTCACGCTCGTTGTTGATGCCGATGTTCCGGCGGGCGACGTGCTGAACACGGTGGTGAAGGGTGCGGGCGAGCTTCTCGAGCACGCTTCGATCGTTGACGACTACCGTGGTCAGGGAATTGAAGACGACAAGAAGGCCCTGACCTTCGCGTTGCGATTCCGTTCGAGCGACCGCACGTTGAAGGCAGAAGAGGCGAGCGAGGCAAAACTTGCTGGCGTTGCTGCGGCAGAGCAGGCATTCGGGGCGAAGCTGCGCGACTGAGTGGCGTGGGGCAGTCGTTCGACAGATGCCGATCGACTGATGCCTTTCGCAACCGATGAAAAGGGTGAACCTCGGGCCAAGCAAGGGTAGTGTGAGTCTCACAGCTCACACTGCTCGCGCTGGAGGTCAATATGCGGATCGCTGTTGCAGGAGGTACGGGAGTTGTCGGCGCCCACGTTGTGAGAATCGCGGCCGACGCTGGGCATAAGGTTCGCGTGCTCTCGCGGTCACACGGGGTAGACCTGGTCACTGGGGCTGGCCTCGACCTCAGTGGAATCGATGTGGTCATTGACGTGAGTGGATCCACTTCACCAAGCGAAGCGATGTCGTACTTCGAATCGAGTACGCACACTCTGCTGCGCGCAGAGCAAGATGTGGGCGTAAAGCATCACGTTGCCTTGTCAATTGTTGGAGCGGTGGAGCATCCGCACGGGTACTACGCAGCGAAGGCTTTGCAAGAGCAGCTCATCGCTGATGGTCCGATTCCGTGGACGATCTTGCGAACGACTCAGTTCTTTGAGTTCGCGGAACAAAAGGCCGTTGCTGTATGGCGGTGGGCAGTCGTTGCGAAGTTCTTGTCGCGACCGATTGCGGCGGCATCTGTTGCGCGACGGTTGGTTGAGATTGCCGAGGGGGAGCCCCGCGGTATGACGCCAGAGTTTGCGGGGCCTGATGAGTTAAGAATGGCCGATCTTGCGCGAATGGTGTTTGAAACACACGGTGACCAGCGCGGGGTCATCGAGCTTCCGCTGCCGGGCAAGATGGGCCGATCTATGCGTGACGGAGGACTGCTCCCTGGCCCTGATGCCGAAATCGATTCCAAGAGCTACGAAGAGTGGCTTGCCGACGGGGCGCACTAAACCGGCCGTCCCACAATTTGCACACCCAATGGAGACAAAGATGTCACAACGAATCATTCCGAATATTTGGTGCACGGGAACAGCGGAGGAGACGGGGGAGTTCTACGCGCGAGCGTTCAGTTCTGCCGGATTCAGCGCGTCGTCGGAGGTGGAGTCACGATATCCGACCGAGGGACTCCTCGATTTTCAGAAGCCTCTAGCGGGCAAGCCGCTCACCGTCGCCGTACAGATCGAGAACACGCAGTTGATTCTTGTGAATGCGGGTCCGGAGTTCTCTCCGAACCCATCGATCTCGTTCATGTTGAATTTCGATCCACTCATGTTTGATGGTGACGAATCGCTCGCTCGTGAGCGACTCACCGGGCTCGCTCGAGAGCTTGGTGTGGGCGGAACTGACCTCATGCCTCTGGGGGAGTACCCGTTCTCCGCGCTGTACGTATGGGTGCAAGACCGATACGGAGTGAGTTGGCAACTCATGCTCACAAACCCCGAGGGTGACCCGAGACCATTCGTCATACCGGCACTCATGTTTGACGGGCCGTCGCAAGACCGCGCTGCCGAGGCAGCAGATTATTACGTGTCGGTTTTCGCGAGTACGCCTGGCGGCACCGAGATTGGCAATCGGTCGCCGTACGGCCAGCCGACCGGAAAGGCGAGCGCCGAAGCACTCGCCTTCGGTGAGTTCAGAATCGGCGAGCAGTGGTTTATGGCCGCAGATAATGGATCGGGCCAAGACCACGGGTTCACGAGCGGCGTTTCGTTACAGGTCAACTGCGACGATCAAGCAGAGATTGACCGGTTATGGGAGGCTCTCTCCGCCGTTCCCCAGGCAGAGCAGTGCGGTTGGTTGGTGGATCAGTTTGGAGTGAGCTGGCAGGTTGTTCCCACCAACATGGGTGAGCTTATGGAGCGGGAAGGCGCATTCGAGCACTTGCTCGCGATGAAGAAGATTGTGATTGTCGATATCTGATCTTTCCTCGTCTCGCGATAGCGTTGGGGCACAACGCCACGCCACGAAGGAGTAAGCATGTCAGAACAGGGCAAGTACACAGCAATTCTCACCGAGGTCAATGGTCGTGTAGCTACGATCACGCTCAATCGTCCCGAAGCGCTGAATGCATTGAACAGCACGCTCGTCAGCGAATTGATCGAGGCAGCGCTTGGGTTCGATGCCGATCCAAATATCGGCGCGATTGTCTTGACCGGTTCTGAGCGAGCATTTGCGGCGGGCGCCGACATCAAAGAGATGGGTTCGCTCTCATACTCAGACATGCTGCTGGGAGGCCCCTTTCCGTCGTGGGAGGGGTTCGAACGCCTACGTACCCCGGTCATCGCAGCGGTATCGGGGTACGCGCTTGGTGGCGGGTGTGAGCTCGCGATGATGTGCGACATCATTCTCGCCGCAGACAACGCGAAGTTTGGTCAGCCAGAAATTAACCTCGGCACGCTTCCCGGCTTTGGTGGATCGCAGAGGCTGCCACGTGCTGTCGGCAAATACAAGGCAGCTGAACTCGTACTAACGGGTCGCCAGATGGGTGCCGAGGAAGCAGAACGTTCCGGCCTTGTGTCGCGTGTAGTGCCGGCTGCTGAGCTGCTCGAGGAGGCCCGCAAAGTCGCGCAGACTATCGCTGAGAAATCACTCCCTGCGCTGTACGTTGCGAAAGCCGCGCTCCAGGCAGCTCAGGAGACCCCGCTCGCGGAGGGTCTGAAATTTGAACGCCAAGCATTTGCGGCGTCGTTTGCGACCGAGGATCAGAAGGAAGGGATGCGAGCATTCGCCGAGAAGCGTGCTGCTGACTTTTCCCACCGCTAACGCATGAAAGAATAGGGAGGGTGTCTGAGAGGGGCGGCAATGACTTATAGTGTGGCGGTCGCGGGTGCGAGCGGGTATGCGGGCGGCGAATTGTTGCGTCTGCTTGCTGAACACCCGGAATTTGAGATCCGCACGGTCACGGGACACTCGAGCGCGGGCAGGCCGCTCATCGAGTCGCAACCCCATCTCCGCTCACTCGCTCACCTCACCCTCAAAGAGACCACGCCTGAGGTGCTCGATGGGCATGACGTCGTGTTTTTCGCACTCCCGCACGGGGCTTCTGGCGAACTCACCGAGCAGCTTACGAGCGTCCGACTCGTTGTCGACTGTGGTGCGGATCACCGGTTGGCGAGCGCTGACGATTGGGCGAAGTTCTACGGGGAGAACACCACCACGCCTGGACGTATGGTGTGCCAGAGCTCATCCTCGCCGAGCAGGCAGCAGACGGAACACCGATCTGGACCAGGCAGCGTGAGTATTTGGCGGAGTCGAGTCGCATCGCAGCCCCGGGGTGTAACGCATCGACAGTTGCTCTCTCACTCGCTCCCGGTATTGCAGCAGGAGTTATCGAAGCGAACGACATCGTGAGCGTGCTCGCAGTGGGTCCCTCGGGCGCTGGCAAGGCGGCTAAAACTCACTTGCTCGGTGCCGAACTTATGGGCACCGCAAACCCGTATGCGGTGGGTGGCACTCACCGGCACATCCCCGAAATTCAGCAGTCGCTGAAAGGTGCCGGCGCGACCACTGAGCCGACGATAAGTTTTACCCCGGTGCTGGTTCCCATGAGCCGCGGAATACTTGCGACCTCGACGGCACGTCTCGTGCCGGGCACCTCCGCTGAGCAAGTGCGGGCAGCGTGGGAAGACGCCTACACCGCTGAGCCGTTCATACATGTGCTACCCGAGGGCATATTTCCACGCACCGCCGATACGCTCGGCGCAAATACCTGTCTCATCGGTCTCGCAGTAGATGAAGCAGCAGGCCGCGCCGTCGTTGTTGCGGCGCTCGACAACCTCGCAAAGGGCACCGCAGGTGCCGCGATCCAGTCTGCAAATATTGCTCTTGGAATCCCAGAGACAACTGGGTTGAGCGTGAATGGAGTAGCACCGTGACCGTCACGACACCCAAAGGATTTCGTGCATCTGGCATTGCAGTCGGCCTGAAGAGCACGGGCAAGCCAGACCTGGCGCTCGTCGTGAACGACGGCCCCGAACCAGCAAGCGCAGCGGTGTTCACGTCGAATCGTGCGCAGGCGAATCCGATCATTTGGAGCAAGAAGGTTATTCAGAACGGTCCATCTCGCGCCGTCGTGTTGAACTCTGGAGGGGCCAACTGCTTCACCGGTGAGTTCGGGTATGAGACTACGAGATTGACGGCGGTCGCGGTCGCGACAGAGATTGGTGCCGATCCAGAGAACATTCTTGTGTGCTCCACTGGCCTCATTGGGTCGGGGGATCAGGTGTTTCGCGACAAGATCGTGACGAATATTCCAAAACTTGTTTCGGCGCTTTCCAGCGAGGATACGGTGGCCGCCTCCGCGATTCTCACAACCGACTCCGTAGAGAAGACCGCTGTGCACCAGAGCAACGGGTGGTCGATAGGAGCTATGGCCAAGGGAGCAGGCATGCTTGCTCCAGGACTTGCCACAATGCTCGTCGTGATCACGACCGATGCGGCGCTTGATAGCGATGCGCTTGACCGGGCACTGCGCCGATCCACCGCCGAGAGCTTTGACCGCTTGGACTCAGACGGGTGTATGTCCACAAACGACCAGGTGACGCTGCTCGCGAGCGGGGGGTCTGGCGTGACTCCCGACGAGACCGAGTTTGCCGAGGCTCTAGCGCAGGTGTGCGATAGCCTCGCTGCCCAGCTCCAGGCCGATGCAGAGGGCTCCAGCCACGACATCGACATCGAGGTGCGCGGCGCGGCTTCGATCGAAGATGCGGTCGAGGTTGGGCGCAGTGTGGCTCGAAACAATCTGTTTAAGGCAGCGATTTTTGGTAATGATCCGAACTGGGGTCGCGTGCTCGCTGCTATCGGTACCACGCAAGCAGACTTCGATCCATACGCAGTCGACGTGAGCTTCAATGGGGTGCGTCTCTGTCACGCTGGCGGCCCAGATCGCCCAGTCACCGATTGCGACCTTACGCCTCGCAAAACGCACGTCGAGATCGACCTTTTCGCGGGTTCGTTCTCTGCGACAGTGCGAACGAACGACCTTACGCACGACTACGTGCATGAGAACTCTGCATACTCGAGCTAGGAAAATGAATGACTGACGTCGCACCGCCCGCAAGTCAGAGCTCCGCAGCCGAGAAGGCCGCAGTGCTCATTGAGTCACTTCCGTGGCTCAAGAAGTTTCGTGATCGCATCATGGTCATCAAATTCGGTGGCAACGCGATGGTCGATGATGCACTACTTCGGGCATTCGCCGAGGACGTGGTGTACCTCAGGCATACCGGCATTCGTCCTGTTATTGTGCACGGAGGCGGGCCACAGATTAGCAACATGCTCGAACGCCTTGAGATTGAGAGCGAGTTCAAGGGGGGCTATCGCGTAACCACGCCCGAAACTATGGACGTCGTACGCATGGTGCTCACCGGCAAAGTGAATCCTGAGCTCGTTGACGAAATTAACGCGCACGGTCCGCTCGCTTCTGGCACCACGGGCGAAGATGCTGGCCTGTTTATTGGCCGCCGTCGCCCGCCCATCGAGGTCGATGGCGAGACGGTGGATCTCGGTCGCGTCGGCGACATCGTTGGCGTACGCCCGGAGGTGCTGCACAGCATGATTGATGCAGGACTCATTCCTATCGTTTCCTCGATCGCCCCTGACGTCGATAACCCGGGGGAGTCATTGAATGTAAATGCAGACGCGGCGGCTTCGGCGCTCGCGACGGCGCTGAACGCTGAGAAGCTCGTGATACTCACCGACGTCGCGGGTCTGTACTCTGATTGGCCGGATCGTGATTCTCTCGTATCTTCGATCACGGCGAGCGAACTTGAGGCGATGCTTCCCTCCCTCGAATCCGGCATGATCCCCAAGATGCGAGCCTGCCTCGATGCTGTGCGCGGCGGGGTTCCCAAGGCAGCGATTATTGATGGACGCGAGCCGCACTCGGTGCTGCTTGAGATCTTCACTGAGCGCGGCATTGGAACTGAAGTCGTCGCTTAGTGGCCTCGCAGTTTGGTGGCGGTGCGATCGCTAAGATGGGGGTATCTGATCTCTTGAGTGAAAGGCGGGCCTCATGACCTACGTGATTGCACTTCCCTGCGTGGACGTGAAAGATCGCGCCTGCGTCGATGAGTGCCCGGTCGATTGCATCTACGAGGGTGAGCGCATGCTCTACATTCACCCTGACGAGTGTGTCGACTGTGGGGCATGCGAGCCAGTATGCCCCGTCGAAGCCATCTACTACGAAGACGATCTTCCTTCTGAGTGGTCTGATTACTACAAGGCGAACGTCGAGTTCTTCGATGAGATTGGTTCGCCGGGCGGGGCCGCGAAGGTCGGTGTTTACGATTTTGATCATCCCGTGGTCGCGGTATTGCCTCCTCAGGGCGACTGATTTTTGTTCGATGTCGAAATAGTTTCTGTCTCTTTCCGGCATGATCTTGCCATGTTGTTCGTTAAACTCTGAATTGCAGGTAGGGTAAATTGGGGCGTCACCCTTACGATGGGTGCCGCCTGTTCAGACCTCATGAGGAGACGACGTGACCGAATCACACCAGGCCCCGGCGAGCGCAACCCTAAGCTTTCCGGGTGGAACGGCTGAGCTGCCGATCCTTCCGTCTGTCGATGGCCCTGGCGCGATCGACGTCAGCACGCTAACGAAGCAGACCGGCTACACCGCACTTGACTACGGCTTTGTGAACACAGCATCGACAAAGTCAGATATCACCTACATCGACGGTGAGCAGGGCATTCTGCGTTACCGCGGATACCCAATTGACGAGCTAGCGCAGGGTTCAACCTTTCTAGAGGTTGCCTACCTGTTGATCTATGGCGAGCTGCCAACGTCGGATCAGCTCGCGGCGTTCGACGAAGAGATCCGCCGCCACACGCTGCTGCACGAAGACATGCGCTACTACTTTGAGGCTGTGCCGCACACCGCACACCCAATGGCGATGCTTTCGGGCGGCTTGCAGACCATGTCTACGTACTACGAGAGCTCGCTCGACACTGCGGTTCCCGAGTTCGTTGAGGTGAACACCATTCGCCTGCTCGCAAAGCTTCCCGTGCTTGCGGCGTACTCGCACAAGAAGTCAATCGGCCAGGCGTTCCTGTACCCGAAGAACGAGCTCAGCTTCGTAGAGAACTTCCTTCGCCTGAACTTCGGCAACCGGGCAGAGAACTACGAGATGAATCCGGTGCTTGTTGATGCACTCGACAAGCTGCTTATTCTGCACGCTGACCACGAGCAGAACGCGTCGACTTCGACCGTGCGACTCGTTGGTTCCACGGGTGCGAACATGTTCTCATCGATCTCTGCGGGCATCAACGCACTTTCGGGCCCACTCCACGGTGGTGCAAACGAGGCAGTGCTTTCGATGCTCGCGCAGATCCGCGACTCTGGTCAGAGCGTACAGACCTTCGTTGAGAAGGTTAAGAACAAGGAAGACGGCGTGAAGCTGATGGGCTTCGGGCACCGCGTCTACAAGAACTACGATCCGCGTGCGCGCATCGTGAAAGACAGCGCCGAGCGCGTGCTGTCGGAGCTTGGAGTGAACGATCCGCTGCTCGCGCTTGCGCAAGAGCTTGAGCAGATTGCACTCGAAGACGACTACTTCAAGGAGCGCAAGCTCTACCCGAACGTCGATTTCTACACCGGCGTCATTTACAAGGCTATGGGCTTCCCGACACGCATGTTTACCGTGCTGTTCGCCATCGGTCGTCTGCCTGGGTGGATCGCGCAGTGGCGCGAGGCACGCCTCGATCCGCAGACCAAGATTGGCCGTCCGCAGCAGCTGTACGTGGGGTCGCCTGAGCGACACCTCGGCCGCTAAGCCGCACAAAGATTGAATGCCCCGGGCCGTTGGCTCGGGGCATTCGTACTGTTGAAGGGAGGGGTGCTTGCTCGGGAGCTCTTTGGGGATCTGAGCGGTTACGCGGCGCGCCGAGGCGTGATCTGAGCTTCCGCCGCTTGGGTGCGATGTTCGAGTGTGTGGATTTGCCCCGATCCACCGCGTTCGAGGTGCCGAGAAATCACCATGCGCTGAATTTGATTTGTGCCCTCGAAAATCTGCATGATTTTCGCGTCGCGCATGTATCGTTCGACCGGGAAGTCGCGGGTGTAGCCGGCCCCGCCGAGCACTTGCACCGCGTCGGTCGTGACTCGCATCGCTGAGTCGGTTGCGAGTAGCTTCGAAATTGAGGCCTCTCGTGAGTATGGGAGACACTGGTCTTTGAGCCTCGCCGCCGCGAGCATGGTGGATCGCGATGCAACGATCGCCGTTTCCATGTCGGCGAGCATGAACCCAACACCCTGGTGCTGAATGATGGGCTTCTCAAATGTCTCGCGTTGCTTCGCATACTCGAGCGAGACGTCGAGCGCGCCCTGCGCGAGTCCTGTCGCACAGGCGGCGATGCCGAGTCTCCCGGAGTCTAGTGCGGAGAGAGCGATCTTGAGCCCCTCACCCTCTTCGCCGATGCGGCGACTCACGTGCACCCGCACATTTTCGAAGCGGATCGACGCAGTTGGGGAGGCTGAGAGCCCCATCTTGCGCTCGGGAGCATCTGCCTCGATACCGGGAGTATCTGCGGGTACAACAAAACAGCTGATGCCCTGGTGGTCACCCGGCTTCCCACTCGTACGGGCCATCACGGTATAGAAGTCAGCGACCCCGCCGTGCGTGACCCAGGCCTTGGTGCCGTCGATCACATACTCGTCACCATCACGGCGAGCGGTTGTAGTCATAGCCGCGGGATCGGAGCCGGCGTGGGGTTCAGATAGGCAGTATGCGCCGAGCGTGGTGCCGTCGAGCATGGCGGGCAGAAGGCGACGGCGCTGCGCTTCAGAGCCGAAGATGGCAATGGGGTAGCAGCTCAGCGCGTGCACCGAGACGCCCACGGCGACCGATGCCCAGACCGATGCGATCTCTTCGGTGACCTGAAGATAGACCTCTGCGGGAAGGCCAAGGCCTCCATCTTCTTCCGGGTAGGCGAGTCCGAGTACACCGAGCTCGCCGAGGAATCGGAACAGATCGCGTGGGAACTGCTCCTCGCGCTCAAACTCAGCTGCCTTCGGGGCGAGTTCTTTGCGCGCGATATCGCGCACGAGCTCGAGAAGCTCGGCGTGCTCAGAGGAAGTGAAAATGCGTGTTGTAGGCATGTCGTGCTCCTTCTGTTTCGACCTCGATGTCTTGAGATCACCATGTCACGAGAGAACTGGTTGCTCAATATATGTGCGCATTCCTTTCAATGAGTGTGTATGTGATGCGTAGAATTGGGTTATTTATGAATGAAGTTTTCGGGGCATGAAAGATTGTGAGGGCTGCCCATGGATGAGGTTGATCGCAAAATTCTCGGAATGTTGCGTGGAAATGCGCGAATGCCCGCGAGTGAGATTGCGCGCGAAGTTGGTCTCTCAGGAGCGTCGGTCGCGCGACGCATTGAGCGCCTCGAAGCGAACGGCACGATCCGCGGATATGTCACCGTGATCGATGATGCGACGGCAGGTGAACTTGATGCCTTTACCGAGATCCGGTTGCGGAGCGGGGTTGAAGCGCGAGAGTTCGAAGAGATCGCGAAGGAGGTGTCCGAGATTCAGCAATATTACACGATCGCCGGCGACCCCGATGGTCTTGTGCGCTTTCGTGCGCGCAATGTGGATCACCTGCAGCAGGTGGTGAACTCGATCCGCAAGACACCCATCGTGGCGGGTACCAAGACCCTCATTGTCATGTCGGTGTGGGATCGAAACGTGCTCGACTCACTGTCGTAGCTCGTCACATTGGCGAATTTGCGCCGTTCTATTTCACAAGGATTTCCACAGTCGTCGCGGAAAGGAGATAATAGAGGGGTAAGACCAAACTGCGAGGAGGCGTCATGGCGGCGATGAAACCGAGAACTGGAGACGGACCGATGGAAGCGGTGCGCGAAAGCCGCGTCATCGTTGTGCGGGTTCCGTTAGAAGGCGGTGGTCGTCTGGTGGTGTCAGTAAACGATGATGAGGCCGCGGAGCTTCGCGATGTGCTCGCAGGAGTGCTCGACGGCTAGAACGTAGTTTCTTGAATGGCGGCTACCGCGTAATAGCGGCTTCACCGCCTCAAACATAAACCTCCGGCAGGTTCAGGGTGAATACCCTCCTGCCGGAGGTTTTTGCGTGCATGCTCGGCGTTCTTCCTTATCGTCCCTGGTCTACGTAAATTTGCTCTACAAGTACGTAAAGGACTCAAGAGTCTTACTGAGTTCGGCAATATGACCGATCCGAAGTCTTCTGATCGGTTTAGTGTGGATTCCTGACCGGTCAATAGAACTTAGTGAAAGTCCGATGAATATGACTCATTCAGCGAAGCGAGAGAATATTGCCTGGATCATTGCGGTGATGCTGACACTCATTGCCTTAGGCGTAAGCATGTGGGCGGGCAATAGAGCCGATGAAGCAGCCAGTACGGCGATCGGTGCGGCGGAACGAGTAACGGCACAGTTGAGCAACTATACGTTCATTCTCATTATGCTTGCGGGGATTGCTTGCTCAGTAGCAGGAGCGATGACAATCAGGAGAAAGCTCACTCGATAGTGCGCTCCTAGCCAGCTCGTGGCAGTATCACCGCGTCATATCGCCCAAAACGCGAGAACTTTGTCGAGTGATTACCGGTAACCGTCGAGGCGCACCACGGTGAGCAGCCCGTCACCGGCGGGGGAGAGCGACGCCGTGACCGCGTTTGATTCGGCGACAACCGCGAGGAGGTCGCGGAGCGCCTGGGTCGCCTCGTCACGCGATGCTGGGTCAGGCACTCGACCGTGAGATAGAGCGCCGGGCACAAGGATCGCACCGCCCGGGCGAACAATCCCGAGAGCATGCTCGAAGTACTCGAGCAGCTGCGCCTGGTCAGCGTCGAGCACCACCAGGTCGTAAGCAGCCAGGTTCAGGCGCGGCATGATGTGACGAGCGTCGCCCTCGACGAGACGTGCCCGAGAAGCGGGAATGCCAGCCTCGGCGAACATGGCTCTCGCCTCTTTGAGGTACTCGGGTTCGATCTCGATCGACGTGAGAATGGCGTCTGGCCGGTGACGCAGCAATGACAAACCGCTCACGCCAACACCGGTTCCAATCTCGCAGATAGCGCGAGCGCCAGTAAGCACGGCGAGCGCCGAGAGCTGCGACGATACGCTGCGAGACACAGGCTCGATTCCAAGCTCGAGCGAAACGCGTCGGGCGCGCACGAGTACGTCAGTCTCCGTTGGGTACTGTTCGGTGTACTGCCAATTCCGTTCGAGCTTGCTCACGAGACCTCCGACTTTCTGTCATGTTTAGGATAGTTGCACAGGGACCTTTTGGGTGCTTGGCTCGCCGAGTGGTCATCGGCCGCCGCGCTGAACTACGATGATCGTATGGGCGGCCTGACATTCGACAAGATTCTCATCATCTTGGTGATAGCAATGTTTGTGGTCGGTCCTACTCGTCTGCCGATGTATGCGAAAAAACTTGGTGATTTTGTGCGCTCGGTCAAGCAGATGGCAGATGGTGCGAAGGATCGGCTTAAAGAGGAGATGGGCCCCGAGTACGACAACGTCGACTGGAAGCAACTCGATCCACGCCAGTACGACCCGAGAAGAATCGTGCGCGACGCGCTCATGGAAGACGAGCGCGAGGCAAAGCTTGCGGCGCGACGAGAACGCCTTGAGGAAATCGCTGCAGCGCGGCGCGCCAAGCAAGGCATTGCAAAAGACGGATCGCCAGTCACGGTTCGGTTCGACGACGAAGCAACCTGACCAACAAGGTCTCGTTCAAGCGCTTACGTTGGGCTCAGTCCGAGACTCTTTCCGGCGAGCCCTCTGCCCTGAGCAGCGATTTCGCGCGCGATGCGAATGATCTCAACGGCCGCCGGATCCTCGGGATGCGAAAGCACGGTGGGCGTGCCGCCGTCGCCTCCTTCACGAAATTGCGGGCTGAGCGGAACGCTGCCGAGCAACCGCACCGCCTGCTGGCCCTCGGCACTCTCGCTGGCGTTCAGCCGATCCACAACTGCCTTGCCACCGCCCGAGCCAAAAATCTCGAGCACCGAACCGTCGGGCTGAATGAGGCCCGCCATGTTCTCAATGACACCGACGACCTTCTGGCCGGTCTGACGCGCGACGAGTGCGCTGCGCACCGCCACATCAGCCGCGGCCTCTTGCGGAGTCGTTACGACGAGCACTTCGGCCTGGGGGAGCAGCTGCCCCACGCTGATCGCCACGTCGCCGGTTCCGGGCGGCAGGTCGAGCAGCAGCACGTCGAGGTCGCCGAACCAGACGTCGCGCAAGAACTGTTCGATCGTGCGGTGCAGCATGGGGCCGCGCCACGACACGGCAGTGGATCGGGGATCGGCGTCACCAAGGAACATTCCGATCGAAATGACACGCACACCGTGTGCCTCCGGGGGAAGGATCATGTCGCCGACCCGGGTCGGGGCTTCGGTCACACCGTCTTTGCTCAGCCCCATGATTCCAGGGATGGAGAACCCAAACACATCGGCATCGACGAGCCCAACGGTGAGTCCTTGGGCTGCGAGAGACACCGCGAGTGAAGCCGTGAGCGACGACTTGCCAACGCCTCCCTTTCCGCTCGTCACAGTGATGACGCGGGTGAGTGAATCGGGACCGAACTGCATCGGCCTACCGGATCCGCGCACGAGCTCGATGAACGCTTGGCGCTCCTCGCGGTTCATCACCCCTACGTCGATCTGAGCCTCGCTCACACCCGCGGTGCCAAGGGTCGCCTCGGTCACGTCAGACTCGATGCGCCTCGCCGCGGGACACCCAGCGATGGTGAGCTTAAGACTGACGTCGGCGACTCCCTGGTCGCTAACACGCACTCGATCCACCATGCCGAGCTCAGTGATCGGGCGGTGGATCTCGGGATCAATTACTCGGGCGAGTGAATTCCAGACCTGCTGTTCAATAGCGTTCTGTGGTGAAGTCGGGAGAGGTTCGTCACTCACCGGGCTTCACCTGATCATGCCGCGTCGAATCTGGGCCCTGTGGCGATTCTGGGCCCATTGCCGACTCTGGTTGCTGCGAGGAACCCTCGACTTCTTCTGCCGCAAGCTCGGCGAGCAACGCCTTGAGTTCTTGGCGCACAAAGTCGCGATCGGGCAGATCCTTGATCGCGAGCCTTAGTGCGACAACCTCGCGCGCGAGAAACTCGGTGTCTGCAAGGTTTCGCTCAGCCTGCTTGCGGTCTTGCTCAATCTGCACGCGGTCGCGGTCGTCTTGGCGGTTCTGCGCGAGCAGAATCATCGGCGCAGCATACGAAGCCTGCAACGAGAGGATCAGGGTGAGTGCAGTGAACCCGAGTGCAGCGGAGTCGAATCGGAACTCCATGGGGCCGATTGTGTTCCACACAAGCCATGCGACACAAAACACCGTAAGTAACGCCAAGAACCACGGGGTGCCCATGCCTCGAGCGATGCTCTCGGTCCAGCGACCAAATCGTTCGTTGCTACCAGAGCCAGAGCGCCGAAGCTCACGGGCGGATCGCGCAGAGCGAGGGGCGTCGAGGCCAGTGTTTCGCTTGAAGAAGCTCATGCCTGTGCCCCCTTTGCGGTGTCGGTCTGAGCGGTATCGGTTTGGGCGGCGTCGGTTTCATCATCAGCGTGACGCCAGTCGTCTGGAAGCAGGTGATCGAGCACGTCGTCGACAGTTACCACTCCGACCAGACGCTTATGCTCGTCGACAACGGGCATAGCTACGAGGTCGTAACTCGCAAGTCTTCTCGACACTTCAGCCGCACTCGCGGTAACCGGTACCGCCTCAATCTCTGAGTCAAGCAGCGCCGAGATGCGCTCGTGCGGCGGGAACCGCAGCATGCGCTGAAAATGCACCATACCGAGAAACTCACCGCTCGGAGTCTCATACGGCGGATGCGTCACATACACCGCAGATGCCATAGCTGGTGGAATCTCCGCGCGGCGGATCATAGCGAGAGCCTCTGCGACGCTCGACTCGGCCGCGAGGATGATCGGTGTCGGACTCATGAGGCCGCCAGCGGTGTCGAACTCGTACTCGAGGAGCCTTCGCACGTCTTCCGCTTCCTCTGGCTCCATCAGGTCGAGAAGCTCTTCACCCTGGGCCGTCGGCAGCGCAGAAATGAGGTCCGCAGCGTCGTCAGCATCCATCCGATCCAGAACATCGGCGGTTCGAGTCGACGGAATGAGGGCGAGAATCGAAAGCTGATCGGTCTCGCTCATCTCTTCAAGCGCATCGGCAACGCGCTCATCTTGCAGCTCATCGATTACCTTCGCGATGCGGTTGGGTGGAAGCTCGAGC
Organism: Leucobacter denitrificans; assembly: GCF_014396385.1. Lineage (NCBI taxonomy): Bacteria > Bacillati > Actinomycetota > Actinomycetes > Micrococcales > Microbacteriaceae > Leucobacter > Leucobacter denitrificans. The sequence goes on from NZ_CP060716.1 coordinate 56,717, forward strand.
AACGACTCTGCGAGGTCCGCCGGCTTGAGATCCACAAGCGTCTGCACGAGCAGCTCCGCCGAATGATGCTCATCTGACTGGCTCGGACGCTGGATGTCGCCCCACCGCACCGTGCGCGCGGGGCCACGACCAAAGCCAGACGCGGTCTTCGGCAGTCGCACGAATAGTTCTGAAACCACCCATTCGCCAGATCGGGTGCGCTCAATCGCCGCATCTTCAACGACGGCAGGGCTCGCAGATTGGCCTGGTTTCTCGGGAAGGAGGGACACGCGCATGCCGATCATCTCGGCAATCATGCGCGATTCGCTGCGGCGCTGTTCGAACCGGCGAATATTAATGAGGCCCGTCGTGATCACCTGGCCCGACCCAATCGAGGTCACGCGCCCGATGGGCACGAATACTCGACGTTTACCCGGAATCTCGACGATGAGGCCAACAACGCGCGGCGCCGTCGAAGCACGGTATACGACAAGCACGTCGCGAACCTTGCCAATCCGGTCACCCACAGGATTGAAAACGCCGCGGCCCGCAAGCCGACCGACAAAAACCCTAGAAGTAGTCACCCCTCTAAGGTATCGTTCGCCGCGCGCTCAGGCTGCACAAATCGTGAATTCACAAACGTGCACCCGGTATACGGCCCAGTGGATCAGTAGCTGTGGAAGAATCAAGGCATGAGTAGCCCGGGTTTTTCCTCTTCGCGCACGCCACTGCCCCCTGAACTGCCGACGGGGGAGATCATCTCGACGTACGACAAGTACCTCGATGCAAAGCACGCGGTAGACATTCTCGCCCGCAGCGGGTTCCCTGTGCAGCAAGTGTCGATCGTCGGCAACGATGTGCGCAGTGTCGAACGGGTGACGGGCAGACTGAGTTACGGTCGCGTCGCATGGATGGGTGCGCTCTCGGGTGCGTACCTCGGACTCTTCCTCGGGTTGCTGCTGTTTATTTTTCAGCCGGACAACGCGGGTATCGGCGGGGTGTTCCTCGCCGCGATCGTCATCGGTGCTGGGTTCGGCATGCTCTTCGGTTTGCTTTCATACGCACTGAACCGTAACCGCCGAGATTTCTCGTCGGTCATGCAGATGGTCGCGACTCGCTACGACCTTGTCACCGATCCATCGCACCTGCACGAAGCGCGCCGAATACTCACCCAGGCTTAGTAGCCCTAGGCGGAGCGTCGCCTCGCACTCTGGATCCACCGCTCAACGTCGTCGGCGGTGCGCGGAATCTCAGCTGAGAGATTCACGCACCCGTCTTCGGTGACGACAATGTCGTCCTCGATCCGCACGCCGATGCCGCGCAACTCCTCTGGCACCGTGAGGTCGTCGGGTTGGAAGTACAACCCGGGCTCAATCGTGAACACCATGCCGGGTTCGAGCTTTCCATCAAGGTACAGCTCGCGCTTTGCTTGCGCGCAGTCGTGCACGTCGAGACCCAGGTGATGGCTCGTGCCGTGAACCATGTAGCGACGGTGATACGCGGTGCCGTCGGGCTCGGGGAGCAGCCCCCACTCGCGTGTGTACCGCTCGATCACGGCCATCGCGGCATCGTGCACATCGCCGAAACGAATGCCGGGCTTGACGATCGCGCGCGCCGCATCTGCCGCATCGAGCACCGCTTCGTAGACGCGCCGCTGCGGCTCGGTGAACGTACCCGAGATGGGCACCGTACGCGTGATGTCAGCGGTGTAGAGGCTATCAAGCTCGACACCGGCATCAAGGAGGAGAAGGTCGCCCTCACGAACCGGGCCATCGTTGCGGATCCAGTGAAGTGTGCAGGCGTGCGCGCCTGCAGCAGCGATCGTTTCGTAGCCCACCTCATTGCCGTCGAGGCGCGCGCGGTGGTTGAACACGCTTTCGACGATGCGCTCGCCCCTGGGGTGTGATGTTGCCTCGTTAAACGACGCGAAGACCTCGGTGAAGCCTTTCGCAGTCACGTCGACAGCGGCCTGTAGCTCTGAAATCTCGAACGCGTCTTTAGTAAGTCGCAGCTCAGAAGCTGCGCGCGCCAACGAGTCGTCTTCGAGCGTGAGGTCGCCATCTGCAGCGACAAACTCGTCGAGGTGCGCGGTCTCGAGGCCGAGTAAAGCCGCGACCTGCGCAAGCGAGGGCCTGGGTCCGATCCAGAACTCACCGATTTCGGGGTTCGCGAAGAATTCGTCGCTATCGCGCCCCGCGCGCTCGCGGAAATAGAGCTTTGCTGCGCCACCGGGCTCAATTGTCAAGATCGCTCCGGGCTCAGAGTCAGAGCCCCACCCGGTGAGGTGCGCGAATGCGCTGTGCGCACGAAACGGGTAGAAAGTGTCGTTCGAGCGCTGCTTGAGCTGTCCAGCAGCAACGACGAGTCGAGTGGCGGGGAACTGCGCAGCAAGACGCTCACGACGTAGCTTCGCGTATGGTGCAGCGGGTAGCTCTGCTGGTAGCTCATCGACTCGCTCCGCCCAGTGCGACGAAATGTAGTCAAGGAAGTTGTCTGAAGTTGGAGTGGTGCTCCGGTTGCTGTTGTCGATCTCAGCTTCGTGGGTAGCGTTCGCCTGCTCGGTCATGCTCCCATCCTCCCATCTCGACCTGAGGGTCGGGAATAGACTGAAGCAATGACCAGCAGCGCGGTGGAGTTAAGTGGTGGATACGACCTCCACACCCACTCACTCATTTCAGACGGCACGACGAGGCCCGCAGAGATCGCGGCGGAAGCGGCTGCACTTGGCCTCGAGGGCTTCTCGCTCACTGACCACGACACGATCGAAGGCTGGGACGAGGCGCGCACGGCAGCCCGCGCTCACGGTATTGATTTCTTGCCGGGCATCGAGGTGACAACGCGGCACAACTGGAAGTCGCGGCACCTGCTCGGGTACGGCGTCGATCCACGCGCTGACGAGCTTTTCGAGGGGTTGCAACGCGTGCGGGATGCTCGCTTTACCCGCGCTCGCCGCATGGTCGAGCTGCTCGCCGCAGACTTCGATATTTCGTGGGAGTACGTCATGGGAAGCACCGAGACGATCGCGGTTGGTCGGCCGCACATCGCCGATGCGCTCGTTGAGGCAGGGTATTTTGCGGATCGGAGCCAGGTGTTCGCCGAGGTGCTGCACCCGAGGTCGCCCTACTATGTTCCAACCTATGCGCTTGAGATGCCTGACGCGATCGCGCTCGTGCGACGGGCAGGCGGGTTGCCGGTTTTGGCTCACCCAGTTGCAGTGCGTCAGAGTACGCCAGTTACGCCCGCAATCGTGCGAGAACTTGTCGAAGCTGGGCTGTGGGGTATCGAACTTGAGCACCCAGAGAACCGAGAAGATTGGCTCCCGCCACTTCGTAAGGTGGCAGCTGAACTCGGGTTAGAAGTCACCGCTTCGAGCGATTATCACGGCGAGGGTAAACCAAACAGGCTTGGCGAAAAGCGTTCGAGTCGCGACCTTGTTGAGCGCATTCGCTCGCAGGTCGCGACTCCGCAGTAAACGGGGGAGGCTTAGGCCTCGGGCTGAGGCTCAGCCGGCGAAGCCTGCGCACCAGAGTCTGGTGCACTAGCTGCCGCAGAATTGTTGGTGCGACGGCGGCGACGGCGGCGCCTCGGCGCTTGCTCCTCGCCCGAACCTGCCTCGCCCGGCAGCGGTGCACCGGGCTCGCCCTTGCCCTCAAGGTCGTGGCCGTGCTGTTCGTGACCGTGCGCTTCACCGCGCCCGCCGCCGCGTGGGTTCGCGTCGCGAGTGCGCTTGCGATTGCGGGTGCGTGAGCGGCTTGATCCACCGCCAGACCCCGCGCCCTCTGCGCCTGAGCCCTCGCGCTCCTTTCGCGGAGCGCTTTCTTTCACCGGAGTCGCCTTGAGGCGGCCCTTCGAGCCCTCAGGGATGTTGAGTTCACTGTAGAGGTGCGGCGATGACGAATAGGTCTCCACAGGCTCGGGCACCCCAAAATCGAGCGCCTTATTAATGAGCGCCCACTTGTGCATGTCGGCCCAGTCGACGAACGTTACGGCGATACCGGTTCGCCCCGCACGACCGGTGCGACCGACCCGGTGGAGGTAGGTCTTTTCGTCGTCGGGAACGGTGTGGTTAATTACGTGCGTGACGTCATCGACATCGATTCCGCGGGCCGCAACATCGGTCGCGATGAGAATGTCTTTCTTGCCTGACTTGAACCCAGCCATCGCGCGCTCGCGCTGATCCTGATTGAGGTCACCGTGCACAGATGCTGCTGAGAAGCCGCGATCCACAAGCTCTTCTTGCAGCTTGGCCGCCGCGCGCTTCGTGCGCATGAAGATGACTGTCTTGCCGCGACCCTCAGCCTGCAGAATTCGACCGATGACCTCGTCTTTGTCGAGGGCGTGCGCACGGTACACCTTGTGCTCAATGTTCGCCTGCATCGCGCCCTCGTCGGGGTCTGAAGCGCGAATGTGGATCGGCTTCGACATAAACCGCCTCGCGAGTGACACGATTGTGCCGGGCATCGTTGCCGAGAACAGCATGGTGTGCCTGGTAGCGGGAGTCTTTGAGAAGAGCTTTTCGATGTCGGCGAGGAAGCCGAGGTCGAGCATCTTGTCTGCCTCGTCGAGCACCATTTCGCGCACGTTTGCGAGATTCAGCACACGCTGGCTCGCGAGGTCGAGCAGACGGCCGGGGGTGCCGACAACGATCTGCGCACCCGCCTTGAGCTGGTCGATCTGGCCCTCGTAGGCCTTGCCGCCGTAGATCGGCACGACGGATGCGCCGCGGTTCTTCGCAGCAAGCTCAAGATCTTCAAATACCTGCACCGCTAGTTCGCGCGTTGGCACGACGACCAGTGCCTGCACACCCGGCTCGGGATTCTCGCCCACGCGCTGAAGCAGCGGAAGGCCGAAGCCGAACGTCTTGCCGGTGCCTGTCTTCGCCTGGCCGATGATGTCTTGGCCAGTGATTGCGAGAGGGATTGTCTGTTCTTGGATTGGGAAGGCATCGACGATGCCCTTCTCTGCAAGTGCGTCGACCATGTCTTGATCTACGCCCAATTCGAGGAATGTGGTCACGTTGCGTCCTGTTCTGTTCGATTGTGCATTGCTACGCGTCCATCGATCAGGGCGCAGCTGTCGCGGCTCCAGCGGCAGCGACGAAATACATACGTGCGAGGCCAGTCTAGTTCGAGACGCGCAATTTCCCCGTGATTCCCGCGGTATTCCTCGGACTCGGTGCTGCGACGGTACACTTACAGCGTGTTCGAGTGGATCAGAGGGCTGCGCGCAAAACAGGCGCCGTCGCGTCGGCTGCAGTCTCGCGACGAAGAGAATGAAGCCGAACGCGTTGACTTATCTGAGTTCGCACCAGGCATTCTGCCGTTCCTTGGCCTCACCGCCTACCTGCAACTCGAGCTCTATGAAGCGGCGACCAGGGGAGTCTCGGGCGCAGCAACCCTCGAGGCCAAGGAGACCCTGGCCCGAGTCGCTGGCGAAACGCTCGCGAAGCACCAGAAGTTTGCCGACGAGATTCGCAGGCGCGGCCACGAACCGCACACCATCATGCGGCCCTACACGAAGGTCATCGACGATTATGTCGAGCGGATCGACGCTGACGACTGGCACCAGCACGTGCTCTCGCTCTACCTTGTCGGCGGATTGTTTGACGGGTTCTTCGCGAGTCTCGCTGAGGGACTCAAAGATTCGTATCGCACTGAGGGAATATCGATCCTCGGCGGTGGTGAGGGGCGAGAAGCGCTTCGTGGTTTGCTCGCACAGGCGCTTGAGGAAGACCGGAAGCTGTCGCACTGGCTCGCAGTCTGGGGGCGGCGTCTCGTCGGAGACACGCTTCTAGTGTCACGCGCGGTGCTCGCGCTGAGTGAGAAGCGTGAGTTCGTCGAGAGCGAGGTCGAGCCAGTGTTCACCGAGCTCATCGCCGATCACATTCGTCGTATGGACGGGCTTGGCCTCACCGCATAGGCGGCGCTCGTGAATACGTCGATCGACCTGAGCCCACCTCACTGCGACTATTTCGCTGCGGGAGTGTGCCGCTCATGCACCTTCATTGAGACGCCAATCTCGGCGCAACTCGAGGAGAAGCAAGCCCGCTGCACTGAGTTTCTGCCGGGCATACCGAGCGAGGCCTGGCTTCCGCCAGTAGGTGGGGGTGTGAGAGCGTTTCGAAACCGTGCGAAACTCGCTGTAGGTGGCGAGGCTGGTGACGTGACGCTCGGCATCCTCGATCGTGAATGGTCGGGGGTGGATCTCAGTGAGTGCCTCATTCACGAGAATGTCATTCGCTCTGTGACTCCGACGCTCAAGGCTCTCGTAAACGATTCTGGGATTGAACCGTACCTCGTTCCAAAACGCCGTGGCGAACTGAAGTACGTGCATGTTACAGCGAACCTCTCGAGCGAGCTGATGGTTCGATTCGTGGTGCGCACCGAACACGGGCTTGGCCTCATCAAGCGCCAACTGTCAAGGATTCGCCAGGCTCTGCCGAACGCCGTTGTGATCTCTGTCAATCTGCTGCCAGAACACAAGGCTGTGCTCGAAGGAGAGCGTGAGGTGACACTGCACGGCGAAGCACTCGCCATGCAGCTTGCCGGCGAGACGCAAAAGATCACACTGCACCTGCGCCCACAGAGCTTCTTCCAAACCAACACGCAGGTGGCGACCGCGCTCTACAATCAAGCGTCACAGTGGGTGGATCGCATAGACCCCGCCTCGGTATTAGACCTTTACTGTGGCGTCGGGGGATTCGCGCTGTTCACTGCGAGTGGTGCAACGGGCTCCCGCAGGGTGCTCGGTGTGGAGGTAAGTGAACAGGCGATTCGATCCGCAAAGCGGAGTGCGAAAGAGGCGGGGATCCCCGCCCAGTTTTTCGCGGCGGATGCGACTGATTTCGCGGTCTCACTAGCGCGCGAAGAAATGCCCGAACTGGTCATTGTGAACCCGCCACGGCGCGGCATTGGCGAAGAACTTGCGGGGTGGATCGAGCGCTCGCCGATCCACCATGTCATCTATTCGAGCTGCAACCCGGCATCGCTCGCACGCGACCTCGAGCGCATGCCGTCGCTACATGTGAAAGAAGCACGGCTCTTCGACATGTTCCCGCATACGGGTCACTTGGAAGTTGCCGTGCTTCTCGAGCGCGTGAGTGCCGCTCAGGTTAGCTGACGAAGCCCACCTTGCGCGCTGCGTCGGTGCCGATCTCAACATACGTGATTGCGGCGCGATTCACGAGGAAATGGCGACCTTTGGTGTCGGTCAGTGCCACGATTCCCTCGGCCTCGGCCTGGATCAGCTCGCGGATCTCGTCTGCCGAGGCGTCGGTCTCGAACGAAAGCTCGCGCGCCGACTGATTGATGCCGATCCGTACTTCCACAATTGCCTCCTGGCTCACTGGCTTTTCTACTTCCTCGAGTGTATTCGTGACTCGCTCACACGGTGCCTGAAACCGGTGCACGTTCGCCGTCAGCGCATCACCGGGCCGGTCAGGTGCTGCTATTCGGTGGGGCGCAAGATCAGCGTGTCTGTCGTGGCAGCATCCACCGCTTCCGGCGTGTACACCCAGGCGTACTGTGCACCCAGCGCCCAACCTTCGGTCTGATCGGTGTAGTGCTTGTGGAACGCGTGACCGCTCTGGCCCGTCAGGTTCTGCCAGGTCGAGGCGTCCCAATCCGACACGTCAATCACCATGCGCATCGAGGGCACCGTAACGGTCTCGTAGCCCTGCCCGAGTTCCCAACCTGTCGCGTTCACCACCCCTGATCCACCCGATGCCTCATACGGGCCACGGTTGAAGAGTGCCTCGATAAGGGCGATGCCGCTCTCGCCGAACGTTCCGTGAGTGAGCGAGAGTGCGTGTAGCTCTCCCCAGTTCCAATTCGCCAGGTTTTCGCCTTGCAGTTCTTGAATTTCTGCGAGCGCCTGATTCGCGGCGACCTCAAGCAATTCTTGCTGCGACGCCGAGTTTCCTTCAGTCCACCATCCAGACTGTGGATCGGCGAGCAGTAGTTCGAATACGCGCGCAAATCGCGACTGGTCGTCTCTTGGAATATCGCCTCCGTGCCCCGCAACTAGCTCGGCGGTTACGTGCTCCCAGAGCACATTTGCAAAGGCTGCGGCGGCGGAATCTAAATCGTTCTGGCCATCCCAATCGGCGAGAAGATCGAGTGCCGATTGAAGCGCATCATCGTCTGTGCTGAAACTTGAGTACGCGCGCTTGAGTGTGTCTGCGGCGGGCATCTCGTTGTCCATTTGGATCTCGGCCAGGTCGCTTGCTGCGATGGGACCCTCTGCGATCCGCTCTTCGATAAGCTCGGCAATACGTGCCGCGCGGTACCCGTAATCCCAGTCTCGGCTGAGGAAATGTGGGTAATCATCGTTCACAATCGCGTTGTTTGCCGTGACGATGTAGCCAGATCGTGGGTTGTAGATCCAGGGTTGTTCCTCGAACGGAACGAAGCCCTGCCAGTCAAAGCTGCTGTCCCAACCAGGCGTCGGCAGGAAGCCCTGCTGCCCATCTGCGCGAATGGGGAGTCTGCCGGGAGCCTGATATCCAATGTTTCCTGATGTATCAGCGTAGATAAGATTTTGCGCTGGCACATCAAAGAGGCTCGCTGCAGTGCGGAAGTCAGTGAAGTTTTCTGCGATATTCAGTGCGAATATCGCCTTCGCTGTGCTTCCTGCGTCGAGCGCAGTCCAGCGCAGAGCAACCGCCGCCTCAGCCTGGTCTGACTCCTGGGGAGTGCCGCTGCATCGAGAGCGATGATCGTGCCGTCTGCCTCTTCTGTGAATGGCGAGGCCGCGATCGCGGTGAAGTCGTTTGTGAGACCAGAGACCACGGGGCCGTGGATCGTCTCGCGTACCGTGAAGACCGTGTCTTCGCCGTTGGCGACCCGAATTGTCTCCTCGCGAGTGGTCATATCTCGCCACTCACCGTCGTACCAATACCTATCGCCACTTGTTGCTTCAATAAACAGATCCGCTACGTCGGTAGTGAGGTTCGTGAAGCCCCACGCGACGTCTTGGTTATGCCCAATGACAATGCCGGGGAGGCCCGAAAAGCTGAAGCCCGCGACATCGAACGGGCACTCATCTGTGAGCTCAGCGCAGCGAAGTTGCATCTGCGTCCACACCGATGGGAGTTCGGCACCCAAATGTGGATCATTTGCGAGCAAAGGCTCGCCAGTTGCGGTGTATTGCCCAGAGACGACCCAAGAGTTGGATCCAACACCCTCACCCTGAGCGGTAATAATGCTGTCGACTTTTTCGAGCAATTGGGTAAGTGCCACTCCTCCCATTGCGGCGACTGCGCTGTCGAGACGATCTCCGAGCGGCGCATCAGAGGCCGTTATAGAAGCATGAGCGTTGGCGGCGAGAACATTTTCGCCAGCAGGATCGTCCGCGAGGATCACCGGATGCTCGCCGAACGGATATCCAGGATACAAGTCTTCGAGCTGTTTCGAGTCGAGAAACTGAGCCTCAAGTGCGCGGGCAGTCTCATCTTCGATATTCGTGCGGAGATCCCAGGCCATAGCCTTGAGCCAAGCGACTGAGTCAGCGGGCTCCCACGGTTCGGGGGCATAGTCAGAGTTCTGAAGCCCGAGTACCGAGTATTCGAGAGAAAGTTCGGCCCCCTGGCGCTCTGCGAGATAGGCATTTACTCCGTCTGCGTATGCCTCGTAGTAGCTGCGCGTCTCGGCATCGAGAGCCTCCACCTCTTGCTCTGCGACGCGATGCCAACCGAGCGTGCGCAGAAACACATCGGTTCCAAGCTGCGACTCTCCAAACAGCTCAGAGAGCCTTGCGCTTGTGAGATGGCGGCGGAAGTCCATTTCCCAGAAGCGGTCTTGCGCGTGCACATACCCCTGGGCGAAGAAGAGGTCGTCGGAGGTCTCGGCCGTGATGGTTGGGATGCCGTGTGAATCGCGCTGCACACTGACCTCGTCGGCGAGCCCTTCGACCGAGACCGTGCCATTCACTGTGGGGAACGAGCGCTGCACAGTCCAAACGCCGAGGCCCGCTGCAATGAGTGCGATAACGACGATGCAGACGAATACCCAGCCGAGAATGCGAAGCCCACGACGCCTTGGTTTTGGTTTCAACTGCCGATTTTTTGCAGTACCGGATTGCGCGATAGCTGTCGAGCTGTCGGCTTGCGTCATTGTTCCTCCGCTTTGAGTAGACGTGCGTGCACTGAGAATGCCCCACGAGTATGGCATGAGTGTGAGAAACCGATTGTCCGACCCTCTCACTAGGCTGAATCTATGATCAGTTTCGATGCCGCCCAGTCGCGTGTCCTCGGCCTCGATGCGCGTAGGCACGCACGAATTATTGGTGCTGCGGGAACAGGTAAGACCACCCTGCTCGTCGAAAGTTATGCGAACATACTCGAGAACTCTGGCTGGCAGCCCGCAGATCTCCTCGTTCTCGCCCCGAACCGACTTGTGGCGTCTCGAGTGCGCACACTCGTTGAGCAGCGGGTTCGACGAGTGCTCGCCGGTGTACCTGTGCGCACAGCGTCGTCGTTTGCGTTCTCCCTCCTTAATAGCTACGCCGCCCAGCTTGGTGATCCACCGCCGCGTCTGCTGACAGGTGCAGCACACGATGAAACGATCTCAGAAGTTGTCGGTGCTTACATCGATGCGCCGGGTGAGTCTCACGATTCGCAAGCTTCTCGCCTCGCGCCTGAGGTATTGCTCAGTGCACCTTTCAGAGCAGAACTTCGTGAACTCGCACGCGTGCTTGATGACTTCGATATCGACCCGGTCGACATGCGGGTGCAGCTTGCTGAGCTGAGTGTCAGAGCACGAACTGAAATCTATACGCGGTTTCCTGATCCAGCTATCTCAGCAAGATGGGATGAGGGGCTCGCGTTGCTCACAGAGGTTGGCGAGGTACTTGCGAAGACGAGACCTGGTGAGTTGAGTGCTAGCAGCCTGTTGCGGCGCGGGGCAGCTTTGATTCGGTCGGGCGCTGTGAGCGCACCGATGCTGGTCCTCGTAGACGACGCGCAAGAGCTCGGCGAGGGGCAGCTCGCGCTGCTCACCGCCTGTGCGATGAGAGGGAGCGCGGTTTGGGTGTTCGGCGACCCAGACACCTCAACCGGAGCTTTTCAGGGGGAGCGCACAAGCATCTTGGCAGGAGTTCACGGCGAACTCGCACGCCGAGGTTGGGAAAACCATGCAGGTGACGACGAACAAGTCGTCGTTCTCGAAACCGTGTTTCGGCACGGGCCAACTATTCGAGGATTCGTTCGAGACCTCTCTGAGCGACTCGGAGTCTCAGGTGGTGGGGCGCAACGTGAAGCGAGCAGTTCAGTCGCTGCAGACGCTGACGCTGTGGAGTTTGCCCGTGTTGCGTCGTCAACAGAACAGTTGGGCGTCATTGCTCATCGAATGCGCGCGAGAAGGCTCGGAATCGGTGGTGGGACTCGTCAGCTCAAGTGGGATGATATGGCTGTCGTATGCCGGTCCCGCGCCGAAGCGAGTCGGGTGGCGCGCTTACTCGCTATGCATCAGGTACCGGCCGGGGTTGCGGCCGGTGGTGTTGTGCTGCGTGAACACTCAATTGTTCGTGAACTCGTTGTACTTTTACAGCACGCATTGGGCATTCGTCCGCTCGACGCGGCCGCGATACTACAGCTAGCCGGTGGTGTGATTGGCGGACTCGATGCTGTGGCTGTTCGTCGATTGCGCGGTGCAATGCTCATCGAAGAGCGGCGGGCAGCCCGGGCCGAACAGCGAGACGCGCTCTCGATCGATGAGCTTATATACGACGGGTTCATGTTCCCCGACACGGGTCGGGTTCCCGACAGCGCTGGCGGGCGAGCGATTCGTAAGCTCGGGCAAATTGCCCGCTCTGGGGCGCGAACGCATACGAGTGGCGGAACCCCGAGAGAAGTGCTGTGGGCACTTTGGGAAGGCACGAAGCTGGCAGAACGGTGGCAGCGAGATGCGGTGTCAGGAAGACGTTCAACCGCAGACGACGCGAACCGTTCACTTGATGCGACACTCGGCCTGTTTTTCGCGCTGCAGCGCCACGAGGAGCAAAACAGCTCGCAGCCGATCGAAGATTTACTAGAAGAACTACTAGCGAGTACCGTTCCACAAGATTCGCTCGCGCAATCGAGCTTGCGAGACACCATCACAGTGACGACTCCCCAGGGGCTTGTCGGCCGTGAGTTCGCGCTAGTGACCGTGCTCGGAGTGCAGGAGGGAGCCTGGCCGAATGTGCGCGCACATGGCTCACTACTTGGCACAGCTGCGCTTGAGCGGTGGTTGCGTGGCGGCCAGGCCCTCCCTGCATCGAGGCGAGAAACGATCCACGATGAGTTGAGACTCTTTCTGCAATCGTGCTCCCGCGCGACAGAAGAGCTATTGGTTGTTGCAGTTGCCGACGATGAGCAATACCCGAGCCCGTTCTTCGCATTCGGGGAAGCGTTCGAGACCCAAGAACTGCCCAGCGCCCGTCTCACACTACGGGGGGTGACCGCCGAAAAACGTAGACAAGTAGTTACCAACCCAGACGGTGTCGATGCCGTCGCGTCGCTGACCGAACTTGCGCTCGCCGCTGTTCCGGGTGCGCACCCTGACGATTGGTATGGCGTATTGCCGGCATCGAGTGACATTCCACTCTTTGCCGGAGCAAGTGGTGACACCGCACAGTCAATTCCCGTGAGTCCGTCTCAACTTGAGCGGGCCGAAGAGTGTGCGCTCGATTGGGTCATTGCCGCACTCGGCGGTGGATCGGGGAATGTGCAGGCGAGCCTGGGCACTCTGGTGCATCATGCACTGGAGACAGCAGAAAACACTGACGCAGAGGCACTGCTCGAAACCATCAATGCAGAATGGAAGAAACTTCCGTTCCAGGCCGAATGGGAGTCAGAGCGTATGCAGCGGTTGGCTCAGCAGATGGCCCAGGGGCTCTCCGAGTATCTCCGCGCGTTCGAAGTGTCAGACCGTCAGCTCCTCGGGCGAGAGTCGAGATTTAGTGTGCAGATTGGGAATGCTCAATTGCGAGGTGTTGCTGACCGCATTGAGGCTCGCCCGACCCCCGAGGGTATAGAAGTGCAGGTGGTTGATCTGAAGACAGGTAAGACCGCAGTGTCAGGGCCAGCCGCAGAAGAGCACGTGCAGTTGCAGGCATATCAACTTGGCGCTTCACTCGGTGCGTTGGAAGTTGAGACACAAGGTAGCGACGAAGCACAGTTGCAGACCTCGGCGAAGCTCCTCTATGTGCATCCGGATTCGGCAAATGGGAAGGGATTCGTTGAGCGAAAACAAGCCGAACTCACGCAAGAGCGGAAAGCTGCGCTAATGCAACGAGTTTCAGATGTTGCTGAAGTCATGGCGGCCAGCAACTTTACTGCGCGGATCGAGCACCACTGCTCCGATCCACACAAACCAGGCAATTGCAGGCTGCACATTATTCAGGCGGTGAGCCACGCGTGAGCCCCGTTGACACGATGAACCCGGTATTTTCAGCAGCGCGAATCGCGCAGATTCTCACTCCTCCGGGGCAGCAGCCGATCACTCCCACCGACGAACAGCGTGCCGTCATTGAGCATCCTCTCGAGGGGAGCACTCTCGTCATTGCGGGCGCCGGAAGCGGCAAGACCGAAACTATGGCGAATCGGGTGGTCTGGCTTATAGCCAACGGAATCGTCGACCCAGAGCAAATCCTAGGGCTCACCTTTACTCGGAAGGCCGCTGGCGAGTTGCGGGAAAGAATTGTCCGCAGTCTTACCGGATTCAGTGCGAGCCTCGAGAACCTTGCAGAACTCGGAGAGCTTTCCGATGCCGAGCGCACGCGAGCCGATGCGCTTCGTACTGTGCTGGCTGACGGGCTAGATCTGCCAGAGGTGAGTACCTATAACTCCTTTGCTGCTGGTGTGCTCCAGGAATTCGGTGTGGCAGCTGGCCTTGCTCCGGGCGCGGTCGTGATCGATGAAGCCATGGCGTGGCGTGTCGCGCGCGAAACGCTGTACTCATGCAAAGACCCTGACCTCGTGACGAGCGACCTCAGTGCGTCAACACTCATCAGACACATGATCGAGATGGATCGAATGGTCGCCGACCATCTCACGAGTTTCGATCGCGTAGATCAGGTCGTAGAGGAGTTCCGTGGTGTGCTGCGGCTGCCATACAACGAGAAAGAAAAGCCTGATGCGCCGAGCGGCAAAGTGTATGCGCCCGTGCGTGATGCGGTGCAAGCGCTCGCCGAAACTCCTCTCATCACAAGGCTTGCCCGCCTCTACTCGGCCGAGAAGCAACGCCGAGGACTGATCGACTTCTCCGATCAACTCTCGCTCGCGACACAAACGCTGTCTGCTGCCCCTGAATCGCGCAGGGTACTGCGGTCTAGGTATCGAGCAGTGTTGCTTGATGAAGTGCAAGACACTTCGGTGGGGCAGACGAGACTCCTCTCAAGCATTTTTGGGGGATGCCTGTGATGGCGGTGGGCGATCCGCACCAATCGATCTACGCCTGGCGTGGTGCGTCCGCCGAAGGACTTCTCTCGTTCCACTCAGATTTTCAGGGAAGATCCGAAGAGCGAGATTCATCAGCCGGGGCTACAACCTTGACGCTGTCGGTGAGCTGGCGAAACCCTGTCAAGGTGCTTCAAGCCGCAAACATTATTTCTGGAGATCTTCGCGCTCACGCGAAGATTCCGGTACCCAAACTACAGCCGAGGCCTAACGCAACGGACGGCCGGGTCGACTGCGTCTTTCCAGAGACCGTGCACGAAGAGCGAACTCAACTTGCTCAGTGGATGGCAGAGGCGAGAGAAACGTTTCAACGAGGGGGCGCCGATCCGCTACCTACTGCGGCCGTGATTTTGCGCAGCCGCAGCGCCATGCCCGCAATTTCTGCCGCGCTGACCGAGGCAGGAGTCCCGAATCGTATCGTCGGGCTTGGCGGGCTTCTGAGCACTCCAGAGGTCACCGATGTCGTAAGTGTGCTTCGTTGCTTATGGTATGCCGACGCTGGAAGCGACCTTATTCGCATACTTGCTGGGCCAAGATTCCGAGTTGGAGTTGCCGATCTAGCGGGTCTGCGCGATGCTGCGAGATGGTTCTCACAGCGTGACGTGTCTCAGCAGCGGCTTCAGGATGAAGATCGAGAGGCCGATAGCGTGCTCCCGGACCCAGACCGGCAGTTCACGCTTATTGATGCACTCGATGCGATTGCCAGCATGAGTGACCTGGGGCACCGGGCTCTCGCAAGCATCAGCATGACTGGTAGACAGCGCCTGCAGCAAGCGGGCTTGATGCTGCGGTCGCTTCGCAGAGGAGTAGGGGGCGATATCTCGGAGCTCATCGGAAGTGTTGTCTTCGCTCTGCGGCTCGATATCGAACTTGAAGCCAATGAGACGAAGTTTGAGCAGGGTAGCGGCTCTGCTCTTGCAAATATTGAGGCATTCACTGACCTGGCCGAGGGATTTCTCGCTATCGACACGGTCGGCACACTCGCCGCGCTACTTGAGTGGATCGAGCGCGCAGCAGAAGATGATGACGCGCCGGAACACGTTCCCGCTCCGCTCCCCGGTACTGTGCAGCTCATCACCGCTCACGGAGCCAAAGGCCTGCAATGGGACCTGGTGGCGGTTCCACGGTTAGTGAACGATGAGTTTCCCGGAAAACCGCGCAGCGGCAAGGGCTGGCTCACCACAGGCGCACTGCCTGATGAACTCCGAGGAGATCGGAATGCGCGCCCTCAGCTGAATTGGTGCATCGCAACCACGCAGAAGGAGCTGCGTGACCGGATAGCCGAGTACCGCGGAGCCCTGCAGGAACGACATGCAGACGAAGAACGGCGACTTGCATACGTAGCGGTGACACGCTCAGCGGGCTGGCTATTTCTCAGCGGATCGTTTTGGGGAGGTCAGAAGCGGCCACGCAATCCTTCGATATATCTCACCGAACTTACTGAAGGCGAGTCGCCAGTTATTCCCGAGTTGCCGCTGGCCAGCATGTATGAAGAGGACCCGAGCGAAACGCTCGAACTTACTGCCAACTGGCCACTCGATCCACTGGGCCGACGAAGTGATGCCGTGTTACGTGCGGCAAAAGTAATACGCGAAGAAATCGAGCGGAGCAGCCAGGTCAACAAACCGGGCGGTTCGCACACTGACCAGGTTGTGGAACTACTGCTCGCTGAACGGAACGCTCAAATTGAAGGCGACGGGAGCCGCGCGTTGCAGTCGAAACTGCCAGAGCGCGTGACGGCTTCCACCTTCCATGAGTTTGTCGAGGACCCAGTTCAAGCCGAGCTGCGCAGACTCAGACCAATTCCGCAGCGCCCGTATCGCCGCACTCGGGTCGGAAACCAGTTTCATGAGTGGGTGGAGCGCCGGTCCACCACCGCGGGCGGCACCGTGCTCCCGCTCGCGGGTCTAGACCCTGAGGAATGGGGGATCGATCCGCACGAGTTTGATGGTGAAGCAGACCTGCGGCCACTCATTGATGCGTTCGAACGATCGCGATGGTCGAGCTTGCAACCGGTCGCCGTCGAGCTTGAAGTCTCGCTACCGTTTGCTGGTCGAACTCTCGTGTGCAAGCTCGACGCAGTGTACCGAGTCGAAGGAACAACTGAGCGCTTCGAGGTGGTTGATTGGAAGTCCGGTCGAGCCCCGGCCAATGAAGCCGAAAGGGTCAGTCGATTCTTCCAACTCGACCTGTATCGCCATGCGTACGCACTTTGGGCAAACATTTCACCCGACCTCATCGACGTGTCACTGTTCTACGTGGCAGAAGAAGTTGAGTTGCGGGGTGAAAGTAATCGGAGCCTAGCCGAACTCGAAGCGGTGTGGCTTGAGGCCGCTGAGTCGCTCAGGAATGAGGTGGACGGGGGAGATCACTCTCATCTATAGGCTGCGTGAGTTGATCATCGTTTTCGTCCGCTTGATCATCCTCCGAGGGTTCCGACGGGTCTGAGGAATCGGAGGAATCTGAGGATTTTGCCGTCTGTTCAGGCTGTTTGAGCGGTTCGATGAAGTCGGTATCGACGCCGAACATTCGGTCCTCGTCGAGCGCCTCGTAGCTTGCTGTCTCCGAGAGCCTGTCTGTAACCTCAGGAGTTTGGTCGAGGAGGTCGATGGCCTCAGCTTCACTGAGCTGCTGACGTGCTTCGAGCGGCGCGTCAAGAAGACTCAAGCGGTCGACGAGTTGGTCGAGCATTCCGACCGCGTCATCGACTATTTGCTGATCGTGTGTATCGACTCCGTGCAGCAACCAGCGTGCAATCTCGAGCTCATGGTAGAACCTCGTCCGGCTCCGGAACGACCGAGAATCACCGGTATTGCAGCGAGAGAAGTAGCGTGAAGCGACGGCCTCGAAGACGTCTGGACTGGCTTCGTGCAACCAGGCGAGGTCACTTGCAGGGTCACCAATAGAGAGTCCTGACCAGTCCAGTATTCCGACGACTCTATCTTCTTCGACGAGTACGGTATCCCCGGATAGTGTGCCGTGCACCATGTTCGGTGCAAAGTCCCACACCTCGGCCGCCTCGAGCACCTCGGTCCAACGGTGCAGTACTGTCTCGGGAAGATTTCGTGTGGCGGCAGCGCGATCCACAATTCTCGTGACGGCAAGTCGCTGGTCTTGCGCGCTCCGGTTTGGGAGCCCGCCCTGCTGCGCGAGGCTGCGAGGTAGAGCGTGGATCGCAGCGATCGATTCCGCAAGTGAGTCAATGAGTAACGCGTCGCTTTCGAGATCACTTACATCGAAGTGGAAGCCTGGAATAAAGGTCATGGCAACCGCCCGAGTCTCACCGGCGCGAGTGATGCCGAGGACACGTGGAACTTCAAACGGAAGCTCACTCCTGGCACCGTCGCTCAACGCTGAAATCCCGAGAACTGACGCTGATTGAGTGGTTTCCGCTTGTTGTGTGCGAGGCACGCTCATAATGACCTCACTGTCTTCGGTAGTGAGGATCGCAGCCGAGTAATCTTCGCTCGCGAGCTGGTGCGGTCGAACTGCGACAGCAGTCAGGCCCGGCACAGCCGAAGTCGCGAGTGCAGCTAGGGTGAGTGGAAGACTGGCCATGCCATTAGGGTAGGCAGACCCGGTGACTCAGGCGATACGCCACGCGCACTGGCTCGGAGTCTATGAAATTTTGGTGTGTTGGAGACGGTGAATCTGAGAGGATCGAAGTATGGGTGCCGAACAGATTCCGCTTGCTGGAAGTTGGATCGACCGTGACGTTGCAACCCGCAGCTCGGAAGCTGCGTTAGAGGCGGCTTGGAACGAGCCCGACGCGCGGGTGCTGCGGATATTTGGCGTCAATGTACCCATAATGAGAGGCGAATTGTCGCCGAGGCTCGAACTTCTTCCGACAGCAGGCTTCTTCGCCGAGGCAAGCCACCGAATCTACCTCGGCAGGAAAGACGGGACACCCATTTTTGCGGTCGCAATCGGCGATGAAACGCAGGGTGGGGTGACGAGCGAGTGGATCCACCCATTTGAGGTTTCTCTCGAGCTTTCGCCCGCTGAGAGAGAGCTCGTTGTTATTGCCAGTGCGCTCGCGCGTTGGCATGAATCTGCGCTCTGGTCGGCTCGAGATGGTGAGCTGACTGAGTGGGCCGACGGCGGTTGGTCGAGGCGAGACTCCCGTGGTGGCGAACTCTTTCCGCGAATGGATCCGGCTGTCATCGTGCTGATTGAGCACGAGGGCAAAGTGCTACTTGGTTCGAATACCCTCTGGGAGAGTGGACGATTCTCGCTCCTTGCGGGGTTTGTTGAAGCTGGGGAATCCCTCGAGCAGGCAGTTGCGAGAGAAATATTCGAAGAGGCCGGCGTTCGTCTCGGTAAAACTCGGTACATGGGATCGCAGCCGTGGCCGTTCCCACGTTCACTGATGCTGGGATTCCGCGCTCAGCTTGCGGAGGGACAAGATCCAGATGCTCTCGTTCCCGATACACAAGAAATCTCAGAATTGCGTTGGTTCAGTCGCGAGGAGCTTGCAGATCCCCCCGTGGGTATTCGGTTGCCCACAAAACTCTCGATTTCGGGATGGTTGATAGCTGATTGGGTTTCGGAAGGTGATCGGTGAGCGCGGAAGCCTCAGCGATACTTGAAGCCCTCGATCCCGATCAACGAGAGATCGCTGAAGCACTGCGGGGCCCAGTTTCTGTGCTTGCAGGGGCAGGAACGGGAAAGACCCGAGCGATCACGCATCGAATCGCGTATGGCGTGCGGAGCGGAGTCTATGACCCCGAACGAGTGTTGGCTGTCACCTTCACGCGAAAAGCGGCGGGAGAACTTCAAGGGCGATTGCGCGATCTCGGTGTTGAGGGAGTGCGAGCAAACACCTTCCATGGTGCTGCCCTCGCCCAGCTAGGGCATTTTTGGCCCCAGTTTGTCGGAGGAGACGCGCCGAAACTCATACCGGGCAAAGTTGCAACCATCTCACACGCGGTTGAGGCTCTCGGTTTGCGATTCGGGGCGGAGACGCTTCGAGATCTCGCGGCAGAAATTGAGTGGCGAAAAGTCTCAATGATCTCTATTGACGAGTATGCGCACCGCATTGACGAGCGCCCGAAGCTTGTGGGAGTCGACGCCGAGAAAATGGTAGCGATTCAGCAGGGTTACCAACATGTGCTCGAGGAACGACGACAGATCGACTTTGAAGACGTGCTCGTATTGCTGGCTGGAATGCTCGAAGTAGAACCCAGAGCCTCGCTGCAAGTCCGCGAACGCTATCGGTTCTTTACCGTCGATGAGTTTCAAGACGTTTCACCGCTACAGCACCACTTGCTTTCACTCTGGCTCGGTGCTCGCGACGACGTGTGCGTGGTTGGTGACGCCAGCCAGACCATTTACTCGTTCGCAGGCGCCGCGAGTAAGTACCTGTTGGGTTTCGGGCTCGAGTATCCGAATGCGCGTGAGTTTCGACTCGAACGAAACTATCGTTCTGTCGAGCCGGTTGTGCATTCGGCTAATCGGCTTATGAGAGACAGGCCCGGTGCGCTGCACCTCAGTCCCATGCGCACTGAGGTCGCGCCGCAACCGACATTCGAGTGGTTCGCGACGGAACAGGACGAAGCTCGTGCTGTGGCACAGTCGATCGCCACCGCACTGAAAGCGGGAACCCCTGCATCCGAGATTGCCGTCTTGTACCGTACGAACGCACAATCTGCGCGGATCGAAGAGTCGCTCACCAACGAAGGGATTCCTTCACGAGTGCACGGAGCGCAGCGATTCTTTGATCGTGCGGATGTGCGACGAGCCATTCTGTTAATCAGGGCACAGGCCAAAGCAGGGGATTCACGTCCGTTGTTCCAAGTTGTGAGCGACATGCTGCGTGAAGTCGGGTGGAGCACAAAGCCACCGCAAGGCGCGGCTGAGCGGGAGAAGTGGGAAGCCCTCAACTCGATCCTCGCGATGGCGGATGATCAATCTCCGACCACCTCGATTGTTGAATTTAGCGAGGAGCTCCTTGCCCGTCAGAGAGCTCAACACGAACCGAAATTTGAAGCAGTCACGCTCAGCGCGGTACACGCCGCAAAAGGCCTTGAATGGAAGTTCGTGCACGTGGTGGGAATGAGCGAAGGTATTTTTCCCATCTCTCACGCTGTGGCAGAGCACGAGATTGAAGAAGAGCGAAGACTCGCCTATGTCGCCTTTACGCGAGCGCGTGATGAACTCTTGGTTTCGGGATATCAGAGTGCCGCTCGGGTTTCACGAAGGCCATCTAGATTTGTCAGTGAGGCTGGAATTCTTCGCTGAGCGCGCATCCGCACTCAGGATGAATCTCAATGCGTGTGAGTGTGGGAAGTTCTGACACTGTGCCGTGCCTCGCGGGAAGCACCAACTGCGAGTTGTGGACCCACGTGTGACCTTCGCGCCAGGCGTGCACATAATGGGCGGCGAGAGCACCAACAAGCAGTGACACGTGCGCAGTTTCGCTGCTCGGGCGTTTGCCATAGAACTGGGCGGCTACCCCAGGAAGGGACGGGTCTTTCTCAACAAGGTGCAGCGCTTCACAAGAGTGACATGGGCTTCCGTTTGCCGACACAAGTGGTCCAACACGTACCGCCTCATCGGTGAACCGAATGAGCAGGTGTGGCACGCTTTCATAAAGCCAACGGCTCGAACGCTCGAGTGGTTCGAGAAAGCGAATGACCTGAACTGCGAGCTCTGGCGCTGCTGATGATTTCTCAAAACTGCAGAGCCAATTCGTTTCTAGTGCAGTTTGCAGGCCCGGAATCTCGCGGCCATCATCGCTCATGGTCGTGCGGATGCTGCTTGGAGGGAGGTGCTGTGAAGGTGAGTAGCGTTGAGAAACCCGGCGTTTCGGAATTCGGCGAACGAGAGCTGGGCGCAGCGTGTCGATAATTTCGTGCATCCCGAGTTTTCTTGTCTCAGCGCTCTCCACGATGCTGTTGAACTCTTCTTCGGGAATACCCGTAAGCAATCGTCGAAACAGTTGTTGCAGCTCGGGTGTCGGCGCGCTGACAAGCACATTGCCGCGTTCAAAACCTACACGGAGCGTCGTTTCGTCGCTCCAAGAGACCGCGCGACCCGGGTCTATGAGTACGTGAGCTGAAGACTTCATAATCAGAAGTGTGCAGCACTTTTTGCGCACTGCTCAGTTATCCACAACCTTGGTGAGAGTTAGAGCAGAGATCGGGGCTGTGAGCGGTTCTAGTGTTCCGGGGGTTGCGGAGCATCGGGAGGTGATTGATTCTTCCCGGGTGACGGCGGTAGTTCGTTGCGAAGCAGCTTCTCAAGCTCTGCATCAAAATCATCAGTCGTTGCCTCCTGGCCCCTGATGAGTCCGAGTCTTGAAAGCAACAGGTCGGGAGCGTCGAGCTCCTCAGTAGTGGGGAGGAGATCTGGGTGGGCCCAGAGGCCGTCACGAGTCGAAGTGTCACTTCGCTCTGCCACGATCCGCCACATCGCCGCGGCCTCACGGAGGCGCCGTGGCCGAAGCTCGAGGCCAGCCAGTGCGGCGAAAGCACGCTCAGCGGGCCCGCCCGTGGCCCGGCGCCGACGTACCATTTCGGCAATGCCCCCGGCCCCGGGGAGTCGTTTCGTTGCGTTCTCGGTCACTACATCAACCCATCCTTCTATGAGCGCAAGCATTGTCTCGAGACGCTCATGTGCGGCTTCTTGAGCGGGTGTCTTCGGTGGAATGAACGCACCACTTGAGAGCAACTGCTGCAATTCTTCTGTATTCGATGGGTCCAGGTCACGCGAGAGTTCCTCGATGTGGTCGGTATCTATGTGGATCCCACGCGCATAATCGGTGATCGCCGTGAGCAGGTGTAGGCGCAACCACTTGGTGTGCCTGAACAGGCGTGCGTGAGCAAGTTCGCGCACTGCCAAGTACAGCGTGACTGCCTCGAGGTCTTGATCGAGTCCACTCGCGAAATTAGCAACACCGGTCGGAACGAGCGCTCCTCCCTCATTTCCTGGGCCAGAGAGTAGAGGGATGCCCACGTCTCCGGCGGCCACAACCTCACCCGAGAGCTGGCCGACGATGGACCCGAGTTGCACTGCAAAGAGGGCGCCTCCGACGCTCCGCAGCATCGGTGCAGCCTGCTGCAGGGCCGCAGACATCTCCTCCGGCATTTGCGTGTTCATCGCATTCATGAGCGCCTGAGAAACTGACTCGGCAACCGGCTCAGCGAGGCTGATCCACGTATCAATCGAGCGCTGAACCCATTCGATTCTGCTCAGAGCACGAGGTGCGTCTGGTACGGGACCAAGCTCGGTCGCCTCGTCGAGCCAGAGCGACGCAACCGGAAATGCGCGCTCAGCCGGGGCCGCATTAACGGTACCTTCGCCGGCCGCGGCATCGAGCGCGGTGCGCCGAGCAATGGACCAATCGATGCCTTCGCTCGGATTATTCATGGCACCGCGAAGTGTGGAAAAGAGTGCATTGAGCATCGCAGGGTCGCCCGAGACGCCAGCTGCCTTTGCGAGTACGCTCGGGTCGAACTCGCTGTTTTGTTGACCTCCGAGCATGTTCTGCAACATGCGCTGCAGTTCTTCAAAATTCGGCCCCGGTTGTTCGTCTGGATTCTCGGGGCGATCCTCATCCATGCTCACGGTGTTCTCCTCGTGCCTGTGTTCAAAAACAACGCTACGGCACGGCCAGTGAAAGGGCGCAGTGAGAGTGCCGATTCTATTGCGCCCACTGCGAACAGGTAGGTGGCGCTAGAGGTTTCCAGGTGATCTTCACACCCCAAACGCTAGTGTTTATAGGGTGACCGACCAGACTACTGCTGCCCCCCGATCGCGCCGACTTTCGCCGCTCGCAATCACCATCGTTCTCGTGGTGGTGCTCATCATTGCGTTTCTCGCCATTGCCTCGGTAATGACTGAGGTGCTGTGGTTTGAGCAGCTCGGTTATCTTGAGGTCTTCGCGATCCAGTGGCTCGCAGCTGCCGCAATGTTCGTCATCGGGTTTTTGGGTATGTCAGTGCCCACGTTTATTGCGATCGATATTGCCTATCGCAAGCGCCCGGTGTACGCCAGATTGACCGCGCAGCTAGATCGTTATCAAGAGGTTATCGAACCGCTTCGTCGTCTCGTGAAGTGGTTGCTCCCAGCGATTCTTGGCATTTTTGCCGGCGTTGCTTCTGCAACGAACTGGGAGACAATTCTGCTCTGGTGGAACTCGGAACCGACCGGCGAAGTAGATGCCCAGTTTGGTATAGATCTGTCGTTCTATCTCTTTACGCTCCCACTCCTGCAGTCCGTCGCGGGCTTCCTTTCTGCGGTAGTGCTTATCTCCCTCATTTTGGGTGTTGGCACGAGCTATCTCTACGGCGGCATTTCGTTCAATGAGCGTGAGTTCCGCATTTCAAAGGCAACCCGCATACAGACAGCAATTCTCGCGACGGTCTACTTGCTCATACAGGCGGGTAGCTTGTGGCTCGATCAGTTTGCTGCGTTGACAGACACCAGTGGCTTTGCGACCGGCGCAATGTATACCGGGGTGCACGCATCGATCCCTGGCAAGCAGATCCTCGCTGGAATCGCGGCGATCGTCGCGCTGCTTTTCCTCATCACCTCAATCACCGGAAAGTGGCGCATGCCGGTCATCGGCACCGCACTGCTCATCGTCTCGAGCCTCGTACTTGGAGTGGGGTATCCGTGGGCGATTCAGCAGTTCAAGGTACTGCCAGATGAGCAGAGCGTTGAGTCCGAATACATCAGCCGAAACATCGAAGCCACGAGAAAGGCGTATGGTCTCGACCAGGTCAAAGTGGAGCCGTATGACGCCATTACCGATGCCGAGCCAGGTGCGCTGCGCAATGACGCCGTGGCAGCATCCAACATTCGCATCATGGACCCAGAGGTTATTTCGCGAACCTTCGCGCAGCTCGAGCAGCTGAAGCAGTACTACAAATTCCCGAACTCATTGAACGTCGATCGTTATGAGCTTGATGGTCAGGTTGAAGACACGGTCTCTGCGATCCGTGACATTGACCTGTCGGGACAGACGAGCTGGTACAACCGCACCCTCGTGTTCACGCACGGGTACGGCATGGTTGCCGCTTACGGTAACCAGCGTTCAGCTGGCGGCGAGCCTGTCTTCCTCGAGAACGGAATTCCGACGAGTGGGCGCCTCGGTGAATTCGAACCCCGCGTCTATTTCGGAATGGACTCTCCTGAGTACTCGATTGTCGGTGGCGACCATGAGAAGCCGATCGAACTCGACTATCCGTCAGATGTGTCGAGTGGTAGTGAAGCGCCCGCTGATGAAGCAGAAGATGCAACACCCGCTGAATCAGAAGAACAGGCAACAACCGAAGCCGATGCTGCTGAGATTGGTGACGGAACTGCTGAAGAAGTGAACACTGGCCGCGCAAACCTCACCACGTTTGCTGGCGAGGGCGGCCCAGAGCTCAGCAATATCTTCACCAAGATTATTTACGCATTGAAGTTCCAAGACGTCGAGGTTATGCTTTCGGGCGCAGTCGTTGATGGATCGCAGATTCTCTACGATCGAAGCCCACTCGAGCGTGTACAGAAGGTAGCCCCATATCTCACGATCGATGAGGCACCGTACGCATCGGTCGTTGATGGCCGAATTAAGTGGATCATCGATGGGTACACGACATCAGCTGATTACCCGTACTCAGAGATTCAAGATATGAATTCCCTACTCGTAGATGCTGACAACCAGCGCACGAGCATGTTGGCTAAGCCAGTGAACTACATTCGCAACTCGGTGAAGGCCACGGTTGACGCATACGACGGTAGCGTCACGCTGTACGCGTGGGACACTGAGGATCCGCTCCTCAAATCCTGGAGCAAGGTCTACCCAGGAACGCTCAAGGACGTGTCAGAGATGAGCGGTGACTTGCTGAGCCACGTGCGCTACCCAACAGATTTGTTCAAGGTTCAGCGTGAGGTACTGAGTAAGTATCACGTCACAAACGCTGGCGCGTTCTACTCGGATGAGGACGCTTGGAGAACTCCAGATGACCCGGTAGCAAGCACGAGCGAAGGTACCGCGAACCCACCGCAGCCACCGTACTATCTCACGCTTTCGGCAGGCGCGAACGCCGAACCCACCTATTCGATCTATTCGACGTATATTCCTGATGCAACGGGAGACACGGCCCGAGATATTCTCACTGGATACCTCGCTGCGAACTCGAATGCTGGTTCGGAAGACGGTAAGATTGCTGAAGACTATGGAACGCTGAAACTTCTCACGCTACCGAAGAGCAATACGATTCCTGCTCCGGGTCAGGTGCAGAACAGTTTCAACACTGACCCGAAGGTTTCAACCGAGCTCAACCTGCTCCGACAGGGTGGCACGCGAGTCATTAGCGGTAACTTGTTGACACTTCCTGTTGGTGGCGGCCTGCTCTACGTGCAGCCGGTCTACCTTGAGGCGTCGTCTGGCACGCAGTTCCCGCTGCTGCAGAAGGTGCTCGTGTCGTTCGGCGACAGCATTGCGTTTGAGGACACGCTTGACGGTGCACTGGACACGCTCTTCGGCGGTGACTCCGGTGCAAACCTCGAAGACGTCGAGGGCGGCGAGGAGCCAGGTTCGATCGCACCAGATGACGGCTCAGAGCCGTCTGGTGAGGGTGAGGAGGAGCCCTCGAGCAGCGGGAACTCTGCGACTATCACGCAAGCGCTTAGGGATATGCAAGAGGCTCTCACAGATCGCGACGCTGCAATGCAGGAAGGTGACTGGACAGCGTATGGTGAGGCAGACGCGAGGCTGAAGGATGCGCTAGAGCGCGCGCTTGGAGGCTAATCCGATCTCATCGCACACTCATTAAATCCGAGTGCGAGTTTGCTGCTCAGTGGTCACGCTTGAGCGGAAACTCGCACTCGGATTTTTCGTACCTGCTTGGATACTTGCCGTCGCTCACAATGGGCATAGGTGTGAACTTCTGAATTCGAAGTTTTCCGGAAAGAAATGTCTGGGTTGTGATGGCTGGACGCTGACAAGGGACTGTGCGGATATCTCCACGACCCGACGTCGCGGCAGCGGACCCTTCTGAGGCAAAGGCAAAGGCCCCTGACTTGGGATAAATCCCAGGTCAGGGGCCTTTTCTTGGTTGCGGGGGCAGGATTTGAACCTACGACCTCCGGGTTATGAGCCCGGCGAGCTACCGAACTGCTCCACCCCGCGGCACAAGAATTAACTTTAGCACTTCAATGACCAGAAGGCGAATCGGCTCCACGCAACGACCTGTGGATAACCAAGTTCCGTTTGTCGTACGCACGGGCACCATAGCGACCTACGCATTTTGAATGAAAGGTCTCGTACTTATGATCTCCATGGTGTCGACTCGCCACTGGAACCGGCTGAAACTCAGCATTGCGACTGCGCTCACCGCGGTTCTCGTCGTGCTCGGGATAGGTGTTGCGCCAACTCACGCAGCGACACTCGATGGAATGCTCGCCTTCAATGGGTTCCACGTTGGCGCATTCAAGAGTTCAGACGGCTCGCTCGCGTACTGTCTTGAACCCGGTGCAGACGCGCCATTCAGCACTCAGTTGGGTCCTACCGTCGTGTCATCACTGCCCGGCTACTCGGTAAACGCGCAAGATGGGTGGGGGTGGAGTGGCAAGGTAGCAACTGCGACTGCGTCCGGTGAAGTCTTGCGCCAGCTCAACTGGGTTCTCGCCGAGCATGCACCGGGCGCTTCTCCTGAGCAGGCTGTCGCCGTGCAGATTGCGCTTTGGGAGCTTCGTCGGGGCCCGGGTAACGCGGCGTGGCTCGATGAAAAATACAAGCTCATTCGCGATCACGGGGGAGCATCGTTTGTGCAGGCCGGCCTCAAACTTGCAGAACGGGCGAAGACCGAAGCCGTAGGGCCCGGTAATAGAACACCTGATGCTGCACTAATTATCAGCGCTGGTGAGGAGCACGGATCAGGAACACTCAGCTACCCAAGTGGAACCACGTCGCTCACGATCACGGGAGGCGAGTTTGAGAATGGTGAACAGCGCATGGTGCTCTCAGACGCTTCAGCGGGATCTGTCAAGTGGAGTGCGACGTTACATGACGACGAATGGGCCAGGTTCCATGAGGTGACCATCGAAGGAACGTGGGAGCTCGAGGAACGGTACTGGCCAGATCAGATTGTGTTGCACCCTTCGTCGGACCAGACTGAGCAGAAGCTTGGTTCTGGAGTCGCCGCAGTCACAGCTAAAAATGGCGGTGAATTCGACCCGGTCTCAATCACTGTCGATAGTCAGTTCACTCCCGCAATTGAAACCTCAGTGCCTGAGTTGATTGTGGATCGTGACACAGGTAGCTTCGCCGACACGGTAACTGTCTCTGCATCTGGCGAATCAGCACCTTGGCCGCAACGAACGACGAACGGCACTTACTTGCCCCTCACTGCACAGGGAACGCTGTATGGACCATTTAATGTGCCGCAAGAGGAGCGAGACGAAGCTCCCGCAGGATCGCCCGTTGCCGCGCGCAGCACGCTCAAGATCGACAATGGTCCTGGTACATATGCTGTGACTGCAGAAGCAACGCCGAGCGAGTCTGGGTATTACTACTGGGTCTGGCAAATCGATGAGGCGTCACAGTCTCGCCTAGTGAGAGACTCAGAACTTTTGCCGGCTAATGGAGTCTTTGCGGATCGATTTGGTGTCGACGTGGAAGGCCACGTAGTTCCCACTCAACTACGTTGGATCACTGCTCTGAAGGAGCGAGAACTGCAGTTTGGCACTAAAGAGCAGGTGCTCGAGGACACAATCAAAGTGAGTATGCAGCGCGGTGCTTGGTTAGTTGACCGAACGGGAGAGCGGATCCCCGCGCGAATTCGTGTGACTGCCTACCAGCTAGATGAGGAACCAAGTCAGCAAGGCGAACCTCCCGCAGAGGCGAAAGAGATTGCCAGTGTTTTTGCTGACGTGACGGAGACCGAGACTTGGATCGACGTGCCTCCGATAACGATCCCTGAAGGTACGCGTGGGTGGGTGACCGTGCGGGCGTGCTTGCTTGAGGAAGACCAAGCAGAATCTGTGCGTGGCCATATCGAGTCGTGGTGTGACGACTTTGGCATACCAGAGGAGACAGCGGTGATCGTCGAACCCCAGGAACCCAAAACGCAACCCAGGCTCGCAGTCACAGGGTTCGAACCCGGCCAGCTTGCACTCCTTGCTGGCGCCGGAGTGCTCACATCAGGTGTGTTGTTGTTCGGGCTTCAGGGAATCATTCGCCGAGGTGCACGTAGGCGTGAGGGTCAACTGTTCACCACAGACCTGTAATGATCCGCAGACTCCGTGCAGCTTGTCCAAACCTAATTCATAGGATTGGGGTGAATGCTTATGGGTATCGAGAAGGGAGCCATGATGGCTGATGAGGACACCCCAACAGAACCCGGCGCATCACAAAGTGAGCAGCACGCAGCACAATCGCAATCGCAACCACCAGTCCCACAAGAGGGTGCCACGTCGGCTGCAGAGGCGATGTATGGATCATCACCTCAGCAGCCGGCTTCGGTGCAGCAGCAGACGACGCCGATCTATGGGGCGCAGCCAACGTACGGTCAACAGCATTCTCAGCAGTCTGCGGCATCGGGATATCCGGCGTATTCACCCTCATATTTAGGGCAGCAGTACTCGTCTCCCGCCGCACAGGCTTCGCAGCCTGAGACCTCGGAGAAGAAGGGACACTCGACGGGAACCCTGCTCTCCGGTCTCGCGATCGCTGCTCTTATTGGGGGTATCGTCGGCGGGGGCGTGTCTTCGCTCGTCGTGGCGAACCTTGCGCCTCAGTCAGCGACAGTCGCACAGCACAGCGGCGCTGTGACGCTCAATAATCCTGAGAGTGTGACTGAGGTCACAGGGGTTGCCGCAGTAGCTACTCCGAGTGTCGTGACGCTTGAGGTGCAAGGGCAAAGCGCAGCTGGCTCTGGTTCAGGGGTGATTTATAGCGAAGACGGTTACATCATCACGAATGCTCACGTAGCAACTCTTGATGGGGCGGCGTCGGATGTGAGCATCCGCGTGAAACTGAGCGACGGCCGAGTCTTCGACGGCACCATTGTGGGCGTGGCTCCGTATTCAGACATCGCGGTGGTGAAGATTGAAGCTGACAACCTCACACCCATTGAGGTTGCTGATTCAACCAAGGTGAATGTTGGCGATGTTGCAGTCGCGATCGGTGCGCCACTGAATCTGGCGAATACGGTGACGAGTGGTGTCGTGAGCGCACTCAACCGGGGTATTTCGGTGGGAAGTCCTCTCATTCCAGAAAGCCCAGACTCAGACCAGCCTCACGACGATGGCTCTGACGGGCAGAATCCTGGGTTCCCGTGGGACTTCCGATTCCAGAACCCGGGCCAAGAGGAGGAAGATACGCAGCAGAGTGTCGGGCAGGTGACCCTGCCCGTGATCCAGACTGATGCGTCGATCAACCCCGGTAACTCGGGTGGTGCGCTCCTGAACAACCAGGGTCAACTCATCGGCATTAACGTTGCGATCGCATCTCCAGGTGCAACCGAGGGAACCGCAGCGAGCGCGGGTCTCGGGTTCGCCATTCCCGCGCAGCTCGCGACGAGAGTTGCAGATGAGATCATCGCCGGCGAGCAGCCCTCACACGGGCTCCTCGGTGCGAGTGTTGCAGATTCAAGCTTCGACACAGACGCTGATGCGAATCACGCGGGTGGATTGCTTCAAGATCTCACCCCTGGTGGAGCGGCCGATGAAGCAGGTCTACGCGCAGGCGACGTGATCACTGCGATTAATGGCATTCCTGCAACCGACGGAACCACGGTGTCCGCGCTCATCAGAATGCAAGCGGGTGGGAGTGAAATCACCATCGATTACACAAGAAATGGTGAGGCGGGGCAAACCACCGCAACACTCGGCACTCTGGACTGGTAATTGCTCGCCTGGACGCTGGTGCGCCAGCGTCCAGGTGTGTAGTGAACTAGAGTTTATTGAATGACCACTGCCCGATTTCACTTCGCGAGCGGTAATCTCGGCAAACTGCTGGCGATCCCGAAATACGTGTTGTCGTTCGTCTTTTCATGGTTCGTTCCGCGCTCCCATCTGCAGTGGGCATTCGGAAGCGGAATTGGTGTGGGAGAGGGGGCTCTCGCCCTAGCTCTGCATGTGCGCCAAACGCAAACCGACGCTGTGGTTTTCTGGATGGTGAGTAACGAGTCAGAGCGCGCCCTTGCGGAACGCCACGACTTCATTGCAGTCGAACGGAATTCCTGGCGCGGATACTGGGTCACACTTCGTTCTGGCACACTCGTCGTCACCCACGGGCTCGGCGATGTGAATAGGTTTGGCGTGTTTGGGGCAGTAATTATTCAGCTCTGGCACGGTGCACCCATGAAGCGCATTCACTTGGATTCGCCAGTAACCACGACAGTGACCGGACCGAGGCTCATCCGGTCGCTGCTGCGGCGGATGTATGAGCGCGGCTCACAGCAGGTGAGTTTGTATGTCGCCGGGTCTATCGATGCCGCAGAGCGGTTGCGATCCGCATTCAGGGTGGATCCCGGCAAGGTTCGCGTTCTTGGAGATCCGCGCGATGACGTGCTCGTACGGCAGGCACAAAATCCTGCGCTCGCAAGCGAGGCGCGTGCGAGCGTACTTGAAGAGCTTGGACTCACTGATGCAGGCCCTGACACGCCGATCTTCCTGTATGCACCGACATGGCGCGACGGTGACGACGACCCGGCAATACCTGTTGCGGCGGAGATCGAGTCGATCCACTCACTACTGACGGATCTCGGCGCACACCTCATCATTCGGTCGCACCCGCTTGGAGCGGGCGACTACGATCCAGTGCTCAACGAACGAGTGCATATGCTCGGAAGCGATCGGGTACGGGACATTACACCGTTGCTTGGCGCGTTTGACGCGCTCATCACCGACTACTCATCGATCGCAATTGATTTTGCTCTGCTCACGAGACCGATCGTGTGGTTCGCCCCCGATCTTGAGAGCTATACGCTCGGCAGAGGACTGTATGAACCGCTAGAGATCACGGCTACAGGGGCCGTAGAACGCAGTTGGGGCGGCGTCGTCACACGACTCGAACGGCTAGCCGAGCAAGGGTCGCACGAACTCCGTGAATCGCAGAGAAGTTCGCGCGCGCTCGCCGAAAGATTCCATGCCTATCGAGACGGTGCTTCAGCCGCAAGAGTCGCGGAGTATATAGCTGAACTCAAACGCCCCGCACACGAACTCGTACCGAATCCAGCAGTGTTCTTCGAGAGCTTTTATGGCAGACAGGTGAGCTGCAATCCACTCGCACTCGACCGAGAAATTGCCGCGCGACATCCCGATCTCGACAGATACTGGAGCGTGACCTCAGAGCGGCAAGCTGTTCCAGAGGGGGCGACGCCGGTACTTGTCGGCGGAAAGGAGTGGTTCGCAGCACGCCGCCACGCCAAACTGCTCGTGGTGAATGACTGGCTTCGGCATCGGTTCAAGCGAGCGCGGGGCCAATTTGTGCTGCAAACTTGGCACGGAACAATGCTGAAACACCTCGCACTGGGCCGCCCAAACGTTTCGCTGCGCACACGCTTGGCGATCCGCCGCGAAAGTAGCCGCTGGAGCGCCATGCTCTCTCAAAACCCGCACGCAACCGAACAGTTCCGCAAGAGCTATGCGTTCTCGGGTCCAGTGTTCGAAGAGGGCTACCCGAGGGTCGATCGGCTCGCTCTCGCAAACGCGGGGAGCGGACTGAACCCCGTTACTGTTCGAGCGTCGCGCGCAGCGGTGGGCGTGCCTCAAAGCAAGCGTGTGCTTGTTTACGCGCCTACCTGGCGCGAGAGTGCCGTAGCCGCCGTTGATGAGCTCGATGTTACTGCGCTCGCCGCCGCGTTAGGTGATGAATGGGTGGTCGTTGCAAGGGGCCACACGCGTCAACATTCCCTCGGTGGGTACAACATCGTTGGTGAGTACGGCGTGATCGATGCCTCCAAGCATCCCGACATCAACGACGTCATTCTTGCGGCCGACCTCATCGTCACAGACTATTCATCGCTGATGTTTGATGCGGCGGCATCGAACATTCCCCTCGCGTTCTTTGTGCCTGACCTTGAGAACTATCGAGACCGAGAGCGTGGCTTTACCTTTGACTTCGAAGGCGACTCGCCTGGTCCGCTACTCACCAGCCGTGAAGAGGTTGTTTCCTGCGCAAACGCGCTGGCTCGCGACGGCCGTGCCGCCGAGTGGATCGGTGAATACCAAGGTGCCTACGCGGCTTGGCAGAAACGTTTCCTCCCGCACGATGACGGGTTCGCAGCATCTCGGGTCGTAAGCAAGCTCGAAGAATGCGGTGCACTCGCCTCAAATACCGCGCTCGCCTCAAGCAAGTAGAGCACTCGCAGATCCTGCAGAATTATTTACGCTCGTGAGCGATCGACAACTCTGCCGCCTCCGAGAAGCTTGCCACCACCAAAGAGAATGCCACGCAGGAACCCCGCACCCCAGCATGTGTGCATGAGCACGAGGGCCACGCCAGTGAGCAAACGATCCTTACACCCGCGCTGATCTTGAATTCGGGCGATAGCAAACCCTATTCCGAGTGCGTACGCCACAAGCGGTGCCCAGCCCAGAGACCACCAAGCCCAGGGCAACATGCCAACTATCTGAAGCACCAGCACGAGAACTGAAACGGTCAACGCAACGACGAGGGCGCCTGGCGCGAAAAATCTCCACGGATTCGCGCGCCCGTACCGGCGTACCAGTACGGCGCGCCAGGTTCCCGTCGCGAAGAACTGCTTCGCGAGATCACTAAAGCTCGCCCGCGGCCAATACGTCACACCGAGCGAGGGATCGAACCACACGGTATAGCCAGCCCGCCTGAGCCGCAGGTTGAACTCCCAGTCTTCACCGCGAAGTATCTCAGGGTCGTACCCACCGACCGCTGCAACCGCCTCTCTACGGAAGATTCCGAGATATGCGGATTCGGCCGGGCCGGGTGTGCCGTCGCCGTGATACGCCCCGCCACCGAGTCCAAACGGACTATTGTAACCCCGCGCGATCGCACGCTGAACCGGAGTAGCCCCCGCTGCCCGCATCACACCACCCACGTTCGCCGCACCGACCTCAAGCAGAGCCTGAACTCCGCGCCTCGTGTAGTCGGAAGTGAGTTCTGAGTGTGCATCGACGCGCACGATGACAGGGTGACGGCTTGCTTCGATCGCCCGATTGAGACCGGCGGGAATGTCACGTTCGGGGTTTTCTACAAGCCTGACCCGGTGATCTGCCTCGGCGATCCTCTTCGCAATCTCATTGCTCGCGTCGCGAGACGGGCCAAGAGCGAGCACAACCTCTTTTTCACCCGGGTAGTCTTGCGCCAGAATCGTGGCAACTGCCTGTTCGAGAAACCCCTCCTCGTTGAGCACGGGCATGATGAAACTCACCGCTGGAACGTCTGGGAGTTCGGTGAGTTCGGGGGGAAGATAACGATCCACATCACGATCCTCCCATAGCCCGCTGATATCAAGGATCGAAGCAGAACTGAAGGCTATTGTGAAGCACATGCAAATTGCGAAGGACGGTAGGCGAGCAGTAAAACTCGCGAAACGTGTGCTGAAAGGCCGTCGCGCGTACTTCGATCTCAAGAAGATGCTTGAGGAACGCGGTGATCTTCCGGAAGATCGCTACCGCGTTGGTGTGTATTTCGCCGACAGCGACGTGAATCTGTACCAGATGCGACAGTGGTACGCACCGCTCGCAGAACTCGCCAAAACCGTACCGGTTGTTGTACTCGCACGCAACGCAGCAGGTGCTCGCCAACTCATGCAGGAGAGCGGGCTAGATGTTGCGTACGTGCCCAAAGTCACGAGCATCGAATCGTTCATTGCGAAACAACCGCTTGACATCATCATGTACGTGAACCAAAACACTCGTAATTTCCAGATGATGCGTTACGGAAATCGCTGGCACGTGTTCATCAACCACGGTGAGAGCGACAAAATGTACATGACGAGTAATCAGTACAAGACGTACGACTACGCGTTTGTGGCAGGAGACGCAGCACGGTCACGGCTAGCGAATGCGCTCTGGAATTATGATGTCGAGGCTCGCACAGTTGCGATCGGGAGGCCACAGACTGATCACCTGAGTGGCACGCCGCCGTACACGGCAGACGACCGCACCGTCGTGCTCTATGCGCCGACGTGGGAGGGTGACCGGCCCGCAGCAAGCTACGGTTCAGTCGTCTCACACGGCGAACGCTTGGTTCAGGAACTCATAGGTACAGGCCGACATCGCGTCGTGTATCGACCGCATCCTCGAAGCGGAGTGGTCGATAATGAGTTCGGCCAGGCGAACAAACGCATCATCTCAATGCTCGAGTCTGCGAATCAGGCAGACAGTTCTGCGCAGCACGTGTATGACGACTCGCCAACTCTTGGGTGGCAGTTGCAGGTTCCAGATGTCGCTATCTGCGACATCTCTGCAATGGTGTACGACCGGCTTGCCACCGGAAAACCACTCATGGTGACGCGGCCACTGGCGCCAGAGGCCGCGGTTGACGAGGGGGGCTACCTCAGCGTGTGCGAATGGCTTGATGCGTCGGACACCGGTGAAATTGCCGCGGTTCTCGACCGGGTCATTGGTGACGAAGATGCCCGAGACCGGCTTGGTGCCTGGTCAACTCGCTACTTCGGCGATACGACTCCCGGTGCACCCACCGCGCGTTTTCACGCGGCAATTGAGTCGCTGCTCGAGCGCGCGTCCCAGGAGCGTCTGGCACAAGAGCGCGCCTGACAGCACGCAGACACGGTGGATCACGCGGGGTGGTCAGTGTTGTATCGTTCGAGTACTTCTGTGATCGGGCCATCGAACGCGAGTTTTCCTCCATCGAGGTAGAGGCCACGCTTGCAGAACCGCCGCAGGTCTCGCTCATTGTGCGATACGAGGAAAAGCGTGCGCCCCTCGGCGAGCAGCTCGTCGATCCGCCGATAGCATTTCGCACGAAACGCCTTATCGCCGACTGCCAGAACTTCGTCAACAAGAAGTACCGGCTCGTCGAGTTGGGACACCACGGAGAAGGCCACACGCACCTTCATGCCGCTCGAAAGATGTTTGTATGGTGTGTCGATGACTTGTCCGGCCCCAGCGAACGACACGATTTCATCGAACTTTGCGGTGATCACCTGCTTAGAGAGCCCGTGGAGCCCAGCGGTGAGCATAATGTTGTCGCGAACCGTGAGGTCGCCCACAAAGCCACCCGTGAGCTCGATGAGCGGCGCTACGCCGCCGCGCACATGCACGGTGCCTTCGTCTGGAAGTAAAACCCCAGCAACAAGTTTCAGCAGAGTCGACTTTCCCTGACCGTTCCGGCCGACGACTCCGATCGCCTCACCCGGAGCAACGTCAAAAGAGACGTTTCGGAGGGCCCAGAACTCACCTGGGCGAGTTCGTCGCCCGCGCCCTGCGAAGAGGTCTTTGAAGCTTCTTCGCGATCCACGATTTCTTCTGAAGTGCACACCCAGGTCGCGCACTGAGATGATCGGAGTTAATGCGTCTGACACTCAAATCTCCTTCAAGACGCCGCCGATTGAACGGCGAAATACGGTGAGCCCAAGCAGGAGAAACAGTAGAGAAATGATGGCGGCCGAACCAACAAGCATCCAGTCGAGTTGATCTGGGAAGAACCCTGCTCGGAACAGACTGAATATTCCGGAGAGCGGATTCAACCACGCTAAGGGCTGCGCGAAACTCGGGAGATCTGATGCGCCGTAGATGATGGGTGACGCGTAAAAGAGCACGCGAAGCACCAGCTTGGTGGCTCGCTCGAGATCGCGGAAGAAGACCACGAGTGGCGCAATCAGCAGGCCGAGTCCGAGTGTCAGTACGGCGAGAAGAACCACACCCAGTGGAAACAACACGATTAGCCAAGTGATCTTTGCGCCACTTCCAATTGCGAAGATGAGGAGCACAGGAAGACTCAGCAAGAATTCAATGCCCTTGGAAGCGACGATTCTGCCCACCCAGATCCACCGTGGAAGCGCGACGGAACGGACGAGTCGAACGTCGCGCAAGAACGCACGAGTCGAATCGCCGAGTGCGCCGTTGATCCACATCCAAGGCAGAAGTGCGGTCAGGAGGAACACAATATACGGGTCTTCGCCCACTGAGCGATCAAACACCTGGGTGAAGATGAACCAGTAGATGAGGCTCATGAGCAGTGGATCGAGGATCGACCACAGGTAGCCAAGAACCGATGTTGAGTACCGAACCTTGAGGTCACGCCGTGTGAGAAGCCACAGGGATGAAATCGCAGAGCCGCGTCTGGCTCGGGCTGCATATTCTGGCACAGTCACAGAAGCTATTCTGCCGGGTTCTGTGAGTCTGTGCTGAATGTTCGCGCAGTCAATTCAGTTTGGTAGGTTAGTGGGGTGCATCTTTCGTCAACTCCGTCGTCTACCGACAACCAGACCGAGGTAAAGGCTGGGGGAGCGACTGGGAGTGCGAACGAGCAGCTCAGAGACGAAGCAGAAGAGCTGGAGCCGCGGTCGCGACGCACCCGCAGCGGCGGCGATGAGGCGCCGACCGAGGAGCCAGCACGTCGGCGAATTGAAGTGCCGACGCCTTCTGTCGTTCGGGCCCGCGAGCGCGGAAAAGTTGCTGCACAGAATCCAGTGGTGCTTCGCACTGAACAACTCACAAAGGTCTACGGCTCAGTAGTTGCGGCGAATGAAGTTTCGATCTCGGTGCACGCGGGGTCGCTCACCGGTATTGTCGGGCCAAATGGCGCGGGTAAGACGACCACGCTGTCAATGATCAGTGGGTTGCTGCGGCCGAGTTCTGGCCGGGTCACCGTCGGCAACGTCGATGTGTGGGCCGATGGCCCAGCGGCGAAACAACTCATCGGCACGCTGCCGGACCGACTGCGTCTCTTCGATCGCCTGACGGGCGCGCAGCTCTTGTACTACTCCGGTGTGCTGCACGGAGTTGCCGAGGCCGAAGTTGCCGCGCGCAGTGCTGAGCTTGCAGAGGCGTTTGGGCTTGAATCAGCGCTCGACCGACTCGTTTCTGATTATTCGGCGGGTATGCAGAAAAAGATTGCGCTCGCGTGCTCCATGATCCACGCGCCCGAAGTGCTTGTACTCGATGAACCATTTGAGGCTATTGACCCCGTTTCCGCAGCTAATGTCACCGAAATCCTTGAAAAGTTTGTAGCTGGCGGCGGCAGCGTCATCCTGTCGAGTCACAGCCTTGAGCTGATTCAGCGTGTTTGCGATCATGTTGCAATCATTGCGAGTGGGTCAGTGATTGCGCAGGGCACCGTTGACGCTGTGCGCGACGGGGTGAGCCTTGAAGAGCGCTTCCGGGCCCTCGTCGGTGAGGGTGAATCAAAGAAGGGGCTTCAGTGGTTACACGGCTCTTCCGACTCCGAGTAGCACTCGCCGGTGGCCTATTTCGAGGGTCTGTTCTGCACGCGTTGCGAGTCGCTCTGCTGTTGCTCGTGTGTGCCGCTATCGCTGTTGCCGCTGCGCTAGTTCCTAGCATTGTTGTGGAGCCGGGCGAGGTTCGAGATGCGCTCGACATCATCATGGGTGCTGTAATCGTGGCGCTTGCGATGCTCTACCCGTTCTTCGACAATCGCCGGTATCTCGTACCCAAGCAGTTCTCCCAATACCCGGTGGGCCCCGCGAAACTTGCTTGGTCGATGCTTGTTACCTCGTGTGCGAGCTGGTCTTTTCTCCTATTGCTTGTGTGGGTCGCCGCGCTCGTCGTCAGTCGGCCAGAGTGGCTTGCTGGTGGGTGGATCGCCGCACTGGTACTCGTGTTAGTTGTCGTATTTACGGTTGTCGGCGTGCGCCTGGCTGCTGGTCTCTCGCAACTGCTTGCTGGAGATCGATTTGCCGGTGGGCTGAGGCTCACCGGTGGCGTGCTCGGCATTGCTTTGATTCCCATTCTTGTGTTTGGGATTACCGAGGTGTTCAGGAGCGAAGACAACCGGATGCTGGTGGAGGCAGCGGGCCCGCTCGCGTGGTCACCGTTCGGAGCTGGATTCGCTGCGATCCACCATCTCAGCGTTGGTGAAGTGTCTGCGGCCGGCATCAAGCTCGCGGTTCTTGGCGGCACGACGCTGTGCTTTGCGTTGCTATGGTTCGTTGTCGTGCACAGGTCTGTGACACGCATCGAGTTGCCGCTCGACTCGTCTAACGCAAAACAGGGGCTCGGCTGGTTCGAGCGCTTTGCCGCGCGGCCCGCTCAGGTAATTGCTGCGAGACAGCTCACGTATTGGATGCGTGACCCCAGATACAAAATTGCGCTCATCGCTCTGCCCGTTGCGCCCATCGCGATTCTTGTCGCATTTCTTGTGGCAGGGGCGGACTTCAAGCTTGCCGTTGCTCTTCCGCTTCCCGTCTTGCTGCTGCTCTTGGGCTGGTCGCAACACAACGACATCGCTATGGATTCGACTGCGATTTGGGAACACGTAGCGAGCGGCGTTAGAGGGTGGGCCGACCGTGCGGGGCGACTGGCGCCTATATTGTTCGTTGGTGTTCCGGTCGCGGTGATTGGGTCAAGCCTCACGGTTACATTTATGGGGGACTGGCGCATTCTGCCGGCGGTTATCGGCATGAATCTTGGCGTGTTGCTCGTATCTACCGGGGTGGCGAGTGCCTTCTCGGCGATCATGCCGTATCCGGCCACACGCCCGGGCGATAGCCCGTTCGTGCAGCCGCAGTGGTCGGGGTCAGGATCTGGAACTTCCCAAACTCTCTCGATGCTCGCAGCGCTTTTGCTTTCGGTGCCTCCCGTTTGGTCGGCCGTGCTTGCGATAAGCAGTGTGACGTTTGTCGGTAATCTGTGGGCGTTCCTCTTCGGCGTTGGTTACGGCCTCGTTGTACTTCTCGTCGGAGTGATCATCGGTGGCCGCGTTTTCGACAAGCAGGGCCCCGAGATCCTTGCAGTCACTCAGATCTTCGACTGATTGGGTCAGCTTCGGTTTTCTGTAGCTCTCGGCTCAAATTCGTTTCGAGCGGTTAGACTTCCTCCATGGGAATCTTTACGAGAAACGAACCGGACTCGGGCGGCGGCCTTGACGTGCTTGATCGGGAACTCGAAAAGCTTGTCGAGGACTCGCAGATTGAAGACGGCGATCACGAACGCTTCTCCCACTATGTACCGAAAGACAAAATTGTCGAGTCAGCAATTACTGGAAAGCCAGTTCGTGCGTTGTGCGGTAAGAAATGGACGCCATCGCGCGATCCCGAAAAATTTCCCGTGTGCCCTGACTGCAAGCGAGTCTACGAACGGATGAAGAAATAGCGTTACCGATATTCGGTTGTAATCGCTGGGTCGCCGCGGGTCAAGCTCATAGCGACAGCTGGCAGCTCAGCGATACTTGCGCGATGCCGTTCGCGCGCGAGAGCAATACCTTCGGTTCCAGTGAATCGCTGAGCTACTGATCCACCATCGACGAACTGCTCGAGAACTTGCCGACTCGTCTCTGCAACATCGGTGCCTTCTGGGGTCCCGCCCGGGCCATCACCGAGGAAGATGAGTTCTGAGCGGGCGACTCCACGAGAATTGAGAAGTCGACGCACGCTTTTGCGGCCTCCGACGGAGGCCTTGTCGGTGCTCTTCTTAGCAACCGAGACCCACTCGCCCTCGTCGTTTTCGCGCGCAACGAGCTTGTACACCATGCCCATGGTTGGGCTGCCTGAGCCAATCACTACCGAGGTGCCAACGCCAAACGAATCTACGGGTGAGGCGGCAAGCGCAGCAACCGTGTGCTCATCGAGGTCGTTGGTGACTGTGATGCGGGTATTGGTCGCCCCGAGAGAGTCGAGGAGAGCCCGCACTTCGGCAGCTACCACCGTGAGGTCACCGGAATCAATGCGCACGGCCCCGAGTTCTGTGCCCGCGACGTCGATTGCCGTGCGTACCCCTTGTTCGATGTCATACGTATCGATGAGGAGCGTTGTGTCAGTGCCAAATGCGGCAATCTGAGCCTCAAACGCTTCGCGTTCGCTGTCGTGCAGCAGTGTGAACGAGTGGGCTGCGGTGCCCATCGTCGGGATTCCATAGCTGCGGCCAGCTTCAAGGTTTGAAGTGGCACTGAACCCTGCGATATATGCAGCTCTGGCAGCTGCAACCGCGCTGCGTTCGGCGGTGCGACGTGATCCCATTTCTGCCAGTGGCTTTCCATTCGCTGCGTAGACCATTCTGGAGGCAGCTGTCGCGACGGCAGAGTCGTAATTCATGATGCTCAGGGCGAGAGTTTCGAGAATGACTCCCTCTGCGAAGCTGCCTTCAACGGTGAGGAGCGGGGATCCTGGGAAGAATACCTCGCCTTCTGGGTACCCCCAGATTTCACCCGAGAATCGATAGTCGGCGAGCCATTCGATGGTGCTTGCGCTCACGACCTGCTGTTCACGCAGAAAATCGAGCTCTGCGTCGGTAAAGCGAAACTGCTGAATCGCTTCGAGCAACCTGCCGGTGCCGGCCACGACTCCGTACCGACGTGCGCCTGAGAGGCGTCTCGCGAATAACTCAAACATGCTGCGCCTGTCGGCAGTGCC
This sequence comes from Leucobacter denitrificans, assembly GCF_014396385.1. Classification (NCBI taxonomy): domain Bacteria; kingdom Bacillati; phylum Actinomycetota; class Actinomycetes; order Micrococcales; family Microbacteriaceae; genus Leucobacter; species Leucobacter denitrificans. The sequence continues at coordinate 97,607 of NZ_CP060716.1, forward strand.
CGCCTTGAGCGCGGCATCGACCATGGTGAGTTCGTAGTGGTCTGTGAGCAGAGCTGTTGAGATGTGCACGTGGTCAGCTTAGCTAGCGAAAGTCCCGCGAGGAAATAGCAGGGGGTGCGGGGAGTGGTTCAAATCCGGTCGCGATGACGTTCATGACTCCTTCTGGGGTGCGGTCGGCAGTGCCTCGGATGATGAGCGCTGGAGAGGACTGCGCAACGAAGCGATGTGCTTGCCACACGTTTGCCCAAACCACGATATTTATCGTTCCGCTCTCATCTTCAAGGGTGAGGAAGGTGACACCTCCAGCTGTGTGCGGTCGCTGTCTGTGAGTTACCAGGCCCGCAACCTCAATCGGCGATCCGTTGTGTGCGTTTCGGGCACGGTCTGATCGCACAACACCACGGGCATCGAGCCCCGCTCGCAGAAGAGCAAGAGGGTGAGTGTCGGTGGCTACCCCGGTGGTCCAGAGATCGAGAGCAGTTTGCTCCGCAGTAGAGAGCACGGGGAACAAGGGGGGCTGCACGTGCACTGCAATGCCTGGGAGGTACCTTTCTCGGTTCTCTGAGGCTGGTCCCGCAGACCAGAGTGCATCGCGGCGTGAAATACCGAGACCGGAGCAAGCGCCGGCGGAAGCAAGTGCTTCAAGCTGTTCGCGGTTGAGGTCGGCCCTGCGGGCGAGGTCTGCCAGGTCTTTAAATGGCTTCCCTGATCGAGCTCTGACGATTCGCTCGGCGAGCTGCTTGCCGATACCGCGAATGCCCGCAAGCCCAAGACGCACTGCGAAGTGCCCATCACGACGGTGCACACCGCTCGTGTCCGGTGCGTGTTGATCAAATACACCAACGGGTTCCTGTTCCGCGCTCATGCATGCATCTATTCCGGTAGGTGCATGCGTGCCGTTGGGGGACAGCTCAAGTTCGGCTTCGGTACCTGAGTGTTGCACGTCTGGCGGTAAGACCGTGACCCCGTGCCGCTTCGCATCCTCGACCAAGCTGCGCGGAGCATAGAATCCCATCGGCTGAGACTGCAGCAACCCAGCAAGAAAGGCGCCGGGGTAGTGAAGCTTGAGCCACGAACTCACATACACGATGAGAGCGAAGCTAATGGAGTGACTCTCGGCAAACCCAAAGTCAGCGAACGCCTCTAGCTGGGTATAGATGCGCTTCGCTTGCTCACTAGTGATTCCGTTTGCTGCCATGCCAGCGAAGATCTTCTCTTTGAGAGAGTTCATTTTCTCGATGCCGCGTTTGGAACCCATTGATCTGCGGAGCAGGTCGGCATCTTCGCCAGAGCTGCCACCGACTGTGGTAGCAATTTGCATGAGTTGCTCTTGAAACAGTGGCACGCCGAGCGTTCGTTCGAGTACCGGTTTGAGGCTGGGGTGCGGGTACTCAATTGGTTGCTTGCCGGCTCGACGCTGCAAGTACGGGTGCACCGCGCCGCCCTGGATCGGACCCGGCCGGATTAGCGCTATTTCAATGACAAGATCGTAGAACCTGCGGGGCCTGAGCCGGGGGAGCGTATTTAATTGGGCGCGGCTTTCGACCTGAAATACGCCGATCGCGTCGCCCCTGCACAGCATGTCGTAGACGCCCGCCTCTTCTTTTGGGATCGTCTCAAACGCCCACGCTTCTCCGGTTGCTGCGCGCACCATACGAAAGGTCTTATCGATCGCGCTGAGCATGCCAAGGCCTAGCAAATCGAACTTCACGAGCCGCATGGCAGCGCAATCATCTTTATCCCACTGGAGCACGGTTCGCCGATCCATGCGCGCATGCTCGATCGGGCATACTTCACCGACTGGCCGTTCGGTGAGCACCATGCCGCCGGAGTGAATTCCAAGATGGCGCGGGGCTCCGGCGAACTCGGCTGCGAGCCGAAGTACCGCTGACGGGATGGCTGCGTACGGGGAGTCTTGAGCTACCGATCCACCATCTTTGACCTGCCCCGGAAAACTGTCGTGATGACTAAGTTTTGAACTCCATTGACGCTGCTCGGATGGGGAGTATCCGAGGGCCTTTGCAGCGTCTCGAATTGCAGCCTTAGGTCGGTACGTGATGACATTTGCGACTTGGGCTGCATTTCGGCGCCCGTACTTCTCATACACATACTGAATGATTTCTTCACGTCGCTCGGAATCGAAATCGACGTCGATATCTGGTTCGTCCTCGCGCAAACTCGAAAGAAATCGCTCGAATGGCAGCCCGTAAAAGATTGAATCCACTGAGGTGATCTCTAGCAAATAGCACACCGCAGAGTTCGCCGCAGAACCGCGGCCTTGGCAGAGTATTTCTCGCTCGCGGGCCTCGCGTACGATGTCGTGCACAATGAGGAAGTAGCCTGGGAAGTCGAGCTGTTCGATGACTGCGAGTTCGCGTTCGATCCGGTCACGACGAGGTGGATCGAGGCCGTCTCGCCCCGCGCCATAACGTTTTGCTGCGCCACGCCAAACGAGTTCTCGAAGCCAACTCATCTGCGTGTGTCCGGTCGGGAGGTCGAGCTTCGGTAGCCTCGGCATTGCCTCCCGAAGGGAAAACGCAAGCTGACGAGCAAGCGGAACTGTGCGAGCGACAGCGTCTGGATTTTTCGGAAAGTGACGATGCATGGCGGCCGCACTTCGCAGGTGTGCGGTACCGGAAGCGGGGAGGTGCGGATCCAGCTCTGCGAGACTGCGCCGTGCGCGCACAGCAGACATGGCTTCAGCAACGCGAGTGTGTGGAAACGTCGCTGCGTGTACTCCGCCGGTGGCAAGCGTGGGAAGACCAGTCAGATTCGCGAGTGAGGTCAGCTGTTCGATTCTGGTGTCGTCTATTGGATGACCGTGGTGAGTGAGCTCGACAAAAACATTCTCGCGCCCAAACAGCGAGATGAGTCGTTCGAGTTCGTGCCGAGCCTGCGCTTCGCCCTCGCTGCGGTTTTCTGCGTGAGTAAGGGACTGCTGTACTGCGCCCTTTCGGCAGCCGGTAAGTATGATCCACTCACCAGCAGCGGTCTCTGCGAGTGCTTCCAGGTCGTACTTGGGTCGACCCTTTTCCCCGCCTGCGAGTTGCCCCTCAGTGATAGCGGTTGAGAGCCGATGGTACCCAGGCGAAGAGCGTGCCAGGGCGAGGAAGTGCGTGCCTCCCGGGTCTGTCACTCCGAGCTGCGGCGATGTGAGTCCGAGAGTAAGTTCGGCGCCATACACAGTGAGGAGTTCAGGGTGTGTGCGCGCGGCCTCTGCGAAGCGCGGAGCACCATAAAAACCATCGTGATCAGTGATGGCAAGACCTGTGAGCCCAAGTCGAACTGCCTCGGCGACGAGTTCATCAGGGGACGAAGCTCCGTCAAGAAAGCTGTAGTGCGAGTGTGCGTGGAGCTCAGCATATGCAGGTTCAGTCATACTGGCCCTCAGCAAACCAATGAATGAGGGTGTCGCGGGTTTGTCCAAGCAGCAACCAGGCAGTGCCGCCAGTGAGTTCTACCTGCAATCGGAATCGGTCGGGTCGCCCTTCCCACCAACGCTCTCGAATTGGCCAGGGCTTTGACCAAGACTGCACCTGCCCTGGGATCTTGCTGTGCTCGACACTGAGCGAGTGTGGATTCTCAGTGAGGAGGTCATCTTCGTCGATGCCGATGGTTGTCCCTGCTGCGCCGAGTAACTGTGCTCGGAGCGGAGAAGAAAAGACCAAGCTCGGCTGGGAAAACGGAAGGGACCCTGGCCAAGGACCCGGAGGGCGGGCGCCGTGTGCCGCTACGCCCCATGGTACGAATAGTTGTCTGTCTCGAAGTAAGCGCCCTCCAGCGAGCACAGTGGTGCCCACTCCGGAGGGGCCGAGAAGCCCCTGAGCTCTGCTGAGATGGTGGTGGATACGTTCGTCTGGCCCACTTGTCCATAGCCCAGGTTCATGGGAAGCTGCGCGATCGATGCGGATCGGTGACAGGTGAACCACAGCGACACCAGCACCTGTTCGTTCACCCGTGCCCGACTCAAGCGATCCAGCTTGCCAGCGGATGCGCGCGACGATATCGGAAGGGGTGAAAAACCTCGGATGTGTCCACTCTCGTTCGTGCTTGACCTCTATATCGTCGGTAAGCGTAATGCGAAGAGTGGTGCACACGAGATGTTCTTCGCTGAGGCTCGCATAGAGCTGCTCAGCGAGGGGGCTGCAGGCGAAGGCGAGTTGTTCGGTGCTGGTGAGCGGCGGTTCGAAGTGAAGCTCGGTGTCGAGATTACTGGTGGGCTGTTGTGGGCGGATCTCCTCTCCGTGTTCTGCATCCAAGCCGCGAGCGTGCCTATGTGCGAGAACCCCCGCGGGGCCAAAGCGTGCACGAACGGCATCTTCGGGGAGGGCAGCGAATGCTCCGAGCGTATAGATGCCAAGCCCCGGAAGGAGCGCTCCGAGGCGCTCATCGACTCCAGATGAAACAGGAAGCCTGCTGAGGAAAGAGGCTGATCTACCTGGTTCAATGATCCGCACATCGCTCGAGGGATCAGGGATGGTGAGTGCGTTTCCACCCAAGTCTGAAACGTGAAGTGCCGCGGCCTGGAGTGCAGCGAATCGGCTATCGGCTATACCGACGCGTGCCTCTATGGAACCTGCGGCGTGTGCCACCTGTAGTAAGGCAGTTGCGGCCTCGGCCTCTCCACCGTAATAACGTGCGGGCCCCCGAGCTCTCATTGCAACAAGTCCAGGGCGCAGCGTTTCGATCTGTGGAACAAGCTCAGTGAGCTGAGCGAGGAGATGGGTAAAATCTCGCGTTTCTTCTTCCCACTCCGGGATCTGCAACACAATGACGCGCTCTGAAGGCATAGCTATACCGCCCTCAATAGAGGGGCGTTGGCTGCAGGCCCCTGATCCACTGTGAACGTGTCATGCGACCAGTTCACAACATGCTGTCGCGTACCACGCCGATCTTCTGACTGCACAGTGAGCTGCCTACTTGAGATGGCGCCATACCCTGAGCCGAGTCCTGACCACCGAGAATTCATGACGGTGAGTCGTGATTCACTACGTACCCAGTCGCCCACAATTACGAGAGCAGAACCGTGCTCTCGGAGCCTGGCAGAAACTCGCTCAGCTTGAGCAGGGGAGACACGTGTGTCGAAATGTGCGACGACAACTGTGAGCGTTTCGCTCAGTGTGCCAACGAGGGAGAGGGCGTGTGGGCCGGGGGTTGGAATGAGTACGCAACGATCTAGTGCGATACCGAGCGCGGCGGCCGCCTCAGCTCCAAAGTATGGGCAGCCGAGCACACCGCACCAGGCGCCGCCACGGGACGCCTCAGCGAGAAACGCAAGCGCAAGCTGCCAAGAGCCTCGCACCGCGTATGTTGCGCCCATTTGGAGTGCCCCGCCAGGAAGCAGCGGCGACAAACCGGGGGTGGTTGGGAGCGCGCGTTCACCAAGCCGGAGCGGCTGCATCTCATTGATGCGCTGCTGCAGCGATGGGAGCGCAGCGGTGATATTCATGCGACCATATTCGAACATATGTTCGAATAAATCAAGCTGAATGTGTGGGCGCCCGCGTGTCGTCAGAGCCGCGTAGGATGGAGGGGATGAATGAGGAAGAGCTTGAGGAATATGAGCGTGAGGCGGAACTCTCGCTATTCCGGGAATACCGCGACATTGCGAGTCAGTTTCGCTATGTCGTAGAGACAGAGCGTCGCTTTTATCTCGCGAATGAGGTTGATCTAAAGCGGCAAGATGCCGGCAACGATTTTTATTTCGAACTCACCATGAGTGATGTCTGGGTCTGGGACGTGTACCGCTCGGATCGCTTTGTGAAGTCAGTGCGGGTGCTCACGTTCAAAGATGTAAACGTTGAAGAGCTTTCTGCGCGTGAACTCAAGCTGCCACAGGAACTCTCGATCGACGAGTAGCGGGCTTACGCCTTCTTCACATACCGCATGTAGGCGGCAACGCTAGGAAATTTTCCACAAGGCTGTCTCTATTTAGCAACCGTCGAAACTTGTGTTGCACGCTGGAACAATGAGTTACCGGAGTGTATTAACGCGGACAGTCGGCACACTGTTGCCAGGCTTGATGCTCGTCAGCACGGTGCTGTCCGTTCCTGCGGAGAGTTCAAAGTGGCAGCCGCCGGTTGAGGATCCGCTGCGCGTGTCTGGTCCTTACCGAGCTCCCGCTTCTCCGTACGCATCGGGTCACCGTGGTATCGACCTTCCTGCCCAACCCGGAAAATCAGTAATTGCCCCAGTCGCAGGGAGCGTAAGTTTTGTTGGGTATGTGGTGGATAGGCCGGTGCTGTCGATCCGCATCGATTCGCACACGGTGCTCACCTTCGAGCCGATTGAGACCCATCTTCGCGAGGGCGATGTGGTTGCACGCGGTGATGTGGCGGGTGTTGCTGGGTCGGGTGGGCACTGTCTGTCTGAGTGTGTGCATTTAGGGGTACGTGTTGATGGCGCATACGTGAACCCCATGCGTTATTTCTTGCATAAGCCAGTATTGCTGCCCTGGTGATCGACTTGCTTCGACATCCAATGAAACTTATGCCCTTGGATGGGCTTGGCGATACGTTTCTGAGAGTCGCTCCATCGAGACGTGTGTGTACACCTGCGTACTCGACAGGCTCGAGTGCCCGAGAATCTCCTGCACTACCCGGAGGTCGGCTCCGCCATCAAGGAGGTGGGTTGCTGCGGTGTGGCGTAGAGTGTGCGGTCCGCGGGGGCCACCACCAGGCTCTTCGTCAAGCTCGCGTGATACCAGTCGATAGACCGCACTACTGTTGAGCGCAGTACCGTTTCGGTTCCCAATGAATAATGCAGTTTGTGCGGTTTTAGGAGAGGGGTCTGTGTTCCGTTCGAGGAGCGGTCTCCGCCCTTCGGCGATGTAACGTTCAACCGTTCGTGCGGCAGGGGCGCCGAGCGGAACGATACGTTCTTTACTGCCCTTGCCTACAACTTTGACGCTGCGGGATCGTGAGTCGTATCCTTCAATCCGTAGCGAGATGAGTTCTGACACTCGGAGTGCAGAAGAGTAGAGAAGCTCGAGAATTGCGTGATCACGTATTTGTTCGGGATCACCTGCGGCAGCTCGAGTCTCCGCCCGGTCCAGTACCCGAACCATCTGTTCCTTGGAGAGTACTCGCGGGAGAGCGCGAGGCGTTTTGGGTGTGCGTAGCCGTGACGCTGGATTCCCCGGCACAAGGCGACGTGACTCGAGCCAGGTGCCAAATGATTTGAGCGTGGCTACGTGGCGCGCGAGTGTTGCGGGTGCGAGCCCTTGCTGCTGTCGTTCCCAGAGCCATGCCCGAAGCAGTTCAAGGTCTAACTGGTCGAGCGTTTCTATATGTTGCGCATCTGCGTATTCGGCAAAGTATGTGAGATCTCTGCGGTAGGAGCGTACGGTGTGCTCAGAGTACCCGTATTCGAGCCGCGCTGTTTCTAGAAACGCGCTCACTGCCTCGATGATCCTCATATATGTATTCTTCCCAAGTGGATCCAGGAAGTCTGTTTGCCCGGTGGCGTTTTGAGGTTTCCGCAAAAGTGTGAAATGAACTCGAAATTCGGGGCAACTCGTACTAGCATACGACTTGGGGCAGGGGGATACCCGTGGGGGGATATCGCACTAGAAACATTGGGGCTTTTAGGTTCCAGGGTTTCTGAAGTTGAGACACACAGACAGGTTTTGTGTGTACTGAACACTGCCCCGTAATTGGGGCGTTGGCATGTATCTTGTGCCCACGCAACAGACATATCACGCGATACGGGGTAGGGGGTGAGCGTGAGCATACTCAAAATCTTTCGATGAGTCATTGGACGTGTATCCAATGCTTCGACATCGGTAGATGCTGCCGTTCAGAACCCCGGAGTGACGATCCCGGTGCGGTTGCATAACTCTTTGAGCGAATCAGTCAACGTAGCCGCCGGAGCCGGTTTACCAAAACAGAAGCCTTGGGCGAGGTCAGCCCCCAGCTCCTGCGCGAAGTTCAGCAAAGCATCATTTGCGACACCCTCGACAAGCAGTCTGGCATTTACGTCGCGAGTTGCGGTAATGAGTTTGTCGAGACGGCGGCGTGCTGCAGGATCAGAGAGCGCTGCGCAAAACAGTTCTCTATCGATCTTGACCACACTAGGTCGGGCTTCCCGTATTCGTGATTCGTTCGCGGCGTATGCGCCCGCATCATCGATGAGGAACAGACCTCCGAGGTCACAGACCCGGCGGCGGATCGTACTGGTATCGGCGCAGGTTTCGCCTTCAAATAGTTCAAGCCCCCAGGGGCGATCCATTGACGTCAGCGCGCTTTCGATCTCAGGATGCAAAATGGTGCTGCCAGACGCATTGACGGTAAGAAAAAAGTCGGGTGGAAGTGCGGCCTTGGCGGTATCGCCAGCCAGTGCGATGAGATCAATCTCAAGCTGCTCACGCGTGCCATTTGCCTCTGCGATTGCTAGTTGCTCAAGTGGAGTCGACCCATTCGTGAAACGAGTAAGCGCTTCAAATCCAGTAACTTGCCACTTTTCAAGATCAACCATCGTGTGGAACACGACCTGCGCGCCGCGCGTGTCCAATTGTCTTTTGGAGTGTGAAGAGCTTCTGTCGGAGGCCACGACTCAGTGTATCGAACCGAGGTGTTTGACGGTGGTTGGAATGCGAGAAGTAAAGGAGATGGTGTTGTGAGTTCATTTACTGACACTGTTACGCGGTCCGAGGGAGTCAGGTGGCTTCGCTCACGTCGGCTCCGCCGCTCCGGCCGAGTCACTGTATTCTCCATTGTTACTGCGGGTCTCATGTCGTTATTCGGCATTCTCGGTGCCTTCGAATTATTTGAAGATGACATCACCCGGTTCGAGACCTACCTGTCAATTGCGATACTTGCTGTCGGGCTCCTCGTGGGCTGCTTTGTCTTTCTGCTCAAGCGGGAGCTTCCTTACTGGTTTGGGATCGCGTTCATAATCTCGCATGCCTCCGTGCAGGTGTATTACCTCGGTTTCTCTGACGAAGGTCAGAACGCGATCGCTGGTCTTCAAGAACTGCCGGTAATGGGGATGTATTTCGCTTGGTTCTATGGCCCCCGCATCGCACGGATCGGACAGGCGCTCATTCTCGTCGCAGTGATGTGGGCAGCAGCAGGAGGTATTTTTACTACTCTGTTGCCACTCTTGGGCATTCCGAATCTCATTGGCGTCACGATGTTCACTTGGTTGTGTGTGGAAGTGGGCCTCCTCATGCGGAAGAGAGTCTGGGGTGAAGCACAGACAGATGAGCTAACAGGCGTACTCAATCGCCGGGGGTTCGTGGCTCGGGCACAGAAAGAACTCGAACGGGCGAGTCGATACCACTATCCACTCAGTCTCGCCATAATCGATCTCGACGACTTCAAGTGCGTGAATGACACTGGTGGGCACGCCGCAGGCGACGATCTACTGCGTACGTTGACGAGTCAGTGGAAGTCGCTCTGCCGATCTTCTGACCTGATCGGAAGACTTGGTGGTGACGAATTCGTCATTCTGCTGCCGGAATCCCATCTCGCAGAGAGTGAAGTGGTGATGGGGCGTCTCCGCCAGCTGGCAGTTCATCCTTGGTCGTGGGGCATCGCCGAGGCAGAGTCGGGGGATACTCTCGAGCAGCTCCTCCAGCGCGCAGATGAAGCGATGTATGGCGAGAAACGCGGACGCAGTTCACAGCGCTCTTAGCAAACATCATCGGCTCGGTCACTCATTCCTGGTGAGCGCCCAAAGGACTGTTCCGCCACTTGTATTTACTCGCTGCTCGACGTGGCCCAGTAGTTCAAGTTCGGTCAAAGTCTCTCGTGCTTCTTGCTGAGTGATTCCAGCGTGTTTTGCTACCTTGGAGAGTTCTCTTCCGCCTCGCAAGGGGAGTGCGTCGAGAATCCGAACATGCACAGAAGGCTGTCGGTTGAACTCACCGTCGGAGTCAATTTCCAGGAGATCTCGCCCAAACAGCGCATCTGAATTCGTGCCCAAGAGATCGAGGAGTTCAGTTCCATTCGTTATGAGAGACGCTCCGTATTCTCGGATCAATCGATGGCATCCCGCAGATGCGGCAGAGGTGATAGGGCCCGGAACCGCTCCGAGTGGTCGACCTATTTCCGCTCCGTGCCCTGCAGTGTTCAAAGTTCCTGAGCGTGTACCTGCTTCTGTAACAAGGATTGCCCGAGATAAAGCTGCAATCAGTCGATTGCGCTGTAAGAAACGCCATCTAGTCGGGGCAGTGCCCGGCACAAGCTCGGAGCATACCGCGCCAAGTTCGGCGATGCGTGAAATGAGCTGATCGTGTGACGCGGGGTACGGTCGATCCGCGCCTCCTGCAAGAACCGCGATTGTAGGAGCCTCGACTGCGAGAGCCGTGCGGTGTGCAACCGCGTCAACCCCGTAGGCTGCGCCAGAGACGACTGAGAATCCTGCCGCACAAGCGTCTCCGGTGAGTTCAGCAGTGATTTGACTGCCATAGCCTGTGCAAGCTCGAGCTCCAACGACCGCGAGCGATGGCTGGGAGAGCAATCTGGGCTCCCCGCGTACCCACAACATATGTGGGGTGTGAGCGCCCAGATCGTTGAGTGCCTCTGGCCAGTCTGGATCTTCAGGAACAAGTAGTCGCATTCCGAGTGTTGTCGCAATACGTAGGTCATCCATCGTGGCTACCCGATCGAGCCGTGGCCGCCAGCGCTGAAGAGCACTTGTGAGTTGTGATGGCTGGAGTGGTTCGCGATCACAAGAAGGGAGATTCTGCACAATGTCGTGGCCGCTAGACGATGACATTAGGAAATCGAGTGCAGGAAGAACCCCGAGCGTTGCGATAAGTGATCCGGCAAGTGCATCTCCGGGCTCACTGACTCTCGACCAAATTGATCGAGCAAGCCGGACTGCGATGTTTCCCTGGTCACCGCTCAAGGGCTCTATGAGATTGCATAGTTCGAGATCATTAAGAAGAGTCGAACCTTCTCGTATGGGCGACCTATTATTCATACTGTTGCTCCTCCTCGTAGCTCTAACGCTTGTGCGAGTTCGCGGCGTCCGGGCCTGTTTCTTCCTGCGAGGTCAGCGATTGACCAAGCGAGCCTAAGCGTTCGGTCGTATCCGCGCATCGTGAGCGCACCGAGTGAAAGTGCACGGTCGATGATGAATGTGTCGTCTTTGGGGAGACGGAGCTCCGGGCCTCGAAGCCAGTCGCCGGTCACTTCGCTGTTGACACTCCACGGCGTATGAGAGAGTCGAGCCGAGGCGCGAGCCCGCGCCTCTCTCACTCGATCGAGCAGTTCGGAACTCGTTGTGCGTGATTGTCCCGTTGCTTCTTGATATTGAGCATTCGCCACACGACGAACGGTGAGCCGAAGGTCGATGCGGTCATTCAATGGCCCTGAAATTCTCTGCATATACCGCACCCGAGTAGCAGGTGTGCACCGACACTGGGGCGCAGTTTCTGGTGCTCCCGCGTTCCCGCATGGGCATGGGTTAGCTGCAAGAACGAGTTGAATTCTCGCGGGAAGTGTCGTTCGTACGTGAGCACGCATGATGTCGATCGTCCCTGATTCGAGTGGCTGTCTGAGGTTATCGAGTATCTTTCGACCAAACTCTGGCGCTTCATCTAGAAAAAGCACTCCATGGCAGGCGCGTGTGAGTGCCCCAGGTCGAATGCCGCGGCTATCGCCACTCCCAGAGATCGCGGCTGAGGTCGCGGTGTGGTGAGCGCGCACGAAAGGCGGTCGAGTGATGAGCGTGTTTACCTGCGACCCATCGAGTGAAGCGATACTGCTCACTGTGAGCGACTCGCTCGGTGATAGGTCAGGCAGAACCGTTGGAAGTCGCTCGGCCAGCAGCGTTTTACCCGCACCCGGAGGTCCGAGAAGAGAGACATGGTGTCGGCCCGCAGCTGCAATCACCATTGCCTCAACAGCTTCGGGCTGTCCCACGACGTCAGCCATGTCGGGGGTGTCTGCATGGCGGGCAGGTTCGGATCCAGCACTTTTCCTAGATGTCGATACTTGGGATGACTCCCGCGGGTCGAATGGATCTCCACGATGCCAGGCGACAGCGCTAGAAAGATCACCTACTTCAATTACTTCGATTCCGTGAACCAGCCGCGCCTCAGCACCACCCTCGTGAGGAACCATCACTCGTGTGAATCCAAGTTCTTTTGCCGCAATGACGGCACTCAGGAGTCCCACCGGTCGTCGAACGCTTCCATCCAGCCCGAGTTCTCCAATATGCGCTGTCTCTGCGAGCCTGGTAATTGGAAGGTGCTGCGATGCGGCGAGGGCTGCAAGCGCGATCGCGAGGTCAAAGCTGGAACCCTGCTTGGGTAGGGCTGCCGGGGCTAGATTAATTGTGACCAGGCGGTCTGACAGGGGGAGTCCGGCTTGTGCTGTTGCGGTGCGTACCCGCTGCTTGGCTTCCGAAAGTGAAGCATCAGGAAGACCGATGATTACCATTCCCGGGAGCTGTTGAGACACTGCAGCTTCTACCATCACCGTTGTCCCAGCTAGCCCGGTGAGCGCAATTGCGGCGGCTTGGCAGACGCATCTGCTCACGAGATGCTCCGAAGATGGACAACCTGCGGGGCAGGTGCGTTCGACTGGAGCGTGATGCCGATTCCATCGATTCTAAGTCTGCCCCCGCGAACGTTTCGTTCTCGAGACCACTCGAGCAGCAACCGTCTAAGCCTTGCTACTTTTTGAGGCGTAATTGCTTCAAGAGGGGAACCGAACCCTGTTCCACTGCGCGTCTTCACTTCAACCGCGACAGTGGTTTTCCCTTCCCGCATGATGAGGTCGAGCTCACCGTAGCGACAGCGCCAATTTCGCTCGATGAGGTGAAATCCGCGTTCGAGCAGGTACTGCTCAGCAAAGCCCTCACCCTTCGCTCCAAGAACCTGGTTGTGAAAGGTTCTGGAGGGCTCCTTTGTTGTCTGCAACTTGTTCATTTATGCCTCCTTGCACGTAATCATGGGCGGATCAAGAATGTCGCTCGGGCGAAGAGCGAGAAATGTGGAGAACTTTGCCCGGACCCTGCATAAAAGCTTGTTGTGAACGGAGTGCGCTCATGGTTCTGCGCTTCACGATGCGGGTGGTAGACTTGGCAACTGCATCTCGTAAGAGGTGACTTCGCGTGCCCACTTGTCAGTGTGAAACCATCGGTCCCTGTAAAGGGCGGTTAAACCTGCGGGCACTAGGATCTGGTCGCATTTGCGGCCGATACAACCGAAAGGTGCGGGTTTTCGCACCAGAAAAGGAGAACGGCAATGGCCGTCGTAACTATGCGTCAGCTGCTCGACAGCGGCGTCCACTTTGGACATCAGACCCGTCGTTGGAACCCGAAGATGAAGCGTTTCATTTTCACTGAGCGTTCGGGTATCTACATCATCGACCTTCAGCAGTCGCTCACCTACATTGACGCAGCATATGACTTTGTGAAGCAGACCGTTGCACGCGGCGGTTCGGTGCTCTTCGTTGGCACCAAGAAGCAGGCTCAGGAGGCTATTTCTGAGCAGGCAACTCGCGTAAATCAGCCTTTCGTGAACCAGCGCTGGCTCGGTGGTCTTCTCACTAACTTCCAGACTGTTACCGGTCGCCTTGAGCGCATGAAGGAGCTCGAGCAGCTCGACTTTGAGGGGGGCACCTCCGGCTTCACGAAGAAGGAACTCCTTCTCAAGAAGCGTGAGCTCGACAAGCTTCAGAAGTCGCTCGGTGGTATCCGTCACATGAGCAAGACTCCGTCGGCTCTCTGGGTAGTCGATACCAAGAAGGAGCACCTCGCGATCGACGAGGCGAAGAAGCTGGGTATCCCAGTTATTGCTATCCTCGACACCAACTGTGATCCCGACGAGGTCAGCTACCCGATCCCGGGCAACGACGATGCGATTCGTTCGGTTGCACTGCTTACCCGCGTGATTGCTGATGCTGTAGCGGAGGGGCTCATGGAGCGCCACCAGAAGCCTGCTGAGGGCGAGGCTGCTGCGGAACCGCTTGCTGAGTGGGAAGTTGAGCTCTTGGGAGCTGACAAGGCTGAGGAGCCGGCAGCTGAGTCTTCGGCAGAAGCAGAAGAAACACCTGAAGCAAAGGCTCCTGCCGCTGAAGAAGCTGCAGTAGAAGCTCCCGCTGCCGAGTAACGAACCCCATACATCTGGAGTGCGAGGCGCCCTGCGTCTCGCACTCCGTTGAACTAAAACGACAAGGAGTCACACAATGGCTGCAGTAAGCATGGCCGCTGTGAAGGAGCTGCGCGACCGTCTCGGCGCCGGCATGGTTGACAGCAAGAACGCGCTCGTTGAAGCCGAGGGCGACATTGAAAAGGCGATCGAAATCCTTCGTCTGAAGGGTTTGAAGGGCGTTGCAAAGCGCGGCGACCGCGAAGCAAGCGAGGGTCTCGTTGCTGCAAAGCAGAGCGACAACGCTGCAACGATCATCGAGCTTGTTTGCGAGACTGATTTCGTAGCGAAGAACGAGAAGTTTATTGCGCTTTCGGAGCAGGTCATCGACGCAGTTGTTGCTGCGGGCGCGAGCAACGCTGAGGAAGGCCTTGCGGCCACAGCAGGTGACAAGACCGTTGCTGAACTCATCAATGACGAGTCGGCAATTATCGGTGAGCGCATCGTGCTTCGCCGTGTTGATCGCATTGAAGCACCGAGCACCGCTGTATACCTTCACCGCACCTCCAAGGACCTCCCGCCGCAGATTGGCGTGGTTGTCGGGTACGAAGGCGCAGATGACAAGGTCGCACTGAGCATTGCTCAGCACATCTCTTTCGCAGAGCCTCTGTACGTGAATCGCGACGAGGTTCCTGCTGCCGATGTCGAGAAGGAGCGCGAGATCGTTACCGAAATCTCGAAGAACGAAGGCAAGCCTGAGGCCGCACTTCCGAAGATCGTCGAGGGTCGACTCAATGCGTTCTTCAAGCAGGTTGTGCTCAACGAACAGGTACACGCACTCGACGCTGACAAGCGCGACGTTGCAAAGGTTGCAGATGCCGCAGGCATTAAGGTAACCGGATTTACCCGTTGCAAGGTAGGCGCCTAACTTCATGTATCAAGACCCGGGCCGAAGTGGCCCGGGTCTTGTGCTGTGTGGGGCGCTAGGCTTGTAAATTAGGCAAAGTTGCGCTTTCGCGTCTGGGCTTCATGCCTGGCGAATGCCGATGACATCTGCGAAGTAGTACGAACGGAGAATGCTATGACTGACCTACCGAACCGTAAGCGAAGAGTGTTACTCAAGCTTTCAGGTGAAGCTTTTGGTGGCGGAACGCTCGGTGTCAACCCAGATGTGGTTAGTCAGATCGCCCAGGAGATCGCGGCATCGCTCGAGGATGCAGAAGTCGCTGTAGTCGTTGGCGGAGGCAACTTTTTCCGAGGTGCTGAACTCTCCCAGCGCGGCATGGATCGAGGCCGGGCAGACTACATGGGCATGCTTGGTACGGTCATGAATGCTCTCGCGCTCCAGGATTTTCTGGAGCAAGCTGGTGTGGAAACCCGAGTCCAGTCTGCAATTACAATGACGCAGGTTGCAGAGACTTACATTCCGTTGCGTGCGATTCGTCACTTAGAGAAGGGCCGCGTGGTGATATTTGGTGCCGGCGCCGGTCTTCCATATTTCTCCACCGATACTGTTTCTGCACAACGGGCACTTGAAATCCACGCGGATGAAGTGCTTGTGGCAAAGAACGGGGTCGATGGCGTCTACACTGCAGATCCGGCAAAGGATCCAAATGCAACGCTCATCAGTGACATAAGTTACGGAGAAGCGCTCGTGCAGGGACTTAAGGTTGTTGATTCAACCGCGTTTAGCCTGTGCATGGATAACGGCATGCCGATGCGAGTCTTTGGCATGGAACCAGAAGGAAACGTGACCGCAGCAATCCGTGGCGAGAAGCTCGGTACTGTAGTTCACAGTTAAATTCGCACTGGCAACAATTTGAGTGCTCCGATAATCACAGCGGCGCACCGCTAAACTTGAAAGCACTGCATACTGCCGGTAAGCAGTGGGTGCAGACACTATTTGTGGAGGAGAAGTAGCGTGATCAATGAGGTCTTTGCAGACGCCAAAGAGCGTATGAACAAGGCAGTTGAAGCGGCGAAGGAGTCGTTTGCTACTGTGCGAACTGGCCGAGCAAATCCTGCCCTACTCCAGAACGTCACCGTAGATTATTACGGGACTCCGACACCGCTTCCGCAACTCGCATCAGTCACAAACCAAGATGCACGCAGTCTCTTGATCACGCCATACGACAAGGGCGCGATGAAAGAAATCGAACAGGCGATCCGCGATATGCATAATCTCGGCGCGAACCCATCGAATGATGGCAACGTGATTCGCGTCACGCTCCCCGAGCTCACCGAGGAGCGCCGCAAAGAGTTCGTCAAGATTGTGAAGAACCGTGCAGAAGACGCTCGTGTCGCAGTTCGCAATGTGCGCCGCAGCACCAAGGACGAACTTGACGCCTTGAAGAGTGAAGTTGGCGAAGATGAGATCACTCGCGCCGAAAAAGAACTCGAGGCACTGACGAAGCAGTTCGTCGATCAGGTCGACGATGCGCTGAAGCGCAAAGAAACAGAGCTTTTGGAGGTCTGAACTCCATGACGGAGAAGGGCCGACGCGACGAGATTCGAGCGCAATTCGATTCAACGCGCGCTCATCTCGAAGCTGCGAATGCCCGAATTGAGCAGCGAGCAGGTCGTAATCTGTTCCTTGCAATCGGAGTAGGCCTGCTACTCGGTGCAGCTTTTCTTGGCAGCTTGTTCATTGTCAAAGATTTGTTCGCGGCTTTTGTGCTCCTTATCGCCGTGGTGGCATCTATCGAGCTCGCAACGGCATTCCGCGTTGCTGGGAGACGCGTACCGCGGATCGGTGTGGCGCTCGGCGCAGTCATGATCGTCGCCGCGGCATATTTCTGGGGTGCAGAAGGTATGCTGCTGGGCCTCTTCGCGGCAGCAACACTGCTCACACTCTGGCGGTTAGTTGAGGGGCTTTTCGCACGTTCGTCGATCGTGCCCAAAACGCTTGTGCGTGATGTGTTTTCGGGACTTTTTGCGCTGGTGTATGTGCCATTCTTGGCCGGTTTCGCAGTGTTGTTGTTGGCTGCCCCGAACGGTGAGTGGTGGGTATTTGCAATGGTCCTCCTCACTGTTTCAGTTGACATTGGTGCGTATGCAGCGGGAGTCACCCTCGGCAAACACAAGATGACGCCTCGGATTAGCCCAAATAAGACCTGGGAGGGCTTCGGTGGCGCGGCTATTGTCGCCATGGTTGCTGGCGTCATTGTCTCGATATTTGCGCTCCATGAGCCCTGGTGGGTCGGCATCATTTTTGGCGCGCTTGTGCTGCTTACAGCCACAGGCGGAGACCTCACGGAGTCGCTGATCAAGCGAAATCTTAAGGTTAAAGATATGAGTAATTGGATACCGGGGCATGGCGGCTTGCTCGACCGATTGGACTCACTGCTGCCATCGACGGTCGTCGCCTATGGGCTTGCCCTAGTGCTTGGAGTGGTGGCGTCGTGAGTCAAGAATCACAAATGAATAGTCCGTTTCCGATGACCAAAGGTCGCGAAAAGGGCTATCAGCCGAAACAGGTTGATGAGTTTCTCGACCGGGCGCGATCCGCGTACGAAGATAATGAGGCGCCGCCGCTGACTGCTGCAGATGTTCGGAATCTGGCGTTCAAGCTTCAGCGGCATGGTTATGTTCCTAGGTACGTAGACGCAGCGCTTGACAGGCTCGAAGACGTGTTCTTTGAGCGTGAGCGTCGTGCTCAGATGCGAGAAGTCGGTGAGGATGCCTGGTGGCAGGCTACCCGCGGTCTCTTATCTGAGGTGAGAGGGCGGATCGATCGTCCCCGTGGTAAGCGGTTCCGTAGGCGAGGCTGGTTCGCAAGAGGTTACCGCCGTTCGCAGGTCGATGCGTTTCTCGATCGCATTGGCGAGATGTTTAGGAATCGCGAAGTGTCTGTGACATCGAGTGAGGTCCGGGAAGTCGTATTCCATCCGCAATGGAGAGGATATGACGAAGCCCAGGTCGACGCTCTGCTCGATTCGCTCGTGGACATCATCCTTTCGACTAGATAACTGGGTGGCTGCAAGACCTGTCTTGGCCATTTCGCTTCGTTGATATAGAATCGTTATATTGTGACTTCTGAGATGACACGTTCAAAATTTTCCTGGACAAAGCTTCGTTCCGCACTTGCGGTGTCTTCAGTGGCAGTATTTCTTGGTGCCGCGGTTGCAGCTCCGCTGACAATTCCTGATGCTCAGGCCGACACTGCCGCAATGCAACTCGACGACCGTTTGTACCAGGAATTCGTGCCGAATACCGATCCGATCGATGATCTCGTTCTCCCCGATGTTCCGTTGGAAAAACTTCCTGACCCCGAACCAGAGCCTGAGCCAGAGCCCGTAGCAACTACTGCTCCAGCTGCACCGGCAGCCCCGGCAGCGTTGCCAAAGTACACGGGCGGAGGTTCACCAGCGGAGTGGATGTCAGCGGCAGGTATCGCCGAGTCCGATTGGAGCTACGTTGACTTCATCGTGAGCCGGGAGAGTGGCTGGAACCCGAATGCAACGAACCCGTCTTCTGGGGCGTGTGGCCTCGTCCAAGCGCTTCCTTGTAGCAAGGTTCCCGGTAGCGGGTACAACCCAGTCGACAATCTGCGCTGGGCAAATGGTTACGCAGTGGGGCGTTACGGTAGTTGGGCTCAGGCCTATACCTTCTGGACTAACAACCACTGGTGGTAATTCGTGGGTCGGGGGCGACGAGGGCCGAATAAGTATGAACGCGCTGCCGCTCAGCCGCAACGCGATGTAACCCGACTTGCTCACGGCGGAGCTCAGAAAGAGCACCGTAGAGGCGAAGAATGGTTCGTTCGCACGATACCCGCCCATCGAGCTGAGAAGCTCTATCGGTGTCCCGACTGTGGAACAGATATCCCCGTAGGTCAAGGCCATGTGGTCGCTTGGAGAGCTGAGCATCTCTTTGGAGATGAAGCAGCAGTGAGGGATCGCCGTCACTACCACACGCATTGCTGGCGAGCGAGGTAGCGGGTTCTCTAGGCCATTGTTGGCGTTTCTTGACGAAAGCGCAGCAAGTAGGCATCGTTATGGAGTTGCCACAGAGATGAACGAATTGTTCCCTGCGTGCCTTGTGATTGAGAGAGCACCTGGATTGTGTCATTTGTGAGGTGCGTTGCTTCAATGACAGTGAATTCGGCGACGTCTTCTGAGCGCTCGGTAGTTTGAGACACAAATTCGTCGCGGGTTCTCAGTACCCCGCACTCATGGATTTCTTTGAACTCGGGATGAACTAAGGCGGCGATGAAACTTTGGTTTGCTCGTACGGTCGGGGAGGACAAGGTTTGCTCGTTCCTGAGTACCTCCGCAATTGGATCAATAGGGGTTTCTAGTTCGAAGAGGGCGGGAGACCCGCTTTGGCTTTGACTTGGCAACAATGAAGTCGGTGCTGACACGACGCTCGCGCCTTCAAGGCCGGGGCCATAATTCGGATCCACACCTCGTTGGAACGCCTCGGCAACCGCGCGCGCACGCTCGTCTGCGGCCTCGTTGAGTGGATGGCCAGCATGCCCTTTGACCCACTCGAATTTCACGTTTCGGCCAATGAGTGCGGCATCGATTGCTTCGAGGAGCTCACGATTGAGTACCGGCTTTCCGTCCGACTTCCGCCATCCACGCTGCTTCCATCCGCGCATCCATTTAGTGACGGAATTGATGACATATTGGCTGTCACAGAGAATTCGTAGTGGCTCGTCTCTGCCCTCAGTGGCTCGGAGCAGATCGAGAACCGCCATGAGCTCGCCCTGGTTGTTCGTCGCACGGGGCCAGCCACCCGCACGCCACTGCTGATCATTGATGAACCATGCCCACCCAGCCGGCCCAGGGTTTCCGAGCGCAGACCCATCTGCTGCTGCGGTAATGGTCATCGTTAGCTCTCGACAACTTCTTCTTGTACCGATTGGTCAACAAACGTCTCGGTGACGGTACTGAGTTTCTGCGCGTTGCCCACGACTTCGCCGAGACTCTCAAAGTACCGCGCCACAGCGCCACGTTCGACCTTGAGCTGGGCCATGCGATCCTCTGCTGCAGCGAGAACCTTCGTAGCGCGGTTTTCGGCCTCGACCCACGTCGTTTGGGCACGTTGCTCTGCTTCAAACACGATCTCACTTGCTTGGCGTTCGGCCTCAGCTCGGATCTCGGTAGCAGCTTGCTGGGCTTCGCTGGTGATTCGTTGGTGTTCGTCTCTGGCGGTGGCGAGTTGAGAACGCATGGTCTGCAGTTCTTCATTCACCGTTTCGAGCTCGCGTTTCGAGTTCTCTGCGGCCTCGTGTTGACGCGCCGCAAGTTCTGTCTCGAGTTCTTCGCGCTGCGAGGCGATGGAGAGTGCTGTATCTCGCTTCTCGGCAGCCAGGGCCTCGCGTTGCGTGCGAACTTCTGTTTCGGTCGTAAGTCTCAGCTCGGCGAGGGCGGCTTCTTCTTTGTTTCGGTACTCTGCAAGTTCTGCAACGGTGTTTGCGCGAAGTAGGTCGGTCTCTTCCGTAACAGCTGCGCGCTGCAGCGCGGTTTCACGGGCGATTGACGCTTCTGCCTCGTCTCGTTGTCTCTGCAGATCCTCAGCGTGTTGCTCAGCGGCAGCAGCAAGTTCGCGACCTTGTTCGGCGCGCAACCTCTCCATCTCGGATTCAAATGCCTGTCGCTCGCGTTCGATGCGGAGTCCAAGTCGTTCGCTCTCAATCGCGAGCTTCTCTGCGGACTCCTCGCGGTTAATCCGAAGTTGTTCTTCGGCTGCCGCTGTTTCGTCTTGGAGGCGCTGTTCGTGGTCGGCAAGTTGCGAAGCGATCCGCTCCTCATGCATTGCTGTCTCGTCTGCGAGTGCAGCATCGTGCGCAGCGCGTTCGTCGGTGAGTTCCTGTTCTTGCTCGGTGCGCTGTTGCTCGAGCACGCGTTCATATGCGGATCGCTCGGCGTTCAGAGCTTCTCGCTGCTCCTTCGCTTCGGTCTCAATGCGATCTCGATGCTCATCCCATTCGGAGATGAGCCGATCTTGGTGTGCTGCCAGTTCGCGATCCAGACGCTCTTCGTGAGCACGAAGCTCTTCTGCAATTCGACTGTCGTGCGCTTCCCGTTCTGAAGCGAGTTTCGCCTCGTGCTCGTCTAGCTCGCTCGCTAGTTGGGAGTCGTGCGCTTCGCGTTCGTCGGCGAGCTTGGCATCGTGTGCTTCACGCTCATCAGCGAGCTTGGCATCGTGCGCTTCTCGTTCGTTCGCGATCTGCGCACTGTGCGCTTCAAGCTCCTGAGCGAGTCGCTCCTCATGTTCCCGTTGCTCATTGGCAAGTCGCGTCTGATGCGTCTCAATCTCAGTGGCGATCGAGGCATCGTGCGCTTCGCGTTCCGCACTGATTTCGGCGTCGTGTGAAGCACGCTCCTCAGCGATTGATGCTCGGGATTCAGCAATCGCTGTCTCGAGCGCGGCACGCTCCTGCGCGATGGCGGTGTCGTGCGCTTCTCGGGCGGAAGCAAGGCTAGATGCATGGGCATCTCGCTCGGCAGCGAGCGTCTCGTCAAAGGTATTGCGGGCTCGATCGCGAATTTCCGCGGCAACCGCATCGGCACGTTCTCTCTCGCGGAGTGCCTGCGCGGCTAGCGTTGCCAGCTCAGCAGTATGGGCGGTAACCTCACGCGAAATTCTGCCCCGATGCTCGTCCTGTTCGAGCGCTATGCGCGACTCGTGCTGCGAACGCTCACTGGAGAGTTCGCGGTCGTGGCGCTCACGTTCGTCACTCAGTTCAGCGTCATGTTGCGCACGTTCCTGTGCAATTTGCGCACGTAGATTTTCGATTTCTGTGGTGAGGGTGCGGCGCTGCTCATCTATCTCAGCAGTCAGTGTGCGTTCACGCTCGGTGTAGTGTTCTTCGAGCGCAATCTCTTCTGACTGCTTTCTCGACGCAAATTCGGCCCGATTTTGCTCATTCTCGAGTTCGAGCCTGGCCCGTTCGGCAGCCGCTTCTCGCTCGTACTCTTCTTTCTGCTGCGCAAACTGGGCCGCGGCAACCTCGGTTTCACTATTTAGCGATTCCGCTGCTTCCTGGGCTTCGGCAGTGATCGTCTGCGCTTCAGACTCAGCTTGAGCGAGCCGAGCACGTGCGTCTCGATCAGAAGTTTCAATGAGGCTCTGCGCCTCGCGCTCCGCAGAAGCGAGCGTCTGAGCTGCGATGGCCTGCGCCTCTGCAAGTAGCCGATCACGTTCGGTGTTGAGATCTTCAGATTGCCTCGCAACATCGGTGCGGGCACTGCGGATCATCACCTCGGTTTGCTCATTAGCAGAGCGCAGCAGCTCGTCGGCTCGAGTTTGAGCCTGCGTGAGGAGCCGCGTGGCTTCTTCTTCGCTCGAGGCTCGAAGTTTGGCCGCATCAAGGTCTGCCTGCGCCATGAGATTCTGCGCGTGCTGTTCCGCAACCTGAAGGCTTTTCTCTACTCGGAGTCCGAGTCCCGAGTATCCCGTAGCACCAAGCTCGGTAACCTGCGATTGAAGGTCAGCGATGAGCTGACGCTGTTCTTGGCCCGAAGTAACCGACTGCTGGTGCGCAGCCTGCAATGACTCAAGATGCGAGCGCAATGTCGCAATATGACCATTGAGCGCGCCGATCCGCTCGTCTACTTCTTCTCGCTTATAGCCGCGAAAAGCTGGCGTGAACTGCTGAGGTGAGTCGGACACAAATCCTCCGGTGAAGTGTTCTGGCGTGTGCCTCTTGCGGCTCATTTGACAACACGCTGGGCAGTTGAACCAATGATATCTGTACTGTCTTTGCCTACGATGACTACAACCTATCCAGCGCGCACACTGCAAGCTCGGGTACCGTTATACGGTTGATACTTTTTGCGCACCCGCGCATCCACTGACTGAAAAGCGGGAGGAACCTCGTGAGATATGTGCTTGCCATTGCGGCGTTGGCCATTTCAGGGGTGTTGTTGCTCCTCGGAATAGGGCAGCGCACATTTCTTGCAGGCCCTGTGGAGATCGTGCATACCGTCACGTTTGAAGATGAGACGATGTATGCAGTTGTCGATGGCGAGCAGCTTTCGAAGGTGCCGGGACAAGCGAATATATTGATGCGCGGTGAGGCAGCATTTGCCGCCGTCGCTAAGACGCGCGATATTGCTGGCTGGCTCGCCCCCTTCGGTTATCAGCAAATCGAAGTGGATCCTACGGAGAAACCAACCTCAAGCATCCAGATCAGAGCAGAAGTTCCGACAACTGACCTGTTGGAAGTTGACGACGAAGGTGCAGTCGTGCCGCTCGACCCGCGGGGGAGCGACTTGTGGCTCGATTCTCGAAGTGGGGAGAACGGGGTGTTCCGGCTTCCCGTTTCCCTGACCGAGAATCAATCCATACTGATCTCGGGCAACGGTGAAGACCCGATCCCTTCCGGTACATCAATCGCTTGGGTTCAAGAGCGCAATACGCCGTGGGCTGGGCCACTGCTCGCAGCTGGCGGAGCATTTGCGCTGCTCGGGGCCGTGCTCTATCTCATTGCTTTTGATCGAGACAAGCGTGCACTCGGACCACGCCGCGGGCGCAGAGGACCGCTCATTGGCGTGCAAAACGTCGTGGGTGGTATGCGGCGGCGAGGGGCAGACTCGCCCGCTCCAGAGGCGCCAAAGCAGGGTGTCCGATCCAGCGCCCCCGAACTGCCGACAGGGCGGATCGAAGAGTCCGAGATTCCTGATACGGGAACCGTCACAGGTGATACCGGCGAGATCATCCTGGAGTCCGTAGACGAAACAGGTGCAGATGCGCCAGGCGGAACCACGGAAGAAATAGTCGTGGAGGACGAGGGTGGCTCAGCGGCCGATGAGACAGATACAAAGGGGGATAAGCATGCGGAATAAGTCACGGCGTTCAAGTCGACTTTCGCTCATCTGCGCAGCTCTTGGGCTTTCAGCAACGCTTATGGTCTCGGGATGTTCTGCCGAATATTGGCCAGACTTTTCGCCCGAACCCGAGGGAGTTGAAGCCACGAATGAGCCGGTTGAGGGTAACCTTGCGACTGTGCCGGTAAACGAAGCACAAATCCAAACCATCATCGACCGTGTGGCAATTGCTGCTGCGGTCGGTGATAAAGATTTGGACGCGCGTGCGATTGCTGAGAGGTTCTCGGGTGACGCGCTCACTCAGCGAACGGCAAATTACAAGATTCGTAATGCGGTTTCTGATTACGGCTCGACGCCTGCGGTAATTACCGATGACCTTCTGCAGTACCAGCTTGTGCAGAGCACTGAGTCGTGGCCACGCACCCTTTTCATCACGGTTGCCTCGGAAGCGAAGACAGATGAAGAGGGAAATGTGGGCGAGGCGCCCTCACTAGCCCTCATTCTCACGCAGCGGATCGCACAAGAGAACTATCAGGTGAGTCGAATTATTTCGCTTCGCGGCGGAATTGAGATGCCACAGGCGGCACCCGCAGAAGAAGGCACCGCGGTGCTTTCCGACGATATCTCTGGGCTCGCATTGCAACCCGGTGAAGTGGGAGCTTCGTATGCGGCAGTACTCCAAGGCGGCCCCGATGTTGAGGAAGCAGCGCTGTTTGACCTCAGCAATGATCCACTCATTGAAAATTACGGGCAGGCGTGGGTAGCTCAGTCTCAAGCGAAGGCAGAAGCGGATGAGACCCCGCAGAAGTACTCGGTGACAGTGACACAGGGCGAGAACCCAATCACAAGCCTCTCTACTGGCGCGGGTGGTGCTCTCGTCGCGACTACCGTTATTGAGTCGCAAGTGATTGACTCTGATGGGGGAAGGTTCAAGCCGCGCGCTGAAGGCGCGGTGACCGCACTCTCTGGGCTTGAAGGTCAGCAGGATCGGATCGTGCGAGAAGTTGCGCATCAGTTGCTGTTCTTCGTGCCGAGTAAACAAGACGGAACACAGATTCAGTTGCTCGGAGTTACGAGCGAATTGGTTGGAGCGGGGAAGTAAGTAATGGCGGGAGTAATGCCACACATTCCGGGTGGAGGAGTCGACCTCAGTCATCTCGTGCAGCGCACACAGCAGGCGCAGGGGGCACCTGAAGGAAGCGCTCCCACGCCTACCCAACCGGGCGGCGGGCAGGTCGTTGACGTTCCTTCGATTGCAATCGAGGCCGGAGAGCAAAACTTTGAGCAGATTGCCCAACTCTCGCAGGTCGTTCCGGTTGTCTTTGATATCTGGTCCGCACAGAGCGAGGCATCGAAATCGCTGAGCCCGATTCTGCTGAAGATTACGCGGGAGTTTGGCGGCCGTGTACTGCTCGGGAGAGTCGATGCTGACTCGAATCCGGGTCTAGCTCAGGCATTTCAGGCACGGTCCGTACCGACAGTGATTGCACTGATCGGCGGCCGACCAGTGCCTCTCTTTGAGGGGGCACTTGCGGAGGAACAGGTACGAGAATTCTTCGGACAGCTCGTGCAGCTTGCTGCGCAGAATGGTGTGACGGGCAAGGTTAACGCGCCAGATCTTGCGCCTGGTGAGGATGCGCCTGAGGCGCCCGCCGAACCGCAGATACCCGCAGCCCATGTTCCGGCGGTTGAGGCGGCTGAGCGGGGCGATTACGCAACGGCGGTGAAAGAGTGGGAAGCGGTACTGCAGAAGGCGCCAGCCGATGCACAGGCAAAGGCGGCGCTCGCACAGGTGCGCCTCTTGCATAGGCTCCAGGGTCTCACTGTCGACGAGATCCGCACCGCTGCTGCCGAGCGCCCCGATGATCTTGACGCACAGATGCTCGTTGCTGACCTAGACCTCTCGGGCGGTCACATCGAAGACGCCTTTCTCAGGCTGCTCGACCTTTTCTCGGCGAGCGGCACCGACGACCGATCCACTATTCGCACACGTTTGCTCGAGCTCTTCGAAGTCGTGGGAGTAAG
The DNA here is from genome assembly GCF_014396385.1 of Leucobacter denitrificans. Lineage (NCBI taxonomy): Bacteria > Bacillati > Actinomycetota > Actinomycetes > Micrococcales > Microbacteriaceae > Leucobacter > Leucobacter denitrificans. Next base: position 123,458 of record NZ_CP060716.1, read on the forward strand.
CGATTCGCGAGTCATCGCTGCGCGAGGACGACTCGCAAACCTGCTGTATTAGGCCAGCAATGGAAGTGAGATCGTACCTCGATCACGCGGCGACTTCGCCGATGAGCGAGTCTGTGCTTTCGAAGTATGTTGGTGCGCTTCGCACGGTTGGCAACCCCGCATCGACGCATGGCAATGGTCAGCACGCGAGTGAATTGCTTGAGGCGGCACGCGAACGAGTGGCGCAGTCGCTCGGGTGTGACTCGGCCGAGTTGGTATTTACTGGCGGGGGTACGGAATCGATCAATCTCGCGCTCAAGGGCGTGTATTGGGCGCGGCAGCGAGGCGCCAGTCGGCCTGTCATTCTCGTAGCCGATGGTGAACACCACGCGACAATCGAGGCCGCTGAGTGGTTGCGTGATGCGCAAGGTGCAGAAGTGGTGTGGCTGCCGATAGATGAGGTGGGAGTGCTGCAGCCCGAGACGCTCGAGGCAGCGATTGCGTCGGCTGGGGCTGACCGTGTGGCGTTGCTGTCGTTCCTTTGGGCAAACAACGAGGTGGGCACGGTGCAACCGGTGTCTGAGCTGTGCTCGATCGCACGCGACGCCGGTATCCCTGTGCATCTTGACGCGGTTGCGGCGCTCGGGCAGGTGCCCCTAGACTTCGCGGCGACGGGCGCATCGCTCATGAGTGTGTCTGCGCACAAAATCGGGGGAGCGGTCGGCGTTGGGGCACTTGTCGTGGCCCGAGACCAGGTTATTGACTCGCTATTTCATGGTGGATCGCAGCAGCGCGGCCGTTCGGGTACGCAGGATGTTGCCGGTGCGGTGTCATTCGCCGCTGCACTCGACGAGATCATTGAACCGGGTTCACAACAACCGAAGTCAGCACACATCGAACATCTCCGATTGCTCCGAGACCGTCTCATCGAGGGTGTTCGGGCAGTGGATCCAGAGGCGCAACTCCGCGGAGCGGATCCGCTTGAATCACGCTTAGTAGGAAATGCACACTTCACGTTTCCGGGTTGTCAGGGTGATTCCCTGGTGTATTTACTCGATGCGACCGGGGTTTCTGCATCTGTGGGGTCCGCGTGCCGCGCCGGGGTGGCAACAATCTCACACGTGCTTCTTGCCATGGGAGTGCCGGAGCAGGAAGCTGCGGGAGCGCTCCGTTTCACACTTGGTTCGGCGAGCACCGCTGCTGACATTGACGCGCTGCTTACTGCACTCCCTGCCGCATTGCAGCGTGCGCGTGCTGCTGGCTTGAGTTAGCCTCAACCTTTTGTGCTGATCCTCAAACTCAGAATGCATAATCTCTGATGAGCGCCTAGACTGCTTGGGTGAAGATTCTGGCGGCGATGAGTGGTGGGGTGGATTCGGCGGTTGCCGCGGCCCGCGCAGTCGAGGCTGGACACGATGTTGTTGGAGTTCATCTTGCGTTGAGCCGAATGCCGGGCACGCTCCGCACGGGTTCGCGTGGATGCTGCACGGTCGAAGATGCGATGGACGCCAGGCGGGTCGCAAACTTGCTCGACATTCCTTTCTATGTGTGGGATTTCAGCGAGCGGTTCAAGGCAGATGTGGTTGATGACTTCATCGCCGAATACGAGGCTGGTCGCACTCCGAACCCGTGCATGCGATGCAACGAGAAGATCAAGTTTGCGGCGCTCCTCGATAAGGCAGTCGCGCTCGGGTTCGATGCGGTTGCAACCGGTCATTATGCTTCGCTCATCGATAGCCCCAACGGGCCAGAACTGCATCGGGCGAGCGCCTGGGCGAAAGACCAGTCATATGTGCTCGGGGTGCTGACGGCAGAGCAGCTCAAGTATTGCTACTTCCCGCTCGGTGACACGCCCTCGAAGGCGCTCATTCGCGAAGAGGCGGCGGATCGAGGAATTCAGATTTCTCATAAGCCCGACAGCCACGACATCTGCTTTATTCCCGATGGTGACACCCGCGGTTGGCTTTCTGAACACGTGAAACGAGAGCCAGGCGACATTCTCGATGAGTCTGGTTCAACTGTCGGTCGTCACGATGGCGCGCACGGTTACACAATCGGTCAGCGTAGGGGGCTTCAGCTTGGGGTGCCAGCGCCAGATGGTAACCCGAGGTACGTGCTTTCGATCCGCCCGGTTTCAAACCAGGTAATTGTTGGACCGAAGGAACACCTTGCTGTCTCGCGCATTGCGGGGGGCAGGTTCAGTTGGGCGGGCGACCCAGGAATTGACCTCGCAGAGCGGTTTGCGTGTGACGTGCAAATTCGAGCTCATGCTGAGCCAGTGCCTGCGTATGCTTCGCTCGTGCCGATCCGCGAATCTGAGCGCACCGAGCAGCACAGGGTGGGTGCAACCCACGAGGTCGTGGTCGATGTCGCACTCGACCAGGCCGAACCTCTGCTCGGTGTCGCGCCTGGGCAAACCGCAGTGCTCTATATCGGCACTCGCGTACTGGGGCAGTTCACGATTGACCGCGCTATTCCGGCAGATTCTGCTCAGGCGGCGTAGTAACTTCGCGTTGCGCTCGTAGACTGGAGCGGTGACTGAATCATCTGAGAACTTCAGCGATTTCGAACGAGCGCGCGAAGAGTCCGAACGCCTCACAGCAGAGATCGAGCGATACCGCCTCGCCTACCACTCTGAGGGCGTCAGCCTCGTCTCAGATGCCGAGTACGACGCGCTATTTCGGCGGCTTGAGGCGATCGAGCGCGAACATCCAGAGCTAGCAGGCCAAGACAGCCCGACTCAGGAGGTCGGTGCTGCAGTCGTCTCAGCGGGGTTTCCAGAGCACGAACACGCGGAGCGAATGCTCAGTCTCGATAACGTGTTTTCGATTGACGAGTTTCGCGAATGGGCTGAAAAGACGAAAGCATCTGTCGGCACTGATGTTCGTTGGCTCTCCGAGCTCAAGATAGATGGGCTCGCAATCAATCTTGCTTACCGAGATGGAAAACTTGAGACCGCAACCACCCGCGGCGACGGGCGGGTCGGCGAGGACATCACGGAGAATGTGCAGTTCATCCCGGTGATTCCAACCAGTCTCAACGGGGATGATATTCCAGAGTTCTTTGAGGCTCGAGGAGAGGTGTTTCTTTGCACCGAAGACTTTGAGGCGTTGAATGAGCGGCAGCACGAATTACAGGCTGCGCACGCGGAGGCTCAGCGCGCGCGAGGAGTAGCCGAAGAAAACATCACTGTGAAGTATCCCGAGTTTGCGAATGCCCGCAATACTGCCGCCGGAAGTTTGCGGCAGCGGGCTGAGAAGAAAAACGACGCAGACCTTGCGCTTATGCGGTCTAGACTCGGCAGACTCTCGATGTACATGCACGGTATCGGCGCGTGGGATTCCCCGGCGTTTTCCAACCAATCAGATGCGTATGACCTTCTGAAGTCTTGGGGCCTTCCTGTGTCGCCGCACTCTCGCGTATTCGATACGGTCGACGAGGTGGTGCAATTTATCGAAGACTGCGGCGAGCGCCGTCATGATTTCGAGCATGAGATCGATGGAATCGTGGTGAAGGTTAACGATCTATCGATGCACGATGAGCTGGGGGTGACTAGCCGGGCACCGCGTTGGGCGATTGCTTACAAGTACCCTCCAGAAGAGGTTCACACGAAACTGCTCGATATTCGAATCGGTGTTGGGCGTACTGGTCGGGCGACACCTTATGCGGTCATGGAGCCAGTGCACGTTGCGGGGTCAACGGTGAGCCAGGCAACACTTCACAATCAAGACGTCGTTCGTGCAAAGGGCGTAATGATCGGCGACACCGTCGTGCTTCGCAAGGCGGGCGACGTTATCCCCGAGATTCTCGGTGCGGTCATCGAGCGGCGTGACGGCAGCGAACGTGAGTGGATCATGCCAGATCACTGCCCCGAGTGTGGCACTGAGCTGCGTGCGATGAAAGAGGGCGACATCGACCTCCGGTGCCCGAATGCTCGTGCGTGCCCCGCTCAGGTTCGGGGGCGCGTCGAGCACATTGGTTCGCGTGGCGGCCTCGATATCGAAGTGCTCGGGGAGGTGACGGCTGCCGCGTTAACGCAGCCACAGGGGGATGATGAGCCACTGCTTGTTACAGAGGCGGGGCTATTCTCTCTCACCGAGGATCTGCTCCTGCGTCATCCCTACTTTCGGAGAAAGGATGGGAGCGCGTCTAAGGATGCGGAGACCTTTATTGCCGAGCTCGATAAGGCAAAGACGAAGCCGCTGTGGCGACTGCTGGTCGCCCTGAATATTCGCCATGTGGGTCCCGTTGCCGCCCGGGCACTCGCCGAATGGTTTGGCTCGCTTGAAGCCATACGTGCGGCGAGTGTCGAGGAGCTTTCTGAGGTTGAGGGGGTCGGCGGCATCATCGCCGAGTCGCTCTCAGAGTGGTTTACGGTCGATTGGCACGTCGAAATTGTGGATCAGTGGGCGACCGCCGGCGTGCAATGGTCGACCCCGGGTCACCCAGGCCCTGGGGCAGCGCGATCTGTTGATGGCGTGTTGGCGGGCCTCACCGTGGTGGCCACGGGAACGCTTGAGGGATTCACGCGTGATGGGGCCAAGGAAGCGATCATTCAGGCGGGCGGAAAGGCCGCATCGAGCGTGTCTAAGAAGACGGATTACGTTGCAGCGGGTCCGGGTGCAGGATCGAAGCTGACGAAGGCAGAGGAACTTGGTATTCCCGTGCTGAACGCCGAACAGTTTGCTGTTCTCGTGACTCAGGGACCGAGCGGTTTGCGGGAGTTATCCACAGATGAGTGATTTCGCACTTGTGATTTCCCTATCTTCGCTATTCTGAACGATGTTCACTCAAGGAAAACGGCGACTCGGAGGGGGACGCGCGCCACGAAAGGAATAACCAATCGTGTCAACTGGTGCTGCATCAACACTTGTTCGAAGCTCATGGGCGCTTCAAGATCCACTACTCACTGAGTATTACGATCGCGAGTGGGGCATGCCCGTGCGTGATGATCAGGGCGTCTTTGAAAGGCTGACGCTTGAGGCGTTCCAGTCAGGCCTCTCTTGGCTGACGATCTTGCGCAAGCGTGACGCCTTTCGTGCGGCATTTCATGACTTCGATCCCGTACCCATCGCCCAGTACGACGAAGCAGATGTAAACAGACTGCTCGCAGACCCTGGCATCATACGAAACCGGCTCAAGATTGAGGCAACGATTTCTAACGCCCGCGCGCTCATTGAAATGCAAGCGAAGGGTCAGTCTCTCGCCGAAGTCGTTTGGAGCTACATGCCAGAATCTTCTCCAACGCCAACTGAAGACAGCGAGGTGCCGAGCGCATCTGACGAGTCAGTGGCGCTGGCAAAAGATCTCAAACATCGTGGGTTTCGATTCGTTGGACCAACGACAATGTACGCACTTATGTGTGCGCTCGGGGTCGTTGACGTACACCTAGTGTCGAGTCATAGGCGTGGGTGCTCGGGGCTTTGGAATCGCGACGGCTCACGTGTGGAACAGTAATTTTCGGTCAATTTGCTCATCCAACCGGGTCTTCATCTCCACTCGGTAGGATGGACAGGTTCGAACCCGACTTCTTCTGATGGAGCAGCATGCCAGAGAATCATGCGGCCCCGAGCGAGATCACTACGTCTACCGTGGAACACCTCGCCGGGCTTGCCAGGATTGCACTCACCGACACCGAGATTGAGACGCTCACGAGCGAACTCGGATCGATACTTACGAATATCGCAAAGGTGAGCGAAGTCGCGACACCTGATGTTCCTGCGACGAGCCACCCGATCCCGCTAAGCAACGTCACGCGCGAAGACGTCGTGTCTGACGTTCTTTCGCGCGAAGAGGCGTTGCAGAACGCTCCCGCGGCTGCCGACGGCATGTTCCGGGTCTCATCGATCTTGGGTGAAGAGCAGTAGGGAATACACATGAATGAACTAATTCAGCTCACCGCTGCAGACCTCGCCGCAAAGCTCCAGGCAGGTGACGTGTCCGCCGAAGAGGCGACACGCGCTCATCTCGACCGTATTGCTGCCGTTGACGGTGATCTCAATGCGTTTCTTGCTACAAATGAGGAGGTGTCGCTCGAAGCCGCGCGCGCAATTGATGCGAGACGAGCTGCGGGTGAGGAGCTTGGCGAACTCGCGGGAGTTCCTCTCGCAGTGAAAGACGTGTTGGTCACAACCGATATGCCGTCGACCTCGGGATCAAAGATGCTCGAGGGGTACCGCTCACCATTCGACGCCACTTCGGTCGCGAAGGCCCGTGCAGCCGGTCTCATCTCTATCGGCAAGACAAACATGGACGAGTTTGCGATGGGGTCCTCCACGGAGAACTCTGCATACGGTCCGACGCGCAACCCGTGGGCACTTGACCGAGTTCCCGGAGGCTCAGGAGGTGGCTCGGCTGCTGCCGTAAGCGCTTTCGAAGCACCGCTTGCACTGGGTTCTGACACAGGTGGCTCGATTCGCCAGCCCGCTGCACTCACGGGCACAGTTGGTGCGAAGCCAACCTATGGTGGGGTCAGTCGCTACGGCGCGATCGCACTTGCTTCGTCCCTTGACCAGATCGGGCCGTGCGCGCGCACTGTGCTCGATACCGCACTTCTGCACGACGTGATCGCAGGTCACGATCCGCACGATTCAACTTCGCTCGCTCACGAGTGGCCATCAATGGTGGCTGCCGCGCGCGGTGGGGCAAACCCGGAGTCACTCAGGGGGCTGCGAGTTGGAGTCGTGAAACAGCTCATGCTTGATGGCGTTCAGCCAGGTGTTAAAGCACGATTCGAAGAGACTCTTGCTTTGATGTCGGAACAGGGGGCTGAGATTATCGAGATCGACGCACCTCACTTCGAGTACGCGGTAGCAGCGTATTACCTCATCCTTCCTTCTGAAGCGTCGAGCAATCTTGCAAAGTATGATTCGGTTCGCTTTGGGTTGCGGGTGGAACCGGAAGGTGGCGGCACCATCGAGGGTGTCATGAGTGCGACCCGAGAAGCCGGCTTTGGCGCTGAGGTAAAGCGCAGAATTATTCTGGGCACTTACGCGCTTTCAGCGGGCTACTACGACGCCTACTACGGCAGTGCTCAAAAAGTTCGCACGCTCATCCAGCGTGACTTTGCGAGTGCCTTTGCGCAGGTCGATGTGATTGCATCACCGACAGCACCAACAACTGCGTGGCAGCTTGGTGCACACCGCGGTAACCCGATGCAGGACTACCTCAATGACGCGACCACGATTCCGGCGAACCTCGCGGGTATTCCAGGCCTGAGCCTGCCGGTGGGAACGGCAGCTGAAGATGGGCTACCAGTTGGGCTCCAGCTCATGGCGCCAGCGTTCGAAGACGCCCGGTTGTACCGTGCTGGCGCAGCGATTGAGACCCTCGTCACTGAACGAGACGGTACTCCGTTCTGGGCTCAAGCTCCATCACTCACTGCAGCCGGAAAGGCGGGCGCATAATGGCAAAGACAAAGCTCATGGACTTTGAGCGGGCGCTCGAACTGTTCGAACCCGTCATTGGGCTCGAGGTTCACGTGGAGCTCAATACGAAGACCAAGATGTTCTCGCCCGCGCCGAACATCTTCGGTTCTGAGCCGAACACGAACCTCGCGCCTGTGTGTCTTGGGCTTCCGGGCTCGCTCCCGGTGCTCAATGAGCAGGCGGTTCGCTACTCGATCAGTCTCGGACTCGCACTCGGTTGCGAAATTGCCGAGGTTTCAGGGTTCGCGCGCAAGAATTATTTCTACCCCGATATGGGCAAGAATTACCAGATTTCGCAGTACGACGATCCGATCGCACACGACGGTTCAGTAGAAATTGAACTCGAATCGGGACGTGTGGTGCATGTGCCGATTGAACGCGCTCACATGGAAGAAGATGCGGGCAAGCTGAATCACGTTGGTGGCTCCACGGGGCGCATCCAGGGTGCAGAGTATTCGCTCGTTGATTACAACCGTGCGGGTGTGCCCCTCGTAGAGATCGTGACACGACCGATTTTCGGCGGCGAAGCTGACACCCCTGAAATTGCTTCGGCCTACGTTTCGACGATTCGTGATCTCGTAGTATCCCTAGGTATCTCGGATGCACGGATGGAGCGAGGAAACATTCGCTGCGACGCGAACGTATCATTGCGCCTACGTGGCAACGAAGAGGCTGGAATGAGCGTGCTGGGCACTCGCACTGAGACGAAGAACGTGAACTCACTGCGTTCCATCGAACGCGCGGTGCGCTTCGAGATCCAGCGCCAGGCCCAGATTCTCTCTGAAGGTGGATCGATCACGCAGGAGACCCGCCACTGGCACGAGGACACGGGCGAGACCTCGCCAGGTCGTCCAAAGAGTGACGCAGACGATTACCGGTACTTCCCGGAGCCAGACCTTGCTCCGCTCACGCCATCACGCGACCTCGTTGAGGAATTGCGGGCTGCGCTTCCAGAGCACCCGACGCTTCGTCGCCGTCGCCTTCGCGAGGAGTGGGGCTTCTCAGCGCTCGAGTTCCGCGACGTTGTAAACGGCGGTCTTGTGAACGATATCGAAGCCACGGTCGCTGCGGGAGTTCCAGCGCAGACCGCACGTAAGTGGTGGACTGGCGAGATTGCACGCATCGCGAACGAACGATCAGCAACACCATCCGACCTCATCACACCATCGCAGATTGTCGAGCTCGTCGCTCTCGTCGATGCTGGCACACTCAACGACAAGCTGGCTCGACAGGTCATCCAAGGCATCATTGATGGCGAGGGTTCTGCCCAGGAGATCGTCGATGCTCGTGGACTCGCGATCGTGTCAGACGACGGCGCACTCATTGAGGCCGTAGATGCCGCACTCGCGCAGCAGCCAGACGTGCTCGAAAAGATTCGCTCGGGCAAGGTTCAGGCCGCCGGTGCGATTATCGGTTCGGTCATGAAAGCGATGCGAGGCCAGGCAGACGCGGCACGTGTTCGAGAGCTGGTGCTCGAGCGCGCCAGCGTTTAGGCGGTTCACATATTCGCGTTCGTGCAGGGGCGGGGCAACCCACCCCCGCACGAACGCGTAGACTCGCCACATGGGTAAGAGCGAGCAGCAATTTTCCACAAAAGGTGCTTATGTTACGGGTGGCGCTGAGTTCACGCGAGATACGAACTACATCGAGGACCGCATAGTTCGAGATCCTGAGGCTGTAAAACAACTTCCTGCCCCTCCGCAGTCAAGTATCGGATCTCTTGGTTACGGTTTGAGCGATGGTGCGGAGGCGTGGCCAGTAGAGCCGGGACGGTATCGGCTCGTTGCCGCAAATGCTTGCCCGTGGGCAAATCGCACCGTCATCGTGAGACGGCTCCTAGGGCTCGAAGACGTGATATCGCTCGGACGCCCCGGTCCAGTGCACGACGTGCGCTCGTGGACGTTCGACCTCGACGAAGGCGGTGTCGATCCGATACTAGGAACCGAGCGTCTCCAAGAAAACTATTTCACTCGCTTTCCCGGCTATCCTCGTGGAATCACAGTTCCCGCGATCGTAGATATTCCTACGGGGGGAGTGGTGACCAACGACTACCCTCAGATCACGCTCGACTTTTCGACCGAGTGGCGCGAGTATCACCGAGAAGGGGCGCCAAACCTTCTCCCGGAGAGCACGCTTGACGATATGTGGCCCGTGATTAAGCGAGTATTCACCGAGGTAAACAATGGTGTGTACCGCTGCGGTTTTGCGGGAAGCCAAGATGCTTATGAGACGGCCTACGCGAGGCTCTGGGAGGCCTTTGACTGGCTCGAGGAGCGGCTCTCAAAGCACCGTTACCTCATGGGCGCAACCATCACCGAGGCTGACGTGCGACTCTTCACCACGCTCGCACGCTTCGATCCCGTGTATCACGGCCACTTCAAGACGAATCGAAACAAGCTCGCTGAGATGGAGAACCTTTGGGGCTACGCTCGCGACCTGTTTCAGACTCCAGGTTTTGGAGACACGATCGACTTCGTGCAGATCAAGCAGCACTATTACATCACTCACGAAGATGTGAACCCGACGCAAATTGTTCCGTCGGGCCCTGACCTTGGCAATTGGCTCGATCCACACGATCGAGAGAGGCTCGGCGGTTCGCCATTCGGTGATGGCACGGCACCTGGGCCGGTGAGCGAGCATGAGCGGATCGCAGCGGGCCACAACCCGCTGTACCCCCTCTTATCTGACTAAAGTCTGGCCACCCGTTAGCGCACGTCGTCGTCGACCCAGTCCATCGACTTCGTGACAGCCTTGTGCCACTGCCTGAGTAAGCGATCTCGCTCACCAGGGTTGATTGACGGCTCCCATCGTTGATCTTCGCGCCAATTTTCGCGGAGCTCGTCGAGCCCCGACCAGAAACCAACGGCGAGACCAGCTGCATACGCCGCACCGAGCGCCGTTGTCTCGGTTACAGCCGGGCGCACGACCGAGGTATTGAGCATGTCGGCTTGAAACTGCATGAGTGTGTCGTTCGCCACCATGCCACCGTCAACGCGGAGTTCGGTGAGCGGCGCACCGTTGGCGGCTGCCACGTCGGCATTGACCGCATCCAGTACGTCGCGGGTTTGGTACGCAACTGCCTCAAGTGCTGCGCGCGCAATGTGTCCGCGATTCGAGTATCTTGTGAGCCCAACCAGTGCGCCGCGCGCGTCGGGCCGCCAGTACGGTGCAAAGAGGCCAGAGAACGCAGGAACGAGATACACGCCGCCGTTGTCATCAACCGAAGCGGCGAGTTTTTCGACCTCAGTGGCAGAAGCGATGAGTCCAATTTGGTCACGCAACCATTGCACCAGTGAACCCGCAACTGCGATCGAGCCTTCGAGTGCGTAGTGGGCGGGTTCGTCTCCAAGTTTGTAGCTCACTGTGGTGAGCAAGCCGTTGGCGGAGTGCACAATGTCTTCACCGGTCTGGAAGATGAGAAAACAACCAGTACCGTAGGTGTTTTTTGAGTCCCCGGCGTTAAACGCAGCCTGCCCGAACGTCGCTGCCTGCTGATCGCCCAAGATCCCTGCAATAGGGGTGCCGCGGAGTAGCGACGTTTCGTGCGCGGTGCCGTACACCTCAGATGACGAGCGGATCTCGGGGAGCATCGAACGAGGTACGCCAAATGCGCCGAGCAACTCGTCGTCCCATGTGAGCGTCTTGAGATCCATGAGCATGGTACGCGATGCGTTCGTGACGTCAGTGGTGTGAATGCCGCCGTTTACTCCGCCGGTGAGGTTCCAGAGTACCCACGTATCCGTGGTGCCAAAGGCGAGTTTTCCGGCCTCGGCTTCTTCCCTGGCGCCCTCAACGTTCTCGAGGATCCAGGCGATTTTGGAGGCCGAAAAATAGCTCGCGAGCGGCAGCCCAGTCTTCGCCTTGAATCGTTCGGCTCCGAGCTCGGATTCTGCTGCGAGCTGATCCACAATGCTCTGCGTTCGCGTGTCTTGCCAGACAATCGCATTGTAGATCGGCTCACCGGTCTCGCGATTCCACACCACGGTTGTCTCGCGCTGATTGGTGATGCCGACTGCCTCGATGTCGCTCTCATTGAGCTTGGCACGGCCGAGAGCGGTGCCGATCACTTCCTGGGTGTGCTTCCAAATTTCTGTCGCATTGTGCTCTACCCAGCCCGCCTGTGGCATGTGCTGTGTGTGTTCACGCTGGCCCGTGGCGATGAGCCTTCCGCCTCGGTCAAAGACGATCGCGCGGGTTGATGTGGTGCCCTGGTCGATCGCGAGAATGTAGTTTCCCATTACTGCTCCTGAATCTTGCTAACACCCGGTTCGCCGAGCACCACGCGATGGCGATCTGCGAGCAGTTGCGTCGTTCGGGCTATTTCTTGTGTCTGAGCTGCCGCATCCCAGCCCATAGTGGAAGCGATCGCTGAGGCAATCTCGACGAGCGACTCATGTGTCATACCGCCGCAGAACGCGACAGATGTGCGTCGAAGGAGCAGGTCATCGAGGTGACGCACATCTTCGTGACGCGCGAGAAACTCCAGCTCTTCAGCGAAATACCCGGGGGTAAGTGTGAGCTCACGAGGCATCTTCGGGAGAACTGCGAGCATCGCAGCAGCTTTGGTGCCGTATCGCTTGAGAAGTTGTTCGACGACTTCGCGGCTGTGGCCCGCACCGTTTCTCGCGATCCACAATTTCTTCGCGGCGCGACTCGTGGGGAACCCAATCGCGCCCCCAATTGGCAGCGCCCGCGTCTGGGTGCGACGCGCGATGCGACTAGTTGGCCAGCCAAGTAGCGCGAGCGTCTCATTACCGAGGTGCTCTGCGAGTGCGCGGAATGTGGTCCATTTTCCGCCGACCAGGCTGAGTGTGCGCACGTCGTCGAGCCACCCGTGCTCGATGCGGTAGTCGCGCGAGACGAACCCGGGAAGCGTGTCATCGTGGCGGGGGAGCGGCCGTACCCCTGAGAATGTGAAAACAATCTGGTCGCGCGAGACCGGTATCGACGGAAAGACGTGCTTTACGAGGTCGAGGAAATACTCGATCTCGTCGTCGGTGCACACCGAGACCTCGCGTGGATCGACGTTGATATCTGTAGTGCCGATCATCACGCGGTCTTTCAACGGGTAGACGAGCACGATGCGGCCGTCTGAGTGCTCGAAGAAGATCTCGCGGCCGCCTGTAGCGTCAAAGAGTTCTGGGTGATCGAGCACAATGTGCGAGCCCTTAGTACCACCCATGTAATTGGTTGGCCTGCCGAGCGCCTCATTCGTGAGATCGGTCTCTTTGCCACTGACATTCACAATGACCCGTGCACCGAACTCGAACTCCTCGCCGCGCTTGTTGTCGCGCAAGCGAGCCTTGCCGTTCTCGAACCCGACAAGTGACACATAGTTCGCGGCGCGCGCGGTCTGCTCGCTCGACACCGTGGCCGGGCCGTTGGCTTCTGTTGCGCCAGCAGCGAGACCGTCGTACAAGACGTCGAGCGCAAGTCGTTCTGGATCGTGCATGGACGCGTCGAAATATGTTGCCGTGTATTTGATCTCTGGGTTCAGTCGGGGCAAAAGCTTGAGCGATTTCTCTCGACCGTGGAAGCGGTGACGGGGCACCCTGCCGCCAGCACGTGAGAACGTGTCGTAAATCATGAGGCCGGTCTTTATGAGCAGCGCGCCTCGCTCGCGAGACTTGCCGCGGCCGTGCGTAATGAGCAGCCTGAGAGGTGCCGTGAGGATGCCAGAGAAAGTCGAGAAGATGGGAATTGTCGTCTGAAGAGGCCTGACATAGTGCGGCGCATTGCGGATCAGGCGATTGCGCTCTTGCACCGCCTCTTTGACGAGCCTGAATTCGCCATTCTCGAGGTACCGCACACCGCCGTGCACCATGTGGCTCGACGCTGACGACGCCCCGGAGACAAAGTCAGCGGCATCGATAAGTGCAACGTCGACGCCGAGCAGTGCGAGTTCTCGGAATGTCGCTATGCCGTTGATGCCGCCGCCCACGATGAGTACATCTGCTTGAGGCCGGTCTACGAGCGACGCGACCCGTTCGTGGATAGGTTGTTTGTTCGCCATGCGCATCACCTGTTCCCGTGAGTTGTGCTGGTTCTACGCTATCGTCTTGCTGTGACAATCGGGCGGTAGGCACTGCCATGTGGTGCAATGGAGTGGTGGCGAACGGAATGCGGAGAGAAGCGTCGATTCTGCACGTTGACATGGACTCATTCTTTGTCTCCGTTGAACTGCTTGACCGCCCAGAACTCGTTGGCCTTCCGGTTGCCGCTGCACACGACACGCAGCGTTCAGTGGTCTCGAGCGCGAGCTATGAGGCGAGGCGTTTCGGTGTGCGATCCGCCATGCCAGTCGCCCGAGCGAAGCAACTGTGCCCGCAACTCGTGCTTGTCACACCGGTGTTCGAGAAATATCGGGTCGCGTCGCGAAAAATTATGGAGATCTTTCGCGAGTTCACCCCACTTGTTGAGCCGCTCAGCATCGACGAGGCATTTCTTGACGTCGCTGGTTCGCTCAGGCTCTTTGGTAGCCCGATTGACATTGCGAGGCAGCTGAGAGCGCGGGTACGAGACGAAACTGGGCTTCCGGCATCCGTCGGGCTCGCAGGCACTAAGTTCATTGCGAAGCTTGCATCACAGCGCGCAAAGCCCGATGGCATACTCGAGATTCCACCCGCACGAACGCTCGAATTCCTCCACCCGCTTCCGATTGGGGCGATGTGGGGAGTTGGGGCCGCGACTGAGCGAGCGCTGAAATCTCGCGCGATCCACACCGTTGCAGATCTCGCGCGGGAGCCACTCGACTCGCTTCGGCGCATCGTCGGAAATGCCTCGGCCGAAAAGCTGCACGAGCTCGCGAACGGTCGCGATTCACGCGGGGTAGAAACGACGCGGATCGAGAAGAGTATTGGCCACGAAGAGACGTTCGCGACGGACATCACCGATCGGACAATGATTGAGCGCGAGCTGTTGCGGCTCTCGACGCGCACCTCGGAGCGTCTGCGCGACGCCGCAATCGAAGCGCGAACCATCGCGATCAAAGTGCGTTGGGACACGTTCGAGACGTTCACGCGGTCGCGAACGTTGCCTGAGCCGACAAACACCACGCAACGGGTGTACTCGACGGCGCGCGAGTTGTTCGAATCGCTTGCGCCCGCAGACAGGGCGATGCGCCCCGTGCGGCTCATCGGTGTGCGGGCCGAACAACTTGTTGACGCGGGCAGTGGATCGAATTCGCTGTGGAATGAAGACGAGCAGTGGCAGGCGGTCGACTCCGCAGTCGATGAGGTTCGTGAGAAGTTCGGGGCCTCGGGGCTCACTTCGGCGCGCCTACTCGGTGGGCGTGACGAGGTGGTCGATCCACGCTCACTACAAGACCCGGGCTAGAGACCCGTCGCACCCTCGTTCTTACTCGCCGCACCGAGCGCGAGTATCGCATCGAGCAGGGAAGCGAGCCAATCAAACACGAGCACGGTGCCGCGTGTCTGCTCCTCATCGATGAGGCGCTCGTGATCTTCTTCGCTCTCGAGACCGATGCGAGCTGCGATCGCAAGCCGAACAGCAGTTACCGTACGAGCCCAGGCAGGAAACGAGGCCTCCGTTATGTTCACCGCAGTCTCGGTCATCGACGTGCTGTTTGGAAGTGACCAATCGAGGTCGCCGATCACTTGCATAGCGTCTTGCAGCTTGCGATTAATGAGGCCCTGTTCGGTGACCCTTCGGAACGCGGTCGCATCGGCCGCATCTTCAAACGCGTCGGGAAACAATCGCGCGAGCGCAGGGTCATCGGGGGCGACATCAGAGCCACCCACCTCCAGGCTCGCGAATAGTGGATCGGGATCGAGCGCCGTCGTGCTGTGGCTCTCCATGAGCATGATGAGCTGACGAACAAGCTGATCGAGCATGCCAGCCTCTTCGGAATCGAAGAGAATCTCCACGCCGCCGTCTGCCGGTTGTAGCCTCACTGTGCATCCTCCCGTTCGACCGTCGCCCACAAACCGTACTCGTGCATCGCCTCCACGTGCAGTTCCATTGCCTCCCGCGACCCCTCAGCAACCACAGCACGACCAAAGTTATGCACCCGAAGCATCAACTCGTCTGCACGCTCAACCGTGAACCCGAAATGCGTGCGGAACACGTAACTCACGTACGACATGAGATTTACTGGATCGTCCCACACAATCACCCGCCACGGAAGCTGCGGTGCGACTGCGAGCGAGCCATCTGTGCTCGGGCTGCGCTTCGTACCTGACTCGTCTGCACCCATCATCCCCACCCCAATTCGTGAATGCGTGCCTCATCAATTCCCAAAAAGTGCCCCACCTCATGCACGAGCGTAATGCGAATCTCGCGAGAAAGCTCGTCAACATCTTCACAGTGCTCAAGCAGATTCTCTCGGAAGAGCGTGATGCGATCCGGTTCCTCCCCATAACCATACGTATCGCGCTCGGCAAGCGAAAACCCCTCGTACACCCCAAGAATGTCACTGCCATCCTCCGGACGATCCTCGATGAGGAAAATGACATTATCGAGGTGTTCGAGCATTTCATCAGAGAGCGAGTCGAGGCCATCGGAAACCATCGACTCAAACTCTTCGGGCGACACTTCGAGCATGCTTTCACCCTAACCGTTCAGCCAGAGATTGCACCTAACAATCCTGTTATCCCTCCTCGTGAGGGTCGCGAGTCGTGCGGGCAAGCCACGGCAACACCAACCACAGTGCGGCAAGGAGCACGGCGGCGGCAGCCGCCGCGATCCACCCCCAAAACTGGCCCAGCACCACGCTGAACACGAATGCCACCGTGCCAGCGATGGTGAGGCCCAAGAAAACGAGTGCGAGTGTCGTTAGGCGGTTCGAGATATGTACCGTTCGGGCTTTGCGCCCCCGTTGAAACAAGAATCGGTGGAGGCTCACTGGCGCAACCATGAGAATTGTGGTGGTAATCGCGAGCGAAACCAGCACGAGATACAGCGTGAGCTGCGTGCCCTTGATGAGCTCAGCGAACCGCTGCTGAAACGGCAAAATAAGCAGGAACGCAGTGAGGATCTGCACGCCCGTCTGTGACACGCGCAGCTCTTGCGTGAGTTCAGTCCAATTGCGGTCGGCGCGCATCGCAGGAGACTCGGGGCGGTCCGGAATGTCAGACATACCTCATCGTACGCCGGAAGCACTCACATGCGATATGGGCGAATTGGCAGAGCGAACGGTACGCCCGCGCGCTCGCCGCCGTCTGACAGCACGCCAGTGACGAGCTCGCGGGGGACCGGGTAGTTGGGTATCGCTGCCAGGTACACCTCGTGGGCCTCGAGCGACCGCACGGCCCGCTCTGCCGCATCCTCCGAGACCTCGATCGCGTGAGTGGGCTGATGCATCATGACGAGCAGCCACTCGGCTTTCCATGCCTCGAGTCCTTCATCGGTGAGCTGCTCTCGGAACAACCACGGGTTGTCTGCGTCACGAATCGCATCGATGACCGCGATGCCGGTCGAGCGATGATCCACATGATTAAGCCCCCACGGCGCCTCAAGGCCCCAGCTCATCGTCACCACTGCGTCAGGGCGAGTGGATCGGATCTCACGCGCGATTCGCCGCCGAGTCCCAACCGAGGGTTCCACGAGTCCATCAGGGAGATCGAGAATGGTGAGGCTCTCAACTCCCACGATCTCGCACGCCTTGCGTTGTTCGTCGGCGCGGCACGGCGCGGTCTCAGACGGGGTCATAGTGCGGATCCCGGCTTCGCCGGCCGTGAGCAGCAAATACGAAACCTCGATACCGCGTGCCGACCATTCGGCCGCGACCGCCGAACCTCCGTACTCCATGTCGTCGGGGTGCGCGACTACGCACAGTACCCGCTCGATTCCGGTTGCGTCGAAGAGTTCGAGAGTCGTCATAGTGCGACCCTAACGCCGCGCTCAGAGAATATACACGTCGAGGTGGTTGCCGACCGTGCCGCGGTCGTAGATCTTGCCCGGATACCCGAACGGTGTCTCGTACACGGTGCCCTTCGGTGCGGATCCGGCGAGCACGATGTAGCCGTCTCCGTCGCTGACGTAGCCACCCGCGTTGACGTGGCGCCCCGGAATTGCAAGACCACCGCCCGGAAGCACCTGCTGGCTGTAGTACGTGAACCGGTACCCGCCCCAGTTCACCGAACCAGTGAACATGAACTGTTCGAGCGTATAGAGGGCGGCGGGTGCTGGTGCATGGTCTTTGTGGGTGCTCCGGCCGCCGTCTTCTTCGGTGAGTGTGATATCGAGGTCGAGGATCGTATCGGTTGCCGCGGTCGAGGTGAGTGCCTGGTGGGCAGCCGGTGTGACAAATCTGGGCGCGCTGCTCGCGTACGCGTTTGGCAGCGAAAACGGTGCGAGAACCGTGGTGCCTACGAGCACGAGCGTCGCCGAAACTGACCCCAGTGGGCGAATGCGCGACCAGGGTAGATAGTTCGAACGATAGACAGACACGATCTCCCGAGTGTAACCGCGCACCCTGAGTGTCGAAACAATGATCGGCCCTGACTTTTGCGTCAAGGCCGATCGGATTTGGGGTCCCTGCGTAGAAAGTTCTCAAACCCTACTCCGAAGCTGAAATTGTTGATTTCTCGCTGGAAACGAGGGGTATACCGGGTATCGCAGCGGGCCGGTAACACCCCGATTCAGGACGTTCGAGGGCCCTGTGTCAGGAGGATTGGGAAACCTCAAACCTTTCTCACCCCCGCAGAAGTAGATCGACTTATCGACGATTACCTCACTGGTTTCAGCGTCGGATACCTCGCTCAGAAGTATGGTGTGCACCGTGCAACCGTCTCGAAACATCTCACCCGGAGCAACGTCGTGCGCCGCCAGCACGGCCCCACAATCGAGGAAGCCGCAGAGATAGTGAAGCTGCACGGCGGTGGCATCTCAATGCGCGCTATCTCACGCAAGATGTTGATGATTGCGTTTCAAAGCAATATCGATTCGACGATCGCCTTCAGCGTTCCGTAACGAACGCCATGCTCCGCGGCGGATGAGTTCATCCACGACCTCCGATGAGGCGCCGAGCCAAGCTGCCTGGTGAAATGGTGTGAACCAAGAGTCACCAGCGATTCTCCATTGATTTACGCTCAGAAATCGCTCTCGATCAAGAAGACGAAATACCGCCTCCCAATTGCCGACTTTGGCAACGTCCGCAAGACGATTGATGTTGTCGACGTGACTCTCCCTGAGAAGTCCCGCCTCTATCACGCCTGGCCAATCAACTTCCAACTGCCACCCTACGCTCGACATTCGGACGGTGTAACCAGAACTACTGCTGCCGGATCTACATCACTTGCCGTTGCAAGAGTCGGCAACTCGGCAGAATCAAGACCAGCAAGTTCAAGTGCTGCCTGTCCAGCTAAGTGAGCCGAACGCACAGACGGGACTGCTGCACGGATAGGTGACAGTTCTAGTCACGCCGCCAGTGCGACGGCACTCGATCTCCTCTGCAACCCGTCAGACCTTGACCGAACCTTTTGCGACCGGCGCACGGCAAAGTAGCGCTTGGTACTTCTCAACGGCTTCTGCCATTCGCTCTACATGTCTGGGTCGGAAGACGAACTGCTTGAAGGTCGGTGAGTAAAGGCAGTAGCGCGGCGATCTGCGGAGCGCTGTCGATGTGATCCGACTCTGACGCAAGACGCTCGGCACCATCAAGACGAACCTGTCTTGGGCGTTCGCCTATAACGTGGCAGCGATTCCGGTCGCAGCGTTCGGTATGCTTAACCCAATGCTCGCCGGCGATGGCGTTCTCGAGCGTCTTCGTCGTTGGCAACAGCCTGTGTCTGCGCGGCTTCACGTCCATCACCAAGCAGGCTGCCTAGCACACCGGGCCGGGTCGCCCAGCCGAGAGAAGACACCCATGACGAAGCCACACGCGGGCTACGGGCACGACCACGGGCCTCACAGTGGCCACGAGCACCACGAGCACCACGAGCGCACTGGGCACGAGGATCACGATGGTCACGTTGGCCATATGGGCCACTGCGGTCACGGCGATCATGTGGCACAGTTTCGGCGCCTGTTCTGGGTGAATCTCGTGCTCGCGGTGCCAGTCGTCGCGTTCTCGCCAATGTTTGCCATGATCCTCGGCTATTCAGTACCAGGTTGGGCCACCTGGATCGCACCTGTTATCGGCACCGTGATGTATGTCTGGGGCGGCGCCCCATTCTTGACGGGCGCGGTGAGCGAAATCAAGGCCCGCAAACCGGGCATGATGTTGCTGATCGCCCTGGGCATCACCGTGGCCTTCCTCGCATCGTGGGGCGCAACACTCGGGCTGTTGCATCACGAGCTCGAATTCTGGTGGGAACTCGCGCTGCTGGTGGTCATTATGCTGCTCGGGCACTGGATCGAGATGCGTTCGCTCGCCCAGACCACTTCTGCGCTCGACTCCCTCGCGGCGCTTTTGCCCGACGAAGCCGAGCGGGTCGAGGGTGAAACGGCCGTCACGGTGAGCCCGGCGGAGTTGCGCGTTGATGATCTCGTGATCGTGCGCCCGGGCGGCAGCGTGCCGGCCGACGGCATGATAGTTGACGGACGTGCGGCCATGGATGAATCGATGATCACCGGCGAATCGCACCCCGCGACCCGCAGCGAGGGCGATGCGGTGACCGCCGGCACGGTCGCGACCGATTCGGGGCTGCGGGTCAGAGTCACCGCCATCGGAGACGACACGACACTTGCCGGCATCAACCGACTCGTCGCCGACGCACAGAACTCGTCGTCTCGTGCGCAGCGCATCGCCGACCGGGCTGCAGGGTGGCTGTTCTGGTTCGCCCTCGCCGCAGCGGTCATCACCGCGATCGTTTGGATGCTCGTGGGCGACCCAGATGTGGCCGTGATGCGCACCATTACCGTGCTAGTGATCGCCTGCCCGCACGCGCTCGGCTTGGCGATTCCGCTCGTGGTTTCCATCGCCACCGAGCGCGCGGCTCGCGGCGGGGTGCTCGTGAAAGATCGTCTCGCGCTCGAGACGATGCGCCAAGTCGACGCGGTGCTCTTCGACAAGACGGGCACACTCACCAAGGGCGAACCGGTTGTCACCGGTGTCGCGCCAGTCGGCGATGTTGACGAGCACGCCCTGCTGGCCCTGGCCGCCGCGGCCGAGGCCGACAGCGAGCACCCCCTCGCCAAAGCGATCGTCGCCGCGGCGAGCGACCGAGGCCTCAGCCTTGCACCCGCCACCGGGTTCTCTTCTTCACCGGCGGTTGGCGTCACCGCCACCGTGGCCGGCCACGAGATTCGGGTCGGTGGGCCCCGGCTTCTGGAAGAAACCGGGCAGCCCGAGATCGGTGCAGCCGATGCCTGGCGGGCCGAAGGTGCCATCATTCTGCATGTCGTTCGTGACGGAATCATGATCGGCGGGCTGAAGCTCGCCGATGAGATTCGCCCGGAGTCGCGCGATGCCCTCGCCGCACTGCATCGGCTCGGTGTTGAGGTCGTGATGATCACCGGTGACGCTGCAGCCGTCGCGGGGGAGGTTGCTCGCGAACTCGGTATCGACCGTGTGTTCGCGGGCGTGCGCCCCGAAGATAAGGCCGCGAAGGTGGCCGAGTTGCAGCACGAAGGCACGGCTGTCGCGATGGTCGGCGACGGTGTCAACGATGCCCCCGCCCTCGCGCAAGCCGATGTTGGTATCGCTATCGGGGCGGGCACCGATGTGGCGATCGCGTCGGCAGGGGTGATCCTCGCCAGCTCTGACCCGCGTTCGGTGCTCTCAGTGATCGAACTCTCACGTGCTGCCTACCGCAAGATGAAACAGAACCTGTGGTGGGCGGCGGGGTACAACCTGATTTCGGTGCCGCTTGCCGCCGGTGTGCTCGCCCGCGTCGGGTTCGTGCTGCCGATGTCGGTCGGAGCGATTCTGATGTCGCTGTCGACGATCGTCGTGGCGCTGAATGCCCAGCTCTTGCGCCGCATCGATCTCAGCCCAGAAGCCAGCACTCGCGCCGTGCTCGAACGCACGAACTGACCTCACGCAGCCCAGGATCAGCACATGTCATCAACCACTGAATCGCACGCGTCGCACCACGGGTATATCGGCGATAAGAAGCGCTACCTGCAGCGCATGAAACGAATCGAAGGTTCGGCCCGGGGCATCGCGAACATAATCGACGAAGAGCAGTACTGTATCCACATTCTGACCCAGGTCAGTGCGCTCACCCGCTCGCGGCAGGGGGTGGTGACGGGGCTCGATGATCACCTGAAGCACTGTGTGCTCGATGCCGCCAAGCTTAGCGACGAGGCCGCCCACGAGAAGATTCAGGAGTCCACTGCCGCGGTCAACCGGCTGATCCGATCGTGACTGTGTGAGTCGGCCTCGCGGGTTAGCCTACCGGCACTTCCCGCCGAGCAAGGCTCTCGCGCCGCGCACCCCGGTGCGCTCGGAGCGCTCGGAGCGCCGACAGAATGGCCACAAGGTCAACAATCTCTTGCAGCAGCGCTCCCACCACCGCCGGCAAATAGCCGAATGCGGCGACGAGCATCAAACCGACTGAGATGATGATGCCCATCCAGATCGACTGCAGGGCGATCTGCACCGTGCGCCGCGAGACATAGGCCACATCTGCCACTCGCGCGATGTCGTTCGAGGTGATCACCGCCGCTGCTGACTCGCTCGCGACCGTTGCACCCCTGCCCGCCATCGCAACACCGACATCGGCGGCCGCCAGCACCGGGGCATCATTGATCCCATCGCCGACCATGAGTACGGGTCTCGGCCGCATCGCCTGCACAATCCGCACCTTGGTCTGGGGAGTGGTCTCAGCGTGCACCGTCTGAATGTCGACCGCGTGTGCGACAGACTCCGCGGTCGACGTGATATCACCGGTCACCATCGCGATCTCGGCTACGCCTGCTCGGCGAAGACGGGACACCGTGTCTGCAGACTGCTCACGAATCGGGTCGGACAAGATGATCACTCCGGCGAGCTCGTCACCGACCGATACGTAGACGGCCGTCTCCCCAGCTGAGAGTACGGGTCGATCGATCGGCCCGGTCACCTCTTCGATAAATGAGGGCTTGCCCACTCGCACCGAAGTGCCGTCTGCCAGGGAGGCGAGGACACCGTTTGTTGCCACCTCGTCGGCCGTCACCACTTCGGGAAGCTCAAGTTGCTGTGTGCGTGCCGATGCCACGATCGGATCGGCGAACACGTGCACGGAGTACTGCTCGGCGGCGGCCGCGAGCTGCAGCGTCTCGTCTACGGTGCGAGCAGCAGGGTGAATCTCGACGACGTCGGCTTTACCTTCGGTCAAGGTGCCGGTCTTGTCGAATGCGACTGCACGGACCCGGGCGAGCACCTCTAACACGCCACCGTCTTTGATGATGACGTTGAGCTTTGCCGCGGAACTCATCCCGCCCATAAACGCAACCGGGGTGGCGATGAGCAGCGGGCACGGCGTCGCCACGACGAGCACCTCGGCAAACCGCACCGGATCCCCGCTGAGAAACCACGCGAAGCCCGCAATCAGCAATGACACAATGGTGAACGGCACCGCATAACGGTCGGCGAGTCGCACCATCGGTGCCCGGGAGTCCACGGCCTCCTCGACCAACCGTACGATCGAGGCGTAGTTCGAATCGGCTGCCACCTTCTGCGCGCGCATCGTGAAGCTCGTCGTGCTGTTGACCGTTCCAGAAAGCAGTGGGTCGCCCGCGTGGTAGTTCACCGGGATCGGTTCACCGGTCACGGATGATTCATCAATCGTCGCGTGATCCGATAGGAGCACCCCGTCGACGGGGAGGATCTCTGAGGAGCGCACCAGCAGTTCGTCGCCGACTTTCACCTCTTCGATCGCGATGCGTTCGACCTCACCTGTTACCGGGTGAATTCGACCCGCGAATGCTGGGGCTCGGTTCAACAGTTGGTCGAGTTCTCGGCTCGCGCGGCGAGCGGCGAGGTCTTCGAGTGCTTCCCCTCCGGTGAGCATCAACGCGATGATGAGCCCCGCGACATATTCCTGTACGGCGAGTGTCGCGATCATGGCGATGACCGCAAGAATGTCGAGCCCCCAATGCCCGCGCATCAGATCTTTGAACATGTCGATCGCGGTGATCACGATCACGATACCGAGCACCAAGTATGCGGTGACCCCGAGAGCCATCTCTGCGCCGGTCAACCAGAGCATAACCCCGGTCGCCAAACCGACGAGCACGAACATCATGAGCTTGCGGGTGCGAAGAAATTCCCCCGTCGATGACATTGCGTGTGACGCTTCCGAGGTACGTGGGGCGATGGTCTGGGCTGGCACGGTGCTGTTCTCAGTCTCTCTTCGAGAGGGTTGAGAGCGCGGTGAGCGCGGTCACATCAGTGATCGTGATCCGCCCCTGTTCCTGTTGTGAGATCACCCCGGTGTCGGTGAGTTTGCGAAGTTGCCGACTGAGGGACTCTGGTGTCGTGGACAGGAGCGAAGCAATGTCCTTCTTTGCGAGCGGCAGCGTCACGTAGATAGCTCCTCGCGGCCCTGGCGTCGCAGGGAGCGAGAGCAGGTAATCGGCGAGACGAGAGCTCACGTTTCCCAAGATGACAGAAGCCAGCCGCGCCTCAGTATCATCCAAGCGCTGACTCACTCCTTGCAGCATGCGCAGCCCGATGCTCGGATGCTTCTCGACGAGACGCCCGAGATCGGCATGACGGAACACGCACAGTTCGGTATGCACGAGCGCTTCTGCTGCGTGATCGGGTCTCGTGCCGGTGAGAAACGCGGATTCTCCGATGAAGTCGCCCGGACCGAGGACCCGGATCACCTGCTCGTGCCCAGCCGCACTTGTACGAGCGATCTTCACCTGACCGGTGTGCACCACCATCAACTGCGACATATCCGAGCCTGCTGTATACGCCTGCTCGACAGCGTCTAATCGGACGGTACGTGCAAATCCCGCAACTTCCACTTGCTGCGCATGTGTGAGCCCTTGAAACAGTGGTACACGGGCCACGCAGAGATCATTTGCTGGATCAGCATCCACATCGGTTGAAACAGCCAACGGCATCCTTCCCTTCCCTTCCCTTCTAGTATGGCGACTCGTGGCACAACACACGCGCTTCAGCTGAAGCCAGGGGTGGCGCGTGCAGTGATGTACGCGTGTGGCGTCCGCGGGTTCGAGCGCTGCCCGATCACCTCGAACCCGGCGTGGGTGAGGGCTTCGACCATTTTGTTCATCGGCCACCGGTATGCGGCGGCGATCGGATGGTCGAATGCCTCTAGCCGCGGCCCCGCGAAAAAGGACATCAGCAGCGATCCGCCGTCACCCAGCCGAGTGCGCAGTGTTGCGAGCGCGTGTAGGAGCTCTTCTGAGCTCATGTGAATGGTCGAATACCAGGCGAGGATCCCGCCCCAGCGGGTCTCGCAACGGGCGAGATCTTCGATGGAATCGTGATGGAACACAACCGCGGGATGTCTGGCTCGGGCAATCGTGATGAGGCGATCCGATGGCTCGAGCCCTTCCACCGTGTGTCCGAGGCGTGCGAGGTGACCGGTCCAACGCCCGGTACCCGCGCCGACATCAAGAATGGGGCCATCGACTGCCGCGGCCCACGGCTCGATGACCGCACGGTCAGGGTCATCCGGTGAGATCTCGGCGCCGAGAATGCCCTCGATATCAACCTCAGGCGACCCGTATGCATCGGCCACCCGGTTTATTGAGGCCACAGGATCAGACGTCCGTGCTGCTGTGAATACGGCGTCCGTCGGTGCCTCAGGCCGCTGGGTCATGGTTCGATGATCACTTTGCCGGCAGTGTGCCCAGCCTCCACCATGGCGACGGCCTCCGCAGCCCGATCGAGACTGTACCGGTCCGTCACCTGCGGGTCGACGAGACCGTACTGGGCGACGCCGGTGACCTTCTCGAGCCCTTCACGCGTGCGCACCACCGCTACGCCACCGAGTTGCTGCACGGTGGTCGGGTCTGCGGTACTGATGATGACGCTCGGGTTTTTGGCGACGACCGCGAGATCACGAAGCGCCTGCCCACCGACCAGGTCGATGAGCACATCAACACCCTCCGGCGCGATGGCACGCACCCGGTCAGCCGCACCCTCCCCGGAGGCAACGAACGTCGCACCGGTCGACTCCACCAGTTCCTGCTTCGCTGCACTGGCCACACCGATGACCGTGAACTTGTGCACATTGCCGATCTGCGCCGCCATCAGCCCGACCCCACCTCCGGCGCCAAGAATCAGCATCGTCTGACCAGGTTCCAGCTCGATCTGATGCGTCACGTCATACGCAGTCGCCCCTGCGACAGGCAGTGCTGCAGCGTCAGCAAAGGAAAGCTCTTCGGGCTTCTGGACAGTTTGTGCCGCATCCAACACCGTGTGCTTCGCGAACGTTCCCTGTCCTTTGGCCGCGAGGCCGAGCACCATGTCACCGACAGCGAAGTTCTCGACCTCTGCGCCTACGGCGGTGACGACACCGGAGGCCTCTCGGCCCATCGGTGCGGGAAGCGGCCAGTGGGAGTCCGTCTGCCCCGCACGGATCTTCCAGTCAGCAGGGTTCACCCCGGCCGCTTTCACTTCGATCGCGAGCTCTCCAGGCCCAGGCGCCGGAGCGGGGCGTTCAACGAGTTCCTGCGTCTCGGGGCCGCCATAGGCGGCGAAGACCAGCGCTTTCGACATTATTGACTTCTCCTCATTCTCCAGGTGAGTGACACTTACGTGGTTGCCTGTGGTGGAGCGTCTTCACCCGAAGCCTCTGCCGCATCAGCGAGTTCCTTCGTGGCATACTCCGCGTCAATTGCGTGCTCCGGAGGTGAATAGACGGTGTAGAGCACCAAAGGCTCATCGCCAGTGTTGCGGAAGTTGTGGCGAGTACCGGCCGGGACAGCGCACAGGTCGCCAGCATCAACGGTGTGCGTCTCGCCGTCAAGGTCGGCCTCTCCGCTGCCCGACACAAAACTCAGCAACTGGTCGGTGGTGTCATGCACCTCGTCGCCGACCTCCCCGCCCACCGGAATCGTCATCGCAACGAGTTGGGAATGCTTTCCCGTCCAGAGCACCTGACGAAAATTCATGTTTGCTTTCGCGACCTCGTCGATGATGAAGTGCGTCGCCTTCTCGCCGACGCTGAACTGGTTCTCACTCATGTGTGTGGTCCTTGCTCAAGATGGAAGTTCGGATGAACTCTGGGCCGTGGCTGGTTCGACCGGGCGGCCTGTTTCATGTGCGGCTCGGGCGCGTTCACTCCTCGACAACGCAGTGGCTCCTTGGGTGTTGCGCAGCAGGCGCATCGCGTTGAGGATTACGATGAGCACCGATCCCTCGTGCACGAGCATGCCGATAGCCATCGTGACACCCCCTGCGAAGACCCCGACGAGCAGCACGACAACGGTGATGAGCGCGATCCAGATGTTCTGGCGCATGACGTTCACGGTGCGTTTGGCGAGGCCAATTGCTTCGGGCAGTTTCAAGAGGTTGTCGCCCATCAGGGCAATGTCTGCCGTCTCCACGGCCACCGCTGAGCCCGCTGCACCCATGGCAACACCAATGTCGGCGGTCGCGAGGGCCGGGGCGTCGTTCACGCCGTCGCCCACCATCGCGACCGTGTGCCCCTCGCGCTGCAAACGCGCGACAGCGTCGAGCTTGTCCTCGGGTAGCAACGAAGCATGGATCTCATCGATACCGACCGCCTCACCGATGGCTTCGGCGACAAGGCGCGTATCTCCGGTGAGCATCACCACCTTCCGCACCCCGCCAGCGTGCAAGCGCCTGATCATCTCGGGGGCATCCTCGCGGATCGTATCTGCGACACCGATTACGCCAAGCACGCTCTCATCGACCGCGACAATCATGGGGGTCTTGCCTGCCGCCGCCAGTTTGTTCGCAGCCACAGCCGCCCCCGCGTCGTTCACGATCCCGTACTGTTCGAGCAGCGGCACGTTACCGATGAGTACCCGCTTGCCGTGAGCGTCGGCCACGATCCCCTTGCCCACGACCGGTGTGACCGATCCCGGAAGATCCTCGGGGGCCACTCCTTCTTCTCGTGCGGTGTCGAGGATCGGGCGGGCAAGTGGGTGCTCGGACCCTGCTTCTGCGGCGGCTGCCCAGCGAAGCACCTCGCGCCGATCCGCTTCAGGATTGAGCACAACGATGTCGGTGAGTACCGGGCGGCCCTCGGTGAGAGTCCCCGTCTTATCGACTGCGACGGCCGAGATCTTGGCCGAGGTTTCGAGGTACTCGCCGCCCTTGATGAGAATCCCGTTGCGGGCCGAGCGGCCGATTCCCGCTACGATCGCCACGGGAATCGAGATGACGAGCGCGCCCGGGCAACCGATCACGAGCAACGTGAGGCCGAGCACTACGTCACCAGAGATGAGGCCCGCCGCAAGCGCGAGTACCATCACCGCGGGCGTGTACCACTCCGAGAATCGGTCGATGAATGCCTGCGTTTTCGCTTTCGCATCCTGCGCTTCTTCGACACGGTGAATGATGCGCGCGAGCGTCGTGTCGGCTCCGATGCCGGTCGCCATGACCTGTAGGAATCCGCCCCGCGAGATCGTGCCTGCAAACACGTGATCTGACTTCGTCTTTTCGACCGGGATCGACTCACCCGTGATCGATGCCTCGTCGATCGCTCCGGTGCCTGACACGACCTGCCCGTCGACGGGAACTTTCGCTCCGTTTTTTACGAGCACGATCTCGCCCATGTGCACCTGATGTGCGGCGATCTCGACCTGCTCACCGTCGCGCATCACGACTGCAACGTCGGGGGCCACTGCGACCAACTCAGCGAGCGCTGCACGGGTCTTGTTCATCGTGCCGGCTTCGAGTGCGTGACCGATCGCGAAGAGGAACGTCACGGCGGCAGCTTCCCAGAAGTTGCCGATGAGTGTCGCGCCGATCGCTGCAATCGATACGAGCAGGTCGATACTGATGAACTTTACGAGCAGTGCCCGGACGGCCTTCACGACGATTCCGTACCCCGCGACAATTGCTGCGGCGAGCATGAACGCGTTCGCAAGGGTAAACACATGACCAGAACCGTGGGCGTGTTCGCCAGCGTCGATCCACCAATGCGGACCGACCGTGACGTTCCAGCTGCCGCCGAAGAGCTTTTCGACGCCGAACGACACGAGAATGAGGAGGCCCGAGACAACGGGAATGAACCAGTTGCCATACCGCCACTTACGGAACGCGTTCACGAATGTGCCGCCTTTCGAATTGGTGAACTTAGTGCGTGAGGAGCCGTTTGGCTAGAACGCGGAGGCCTTCGACTTATAGCCGGCCTTATCGACAGCAGCAATGAGATCGTCGACGGAACTTCTTGTCTCATCGTGGTCGATCTCAACGCGACCCGAGGCGAAGTGCACCGTCACGTTCTCGACGCCATCGAGCTTGCCGACCTGCTTCTCGATCTTGGTCACGCACGACGGGCACGAGAAACCCTCGGCGCGCAGCAGAGTGTGGGTGGTGTCAGTAGCGTTCGCCATGATGAGTCCTTTCGCTTCACCCCGAAACGGGGATCGACCAGGAGGTTCCTGGCCTTCACGACCCAGACTATTGTGTTGACAGAGCCTCAGCCTTGACCTAGATCAAGTCGTGTTCGGAGCTCCTCTCTGTGGCTCACCAGCTACTTGGGTGCTGTGAGTCGCTTCTTGGTTGATATGCTGGGCGCCATGAAGGTCTACAAGACCGAACTGATCCGTCAGCAAGGCCCTGGCGGACGGTCGAGCAGGTCGAGCTTGCGACCCTCGAATACGTGTGGTGGTGGAACCATGAGCGGCTCCACGGGGAACTCGATATGCGTACTCCGATCGAGGTCGAACAGGCGTACTACGTTGAAACCGAGACGCTTCTGTCACCGACCGGCTGACAGGGAAATAGCCCCTGACTCAGGCAACTAAACACCTGATCAGAGGCTACTTTCTCTCAGGGTCCCTGCGTAGAGAGTTCTCAAACCCCACTCCGAGACTAACGTCGTTGATTTCTCGCTGGAAACGTGGGGTGTACCGGGTATCGGAGCGGGTCGATGGCGCACCGATTCACGACGTTCGAGGGCCTGTCGTCAGGAGGATTGGGAAACCTCAAACCTTTCTCACTCCCGCTGAAGTTGATCGCCTGGTCGATGATTACCTCACTGGTTTCAGCGTCGGATACCTAGCTCAAAAGTATGGTGTGCACCGCGCGACAGTTTCGAAGCACCTTACCCGCAACAACGTCGTGCGCCGCCAGCACGGGCTCACGACCGAAGAGGCTGCAGAGGCATTGAAGCTGTATGGTGGCGGAATCTCGATGCGCGCGATCGCCCGCACGCTCGGTGTCGGCCGCAAGCAAGTGCGTGTGACACTGATGGCCGCAGGCTCACTGACGAGCCGATGATCTCGCGGGTTGTATCGAAGCAACTTCGAATGTCGGTACTGAGCCGTAGGATTGCGAACTAGGTGCCATTGAGAGAAATAGCTATGAGTTTTGATTCACCTATGCGAACCTAAGGACCGGGTACACCTGCCCCGGATAGAGAAAATCCCCGCAAGAGAAATCACTGGCCAATTGGCGCTTCATCGCCCCACTGGGACTCCTCATCACGCTCGCGGGCGGTGCTCTTCTCCTGTCCCAACACACACGCGCCTGAACACGTAAGGACCACCGGAGTGAGAGAGGTCCGCTGAGGTGTTGAGCATTTTATTGTTCGAGTCGGATTTGGGCGATGACCTCACCGTACTCGGTCTCACCGATGGGTTCAAACCCGACAGCACGGAAGAATCGCTCCGGCCCGGCCTCCCCAGCTTCGTACATGACATTCACGTAGTCGAATCCTCGGCGATGAGCCTCGTCAAGTAGATGCTGTATCGCGAACCGTCCAATTCCTCGGGCTTGGTCATCGGCTTCAACATTGATCCGCCAAAGCACTGAACGGAACTCCTCGCGCACTGCTTCCGGGTCGAAGTTCGCGCTAATGAACGCGACCACTCGATCATCTTCGAGTACGACACGCTGCCAAAAGGTTCTGGGGTCGGCAACGGCGCTCGCGAGCCCGTAACTGACTGGGGCGAGGAACTCTTCTTGCCCTTCCTTGAGGAGCATCTGGTTAACTGCGAGGATCGTTGCGGGAGAAAGTTCCTCGATTCTCAGGTTCATCATTGTGCCTCCTGTTCAGGGTCATCCACAGGGACAGGTATCTGTTGGTCAATCCAATCAGCCTCGTTCACAAGGGCTGGAGCGGTATCACAGTGCTCGAACGCTTCGACCGCGACACTTTGGTCTATCGGGGTGAGTTGATCTAACCGATCAGCTTCTGGCACTTCGCGTTTCTCTGTCATTTGTGGTCCCTCCTTACGTTTCGTAAACGTTCGTTTTCGTCCTGCAAGTTAAGCACCATGGCGATACCTGCGAGGTTTACCCCGTCCCGCAGCAGCACGATCACCCTGTCAATACGATCAAGGTCTCTTTTGCTATACCTGCGCGTACCGCCGGCTGTGCGGGCAGGAGCAACAAGCCCACGGCTTTCGTACATGCGAAGCGTCTGCACACCGACACCCAGAAGTTCTGCCGCAACAGAAATCCCGTACACCGGCAGGCTGTACTGCTTGTCGCTCTCACCACTCACTGTTCTCCACCCACTTGCATCGAGTTAAATGACATGCTATAACAAATCTAAATCGGTTGCCATAGATTGTGGGGTGGCCGAGACAACAGATGAAAGGAGAACACCATGTATCTGCGTACTGATCCGTTCCGTGAGTTTGATCGTCTTACTCAGCGAGTCTTTGGTGGGCAGGGGACGTCCGAACAGCCCACTGTGATGCCGATGGATGCGTGGCGTAAGAACGATAACTTTTACGTCGAGTTCGACCTGCCTGGTGTCAAGGAAGAGAGCATCGAGCTTGATGTGGAACGTAATGTTGTCACGATCAAGGCAGAACGACCCGCATTGGATACCGATATTGAACGACTCGCCTCAGAGCGGCCGCGAGGGTTCTTTACCCGGCAGCTCGTGCTCGGAGACAATCTCGATACGGAACGTATCGAGGCGAACCTTGACGGTGGCGTACTGACGCTGGTCATCCCGGTCGCTGAATCCGCGAAGCCCCGCAAGATCGAAGTCGGCAAAGGCGGATCACACAAAGCAATCGCCTCATAACCTCACAAGAAAGCGCCCCATGGTGGCACAGTTGAACCGCGCACCTTCCCCGCCCCTGCTTGGGTGGCCTCCACACAGGCAAGGGCGGGCGTGGGGTTGTGATATCAGGGACATCACAATCGAAACGCACCACCACCAGAGCTTCATGGGTCGGGATTGCCCCAGCCCTCGACGCCCGGTGCGAGAAGTGCTCCTCCAAAACATCCAGATCATTACCTTGGCTGTCATGAGAGCACTGTCCCTGCGCATCTACGATGCCGGTGCCGGTGCCGATGAAGCTTACGAAGCACTACACAGTCGGGTGCGCGCGAGCAACAGGTTCTAGCACTCGAAACACTTGTATGGCGTTTTGGGAGATCTGCTTGGCGATGTGCGATCACAGCGGCAGAAACTGGACCAGCTCGCAACGGCTCACGCATCCAACCGGTCACTGGCATTCGATAACGGCTGGCCGAATTGCCTGGCAAACCACGCCTTGCAACATAACCCTTGAGCGGGGCGGCAGAGCTGATCAATAAGGGAGAGGTTCAAACCGAATCAAGCGCACTTACTCTTGTTCAAGGTTTGAACCTCTCCCATTTCCGGGTCCCTGCGTAGACAGTTCTCAAACCCCAGCCCGAAGCTGAAATCCTTGATTTCCTGCTGGAAGCGAGGGATGTACCGTGTGTCCCAGCGGGTCGTTAACGACCCAATTCAAGACGTGCGAGGGCCCTGTGTCAGGAGGAATGAGAAACCTCAAACCTTCCTCACCTCTGCCGAAGTAGACCGCCTGGTCGATGACTACCTCGCTGGTCTTAGCGTCGGATATCTTGCACAGAAATATGGGGTGCATCGTGCGACAGTCTCGAAGCACCTCACCCGAAACAACGTTGGTCGTCGCCAACGCGGACTCACAATTGACGAAATCGCTGAAGCCGTGAAGCTTCACGGAGGCGGCATCTCTATGCGCGCAATCGCACTCACGCTTGGAGTCGACCGAAAGCAGGTGCGGGCATCGCTCGTCGCCGCGGGCGCATTGTCTACTTAGTGCTGAGACTTCACCGCTCAAGCATTTGTCTGTGGGGCAATAGGCGATCGCGTATCGGCGGTTCTCGAAGTATCACGCTCGGGAGTGCAGAGTCACATTTCGACAAAGTTATCTTGGCGCATGTTGCACTAAGAGCCCCCGCCTGCCGGGGAACGAGTCGTGTAGCCATCTCGGACAGTCACACGCATGCTGAAGTTCAGCGAGGGGAAGTAGGAGCTGTGGCTACCAGTGGTTCCTACCAGAAAACAGCAAGCCCGACGTTGATCAGGGCCAGGCCGCCCACCGCGTGCGCGATCCCGGTGGGAACGGTTTGACCGCGCTTCACCTTCCGCCGACCAATCCAGGCCGCCACGAGGATCACGATAAGCAACACCAGTTTCACCGTGATTTTGATGTGATTGACGTCGGTATCGCCCATCGACGCCAGACCCACAAGCAACACGCCGGTAATGAGCTGCACCCATGCACCGATGAACTGAAAGAGACCCACGGATGGTTTCTTGAACGTTGCGAGCCACCCTCCGACGAGCGCGGCTGCTCCGAGGATGTGAAAAAAGACCAGGGTGGCGTGAAGAAGATCCATACCGATCAGCTTATGGTGGTCGATCTGTCGTTGCCGCCATCTGCCCCATAAGGGGCGGGGATTCTCGGTGACCTTTCAGGTTTATCGACATAGTGTTGACATGTTTTCGACCCTGTGTCGGCAAGATGAAACGATCCGGAAGGAAGTCATGTTTCTTGCAATCCGCGAACTGAAGTTTGCGCGAGGACGGTTTGGGCTGATGGGTGCTGTTGTGTCACTCATCGCCATCCTGATGGTGCTGCTGTCTGGTCTGTCCTCGGGCCTGGTCAACGATGGTGTCTCAGGCCTGAAGTCGCTGCCAGTCACGGCGTTTGCTTTCGACGAGGGCACGAAGACCGACAATGCGTTTTCTCGCTCGGTGGTAGACGTTGAACAGGTTGACGCGTGGAAGTCACAGCCAGGTGTCAAGCATGCTGACCCCGTCGGCGCTGGGATGACAAACGCCACCACCGACAATGGCACGCAGATTGACCTGTCGCTCTTCGGCATCGAACCCGACTCCTTCCTCAACCCAGCGGTCTCTGAGGGCGAGCAGCTCTCTGGCCTCGCTGGAATCGTCGTATCTGAGACCGCGAAAGGTGACGGACTCGAACTCGGCACAATCATCACCCTCGATCGCCTCGACACCGAACTCGAGGTCATCGGCTTCACCGAGGGCCAGGCGACGTTCGGGCACGTCGACATGGCGTACCTCAACCTCGATACGTGGAGATTGATTGCATCGGGTGCGGCGCAGCCTGGTACCCCTTCTCAGGCGCAAGTCGACGCGCTCGACTTCGATGTCGCGAGCGTGGTGGCACTGCAGGCCGACGACGGCGAGGAGATCGACGTGCTTGCTGGTGATCTAGCGGCTGGCACAACAACGGTCGATCTGAAGGAGTCCTTTAACTCGTCGCCGGGGTACGAGGCAGAGACCCTCACTCTCAGCATGATCCAGGTGTTTCTCTACGGGATCTGTGCACTGGTCGTAGGCGCATTCTTCACGGTGTGGACCATTCAGCGTCAGCACGAGCTGGCAGTGCTCCGCGCTGTCGGTGCCTCGGGCCGGTACCTGCTCCGTGACTCGTTGACGCAGGCGGCAATCCTACTTCTCGGCTTTACAGCGCTCGGCGTGGCGGCCGGTGTGGCTCTCGGTTCAGCTATGCCTGATGGGATGCCATTCGCGCTTGAAGCAGAGCCTATTCTCACCTCTTCAATCATCACTATTGTTCTGGGTCTTGTAGGTGCCGCTGTCGCGGTGCTTCGCATCATCCGCATCGACCCAAATACTGCCCTGGGAGGTCAGCGATAATGGCGACAGAACACGCAATCAAGTCAGCACTTTCACTGCGCAGCGTCACGGTCGAACTGGGAGACGGTGACAGCAAAGTGCGCCCCCTCGACCACGTCGACTTCGAAGTTGCCAGCGGCGAGTTCGTTGGTGTCGTCGGCCCATCAGGCGCTGGGAAATCCTCTTTGCTCGCAGTCGCCGGAGCACTCCTGCAGGCAGACTCGGGAACTGTCGAAGTGTTGGGGCAAGACCTGTCGAAGATCGGTCGCTCTCAGGGGAAACTCGCAAAGTTCCGGCTCCGTAATATCGGCTTCGTCTTCCAATCAGGAAACCTCATCCCGGCGCTGAATTCTGCGGATCAGCTGCGCCTAGTAAACAAACTTTCTGGAGGCCCTACCTCGTTCGACCCGCTACCACTCCTCGACGCAGTCGGCATGGCACACAAAGCGAAGAACCTTCCCGGGCAGCTATCCGGCGGAGAACGCCAGCGTGTGGGAATCGCACGCGCATTTGTCACGAACCCAGGCCTGCTGCTCGTTGACGAGCCGACGTCGGCACTTGATCGTTCACGTAGTCAGCAGATTGTGGCGCTCCTTGCTGAGCAGAGCCACGAACGAGGGGTTGCGACCATTATGGTGACGCATGATCATGACGTGATTGGTCACTGTGACCGCGTGGTAGAGATGGTCGACGGACGCCTAAGCGCGTTTGAAACGAATGTGGCTGCGAGCGCCCACTAACCCTATCTCCAGAAACCGAGGTGTATGTTCAAGGACAGACACCATGTGTGGAAAGAGGAGGCGATCGCAGTGCCCAAAATTAGTGCAGCCACGATCGTGCAACACCGCGCTCAACAAGAGCGCCTCATTCTTGATGCAGCGCACGCGATTCTCGAAGAAACTGGCGATGTCACAAGCATGCGGGAAGTTGCTGAGCGAGCGGGTCTCGCGAGATCTAGTGTCTACCACTACTTCGGTTCCCGTGAGGCGCTCCTCAACGCGCTCGTACAAGATGTGTTCCCGAAGTGGACCGAGCGTGTCACGAACGCGATGGCCGCCGAGCCCGAACCCAGCGGACGAATCATTGCCTATGCGCTGGCCAACGTGCAGCTCGTCGAGGAAGGGGCGCACGCCGTCGGCTCCGCACTCGCCGCCCTCTCACCCGGCGAAGCTCTCAACGAACAAGCCACACAGATGCATCGTGCAATACAAGAGCCATTGATTGAGACCCTTACCGAACTCGGCGTACAAAACCCTGAGGGGCTCGGTGAGCTTATCAACTCGGTAATACACGCCTCCACACGATTGTTGGAGTCGGGGCAGCAACCTGAGCAAGTGTATGCCGGGCTTACCGCAGTTATCGGGCCGATGGCACGCGAGATGCAATCGCAGAAGGTCCAGGAGATCAAGGGCGCCCAGGCTGCCGAGGTGGCTCTGGATTGGGCTTATAGGCCAGAACGTGTGGATGGGAACCCGATCTAGCCGCGGAATCACGCAGTAAAACCGGGATCGTCATGCTCCGGCACGCTTAACTGTGCCGAACCCTTCGAATACGACCCGTTGCCTGCTATGCGAGACCCAACTCGTCAAGAACGGACGAACCGCCGCAGGTACCCAGCGCTGGAAATGCCCGCAGTGCGGCGCTTCGAGCAGCCGTAAGCGCGATGACGTGACCCGCAAAGCCCAGCTCAACCAATTCCTCGACTGGCTCCTCGGAAAACATCGTCAATCCGAGATCGATGGCAACCAGACCGGTCGATCATTTCGCCGCCGAACCGCATGGTGCTGGGAACTGCGCCCCCGCATTCCCGCGACTGGAGAGATTCATGACGTGGTCCAGGTCGACGGCTTCAACCTCCGTTCTGGGTGGTGTGTCCTCACTGCGAGATTGCGCGGCAAAGTCATTGCCTACCAGTGGTGCGCACGCGAGTCCCAGGCTGCTTGGGGTGCACTCTTTCAGCGACTGCCCGCCCCGACCGTGGTGGTGTGCGACGGCGGCCCCGGCATGCACGCAGCACTCAAAGAGCAGTGGCCCAATACCCGGGTGCAACGCTGCCTTGTTCACCTGCAACGCAACGTCCGCAAATATGTCACCACCAGATCGAAAACCATTGCAGGCAAGGCGTTATGGGGGCTCGCGCTGAAACTCACCCGAGTGAAGACCCCCGATGATGCAGAGGAGTGGATGCGGCTCCTCCTTGGCTGGGAGGCCGAGTCTCTGCACCTCACGAAAGAACGCACCTACCGGAAGCACGCCGACGAGGTGCCGTCGTGGGCCAGGCCCGGACAGACCTGGTGGTACACACATCAGCGGCTCCGCTCCGGGCACCAAGTACTACGCCGAGTGATCCGAGCTGGGCACCTCTTCACGTTCCTCGACCCGCGACTGGCCACACTGCAGGTACCGTCATCGACGAAGGGATCGAGGGCGGCACCAACGCGCAGATGCGGCTCTTACTCCTCCATCACCACGGCATGCCCGAGACGCATCAACGGCGTGCGATCGAGTGGTGGCTCTACCTCCACTCAGAACACCCAGACCCGGGAAGAGTGGCCACTGATCAGCAGCGGCAACCATCGAGACCTCTCCGCCCACAACAACGCGAACCGGATCCCGGGCCCATGCTCTACGACACCGCGCTCAGCGCCGACGAAGGACTCTGGCTCCGTCAAGGATGGGCCGGCCGAGGGTGACACGCCCAACGCTATCCACACGTTCTGGCCTATACCCCCAGACTGGCGAGGTCATCGCGGAATACACCATCGACCCACGTAAGGATTACCAGCGAGCGAAACGTTGAGGGTCTGCTGAAGCTTTACTTGACTCGGGTTTCTTTACGCCGCGAGTGCGACGCTGCTTACATTAACAACTTCAAACTCGACCGGGGTCAACTTCCCTAACCCACGCTGGCGACGCTTGCGATGATATTTCCCCTCAATCCACGCCACGATCGCGAGACGAAGCTCCAGTCTCGTTTCCCACACCTTCCGGTCGAGCACATTTTTCTGCAGGAGCGAGAAGAAACTTTCCATCGCCGCGTTGTCGCCCGCCGCCCCGACACGCCCCATCGACCCCTGCAACTGGTGCCTGGTGAGCGCGTGTTGGAAGCTCTGCGAACGAAATTGACCGCCCCTGTCCGAATGCACAATCGTGCCTTGGGGATACCCGCGCTGCTCGACCGCGTTCTCTAACGCAGTCACAGCAAGGGCCGCTTGCATTCGGTCACCGATCGAGTAGCCCACGATCCGGTTCGACCACACGTCTTTCACCGCGCAGAGATAGAGTCTGCCTTCTTTCGTCCACTGCTCCGTAATATCCGTAAGCCACAACAAGTTCGGCTGCTCCGCGGTGAACTCACGCTCGACCAGATCGTCACCCACCGGCGCGCCAGCACGGGCGTTACGGGCCTTGCGTTTCGTGATTACCGAACGGATGCCGGCGACATGGCACAGCCGCCACACACGC
This sequence comes from Leucobacter denitrificans, assembly GCF_014396385.1. NCBI lineage: Bacteria > Bacillati > Actinomycetota > Actinomycetes > Micrococcales > Microbacteriaceae > Leucobacter > Leucobacter denitrificans. The sequence continues at coordinate 161,253 of NZ_CP060716.1, forward strand.
CGTTCTGACACTTCGTAGCCCAGATCGAGGAGCTCGTCGGCGAGGAAACGGTACCCGAACTCGGGGTCTTCCGCATGAATCTCGCGTAACACCTCGATGAGATGTTGCTCCTCGAGTTCACGCTTGGAATGGGGCCGTTTCACCCACTGGTAGTACGCCTGTTTCGTAAATCCCAGCACCCTGCACGCCACCGCGACAGGCACCCTGATCGGGGCACCTACTGCAGCCATCTCTCGGACGAGCGGGAACACTATTTTGGGGGCGTGATATGAATCTGCGACAGATACGCGGCCGCCCGACGCAACACCTCGTTCTCTTGTTCCAGGAGGCGGTTACGTTTGATCAGTTCACGAATCTGAGCATCTTCCTCTCGCGTCACTTCGGCCGCGAGGGGCAGGCCACGATCAGCTCGGTCGGCATCGGTCACCCATTTTGAGAGCGCTGATTTCGAGATTCCGAGGTCTTTGCAGATCTGTGACTGGGTCGCGCCTTGTCTGACGAGCGCGACGGCGTCTTTTCTGAACTCTTCCGAGTATTTAGCCATGATCCATATCCTCCCAGCCAGTCCCTCAGAACTGGCGGACAAGAGTCAATCAAAGCTTCAGCAGACCCTACACCTCTGCCGAGTTCGCAGACGCTGCGAGACTGATGGATATTAGGCTCTCGACAGGAAGAACCGGGGTGTGTTGGGACAACGCCGTAGCCGAGAGCTGGTTTGCGTCGTTAAAGAACGAGCACTGGCACCACCACTCGTATGCGACACGTGCCAGGGCAAGGCTTGCGGTTGCTGAATATATTGAAGTGTTCTACAACCGTAAACGCCGTCATTCAACGCTCGGGTATCGCACCCCTGCATCTGTGATGGGCGCGTTCTTCGACCGTGTGCTACCAGTAGCTGATGATCAGCAAGCTGCGTAACCATCTGTAACTGAATCAATAATTAAGCGTTCTCACGTCTACAAAACTTGACACAGCCCACGTCTTCCGAGGGACCAGACGTTTTTAGAGGGAGATGACGCCGCTTCGAGATATGGATCTCTCATCGCTAAAGCTAACGTCGACGTACGGGGGTGTGCTCTCGCTCTCTGAACCGGATAAATATCCTGTGGCAACCGTTCTCAACTACATAGGCGTATCGCATCAGGGCACCGACCTGGGCGGGATGTTCCAAGGCGTAGGAGCATGGAGTGAAGTTTCTTTTGATGCGGTATGGGGTTTTCTGTGTTTTTCTCGGCGAGCTGGCCATCCTTACACCACCGGTCGGGATGATATCGTTCATCATGCACAAACTGGTAGTCCCCCGAGGTAAACATGGGTCAGAAGATTACGCTCGGCAACGTCTTCGCCTCCGTGAGCTGGTTCATTCCCATGGCCATAGTCGCGTGTCTCGTGCTGATATTCCTTCCGGACATTGCTTTATGGCTACCGAACATGATGGACGGGTAAGGTTCGTACACTTTTGGCAGGGGATTGAGCTAGCGTGAAATTCTGGCGAATGCTTGCTTTCGGTCCTGTCATGAATAGGGCCCGATAAGGAAAAGCAGGGGGTGAGCGCGATTTGCGATCGCGCTCACCCCCTGCTTGGGTCTCTTGCTGAATGGGATCGTGTTGTGTTCAGCAGGCCAATCGCTAATCAGTCACGAGCACCAGAGAAGCACTCTGGGGGCCGAAGGCGTTTGAAACTACAGCTACCTGTGCCCCTTCGACTTGACGCTCGCCGAGTTGCCCACGCAGTTGCTGCGTCGCTTCAGCAAGGAAACCGAGCCCATGGAGTCGGCCCTCAGCGAGTTGCCCACCACTAGTATTCATGGGCAACGAGCCACCGGGGCCAATGGTTTTACCCCCATCAACCCAATCTCCAAACTCACCGATTCCGCAGAAACCGAGAGCTTCAACCCAGGACATGGCTATGTGAGTGAATCCATCGTAAATTTCGGCGACGTCGACGTCATCTACCGTAACGCTTGAGCGTTCCCAAAGTTTTCGTGCGCTGTCACGCGTGCCACCAAACAAGAGATCGTCAGGGAATGTCCAATCGGGTCGCGAGCCGGTGCCGTGTGATGAAGCATCGATGAATACAGGTTTTTGCTTCAGATCCTTCGCGCGCTCCTCAGTCGTGATCAGCACTGCAACAGCGCCGCTGCCAGGATAATCGCAATCGAGAAGTCGGAGCGGTTCAGCCACATATCGAGCCGATAGATAGTCGTCCATGGTGATCGGATCGCGAAGCATTGCGCGTTCGTTCATAGCTGACCATTTCCGAGCGTTCACAGCAATCGCGCCGTAGTCTTCTTCGCGAATGCCATACTCGAATTTACGACGTTGCTTTCGCATTCCCATGACCGGGAGAACAGCCCCGGCTGCTCCGTATGGAAGGAGATATTGAGCGGCACCCTCGGCAGGAGGGAACTGTGTTTGCCCACTCATTTGACCCCATTCACGGGTGATAGCGCGAATGACCAGGGCCACTTCACAATGACCGCTTGCTACCGCCATTTCTGCTTGGATCACAGCCGAAAGGGCGGAGGCACCGGTTGCAGCGAAATCTCCGAAATCTGAAAGGCTCTCGATGCCGAGGAGGCGTTGAAAATCGACGGCGGCCTCACCCGTCGAGCCGGGGTACTCGTAGATGCCGTCGATATCTTGGATATCGATGCCGGAGTCAGCTACGGCGGCTTTGACTGCATCCACCGCGAGTACCCGAGCCTGCAGACCAAGCTCGCGACTGATCTGAGAGTAACCGACTCCGACAACTGCTGTTTTGCGACCGAAACTCATGCTGCAACCTCCTGCTGGCTGGGACGGAATTGTGGGAGGCTGTACTCTCCTCGTTCTTCGAACACTACTTCGACAGCCATGCCGATGGTAATATCTTCAGGGTTTGCCTCAAGGATGTTGGTCAGAATACGGATACCCGGATAATCATCAAGCTCCACGAGTGCGAGCACTAAGGGTAAGTCCTCGACGAATGCGGGATGGAATGCTTGATGAAGCACTGAAAATGAATATACCGTCCCAGTGCCGGCAACGGGGACCGGAATGGGGTCAGTGTCGATATCGAAACGTTCCGCTCGATCATTTGGAGGAAACTGAACGAAATCGGTTCCTTCAAAACCCTGAATGACAAGTTCGCCTTTTCGAGCGTGTTCCCAATAGAAAGCACTAGCCGTACTTGGAACAGGTGCTGGTTTTTCCATAGCTCACCTCACTGTGATTAGTAATACTTGTAAGAGACATAAAGGAGTGTACTATCGATTCGTGTCTAGTACTGACTCGACTCTCGTAAGCCTTATGGTATACCATGCAGGGAAGGCTTATTCTTCGCTCTTTTATTACGGGTAAGTGGGTAATGAGGGCCACAGACACAGTGAGGTGGATTAATGGGAAATATTCTTGAAGGCGTAAAGATTGTGGAGCTTGCTTCATGGACGTTCGTGCCAAGCGCAGGTGTTGCGTTAGCAGACTGGGGCGCAGACGTGGTCAAGGTCGAGGATACTCGGGGCGGCGACCCGGGTCGCGCCTTGGTGGTGGGGGGCCTCACTAGGGAGAAATCTCGCACGGGCCAGGACTTCATGCTGGAACTGGGAAATCGCGGGAAGCGGAGCGTCGGACTCAACCTGAAAAGCGAGGAGGGCCTCGCAATTTTCAAGAAGCTCGTCTCCGAAGCAGATGTATTTCTCACCAACTGGCTTCCGGCTGTACTTGAGAGAGCGAAGATCGACCTAGATGAACTGCGTGCGGCAAACCCGAGGCTGATTGTTGCGCAGGGCACAGGGCAAGGTACCGAAGGGCCGGACGCAAGCGCGCCGGGCTTTGACGCGACGGCCTATTTTGCGCGGAGCGGCTACTCGTTCTCGCTCAGTGCACCTGATTCAATTATGCCCTTCCGCCAGACCCCGGCACTTGGAGACCTTCCCGCGGGCCTCACCCTTGCCGGGGGTGTTCTGGGTGCCTTGTACCACCGTGAGCGCACCGGTGAGGCACTTCCTGTCGAGGTCTCATTGCTGGCGCAGGCAATGTGGACGATCGCGCCCGACATCACAGCGGCAGATTTCTTCGAAGACGTTGATCTCGTGCCGAAGCCTCCACTCGGAGTCGGGTTTAACGCTGTAGGCCATCCCTACAAGACATCCGATGATCGTTGGATTCAACTGATGTTTCTGCAGCCGGACAAGAACTGGGGAGAGTTTATACGGCGGGTGGGTCTGCCTGAGCTCGCAGAGGATGAACGTTTTACTCCGGCACAGAATCTCTTCAAAAATAGCCAAGAACTTACAGATATTCTTACTGCCCACTTTGCGGCAAAACCATATGATTACTGGGTCGAGACGCTTAAAGATGAGACCGGCGCGTGGAGCCCAATCAAGTCCCCCAAAGAAGTTCTTGATGACCCACAGACCGAAGCAAACGGCTATTTCATCCAAAACACGTCTGAAAACGGGATACAGTACCGCCAGGTAGCGCCCCCGATCCGTTTCAACAAGGAAACGCCGGCAGCATCTAGTGCACCTGAGTACGCTGAGCATACCGAGCAGGTGCTCTTAGAACTCGGCTACGACTGGCCGGAAATTATCAGCGCGAAGGACAACGGAGTGGTTTCTTAAACACTTCTGTAAGAACTCCGACGGTTCAGGTACAAACCTTGACCGTCGGAGTTCTTACGTTCGGGTGTAACAGTCACGAATGCATACCTGTCGAGCCGATCGCGGCATGTCATAACGAGCGCAACGAAGCGAGGTTTAATATTGAGTTCCCATTCTGTAAATGCTCTGGGTAGTCCATCCAATCATGACTCTAGATCCGAGCTTGAAGGGTACACGCCCTGGGCACTCTTCGGAATGACTCAGAGAGATTTACCCGGCCCTGTGCAACAACGAGGAATAGTCGGTTCGGAGGCCGTTGACCTTGATGGTTCGATTCGTGCTGGAGCGCTCGGGGTATTCGCTGATACCGTCTTCGCCGGTCCCGTGATGCAGAACCGTCCTTCGCCGACATTCGGAATTGTCACCTCAGAGCTGTCGATGAATTTTCCCACGACAATGCCGTCATTCGGTGAGCTTATTTCGATGCGTCAAGACACCGTGGAGGTCACACGCGTAGGCGGGAACGTCACAGGGGTGATACTTGGCGAGGGAAATCGTGTGCTTTCCACGGTACACATCGCTTTGCGATTTATCGACCATGGCCGAGAGTACGAACCGCTGGGTCTCCCCAAGATGGATGCGCCGGGCTTTTCGCTAGCAACATTACTGGGAGTACCTGAGGCGCAAGAAGGAGAAGCTTTCTTGCGCAAAAAAGTGGCGCCTCACTTGGCTAATCCCTCGGGTATGCTCCATGGGGGTATCGCGGTGACCATTCTCGAGTACGTTGCGTCTCGCGCAGTGCATGAGGAGACGTCGGCCTGGGAGTGCGAGAGCTTACGCGTGAACTATCTTCGTCCGGCGCCTCTCGGCGAAGAGGTGAAAGTCACCGCTCGACGGGTCCATACGGGAAGGAACCTTTGCGTTGCTGATGCAAAAATCGCCTTGCCCAATGGAAAAGTGACAAATATCGCTCGGCTCAGTTACCGGAAGGTGCAAGAGTGACTCGCGGGACCGCTCTGAAATATCCAGTATGGCTTGTGAGCGGAACACTCAGTATGAGTGGACTGGCAGCCTCGCTCAATCAGACTCTGGTTATTCCCCTTCTTCCCATTTTTCCTATCGAACTCGGTGTTTCTGCCGACGCAGCGACTTGGCTCGTTACCATCACCCTCTTGATCGGAGCAATCAGTGTTCCGACGCTTTCTCGGCTTGCTGACCTGTATGGAAAACGCCCCATCCTGCTCGTATGCCTAGCAATCATGGCAGCTGGCGCGTTGATTTCCGCGCTGGCCAACGGATACGCCGCCCTGTTTATTGGCCGAGCATTGGCGGGCTTTGGCATGGCGCTCATTCCGATCGGGATGAGTATTCTTCGAGATACGTTACCGCCTGAACGCGTCGGATCCGCAGTTGCTTTGATGAGTGCGACCCTTGGGTTTGGTGGCGCACTCGGTCTGCCTTTATCTGGTTTAATCTACGACGCCGTGGGCTGGCGGTGGGTGTTTGGGTTCATGTTTTTGGTGCCCTTACTCTTGATCGCCGCCGTCCTTATTGTGGTGCGTGGGCCAAACATCAAGGCAGGTGGACGGTTCGACTTTATCGGCGCCACGGCACTCTCGGTAGTGATCGCGGGCGTTCTTCTCGTTGTGTCGCGTGGATCGATTTGGGAATGGACCTCGTTCACCACGATCGGGTTATCAATTTTTTCTATCGTAGTGCTCGCGGCATGGATTCCATTCCAATTGCGCACCCGCGACCCCATCCTGCACCTTCGTACGATGGCGACTCGGACGGTCGCTTTTACAAATATCGCTGCCGTCTTCGTTGGGTTTGCGTTGTTTGTGAGCATGCTTTTAGCGATGCAACAGTTGCAGGCTCCGCTGGGTACCGGGTACGGGCTGGGACTGTCAGTGACCGAGGCGGGCCTGTGGATGGTGCCGTCAGGCCTCGCAATGGTGGTATTGTCGCCGCTGAATGGTTACCTGCTGAACCGGGTTGGAGGCAAGGCCGTACTAATCGCAGGAACAGTGATTATCGCCCTTGGATACGTTGCGCGGAACATTTTTTATCACACGCCCCTCGAAGTGTCGTTTGCTGCAGCTCTCGTCAGTATCGGCACAGCATTTGCGTATGCAGCTATGCCCACCCTCATCATGTCGGCAGTGCCCCTTGAACAGACTGCGTCAGCGAATGGGCTGAACACGGTGCTGCGACAGGTGGGTACTTCCGTATCGAGTGCAGCGGTTGCGGCTGTTGTCTCAATAACATATGTTTTAGTCGATGGCGGGTCGTACCCGACGTGGAACGGCATCGTGATTCTTAATATCGTTGCTGCTGTAGCTGCGCTGGTGGGTGGGGCAGCCGCGTTAGCGATCCCACGCTCTCAAATAGTTCCGGTTCACTGAGAACGAAACGCATCATTTCGCCGTGAGTTGACGTTCGAAACCATCGAGAAGCGCCGAGAGACCCGTCTCAAAATCGTCGTCTGACACCATAGCCAGTTGGATTTCTTCAGTACGGAGAAGTTCCTTGAGTGCTGGCATCTCATCAGTGATGAGGAGAGTCTGCCGGTCATCGAGGGTGACCGCTTCGTTGAGCATCGCAGTTCGTTCTGTGAGTACGATTCCGTTCGTGAATGTTGTGACTGAGCTTACCAGCTGCCAAGCAACTAGCGGGGCAAAACCTGCAGCCATGAGCGTTTTGAGGATCAAATCGATCCGTGTAAATGCATGGATGCCAGCCTTTAAAGAAAAAGAATTCTGTCGAATAAGGATTAGGTCGGCGAGGGCTGCATCCTGGCGCAATATTCGGCGAATGGTACGTTGATACGTTTCGATGAACGTTCGCCAGTCGCTGAAGTCTTCGGGGTTCGGGAGCTGGGCGTACAGTAAACCGACTGCACGGTCACTCATTGCTCGGAGCAGATCATCCTTCTTGCGAAAATACCAATAGATACTGGTGACGCCAACATCGAGCGTGCGTGCGAGCTCGGGCATACTCAAACTCTCGACCGAAGATTCTTTGATGACGGCGAAGGCCCCGTCGATGATGCGATCGGGGGTAATAGATCCGCGCTCCCGGCGCTGGGGCGTTTTAGATTTCTGAGTGACCATAGAATCGTATTCTATCAAGTCGTGCCCGTTGTCCCTTTACAACGATGGCGGCCGTCGCCTGTGCCAGGCCTACTATTTTTGCAAGTTGTTAAGATGTTAAGGACGTGTTTTCAATCCTATGAAGCTTTCTCCGCTATGACTCCTGACTCACCGACCATGACGGCCCTGACTCGTTGGGCTCAGTCGGGGCTGATGTCTCTCACGGGAGAACCAGGAGGGTTTACCGACTCAAGCCCGGCCTTCGCTTACGCCGCATTCGAAGTGCACCTCGAGCGTCTGACACAATGGCTCGGATTATCCAACGAAGATCCACTCGCTGATCCCGCGGTTGTTCTTGGCGGCCGAGCACGCGAGAATAATTTCACCCGGGGAGGACAAACCTCGGCGGGGGGAGCCACCAGGTTGATCCAGGGGGCCGATGGCTGGGGGGCATTGAGCCTTGCCCGGGAGACAGATCGGGAACTCGTTCCGGCTCTTCTCGGCACTGAAATTGGAAACCAGGATATCTGGCGTGCAGTGGAACAATCTGCAAGCAGCTCGGTCAGAGCTTTGGTGGAACGAGCGGCGACGATGGGAATGCCGACAGCGATGCTGGGCGAGGCAAGGCAAGCAGCAGGGACTTCCGTCCAAATTTCCAAACCCCGAAAGCTGCAGCTTCGCGATGCGGTCGTGGTAGATCTATCGGCACTCTGGGCTGGCCCGTTGAGCACAGCTTTTCTGGCGGCAGGAGGGGCGCAGGTGATAAAGGTTGAATTTGCAAACCGCCCGGACGGCGCACGGCAAGGCAATCAGCGTTTCTTCGACTGGCTCGGCCACCGAAAGCTGATGTGCGTCATTGAAGATAGTGCCGAAGGAGAAGCGTTCTTGGCGCGGCTGATTGATGTGGCAGATATTGTTATCGAGGCCTCACGGCCCCGTGCGCTTCATCAGCGGGGGCTCGCCTATGATCAACGCCAACACGCTGACGGAAAAATTTGGGTGCGCATTACTGGGCACGGAACGAAAGATGGGGCAGAGCACCGCGTTGCGTTCGGAGACGATGCTGCAGTGGCTGGGGGCCTCGTCGGACGAAACCGCAGCGGCGCACCTGTCTTTATGGGGGATGCCGTCGCAGACCCCCTCACGGGTGTCAAAGTCGCAAACGAAGTTGCCGCAGCTATCGACGCTGGGGGTGGAAGGTTTATCGATATTTCGATGAGCGGTGTTGCCGCGGAGTACGCTTCGGCCATAACTTCTCTGGCCGTTTCAGGCGACACGCGGAAACGGCCAGGAGAAGGTTGGCATGGAGAGCGCAGAGACGATGCGATGACTCCTGTTTCGGCCCCACCCCGGATTCCCCTCTCGCCTCCGGCGCACGCGCTGGGTGAAGACAACCGGGTGGTTCGGGCCCTAGTCGCCAGTCGTGAGAGTGCTTCTGGGGTGTTGCCGGGGCATTACTGAGCCAAAAAGTCGAGTACTGCGCTCATAGCCTCGGCTGAGCCTGGCGCGCGGTAATGGTCGACACGGCTGAGCGTCACGAGAGTTGCGTGAGGGAGTGCTGCCATGAGGTCATCAGCTGGTCCCACTGTATCTTCCTCACCGAGAAGAATGAGAGTTTCGACGTCAAGCTCTTTCAAACGCGAGAGTGCTGGCGGAGGTGCCGCGGTTTTCGCGTACGCCGCAACCGATTTCAAGGAGTTACCTGCACGGAGAGCCAGTTGACGTATTAATGCTACAGAGGGATCTGGCTCGGGTGAGAGCAGCTTGTCACCGAGGCTTGAAAACCCAGAAGCATCGCCCCACATTTGATCGCCGATTCCGACGAGCACGAGGCGAGTAAATGATTCGGGACTTCGCACGGCGGCACGCAGCAGCATGAGCGCTCCCGCAGAGAAACCTACTGCGGTTGTAATGCCCGATTCGTGCATGACAGCGAGCAACTCGGCGAGCATGTCGTCATCAGTGCCACTCGGTGCCGGCAGTTCCCCGTGCCCGGGTAGACCAAAAGGAACGACCCGGTAGCCGATTGTCTCCATCAGTTCATGCCAACCGGGAACCCCCCATGTAGCTTCGTGTGTGGAACCAAATCCGTGTACGAATAGGGCGGGCGCACGATCGGCGTCGTTGCTGTTCACATGAGAGTTCGTGTCGGTCACGGGTAACGCTATTCTGTCTGAGTGCTATCAGCAAAAATGAGCGTGGCAGCGTGTTCGCCGCTGTCAGCCATGGGTCCGCTGCTGAAGCTTGGGGCTGCGGCTCCCAGCTTGGCGGCAACCTCGGCGGCTGAGAGGCCTTCTACTGTATAAATTGCTACATACCGTACGAAGGCGTCGGGATCTGGATTCCATGCCCGGTGACGAGAGACCGCGGTGATCTCAGGAATTGCTGCACGCACCTCGGGAATGTGCGTGGAGGTGTACCACTCATTGAACGCTTGCTCCTCTGCAGCACTGCTTGGGCTCGCGTGGGCAATAAATACTGATTGTGACATGACGCTCTCCTAGGGTCTTTGTTGATATAGATGGACAATGAATACGTTATTGTAGAAAATGGTACCGTAAGGATCACAGTAACGCACGGCTTCAGTTTTATTAGGCCCTGCCATATTTTTACGAGTATTTCGCGCAAGATAGCGCCGTAGGCACGACGAAAACAATGGAGTGAGGAAAAGCATGAGTCAATCAGCACAAACGATATTCATTAATGGTCAATGGCGGGAAGCCATTGATGGTGCGAGTTTTCAGGTCACAGACCCCAGCACGGGTGAAGTCATCGGTCATGCATCCGACGGTAGCCGCGCGGACGCAGATGCTGCGATTGCGGCGGCCGCTGCGGCCTTCCCAGCATGGTCACAGACGACTGCCTATCAGCGCGCAGAGATTCTGCAACGCGCGCATGATCTCATGCGCGAACGACAAGAAGAACTTGCTCAGCTGATGACGAAAGAGCAGGGTAAGCCGTTAAAGGCCTCGCGTAACGAGGTGGGGTATGCTGCAGATTTCTTGCGTTGGTTCGCCGGAGAGGCTCTCCGCATCGGCGGCTCCACTATTCCTTCAGCGCGTGCCGACCAGCGTTTTGTGACCATTCACCAGCCAGTCGGAGTGATCGCAGCGATCACGCCGTGGAATTATCCCATTTCCATGATCACCCGAAAGATTGGTCCGGCGCTTGCTGCAGGCTGCACCTCGGTGCTGAAGCCAGCTGCCCTCACGCCACTGTGCGCGGCAGCAACCCTTGAGATTTTCCGCGAAGCGGGAGTACCTGACGGCGTAATTAACCAAGTTACTACGAGCCACGCAGCCGAGGTGGGCGACGCATTTATCGAATCCCGCGACGTGCGCAAGATTACCTTCACGGGTTCAACCGCGGTTGGCCGCAAGATCGCAGGTCAAGCGAGTGAAGCCATGAAGCGCGTCTCTGTCGAGCTCGGTGGCCACGCTCCGTTCATCGTCTTCCCTGACGCCGATCCAGTCCACGCCGCGAAGGGCGCAGCGCTAGTGAAATTCCTGAATATGGGGCAAGCTTGCATCAGCCCGAACCGTATCTATGTGCACCGTTCGATTTACGATACGTTCCTTGAAACGTTGCAATCAAGAGTCTCGGCCCTCAAAGTAGGCCGTGGCACAGAAACAGGCGTATCGATCGGACCACTCATTGATGACCGCGCTACCGCGAAGATGGTGGAGCAGGTCGAGGATGCCCGCGGGAAGGGCGCGCGTGTTCTCACTGGTGGCGAACGGGTGACGGTTGATGGCCTTGCAGGGGAAAACTTCTATAGCCCAACCGTGCTTGCAGACGTCACTCCCGACATGTTGATTTCGTCAGAAGAGACCTTCGGTCCGATCGCGGCGGTGACCCCATTCGATACCGAAGAAGAAGTTATCGAGTTGGCCAATGATACCGAGTACGGCCTTGCGGCTTACGTCTACACGAAAGACCTTTCGACAGCCATTCGGGTTACCGAAAAGTTGCATTTTGGAATGGTGGGCGTGAACGACATCAACCCCACGTCTGCCGCCGCCCCGTTCGGTGGCGTGAAGGATAGCGGTTTGGGTCGCGAAGGCGGCGCTGAGGGCATTTTTGAGTACCTTGATGTCAAGCTGATCGGTCTCTCCGTGTAGTTTCTCGTCGATCGGGAGAAAATCTACCTTCGGTTTGGGGACGACATAACGTCGTCCCCAAACCCGTTGTAAGCGTAAAAAATCGTCCGGAAATGGATCCTGCAACGAATACCGAAAGCACTACAGTAATGATATGCTGAGGTAGGGCCTTACCTCTGCCAACGAAAGCGCTTTAAACCTTCAATCATTTTGAACACAACGATGTGGAGATATCCATGGCACTACCAATTACAGAAGAACACCAGGACCTTGCAGAATCAGTTCGTGCGTTACTCGGAGCCGAAGACGCACTTGCGACAGTTCGTGCAACATACGACGGAGATTATTCTGGACTGGAGCGGCTCTGGCCTCGCTTCGGGGAGCAGTTCTTACTAGGCCTTCACGTCCCTGAAGAAGACGGCGGCGAGGGGTTCACGCTAGCGGAGACGGCGGTGGTGCTTGAAGAGCTCGGCCGTGCGCTGAGCGGCTCAGGGGTAGCTGCATCAGTCACAGTGACCGAAGCGCTCGTAACGCACGGAACCGCAGAGGTCAAAGAGAAATTTTTGTCGAAGCTGGCAAGCGGTGAACTCCGAGTAGGGCTGGGCCTGTCGGCCAACCTCTCTGTGGATTCACAAGGCCTCAGCGGAACCACGGGCCCAGTAATTGGGGGAGCATCTGGAGATGTCGTCGCTCTTGTCAACGGCGACGATCTCGTACTTTTGGCGCCAACAGAGGCTGCGGTAGCCCTCAACCCTATCGAAAACAGTCTCGACCCCTCCCTGCAGTTGGGAGAAGCAGAACTCAGTCTCAAATCCGACCAGACCACTGTCGTGGAAGGTGCAGGACGGACCGCACGGTATGTTGCTCGGCTGGCCTTTTCCGCTGAAGCTATCGGCGCCTCTTCTGCCGTGCTTGAGCAGGCGCTCGAATATTCAAAAGTACGTGAACAATTCGGCCGCACCATTGGTTCGTTCCAAGCAATCAAACATCATCTCGCCAACATGCTTGTTGCAAACGAGCAAGCTATCGCTGCTGTCTGGGACGCGGCACGCACGAAACCTGACAACACTCAGTTCACCGTTGCGACCGATGTTGCCGTCACCCAGGCGCTCCAAGCGTTCATCGAAAACGCCCAACAGAACGTGCAAATTCACGGCGGAATTGGGTTCACGTGGGAGCACAACGCGCATTTATACATGCGTCGTGCTCGGGCTATTGCAGCTCTTGTCGCTCCCGAACGTGAGGTTCTCGATGACATCTATGTGTGGGCAGACGGTGGAAATACTCGAAAATACGGCATTGATTTGCCCGAAGAAGCAGAAGAATACCGGGTACAAGCCAGGGAATTCCGTAAAGAATTTGATGCACTCAGCGGAGACGCTCAGCGCAAATTCTGGGCGGATTCTGGCTACATGTTTCCCCACTACCCAAAGCCTTACGGCAGAGGAGCCGACCCCGTGGAACAGCTCGTCATTGAGGAAGAGCTGGGTGACATGCAGTTACCGAACATGGGGATTACCTGGGTCATGATCACGCTTATTCAGCAAGCAACGCAGGAACAGGTCGACCGTTGGGTCACCCCTACTCTCTACGGTGAGTATGTCTGGTGCCAGCTTTTCAGTGAACCCGGAGCCGGGTCTGATGCCGCTGCAGTGTCGACTCGCGCGGTAAAAGTTGATGGGGGTTGGCGTCTCACCGGGCAAAAGGTATGGACCAGTGGGGCCCAAAACAGCAATCGAGGTCTGATCACCGTCCGAACAGATCCGAGTGCTCCCAAGCATAAAGGCATCACAACGATGGTTGTAGATATGCAAGCTGAGGGCGTTGACATTCGACCGTTACGCGAAATGAGTGGGGACGCGCTCTTTAATGAGGTGTTCTTCGACGACGTGTTTGTTCCCGACTCCGATGTCGTTGGCACAGTCAATGACGGGTGGAAGGTTGCACGGGCGACACTCGGGAACGAGCGTGTATCGATCGGAGCAGGAAACAGTGCGTCGTTTGAAGCTGGTGATCTGCCAGCCCTTATCTCACAGGTGAATTTGCAGAACGATAACGCAGTAACACAGGCTGCCGCGAAGATGCTTGTCGAAGAGCACACCATGCGCTTGCTGAACTTACGTAGTGTAGCTCGGGCCGTGCAGGCATCAGGACCCGGTGTTGAGGGCAATATCGGGAAGCTTATCTCGGCCGAGCACTCGCAGGGTGTCACTGAACTCGGGATGACGATCGCCGGAGAAGCAGGTGTCACAGGAAAGTTCCCCGAACTTTCATATGAGTACCTGTTTGCTCGGTGCTACAGCATCGCCGGTGGAACATCAGAAGTCACGCGAAATGTTATTGCAGAACGGATTCTAGGTCTTCCCCGTGATCCACTCAACAAATAGAAACATGGCATTGGACCCAAAGGAGTACATTTATGGCTGATCAGTCAACGAACGAGGTGCTGGTCGAGCGTCGTGGGCACACGATGCTCATTACCATCAACCGCCCGGAGGCGCGAAACGCGTGTAACCACGCGGTATGGGTCGGGGTCGGCGATGCCCTCGAAGAAGCAGAAAGCGACGATAGTGTTCGCGCTATTGTTATCACCGGGGCCGGAGACAAAGCATTCTCTGCCGGTGCAGATCTCAAAGCAATCGCTCGTGGTGAGCAAATTGTTCCGGATGGAAAATATGCGGAATGGAGTTTCGCTGGGTTCGCCAACCATCCGGTGAAGAAGCCTACAATCGCCGCGGTTAACGGAACGGCCCTCGGTGGGGGCATGGAACTTGTGCTCGCATCCGATTTGATTGTTGCGAGCGAGACTGCCATTTTCGGCCTCACTGAGGCAAAGGTCGGACTGGTCGCAGCAGCCGGGGGAGCTTTTCGCTTGAGCCAGCGGATCGCCCCCGTCGTGGCCATGGAGATGCTCTTGACGGGCGCTCCTATCGACGCAAATCGTGCGCTTGAACTGAACCTCATCAACCGAGTGGTTCCGCAATCAGAGGTCGTCGACGCGGCGATCGCTCTCGCTGAAGAAATCGGTGCGAATGCCCCCCTTTCCGTCCAAGCACACAAACGGTTGGCTTTAGGCTACAACGTAGATGGAGAGCGCCCGCTCGACGCTGCTGGTTGGGCTGCGACTGCCAAACTCATGGACGAGGTATCGGCTTCGGAAGACGCTCAGGAAGGGCCTCGTGCCTTTGCGGAGAAACGCAAGCCGAACTGGTCAGGTCGATAACACTACACGGCGTTGCCCCTAACACTCCGGGGGCAACGCCGTTTTCTGTAGGAGAGAGACGAGACGTTACACATGCGTGTGGTACCCGCGCCCCCATGGTTCATCACCGGCGTCGTTGCCCTGAGCGGACTGGCCGCGTCACTGAACCAGACCCTCGTCATTCCACTCCTTCCTGGTTTTCCCAAAGCTCTGGGAATCACAGGAGATGACGCAGGCTGGCTCATCACAGTGACGCTCTGGTACGCGGGGTGACTGTGCTAGCAATTGCTGTAAAGGGTGTTTCGGGTTAGGAGAGTCAGAACCCCAAATCTGACACCCTAATGCTGGATATTCTCTTGGAGCGCTGATTTACCGTCGGCGGACCAACCCACGGGGAATCCGGAACGACTCGGGACGCCGGAGAAGTGACGCTTTGGAGCTCGGTCCACGAGATTGACCTAGAAGCAATAGTGAATTCATTACAGTACACTTTACGGTATGCGATATAGTGTTCCTAACATGCACGTAGACGGTTGCGCATTCAGGGATGACGCCAAACCTCTCTCGATAACAACTAGAGCGTAGCCGCGAATGCAGAGGAACGGATAAGCTCGCGTTTTTTAGCGTAACACCACAGTAGTTTTCCCGAACGGCGGAATGGAGAAATTAATGAAGCTGATCGTCTTGGTCAAAGAGGTGCCTGATACCTTTGGTGACCGCAAGCTTAACCTGGAGACCGGTCTCGCTGACCGCAGCGCGAGTGACGCGGTGCTAGACGAAATTACTGAGCGCGCCATGGAGGTTGCGCTAGCGTATGCAGATGCCAATGAGGGCACTGAAGTCGTCGCGCTGTCACTCGCTCCAGAAGGGTCTGCGGCAACGGTGCGTAAGGCGCTCGCGATGGGGGCCGGCAGTGCGATTCACGTTGCTGACGATGCTCTGCTGGGCGCGGATATCGTTTTGACTGCCGAGGCGCTCGCCGCAGCAATCCAGCGTGCAGGCTTCGACATCGTGATCACTGGCAATACTTCAACTGACGGTTCTGGTGGCATGATGTCGGCGGCGATTGCCGAATACCTTGGGGTTCCGCATGCTTCGGGGCTGTCTTCAGTCGAGATCACTGACAGGCAGGTGAAGGGCACGCGACCTATCGATGGTGGGGTACAGCAGGTATCGGCGGAGCTTCCTGCGGTGGTATCGATCACAGAGGCTCTTCCAGATCCGAGATTCCCGAACTTTAAGGGGATTATGGCGGCGAAGAAAAAGCCTCTTGAGACGTTGTCGCTGGCAGATCTAAACGTTAATCCCGATGACCCCGAGGCTGCGCGTTCGATTATGCTTACGGTGGCTGAAAAGCCGCCGCGTGAAGCTGGTATCAAGATTACTGATGAGGGCGATGCGGGCGAGAAGCTCGCCGACTTCCTTATCGAGAACCGTTTGGTGTAAGGGAGAAAAACGATGGCTGAATTCGCTCAAGACGCAATACTTGTTGTCGCCGAGACAACCCCAGACGGTGCTCTTGCAAAGACTGCCGCCGAACTTATTGGTGCTGCTTCGCTCGTCGGCACTCCCGTCGCATTACTCCTTGGTAAAGCTGAGCTTGCGACTGAGCTTGCGGAGCTCGGGGCTGCGCGGGTACTCGTAGCAGAAGACGCTGCGGGTGCAGATCTTGTGGTTCCTGCGGTCGACGCGCTTACTCGGGCTACTCAGTCAGTGCAGCCCGATGCGATTGTGCTGGCGCACTCGCACGACGGCCGGGACATTGCTGCACGCTTTGCGGTACGCACGAAGCGTGCAGTGTCAGTAGACGCAGTCGGAATTGCGCGGGATGATCTGGGCATTGTTGCAAACCATTCGGTGTATGGCGGCGCCTATAACACTTCGTCGACCTCGACCTTTGGTGCTCCGGTCATCACCCTTCGGCAGGGCTCTGTTGATGCTAGGGCGGCGTCACAGCCGCTCGTGCAGGAATCTCTGTCGGCTGAAGCATCAGGGAAACCTGCTGCGAAGATTGAATCGTTTGAAGTTGAGACCCTGGTATCGCTCCGTCCGGAACTGCGTGGTGCTGTAAAGGTTGTTTCGGGTGGGCGAGGTCTTGGGTCACAAGAGAAGTTTGCTCTCGTTGAGGAACTTGCGGATGTCCTGGGTGCAGCCGTAGGCGCGTCCCGAGCTGCAGTGGATGCGGGCTATGTTCCCGCAAGCCACCAGGTGGGCCAAACTGGGGTGTCCGTCTCACCACAGCTGTACATCGCCCTCGGTATTTCTGGAGCGATTCAGCACCGTGCCGGTATGCAGACTTCGAAGAATATTGTCGCGATCAATAAGGATGCCGATTCGCCGATCTTCGAGGTTGCTGATTTTGGTGTTGTCGGTGACCTCTTTCAGGTCGTACCTCAGCTCATCAAGGCGCTCGAAGCCCGAAAGAAGTAATGGTGGCCACGTACACAGAATTATTACGTCAGGGTCTGCCGCGCTCTCCTGGCGGGGAAGCTTGGCCCCCTGGTGGCGTACAAGCACAGCTCGTTGCTAAGACGCAAAAATCGAGTGTAGCCCCTGCGACGGCCGGTGAACCGCCTGTGAATGTCGTGCCGGATACGGCAGAAGTTTCAGTTGCCGTTTCCGAGCCTTCAGCCCAACCCGCGGGCGAGGCTGACGCAGGGAGTGATGTGTCGAGTTCACAGGTGCTTCGCCAGGGGCTTCCCCGTACGACGGGCGGCGATCCTTGGCCTCAGGGTGGGGTTGTTGCAGGGAGCGCTGCGATGAACGCTGTAGTAACACCTCCTATTCCCGACCCTGGGGTGTCTACGAAGGCCACAGTAGAGCTTGAAGCTGACTCCGCTCCAGCACCTATTCCTCCGCAAGTGGACGGAAATGTCACTGCGGATAGTAGGGAGTCTGTCGCCGACTTCGTTGCCGGAGACGTAGCCCTTCGCCGGGGCCTACCCAGGGTGATGGGCGGTCGACCGTGGCCTCCAGAAGGGTTTGCGCCCGCCTCCTCGGCACCGAAGGCAACTCGTCCCGTAGCGACTCCTCAGCAAGAAGCTCCTCCCGCGGTTGAACAGCCACCTGCGGCTGCGCCTCCACCTTCTGCGCCTCAACTGGCTCCGACAGCGCGTGCAGGTGAACCTGTTGCGGTTCCGCAAGCTGCTCCAGCTGCTCCAGCTGCGCGACAAGGGCTGGCTGCTTCAACAGCCGCAGAATCGCCTGTGCAGTCGAAGCCAACGCCTGTGGTTGAGAAACCCGTGAAGCCGAAGCGTGAGCCGACCATGATCGGTGAGAAGAGCTTAGCTCAGTGGGTGAAGCTTGTAGTGCTTGGCGGGATCGGGGCAATTATTGTTGCTGGAGTTCTCGTGCTCGCAGCTCGGGGCGTTACGACGTTGCCGGGTGTGCCTGCATGGCTTGAGAAATACCCGGGGGAATATGACCTTCCGGAGTCTTCGGAGCCGGGGTTCCCTTGGTGGGCTCGTTGGAGCCATGCGCTCAATATTTTTCTGATCGTGCTCATCATTCGTTCTGGATTGTTAGTGCGCACGCAGCAGAAACCGCCCGCATTCTGGACTCCGAACAAGGGGGGCAAGAAGATCAGCATCAACCTGTGGTTACATACGTCACTTGATGTGCTCTGGCTTGTCAATGGTGTGCTTTTCGTCGTGCTTTTGTTTGTCTCCGGGCACTGGATGAGGGTCATTCCCACGAGTTGGGAAGTCTTCCCCAATGCGCTGTCGGCCCTCCTGCAGTACATGACGCTTGATTGGCCGACGGAAAACGGGTGGGTGAATTACAACAGCTTGCAGCAGATTATGTACTTCGTGATTATCTTTGTTGCGGCGCCGCTGGCAGCGATTACGGGCTTGCGGATGAGTGAGTGGTGGCCGAAGAATGCTGAGAAGCTAAATAAGTTCTATCCAGCACCGCTTGCTCGTGCACTGCACTTCCCGACGATGCTCTTCTTTGTGTTCTTTATTATTGTGCACGTGTTCCTGGTGTTCTCGACGGGAGCATTAAAGAACCTGAACCATATGTTTACGGGTACAGAGGCAGTGAACTGGACTGGTTTCTGGTTGTTCGCGCTGACGATCTTTGTCACGGTTGCTGGGTGGTTTGCGGCACGTCCGCTCATTATGGCGCCAATCGCAAACGTGTTTGGTAAGGTGAGCAACCGGTAAACACCAGCACAACAACATTCCAAATTTCAAACAACCAAATAATAGTTCCGGTATTCAGTAGCTTCTCAGCACCAGAAGGTGCCTGAGCGTGCCACCCTCCTCTTGTCAACCAATGTGTGCGTCTGTCTGTATTACAGGCAAACCCGAGCATGCGTCGACAACGCTCGAGGGTGGCGCGACTGATTTATTTGAGTATTGCGGCACCACGTTTGTCGTTGCGTGGGCATTTTTAACAAACCGCTACAGTATGGCTTTCAGTTAAGTGGTATAGTGCTTCAAGTACTCTCCAATCGGTACCCAATCTTCAACGAGGAGGAAATCTCTCATTATGGCGATTAAAGTAGGCAGTCAACTGCGATCAACGGCTTCCAGCGTGCAGGTCGTTGTCGTGCGTGGCTCGGAGGCCGACGGTACTCTCGAGGCCGCCGGCGCTGAATTGACCCACGACGCCACAGCGAATAGTGCGCCCAACGCATCCGCAGGCGAGACCATTCAAGTGGGCAAGCGCTATGTAGACGCAGACTCAGGAATAGAGCTCTTGGTCATTGCAGCCGGGCCTGGCCCGATCGCTTTCAACGGACGAAACCTCACGCTGAAAGACTCCAAACCTCTCCCAGCTTCGGATTAGGGTGTCACGATGAATATAACTTCTCTACTCGACATGTCTGTGACGGCAATGAGCGACCGGACCCTCATCGGTAACAAGGCCGACGGTTTAAGTCCCGCTGAGTTGCGTCGCCGAGCGCTTGCCGGTGCAACTTATATCCGTCAGAGCGGTGCCAAAGTCGTG
Source organism: Leucobacter denitrificans (assembly GCF_014396385.1). Lineage (NCBI taxonomy): Bacteria > Bacillati > Actinomycetota > Actinomycetes > Micrococcales > Microbacteriaceae > Leucobacter > Leucobacter denitrificans. Next base: position 181,186 of record NZ_CP060716.1, read on the forward strand.
GGATATTTAGGCGGTAACGGCCCTGAATTCCCGGTAGCGCTGTTTTCAGCGGCGTACGCAGGCGTTCCTTTTTTGCCCCTAAACTTTCGACTGAGTAACGAACAGTTAGATGAAATTCTTGCTCGACAAGACGGCTTGTTGTTATTGACGAGAGATGCTCAACGAATCGAACAGGGTGCGTTGTCGCTCGACGACTTCGAGCTCATCGTCCGTGATGGGGCTGAGGAAGAGGCGACACCGTCAGAAGCTGATGATATCGCCGTCATTCTCATGACGAGTGGAACTACAGCTGCACCCAAGAGCGCCTTGTTGCGGCACCAGAATTTGGCGTCCTATATCCTTTCATCCGTGGACTTCGCTTCAGCGGAGCCTGACTCCGCAACGATCGTGAGTGTTCCGCCGTACCATATTGCCGCGGTGGCTAATATGCTTTCGAACTTGTTTGCGGGCCGCCGGATTGTGTATCTTGATCACTTCACGGCGGACGAGTGGCTCGACGTTGTGCGCAGGGAAGGAATCACCAATGCTATGGTGGTGCCGACCATGCTCTCGCGTATCGTTCATGCACTTGAAGAGAGTGGCCAGGATGCTCCCGAGACGCTTCGCGGAATTTCTTATGGCGGGGCAAAAGTACCGACAACGGTTCTGCAACATGCGCTCGAAGCTTTTCCCAACGTTGGCTTCGTGAACGCGTATGGACTCACTGAGACTGCCTCGTCGATTGCGATTCTCGGTCCTGAAGACCACCGCACAGCGATGGCAAGTGACGATCCTGAGGTGCGGGCCCGTTTGAGCTCAGTGGGACGTGCGCTTCCTGGAGTGGAGATTCAGGTGCAAGACGAAAACGGTGAACCCTGCGCCCCGGGTGTCGAGGGGGATATCGTTGTCCGTGGCCCACAAGTGGCCGGTGAATACCGCGAATCAGGTTCACTCGTTAATGAGGACGGCTGGTTTAGAACTCGAGACCTCGGATACATCGATTCCGAAGGTTTCATTTTTGTAAAGGGGCGTGCGGACGATACCATCATCCGCGGCGGCGAAAATATTGCTCCCGCTGAAATTGAAGACGTGCTCTTCCGCCACGAGGCTGTTGCCGATGTCGCTGTAGCTGGCGTGCCCAACGACGAGTGGGGCTTTGTCATCGCGGCATTCATCGTAGTGAAACCAGGAGCGAGCCTCAGCAGTGACGAAGTGCGTGCCTTTGCTCGGCAGCACCTCCGCAGTTCAAAGACTCCGGACGAGGTGCACTTCACCGATGAGATTCCGACGACTCCTACGGGTAAGGTCCTGCGACGTCACCTAGTCGACGGCTTACTGGAGGGCGTTTCCAGTTGATTTGAGGTGTGTTCCGGTTACCAGCGTTTGCTCCCGGAACTCACCTATTTCTTCACGACTGAGAGCGAAGAGTCTTATGGCCTTGCCGTTGCAGATAACTGTCGAGGATTTAGCTGCTGGCCGTGTCGATCGTCTGCTCGGCGACTACGACCCTGAGGCTCGAGAAATCGTTACGCTCGTGTCAGTTGATCACCCGGTCAGTACCGAGACACTGCACCGAGCCGCCGTTCGTGCTATGTCTACAGATCGTATCCTCATCGGAGTAGCTCGCCGGATGCTACCGATGAGCTCGGATGTGGACATCTTGCTGGAAGAATTCGCTACTACCTTCGCGGTGAACGGTGGTGGAAACGACTCAGTGGTTTTCACCGATGAAGTGGACGCTCGTGCAATCGGCCTTGCGGAGGCAGTCGCACGGAATCCACATAGCTCGACAATTTTTCTCGATACCCTCCGAGCCACTGCTTCCCTCGACGTACCCGATGCGCTCCAAGTAGAATCGCTCGCGTACTCAGCGCTCCTCGGAGGGGGAGAGTTCAGAGAGTGGCTAGCCGGGCGCGAGGCCCCCTCGTCGCCGCCGATGGTAGCCGACCCCGTACTCGCGCGGCGCAAAGGCGATACGCTACATATCACTCTGAACCGGCCACAACGACGCAACGCCTACGGCGCACAATTACGTAATGAATTGGTGCGTGCACTCACGATCGCCGAGGCGGACGAAAGCATTGAGCTCGTGATCGTTGATGGTGCTGGAACGAGTTTTTGTGCGGGGGGAGACCTCGCAGAGTTCGGCCTTGCTGCAAACCACAGCGAGGCTCACCTGATTCGCACCAGAGGCGGCGCCGGAAGGCTCGTCGACGCGTTACGAGACCGAATTAGGTTCGAGATTCATGGACCGTGTGTGGGGGCAGGCGTTGAGATACCTGCCCTTGCGGGACGTCTGGTAGCAGACCCTCACACCACATTCCTGCTGCCCGAGGTCTCAATGGGTCTTATTCCGGGAGCCGGAGGAACCGTGAGCCTTCCGAGGCGCATCGGTCGGTGGCGTTCTTTCGCGCTATGTGTCACTGCTCAGCATATCGACGCCGAACAGGCACTATCCTGGGGCCTCGTTGACGAGGTACGTCCGAGGGAAGCCGCAATAGAGTTATAGCGGAACGAGCGCCCTGTTACGAGAACACACTCGACATGTGGGGCGATGGGCCTTAGCCAGAGGTTTCCTCGAGGATACGGGCGGCTTGCTCAAGCGCGAGCCGAACACCGAAGGCGAAGCTCTCGTCGTCTGCCATATCGAGCATCGCATCGTGCTCCGAGATGAGGCCGACGAGAATCGGCATATTTTCGACGTCAATGAGGGATAGCTGCGAAAGACCGACCGGAGGAGTCTGGTTGACTTGACGCATGCGTTCGGTAATGATGAACCCGCGCGTGTACAGTGAGAGCGAGGAGTAGAGAAACCACGCTTGCCTAGCGGTGAAGCCCGCCTTGGTCAAGTACGCGAGTATGCTCTCAATCCCGCGGTACACCCGGTGCGTCGAAGGAATGCTGTAGCTCGAGGTGCGCATGAGCACGAGATCTGTCAAAACGTTGGCATTCTGATGCGAAGCCCGGTCAGCTGAAAAATAGGATAATAGGAATTCTTGCCAGTCTTCAGGCTTCCATCCCTCAGTCGTCGGCAGTTGATTCTGCAGAAACGTCGTCGCTTGAGTCGTCATCTTACGGAGGAGATCGTCTTTGCTGCGAAAGTACCAGTAGATACTCGTCACACCGATTTCGAGATGGCTGGCGAGCACCGGCATACTCAAATTGTCAAGGCCATCTCGTTCAGCGACAATGAACGCGCCTGCTAGGATGTCTTCGGGTGAGATAGAACCGCGCTCGCGACGTTTGCGCGTAGCGTTTGAAGTCATGGTAGATTCCTCCCTTAACAATGGCGTATGACCGCCCTGGCGTTTAGCGGCTTGAGAGCGTACCTGATGCCCACTGCATCGAAATGCACATATGAAAAGCCTCCAAACGACTCTACCGAATCAGCCTATCACTTTGTGATATGCCTTATTCGACCGTCTGCTGGTCTTAAGCGTGCGTCGATGCGGCCTGAACTGCGCGATCCGGCCGGGTATTGCGGTTCCCGATCCTATCGGGATGAAGGGCAGCGGTGATCGCTGATCGCACGTCATGAGGGTTCTCGGGTAAGACCGCGTCAACGAAGCCATACTCATAAAGCTGGGATGGAAGAGGGCGAATTGCCTCCGCAAAATCAGCTGCTCGCTCGGAGTCGCGGTAGATGACGGCCGCGCCTGCTTCTGGGCCGATGACGGGGAAGATCGATCCTTCGAGCATGTATAGGGTATCGGTGTGAGCGAAGGCGATCGCTCCGCCGCTTCCGGCTTCACCCACGACCAACGAAACGCTCACGCTGCGTAGACTCGCGAGTGCGACCAGCACCTCAGCGATCTCGTTCGCGATACCCCTGCTTCAGACGATGGTGAGGGGTCAGCGCCTGGTGTATCAATGATGGTGAGCACGGGAAGCTCCAAACGGTCAGCCAAGGTCACAGCGCGTCGAGCTAGACGGAAATCGTCGGGACCTGGGAGGGAAAGGGGACCGCCGCTACGATCCCGGTCGAGCGCAATTACGACGACACGGTTGTCGCCAATATTGGCAATCCCAGCGCGAAGCCGCGGGCCAGGTCCGTTCAGTTCGACCCAGCCGTCCGTGATCCACGCTGCCCATTCGAGCCCTGACGGGCGTTGGGGTGCCCGGCTTGCAAGCACTGCGTCCCAAGTTGTGGTCGCGGGCGCGGGAGGAGTGGGCCCTGGGTGGTCCGTGGTGAGAGCGGGTACTCCGTCACGGACACCAAGGGCACGTTCGAGCCAGGTAAGTTGTTCTTCTTCAGGAACGATCGCGTCAATGAGGCCATGAGCCAGCGCAGACTCTGCCGTATGCGATGTTTTTGGCGGGAAATGCCCGGTTACTGTGTGCACAACGCGGGGTCCTCCGAAGCCGATCGTGGCACCAGGGCTCGCCACGCGGACATCAGCCGTGTTACCCCAGGACGCGAAAATACCGCCAGCACTTGGCGAGCGGAAGGCAGACGCGCTCATCAAACCGGCCGCGCGGTGGGCAGCGACGGCTGACGCGGTGCGGGTCATTTGTGTGAGAGCGAAGTATCCCTCCTGAAGCCGAGCCCCTCCGCTGCTGATGATCTGGGCGATGGGGAGACCGCGTTCCGTAGCTCTGCGGTAGGCGCGCACCATTCGTTCACCCGTGACAGTACCTAACGTCCCGCCCGCACGAGCAAAATCGACCTCGATGAGGACGTAATCGCCCAGAGGCCCGTGAACAAGCCCCGCACGAAGCGATTCGTCCCGTGCGTCTACAGGTTCCGCGCCCGGGAAATTGAGAGGATCGGAGGACCCAAGTTCGGCATCCCATACCTCCGAGAAGGGCAGCATAGTCGTTTCTGGTTCGAGAGCGATCGAGGTTTCCTGTGTCACTGATGGTCCAATCGTGCGAGTGGCGGCGTTGCGATCCTTGTCTAGTTGAGTCTACCGTAAGAGCAACGATAAGTCATTCGAGTCGAATCTTGAGACGGGAACGGGGCCTGAAGTCTACCTCCAGGCCCCGTTCGATCCGTATGTTCGTTCTCGAGTTACGAGGTGGGGAAGAGCAACGTTGCGCTTCCCGGGGCGAGCTTGTCTCCCGCCTCATCTTCCGTCCATATCTCAAGGTTCACAACGGTCCCGTCTTCCGTGGCGTCCATTGACGACACCGTGCCCTTCACGGTGACCAAACCACCCAAGTTTGGCTTGCGGAACTGACAAGAGACCGAGGTGATGCGTGCTTGCTCACCGGCCCAGTCTCGTAACGCATTGTGGATATACGCGAACTGCAAATTTCCCATGCCGAAAGCACCGTCATAGCCGGCTTGCTTTCCCGCCTCGTTGTCCATGTGGATCGGCACGAATTCGTCATTCACCGCGGCGTACCGGTTCCACGTAGCGAAACCGGTTTCGCGAGTGTACGGTGTAATTTCGGTTCCAACATTAATGACGGAACCTGAAGCGTCGGTAGTGTGTGTCATTCTTCTTTTCTCTCTTACGTTGGTCTAATACCGAAGGAGGGTCGTGTCCACGCGCTTAACCACGTCCCCATGTTGATTCGTCCATTCATCGCTGAGGACGGTAATCAGCATCTGGCCGAGGCGGCTCGTGCGTTCCGTGTAACTACTCAGTCGATTAACGCTTGTGATCGTGTCACCAGGACGAATGGCAGTTGAATAGGTCGCCACCATCCCCCCATTGAGCATAAATTTTAGACCGGGGCCCTCGACGCCGATCTGCTTCTCCGTGCTATCGGGATCGTTTTGATCGCTATCCACGGCATCAGGGTGCTGGCGCGAATCGACCACGGCCCAAGCGAACGGATTGAAATCCTCTGGCGCGACGACAGCATTGGTATCCGTGGAGAGATACCGCTTTGGAGGAGAAGCAGGCCAGTATGTTGCGAGAGCCCAGCGTCGAATATCTGAATCCGATACCGGGTAGCTCACGCGACGACTGATCTCCGTACCGACGGCGTTATGCATCGCCTCGGAGATGTGTGTTGAGGTTTCGGTTCCCATGGAATCCCTTCCTGATCGTGGTGGAGTCGTATTTGTTAGGCGAATGCGGAGACAAAATGCTCAAGTTGGCGGATCGTGCGGCACTCGAACGCGCCTGTGCAGTGCGTAGCGTACTCGCTTGCGACCGAGTCACCTTCGTTCCACATGCTTTTTGCCTCCGGGTTGAGGAAGTAGACGCTCGCTGCTCGCTGGCGAATCATATCGAGTGCGTCTACGTGAGGGTCCCGGTAATTATTTCGAGCATCCCCAAGAATGAGAACTGTCGTCCGGGCGTCGATTGCGGAATGATGGTTCTCGCTGAACAACCGGAGAGCATTGCCGTAATCTGAGTGGCCGTCAACGCCATAGCCGCGCCGCTCATCGTTAATGCGACGCGTGGTTTCGACGATAGTAGATGTTGTCGCGATCAGATCGGTCACCTCTGAAAGTCCATCGACGAATACGAAGGAGCGTATGGACGCAAAGTGAGACCGTAACGCATAGGTGAGTTGGAGCGCGAAACTGGCAAAACTTGCAACAGATCCAGAGATGTCTGCGAGCACTACGAGTTTTGGTTTCGGCGGGCGGCTTGGCCGAAACCGGAGATCGACCGGAGCCCCACCGGTCGAGATTGAGCGACGAATGGTAGTGCGAATATCAAGAAACCGGGGAGTGTGTGACTGTTGTGTGGTTGCAAGCGCAAAACCTAGCGCGCGCCCCAACGGCTCCACCACTTGTTCCATGTTGTGGATTGCTTCGCCCGAGGCTGTAAGAAAATCAACGTCTTCAGGGAGCGGGTTACGAAGCGTCGATGCGACCGCGTCTGCCCCCCTGTCCTCAACGAGGCGGCGACGTACCTCGCTCTGGAGTATACGCTCGAAATCAAAGGCTGCCTTACGGGCTCGCTCTTCTGCAGCCCGAAGAGCGATGCGGCCCACACCATCTTCCAGCGAACGATTCTCGAGGCGTAGTAGGTCAGTAACCAATTCGTCAGCGCGTACGGCTCGCTGTGCCCGCATAATGTAGATGGTGCCGGCGACGGCCCGCCCGGGAACAATTTTTGCATGACGATCAATGAGTTCTGCAGATATCTGGCGTACGACGTGATGGTTTTGGTGCTGGAGGCTCAGGACCAGGAAATCCCGGAGTTCTTCGTCGGGGAGACGAGAGAGAGCAGGATCAGACCCCGACGCTCCCGCAGTAAAAAACAAATCGAAGAGAAGATCGTAGGCATCACGGTATGCATTCGATTTGATGAGGCATGCCGCAAGCGACTCACGAACCGATTCACGGTCGGCAAGATCCACCACCTCGAGCGCATATGATGCATCAATGAGGTCTGATGTGGCCACGGGGATTCGTATTCGACGAAGTTCCTCGGCGAGAGCATGGACCGTTTTAATCATGAGGTGGGAGCGAGTTCTGAACGAATGAGTTCTATGTCCCCCTGATGTTTGAGGAGGATATTTGCGTGGTTCGCGACAACCTCATCGGTGATTTCGGTCACATTGAGTAGGCTCAACGTTTGCGCCCAATCGAGAGTCTCTGAAACCGAGGGGTTCTTCCTTAAATCCATGTTCCGGAGTGCGGCAACGGTTTCCGCTATCCGACCCGTGAGTTGGTCCGAGAGCTCGGGTATACGCGCAGCGATGATCTCTCGCTCCCGTTCGGGAGAAGGGTAATCTACGTGGAGGAAGAGGCAACGGCGACGCAGTGCTTCGGACAGTTCACGGTTGTTATTTGAAGTGAGGAATACGAGGGGAGTGCGTGTCGCCTGGACCGTGCCCAGCTCAGGAACTGACACCTGATAGCTGGAGAGAAATTCAAGCAGAAGGGCTTCAGCTTCAACGTCCAGCTGATCTACCTCATCGATCAGGAGGACGACGGGCTCTTCGGAGCGCACCGCATCGAGAAGCGGGCGAGAGAGGAGAAAATCTTCAGAGAAGACGTTCGAGACGTCATCATCTTCGCTCCGCTGAATGGCGAGGAGCTGCTTCCGGTAGTCCCATTCGTAGAGCGCACGCGCTTCGTCAATTCCCTGGTAACACTGGAGCCGGATCAAACGCGATCCCGTAATCTCGGCGACGGAGAGAGCGAGTTGTGTCTTTCCGGTACCGGCCGGTCCCTCAAGAAGTAACGGCTTTGCAAGTGCATCAGCAAGAAAGATTGCTTGTGATGTCGCGTTGTCGGCGAGATATTTCATCCCCGCAAGGTCCTGAGCCACCTGCTCAGTATTCGTAAAGTGCCTGACGTGTGCTATCTCTGATGCGACTTGCTGAGCCATGTGGGGAACCTCCGATGGTGCCTACGTTTCTATAGATGAGCTTACCGTAAGGCATTTGACAATAGTCAAGCGGGAGTGACATTCTGTATTCCAGGGGTTCGGCTCTCTGGCCGAAAGCTCGGTAACAAACTCGGTTCCTGGTAATGGGGATGCCGATAATCAAAGGAAATGAGGCAATGACAGCTGCTGAACCGTCGGTTGCCGCTCGCCAACAGCATGAGGCATGGCTCGAACGCCGGGTGCCCTCAGTCGAGCGTGTCCGCCCGGGGCTCTGGTCGCTTCCGATTACTATCCCCAATAGTCCGCTTCGCTACGTGCTCATTTACGTCATCGAGCTCCCTGACGGAATCGCTCTCGTCGACACTGGGTGGCCCCATGATGAATCCTGGAATGCCTTGGAAAGCGGGCTCGAGAGCATCGGCTTCTCGGTCGAAGATGTGCGCTACGTCCTTATCACGCATTCGCACACAGATCATCACGGGTTGACGCATCGAATTACAGAGCGCAGTGGTGCGCTCGTTGTCATGCACGCTGTTGAAGATGAGGTGATCCGTGAACTTGAAGCGGGGAAATCTGGTGCGAGTGAGAGCGACACTGAATGGCTCTCCGCCCGCGGAGCGAGCGAAGAGCAACGTCTGGTCATCCAAACGGAAAAGGCTCAAGGGAGCGGACCTTCAGAACCTGTCATTGTTCTACCCGATATTTTGATCACAGATGGTGACAGACCCCTGCCGGGTCGGCCTGACGTCGTCGCGCTCTGGACTCCAGGACACACTCGGGGCCATCTCTGCTTCCACCTGGAAAATGACCGGGTTCTGATCTCGGGCGATCACGTTCTTCCGCGGATCACTCCGCATGTAACTCGAGCCTCCTTCGTTCCGCTCGACCCGGCACTGACGAATTACCTCGAATCGCTCAAACGCATCTCCGCCCTCGACGTAGATGAGGTACTTCCGGCACATGAGTATCGCTTCTCTGATCTTCACGCGCGGATAGATTTCATGCTCGCTCATCACGAAGAACGATTCCTCGAGATTCTCGCCGCGGTGAGAGACGGTGCACGCACCACGTGGGACGTTGCCGAACGTATCTCCTGGTCACGTGGATGGGATGCGACGAGCGGTTTTATGCGTCAGACAGCCCTGGCTGAAACCTACACCCATCTCAAGCATCTTGAGGCTACGGGCAGAGTGAAACACGCGTCTCAGCGTCCTGATGAATGGGTCATCGAAGGCGATGCACAGGCGCATGCAGAGACATTGATACACCAAGAAATCTGAAACACACATTATTGAAAGGCTGATCTCGACTTATGGATCCTAACGAACTCAGGCGCCTCGACTTTTCGCTCAGCGAGGAGCAGGAAGCCATCCGTGAACTCTTTGCGGACTTCTTTGAAAAACAATCTCCGACGACGATCGTGCGGGAAGCCGAGCCCACGGGGTTCGACCAGAAGCTGTGGGAACAATTAATTGAGCTCGGTGTCACTCAAATGGGCGTACCGGAGGATCGAGGCGGAGACGGCGTCGGTATTTCTGAGCTAGCGATCATTGCTGAAGAATTCGGACGCACACTCGCACCCGTTCCGCTTCTTGAGCACATTGTTGCTACACGATTGCTCGCGCAGGTGAACGACGAATCTGTGAATGAGGTGCTCGCCGGAGCAATGGATGGAACCAGAATCCTTGGAATCGCGACCGAACCTCTCGTCAATAGGGGACTCGTCTCCACGGCAGCAGTGGCAGCAGATATTGTCGCTTTTGATGGTGACTCTCTCATCATCGTTAGCTCTGAGAACCGTACACACGTGCCGAACCAGGCATCGCTCCCGTATGCGTGGGTTGACCCTCACACCGAAGGGGTAGCGAAAGTATCGTCCTCGAATGCTGCAGAACTCTATGATATTGCCCTGCGTGAGCTCAAAACGTTGACGGCTGCAGCGCTTGTTGGACTCACTGAAGCTGCTTTGAAGCTCTCACTCGAGTTTGTTAAATCGCGCGAAACGATGGGGATATCAATCGGTGCCCTCCAGGGTGTGTCCTTCCCTCTCGTCGACGTCTCTATCGGTATCTCAGGGTCGCGGAATCTCGCGTACCGCGCGGCCTGGTTCCTTGATCACGAGCCCGAGGCAGAGCCTTGGCTTCAAGCCTCCGCGCTGGTCAGGGCCACCGAGACCGCGACTGTTGGGGTGACTACTGCTCAGCATATGCAGGGTGGCCTCGGATTCACTGTCGAAGCAGACGCCAGTCTCTACTTCCTTCGTGCCAAGGGCTGGGCACTTGCAGCGGGTAATCCGCGCGACGACAGTCGCCGGATCGGCGAACTTCGAATCAACGCGGCTGCATAGTAGCCATCACGAGCGTAAGGATAAAGAACCATGGATTTTAGTAAGATTGAGCTCAGCGCAGAGCATGAGCAACTCAGGGCAGACATTCGTGACTTCGTTCGCGAGTATTTCACCCCTGAAGAGTATGAACACGAACACAAAACCGGCGATGCGTTTAATGAAAAGATTCATTTGGCGCTGGGGGAGCGCGGTTGGATTCAACCTACATGGCCCAAAGAGCGCGGCGGTGCTGGGCTGGATCGACTCGGGGCGAAGATTCTCGATCTGGAGCTCAAAAAAACTCGGCTGCCTATGATCGCTCTGGGCACGACCGATCTCGTATCGAAGGCAGTAGAACGTTTCGCTAGCCCCAATATTCGTGACGAGGTGCTGAAGGGTGTTGCAAAGGGCACCGTTCGTTTCAGCCTCGGATATACCGAACCCGATGGCGGTTCAGACATTGCGGGCGCTAAAACCAAAGCTGTGCGCGACGGTGACGAGTGGGTCATTAATGGGTCGAAGATGTTCACCACGGGGGCCCATACTACGCAGTACACGTTCTTGATTACGAGGACGGACCCCACTCAGCCCAAACACAAGGGCCTCACCATGTTCCTCCTCCCTCTGGACCTGCCAGGAGTTGAAATCCAGGGCATTTGGACCTACAGCGGTGAGCGCACGAACATCGTCTATTACGATGACGTTCACGTCAGTGACGACTATCGTCTTGGAGAAGTCAACGGAGGGTGGACGGTTCTGCGTGGGCCGCTCGATGAAGAGCACAGTATCGGCGCGGGAGAAGACGACGGCCTCGACGAACCTTCGATTGGGACCAACTTCATTCGTGAGCTCCATTACGCGCTCGACGACACCGCCGAATGGGCGAAGACGGAGCGGGCTGATGGTTCACGACCGGCGGATGAAGCGGGGGTGCTCGAACGTATCGGGGCCCTCACCGCACGATACGAGGAGGCCGTGATTACTCAGGGGCCCGCTGGTCGTATCGCTGGGTCGGAAACTCTCGTTGAGGGCTCTGCCGAACTCCTCGATCTCATAGGCAGAGAAGCACTGGTCTCGAGAGACGGTGACGGAGCGGTCGGAAACGGACAGATCGACTATGCGCACAGGTTTGCCCAGGGGACTGCAACCTATGCGGGAACAGTCGAGGTATTCCGTACGATCTTGGCCCAACATGTTCTTGGTCTGCCCCGACCCAACTATCCCGGTTCACGTGACTTTGGGGTGTCGGCATCGACAAAAGTCTCGTGAGCAACGGAACATTCAGTATTTACAATAAGTTAGCAATGAAGGAGTACTCATGGCGATTGGACGCCTTTTCCACATCATTCATTTAACGGACGACTTGCCAGCGCTGGAATCTTGGTATGACGACGTGTTCAGCGTTCAGCGCGGTTTTCTCGATCACCACTACATGGAGGGTGAGCGCCGCGATGCGTCGCTCGTGTTACTCGGTGACTCCGTCATCGAGCCACTCGCACCCGCCTTCCGTGTCGATGACTGGGCGGAGTTCCCCCTCGGGCGCTTCTACAACCGCTTCGGAAAGCACTGGCACTCGATCGCTTGGTACACCGATGACGCGGGCGAGATCTGGCAGCGTCTTACCGATGCCGGCGTGCGCGTGTACATCGAGGGCGGCAAACTCACGGATACACGTCCTGGCCCTGATTCAGCGATTATGACGCACCCGAAAGACACGCTCACTCAGCTTGAGTTCATGCGGCCCAGCGGCGTCGTTGAAGAGAACGACCCGAGACTGAAGCCCGATTGGGACCCCAACTGGTGGATCAACAATCATCCGATTCAAACCCCCGGTCTTGCATACACCACTGTATTGACCAAAGATCTTGAGCGTGCCGAAAAAGTATACGGGGAACTCCTCGGCGGCACTGTGCTCCACAAAAGTTCTTCCGAGCTCACCGGTACTGACGACATCTACGTACAGGTCGGAGACACCGTGGTGCAGCTGTCGAAGCCGAACACCGACGGCACCATTGCCGCGCAGGATTTCGAAAAGAACAAGGAAATCCACCACGCGGCGGCATTCAAGGTACTCGATCTCGATAAGACCAAAGATTACCTTGAGGAAAAAGGCATCAAGACCGTAGCTCGCGATGATGAGACGCTCATCAGTGATCCGGAGACTACCCACGGTGTACCTTTCCGTTGGACCACCTGGGATGTGCCAGGCGGCCCTCGCGACGGAAAGTGACACGCGCATCAACAACCACACCGCGGTTGGGTGAGCACGTTTTGCTCATCCAACCGCGGTGTTGTTGTCGCTATCAACCTTGACACTGCAACCCGACTACGACGTAGATACCTCTACGCGTGCGAAACGACACGCCCCTCGATCATGGTCATGACGACGGGGTTCTTCTGACCGAGTTCGATGGCCTCAAGTGCGGGGGACTCAGTCAAAATAAGATCAGCCTCCATCGTCGGTCGCACGAGCTCACGGCGGTGATCCGAGCCGAGTAGCGTGGAGGCGACCTCATGCACCGCCGTAAGATTACTCGGCGGGCAAAGGTAACCGGCAAGGGCTTGTGCCGCAGTGACACGTTCGTCAACGCCAATGACTTTGCCGTCGGGGCCGCGGCGGTTGAGAGCATCGTGCATTACTTGCCAGGGGTTTACTGGACCATACGGAGCATCACTGGAGGCGACGGTCGGCACTCCGGCATCGAGTAGTGTGCGATGACGGTAAAGATGAGGAATATCAGCTGCCTCAACGTCAGTCAGGTACTGATCCCCTCGGTGTCCTAGAAAACCGGGCTGGGTGACCACGGCAAGTCCGAGGTCTCGCATGCTCGGAATAAGCTCGAGAGGCACAATCGCTGCGTGTTCGATCCGATCGCCAGGTATCGCACCCGTCTGTGAGAGAGCGACGAGAACAAGGACGAGCGCCTCCCGCGTCACACAGTGCACCGCAACCGGTCGTCCGGTCCTCCGAGCGCGCGCAATTTCCTCGATGAGTTCGGCCATTGACGGGAGCCCGGTATCCCCGAGTACGATCTTGAGCGCACCGAGCGTGATTCCTTTCGGCACCAGTTGAGGCTCGCTCAGCAGGGTTATTCGTTGAGGGATGTCACCGGCCGCACGCGCGTTCCCAATGAGTCTGGGGTCACGCACCCCGGGGGTCGCGTCGGTTATCTCGGTGAGCCCGAGACGGGAGAGCTCCGTTCCGAGACGTGCGAGGGGAGCTCCCCGGCGGGGGGGAGTTGCGTCTGCAGCCATGCGTCGCCTCGCCAAATACGGCCGGTCGGCATCCCGTTATGGTCGCGTTCAACGGCGTGAGCGGGTGCACTACGGATATCGAGCTGTGCCAGGGCGGCTGAGTTGAGGACCCACAGCGCTCCGCTCCGATGCTGGATGCGTACCGGGGCCGCGGGCGCGAGCTCGTCAAGAACTGTCACGTCGAGCGGCCCGACAGTCGACTGGTCGTAGCCGATCGCGCGAATCCAGCCGTGAACATCACGCTCCGCCGCGTGCAGCGCACGGCTCAGCGCAGACCGGTTCTTCACCGCCTCAGGCGAGCAATCGACAGAATTACGTGCAGCGGCGAGAGCGAGGATGTGTATATGATGGTCGGCCAGCCCCGGGAGCGCATACGCCCCGTCGCAATCGATGCCGACTCCAGACGCGTGAGTACGGGGGGGACGTATCGAATCGATACGTCCCCCCGTACCTCGAGGTCAACCAGACGCCCATCCATCATGCGCACATTCTGGAGAACAGTGACACGTGAAAGATCAGCCATGAGAGACATTCTCTCACCCAAATTCGAAAATTCAGCGTGCCTCGTACGAGACGGTGGCGATGCCCGCGAGCTTCCCATCGGTTCGGCGCGATTCCACCCGTACAACCGTGAGTGAGCGTCCTGTATGAACGCGAGTAGCAACCACCGTAAGGAGATCGTCCACGGGTATCCCCCTCAAAAACGAAACCCGTATCGATGTTGGTCGCCACAGCGCTTCTCCCAGAGTTTTGCGTGCGGTGTATTCAAGTGCGATGGTGTGGATGCCCCCGTGCATGATGCCCCGCGGATTTGCGAGCCAGAGGGGAATCGGTAACGTGCCGATGGCACCGTCGCTTGTTCCTTCGAACAGCATTGGCAGCATTGTCGTAAAGGGTACCGTTTCCGCAGGTGCTGGAGGCAACTCGAGGTAACCGCCCTCGGGAACCGGGAGGTACCTTCCGCTCAGCGACGCGATTGCGACACGGTCTCCACGACGGTTAGATATCTCCCCTTTCGAGAGCCCTCCTACTTGGCTTATGCCAACGATGTGGGTGTCTAGTCTGAATTCATCGTCCGACGGGTCAGCCGCAGGATTGAAATCGATCGACAGCTCCGTAGTCACCATGCCGTTCATACCCGGCGGATGACCGTCGAGGAGCACGAGACTGAGACCATGGTCCGCGAGCATTCCTAACGAAGCCCAAGCGAAAGCGCCCTCGTCGTTACGGAACCACGGGCCGGGTTTTTGGACGTAGATACCCTCACTGGGGGGATCCATGGGTACTCCCGTGAGCGACCACGGAGTTTGTTGCCGCAAGGCGGTTTCGTTGCCGAGGGTACTCAGGGGAGCTGTCCGTTCGGAATCGTGTGGGCTCAAGGCTGTACCTCAATGACAAGTGCGCCTGCTTGTCCACCACCCGCGCACATTGCGGCTACTCCAATACCACCGCCTCGACGTTGCAGATCGCGAATCAGTGTGTTGACCATTCGCGCGCCTGAGGCCGCAACGGGGTGCCCGATCGAGCAGCCGCTCCCGTGGATGTTCACGATTTCTTCGTCAATGTTGAGAAGCTTGCATGCCGCCACCGGGACGGAGGCGAACGCTTCGTTGATTTCCCACACTGCAACGTCAGAAACTTCAAGACCCGCTTTTCCGAGTACACGGGTGATTGCGTGCAGAGCACCGACGCCCATGAGAGCCGGGTCAATACCAACCGAAGTCCATGCGCGGATTGTGGCCAAAGAAGTGAGGCCCTCGCTCTTTGCGAGATCAGAACTGGTGACCGCGACCGCAGCAGCAGCATCATTCATTCCGCTGGCGTTTCCCGCTGTAATTGAGAAGCCCTCGATCTCCGGGTGGAGAACGCGGAGCGAAGCGAGCCTTTCGCGGGTAGTGTCACGACGCGGGTGCTCGTCAACGGAGAATTCAACGGTTTCTCCGCTCCAATTCTTCACCGAGACGGGAAAGATTTCTTCTTCGAAGAGGCCCTTGTCGATCGCGTCGATTGCCCGTTGGTGAGACCGTAAGGCCCACGCATCCATTTCTTCCCGGGAGAGATCTGCGTATTTTGCTGTATTCCAGCCAACCGAGATCGACATGTCCATATTTGGTGCGTCCGCGCGGTTGGGGTGTGTCGGCGGGACCCACGGATCCTCGTAAATGCCACGAAGGCCGGGAACGCGACGTTTAAGCGCAGGGCCGAGAGACGTTGACTGTACCCCTCCCGCAACAATCGCGTCCTCCATTCCAGATTTAATTTGTGCGGCAGCGAGACCGATCGTGCTGAGACTTCCAGCACAGTGTCGATTCAAAGCTGCGCCCGGAACCGTCAGCATTCCAGCCTCGACGGCAGCATGGCGGGCAACATCGCCGCCACCGTAGAGGGATTCCGCAAAGAGTACATCATCAAAACGCTCTGGGTCGAGGCCGCTGCGCTCCACGGTCTCAGTAAGGAGCGCAAGTCCAAGCTCTTCGGGAGTTGTATTTGCAAGGGTGCCTTTGTTGGCCGTGCCGACTGCGGTTCTGGCCCCGGCAACGATGACAGGATCGGTCATTCTGTGTATGCTCAACTTTCTCCATGAGGGCAGCTACTCAGGGAAATGCGTCGCTGCACCGTCGTATTGTATGGTTCTACTGAATCATATACCGTAAAGTCGTGTAGTAGGGAAAGTCCCTACGAAATTTAAGCACACAACGATGTGAGGAGACGTTCATGGAATTAGCAGGTAGTTCAGCACTTGTGACCGGTGGTGTTGGAGGATTTGGAGAGGCAACAGTGCGTCGTCTCGTCGACGCAGGAGCAAAAGTCGTCATTGCCGACCTTGATGAGCAGCGGGGGTCGGCCCTTGTTGAGAAGCTCGGAGCAGATAAAGCAAAATTCGTTAAGACAGATGCGACGAGTGAAGAATCTGTGGGGGCTGCAGTCGCAGCTGCCAAAGACTTTGGTCCGCTTCGCGTGGCCGTGATTGCGCACGGTGGCCCAGCAGCTGGAGCTCGAATTGTCAATCGTCAGGGCGAGCCCTACCCAGTGGAGACCTTCCGCCGAACCGTAGAAATCTTCCTGGTTGCCACCTACAACATTCTGAGTCAGTCAGCAGCGGCGATGTCGCAGAACGAACCACTTGCTTCGGGGCAGCGTGGCGTTGTTATCATGACAGCCTCGATTGCTGGCTTTGAAGGCCAGGTGGGCCAGTCTGATTACTCGGCAGCAAAGGGCGGCGTCATCGGTCTCACATTGACTGCAGCACGCGATCTCGCGCCGGCTGGAGTCCGTGTGATGACTATTGCACCCGGAACATTCTTCACGCGCGCATACGGCGACGTTCCACGCGAAACCATTGAAGAGCGTTTCGGAAAAATCGTTCCCAATCCGAAGCGATTGGGTGAGGCAGACGAATACGCTCAGCTTGCGCTACAGATTGTCGAAAATGATTATCTCAATGGCACTGTGATTCGTATCGACGGGGCCCAGCGCTTTAACATGTGACCTCGTACGCAAAAGAATGGCGCCTCCTCGGAGGCGCCATTCTTTTGCGTATTTAAGGCCTTGTTACGCTCCGGAAGGCGAAGCGAGCACGACATTCTTGAGGAAGTCGTTGACTGCACTTGCAAAGCTCTTGTTGTCGTCGCCGGCAATCATATGACGAGCATTACTCACAACCGTGCTGTACGGTTTATGAAGCACCCCCTCGAGCTCCTTGACGCCTTCCTCGTCGATAACGTCAGACTTGCCGCCGCGCACGATAAGCGTGGGAACTTCTATGAGCGATGCTCGTTTGAGAAGGGCATCGGCATCGGGAACGCGACCCTCGCTTTGAGCGTTCGGCTGCATCATACGGGGATCCCAATGCCAGTACCAGCGGCCATCTGCACGCAGTCGAACGTTCTTTTTCAGCCCCTCCACATTGAGCCGGCGCTCGCGCCCCGTGTATTCGGCGATGGCGTCTGCAACCTCATCGAGGTTCGCGAAGCCGTCACTGTGTCCCACCATGAAATCCGTGATTCTTTTGACTCCTTCTGTGGCTGTACGTGGCACGATGTCCACGAGTACGAGCGCGCGGGCCAGCTCAGGGTTGTCAGACTGTGCAGTGAGCGACGCAAGACCGCCCATCGAAGCGCCTACGAGCACAGGAGGATTTCCTCCCAGCGAGCGCACGAGAGAAACGGTGTCACGAGCATAACTCTCAATGGAGTAGGTACCGTCTTCTGACCATCCAGAGTCGCCGTGCCCGCGCAAGTCAACGGTGTACGAGTTCCATCCCTCGTCGACGAGACTGTCCGCCGTGCTGTCCCACGAGTGTCTCGTTTGACCTCCGCCGTGTAGGAAGATGAGGGTCGGGAGTGTGGAGTCTCCGGTACCTTCCCAATAGTCACCGGTAAGAGTCAGCCCGTCCCCTTGGAGTGAAAGGGTACGAGGTGTGTGAATTGTTGCCATGTATGTTTGCCACCGCCATGTGTCTCGTCGGTTGAGCGCTAGTCTTGCCGCTACCGGCTGTCTTGGTCTCTTGAGGTGTCGAAGAGAAGCGCGGCTTCCCTGACATATACGCACGTTATCGTAAAGCATTCAGTATGTCGAGAATTCGTACCGGCTGCCTACGTCGAAGATCATGGGGTCGCAATCAGGCGATGAAGCCAATCCAGTTCTCTGATCTAGGCCTGTTTTGCAGTACTTTTTAGAGAAGGACAGCGGGCCCATTTTCGCTCTATTGCTTGCCGAGTGGGGGCAATCTGAGCGAGGCGAGATTCATTGCGCCCATGTGATTCCATCACTGTATCGTTCTCATGTTGACACGATCAAAACATCCGCGTAGTGTATATCTCAACTTACGGTAAGCGCTACGGTAACGTTATTGCTTAACCCGGAAACCCATGAATGACAGAGAGGTCATGCATAGTCCATGTCAACGTTCACTACATGAGCCTTACAACGAGTCGCATGATGCACTCGACCGCGTAACTCCTTAATTTCCCTCCTGAACTGAACGCGGGCGGAGCAGTGTCGCTCCGTACGTCCGCTAATTCTCAATCGATAAGGCACACTTCTATGACAACAACGTCGTTGCAACACCCCGATGATATGGCAGGTATTGCGGAGGGTATCGCCGTGGGCGAATCTGATGCTCTTCGGCAGGAAGCTCCCGATGAGCAGTCCCCTCTATGGGAGAGGATAATCACACGCCTCTCATCAGTGTCTGCCATCTTGGCGGGCCTCTCAATCGTGGTCCTCGGCTTACAAATTGTGCTAGACGCCGGCGGACGCACCCTGTTTAATTCCCCAGTTCCTGGCACGTTGGAATTAGTTTCCAACTGGTGGATGGTTATCGCGGTCTTTCTCGGATTTGCTTTCACACAGTTCAAGGGCGAACACATTCGGGTGACGCTCTTGATAGAAAAGCTTCCCGTCATATGGAGCACGGCGGTCGAGACGGTCATTCTCGCCCTGAGCTTTATCATGATTAGCTTTTTAGCGTACTACCTCACGCTCGACGCTATTCAATCTGTCAAAGTCCGTGAAATAGTGCCGGGATCATTCCCCTTAGCACTATGGCCGATCACGGTACTCATGGCTTTTGGTATGTGGCTGTACGCCGCGCAAATCCTTGTATCAATCACGAGTTCCTTGCGTGCTGCCAAGCGCGAAAAACAATCTGGCGCTGAGCAGCTGCCGTTGCTGTCAGCGCAGAACGTCATGCTGGGCATTTCGGTGGTTGTATCTATCGTCATTACCATTTGTGTGCTCGCGGTGCCCATGTCGCGCGTAACAACCGGCACCCTCCTCATCGTACTCATGGTGCTCCTGCTGCTCTGCGGCTTGACGACGGCTCTCGCAATGATCGTGACCGCCGCACTCGGGCTTTGGGAAATCGTCGGGATGCCGGCTCTCGTCGAGGCTATCGAATCGGTGTCATTTCACTCGGCAGCAAGCTGGAGCCTCAGCGTCGTGCCTATGTTTGTGCTCATGGGCATTGTGCTGTGGCGCACGGGTCTTACAGCCAAGGTATTCTACGCTGCGCGGCTCTGGCTAGGTGGGATGCCAGGTGGGCTTGCGGTAGCGACGAACTTCTCGGGTGCCGGCCTCGCTGCTGCGAGCGGGAGCACCATCGGTATCTCGTATGCGCTCGGTCGGATGGCCATTCCCGAGATGCTGAGAGCCGGGTACAAACCGAGTCTTGCGACCGGTGTTGTTGCCATGGCTGGTACGTTAGGGCAGCTTATTCCACCCAGTGTGCTTCTGGTGGTCTACGCCGGTGTCGCAGCTGTTCCGGTAGGGCCGCAGCTTACGGCTGCAATTCTTCCCGGAATTATTGTTGCCGTGCTGTATGCTCTGGTGATTATTATTCAGGGACTCGTGCGCCCAGACATCGCCCCGAGAGCCAAAGCGACGGGCGTACCGATGAAGGTAAAGCTGAAGGCCCTCGTAGGTATTATTCCTTTGGTCGTCGTGATCTTTATTGTGATCTTTGGGATGCTCTCAGGTATCTTCACCGCTACCGAGGCTGGAGCATTCGGCGCTCTGGCTGCAATCGTAGTAGGTTCGGCGTTTGGTGAAGAGCGCAAGAACCCTAAGCAACTCTTTAAAAAGCTGGGTCAGTCGCTGCAAGAGACGGTGACGGCAACGGCCGGAATCTTCTTGCTTTTGATCGGTGTGAATATGCTCGGACGCTCAATGACAATGAGCGGCGTACTCCGGACGCTCACCGACTGGGTGGTCAGCCTTGGGATGCCGACCGTCGTCTTCTTGCTCGCAATCATGGTGTTGTTCCTGATTCTCGGCATGTTCATGGAGTCGATGTCAATCATCCTGCTCGCAGTTCCAATTCTGGCACCTGTGCTTATTGCGATGGACGTAGATATGCTGTGGTTCGGTATCTTCGTAGTCATGCTCATCGAGCTCGCCTTGGTGACGCCTCCTGTCGGAATGCTCACGTTCATCGTGCACCGGCTCGCGCAGGATAAAGACGTCAACCTGGGGCAAAAGATCAGCCTCATCGATGTGTTCAAGGGGGTTATGCCGTTTGTCTTTACGAGCATTACTTTCATCATCGTGCTTATTTTCTTCCCAGAAATTAGCACTTGGCTCCCAGGAAATCTTGATGTGAAGTAGAAAAGCGTCAACGATGCTTTCGGGCACGATCGAGATGTCCAGGCGATCGCAGACGGCGCCTTCATCTGCGATCTTCGCGCTGATGTTCTATCGACCTAGGAATAGACGAGGAATGTCGAATATTTTCCAACCACATATATAAAAAAATGAAGGAATGATATGAAGTACCAAAAGAATGCTCGTAAACGTCGACTGATTTCTTCAGTCGGGCTCGTGGCGTCAGCGACGTTGCTGCTTGCTGCTTGTGCTGGAGGGGATAGCGGGGATAAGGGAGGAGACTCGGTTGCGTCAGAGGACTTCAGCCCGGTGACGCTCTCCTACGCCGATGTAGGGGGTGAATCTACGAACGGGGCTCCGTTCTATGCTTTTGCTGACGAGGTTGCCGCTGCGACTGATGACAAGGTGACGTTTGAAAGCTTCTTCAGCGGTAGCCTCCTTGGTGTGACGGATTCGCTTGGTGGCGTGCAGAGCGGAACTGCTGACCTCAGCTATGTAGGCGCGTCCGCATTCCCCAATGAGATTCCCATAGCCCACTGGAATAACTCGATGGGGGCTGTTTCCAGTTCCACGTATCCGCTTTCTATCCTGCAGGGGTACATTGCTCAGCAGGAGTGGGCGCTGAGCGATCCTGAGCTGACCGCAGAGCTTGACGCGAATAACCTTATGGTGATCTGGAACTCCTTGCCAGACACCAGAACCGCTCTCATTTGTAAGGATGAGCCCGTGCTCACCCTTGAAGACGCGAAGGGGAAGCGTTTGGGCGTTTCCGGTACTCCTCCGAGTCTTCCCGAAATGGAGAGACTCGGCTTCACCCAGGTGCAGTTGAGCCCGGTTGAGTGGTACGAGGGGCTTCAACGCGGGGTCGTTGACTGCGTTGGCGGCACACCGACAGCAGCTGCGACATATAGTCTCTTTGAGGTGGCCAAGCACTGGACCTTTGCTGACTTCAACGGCTCACCCGGAACCTATACCATGATGAACAAGGAGAAGTTCGAGTCGCTGCCAACTGCTGCTCAAGACGCGATCTGGGACGCATTGCCGACGTGGCTCGTCGAACGAGGCAAGGAGTGGATCAAGAACTACGAAGCTCTAGTGACCGCGCAAGATGAGTACGATGTCAGCTTCTACGATCCTGACGAAGACTTCCAGAATCTGGTGGTCGACGAACAAGCGAAAGCCTACGAGGCACTTGCAGATTCGGCTCCGGATACGGTTGCAGACCCGGCGGCGTTCCTTGATAACTTCCGTTCGATCTATGACAAGTGGGAAACTCGTCTCTCTGAAGAACTCGACTTGCCTACGGAGCACACAAAAGACACGCTCGAGGAGATCGCTGAGTTCGATAGCGATGCGATTGATTGGGACGTGTTCCGAGATATGCTCGCCGAGGTCTACGACGCACACCGCCCTACCGCATAACTCATCTTGCAGCGTCGCTCACACGTCTTCCTTGTAAGACATAGCGACTTCGCGCGAGACAACTACGATGCTCCTTGTGAATCTCTAGCAAGGAGCATCGTAGTTATAGAAGCCATGTCGACGTTATGACAGCGTTCGCAGGGGAAGCTCCGACATCAGCAACGTTCTCTTCAGTCGCAAATTCTCTTCCGTTCGTGCCAAATCCCAAGACATTAGGAAGTACTCTCTGGTGGATCTTCAGTGCGCGATGAAGCGCCTTGCCGTCCATGCCTGAACCTCATCGCTAAACGTTGGGGTGTCATGATGGTTGTAGACAGGAGAACTCCATTGGAAGGAACCCTAACAAATGTCTACACGTCGTCCCCGCAGAGAGTTTTCTGACGAGTTCAAAGCCGATGCGGTGCGCATGGTCACCGAGCTTGGAAAGACTCGTGCGCAGGTTGCCCGCGATCTTGATATCAACGAGTCAACACTCGGAAAATGGGTTGCGAAAGCGACCGGCACCCACGGTACGGGGTCTGGGTCTGCTCGCCGTGCTCCTGACCCTGATTCAACCGACCCCTACGAGATGCAGCGCGAGATTGACCGGCTGCGTGAGGGCGGTGCTCATTGGGACCTTCGGGCTCACTCTCGTGCTACATGCTGCCGGTTCGGTCGCAGCGTTCCTCACAGGAGTGAGTCAACCCGGTGAGGGTATTGCGGGAGGCGTCGGGGTCCTGTTTGATCCGACGCACCCGGGTCGAGCGCTCGGCAGCGACGAGTTGAGTCCATTCGTGTACTGGATGGTTGTGGGCGTGATGCTCGCTATTCTCGTCGTGGTACTCATGTGGGCCTGGACTCGTTGGAGACGGCACTCACTCAAGATCGATATGGATCCGCGAAAGCTCCCTGGGACAGCCACCGCATACGAGGTGCAGGCCACCGCATCGTCCCGCGCGCTACTGCGCAGAGCAGCTACTCTCCGGCCATCGCTCGAGCGGCCAGGCCCTTCTGACGTTGGGTACCGACTCGGGCAGTACCGCGGAAAGGGCGTTTGGTCAAGCGTCGAAGACTCGATCCTGCTCATCGGTCCACCTCGCTCAGGCAAGGGACTGCACATCGTGATTCCGGCGATCCTCGACGCACCAGGCGCGGTCGTGACGACCTCCACCCGTCCCGACAATCTGACTGCGACGCTTCGGGCACGAACGCGAGTTGGCCCCGTGATGGTGTTCGACCCGCAACATCTGGCTGAAGGCGTACCGGCGGGGTTGCGATGGTCTCCAATTCGAGGGTGCGAGGATCCGCTCACTGCAATGATTCGCGCAGCCGGGCTCGCTGCCGCCACCGGGCTCGCCGACGGTGGCGTCGACGGCGGCGGATTCTGGGAAGGTAAGACACGCGTCGCACTGCAAGCGATGATGCATGCCGCGGCACTTGACAACCGCACACCCGCCGAACTGTTCCGGTGGACACTCGACCCATCAGCCGCTGCAGACGCTGTCGCGATCTTGAATGCTTCACCGCGGGCGGCAACTGGTTGGTCCGAGGGCCTTGAAGCAATGATCGAGACCGATCCGCGCACCAGAGACTCGATCTGGCAGGGCGTCTCACTGGCTCTCGCCGCTCTCGCCGACCCTCGCGTACTCGATGCGGTCAGTCCCGGCCCAGATGAAGCCTTCGACCCTGAAGCTTTCATCCGCGAGAAGGGAACCCTCTATCTACTCGCAACCGGTGCAGGCGCAGGGAACAGTGCTGCGCTCGTTGCCGCGTTCGTTGAGGACCTCGTTGAAACCGCCCGTCGAATGGCAGCACGATCGCCCGGGGCGCGACTTGATCCGCCGTTGCTGCTCGCGCTCGATGAGATCGGAAACCTTGCGCCTCTGCCATCGCTTCCCACGCTCATGGCGGAGGGAGGCGGTACTGGAATCACGACGATGCCTGTGCTGCAGTCACTTGCTCAGGCCCGAGACAAATGGAGCGAGGATCAAGCCGCAGCAATATGGGATTCGAGCATCGCGAAGATCATTCTCGGTGGTGCATCGAACTCCCGCGACTTGCAAGACCTCTCGACCTTGATCGGTGAACGCGACGAGTTCACCGACTCCGTCACGCTCGGTGACTACGGCTCACGAAGCAGTCAGCGGTCAGTGCGCCGGGTGCCGATCATGCCGCCCGACCGCATCCGCACCATGCCATTCGGCACAGGAGTCCTGCTGCTGCGTTCAGCTCCACCGATCATCGTCGACCTACTGCCCTGGCCGAAGCGCTCTGACGCAGCCTCTCTCAAACGCGAACGCAGTGAGATCGAAACACTGCTCGAAAACCGACCTACCAGCGAGTGACGAGCAACCGAGCTGGTTGCGCCTACGCACCTTCCTGATACGAGCGGCTGACGTGGCCGCTCCCAATCAGGCAGGAGGACGGTCCCATGACCATCCGCACACAGCAGTCGATCTCAGGTTTCATCGCCAGCGACCCTCAACTCACTCGGACAGACCGCGGCGACGCACGATTCTACGCACGCTTCGGCCAAGAGAACTTCCGCCGCGAAGACGATGGCACGTTTACGAAACTCGAAACAACTTTCCACAACCTAGTGATGTATCGCACCACCGCAGAACGCGCGTACGAGCGCTTCTCGAAGGGCGACAGCTTCGTCGCCGAAGGCTACCTGCACGAGTACAGCTACGAACGCGACGGCCAAGCCACAGACGGCGTGGAGTTTATCGCCAAAAAGATCGGTCACGACACCGCTCGCACCCAATACAGCGTGGAACGAAGCCAGCGCGCCACAGATCACGAAGCACCGGCACGCGGTCAAAGCCGTGCATTCGAAACCCCTCAGAAGCGACCGAGCCCTGACGCTCCGACACTCGGTCGCTGAAACGGCAGGAGCGCAACGATGACTAACAACAATCGCACTGACGAAGTGTTCGACGATATGCCCGAACCAAGCTTCAGGCCTGAAGACGAGACCACACCGCCGCACCCGATCAACTGGAATCTGCTCACCTCCCACGACCTTGAGCAAGAGCTTCTCGCACTCAACCGGTGGGTGAACTGGCTCAGGTTGGAATATGGGCTTCCGGCGTCAGAAGTGCCGCCGCTCTGGCACCGCCACCCAGAGCTTCTCTGGGAGCTGTCGGCGCTACACCTACACTGGCTCAGCGCTTACGATGCGGAACAAGACGGCTCAGCCCCGTTCGGCTGGCATCGAGACTTCGCAGATGCTCGCAACCGACTTCGTGACTGGGTTGCCGCCAGCGGCACCCGACGAGACCGCGATCGACCCACCAGACAGACACCCTGGCCAGGCGAAGAACATTCCCAAGAGGTCGTGGAACAAGTCATTCACGATCGCGAAGCCGACTTCATCGAGTTTGTACTCGAACAGGTACAGGCCCGCGAAGCAGCTGAAGACGCGTTCTACGCCAACATCGACTTCCAAACTGGGGAGGTTCGAGAATAATGACTCGTCCGTATGAGAGGAAAACCGACCGCCGCAGCCGTGAGGAGCGCAAATATTCGGTGCGAGCCGAGCACCGAGCGCAACCGGATGTCGACCTGCTGGCAGAACTGTTGATTCGCTTTGCGCTGCAGGAGGCAGGAGCAGGCCGTGCCTCTGTCTCAGAGTCGCGGAAGGCAGCCCTGGCCGGCATCAGGGCTCAGATGTAGAATAAAGTTGTCCGCCTCGGTGGTGGATGTTGTGGTTCTTAAACCCTCGCGCTTCGGCGCTTGGCAAAATTACGTGGCTTTTCAGCCTAGTCCTACAGCCTTTCGGCTCTTCTCACGATCAACATTCACAGTTGAACCTCCCGCGGTGGGCGCTCAGAACCACAAATTGCGGAGAATCGTCATGAAGAGCCCAACCCCGAACCGAACCGCGGTCGATGACTTGGCGCGACCCTCAGTGCCGTCTGGTGGCGCAATTGCGGTCACCTATCTACGTGTGTCGACGAAAGAGCAGGCAAAGAAGGGCGGCACGGACGAGGGATATTCCATCCCGGCCCAGCGCGAAGCGAACCGTCGCAAAGCTGAACAGATCGGTGCAACAGTCATCGAAGAGTTCGTTGATGCTGGCGAGTCTGCACGCAAGGCAGACCGGCCCGAGCTAATGCGAATGATCAAGTATGTAGCCGAACACCAGGTTAACTACTGCATCGTGCACAAAGTGGATCGGCTTGCACGTAACCGGGCTGACGATGTCGCCATCCATCTCGCACTGCGTGACGCGGGGGTCATGCTCGTCTCCGCCAGCGAGAACATTGACGAGACCCCGTCGGGCATGCTGCTGCACGGCATCATGTCATCGATCGCAGAGTTCTATTCACGAAACCTCGCCACCGAGACTGTGAAGGGACTCACACAAAAGGCAGCACAGGGTGGCACCATCAATCGTGCGCCGATCGGGTACGTCAACATTGGCGTGCGTGATGAACGCGGCCACGAGAGCCGCACCGTGAAAGTCGACGAAGAACGAGCCCGCCACATCACCTGGGCGTTTCAGGTATACGCCTCAGGCCGTTGGACGCTCTCGCAAATCCATCGCGAACTCATCGCCCGCGGGCTCACCACC
The DNA here is from genome assembly GCF_014396385.1 of Leucobacter denitrificans. Lineage (NCBI taxonomy): Bacteria > Bacillati > Actinomycetota > Actinomycetes > Micrococcales > Microbacteriaceae > Leucobacter > Leucobacter denitrificans. The sequence goes on from NZ_CP060716.1 coordinate 208,076, forward strand.
CTGCCAACTCCGAAGCGCCCCTCGAAACCGATCGCGATCTCAACCTTGCACCGGTTGCTGTCGAACCCGTACTACAAGGGAGATGTGACGTTCAAAGGAGCAACCTACAAGGGCAACCACGACGCGATTGTGCCCAAAGAAGTCTGGTACCAGGTACAGGCCGTGCTCGACGCACACAAATCCGCAGCTGATGCCACGCAGGTGCATGACCACTACCTGAAGGGCACCGTCTACTGCGGTCAGTGCGGCGAGCGGCTGATCATCACGAACGCAAAGAACCGGCACGGCAACGTCTACCCGTACTTCGTATGCTCAGGCAGACACTCTGGGAAGACCGAGTGCACAAGGCAAGCCATGCTTATCGAAGATGTCGAGCGGCTCATCGAGAAGTACTACGAGATGATCGAAGTCTCACCCGGCATGCGGCAAGACCTCGCCGGAAAGATCCACGCAGACTTCGACCTGCTCATGGCGAACGAGACAAAAGAACTCTCACGACTCACAAGCGAACGGGACCGTCTCGATGACGAGCGGATGAAGCTGTTGCAAGCTCACTATGCGGGTGCGGTACCGATCGACCTGTTGAAGCAGGAGCAAGATCGCATCGCGGATCAGATCGGAGACATTCAGCACCGAATCGAAGCTCACCACGATGAATATGCTTCAGCAAGGGCAAACCTCGATGACTCGCTCGGGCTGCTTGCCAACATCGTCAGCGTGTACGAGCGTGCTGATGACGCAAACCGGCGACTGTGCAATCAGGCGTTCTTCCACCGGATCTTCATCGAGGAAGACAGGGATGTCCGCGTCGAGTACGAGCGCCCCTTCGGTTCACTCTGCGATACCGAGGAGCAGATGAACGCTCTGAACTGGGCCGCTGAAGCGAAGAAGAAGGGAGAGGCTCAAACCGGACAAAGAGTGGTTACTCTTGTCGAGGGTTTGAACCTCTCCCATTTGGGGTGGACAACGGGACTTGAACCCGCGACCACCGGCACCACAAGCCGGTGCTCTACCAACTGAGCTATGCCCACCATGCTGACCCAGCAAGCCGAGGCTTGAAAGGCAACCACACGATCATATCCCACCCCGGCAGCCGTCGCCAATTCGGGGCGGCGTTGCGATAATGAACACATGGCTGAAGCAAAGACGCAACCAACCGATGCGAATGTTGATGAGTTTCTCGCAAACCTGGAGCCTGCGAAGCGGCGCGAGGATGGTCTCGTGTTGGCGCAGATCTTTCGCGACGTAACGGGGGAGGAGCCGGTGCTCTGGGGGCCGACAATGATCGGCTACGGGAGCTACAACTACGTATCACCTGCGAACCCGCGCACCAAGGGTATCTGGCCGAAGAGTGGATTCTCGCCACGCAAGGCGCAGCACTCGCTGTACGGGCTCAAAGACCTACCCGAAGGAGCGGCCTTGCTTCCGAAGCTCGGCAAGTACACCGAGGGTGCAGGATGTGTCTACGTGCGCAAGCTTGAAGACATCGACCTTGAAGTGCTGAGGCAGCTGATCCGCATCGCGACGACACGGCAGGATGACCAGCCGAGCTCTTGACCGACTTGAGAGAACTAAGCGGTAGGATTCTCGGCGGCGGCGCTGCCATCGATAAGTGGCGCGAACTGTTCTGCAACTGACGCTGCGATGACTTTCGACTCCTTGGTATCTGGTCCGTTGCCCTGCGCCATCACTGTTTGACGGAAGTAAGCGAGCTCTTGAATCGACTCTGCAATGTCTGCGAGCGCTCGGTGACCGCCGCGCTTCTCGGGAGACGCATAGTAGGCGCGGGTGTACCAGCGGCGTGAAAGTTCTTTGATAGTCGAGACGTCAATCGAGCGGTAGTGCAGGCGCTCTTCAAGCAGCGGCATGTACTTCGAGATGAAGCGTCGGTCCATGCCGATGGTGTTGCCAGCAACGAGCGGGCGGCGCCCCTCAGGAATGAACTTATTGACGTATTCGATGACTGCCGCCTCAGCGTCAGCAACTGGCGCGCCAGTGGCGATGCGGGGGAGCAGGCCGGAGGTCTCGTGCATGTTGCGCACGAAGTCGCCCATGCGATCCATCACGTCGTCACCCGGGTTTATGACGATCTCGAAGCCGGGATCGAGCGGCTTGAGATCGAAGTTAGTGATGATCACCGCGATCTCACAGAGCCCATCAGTGTCGGTGTCGAGCCCGGTCATTTCGCAGTCGATCCACACGATCTGTTCTGCGGGGGCATTCGACACGGTGACTCCTTTTGCGCGGGGATAACGACCTGACCAGTCTAGCCGCGGCAGTAAGCTGGTTCTCATGGCAATTCTCCCGATCACCATTTGCGGTGAGCCCGTTCTTCACCGTCCAGCAGCACCCGTCACCGAGTTCGATGCAGACCTGCGAAAGCTCGTAGACGACATGTTTGAAACGACTGTCGCTGCTCCCGGCGTGGGGCTTGCCGCACCGCAAGTTGGCGTCGGCAAGCGCATTTTTGTGTGGATGTATGAGGATCAGGATGAGGCGGCGCCGCAGGGTGTTGCGATCAATCCTGAATTGTGGATCGCGCCACCAGAGCCCGGGTTACCCGGCGATGATGAGGTCGAGGGATGCCTGTCGTTCCCAGGTGAGCGATTTGCACTCCGTCGCTCACCCCGCGCACTGCTTCGTGCACAGGATATTGACGGAGAGCCCTTTGAGATCGAGGCGAGCGGTTGGTTCGCGCGCATCATGCAGCACGAGTTCGATCATCTCAACGGGCTTCTATATGTGGATCGCCTTGTGCATCCAGAGAACCGGGCAGCCCAAAAGATTGAGCGCAAACGAGGTTGGGGCAAGCCCGGCCTCACTTGGACGCCGGGCGTGGATCACCTCGAGGATTAGCTCCTCCGGGTTCGATAGCCTGGCTGCAAAGCATCAACGCCGATCGGGGAGACCACATGCACAAGCGCACACTCGGACAGAACCTTAAGGTATCGGCCGTGGGTCTCGGGTGTATGGGGATGTCGCAGGCCTACGGGCCAAACCCCGGATCTCGGAGCGACATGATTCAGGTGCTCCGCACCGCGGTGGATCAGGGTGTGACCTTCTTCGATACGGCCGAAGTGTACGGGCCGTATGTGAATGAGGTGCTCGTCGGCGAAGCACTTGAAGACTTCCACGATGACGTAGTGATTGCGACGAAGTTTGGCATGAGCATCGTTGACGGGCAACACAACGGCGTGAACTCGCGGCCTGAACAAATCCGTAAGGTTGCCGAGCAGTCACTCAAGAGCCTGAGGGTAGAAGCAATTGATCTTTTCTACCAGCACCGAGTCGACCCCGACGTGCCAATTGAGGATGTTGCGGGCACCGTCGGAGAGTTGATTTCAGAGGGAAAAGTGAAGCACTTCGGGCTCTCCGAGGCCTCGGCCACGACGATTCGACGAGCTCATGCGGAGTATCCGGTTACTGCCCTCCAGAGCGAGTACTCGCTCTGGACACGGGATCCAGAAGCAGAAGTGCTGCCAGTATTGCGCGAACTCGGCATCGGGTTCGTGCCGTTTAGTCCACTCGGTAGAGGTTTTCTCACGGGCGCAATATCGAGTGAAACGGTGTATGCCGAAGATGACATGCGGCGAAATCTCCCGCGTTTCGAAGCCTCGAATGCTGCCAAGAACGAACGGCTGGTGTCTGAAGTACGCGCGATTGCGGAGCTACGCAATGCTACGCCCGGTCAAGTCGCGCTCGCTTGGCTGCTCGCGCAAGAACCATGGATCGTGCCGATTCCCGGCACCCGCAGTACCGCGCGCATTGCTGAGAACATTGCTTCGTCAGAACTCACGCTCACTGGTGATGAGTTGTCTCAGTTGAGTGAACTTACAGACGTCATTGGCGTTTCAGGTGAACGGTATGGTGAGCAAACGATGTCGTTTGTGAACAAGTAGTGCGCCTGCTGCGTACCGTCGACAATGCCCGATAGCCTGGCACGAAGGCATCGTTTACGAGAGGGTGATTGCGTGGCTTATCGAGTACAGGGTGTCGTCGTTCGCGAAAAGAATGCGTCGGCGACAATCGAGACCATCATTGTTCCGAATCCGGGACCGGGCGAGGTAGTGGTTGATGTGCTTACGTGCGGTGTGTGCCACACCGACTACCACTATCAGCAGGGCGGGATCAGCGATGAATTCCCATTCCTGTTGGGGCATGAGTCCACAGCCCGAGTTGCTGAGGTGGGCGAGGGCGTGACCGAGGTCGCCGTTGGTGATCGTGTGATCCTCAACTGGCGTGCCGTGTGCGGTCAGTGCCGCGCATGTGAGAAGGGGCAGCCTCAGTACTGTTTCGCGACACACAACGCGAAGCAGAAGATGACGCTTGAAGACGGGACCGAGCTGTCGGCGGCCTTGGGCATTGGGTCGTTCGCTGAAAAGACCCTTGTTGCGGCGGGTCAGTGCACAAAGATTGACGAAGATTCTGACGCCGCGGCCGTCGGTCTGCTGGGCTGTGGCATCATGGCCGGAATCGGCGCCGCGATCAATACTGGCGAGGTGAAACGCGGTGAGTCTGTCGCGGTTATCGGTTGTGGGGGAGTTGGCACAGCAGCGATTGCCGGTGCTCAGCTTGCTGGCGCAACGACGATCATCGCCGTCGATATCGACGATGCGAAGCTTGAGCAGGCAAAGCGATTTGGTGCGACGCACACCGTGAATTCGAAGAACGAAGACCCAGTCGAGGCGATCCGCTCGCTCACTGACACGTTTGGTGCAGACGTCGTCATCGACGCAGTGGGCCGCCCAGCGACCTATAAACAGGCCTTCTATGCGCGTGACCTCGCTGGCAGGGTCGTGCTCGTTGGTGTTCCGACGCCAGATATGAAGCTCGAGTTGCCACTTCTCGACGTGTTTGGTCGCGGTGGATCGCTGAAGTCCTCGTGGTACGGAGACTGCCTGCCGAGCAGGGATTTCCAGATGCTCATTGACCAGTACAAGCTCGGCAGACTTGATCTTGAAGGTTTCGTGACCGAGCGCATCGGGCTCGGCGACGTCGAGGTGGCATTTGCGAAGATGGCTGGTGGCAATATTCTGCGATCGGTGGTTGTGCTGTGAACGCGCGCATTGAGAACCTGGTGACGAGCGGCACATTCTCGCTCGACGGTGGTACTTGGGACGTCGATAACAATGTGTGGATCGTGGGCGACGATCGCGAGGTCATTGTCATCGACCCGGCGCACGATCCAGCGGCGGTGGCCGCAGCGGTCGGCGACCGCAACACGATCGCGGTGCTGCTCACTCACGGGCACGACGACCACATTCGTGCGGCACGCGAGACAGCGGATCTACTTCAGGCCCCGATCAGTCTGAACCCTGCCGATCGCATGCTTTGGGACGCCGTCTATCCCGACGTCGCCCCAGATCGAGAAATCACCGAGGGCGACGAGTTCGAAGTTGCGGGTGTGACGCTTACTGCCCGGAGCACGCCAGGTCACTCACCCGGGTCGACCTGTTTCGTTGCGCCTGAACTGAACGCGGTGTTCGCAGGGGACACGCTGTTCCAGGGCGGGCCCGGCGCGACTGGGCGCTCGTACAGCAGTTTCGACACGATAATTGAGTCGATTCGTAACGTACTCTTCGAACTACCCGCTGAGACCGTCGTACACACTGGCCACGGTCCCACGACAACGATCGGTGCAGAATCTCCGAATCTCGAAGAGTGGATCGCGCGCGGACACTGATCACACTCGGTGCGCGTTCGCGAGACTTGTCGATCACATAGTACGATCGATGGGTTGCCTCCGTAGCTCAGGGGATAGAGCAATGGCCTTCTAATCCATTGGTCGCAGGTTCGAATCCTGCCGGGGGCGCCAACGAGAAAGCATCGCTTTCTCGTTGCGCGACCCCAATCGCTACAGCGATTGCCTACGGAGCGAAGCGAGGGGCAGGGCGCTGACAAAGGACGATCTCGATGATTGAATGTCGCCATGACAGGGAACTTCTTCACCATTGGTCATTCAAACCGCACGTTCGAGGAGTTTCTCGACCTTTTACAAGCATCTGAGATTGATCTTGTTGTTGACGTGCGCAAGCTACCGGGGTCAGATAGGTACCCGCAATTTAACGCTGATGAGCTTGCAAGTGCTCTTAGCGAGAACAGCATCGATTTTCGCCGTGCGGAGCAGCTCACGGGCCGCCGTCCGGTGAGCAAGGACGTGCGGTTTGAGGTGAACGGTTGGTGGCAGAACCGGAGTTTTCACAACTACGCGGACCATGCGCTCTCGGAAGAGTTCGCTGAGGGTCTGGCGGAATTACGTGAGTGGGGTAAGTCGCATCGAGTGGCGATTATGTGCTCGGAGGCCGTGTGGTGGCGGTGTCACCGTCGCATTATTGCGGATCACCTGCTCGCGAACGATGAGCCGGTGCGCCACATCCTCGGGCCGCGAAATATCGATGAGGCGAAGCTGAGCGAAGGTGCGCAGCTTGGCGACGGTGGATTCGTAACCTATCCTGTGGCTGCGAACTGACTCTGCCGCGGAAAGGATGGTCTACTTCTTAGCGGCCTTGGCAGCTGCTTTTGCGGCACGCTTAGCCTCGCGCACCTGAAGTAGTGTTTCTGGCGAGACAATATCGGCAACACTCATCAGTGAGCCTTCTTCGCCGTAAGGCGCAGAGGCTTCGCGCCATCCGTCACCGTCGAATCCATATTGTTTGCCGAGAAGTGCGAGAAAGATCTTTGCCTTCTGATCCCCGAACCCTGGCAGTGACTTGAGTCGTTTGAGCACGGTCTTGCCGTCGGGGGAGTCCTGTGTCCAGATCGCGCTCGCGTCGCCGCCCCATTCGGCGACGAGTTCGCGGCACAACGATTGCACCCGCTCGGCCATCGATCCGGGAAATCGATGCACTGCGGGCGTCTGCTTGAATGCCGCTACGAAGTCGTCGGTATCCACAGTGGCAAGAGCGTTCGCATCAATGTCGCCAACGCGTTGTTGGATCTTGAGAGGGCCCGCGAACGCCACTTCCATCGCGACCTGTTGGTCGAGCAGCATGCCGATGAGTAACGCAAGCGGATTGTCGCTGAGCAGTCGGTCGGCTTCAGCATCGTCGGTGAGGTGAATCATTATGATGCCAGTATTGCACCGAGTCGGGGTTCGATAATGCAGCCTACTTCCTTGGGAGTTTCTCGATCAGGCAACAATACAGTTCTTGGGCAATATAAAGTTTTATCGCAAGGGGTTCAAGAGAGAATGGTGGAAATGAATTTCCGAATATCATTTTCAAACTATATGGGGAGTTCTCGATCTTCATGAGAAGTCAGAAGTGTCTTCACCGGTAAACCTCTCGGCGGTGACCGATGCGAAGTACGAGGACCACCACTTCCGCATCGATCACGTCATAGACAACTCGGTAATCACCGATTCGGATGCGCATTTCTCCAGAACCGCCCTTGAGCTGTTTGCAACCCAGTGGGTGCGGATCAGACGCTAACGCGTCAATGGCGCGAAGAATACGTTGTGCAGTCTTGCGATCGATCTTGCGCAGTGTTTTTAGTGCGGACCGCGCATAGGTTATTTCGTAGCGCACGACCGGTGCTTACAGCCCAAATTCGGCCATGACATCAGCGTGTGACACCCGAGCTCCAGACTCGTTGCGGGCCGCTGCGGCTCCACGAACGTCGGCTTGATCTTCAAGCGCCTCCAACGCACGATCGAAGAAATCAGGGGATACGACAACAGCTCGTCGACCAGCTCCCCGAGAGGTGATCTCCACTGGTTCTCGCTGCGCAGCGGCGATGTATTCTGCCTGCTGCGCGCGGAACTGAGAAAGAGTGATCGAAGTCATATCTCAATGGTACAACTTGTACAAGATGTACGCAATGGTGGAGTGGCCAAAGCGCCCAGACAGCAAATTTTGCCACACCATTGACACACAAAGCGGGGAATCCGGCCGAAGCCGAATTCCCCGCTCAGTAACAGTTGCGCTTATGCGAACTGGTTCATGGTGTTGTCCTTGCCGCCAGCCTTGAGGGCTGCGTCTCCGGCGAAGTACTCCTTGTGGTTGTCACCAATGTCGCTGCCAGCCATGTTCTGGTGCTTCACGGTTGCGATGCCCTCGCGGATCTCGCGACGCTGCACGTCGCGAACGTAGGTGAGCATTCCCTCTTCGCCGAAGTAACCCTTTGCGAGGTTGTCGGTTGACAACGCCGCAGTGTGGTAGGTCGGGAGAGTGATGAGGTGGTGGAAGATACCCGCACGCGCTGCGCCATCGCGCTGGAACGACTGGATTTTCTCGTCGGCGAGACGACCGAGCTCGGTCTCGTCGTACTCCACGCTCATGAGGCTGTCGCGATCGTACGCCGATACGTCCTTGCCCTCTTCCTGCAGCTGATCGAACGCCTGCTGGCGGAAGTTCAAGGTCCAGTTAAACGATGGGCTGTTGTTGTACACGAGCTTAGCGTTCGGAATCTCTTCGCGGATCCGATCCACCATGCCAGCGATCTGCTCAACGTGAGGCTTCTCGGTTTCGATCCACAACAGGTCTGCACCGTTGCGCAGCGAAGTGATGCAGTCGAGCACGCAACGATCTTCGCCCGTGCCCTTGCGGAACTGGTACAGGTTCGACGCGAGGCGCTTCGGGCGAAGCAGCTTGCCATCGCGCTTGATGATCACGTCGCCGTTGCCGAGCTCTGCGTCTGAGATCTCTTCGACATCGAGGAACGAGTTGTACTGGTCACCGAGGTCGCCGGGCTCGTTCGTGACGGCGAGCTTCTGGGTGAGGCCTGCGCCGAGCGAGTCGGTGCGAGCGACAATCACGCCATTGTCGATGCCGAGCTCGAGGAATGCGTAGCGAACTGCGTTGAGCTTCGCGATGAAGTCCTCGTGAGGAACCGTGACCTTGCCGTCTTGGTGGCCGCACTGCTTCTCGTCAGAAACCTGGTTCTCGATCTGGATTGCGCATGCGCCAGCTTCGATCATCTTCTTTGCGAGCAGGTAGGTTGCCTCGGGGTTTCCGAAGCCCGCATCGATGTCTGCGATGATCGGCACAACGTGCGTCTCGAAGTTGTCGATCTGCGACTGAACGAATTCTGCTGCTGTCTCGTCACCCGCTGCGCGAGCGTCGTCGAGCTGGGTGAAGAGCAGATCGAGTTCGCGAGCATCTGCCTGGCGAAGGAACGTGTAGAGCTCTTCGATGAGCGCCGGTACCGAAGTCTTTTCGTGCATCGACTGGTCGGGGAGTGGGCCGAATTCCGATCGGAGTGCTGCGACCATCCAACCCGAAAGGTAGAGGTACCTCTTGTTCGTCGACTTCAGGTGCTTCTTGATCGAGATGAGTTTCTGCTGACCGATGAAGCCGTGCCAGACACCGAGTGACTGGGTGTAGACCGAGGAGTCGTTGTCGTACTCGGTCATGTCGCGGCGCATGATGTCGGCGGTGTACTGGGCGATTTCGAGTCCGGTGCGGAATCGGTTCTGTGCGCGCATCCGAGCGACGTGCTCTGGGTTGATCGCGCTCCAGCTGGAACCGTGCTGCTCCTTGAGCGCCTGCACTGACTCGATATCGTCGTTGAACGCAGTCATGATATTTCCTCTTCGGTGGTTGTCGTTTTGCGGACTACTTCCACTTTGGAGGCTCTTGACCGCCCAAGTTACACAATTTGAGGGTGAAGAAACAGTGTTTTTCTGTTTTTCGGAATATTCGCGAGCCGCGAGTAGGTATCAGTTCACACCCTTCCGGACCCGAGAGGCATTGAGTTAGTCGAACTGGTTTACCAACGAATGAGCCGCGCGCTCCACATAATCGCGAATCGCGTTGTCATACATCGGCGGCAATTCTGCCTCATCGAGCGCGGCGTTCATGTGAAAGAGCCATCGATCACGAGCTTCTGGGTTGATGTGGTACGGCACGTGACGCATGCGAAGTCTGGGGTGGCCGCGTTCCTCTGAATAGGTCGTGGGGCCGCCCCAGTATTGCTCGAGAAACATGCGAAGGCGGCGGATCGCGCCCTCCCAATCCTCCTGCGGGTACATGGGCGCAAGCAGCGGGTCCTCGCGTACACCGCGATAGAACGCACGCACGATCTTCTCGAAGGTTTCGGTGCCACCGATCTGAGCCCAGACCGTGTCGGTCACCGCGTTGCCGAGCTCGCCGCTGCGAAGAGTGAGTCGGGGATTCGGGGTCGAGTTGTCGGTCACTGCTCTCCTCTGGGAAGTTTTGGATACTCGTCGGCGAGCTTCACGCCGGCATCAGTAAATTTCTGGCGCAGTTCGGCCCTCAAGCCCCGCTGAACCTCCCACTGTGCCTCCGGTCGAGTGCGGACCGCAAGCCGGAGGGTTGCTCGGTCGCCGAAGACGCTTTCGAGGCCCCATACTTCAGGTTCTCCGGTCACCTTGCGTGCATAGCGTTCTGAGGTGAGCAGGGCGCGAGCCGCTTGGAGCGCAACGTCAGAGACATGCGCGAGGTCTTGGTTTGCGTTCACGGTGATATCGATGAGCGCGCGCCCCCATCCCTGCGACGCGTTGCCGAGCGTAAGGATCTCGCCGTTGCGCACGAACCAGAGTGTGCCATCCATGCTGCGTACCTGGGTCACTCGAATTCCGACGTTTTCAACAGTTCCGGTGATCGTGCCAACAGTGATGATGTCTCCGACACCGAGTTGATCCTCGAACACCATGAAGATGCCGTTTAAGACATCTTTCACGATGTTCTGTGCCCCGAACGCGAGACCGGCGGCAACGATACCCGCAGAGGTGAGTACGGCGCCGAAATTCACGTTCAGCTGACTCAGTATGAGGATGATCGCGGCGACTGCGACGAAAATCGTGATCACAGCGCGCCCGACGGAACCGAGAGTACGTGTGCGCTGAACCGCTCGTGCGTGTATGTAAGGCGCAGCCTTAATTTCTGAGGTGGTGTCGACGTTCTGTGACTTCTTCACGCCCTGAACGATCTGGGTGACCGTGCGATCGAGTAGTCTGCGCAGGATCCAGTTCACAATCACCGCGATGATGATGATCGCGACAATGATTAGGGGAGTGCGCCAGGTGGTGAGGAAGTCAGTGAAGGCGTTACTTGCCGCCTCCACGACCTCCCCAGCCGTTTCTGTGCGGAACATCATGCGGTCTCCGCGTCAGCTTTCTGGGCGACGAGTGCGCGTTCAACTCCCGCCAGGTGCTCGGTGATGAGCCTGCGCAGGGCAGCGGGTGCATCTTCGTGAGCGTCGAGCCAGGTCGCAGTTGCCACACGAAGCTCCTCGCTTGCGAGCGGTGACGGGTAGAACCCATCGATGAGCTCTTCTGCGATTGCGTAGCTGCGCGACTCCCACACAGTGAGCAGTTCGGCGAAGTAGCGATCCACATAGGGCGCGAGGAGCGTGCGGTCGTGCGCGCGGAGGAACCCGAGGCCCGTGGCACGGACGATCGCATTGGGCTTGTCGTCGGCCTCCCACACCGAAACCCATGCCGCGGTCTTGTCCTCCGCGGTAGGAAGGGCAGCGCGTGCGTGAGCAGCTGATTGGTTGCCGGTTGCGGTGCGGTCATCGGCGAGTGCGGCGTCAATCTCTTCGGCCGTTGCGCGCCCGCCCGCAGTGAGCGAGATGAGCAGCTCCCAACCGAGGTCGGTGTCGATGTCGAGGCCGGTGAGCGGGGTGCGCTCTTCGAGCAACTCGAGAATGGTGTCAAGTTGCGCTGGGCTCGATGCGAGGCTTGCGAACGACTTCACAAACTGGAACTGATTGTCCGATCCAGGCTTCGCGTCGAGAGCGAGTTGCCAGAGCGCATCCGCCACCTTTGCGAGCGTTGCCTCACGCTTCTCAGGTGAGACGTAGCTCGAAGCAGAGAGCACGAGCTGCTGGATCACGGTGCGGAGCATCGTCGAGTTGGTTTCGTTCGCGACGTGCGCGAGCACGATATCGACGAAGCGGCTCGCAGGGAACTCGCCGTCTCGGGTTGCGTCCCACAGGGTGCCCCACACAAGTGAGCGAGCGAGTGAATCCTCGATATTGCCGAGGTTATCCGCCGCGGTGGCGAGCGACCGCTCATCGAGGCGGATCTTCGCATAGCTCAGATCGTCATCGTTCAGTATGAGCAGTGCGGGCTGCGCGACGCCAACGAGTTCTGCTACCTCGGTAGTTGCGCCGTCGACGTCGAGTTCGATGCGCTTGGTGCGGCGGAGCGATCCACCTTCGGACTCGTATAGGCCAACCGCGATGCGGTGCGGACGGAGTGTTGGGTAATCTGCGGCCGCACTCTGCACAATCTGGAATGACGCGTAGTTACCCTGTTCATCCAAGGTGAAATCAGGTTGCAGGGTGTTCACGCCTGCGGTCTCGAGCCACTTCGTGGTCCACTCGGTGAGATCGCGACCACTTCTCGCCTCAAGCTCAGTCATGAGATCTGGAAGTTCAGTGTTCGAGTGGTGGTGCTTGACGAAGTAGTCGTGCACACCCTGCATGAACGGTTCGCGCCCAACCCAGGCCACGAGTTGCTTGAGCACCGAAGCACCCTTCGCGTATGTGATGCCGTCGAAGTTCACGAGCACGTCTTCGAGGTCGCGGATCGGAGCGACAATCGGGTGCGTCGACGGCAACTGATCCTGCCGGTACGCCCATGACTTCTCACTCGCGACGAATGTGGTCCAGCAGTCTGACCACTCGGTCGCCTCGGCAACGCCGAGCGTCGACATGTATTCGGCGAACGACTCGTTGAGCCACAGGTCGTTCCACCAGCGCATCGTAACGAGGTCTCCGAACCACATGTGAGCAAGCTCGTGCAAGATGGTGACGACTCGACGTTCGCGCATCGCATCGGTGACCTGGCTACGGAACACATACGCCTCGGTGAACGTCACAGCGCCGATGTTCTCCATAGCGCCCATGTTGTACTCGGGCACGAACAGCTGGTCGTACTTCTCGAACGGGTACGGGTAGTTGAACTCGGCCTCGAAGAACGCGAAGCCCTCACGTGTCTTCTCAAAGATGTAGTCGGCATCGAGAAATGGCGCGAGTGATTCGCGGCAAAAGACGCCGAGGGGAATCACGCGGCCATCGGTGCTCGTGAGCTCAGAACGCACCTCGTGATACGGGCCCGCGATGAGTGCGGTGATGTAGCTCGACATCACTGGTGTGGGCTCAAAGGCCCACGTTGCGATGGCTTCACCATTGCTGTCTCCGGCAGGCTGGGGCTCTGGCGTGGGCTGATTCGACACGACCTTCCAACGCGCAGGCGCGGTGATTGTGAATGCGAACGTCGCCTTGAGGTCGGGTTGCTCGAAGACCGGAAACATGCGGCGTGAATCGGGCACCTCGAACTGCGAGTAGAGGTACACCTCGTCGTCAGCAGGGTCAACGAATCGGTGAAGCCCCTCACCGGTGTTCATGTAGAGCATCGTCGAGCGAATTCGAAGCGTGTTTTCGGTTGCAAGACCAGGTAACTGAATTCGCGAGTCTGCATACACCTCTGCCGGGTCGAGACTCACGCCATTGAGTTCGACCTGCTCGACCGACGCAGCAATGATGTCGATAAACGTCGAAGCACCCTCTTGAGCAGAGAAACGAATAACAGTGTCGGCACTGAACGTTGTGTCGCTCGTGGTGAGATCGAGTGCGACATCGTAGCTCTGGCTGCTGACGATCGCAGCGCGCTCTTGTGCTTCGGCGCGGGTGAGATTGGTTCCGGGCACGGTTCTCCTTGTGGATCTTGAAACCTGCAAATGACGAATGACACAAGACTATGCCCGTACCCTGACCAAAGGGTGGCCAATAGGGTAGACAAGGAGTATTTCGCCCAGTCGAGCCAGTAGGGTGGGGCTATGACTGCCAATCAGCCGAACGTTGAATTCTATTTTGATCCGATTTGCCCTTGGTGCTGGATGACCAGCAGATGGGCCGCCGAAGTCGCCGAGGTTCGTGGCTTCGAGATCGCTTGGAAGCCGATCAGTCTGAAGATCATCAACGAAGGTAACGACCTCGGGTCGCACCAGGGTCTTCACGACGAGGGTCACCGCTTGGGTCGAGTGGTCGAGGCAGCCCGGGTCGCGGGGGGAGAGAGCCTGGTTGGAAAGCTCTACACCGAGATGGGAACTCGCCGACACCCAGGCGGTCGTGACGATTTCAATGCGATCATCGCTGAGTCGCTCGAAGCTGCAGGGGCTGATGCAGCGCTCGCCGCAGCAGCGGATACTGATGAGAGCGATGCGCAACTGCGCAAGAACACCGACCATGCGCTTGAGATTGCGGGCCCCGATGTCGGGGTGCCGATCATCTCGATTGACGGTGTAGCTTTCTTCGGTCCGGTGGTCACACCTGCGCCCACTGGCGACGATGCGCTCAGACTCTGGGATGGAATCTACGCCGCAGCCAGCGTGCCGGGTTTCTACGAACTCAAGCGCGGGCGCACCGAGGGGCCAAAGTTCTAGGTCACGAGCAACGGTAGGCTAGATCTATGCGTATTCATGTCGCCACAGACCATGCTGGCCTCGAGTTCAGCCAGCAATTGCAAGAGCATCTGCGCGCCCGCGGGTTCGAGGTTATTGACCACGGGCCGGCCGAGTACGATGCGCTCGATGACTACCCGTCATTCTGCATTAATGCCGCACTTGGCGTCGCACGCGATGAGCGTGACGGTGTCCGGGCGCTCGGCGTTGTGTTTGGTGGATCGGGGAATGGCGAGCAGATGGCGGCGAACAAGGTAAAAGGTATTCGCGCCGCACTCGTGTGGAATGACTCGACCGCGATGCTTGCCCGTGAGCACAACAATGCAAACGTGATCTCGATTGGTGCGCGCCAGCACGACGTGGCAGATGCGATCCGCTTTATCGACCTTTTCATCGATACGCCGTTTCCGGGCGACGAGCGGCATGTGCGTCGAGTTGCACAGCTGGGTGAGTATGAGACGACCGGCAGCATCGCCGGTAAGCAGGTCGACTCGCTATAGCTCGTGCTCTTTGCGCATTATGACGAGTTCTCTGCACGAGAGGGAAGAGTATGCCTGAGGGGCATTCCGTGCACCGAATTGCCAGGCAATTCTCGACCAATTTTGTGGGCACCGCCCCTGAGGTTTCGAGCCCGCAGGGCCGCTTCGCTCAGGGAGCAGCGGTACTCAATGGGCGCGAGATGATCGACGCTCGCGCTGTCGGCAAGCAGATGTTCTTGGAGTTCGAGGGCGACGAGTGGTTGCGCGTGCACCTCGGCATTTATGGGGCTTGGGACTTCTCGGGTGATGTGCGGGTGAATCCGTCGATTCAGATCCACGGGTACACGCCAGGCCACTCAAAGCTTGGCCAGACCGGTGAGTACTCTCGCGCCGATCGTGTGCGGGCGCTCGATCGCGATGCCGAAGACTCTGTTACGTCGATTGGTGCGCCACGTCGCACGAGAGTGCGCATGGCAGAGACCGATAGAGAGACGGCAGACTCTGGTAGTTTTCCGCCCGAGCCGGTGGGGCAGGTGCGTGTTCGTCTACTCAACGATCTCGTGTGCGCCGATCTCAGGGGCCCGACGGCGTGCGAGGTGCTGTCGCCCGCCGAGGTGGATCGGGTGATTCAGAGGCTCGGCCCCGATCCAGCAAATGCAAACACCCCCGAGGAGCGAGAACGGTTCGTCGAGCGCGCGCATAAGAAGAAGACCCCCATCGGTTTGGTATTGATGGATCAAGCGGTCGTCGCTGGCATTGGAAACGTGTACCGTGCTGAGTTGCTGTTTCGTGCAGAACTTGATCCACACACCCCCGCGAATTCGCTTGACCGCACGGTGCTCGAAGAGCTCTGGGATGACTGGGCGCACCTGCTCGAGATCGGCATTACCGTCGGCCAAATGATGACGATCGACGGGCTTGAGGGCGAGGCGTATCAGAAGGCGCTTGTGGAGCGCGATGAGCGACACTGGACGTACAAGCTCGAGGGCACTCCCTGCAAGCGCTGCGGTACGAACATCGTGCTCGAAGAGATGGGCAACCGCAAGCTCTACTGGTGCCCCGGCTGTCAGCACTAAACCGCTAGGCGGTATCCCATTCCGCGCACGGTCTCGATGTGGCCCTTGCCGAGTTTTTGGCGCAGGTATCCGACGTAGACGTCAACGATGTTTGATCCGGGATCGAAGTCGTAGCCCCACACCCGGCTGAGGAGTTGCTCACGACTGAGCACCTGACCAGCGTTTCTGATGAACTCTTCAGCAAGGGCGAACTCGCGAGAAGAGAGTTCGATCGCCCGGTCACCTACGTGTAGTTGACGCGTGCGTAGATCGAGCCGAAGGTCGCCGGCACGGATGTCTGTGGTCGGTGCGCCGTCTTCGGTGCGAAGTCTCAATCTGATGCGCGCGATGAGCTCGTCGAAATGGAATGGTTTGCCAATGTAGTCGTCGGCTCCGCCCTCTAATCCTGTGATGGTGTCTTGGATCTCGGTGCGCGCTGTAAGCAGAATCACCGGCATGCGCGAGCCGGAGCCACGAAGACGCTCAAGAACCTCAAACCCGTCGAGGCCCGGCATATTGACATCGAGCACCATGAGGTCAAACTCGTCGGTGAGCGCGAGGTGGAGCCCGTCGGTGCCATTCGACGCAACGCGGGTCGCAAACCCCGCTGCACGCAGTCCCTTGTCGACAAACCCAGAGATGCGGGGCTCGTCGTCGACGATAAGTATCGAAGGCATGGGGTCACGCTCCTGCGAATTGGGTGCCAGCGATCGGCACGGTAATGGTAAACATTGCTCCGCCGCCTGCGGCGTCGCTCACGTTCACATCGCCGCCATGTGCGCGGGCGATGACCTGCACAATATTGAGTCCGAGGCCACTTCCCGTGCGGCCATCACTCCCAGTACCTCTGGCGAATCGCTCGAAGATCTTGGCCTTAGAATCATCTGGCACTCCGGGGCCTCGGTCGCGCACCCAGAGGTGCAACAGTGGCCCGTTCGCACGGCCGCCGATCTCGACATCGCCGCCGCCGTGGGTCACTGCGTTTTGAGCGAGTTGCAGCATCGCCTGCGTGATTCTGGCGGAATCGAGCTGCGCGACACCTGTTGCGACCTCACCCAAGGTGACCGTCGCACCCTGGATCGCCTTAGCTTTGCGCGCGATGAGGTGCAGTAGATCTGAAGTGTCGACGGGCGCGAGCTGCACCGGGCTCGGGCCGTGTAGTGAGGCTGTGGCAGACAGATCGCTCACGAGCTCGCCCATGCGCTGCAATTCATCCATGGCAAGTTCGCGAGTATCTCGTGCATCCTCGGGATCGTTCGGATCCATGAGCTCGACATGCCCCCGCACGATCGTGATGGGCGTTTTCAACTCGTGCCCCACATCACTGAGCAGCTGCCGCTGCGAATCGAGCGCATCATCAAGTCGATCCAGCATCTGATTGATGGTCTCGGCAAGCTCGGCAACATCATCATTGCCGACGATTGGTATGCGTTCAGAGAGGGAGCGAGCCGAAACCCGCTCCGTGGTCTCACGCATATTGCGCAGCGGCCGCAGTAGCCGTGTCGCAACAAACGTGCCCGTACCCGCGACGACTGCGAGCACGATGGCGGAGACAATGATGAACATGCGAGCGGCCTCGTTGAACTCTCCGAGTTCTGCCTCCAGGTCATAGACCATCACAAACGCCACATCAGCGGGTTCGGCGGAGTCGACTACCTCGATCGGCGCGACGAGATAGCGCCACACCACCCCGTCTTCGGCATACGTGCCGAGCATCGCGCTTTCGGCGGGGCGGGTGCGCTCGACATGGGCAGCAAACTCGGCCTCGTCCCGAAGGTCGAGATCAAGCTGAACTCCGGGCACCATAGTGATTTTTCCCGCCGCCATACCCATCGCGCCAGTGTTATCGTCTGGACTCATTCGCTCTACTACCGCAGTGAGTGCCGCGGTCGACGAGTCCCATGTGCCCGATCCACCGGGGCCTTCGGTAACGATGTACCGAGCCGACTCGAGGTTCGCATTCAACCGCACATCGACCTGTTCGAGAATGCGATGGCGCTCAACGAGGTACACAGACAAGCCCACCGCGATCAGTCCAAGCGCGGTTACAAGCGTAATGACAGACACGATCCTCGTGCGCACGGAGACGGCGAACCGCCGCCCCCGTTTCTTGCGTGTTGAGGTATCTGTCACCTCTCCAGTATCGCCGCTGAACGCGACGAAGCCCCGAAACATAAGAGAGATCTCATCCAACGAAGCACGAAAGCGTGATGCAATGAAGAGGTGCAGCATCTACTCGTCGAGGCGCTTGAGGTCGCACCTGAAGCGGTCACCCTCGTCTCACGCGAACCACTTGGAGCAGGATCAGTTTCGGGCTTCGACGTCGCAGCGGATCGGGGCGGAGGAGACAGTGGCGATCCACTTCGCTACTACGTAGACACATCTCGGCAGGGCACACAACAAGAGACCGGCTTGGTTCTTGGTGACCTCAACGCGCCAGAAGCCCGCATCTGGTTGCACCCCGCAGATCCACACCTGCCGGCGCTCGCCGCAATCGCATTTCACGACGCCGCGGCATCGCTTCTCGCAAGATGCGGGGTAACCGACGCGAGCGCACCAACTTTCATTGCCTACCGGCCGGGCAGACGAGCCGTACTTCGCGTCGACGCCCCAGACCGGCCGATCTGGGTAAAGGTCGTTCGACCGAGCCGCATCGAGCGGATCATCTCCACACACGTCGCCTGCGAACAGGAGGGCCTCCCGGTTCCGGCAGTGCTCGGCTGGTCGCCAGACGGAGTAATACTATTTGAGAACGCCGTGGGTACTCCCGCAGCCGAGGTGCTGTGGGATCCAGATGACCTCGTCACGCAGGTCGATGAACTTCGCACACGCATAGCGAGTGTCGAAACACCCCACAAACTTCGCGGAGTAGCAGACAGACTCGACTGGTACGCAGACGGTCTCTCTCACCGAGACGATGCCGCCCAGGTGGCGAGACTCGCCAGGGGAGCCCTCGCCGACACGGAAAACCAGGTGCGCGAGCAGGTCACCCACGGTGACCTCCACTTCGGTCAGCTATTTCTTAGCGACGATGGCACGGGAGAACACAGTCGTATCAGTGGGCTTCTCGACGTCGACACCATGGGAATCGGCGACCCGGCAGAAGACCCAGCGGCATTCATCGCCCACGCCACCGTCAGCGCCATGCTCACACCGCCCGAAGCTCGAGAGCGAGTGTGGTCGCTCGTCGAAATCGCCCTCAGCCGCTGGGGGAGCGAACGCGTACGTGCACTCTTCGCCATCCACATGCTCGGGCACGCGCTCGCCGCAGTGGATCGGGATGAAGAGGTGATGTCACGGATGCTGTTGCGCAACGCGCAGGTCGTGCTGAGCGGTGGTCAGCCGTCGGATGAGCAAAGGTAAGAACCCTCTCATGAGCGTTTACTTTTCGCCTTACCGGGGCCAGGAAGTATTGAAGATGTCAGCAACGGTGAACATCCGATCAAGCAGACATTCAAGCTAGATGAAGGGGAAAATCATGAGCAACAAGATTTCGAAGAAGAAGTGGATGGTTTACGGGGCAACCGGTCTGGTTGGGCTGTCACTCTTCGCAGGCGGCGCAGTTGCGGTTGCAAATGCAATGGATCTGCGCACATCGAACGGAACCGAAATTCCTGGTGGATCACTCACCGGTGAAAGCTCAAGCGTCAGCGATGTTCGCGGAGTGAAGTCGGATGTTGCCTCGGTGGCAAGCGCGGCCTCAGCCGTGAGCTCGGCATCGGTTGCGTCGGTTGCGTCAGCAGTCTCCACGAACTCAGCTCCGTCGGCAGTTTCAGCGCCTTCGGCCGTATCAGTGCCGTCGCCTGTTTCGGTTCAGTCGCCAGCAAGCCCCGCATCGGCAGCTTCTGCGGCATCGGTGGCTTCGGCAGGATCGCTGTAACCCGTAAAGTTATGGCATAATAGATCCTTGTGCCACGGTGCGGCACTGCCGCGAGGGTTCCGCACACACCGTGAACGCACACAACTACTTCATAACTAATTCCGCGCTCCGACTTGCGGCGGTCGCAGAGAGAGAACATCATGCAGAAGCTCGACCACGTCGATGCAGCGTCGCTCAAGAGCGACGTTCCCGAATTCCGCGCAGGCGACACCGTTAAGGTGCACGTGAACATCGTCGAGGGTAACCGCTCACGTATTCAGGTGTTTCAGGGCGTTGTGATTTCACGTCACGGCGAGGGTGTCCGCGAGACCTTCACCGTTCGCAAGATCAGCTTCCAGGTTGGTGTGGAGCGTAAGTTCCCAGTTCACTCTCCTGCAATTGACAAGATCGAGGTTGTTTCTCGTGGCGATGTTCGCCGTGCGAAGCTGTACTACCTCCGCGGCCTCACCGGCAAGAAGGCCAAGATCAAGGAGAAGCGCGACGCATAGTCGGCTGATTCAAATACAGGCTCAGGCTCCCACCTTATTCAGGATGGGGGCCTGAGTTGTCTGTACTGTTAGAAATGCACTGCGCGCGACAGTGCTAAATTTTCACGAAGAATGAGGTCACGGGGCCAATGAGCGACACAGCCGAGCAGCGGAGCGGTGGCATCGTGAGATTCTTGCGAGACCTCGTCATTATTCTGGTGGTCGCGTTTCTCATCTCGTTTCTCCTCAAGACGTTTCTTGTGCGTAGTTTCTATATTCCGTCGCAGTCGATGGAGTTGACGCTGCAGGTGAACGATCGAATACTCGTGAATCAGCTTGTGCCCGACGTCGTTGATGTTCAGCGCGGCGACATTGTTGTATTTCAAGACCCTGGCGGGTGGCTGTACCCGAAAGCGAACCCCACGACACCGGGCCCTATCGGGTCGGTCTTGCAGGCTGTTGGTCTCGCGGCCGATACGAGCCACGAATACGTCGTGAAGCGGGTCATTGGTGTCGGTGGAGACCACGTCACCTGTTGCGACGCCGATGGGCGTATTCAGGTGAACGGTGTGCCGCTCGATGAGCCTTACATCGTGATACCTCCGGGGGAGCCGAAGGCATCGGCAATTGACTTTGATGTGGTGGTGCCCGAGGGTTCGGTGTGGGTGCTTGGTGACAACCGGTATTCGAGCAAGGACTCAAGATATAACCAGGATCAGCCGGGCAAGGGCTTCGTGCCCGAATCTGAGATCGTTGGTCGCGCCTTTGTGTTGAACTGGCCACTCGAACGTTTCGGGTTATTGAATAGGCCCGAGTCGACGTTCACCGGGGTTGATGAAGCTCGTGAAGGCTAAGGATTCGAGCAAAGACCCGACGCTCGATTTCGAGTGCTCCCATTTTGAGCAGGGCATCGAGCTGGTCATCGGAATCGATGAGGTTGGCCGAGGGGCGATCGCGGGGCCGGTCGCGGTCGGGGTTCACGCGGTAATTGCTGGTGTCACCGAGTTTCCGACAGGACTTCGGGACTCGAAGCTGCTGAGCGAGAAGCGACGTGAGGGCCTCGCGCCGCTGGTAGCAGAGTGGGGAGCGGGGGCCGTAGGCTTCGCTGCTGCGGAAGAGATTGATACCCATGGAATCACCGCCATGCTTGGTGCTGCCGCGCGCCGAGCGCTGCTTGAGTTGCATCGCACAGGGGTTCCGGTCGATCGTGCGCTGATCTTGCTTGACGGCTCACACGACTGGTTGTCTCCTGTGCTGCGTTCTCCGTTGAATGTCATTACGAAAGTTGGTGCGGATCGCGCGTGTGCGAGCGTAGCTGCGGCCTCAGTGCGCGCCAAGGTTGAACGCGACGCTGTGATGCGGGAAGCAGATATCAAATACCCACACTATGCCTGGGCATCAAACAAGGGATACGGTGCGGCGGCGCACTACGCGGGGATCGAGTTGCACGGCGTCACTGACTTCCATCGGAAGACCTGGGTGAAATCTATTTCCAGGGTCTAGTTCAGCCGCAGTGCTCGGAAGCCGGGAAAGTGTGCCGCAACAGGTAGGGTAGAACCCGTGAATACGCGCGCGCTTTCTTCCAGCGCCCCAATCGGGGTGTTTGATTCGGGCGTAGGCGGCCTGACCGTTGCGCGCGCAATTCGAGACCAGCTGCCGAATGAGTCGATTCTGTATGTTGCCGACTCTGCGCATAACCCGTACGGCCCGAGGCCGATCGCCGAGGTGCGTCGTCTTGCGCTCGAAGTGCTCGACGAACTCGTTGCGCAGGGCGTGAAGATGCTCGTGATCGCGTGCAATACGGCGTCTGCCGCCGTGCTCAGGGACGCGTATGAGCGGTACGACGTTCCGGTGGTTGAGGTCATCGGGCCTACGGTGCGAAGCGCGCTCGCGATCACCCGCAACGGTAGGGTCGGGCTCATTGGCACGGCGGGCACCATTCAGTCGAGGGCCTACGACGATCTTTTCGCTGTGCGTTCAGACGTGAAGCTCAGCTCGCAGGCGTGTCCGCGCTTTGTCGAACTCGTTGAGGCAGGCAAGACGAGCGGTGAAGAAACGCTGCAGGTTGCAGAGGAGTACCTGCGCCCGCTCGTCGAGCAGGGCATTGACACACTTGTGCTCGGTTGCACCCACTACCCATTCCTGCGCGGCGCGCTGAGGCAGGTTGTAGGGCCCGGCGTCGCGCTGGTTTCGAGCGATATCGAGACCGCGAACAGCGTGTTCGAGGTGCTCACTGAGCAGGGCCTTCTTCGCCCGGCAGGTGCCGGAGAACCCACGATCCGCTACGAAACTACGGGGCAAGATAACGACGAATTCATGCGGCTCGCCCGCAGAATGCTCGGAATCGGCATTGACTCGATTGATCCAGTGCCGACCGGCGCAATTGCGCTGCCGCACAACGAATCTCAACTTCTGGAGGAAGCATGACGGAACACACTCGCGTAGATGGGCGCAGCCCGAACGATATGCGTGAGGTGACGATCGAGCGCGGTTGGAGCACGCAGGCGGAAGGCAGCGCGCTCATCTCGTTCGGAAACACCCGCGTGCTGTGCACGGCATCGTTCACGCCGGGTGTTCCTCGCTGGCTCATGGGCAAGGGAACCGGTTGGGTGACTGCTGAGTATTCGATGCTTCCACGATCCACAAATGAGCGCATGCAGCGTGAGTCAGTGCGCGGAAAAATTGGCGGACGTACGCACGAAATTTCGCGACTCATAGGCCGCAGCCTGCGGGCCATCATTGACACCAAGGCGCTCGGCGAGAACACCATCGTTATCGACTGTGACGTGATTCAGGCTGATGGCGGCACGCGCACGGCCTCCATCACCGGTGCCTATGTGGCACTCGCTGACGCGATCGAGTGGGCCAGAGAACAGGGCCATATCGCGAAGAAGTCGAAGCCACTCACCGACAGTGTTGCCGCTGTTTCGGTAGGGATCGTTGATGGCGTGCCGATGAGCGACCTCGCATACACCGAGGACTCCAACGCCGAAACCGATATGAACGTTGTAGTGACGGGTTCTGGCGACTTCGTTGAGGTGCAGGGAACAGCAGAGGGCACACCATTCAATCGCACTGAACTCGATGCGCTGCTCGATCTCGCGCTCGCAAGCGCACAGGAGCTTGCGGAGAAGCAGGCAGCGGTATTGGCTCGATAACGACGAAACTGAGGAATCATGAATCTCAAACTGGTACTCGCTTCGCACAATTCACACAAACTCGAAGAGTTGCGACGCGTGCTCGAGCCGCTCGTTCCCGGCATCGACCTCGTCGGGTACGACGGCCCTGAGCCGGTCGAAGACGGCCTGAGCTTCGAAGAAAACGCGCTGATTAAGGCGAGGGCTGCGGCGGCTCATACTGGCCTTCCCGCGCTTGCCGACGACTCGGGTATCACCGTAGGTGTGTTAGGAGGAAGCCCTGGAATCTTCTCAGCGCGCTGGGGCGGTCGCGCGAGAGACGATCAGGCGAACGTGAAGTTGCTGCTAGAGCAGCTATCTGACATTGCCGAGGAACATCGGTCGGCGGGGTTTGTATGCGCGGCTGCCCTCGTGCTTCCTACGGGAGAAGAGGTGTGCGAACTCGGAGTATGGGAAGGCGACCTGCTCACTGAACCGATCGGTGCAAATGGATTCGGCTATGACCCGATCTTTCGGCCCGCGGGCGAGCGCCGATCCGCCGCCGAAATGCGCCCCGAAGAAAAGAGTCTCGTCTCGCACCGCACAAGAGCGTTCACCGAGCTTGCACCAGCGATTTTACGACTACTTGGCCCTGCTGAGGAAGAACGTTCAAAGGAGTAGCGCTCGCGCAGTACGATCGAGCGATTAAACCGAAAGGATGCGGCAATGACGGAGCATTCAGGCGGGCTTGTTCGACCCGCGGTTACTGAGCACGAGGCGGTCGCGATTGCCCACAAGTGCTATGGTCTCGAGGTTACTGCCCGAGAACTTGGAAGCAATCAGGACCGAAACTTCTTGCTTGAAGAGCGGTCGGGTAGGAAGTTTGTGCTGCGCATTGACAACGCGGCATTCCCGGACTCTGCTCGCGAGGCGCAACACGCCGCAATTGAGGCCTATCGTGCTGCAAGTGTGCCGGTTGCGTCAGTACTGCCCTCGCAGTACCCGTCGGGTAAGTTGCCTGAATCAGGCGCACTGACGACACGGTGGAACGGTCTCGCTGTTCGACTGAACGAGTTCGTTGACGGCTCTTCGCTCGTCGATGCCGGGTACCTCGCACCAGTCGTTCTCCGTGAGTTTGGTGCGCTCGCGGCGCGGTCGGTTCAAGCACTAGTTGAACTTGAACACCCGGGACTCGAGCGTGAGCACATGTGGGACATGCGGGTGGCTGCTGAGCAGACGATCCGCCTGAGCGCAGCGATCACTGATTCGGCACTGCGCGAGCGCGTGCAAGAAGCGGTTGCAGAGGCTGACACGCTGCTTGCGCCCGTTGTGGATCATCTTCCCGTTCAGGCGATCCACGGCGACCTCACCGACGACAATGTGATTGGCAGCTACGGCGACGATGCGCGGTTGCACCCACAGACGGTGCTCGACCTCGGTGATCTCTCGTATGGCTGGCGGGTCGCGGAACTTGCGGTGACGGTGTCATCGATGCTGCATCATGACGAATCGAGACCGCTGAGGGTGCTCGATACGATTTCGGCATTCCATGAAATATCGCCCCTCTCGCAAGCTGAGGCGCGCGCGCTCTGGCCGCTCGTGGTGCTTCGCGCATCGTTGCTGGTGGCGAGCGGCTGGCGGCAGCTTGAGATCGACGGTGACAATGACTACGCACGTGAGCGGATCGCGGGCGAGCAGGCGATCTTTGACGCCTCAAGGCTGTACTCGGTCGTTGAGATGACCGAACAGGTGCTTTCTCGTCTCGGAATGCTCGGTGAAATGGGCAGTGACGGGAGCGTGAGGCTCAGCGCGACTCACACTCATCCAGAACAGCAGGACGCCGTTGGTTTGGGCGCCTTGCTTCCGGGCCTTGAGAGTAACGTCGTTGTGCTCGACCCCGGAGTTGAGTCAGCCGCTCTCGATGGGGGCGCCTGGCTCGGAGACGACGCCGAACAAGGGTTGATTACTGCAGCATTTGCGCAGGGGCATGCTGCGGCCGTGCTGCCGTATGGTGTCTATCGGCTCACGCGAACGCAAGTCAATTCCGCAGATGCTGCGGCAACGTGGCCAATCGATACTGAAATTTGGGTGGATCGCCGTGTCGCAAACGCCACGCACGCCGCGGGGGCCGAAGCCTCACTTGACGTGTGTGCGCCTGTCACTGGAACGGTTCTGGCGGTGGACGAGGAGTCGGTGCGGCTCGAACTTACCCACGGGTGGATCCTGAGTATCGCCGGGTTCAGGCCGGCCGTTGCAGTAGGGCACGTGTGCGCTACGGGGGAGCGGATCGGTACGCTTGAGCACCGAGAGACGATGCGCTCGATGCGGATCGGGATCCACAGGGCAGACGCGCCGATGGTGACAACTGAGCCAGACCGGGCAGCGCTCGTGGCACCCGAACGCGTGCCCGCATGGAGCCGCCTGTCCCGAGACCCCGCGAGAGTGCTCGGCCTCGAGTCGCTCGCGCAGCGCGACGAATCTGACGATGAGCAGCAGCGGCGTGAGCGCGCGTTTGCGAGCGCGCAAGAGCGCTATTACGAGCGCCCCATGCAGGTGCAACGCGGTTGGCGACACCACCTCGTCGATACGACTGGCCGGTCATACGTCGACATGGTGAACAACGTGAGCGGGTTGGGCCACGGCCATCCGGGAGTGGCCGACGCGGTGAATCGCCAGATACGCCTGCTGAACACGAACTCGAGATTCCTGTACCGTGAGCTTGCCGAATATAGCGAACGGCTCCTCGCCCTGCTGCCTGAGGGATCAGAGCTCGACACGGTGCTGCTCGTGAATAGCGGTTCAGAGGCCGTTGATCTCGCGCTTCGGGTGGCACAGGCAGCAACTGGTCGACGAACCGTTGTCGCGCTGCGTGAGGCTTACCACGGGTGGACGATGGCGAGTGATGCGGTGACCACGAGCGCCTACGACAACCCGAATGCGCTGGCTAGTAGGCCCGACTGGATTCACATCGCAGATGTACCGAACAGGTTTCGAGGCACCTATCGTGGCGATGCAGCCGATTTGTCGGTCGGCGCAAAGTATGCGGCGGATCTCGGCAGTGACCTTGACACGCTTGCAGCCAAAGGGCGCGATGTTGCCGGATTCATCTGTGAGTCTGTGCTCGGCAACGCTGGTGGCGTGATGCTGCCCGACGGCTACCTCACAGACGTCTACGCCCGTGTGCGGGCAGCTGGCGGTCTGTGTATCGCCGACGAGGTGCAGGTCGGATTTGGTCGCATGGGGTCGAGTTTCTGGGGCTTCGAGCAGTCGGGCGTAATGCCCGACATCATCACCATCGCAAAGCCAATGGGCAACGGGTTTCCGATTGGTGGGGTGATTACCTCGAAACGCATTGCCGATGCGCTGAGCGATCAGGGTCAATTCTTTTCTTCAGCGGGCGGCAACCCTCTCTCGTGCATGGTGGGCATCGCCGTGCTCGACGCGATGGAAGAAGAGAAGCTGCAGGAGAATGCCCAGGTGGTTGGGGCAAAGCTCATCGCAGGTTTCACTGCACTCGCTGAGAAGTACGAGATCATTGGGCCGATCCACGGTGAGGGGCTCTATCTCGGTGTCGAGCTCGTGCGTGATCGCGAGACGATGGAACCAGCGAAGGAAGAGGCCGCGGCGATTTGTGAGCGCCTGAAAGATCTGGGCGTGGTGGTGCTCACGACATCTGAGCGATCCAATGTGCTCAAGGTTAAGCCTCCGCTGTGCCTTACTGCAGAGAGCGCAGACTTTGTGGTCGAGCAGCTCGAACTCGTGCTGAGTACGGGGTGGTAGTTAAGCGCTAGAGCAGGGTCGCGATTAGTCTTCGGGCGTTGCCCAAGTTGCTTTGTCCATTGAGATGTCGCGAGTCATCTCAGTGAGAAACCGAATGACGACATCGCGTTCGTCGCCTGAGAGGCGCGCTGCCGAGTGAAACCGCTGTGCGTGCTGCGAACCTACGGTTTGCATCGCAGCAGCTCTCGATTCAGGGGTCACTTCGATTGCGAAGGCCCGGCGATCCACCGGGTGAACGTGGCGCACAATATGCCCGCCCTGCTCGAGACGATTGAGCAGCTTAGTGGTCGACGCGGCAGAGATTTCGAGATAGTTCGCGATCATGCTGGGAGTCACGACCTCGTCGCGGTTCTTCGCGATGATGAGGTAGTGCAGTGCGCGCATGTCGAGTGCGCTCAAGCCCATGTATCGCTGCGACGCATCAGAGATTCGCTGCTCTTCTTCGCGAAGCGCTGAGAGCGCTTTCATGAGTGTGTCGATTTGCGCAATGTCACGCGTGCCGAGACCAGCACGGTCGACCAGCTCACTTTTGGGGTCGCTTGCGTCGACCTCGTACAGTCTGCCCGAGATCGGATCTTCACCGTGTGGTGAGTGATCGGGAGCGATCATGGTGCAATCCTATGGTTTTCGACCTGGTCATTCAGGGTATTATCTCAGGGTTAATTATATACGCTTAGATAGTAATTTTGATCGGCTCAAATGGAGGCACTCCCGCATGGCAGAAGCAACGGTCACTGAATCGCGTCGAACCCGCGTTCCCAAGTGGCTTCGAGTACTGCTCCCGGCGGTACTCATCCTCGTGTGGCTCACCGCCGCGGGTATTGGTGGCCCGTACTTCGGTAAGGTGAGCGAGGTCTCGTCGAATGACCAGACCTCGTACCTGCCCGAGTCGGCTGACGCAACGCAGGTGCGGGCGTTGCTCGGCGAGTTTAATGACAGCGACGCGATTCCTGCGGTGCTGGTCTTCACGAGCGAGACCGAGCTGACCGAGACCCAGGTCGACGAAGTGACCGACGCGATTGCGGCGCTTCCTGACATTGAAGGCGTTGCAGAAGATGTATCGCCGCCAATCCCGTCAGAGGATGGGCGCGCACTAGAGGCCTTCGTGCCGATCGACAGTGATGCTGATATCGGAGATGTCATCGGCGCTGTGTCACAGCAGCTCAGCGATGTGATGCCAGACGGAGTGGAGAGTTTCGTCACCGGACCTGCGGGGTTCTCGGCAGACCTCATCGAGGCATTCGCTGGAATCGATGGGCTTCTCCTCGGTGTCGCGCTGCTCGCGGTCTTCATCATCTTGATTCTCGTGTACCGCTCCTTCCTGCTTCCCATCGCGGTGCTTTCAACCAGCATGTTCGCGCTCTGTGTCGCGCTGCTCACGGTGTGGTGGCTCGCAAAAGCCGAAGTCGTGCTCTTCAGCGGTCAAACGCAGGGCATCCTGTTCATCCTTGTCATTGGTGCGGCGACTGACTATTCACTGTTGTATGTCGCGAGATACCGCGAACAGTTGCGTGTGCATGAAGACAAGTGGATCGCAACACTCGGTGCACTCAAGGGGTCGTTCGAACCGATTCTCGCGTCTGGCGGCACGGTCATCGTTGGGCTCATGTGTCTCTTGCTCAGCGACCTGAAGTCGAACAGCACGCTCGGTCCGGTGGCATCAATAGGCATCGCGTTTGCAATGCTTTCGGCGCTCACGTTGCTACCGGCAATCCTGTACGCCTTTGGTCGCGTGGCATTTTGGCCAAAGCGCCCGAAGTTCGAGCCAGAGGTCGTCGCTGCTGAGGCGGGCGTGCCGGGGTCGGGCCTCTGGCCCAAGATCGGCCAGCTCATTCGCCGCCGCCCGCGCGTAATCTGGGCGGTCACCTGCGCCGTGCTGCTCATCGGTGCTGCTGGCATGACGCAGCTTCAGGCCAACGGTGTTTCTCAGTCAGAGCTCGTGCTCGGCTCGTCAGAAGCACGAGACGGCCAGGTCGCACTGGGCGAGCATTTCCCTGGTGGATCGGGTAGCCCTGTCTATGTTGTCGTAGCAGAGGGCGAACTCGAAGCTGTCGCGAACAACCTGCTCAATAACGACGGAATCGACGGTGTATCTGTGGTGAGTGGTGATTCTCCTTCAGGATCCGCCACTGTGACCGAGGACGGCATCACCGCGTTCGGTCCTCCCGGTACGCCGGCGCCCGAACCGACGATCGTCGATGGGCAGGCCATGCTTCAGGCAACACTGTCCGATGCGGCAGATTCGGCGGATGCGGAGTCGACCGTGCGCGGGTTGCGTGCAGATTTTGCGGATCAGGGAACCGAAGCACTCGTCGGCGGAGTAACCGCGACCGCAATCGACACGAACGATGCATCGATCCACGATCGAAACCTCATCATTCCCGTGGTGCTAGTCGTAATTCTCTTCATCCTCATGCTGCTGCTGCGATCCATACTCGCACCAATACTGCTCATACTCACCACGGTGATTTCGTATGGCACGGCACTCGGCGTTTCCGCGCTGGTGTTCAACGGGATCTTCGACTTCCCGGGTGCAGACCCTGCGGTGCCGCTCTTCGGCTTCGTATTCCTCGTTGCGCTCGGAATCGACTACAACATCTTCCTTGCGACTCGGGTGCGCGAGGAGTCGAAGCAGTTCGGCACCCGCGACGGAATCATTCGCGGACTGTCGGTAACTGGTGGTGTGATCACCTCAGCTGGCCTGGTGCTTGCGGCGACATTCGCAGCGCTCTCGGTAATTCCGATCCTCTTCCTGGTGCAGCTTGCGTTCATTGTCGCGTTCGGTGTGCTGCTCGACACGTTCCTGGTCCGCGCCTTCCTCGTTCCAGCGCTCATGTACGACATTGGGCCCGCGGTATGGTGGCCGTCGAAGCTACGTCACCGTGAGCGCGAGCTCGAACAAGACGAGGCCCGCCACGGCGAGAAACACTAGACCCGCTGCAAGGTCAAAGTAGGGCGTCGCGCGTCGAAACCATCTCTGAAAGCTTGGCGTCGACGTAAAGAGGGCAAAGAGTACAAACCAAGCGAGCCCCAACGCCGTGAGCGCAACCACGATGAGTGTGCGGTCGAGAGCGGTCGCATCACTCGGCAGCAATTGCGAAAACAGGGCCGTGAAAAACAGGAGCGCCTTCGGGTTCGAAATATTGGTTACGAACCCGAGGGCGAGCGGGTGGCGAGTGGCCGGAACAGGCGAACTTGTGACAGGTGCGGCTGCGCCACTCCTCAGGATTCTTATGCCGCTCCGGATGCTCTGAACGCCGATCCAGATGAGAACTGCGGATCCCAGTGCCTGCAACGCTGGGATGGTGGCGGGGAAGGCTCGCATGAGTGCGGCAAGTCCGAGCACCGAGGCAGAGGTCCAGAGAAAATTGCCGATCATGATGCCGACGGCAGCGATCACCGCTGCACGCCGCTCACGCACACCGAGCCTGAGCAACAGGAACGTATCGGGCCCTGGAACGACGATTGCGATAGCGAATGTCGTGAGGAGCGTTACCCAACTCGCCGCAGTCATGGTGGTCTCGATCACTTACCTATGTTGCCAGATTTGGCGGTCCCGCTCGTGCAGGTTCGATACGATGCTTTTCATGAGCGAAGAGACAACAGACGACGCCGTTGAGTTTGCGCACCAACTGTTCGATGCGGCACGCGAGGGCAACACAGAGTTTGTGTTGACCGCAATCGATCAGGGTGTACCGATCGATCTCTCTGACGCAAAGGGCAATACGTTGCTCATGCTTGCCGCGTATCACAGCCATGGTGAGCTCGTTGCTGGGCTGGTCGAACGCGGTGCCGATGTCAATCGACTGAACGACAGGGGTCAGAGCCCGCTCGCAGGCGCAGTATTCAAGCGCGCAGACGACGTGATTCGGGTGTTGCTCGCACACGGCGCTGATCCAGGGGCTGGATCGCCGACTGCTCGCGCAACCGCGCGTATGTTCGGGATTGACCTAATTGAACATGTAGGTGAAAGCGCACGTGCCGAAGAAGACGACAAAGGCGGCGAAGCCAACTAGCGTCACCCAAGCCTTCGGCGGAACGTTTTCGGGCGAATCGTCTTCAAGCTCCACGTTTTCTACATTGGAGTCTGACTGCTCGTGTATCGTCATGCGCCCCTCACAATCGTGGAGATGTCGGAAACAAGTGCAATCGCGAGAACTATGAAAATGACAGCGATGAATGCCGTGTACATCCAGCGATACTTGTGATCGCTTCGCCAAAATTGTCGCAAGCTTGAGATTCCGGTGACGACAGCGATGATGCTGAGCCCGATACCGATGGGAGCCGATACGGCGCCTGAAAGCCCAATGATCGGAACAGCAATCGGGATTGCCAGGTACGTGATGATGCAGCGGATACCTGTAATGATCATGGCGATCTGCATGTTGCGGTGCGCTGATTGCTCAGCCTTCCGAGTCTTCTTGATGCCGTTCACTCGAAGAAGTGCTCGCATAAAGCGATCCGCTGTCGGTCGTGTCGGGGCTAGCTCGGCAATACTCGATGATTGCTCTTGAGTCTCGCTCAATTCATCAACAGCGCTCATGCTTCTCCCGATCATCAGTCTGATGTCGTCAGCGTACCAGGCGATTCTGTGGGGGAGTGTCAATCCTTCGGTGACGTCGTATGACACGCGAAGTTGAATCTCGACACGGAATACTTAACTATGGGTTATGCCACCCATAAACCGATCTGCTTGTGTGGTGCGTGTTCGATCCACACCCAAAAGGAGTAATTGAATGACTGAGATAGCTTTCTTTACGAGGTTGCTCGACGAGGCGCCTGCGAAGGAACGCTATCAACTTGCGACCGAGCAGATTCAACACGCTGAACGGTTCGGATTTGGTCGCGCATGGGTGGCGCAGCATCACTTTCGTGGAGCGGAAGGCGGGTTGCCATCGCCAATTGTTCTACTCGCCAATGTCGCGGCCAAGACCACGAAGATTCGCCTGGGCACGGCAGTGATCACGCTGACACTGGAGGATCCTGTTCGTGTGGCGGAAGACGCGGTGGTCGCTGATCTGCTTTCGGGCGGTCGCGTAGACCTGGGTATTGGAAGTGGGAGCAATCCGAGTTCGTTCATTCCGTTCGGGCTGCAGCCAGCGAATAAGGCTGCCGACTACGAACGAAAGCTTGCAACGCTGATCACAGCGCTTGCGGGCGGCGACTTGGGTGCGGAGAACACGCTTTACCCGGAGGCGGGGAGTCTTGGCCGGCGCGTCTGGCAGGCGACGTTTAGTGCGAGTGGGGGAGAACGGGCGGGTAAACCTGGTCACGGACTTCTGCTCAGTCGCACGCAACCGCGACCGGCTGAGTTGGATGGCGCACCGCTTCATGAGCTGCAGCTGCCAATTATCGATGCGTACAAGAACGCGCTGCCTGCGGGCGTAGAGCCCCAAATCACCGCCTCACGCACGGTGTTTGTGGCGGATGATCGGGCCGAGGCGCTGCGCTTCGCCGAGGTAGGACTGCGGAAGCACGCGAAGTTCTTTGGTGGGACAGAAGACAGCTCGCTCGACGAGCTCATTACTCGCAGCGATACACACTTGGGAACTCCTGATGAGGTCGCCGAGTCGCTCGCGCAGGATCGCGTCTTGGAGCACGCCACGGAGGTTGCAATCCAGGTGCACTCGGTCGATGCTCCGCACGAGCACGTGCTTCGCTCGCTTGAACTCTTCTCCGGAAAAGTCGCACCCCACTTCGGTTGGGATGTCGCGTAGGCACTTTCGCACATGCCCGCGTCGATTATGTAGCGTTTGTTCTGGGCTCAGTTACAGGCGCAGCGCTCTGCCTTGGGTACCCCGGCGAGTGCTTCTTCAATGTGTTCTCCGCAACCTGCCCAGGTTGGCTTGCCGCAGTTGCTGCATGTGATTTGTGCGCACATGGTGGCTCCTTAGTGTCTCGGTGAGGGATTAGTGTTAGCGGCCGAATAGTCGGGCGAAGAATCCGCCACCTGAGCGGGCCTTCGCCGCTTCGACCTGCGCTTGGGTGTGTTTGCCGTTGCACCACTGAGAGGCGGGCACGGTCTGTTTCACCATCGCAACGTGCTGGCCGCAACCGGCCCAGGTGGTTTTTTCACAAGTGCGGCACTTGACGGCTCGGCACATATCGTCTCCTTCAGGCACGAGAATGATGGGCGTCTTTAAGAACAAGATACCCGAGGGGGTATTTGTTTAATGATGAAACTATACCCCATGGGGTATTCTGGATGTCAACTCGAATGTAAAGGATCATTGATGTCTGATCAGGAAATTGCCGGGTCCGGTCTTGAGTACGATCCGGAGGCTAAACGTAAGGTCATTAATCGGCTGCGACGTGCCCACGGCCAACTTGCCGCGGTAATTACGGCAATTGATGAAGATGCGCACTGCAGAGACGTTGTTCAGCAGCTTGCGGCAGTGTCGAAGGCGCTTGATCGTGCGGGATTTCTCGTTATCTCGAGCGCGTTGCGGCAATGTCTGGCAGACCCGGACTCTGAGGATGGCACGAAGTCCGAAGAGCTGGAGAAGCTGTTCCTTTCACTCGCCTGACGTCCGGTGTGTGATTGAGGCGCGCGTGGCGCCGCGCACTCCTTTTGCTTGACAAAATCTATACCCTAGGGGGTATTCTGAACTCGAAACAAAATACCCCCTGGGGTATTTTCTTCGTGTGGTTGTTCGACTGAAGCTATGCAAGGTATCCAGTCGATCCACCTCACTGAATGCACAAGCGAGAAAGAAGGGTGAACATCATGCTGTTGGAGCGGATTTATGACGAGGATCTTGCGCAAGCGAGCTATTTCATCGGTTGCCAAGCAAAGGGTGAAGCAATTGTCGTCGACCCGCGGCGAGACATCGACGTATACCTTGACCTCGCGGTTAAAAACAACATGCGCATTGTGGCCGTGACCGAGACACATATTCACGCCGACTATCTTTCAGGTACGCGTGAACTTGCTGCTGCGACTGGCGGGCAGATGTACGTCTCCGATGAAGGTGGATCAGACTGGACATATGGCGATGATTTCGACGACGCCGTGCGCATGAAACATGGGCACCAGATCCAGCTCGGTAACATCACCGTCGAGGCCGTACACACACCAGGACACACGCCAGAGCACCTGTCTTTCCTCATTACGGATGGGGCTCAGGCAGATGAGCCGGGCTTCATACTTACTGGCGACTTTGTCTTCGTCGGAGATCTCGGTCGTCCCGACCTCTTGGATGAGGCCGCGGGCTTCGTCGACACCCGGTTCGGCGGTGCAAAAGACCTGTTCGCAAGCTTGCGTGATCACTTTTTGACGCTGCCCGATTACGTGCAGGTGCACCCTGCTCATGGCTCCGGGAGCGCCTGCGGCAAAGCGCTCGGTGCGATTCCTGCGAGCACCGTAGGTTATGAACGCAACTTTTCATGGTGGGCAAAGTACTTAAAGAACAACGATGAGCAAGGCTTTATCGACGAACTGCTCAGTGGTCAGCCGGACGCGCACGCATATTTTGGGCGCATGAAAAGGGAAAACAAGCTGGGACCCGCCATTATCGGGGATGCTGCCGGGCTTGTCGCGTACACGGTTGCCGAACTCAATCAGGCCCTTGCCGAAGACAGCATTATTTTCGTTGATACTCGCCATAACAGTGAAGTGCACACTGGCACAGTCAATGGCTCCCTCAATATTCCGGGCGTCGCGAAAGCCGCGAGCTATGGTGCGTGGGTTTACAACCCGGAGGTGGAAACGCGGCCACTCGTTCTCTTGGCCGACTCGCCGGAAGAGGCTGACCAATTGCGCGATCACCTCATTCGTGTAGGGATCGACACCGTGCAGGGATACATCACTTCACTCGATGGTCTCGAGCTCGTGAAGCCAAAACTGGTCTCGCCTGCGCAACTCGAGGGCGTCGAGCGGGTCGTGCTTCTCGATGTACGCAACAAGACCGAGTACGCAGAGGGTCACATTCCCGGAGCTGAGCAGCTTTCCGGCGGACGGGTGCTTTGGAACCTCAGCAGCCTCCCTGATCCAGATGCTGGCACGATCGTCACCTATTGCCAAAGCGGCGTACGTAACGCTGTTACGGCGAGCGCATTGCGTCGCGAAGGGTATGACGTGGCGGAGCTTGAGGGCAGCTACCTCGCCTGGGTGGCTCAACCTTGCAACACACCCGTCGCTGCGTAAGCTCGATTTCTGCTGGAGCATAAGTGGAAGCTCAAATCTTCATTGCGCTCATGCTCGCGGCGCTGGTGGGAGTGTCCCTAGGGCTCCTTGGAGGCGGTGGTTCGATTCTTGCCGTGCCGATTCTGACCTACGTTCTGGGCATGGATCCACGCGAAGCCATCGCGGCCTCGCTCTTCATTGTCGGCATTACCAGTGCCATCAGTGCAATTTCGCACGCGCGGGCGGCGCGCGTGCGATGGAAGACGGGAATCCTCTTCGGAGTCGCGGGGATGGTCGGTGCGTTTGGGGGAGGGGTCGTCGGAGGGTTCATTCCCGGTGTGGTGTTGATGATCCTCTTTGCCATCATGATGGTCGTCACCGCGATCGCGATGATTCGCGGCAGGAAGAGCCGCGCCGGAGGTGGGTCTGAGGGGCCCGGCGACCTGCCGACGGTGAGAATACTGATTGATGGACTGCTCATTGGTGCTGCAACGGGTCTCGTGGGTGCCGGGGGTGGGTTTCTTGTTGTTCCCGCTTTGAACTTGCTCGGCGGCCTCCCCATAGCGATCGCCGTCGGCACCTCGCTGTTAGTGATTGCGCTGAAATCATTCGCGGGCCTGGGCGGCTATCTCTTGTCGGTCCGTTTGGACTGGCCGATCGTAATTGCATTCACCGCGACTGCAGTCGCTGGATCATTTGTCGGTGTCACTTTGGCAGGCCGTATCCCCGAGCAAGCACTGCGCCGAGGCTTCGGCATATTTGTGCTTGTAATGGGTGCATTTGTGCTCGTGCAAGAAATCCCGACACTTCTCGCCTCATTCACCGTCGCATAGTGCTGATCGTTGTTTAGATAGCGCTGCGGCCGCCACCTGGAGGGTACCTGCCAACTTGCGTAGGATTGGTGAAGAATAGGAAAAACTTATTGCAGAGCTATGTATGCGCTGGGCGATACGAGTAACCACCCTCGCGGCAATGATGCCGTCCAACCGAAAGGACTGTCCCTTGTTTGGAAACTTGAGCGGACCCACGCTCCTTGTACTGATTGCGTTGATTTTCGTAGCGCTTGTCGTGGCCATCGTGCTCATAATCGTGTGGGCAGTCCGCAAGAGCGGCAAGGTCGACCCCAGGCTCGAACTGCAGCGGGCCTACGAGGCAGGCGTTCGCCAGGCAGAACTGCAGCGTGCCTACGAGGCTGGCCTCAAAGCGAACAATGAGCAAGGTCAGGGCAAACCTAACTCCGGAGCCTGAACGGTTTGCAGAATCACCGGTGAGCGAAGCTGGGGATCGTGCTTCGAGCGTCTCGCGTCTAGATGATCATCGGAACGAACCCGTCGATGACGAAGTCGCGGTTGCGTCCCAGCGGGGCCCTGATGAGGGTAACGCACAGAGAACCGCGGCCAAATACACCTAGGAGAATAACTAATTCATCACAATGAACTCATAGCTTAAACCAAGGCCCCGGGTGAATGGCACGACCAGAGGTATGACGAACACGCCAACAATTAACACCGAACCACCCGAGCCAGCCGCATATCAGACCGCAACCGTAGCAAGGGGTAAGAACACGATCGGCCGCATCGCGCTCATCACCGCGATCGTCGGCTTCATCTTCGCATGCGTGCCTGGCGCACTAATTGTCGGCTGGATCCTGCTTCCGATCGCCTTCATCCTCTCGCTCGTCTCATTCTTCATGAAGGGAAAGAAGAAGGGGTTAGGGATCGCGGCACTCATCATTTCGGTAGTCGGAACGATCGTCGGCGTGATCGTGTTCATGGCCACAGTCGCAACCGCAATCGATGAAGCATTCGGCGGAGGCGAAACAACCGCAGTAGCCCCAGCAACGGACGGTGAAGAAGCCGAAACCCCGGCAGACGACCAAGGCACTCGTGAAAGCCCCTATCCAGTAGGAACCACAATCACACAAGGCGACTGGGACCTCACCATCAACAGCGTCACACTCGACGCGACCGATGCAATAGTAGCCGAGAACATGCTGAACGAAGCCCCATCCGAAGGCAACCAGTACCTCATGGTCAACGCCACAGTGACCTACAACGGCGAAGAGTCAGAAGGGTCAAGTCCAATGGTATCCATTGAGTACGTCACAGCTGGCGGCAACACCATCAACAGCTACGACAATATGGTCGTCGCACCAGAATCTTTCGACCTGATGAGCCCTCTCTATAACGGGGCATCGACCTCCGGTAACTTCGCGTTCGAAGTACCCACCGACACAGCAGGCGAAGGAGTACTCGGGGTTCGCGCGACCATGCTCGGCGACAAAGTATTCGTAGCCGTCCAGTAACTTAAGCCAACCAAGACACCCTAACCGGAACACATGCCGGAAGGGGGTCTTGTCATCTGGTTGGGAGGAGATGTGGCAGCCTCCTGAACCAATACCGCGAAATACAAACGCTAGCGCACGTGCGTATACATAACGCACGAACCGGAGGCATTACCCATTGGCCCAGCAACGCTGCATGCCAACACCAGGACGAAACTCGACACGCAAGCCTCAATCATGAGCAAGGCAACCGCCCTGACCACCAGCGACTAGTGAAATCCCTTAGAACGCCTGTATCCAGGTTTGCGCGATTAGATGCAGAATAAGGTGCAGTAAAAGTGAAGGGCAGCAGCCAGAAAAATTACTGCCCTACTCTCGTGTAGCGTGCGCAAGGGGGGACTTGAACCCCCACGTCCGAAGACACTGGAACCTAAATCCAGCGCGTCTGCCAATTCCGCCACTTGCGCGTGGGGCCCGCAACTACGGGCACCGGTCTAGCATAGCGGTGTCTCAGCGATCCACCACTTCGGCACCCGCCGGAAGCTGCGAACCTGCCGGCACCCGCACTGTCACGTACTCAGTTTCAGGGGTGGCCGCAGACACTGAATCGCCCCGAAGCTCAGCTTCGATTGACGCAACAGTTACTTCGTCGTGCGCCGACTGCTTGGCCCCGTGGTGGCTCATCCGGTCGATCCACGCGAGTGCGAGCGCCGAGACGATGAATGCGAGGTGGATCATGACCTCCCAGAACACGCCGTCGTACGAGTAGAGCACGTCGCCCTTGCTGTCGAGCACGATGCCGTCATTCATACGACCGACCTCGATGAAGGTCTTGAGCAGGTGGATCGAGGAGATCGAAATGATCGAAACCGCGAGCTTGACCTTCAGCAGGTTTGTGTTGACGTGCGAGAGCCACTCGGGCTCATCGTGGTGGCCCTGCACCCGGATCTTCGACACGAATGTCTCGTAGCCACCAATGATGACCATAATTAGGAGATTCGCGATCATGACGATGTCAATGAGCGCGAGCACGCTCAACATCACGTCGGTTTCACTGATGTGACCAGTAACGATGACGTTCTCGATGAGGTGCCACAGTTCTACGAAGAACAGCACCACATACACTGCCTGCGCAATGATGAGCCCGAGGTAGAGCGGCGCCTGCAGCCAGCGGCTTGCAAAAATAAAGCCTGCGAGGGTTCGCGAAGCGAGGCCGGGCCCCTGCTCAGCGGTGCGTTCGGAGTGCGACTGGGTGCGAAGTGGCACGTGCGGCCTTTCGGTCGTAAAAATCAGTAAAAGTCATGCTACTGGAGGTTTGCTGAGGAATTTCCAGATGTAGACTAGCTCGAGCGAAGGGGAGTATTCCGTTACACTCGTGTCGTCAGTACGCGGTGCCACGTGGCGCGGCCGGTGCGAGTGCGGTGCATCAGAAATGGTGAACCGGGAAGAGACTTTCGGTGTTCAACCGTACGCACTCACAGTGCGTCCAATACCGAAAGAAGCAAGTGAACTCCGTTCTTCCTCTCTGGTTCGAGATTTCCTCGATGATCGTGCTCGTCGCGATCCTCATCCTCGATCTTCTGCTCATTATTCGTCGCCCACACGCACCGAGCATGCGTGAAGCAAGCCTCTGGGTTGGCTTCTATGTGCTGTTGGCGCTCATGTTTGCCGGGGCCATATTCCTTCTTGGCGACGTGCAACACGGGACAGAGTTCCTTGCAGGCTGGCTCACTGAGTACAGCCTGTCAATTGACAACCTCTTCGTTTTCGTGCTGATTCTCGGAAGCTTCTCGGTTCCGTACGCATACCAACAGCGCGCACTCATGATCGGAATTGTGCTTGCACTGATCTTCCGCGGCATGTTCATTCTTGTAGGTGCTGCGGTCATCGAGCGGTTCCTTGCGATCTTCTTTGTTTTCGGTGCATGGCTCATTTGGACCGCCTGGCAGCAGGTGAAGCCCGGAGGTGAAGAGCACGGCGGTGACAGCTGGGTGATTCGACAGGTCAAGAAGGTCGTTCCCATCAGCGAGGAGTACGACGGCGGCAAGTTCCGCACAGTAGTGAACGGCAAGCGTATGTGGACGCCGTTCCTTCTTGTCATCGTGTCGCTCGGAACAACCGACTTGCTCTTCGCGCTCGACTCGATCCCGGCGATCTTCGGTATCACGCAAAGCCCATTCATTGTCTTCACCGCGAACGTGTTTGCGCTCATGGGTCTCCGCCAGCTGTACTTCTTGCTCGGCGGCCTACTCGAGCGCCTCGTCTACCTCAAGTACGGGATCGCAGCGATTCTTGCCTTCATCGGTGTGAAGCTGATCTTCCACGCGCTTCACGAAAACTCGCTCTCGATTATCAACGGTGGCGAACCTGTGAAATGGGCTCCCGAGATCGGCACGAACTTCTCGCTCCTCTTCATCTTGGTTGCGATGGCGATTGCAACTATTGCGAGCGTGGTGCACGCCCGCAAGGATGCGAAGGCTCATGGGGAGACATTGCACCTCGGTGCCGCAAGCAATCCTGCGAAGCGTGATGAGGCGTCTGACCAAGACGAGTCATAAGAGAACCTTGCCGGGAATGGTTCTCGGGGTCGCGGTGTTAGACTGATCAATCATGTGTTCGCGGCAGATTCTTCTTCGTCGCCGCGACGGAATCTAGCCCTAGGCCACCCGTCGCGGGGTTCTCGCATGGCCGATTCACCGCGCTGGTAACAGTCTTTTTGCAGCGCGAAGCAAAGGAATGAAGAGAAGTAATGACTGAGACGAAGCCCCGTACGCTGGCCGAGAAACTCTGGGACGATCACGTGGTCGTAAAGGGGGAAGAGGGAAACCCTGACCTCATTTACATCGACCTTCACCTCATTCACGAGGTGACGAGCCCTCAGGCATTTGACGGGCTCCGAATGGCGGATCGCCCGCTGCGCCGTGTAGATCTCATGATCGCGACTGAGGATCACAATACTCCGACCCTGAACATCACCCGCGAGATCGAAGAGCCGACGAGCCGTGTTCAGATCGAGACCCTTCGCAAGAACGTTGAAGAGTTTGGTGTCCGCGCACATCCGCTTGGCGACAAGGAGCAGGGCATCGTGCACGTTGTGGGGCCGCAGCTCGGTCTCACGATGCCGGGTATCACGGTCGTGTGCGGCGACAGCCACACCTCGACGCACGGCGCATTCGGTGCACTCGCGTTTGGTATCGGCACGAGCGAGGTCGAACACGTCATGGCGACTCAGACACTCCCGCTTAAGCCCTTTAAGACGATGGCCATCAATATCGATGGCGAGCTTCGCCCGGGCGTGACCGCGAAAGACATCATTCTCGCTGTCATTGCGAAGATTGGAACCGGCGGTGGCCAGGGCTACGTGCTTGAGTACCGCGGTGAGGCGATCCGCAACATGTCAATGGATGGTCGAATGACTATTTGCAACATGTCGATTGAGGCCGGTGCGCGTGCGGGCATGGTTGCACCCGACGAGACAACGTTCGAGTATGTCAAGGGCCGCGATCACGCGCCACAGGGTGCTGACTGGGACGCAGCGGTGGAGTACTGGAAGACACTGCCAACTGACGAAGGTGCAGTCTTTGACGCCGAGGTGAATATCGACGCTTCGCAGCTTGAGCCGTTCGTCACCTGGGGCACGAACCCGGGTCAGGGCGTACTCCTCAGCGACACGGTGCCAAACCCTGCAGACATTTCAGATCCAAATGCGCGGGTCGCGGCAGAGCGTGCGCTTGAGTACATGGATCTCGAAGCGGGTACTCCTATGAAAGACATCGCGGTTGACGCGGTATTCATGGGCTCGTGCACGAACGCCCGTCTCGATGACCTGCGCGAGTTTGCAAGCATCATCAAGGGCAAGCGTAAGGCTGAGGGGGTGCGACTAATGGTCGTGCCCGGATCGGCGAGAGTGCGTCTCGAAGCCGAAGCAGAGGGCATCGACAAGATCGTCGAAGAGTTTGGCGGCGAATGGAGGTTCGCTGGTTGCTCAATGTGTCTCGGTATGAACCCCGACCAGTTGGCACCGGGCGAGCGTTGCGCCTCAACCTCGAACCGTAACTTTGAGGGTCGCCAGGGTAAGGGCGGGCGCACGCACCTCGTTTCGCCGCTCGTCGCTGCTGCAACCGCGATCAGGGGCACGCTCTCGAGCCCTTGGGATTTGCAAGACGATGCTGGTAAGGGCATAACTCACGATGCAGCTGCGCACGCAGCCGAGAAAGTGGAGGCGTAACTCATGGAGAAGTTCACTACACTGACCACCACGGCTGCTCCGCTGCGCCGTTCGAATGTTGACACCGACCAGATCATTCCGGCAGTGTTTCTCAAGCGCGTGACGAAGACCGGCTTTGAAGACGCACTGTTTCACCACTGGCGACAAGATCCAGAGTTCGTGCTGAACCAGCCCCAGTATGAAGGCGCAGAGGTGCTCATCACGGGTCCTGACTTTGGCACCGGCTCGTCGCGAGAGCACGCGGTGTGGGCGCTCCGAGATTATGGCTTTAAGGTCGTCATTTCGCCGAGGTTTGCCGACATTTTCCGGGGCAACTCGGGTAAGCAGGGTCTGGTTGCTGCGCAGGTCGAAGAAGCTGACGTCGAGCGGTTGTGGGCCGTCGTTGAGGCAGATCCAAAGACTCCAGTCACGGTCAATCTCGAAGCTCGTACAGTGACAGCTGGCGATGTGAGTGTTGAGTTTCAGATTGATGACTACACCAGGTGGCGGTTGCTTGAGGGGCTCGACGACATCGCGTTGACGCTCCGCAATGAGCAAGACATCACAGATTTTGAGGCGCGTCGTCCGAGCTGGATGCCGACGACGTTGCCTGTACAGAATGCCTAGGAGATAACTACGTGAGCAACGCAGAACCTCAGGAAGCGCCGACGCAGTCGGGTACGTTGGCAGCGGAAATTCCCGCTCGCGACAACGCAAATCAGGGCGCGAGAGTTGGACTCACCTCCGATGAGATCATCATCAACGGGGGTAGGCCGCTCAAGGGGCGAATCGAGGTTCGCGGTGCGAAGAACCTGGTGACGAAGGCGATGGTTGCTGCGCTGCTCGGTCAAACCCCGAGCGTGCTCCGCAACGTTCCGAATATTTCCGATGTTCGCGTTGTCGCAGGCCTGTTGGCGCTTCACGGCGTCCTCATCACCAAGGGCGAGAACGCCGATGAGTGGCATTTCGATCCGTCGAACGTCGAGAAGGCGCATAAGGCCGACATCGATGCGCATGCGGGTTCCTCACGAATTCCGATCCTGTTCTGCGGCCCACTGCTGCACCGACTCGGTGAGGCGTTCATCCCAGATCTTGGTGGATGCCGAATTGGTGATCGCCCAATCGATTTCCACCTCGATGCGTTGCGTGAATTTGGTGCTGTCGTGGAGAAGCTGCCGAGCGGAATTAGCCTCACTGCGCCGAACGGGTTGAAGGGCGCCAACATTGAGTTGCCGTATCCATCAGTCGGCGCGACAGAGCAGGTACTGCTCACTGCCGTTCTCGCTGAGGGGCAGACGGAGCTGCGAAACGCGGCAATCGAGCCCGAGATCGTTGATCTCATCTGCATTCTGCAAAAGATGGGTGCGATCATCACGATCGAGCCGAATCGCGTGATTTTCATCGAGGGTGTCGAGAAACTCCGTGGCTACGACCACAAGGCCATCTTTGATCGCAACGAGGCCGCGAGCTGGGCTGCAGCCGCACTTGCCACCAAGGGTGACATCTTCGT
This sequence comes from Leucobacter denitrificans, assembly GCF_014396385.1. Taxonomy (NCBI): domain Bacteria; kingdom Bacillati; phylum Actinomycetota; class Actinomycetes; order Micrococcales; family Microbacteriaceae; genus Leucobacter; species Leucobacter denitrificans. The sequence continues at coordinate 251,351 of NZ_CP060716.1, forward strand.
GGGGGGCGTTCGTCAAGAAGAGATGATGACCTTCTTGAACGTCTTTCGTAAGGTCGGTGGAGATTTTGAGGTCCACGATGACGGCATGCGTTTCTGGCATCCCGGTGGCACGCTGCAGCCGGTGACCTTTGAAACCGACGTACATCCGGGCTTCATGACCGACTGGCAACAGCCACTCATCGTTGCACTGACTCAGGCCGAGGGAGTGTCAACGATTCACGAAACCGTGTACGAAGATCGATTCGGGTTTACCGACGCACTCAACACAATGGGCGCAAACATCGTTGTGCACCCTGATGGGCTGCAAGACGAAACGCGCAGGGTTAAGCGACGTGAGTTCGAGCAGGCCGCAGTGGTTACAGGGCCGACACCTCTCACCGCAGCAGATGTAGTTGTGCCTGACCTTCGCGGTGGATTTAGTTACCTCATTGCGGCGCTCATCGCAGAGGGCGAATCTCAGGTTTCGAACATCGGCATCATTGCGCGCGGATACGAAGGTTTCATCGACAAGCTCCGGCAACTCGGCGCAGATTTCGTGTTTGAGGGATAGTTTTCGCCGCACGGGTATCCATGCAGCTTGGCGCCTCAGGATCCGGGATAATTGAGGCATGACTGAAACGGTAAAGCTGCGCAGCCGCTCTGGGGTCGAGAAGCGCCGACCCTCGATGTTCTGGTTGCTTGCGGCCTTAATTTTGCCGTTGTGGTCGCTCATGGTGCGCTATCGCTTCACGCGTGACTCGAAGCTGCCGTCGAAGGGCCCGTTCATTTTGGCGCCGAATCACTACAGCGAGATCGATCCAATTGCGATGGGTGCTGCCGTGTGGCATCTTGGTCGCGTTCCGAGATTTATGGCGAAGGCGAGCCTGTTTCGAGTCCCGGTGTTCGGTGCGATGCTGCGAAAGAGCGGCCAGATTCCGGTCGAGCGCGATGGTGGATCGCGATCCGCCGACAGACAGAACCCAATGGGCGCGGCAAGCCAACTCATCACGCAAGAATCAGGGGTGATCGTCTACCCAGAAGGTTCACTCACCCGAGATCCTGACCTCTGGCCAATGCGTGGCAAGAGCGGCGCCGTGAGGCTCGCGCTCGAATCTGGAATTCCGCTTATTCCCGTCGCGCACTGGGGTACGCAGCGGCTCATGCCAAGGTACGGAAAATCGATCAAACCGTTCCCGCGGAAGACGATCGAGGTCGCAGTTGGGGACCCGATTGATCTCAGCAAATTTGAGGGAAAGCCTCTCGACCAGAAGACCATCAACGCGGCAACGAGCTTGCTGATGGATGAGATCACGAAGCTGCTCGCCGGTCTGCGTGGCGAAACGCCGCCTCCTGAGCGGTGGGATCCGTCAAAGCATCAGCAGAACGAAACGGGTCGCTTTTGAACGCGCCGAGAATTCAGCAGTCGAAGGTTGCGGTTGTCGGTGCTGGAAGTTGGGGCACTACCTTTGCGAAGGTGCTCTGTGACGCTGGCTCCGATGTGACGATTTGGGCTCGCCGCGGCGAGGTCGCTGACGAGATTAGGGTGGCGAAGCGCAACAGCCAGTACTTGCCGGGGGTAAACCTTCCAAAGTCGCTCAAAGCCTCGACCGACATTGCAGAAGTGTTGAGGGGCGCACGTCTCGTATTTCTCGCGGTACCGAGTCAGACACTTCGGCAGAACCTGCTCGATATCGAACCGTATCTTGATCGGTCAAGCGTGCTCGTGAGCCTGGTGAAGGGCGTCGAGCGTTCGACCACTATGCGCATGAGCGAGGTCATGTACGACACGCTCGACCTCGATCCCGAGCGGATCGCAGTCGTGTCTGGGCCGAACATTGCAATGGAGATTGCCAAGGAGCAGCCCACCGGTGCGGTCGCTTCGTGCGCCTCGATCGAAGTCGCGCGCGAAGTAGCGCAGGCCTGCTCTGCGCCGTATTTCCGCACCTACGTCAATACAGATGTTGTGGGCACCGAGCTCGGTGGTGTGCTCAAGAACCTCATTGCACTCGCAATCGGCATCGTCGACGGTGTCGGTTACGGTGAGAACACGAAGGCTTCAATCATCACTCGTGGGCTCGCCGAGATGACTCAGTTCGCGGTATCGCAGGGCTCAGAAGCCAGCACACTGTCGGGTCTCGCGGGTCTCGGCGATCTCATCGCTACGTGCCAGTCACCGCTTTCTCGAAACAACACTGCCGGCCGCCTTATTGGGCAGGGCTTCTCTCTTGAAGAGACTCGAGAGCAAATGCAGCAAACAGCAGAGGGCATCACCTCCGTCGCACCAATTCTCGAGATCGCTGCGGCAAACAACATTGTTATGCCGATCGTGCAGCAGGTGCAGATGGTGCTTGAGGGCGAGATGAGTCCCGAGAACCTTGGGCCTCACCTCGCTACCGAAGACGGAATTCCGAAGCGAGAACTTGTGCTTGGCCGGGAGTCGAGATCAGTGTGGCGTCGCCTATTTGGCCGCCGGAAGGGGAGCGCGTGATGTCGGCAGCCGACAAGAAACGTACGATTGCGTTGGTATTTGGCGGGCGCTCGAGTGAGCACGGCATCAGCTGTGTCACCGCCGCCGGAATTCTTCGCGCGATCGATCGTGAGAAGTTTGACGTTGTGCCGGTCGGCATTACGAAACATGGCGCGACGGTGTTGCTCGGCGAAGACGACCTCGCAAACTATCGGCTCGAAGCAGGCGCCCTTCCCGAGGTTTCAGACAACGGCACGAGGGTATTGTGGCCAGCCTCAACGGAGACCCGAACGCTCACCCTGGTGTCCTCTGACGGAACGGTGGAGCCGCTCGAGCACATTGACGCAGTCATGCCTATGATGCATGGGCCGTATGGCGAAGACGGCACGATCCAAGGCATGCTCGACCTCATTGATATGCCCTACGTGGGAAGCGGAGTGTTGGGCTCTGCGCTGTGCATGGACAAGAACCTCGTGAAGACCGTGCTTCAGGGTGCTGGAATTGCGGTCGCACCGTGGCGCACCGTCACGCGTGATGAGGTGGATCGCGATCCATCGCTGGTGCATACCCTCGACGAGGGACTCACGTACCCACTGTTCGTGAAGCCTGCTCGAGCCGGGTCCTCGGTAGGAGTTACGCGCGTGACAGAGGCTTCTGAGATTCCCGCAGCACTCGATGTCGCGTTTGCTGAGGATCGGACTGTGCTCATTGAGTCTGGAGTCGTTGGCCGCGAGGTGGAGATCGCGGTGCTCGAAGGGCGGTCAGGTGAACGTCCGCGCACGAGCTCGGTGATTGGCGAGATTGTCTTTAACGGACGCGACTTCTACGACTTTGAAGCCAAGTATTTGGGTGCACCCGGTGTCGATCTCGAACTGCCCGCTCAGGTTACCGACGCCGAGTTTGACGCGATTCGAGATGCAGCAGTACGTGCGTTCGAAGTGTCACAGTGCGCGACCCTCGCGAGAATCGACTTCTTCTTGACCGAGAGCGGCCCGGTGCTCAACGAGATTAATACGCTCCCGGGCTTTACTCCGATCTCAATGTATCCGAGACTGTGGGAAGAGTCGGGTGTCGAATACACCGACCTGATTACTGAACTTATCGAGCTCGCGCTCGAAAAACGCCCAGCCTACTGACCCAAGAAAACTTCACCAATGACCACTGCACCGAATAACTTCTCCGTAGCCGTCACCTATGTCGATTCCGACAATATGCCGGTTGACTACCGGTCAGAGATTATTGCGTTGCGCGATGTGGTGGTTTCGAAGCTTGGTGCTTTAGGAATTAACGTGGTGACGATCAATGCGGCGAGTCCTGTCGAAAGCTCGAGCAGCGCACTTGAAACGGCCGACGGCGTCGTCGTGATGGGCGGAGTCGACATCGACCCGGCTTTGTATGGCCAATCGGTCGAAAGTGACACAGTGAAGCACCTGCACCCCGAGGCTGACGAGTACGAGATCGAGATGATTCGCGGGGCATACGGGGCTGATACGCCGGTATTCGGTATTTGCCGTGGATCGCAGCTCATCAACGTCGCTTTCGGCGGCACGCTTATTCAAGATCTCGGGCCCGGGATACACGTGACGGCGGTTTCCGAAAATGAACCGACGGAAGACGGCGACTGGAACAACCACGACATTGTGATCAGTGAGGGCACCGCACTCGCAGAAATCCTCGGTGAATCAAGAATTGATGCGCGCGTGAGTCATCACCAGGCGGTCGATGCGCTTGGTGAGGGGCTTCGTGTCTCTGCACACGCTGACGACGGTGTGATCGAGGGGATCGAGGCCACAGGCGGGTGGGTGGTCGGCGTGCAATGGCATCCAGAAGAGAAGAACTCCGATCCAGCACAACTCAATAGGTTGCTTGAGGGGTTCGTGCTCGCTATCGAAGAACGGACGAGGCAGCGGGCCGCGTAGCTTTCGTCTAACTACTCAGCGGCTTCTTCTTCGGCAAGGCCTTCGAGAGCGGCTTGCTCATTTGGTGCGTCGCCAAACTGAGACTCATCGATGACCTCTGAAACGCTGACGCAGTGGCGCTCTTGGGGAAGCTGTTCTACCGCACCTCTGAGTTCGGAGATGACGTTGGTGCCGCTCACTTGCTCGTCTGCGTTGACAATCACCTCGAGGCCTGGCGTTCGCCCGTACGCCTCGAACCGATACAGCGGGGCACGTGATTCATCGACGATCCAGTCGATTCCGCCCACAGTCACACAGTGATCGGTTGTTGGCCCGCTCGGTTCGATGCCGCAGTAGAGCAGCACGCTCGCAGGATCTCCCCATGCGCCGGTGGCCTGCGCGTTCGTGTTTCGTTTATCGAGACCGTCGAGTGTTGCGGGAAGGCGAACGATGACATTCGCGCACGCAGGGTCATTCGCGTCCACCGCTGGATCCATCGGCACATCGGGCGTGCACCCGGCAAGAGTAGCGGTAAGTGCACCGGCTGCGAGGAGCGCCAAACTTGCGCCCGCGACTCGATTCTTCACAGCATCAAGTTTATCCATCGGCACCTGGCAACCCGGTGAGGTCACTGTGCATAACGCTGTCCGCTGCGGTATCGCACGGTAGCGTAGGCATGTGACTACAGTTGGAGAACTCGGCGAGAGCGGCGTGCTGAAGCGCGTGCTCGAACAGTTACGTCCTGCGGAGGCCGCATCGCTCGGGCCAGGTGATGACTGTGCGGTGCTCACCTCGACGGGTGACCTCGTGGTGACGAGCGACACAATGATCGAAGGGCCAGACTTTCGACTCGCCTGGCATTCTGGGTACGAGCTTGGGTGGAAGTTGGCGGCAACGAATCTGTCAGACGTGGCTTCAATGGGCGCTCGGGCTACTGCGTTGACCGTTTCCTTCGCGTGCCCGTCGGACACACCTGTGGAGCTGCTCGCCGAAGTCTCTCGCGGCCTCGACGCAGCTTGCGCTGAGCTCGCTCCGGGGTGTGGAGTTATCGGAGGAGATCTCAGTCGGGCCCCGATGCTATTTGCCGCTGTCACTGCGATGGGCGACCTTGAAGGCAGAGCTCCGGTAACGCGAAGTGCTGCTCGAGCAGGAGACGTTGTTGCGTATGCCGGTGATCTCGGTCTAGCGGGACTCGGACTATCGCTTCTGTTCGCAAACTGTGCCGATGCGAATGGGGAAGCGCAAAGCGCAGGCCTCGCCGAGCTCAGGAGCCAGCACGGCGCTGCACTGAGTGCCCAGTTTGCTCCGTCTCCGCCGATCCACTTGGGGGTCGCGGCGAGCGAAGCGGGTGCGACCGCGATGATGGACGTGTCAGACGGCCTTGCCCTCGATGCCAACCGTATGGCACGTGCGAGCAACGTCACGCTCGAGCTCTCGTCGAGCGAAATTATACGCTCGTTCGGTGCTCAGCGCGGCGTCAAAGTGCCGCTTGAGGCGATACTTGAGGGCGGCGAAGACCACGGGTTGCTTGCATGCTTTCCCAAAGATATTGAGCTCCCGACGGGGTTCCACCCGATTGGCGCAGTGCGTGAGCGGCAAGACGCACCTGTGCAGGTTGATGGCAAATCCTATGCGCCTCGGGGTTGGGATCCGTACACTGAGTACACCCCGGGCCTCACGACCTCCAAGGAGCGCGCATGACCGAAATCACCGTGACAGGAGCTGCCGAGACCAAGCTGTCGGCCGACCTTGTAGAGATCAGCGCGAACGTGTCACTCCGTGGCACATCGCGGTCGACGGTGCTCGAAGACGCAAATGCCGCGCATGCTCGCTTGGTGGATCGGGCGAAGTCGCTCGTCAGCGATGGAACTGCGAGTGAGTACATTGCGGCACCGGTTTCGAGTTCTTCGAACTCGTGGCGTAACGAAAACGATGAGATGGTCATCGAGCACCATGCGTATGTGAGCGTCAGGATACTTCTCACCGACCTCAATCTCGTCGGAGAGATCGCGGCAGAACTCACAGCGAGCGGAGCCGATATTCGAGTGACCTGGGGTTTGAGTCCCGAGGTTCGCGATGAGCAGACTCGCGATCTCCGCGGTGCAGCCGTGCAGAATGCGAGGGCGGCTGCGGAAGACTATGCGGAGGCACTCAGTGCCTCATCGCTGCTCATGGTGTCGCTGCGCGATATTGCGCAGGGTGTGCCGATCGCTCCACGTGGGGCCAGAATGGCGATGGCGGTCGAATCTGCACCCGAAGTAACCGCAGGAGAAATCACGGTGAGTGTGCAAATCGAAGCGACGTTTACTGCGCTGTAGACAGGGGAATGGTCGCGCCCGCGAGCCGCAGTGCGGTCCAAAGTTCGGCCCTGGTATCGGCCGAATCGATATTTCGCTGAAGCAGGCTCGCTGCCGTTTTGATCCTCGTGCGCATGGTGTGGCGGTGGATCTGCAGTTCCTCTGCCGCAGGAGTGAGCTGGCAATTGTGCCTGAGCCACACCTCGAGACTGTGTTCGATCTCATCGTGGTGCCGCCGATCATGTTCTCTGAGTGGAGAGAGGAAGCCTGTGGCGCGTCGCTTTGCCTCAGGGCTTTCGGCGATGAGCTGGAACACGCCTGAGTGCATCGATGGACGATATGCCACGAGTTTTGGGGGCGCGTCGGTTTCGACCCACGCGGCGATCGATTGCTCGAGAGCTCGGTCAGCCTGATCAAGCAGTCTGCTGAGATCGTTCAGCGATCCACGTTCTGACAGACCCGCCGTGCGCTTCGCGATGAGCTTGCGCAGCTGCGTGACGTGAGCGGATTCGCATATGACAATGAGTTTGCCGTCGTGCACTCCACTGGTTATGCCCTCGCCGAGGTCTTGGGGTGACAGGTCGCCGTCACCTGCTCGCAGTGCGATAACGGCGACCTGCCCTCGAGGCAGCCTTGGATACAGTGGGGCAGCGATGGCCTCCGCATGCTCACGATCGCCGCGAATGAGCAGAGACACGATCGCTGAGCGCAGCGCTGCCTCGGCACTTGTGATTCGTGTCGCGGGAGTTCGGTCGCTACGCGTGAGCCGGTCAATGTTCTGCGCGTGCATCGCTGCTTCGATGAGGCGGGCGGCTGCTCGAGTGATCGCGATAAACGGGGTGTCGTAGGGGACGCGAATGAGTGGGAGGCCCAAATGCTCGCAGGCTTCGACGAGTGTTGGTGGAATGCGATCCCACCGCAAACCCACGCCAACTCCGAGCGCCGCGGCTCCCGCGCGTACGAGCCGTGACACATAGGCTTCAGCAGTATTTTTGCCGAGCGCAGACTTGAACTGCACGCCAGTTGTGAGCAGTACAGTGCGGGGCGTGAGGAACGGGGTGGGGTCTGGCAGATCAGACGAGTGGACCCACTGAACGGCCCGTGCCCCGGTATTGTCGTCGACTCCGGCGATCGCAACGAGACCGAGCTCGTAGTCACGCAATAGCGTGTCGAGCTCGATCCAACTCTGAATTGCCGGTTCGGCGAAATATTGCATCATCAATCGCCATTATGGCATCAATTTTCATGGTGGATCGAACGTATCCTGAGAGGGTGCAAGGAGACGGTACGTAGAGTACGTCGTACCGCGCATTTCGCTCACCACTTCAAGGAGGAACTTTCATGTCAGTTATCGGTGGCCCCTCGCTTCCGCAGGAGCGCAAGCTTGTAACCAGCATCCCTGGCCCGAAGTCACAGGAACTCATGGCGCGCAAGAACGCTGCAGTAGCGTCTGGCGTCGGTGTCGCTCTTCCCATCGCTGTTGTTGCGGGTGGCGACGGTGTGCTCGTAGATGCTGACGGCAACTCGCTGATCGACCTTGGCTCGGGCATTGCGGTGACTGGTGTTGGCAACTCGGCTCCCCGCGTGGTCGAGGCCGTGCAGCAGCAGGTCGCACAGTTCACCCACACCTGCTTCACCGTTACCCCGTACGAGGGCTACGTTGCGGTTGCAGAGAAGCTCAACGAACTCACCCCTGGTGACCACGAGAAGCGTTCGGCGCTCTTCAACTCGGGTGCTGAAGCGGTTGAGAACGCGATCAAGATCGCGCGTCACTACACCAAGAAGAACGGCGTCGTCGTTTTCGATCACGCTTACCACGGTCGCACCAACCTCACCATGGGTATGACGGCTAAGAACATGCCTTACAAAGACGGCTTCGGTCCGTTCGCTCCCGAGGTGACTCGCGTGCAGACCTCATACCCGTACCGTGACGGTCTCGCAGGCGCTGATGCAGCTGCCGTTGCTATCACCGAGATTGAAAAGCAGGTTGGGGCAGCAAACCTCGCTGCAATCATCATTGAGCCAATCCAGGGCGAGGGCGGCTTCATCGCTCCCGCAGAGGGCTTCCTCCCAGCAATCCAGAAGTGGGCAACCGAGAACGGCGTCGTCTTCATTCTCGATGAGGTGCAGACCGGCTTCGGTCGTACCGGCCAGATGTTTGCGGCAAACTTCGAAGGTGTTGTGCCCGATATGGTCACCACCGCAAAGGGCATCGCTGGCGGTCTTCCGCTATCGGGTGTCACCGGTCGCGCCGAGATCATGGATTCGGCTCACGCTGGTGGACTCGGCGGAACCTACGCGGGCAACCCACTCGCGTGTGCAGCTGCTCTCGCAACGATCGAGACCTACGAGGCAGAGAACCTGCTCGAGAAGGCAACCAAGATCGGCGAGACGATCACCGAGGTCTTCAGCAACCTGCAGAAGACCGACGACCGCATTGGCGATATCCGCGGACGCGGCGCGATGATGGCGATCGAGCTTGTTGAGTCGGGCTCAAAGACCCCGAACGCAGCACTGACAGGTGCGATCGCGAAGTACGCGGCCGAGCAGGGCGTGCTCGTGCTCACCTGTGGCACCTACGGCAACGTCATCCGCTTCCTTCCAGCACTCACCATCTCTGATGAGCTGCTCCGCGAAGGCCTGCAGGTTGTCGTCGACGCGATCGCTGCCAACTAACCCATTCGCGCAGTCATACCAACTGGCATCCTGCCCAAGTAGCAGGATCCACAACAGGAGGAATCACTCATGGCACTGAAGCCAAACGAACAAGAACTGCTCGACCGCGTACAGTCAGGGCTCGCAATCGGGGGCAAGTGGGAAGCCTCGACCTCTGGCGCGACCTTCGATGTGCACGACCCCGCAACTGGTGAGGTCATCAAGACGATCGCCGACGCGACAGTCGAAGATGCGATCCGCGCACTCGATTCTGCCGTGGCAACGCAAGCAGCGTGGGCCGCAACTTCATCGCGTGAGCGCTCGAACATTCTGCGCCGTGCATTCGATCTGCTCATGGAGCGTCGCGAAGACTTCGCGCTGCTCATGAGCATGGAGATGGGCAAGCCGATCGCCGAGGCGCGTGGCGAGGTGAACTATGGAGGCGAGTTCCTACGCTGGTTCTCGGAAGAAGCCGTGCGCGTGCGTGGTGACTACCGCCAGAACCCAGAAGGCACCGGCAACATGGTGGTCTCGCACATTCCAGTTGGGCCTTGCTACTTTGTCACCCCGTGGAACTTCCCGCTCGCGATGGCAACCCGCAAGATTGCACCGGCACTCGCTGCTGGTTGCACCGTTGTGATCAAGCCGGCCGGCCTCACTCCGCTCACCACCATCTTCTTCGCGCAGCTGCTCGAAGAGGCTGGCGTACCAGCAGGTGTGGTGAACGTGGTGCAGACCTCGAAGTCGAGCGCACAGTCGAGCGCACTGCTCTCCGACACACGCCTTCGTAAGCTCTCATTCACCGGCTCGACCCCGGTTGGCGTAAAGCTGCTCGAGGCTGCGGCACAGAACGTGCTGCGTACCTCGATGGAGCTCGGCGGCAACGCTCCGTTCGTTGTGTTCGAGGACGCAGATCTGGATAAGGCTGTCGAGGGCGCTATGCTCGCGAAGTTCCGCAACATTGGCCAGGCGTGCACGGCGGCGAACCGCATCATCGTGCACGAGTCGGTCGCCGACGAATTCGCCCGCCGCGTGAGCGAGAAGGTCTCGGCAATGACCGTGGGCCGTGGCGCTGACGAGGGCTACGACATCGGCGCGCTTGTTGAGGAGAAGGCTGTTGCGAACACCGCTCGTCTCGTCGCAGACGCGGTCGAGACCGGCGCAACCGTTGTCACCGGTGGCGAGGCGATCGATGGTCCTGGTAACTTCTTCCAGCCGACCGTCATCGACAAGCTCAGCCCGCAGTCAGCAATCATGCGCGAAGAGATCTTCGGGCCAGTGCTCGGCATTATTCGGTTCCAGACCGAAGACGAGGCTGTCGAGATTGCGAACAACACCGAGTACGGTCTCGTGAGCTATGTCTTCACCGAAGACCTCGCTCGCGGTCACCGCATGATCGAGAAGCTCGAGAGCGGCATGATGGGGCTGAACACCGGCCTCGTGTCGAACGCTGCAGCTCCTTTCGGTGGCATCAAGCAGTCGGGTATCGGTCGCGAGGGTGGTTTCGAGGGAATCCACGAGTTCCTCTCGTCGAAGTACACGCTCATCCCGCGCAGCTAATCACCGCACCAATTCGACCCGGCAGTTGTTGCTGTTATTTCTGAATGGAAACAGCAATGACTGCCGGGTCGATTTGGGCAAGCCACAGAGTGGAGCCGTTTTCTCACGAGAGCGACTCCACTCTTTGTGTTCTAGCTCGCGAGCTCAGACCACCACAGCGCAGTCTCACCGTAATTGCGCTGCTTCAATGGCGTGAGTTCTGGTGGCAGCGCGGGTTCGGGAGATCGTGTCGATCGCTCAACGAGCACCACCGATGAAGACGTGATGATGTGAGCGACCGACGCCAGGTTCGCTGCGAGTTCTTGCTCACTGAGGTCATACGGTGGATCGAGCAACACGACGTCCCATGGCGTTGCCGATCCGCAGTCAAAGCGCTCAACCTCTCGGTCGAGAAACGCCTGTACGGACTGGGTTTCAACGTTGATTGTGGGCGCGGACTGAGATGAGCCCCAAGCGCCAAGCACCGTCTTTGCGTTTCGTGAGGCGACCTTGGCCGCCGGGGGATGTTTCTCAACGAGTGTCACTTCGCGCGCGCCGCGGCTGGCGGCCTCGAGGCCGAGCGCGCCCGATCCACCATACAAATCAAGTACACGGCACTCTTCGATCATTCCCCAAGAGTCGAGTGCAGAGAAAATTGCCTCGCGCACGCGGTCACTGGTGGGGCGGGTGCCAGCTTTCGGCACCTCGAGTCGCAGGGAGCCCGCGAGTCCCGAAATGATGCGTGTCATGGTTCAGACTTCCTGCTCGATGCAGGCACGGCGGCCTCAGTGGTGGATCAATACCTGTCAACTGTACTCGGTGATGTCAGTGCTCTTCGATACTCTGGAACCATGCCACCCACCACACTGGATTCACCGCTCGAGCGGGTAATCGGTGGGCCAAGTGCGAAAGCACTCGGCAAGGCCTTTGGCATGGAAACCGTGCGTGATCTGATGTGGCACTTGCCCAGGCGATACTCCAAGCGCGGAGAACTCACGCCGCTCAAAGATCTTCCGTTAGGTGAGCAGATCTCGGTTGTCGCGCAGGTGCTCGACGTGCGGTCTCGCAATATGCAGCGGCGCCGCGGCCAGATTCTCGAAGCCCGAATCACCGACGGGGTCGGCACACTCACCCTCACCTTCTTCAACCAGGGGTGGCGTGCAAAAGAGCTACGCGCGGGGCGCCAAGGCATTTTTGCCGGCAAGGTTTCTGAATACCGAGGGGCCTTTCAACTTCAGCACCCCGACTACGAACTTTTTGATGATGACGCCGCAGTGCCTGGTCGCACTGCACTCGAAGAAGCCGCGCTCAAAGCGTGGGCAGAATCGCCAATGCCGCTCTATCCTGCTACGGCTCAGATGCCGAGCTGGAACATCGCGAGATCAGTGCTGACAGCGCTTGATTCGCTGCAAGATGTCGTCGATCCACTGCCCGATACGCTGTGGGAGACCCAGGGAATCTTGCCGCTCGGTGCGGCGTTTGAAGCGGCCCACCGCCCGCGTACCGACAGCGACTGGCAGCAAGCCCTGCGCAGTCTGAAGTTTCGTGAAGCGTTCGAACTCCAAGTCGCGCTGCTCTTTCGCAGGCAACAGCAGACGAGCATGCGCAGCACGCCGCGTGAGCCTGGGAGACTGCTCGAACTATTTGACGAGGCATTGCCGTTCGAACTCACCGGCGACCAGCGGCGCGTTGGGGGAGTTATCTCAGGGGAACTCGCTACACCGCACCCCATGCACCGCCTGCTGCAGGGCGAGGTTGGTTCGGGTAAGACACTCGTAGCTCTCCGCGCGATGCTGCAGGTGGCCGAGAGCGGTGGGCAGAACGCGATGCTCGCTCCCACCGAGGTGCTCGCGTCGCAACACTTTCGTTCGATCGTCGAGGCGCTGGGCCCCGATCTCGCTGCACAACTCAACCCGGTGCTCATCACCGGCCGCATGCCGGCCTCAGAACGGCGGCGGGCGCTGCTCTCGCTCGCCTCAGGCAATTCTCGTATCGCGGTGGGCACCCACGCTCTCATGAGCGAAGGGGTAACGTTCTTCGACCTCGGGCTAGTCGTCATTGATGAACAACACCGATTTGGGGTCGAACAGCGTGAGGCACTGCGGCAAAAGGGCACGCAGCCGCACGTGCTTGCGATGACCGCGACACCGATTCCTCGCACGGTCGCGCTTACCGCGTTTGGTGACCTCGAAACGCTCACCATTCGCGAACTCCCACCCGGTCGGCAGGGAATTCAGACGTTTGTTGTGCCTGAGCTCGAGATGCCAAAGCGGGCAGAGCGCGTCTGGGCACGCGCCGCAGAAGACATCGCTGAGGGGCGGCAGGTATATGTAGTTTGCCCTGCTATCAGTGGCGGTGGATCGCAGAGTGTTGAAGAGGGAAGCGAACAGGCCCTCAGCGATTCTGATCTTGATTCGGGGGAGTCTTCCTCTTCTCGCCCAATGCGAAATGTCGTTGATACGGTGCAAGAGCTGCGTAGCATGCCGCAGTTCGCGGGCCTTCGCATTGAAGCGCTCAGCGGAGACATGGCTGGTCCAGAGAAAGACAGAGTGATGGGGGAGTTCGCCGCTGGTGAGATCCACATACTTGTCGCGACGACAGTCATTGAGGTTGGCGTTAACGTTCCAAACGCCAGCATCATGATCGTGCGAGATGCAGACCGGTTCGGGGTTTCCCAGCTTCATCAGCTGCGGGGTCGTGTGGGGCGCGGAGAACACCCGGGCCTATGCCTACTCATGAGCGAGGCGCCGCAGGGCACCACTGCCCGCGAACGCATTGAAGCGGTGGCATCGACAAGTGACGGGTTCGTACTGGCCGAGATTGATCTTGATTTGCGCCGCGAGGGCGACATACTCGGCACCGCTCAGTCTGGTGGGCGATCCACCCTCAAACTATTGCGCGTCACCCACGACGGCGAGCTTATTGCGCATGCCCGTGAGCTCGCAGCACTGCTGCTGCTCGAGGACCCAAAGCTCGACGCGTACCCAGAGCTCAAGCAGCAAGTGGCTCGCGACGAAGCGCACCTTGAAAACCTCGCAAAGTCCTGAGTCGCATTCTTGCGCGCGAAACCAGCGTGGTACCCAGGTACTACTGAGTCGATACTTCAGAGGGATCCCTGAGAAGCCTGAAATTTCTAGGCTGTGTACAGAAGCTGAGTACACCATCTGAGGAGACACCATGATTGAAGCGCGTGGCCTGACGAAGCATTACGGCCAGAAGGCTGCTGTCGACAACGTCAATTTCACGATCAAGCCGGGCCAGGTCACTGGCTTTCTCGGGCCGAACGGAGCCGGGAAGTCGACGAGCATGCGGCTCATGGTTGGGCTTGACCGCCCGTCCTCCGGCACGGTGACGGTGAATGGTCAGCGCTATTCCGAGATGAGCGCGCCACTCGCTGAGGTCGGTGTATTGCTTGACGCGAAGGGCGTGCATCCCGGGCGTAGCGCTCGGAGCCACCTGCGAGCGCTCGCGGCGACGCACAGGATTCCCGAGCGTCGGGTGAATGAGGTTATTGAGCTGACCGGTCTTGGCGCGGTTGCAAACAAGCGAGTTGGCGGGTTCTCACTGGGAATGGGTCAGCGACTCGGAATTGCGACGGCCCTGCTTGGCGATCCGAAGGTGATTATTCTTGACGAGCCAGTCAACGGACTCGACCCTGATGGCGTGCTCTGGGTGCGCCAACTGTTGCGACACTTTGCCAGCGAGGGGCGCACGGTTCTCCTGTCGAGCCATCTGATGAGCGAGATGGCACAAACTGCCGATCACGTGATCGTGCTGGGTCGTGGGCGAGTGGTCGCCGACGACCCAATTTCCGAACTTATCGCCGGCGGGGAAACGAAGGTGAGGGTGCGCAGCCCCCAGGCCGCACAGCTCGCTTCCTACGTGATGAGCGGCACAGGGAACATCCAATTGCAGCCTCTCGAGGGCGGCGACGGTGAGGGCTTCACTGCAACCGGAATTGAAGTGCAGCGCATTGGCGAGATTGCTGCGACGAACGGCATCGTTCTTCACGAACTCACACCCATTGCCACGAGCCTCGAAGACGCCTATCTTTCGCTGACTCGAAGCGAAGTCGAGTACGCGGCCGGATAGGTCGTTTGGCTGACGAAGACCGACCCCACAGATTTACCCGTTCGAAAAGGACACAAAGATTATGACTACCGCAACCTACACGCCACAGGCGACCCGAAGCTCCTATGCGGGTACCGGCATGACTCCGCGACTGAGCTTTACCGGAGTCCTCGCATCCGAACGCATCAAGCTGACGTCGTTAAGAAGTTTCCGCATCACACTGCTGCTCACGGTGCTCGGCGGGCTTGGAATGAGCTTTCTGAGCGCCCTCGCGTTCAGTAGCCAGTATGAGTACATGGGGGTTCCCGCATCGCAGATGCCCGCAGAGACTCTGCAGAATCACCTGCTGGGAGTCGCAACGTTCCCCGCGGTGTTCCTCGCGCTGATTTTTGGTGTGCTTGGGGTATTCGCGATCTCGAGCGAGTACTCGAGCGGAATGATACTTTCGAGTCTCGCGGCCGTGCCCGCGCGCACACCTCTCTATTTCGCGAAGATTGTGGTGCTCGCTTGCATCTCAGGCATTACGGCTCTCGCGCTCATGGCCGCGGGTCTCGGCATCGCGCTCGTATTCCTTCCTGAGTCAGCGGCAGAGCTCACGTCTTCCGTTGTCATTTCGGGTGTGCTTGGTTCGAGCGTTTACCTGGTGCTACTTGCGCTCCTTGGCTTCGGCGTTGCTGCAGTGCTCCGCTCGACTGCTGGTGGCATCTCCGTTGTCGTGGGGCTCACGTTCGTTCTCCCTGTCGTGATGCAGTTCCTAACGCTTACGAACTGGGAGTGGGTTATTACAGTGAGCAACTACCTTCCAATGACACTCGGAAGTATTCTCGGCTCGGGAACCGTTGAGGTTCCCGATATGCCAAGCTACTGGGTGGCATTGCTCGCGATGGCAATCTGGGCAATCGTTCCGACTGTGTTCGGACACCTGCTTTTGAAATCACGCGACGCGAAATAGTCGCCGCTAAGGTGAACTCATAAGGGGAGGAGTGCCGATGACTCAGAGTCATGTGACACAGTCGCAGGCTGAGGTCGCGGCGCTCCTTCCGAACCCTCCGGGCGCGATACGTCGTTGGTTAAGCGCGCACCCACTGGCCGTCGATATGGCCATTCTCGTGTGTTACTTGATCGGTGCTGTCCCGCTGGCCGCGTTCGACGCCTTTACGCTCGTGACAGACCGGGCCTTTGGCAACTTCCCAATTATTTTTGGATACACGACCCTGCTCGCGATTCGACTCGGTGCCGGCGTTGTTGCACTCATTTTCCGCCGCAAGGCCCCGCTCGTCGGCCTCATAATTCTTTCGGTCGCCCTGATCGGCGATGTCGGCGCGCTCGCGGTCGCGAACGGAGTAGCACTCTGCTTCTTGCTTTATGCGGTCCCTGTCTATCGCGATGTGAGAACAGGGTGGATCGCGTACGCGATCGCTGTTGCAGGATCCGTAGTCTCGCTCGCGTTCGAACCCCTGCTTGGCGAGGTCAGTCTTTACGGCTCTACTTCGGTACGCGACGTTTGGGCGACCGCGATCATGAGTGCGATCTGGTTGCTTGTCGTCTTGCTCATTGGAATCAACCTCGGAAACCGTCGTCGCTACCTCGCTGCAATCATCGATCGGGCACACCAACTCGCGCGTGAACGCGATCAACTGGCAATGCTTGCGGTCGCCGAGGAACGGTCGCGGCTTGCCCGCGAGATCCACGACATTGTTGCCCACTCAGTGTCGGTGATGATCGCGCTGTCCGAGGGCGGGGCACGCGCGGTGCAGGCAGCACCGGAGGAGGCTGCAAACGCAATGCAGAGGAGTGCCGAAACCGGGCGAACCGCACTGACCGAGATGCGCAGATTGCTTGGAGCACTTCAGGCTGATGAAGTGGCCGAGCTTGCTCCGCAGCCGAGTCACACTGACATTCCATCCCTCGTGCGCGGCTTCGCTGAAGCAGGAATTCAGGTCGAACTGCACGAGAGTGCAGACATCGAACACATCGAACGTCTGCAGGGGCTTGCAATGTATCGCGTAATGCAAGAAGGCCTGACGAATGTGCTGCGGTATGCGGGCAAAGGGGCACATGCGCAGGTGCGAATCGAAGATCTCAGCGATGGGGTTGCAGTGACGGTGCGCGACTTCGGGCGTGCTGAGGGTACCTCTGGGCCGACAACGGGCCTCGGCTCGGGTCGCGGACTCGCGGGTCTCGCCGAGCGTTTGCGCGTGTTTGGTGGCACCATTGATTCCGGCCCTGCGCCTGATGGGCAAGGCTGGCAACTCCAAGCGTTCTTCCCCAATGACCCGCAACCCGCACCGACGGAATAGGACGAGCAGTGAACGATCCACACCACATACGGGTAATGCTTGTTGATGATCAAGAACTCATCCGCACGGGATTTCGTCTCGTGTTGCTCTCAGAGCCCGATATTGAAGTCGTTGCCGAAGCGGGTGAGGGAGAGATGGCTCTCGCCGAACTCGAGCAACTCGGCGAGGGCGGCTGCGATGTCGTGCTCATGGATGTACGCATGCCCGGCATGAACGGTATCGAGGCGACTGAGCGGATCGTGTCATCGTATCCCGCTACGAAAGTGCTGGTGCTTACCACGTTCGACCTCGATGAATATGCAGTCGGCGCGGTACAGGCCGGTGCGAGCGGGTTTTTATTGAAAGACGCGAGACCAACGGAGCTAGTCGATGCGATCCGCCGCGTCGCGAGTGGGGATGCCGCGATGGCACCCGCCGTGACCGCCCGGATGCTCGCGCAAATGCGAAGTGCGCAAAGCGAGGGTGTCGGCCTGTTGGGTGGCGCACTCGGGACCGGGGGAGCAGAACCACAGAAAGATGCGGTTGACTCGGAAGCGCTCGCCGAACTTACCGAGCGCGAACGCGATGTGTTGTCGCTGATTGCGGCGGGTAAGAACAACTCTGAGATCAGTGCAGAGCTGTTTCTCTCGGAGTCAACGGTCAAAACGCATGTGGGGCGCATACTCTCAAAACTGCAGCTCCGAGACCGGGTGCACGCAGTAATATTCGCAAAGCAGCACGGTCTGTAATGGTTCTTGATGCGTGACCCCGTAGGGTAGAGGTATGAGCAATATCGCAGTGGTACCGGGTTCCTTTGATCCGATCACGCTCGGGCATCTCGACGTGATTCGCCGAGCAGCCGCAGTTTTTGACGAGGTACACGTTCTCGTCGTGCACAACCCTGGCAAGACGGCGATGCTGCCGATCTCAGAGCGGGTAGCGCTTATCCAGCAGTCGATTGATGAGGACCCAAATACGCCGTCGAACATCACGGTTGCGTCTTGGTCTGTCGGCCTACTGGTTGATTACTGCACAGAGGTCGGCGCTTCGGTGCTCGTGAAGGGCATTCGCTCGCAGATCGACGTCTCGTACGAAACACCAATGGTGCTCATGAATCGGAGCCTCGCAAATGTTGAGACGATCTTCATGCTGCCAGACCCCGCACACGCCTATGTTTCGAGTACGCTCGTGCGGCAGGTCGCTTCTCTTGGTGGAGATGTGAGCCCGTACGTCCCGCCAGCTGTCGCGCGCTTCTTAGCAAAGACGAGGCCCGCCTGATGCGTAGCGTGTATGAAGAGTCTGTACGCGACCTCGTAGGTCGCCCTGGCGAGATGCGAGAGCGCGAGCTCGAGGTTGTGGTGCCCGAGGGATTCGGCGAGGCGCTCGCTACGATTCCCGAGGGTGAAAAGCTGTCGCTCGACCTGCGCCTTGAGTCTGTGCACGAGGGCATTTTGGTGTCTGCCACGGCACGCACCACCATGCATGCGCAGTGCGGCAGGTGCCTCAAGGATTTCGAAGCACCGTTTGAAGTCGAGTTTCAGGAACTTTTCGCGTATACTTCTTCGGAGGCCGACGAGTATGAGGTTCACGGTGATCACGTGGATCTTGAACCTCCGCTCCGAGACGCGGTAGTGCTTGCACTTCCGTTTCAGCCAGTGTGTCGCCCGGACTGTCCGGGGCTCGATCCCGAGTCCGGTGAGTTGCGTGATGCTGAGGCTGTTGAGTCGCCTGACGCGATCGTAGATCCGCGGTGGGCGGCGCTGGCTGATTTTAAGGCTGTAGAATCATCAGGTTCGGGTGCGCCCGAGACTGAGAATAACTAGGAAAGAGAGCATCATGGCTGTTCCCAAGCGCAAGATGTCGCGTTCGAACACCCGTCACCGCCGTTCGGCGTGGAAGGCTGAGGCACCGAAGTTGGTCAAGACCGTTGAAAACGGCAAGACCGTCTACAGCCTCCCGCACCGCGCCCGCGTGGTCGAGGACTCGCAGGGCAACGCTCTGTTCCTCGAGTACAAGGGTCGTCGCGTAGCTGACGCGTAAGACTTACTCGTGACCGGGAACGTGAATTCGCTCCCGCAACACGAGCACGAAGAGCCGCCGGGCGCACCTCAGGGCGCACCCGGCGGCTTTCTTCGCGCCTTTGATGTTGCGGTCGATCCTGAGCTGCTTGAGCTCGCGCTCACGCATCGTTCATGGGCGTACGAGCACGGAGCGGCCCCGCACAACGAGCGCCTTGAGTTTCTTGGCGACTCAATCCTTGGTCAGGCGGTCACGGTAAAGCTCTATCGCGATCACCCAGACCTCACTGAGGGAGAACTTGCGAAGCGCCGTGCCTCGCTTGTGTCGACGCTGGCGCTCGCAGAAGTTGCGCGCGGGTTGTCGCTCGGTGACGAGCTAAAGCTCGGCAAGGGTGAAGAACAGACCGGTGGTCGCGACAAAGACTCGATTCTCGCCGACACGGTCGAAGCGATCATCGGCGCGGTCTTTCTCTCCACTGATCCAGTGACAGCCGCGGAGTTTGTGCTGCGGCTCATTGATCCACTGTTTGAAGACCCTGAGCGCTTTTCTGAGACGCTCGATCCGAAAACGACTCTGCAAAAGGAAGCGGCGAGGCGAGGCTTGCTCCACCCTGCCTACGTTACGGTTGGGGCCGGCCCGGACCACGCCCGCAGGTTTACGTCGTCGGTTGAACTCGACGGCATTGTCGGGCGCGGCGAAGGCACGAGCAAGAAAGTCGCTGAGCTCGAGGCTGCGCGTAGCCTCATCGTGAAGCTCCGGGCGCGAAGCGCGAAGCGACGCCCACGAAAGCGCTAGTCATTGCCTGAACTGCCCGAAGTCGAGGTCGTGCGAGCCGGTCTTGCCCCCGCGGTGACCGGCGCACGTGTTGTCGCCGTTTCGGTCGTGGATCCCCGTGCGCTCAAACGTCACATGCCACTCGGAGGTGACGACGGCCTCGGTGGGCACGGCCGCACTTTGACCGCTGAGGCGGGGCTTCTGCGATCCGCTGACTTCGAACGGCGCCTGACTGGCGCTGTGCTCGCGGCACCCGAACGCCGTGGCAAGTTTATGTGGATCCCTATTGTTGCGCCGAGCCAGCAAAGTGATGTCAGGGGAGCTGCTCTTCTTGCGCATCTCGGCATGAGTGGCCAATTGCTGCTTCGTGCGAATGATGCGCCGGATGATCGTCACGTTCGGATTCGCATCTGGATCGAACACCCGGAGCACTGCGAGCTTCGCGTCGACTTTGCCGATCAGCGACTTTTTGGGTCGCTTGCGCTCGACGGGTTGGTGCCGACGCTTCCGAGTGGATCGATTCCTGCGCAGGCGGTGCACATCGCGAGGGATCCGCTCGACCCGTACTTCGACGACGCCGAGTTTGTGCGTCGTCTGCGTTCGCGTGCCACCGGCGTGAAGAAACTGCTGCTCGATCAGGCGCTCGTGAGTGGGGTGGGAAACATCTACGCTGACGAGACGCTGTGGCGGTCGAGGATCCACCCCGAAACGCTAGGAACCTCGGTCTCGCAGCGAGGAGCGACCGCGATGCTCGGCCACATGCGTGATGTATTTGCGCAGGCGCTTGCCGAGGGCGGTACGAGCTTTGACGCGCAGTACGTCAACGTGAATGGCCAGGCGGGTTACTTCGCGCATTCGCTCCACGCGTACGGGCGCACAGGGGAGCCGTGCCACCGCTGCGGCGGGCCGATTCGGCGCATCACCTTCGGCGGTCGCGGTTCGCACTTCTGCCCCCAGTGCCAGCGGCGGCGGTGACAGCGACTTGCTGATGCGCAGGTGAGTGCGGCGTCTGCCACTCGCAAACGGAGCTGCAGGTGCTGTTCGCTCTTGACAGTTCTAGAAATTGCATTCGCACTTAAGTAAAGCCTTAAATAAGGAGTTTCTAAAATGAACGCGGCTGACCGACTGAGCTTGGTTTTTGCTGCGCTCGCTGATGCAACTCGACGGGAGATTCTCTCGCGGCTTGCCGAAGGGCCCGCCACTGTCGGTGAGGTAGCCGCTCCATTTGAAATGAGTGCTCCGGCGATCTCTCAACACCTGAAAGTGCTCGAACGTGCGGGTCTCGTCACGCGCACCGTTCACGCACAGTGGCGAACACTTTCACTCCAGACAGAGCCTCTTGATGAGGCGTCGGCCTGGGTAGAGAAGCAGCGAGACGAGTGGAACCTTCGCCTTGATGCCCTTGAGGAGCACCTTGAAGGGCTGAAGAAAAATGAGGCGAAGAAACAATAATTCGAAGGAGAAAGCACAATGAATACGATCAGCCCGTCAGCGACGTCGGGCCCAGAATTCTCAATCACCCGAATACTTGAGGTGCCACGTGAACTCGTCTGGCGGGCCTGGACCGAAGAGTCAGAACTGGCCCAGTGGCTTCGACCATTCGGGGTCAGCACCGATTCTGTCTCGTTTGATGTTCGGGTGGGCGGCCACTACTCATACACGATGACGAACGACGAGACCGGCGAGAAGTTTCCCACCGGTGGGGTCTTTCTTGAGGTTGAACCGATAGAGCGCCTCGTCTTCACATGGGGTGAACCCGATGCTCCCATCGAGAGCGCGCCGGTCATCACGCTCACGCTTATTGCGCAAGATCCTCAGCGAACTGAGCTGGTTTTTCACCTGCGCGGGTTCGAGGGTAAACCCGGTGATGGTTTTGTGTATGACGGTTGGGACGAAGCGCTAGTGAACTTCAGTCGTCATCTTGCCGGTGAACGACTGGGCTAACGCGCGGGATTCGGAGAAGAAAGCGGCGAACCAGAACAATTCGATTTTGACGCTTTCATCGCAGCGAAAATCGTGAGCTGCTACTGGTTTCGGTGAGACTACTTTTTGTGGGCCGTGATTATGGTGTGACTGTGCGCATTGATCGTGATCACGAAAGATTCACAGTCTACGTACCAGTTCTTACCCCGCCGATTGACGCGCGACTCATCCACACTATGGGTGCGTATTGCGTTCTTGCACCAAGCGACAACATCATGAATCTCCAGTGAGAGGTTTCGCCGGAGTCGCTCTGCGCCTAGCTGTGTCGTATGTAAATCATCGATTCATATGTTCATCGAGACTCTGTGCCCAGCACTCTAGACAGTTCTGAATTTGCTACGCAAGTACGCAAGTGAAGTGAGATTGGGGTCTGCAAGCAATGAGGGAGGCTCGATTTCAAAGGACGCCTTTCCTGATCGGATTTTCCCCCTAGTGTTGTTCGCAACTATATCCGACTGCTTCTTGCTGAGTGACTCGAGCGCTCAGGATTCTGTTGGGGTGCGACCTATAGCGTGGCCTCATGCGTATAGAACCCACCAACTCATATAAGGCAGGCAATACTCGCAAAACAACTGCCTGGGTAGTTCTCGCGCTGTACCTGGCATTTCTCTGCTGGATTCTCTTGCTCAAGATGCACGTTACTGACTTTGGGGATCTTGCAGGTCGACGGTCGCTCAACTTGGTTCCATTCGGTGCAAGTGGTGAAATGGGCGGGCTCGGATCCCGGGAGATCCTTCTCAATGTGTTAGCTTTCGTTCCGCTTGGAATGCTCGTGTACCTTGTTGCGGCTCGACGCGGAGTTTGGCTATGGGTACCGCTTATCGGTACAGCAGTTGCGTTTGAAGTCACGCAGTTCGTCTTTGGAATTGGCGCGTCAGATATCACGGATGTCATCACGAATACGGCTGGGGGACTGCTCGGCCTCGGCGCCGGATGGTTGGGTGTTCGCTTGCTTGGCGCGCGGGCGGTGCGGTGGATCCCCATCGGCCTGTGCGTGCTGCTAGCACTGTTCATCGGTGGTTTCTACACCTGGATGCTCGCGACAGGCGTACGTTTTCGGCTGTAAGTGACCTGCGTTACACGCAAGATTTGTTGTGCTCGTTCCACACACCCAGCCCACTCCCTCCTCGCCCTGGGGTGCTGCAGGGCCAGCGAGCGTCAGGCGAAGATGGAGTGTTATGCGCATCAAATCGGCACCGAGGCTTCGCATGGCGCTAGAATTTCGCCTGACGCTCAATCGCAGAGCGGTCGCCAGTGGTGGATCGGCGAATGCGCCCGACGCGACCGACTTGACTGCGGCGACACGCCGATAAACAGGCCTGTGACCAGGCTATTTGAAATTACTTCAACTTCCGTTTGCATTCTGGTAATACCAGATCTACACTCTTGGTAGTACCAAGCTGGTAATACCAGATTGGATACTCCAGAAAACTGGCGCATTACCGAAAACAACGGAGTTATCTCATGCAACTCACCGAACAGGCACCCCAACTGGTCGATCAGGCGGAACAGGCAGCCGCCAATGCAGCAGTCGTTGACTGCGATGTACACCCCATCCTGGAGTCATCTGAGCAGCTCATGCCGTACCTTGACGAGTACTGGCAGGATCAGCTCACAGGACAAAACTTTCCTTCGATGGAGCCGAACTTTCACCCGATCGCTTCGCCGATCGCTGAGCGTCCCGGCCTTGCCAAGGGGCCGACAGGTCGCGCGGCAACCCGCGTCGAAGACCTCGTGGCTGACGTCTTCGCTGATGGTAAGACCGACTACGCGATCCTCAACCCGCTCTACAGCATTCAGCAGATGCATCAACCGCGTCGTGAGCAGGCACACGCTCGCGCATTGAACACGTGGATTCAGCGCGAGTGGCTCGACAAAGACGACCGTCTTCGCGCCTCGATCGTGATTCCTCTTGGCAGCGGTGAAGCTGCGGCTGAAGAGATCGAATACTGGGCAAACACCGACAAGCGTTTCGTTCAGGTTCTTGTACTTGGCCAGACCGAGCTCCTCCTCGGTCGCCGCCACTATTGGGCAATTTGGGAGGCTGCAGCGAAGCACAACCTCCCGGTTGCGATCCACATCGGCGGCGTGTTCCGCCAGGCTCCAACGTCGGTGGGCTGGCCGGTAACGCACCTCGAGTGGTACGTCGGTCAGCAAGCAAACTTCGAGGCCCAGATACTCTCGATCGTCTCTGAGGGCATCCTCCAGAAGTTCCCGAACACCAAGGTTGTGCTCACCGAAACTGGTTTCAAGTGGATGGCACCGTTCCTCTGGAAGTTCGACAAGCTGTGGAAGACCTACCGTCCAGACGTGCCGTGGCTCGATAGCCGCCCGTCAGACATGGTGCGTAAGCACTTCAAGGTGACCACTGCACCCTCCGATGGTGCTGAAATCAGGGGCAAGCTCGACCAGGCGGTTGACCGCCTCGGGTCGGAAGACATGCTCGTCTACTCGAGCGATTACCCTCACCAGCACCACTCGCAACCGCGCGATATCGAGGCGGGCACTGAATCTGCAGAGCTCGTCGAGAAGATCAATCGATTCAACGCATTCGAACTGTACGGCCTCACGAAGTAGCCGAGTTCAGAGACTTACGAGGATTCATCATGACTATCACCCAGACCTACGATCCGATTACCGACACTAAGTCGAGTGGCGTTGACCCCGTCAAGGTAACTACCGGCATTATTGATGTCGACATTCACCCGCTACCCGCACCCGGCAAGCTCGATCCATACCTCCCTGAGAAGTGGAAGAGCTACATGGAGCGCTTCGGCGTTCGCACCACGCATGGCCTCTCACACGTCTCGGAGTACCCGCAGATGTTCGGCAACGCGATGCGCGGCGACAGCTGGCCCGAAGAGGGTATGCCGGGCAGCGACCTGAAGCTTCTGCAGGAGCAGCACCTCGACAAGTACAACGTCGAGCTCGGCACGCTGCAGTGCCTGTCGCCCGGCGGAAAGACGCTGTCGCCTGCGAACCAGGCGCTGAATCAGGACCTCGGCGCCGCGCTCTGCACGGCAGTGAACGACTGGCAGCTCCACGACATGGTGGCTGCCGATCCCCGCCTGCGACTCGCGATGGCGTCGATGTGGGAAGCACCTGACCTCGCGGCTCAGGAAATCTACCGTATTGGTCAGGACAACGGCGTAGTTTCGGTGCTCGGCCTCGCGAAGACGCTTGAGCCCCTCGGTTCGAGAAAGTACTGGCCAATCTTCCAAGCGGCAGTCGATGTGGATCTTCCACTCCAGATCCACCTCTCACAGGGCGGCGGCCACCCAAACACCGGAACCGGCTGGACCTCGTACCACACCGAGTACCACACGGGCATGGTGCAGAGCTTCCAGAACCAGATCGTGAGCCTGATTCTCTCGGGCACATTTGATCGCTACCCAGACCTACGTGTGCTGTTTGTAGAGGGCAACGTGGCTCACTTCGCTCCACTCATCGAGCGACTCGATTACCACTGGGAAGTCATGCGCGACGAGGTGCCAGACCTCAAGCGCAAGCCGAGTGAGTACATCAGGGACCACATTTGGCTCTCAACTCAGCCGCTCGACGAGCCTGACAACCCGCAGCACCTGTTCGAAATGATCGAGGAGTACTGCGCGGAGAACATTCTTTACGCGAGTGACTACCCGCACTTCGACTTCGATTCTCCAGACTCCTCGTTCCCAGCAAGCATGCCGCAGCAGATGAAGGAAGACATTCTGCTCAATAACGGCAAGCGCTTCTTCAAGCTCGACTAAGCCACCGGCAGACAAAGGAGTATCAGTCATGGCGAAATACACAGTTGCAAACGTCGGCGATCTTCAGCCGGGTGAGCGCATCGTTGTTGAACTTGAAGGTCGCTCTGTGGGCGTGTTCAATGTCGACGGCGAGTTCTTCGCACTGCTCGACCAGTGCCCGCACGCCGGTGCCGCGCTCTGCAGCTTCGGCAAAGTGTTTGGCAAGTCCGAGGCAGTGGCGCCCGATGCAGAGATTACCTATGAGCGCTCGCGCTCGATCCGCTGCCCGTGGCACCAGTGGGAGTTCGACATTCGCACCGGCGAATCGTTCTACGACCCCGCCAATGCCCGCGTACGCAAGTACAACGTCGAGGTAGTCGAGGGTTGCCCCGAAGACGTCATCGACCTTGAAGCGCAGGGGATTCAGAAGGGCCCGCACATTCTCGAGGGCTATCACGTGAGTGTCGAGGAAGACATGGTCGTGGTAGACACGAGCCGCGTACGTCGCGGCACCCAATCACGGCGCGCCACGCGCGTCACACAACTTCCATCGACGGGAGCACGACCATGAGTACCGCAGTCAAAGAGGCGATCTTCTTTCCAGAAGCAAGCGCGACGCAGGGAACCTTCCCGGTGACCGTTGTCTCAGCAGTCGAAGCCGCAGACGGCATTCGCGCACTGACGCTCACGAGGCCCGGGGGAGAACCACTCCCAGAGTGGGGTCCCGGCGCGCACATTGACGTGCATATCTCTCCAGAGATCATTCGTCAGTACTCGCTCAGCGGCAGTCCAGCGAACCGCGAGGCGTGGCGCATCGGCATTCTGCGCGAGCCTGAGAGCCGCGGTGGATCGGAGGCGATCCACGATCGCCTCGAAGCTGGCGACACCATCTGGGTGAGCGAGCCGAAGAACAACTTCAATTTCGGCCCGGCGAAGCAGTACCTGTTTATCGCGGGCGGGATCGGAATTACCCCGCTCATTCCGATGATCAAGGCGTGCCACGAGGCCGGTGCCGACTGGCGCCTCGTCTACGGTGGCAGGTCGCTCAGCTCGATGGCGTTCACCGACGAACTGCTCGCACTCGGCGACCGCGTCACGCTGTGGCCGCAAGACACCAACGGGCACATCGATCTCGCTGGGCTGCTCGACGCGCCCGACGCCGAGACCGAGGTGTACTGCTGCGGCCCCGGCCCACTACTTCAGGCGGTTGAGGGCAAGTTCGATGCGCTCGATCCCGGACTGAAGTGTGCATTGCACATTGAACACTTCAAGCCCAAGGAGCTCCCGAAGGGTGCCATCAACCTTCCGTTCACGGTGATCTGTGATTACTCGGACGTTGAGGTTGAGGTCGGTGCCGACGAGAGCATTCTCGACGCAGTGCAGCGTGCTGGCATTCAGTTGCCTTCTTCGTGCCGCGAAGGCACCTGCGGCACGTGCGAAACCGTGGTGCTCGAAGGAATTCCGGAGCACAGGGACTCATTCCTCACAAAGGATGAGCAGGCCTCGAACGAGGTCATGACGCCCTGCTGCTCACGGTCAAAGACTCCAGTACTCGTGCTGGATTTGTGATCCGCGAGGGTCACTAATGCCCCTTCGCATGAGGCGGAGGGGCATTTCATTTCAAGAGATTCTCGAGGAGGAGAATTGAAGAAACTCACCATTGTGCCCATTGCTGTCGCATTCCTACTCGGAGTGTCGGCGTGCAGTGGCACTGCGCAGGCAGACACACAGGCCGGCGACGACGCGACATACAACTTCGACATGTCGGTCACCACGAGCGAAACTTCAACCTGGTTCAAGGGAGCCGAGAAGTTTGCAGAGCTTGTTGCCGAAGAAAGTGACGGTCGGATCAACATCAGCGTGTTCGCAAATGACTCGCTCTCAGCTGGCGATGCAATTGCGGGCATTGAGCAGGTGATGAACGGTGACAAAGCGCTGAGCTACAACTCTGCGATCCAGCTTTCCGGCATCGATGATCGCTTTAGCGCAATCGCCGCTCCGTTCACCTTCAGCAACTATGAAGAGGTGGATTCGGTGCTCGAATCGCCTGAGGCACAGGATGCATACGCCGGTCTTGCTGAAGAGCACGGCGTGAAGATGCTCGGATTCGGCGAGAACGGCATGCGCCAGATCAGCAACAATACGCATGAGATTGACGGGCCTGAAGACCTGAAGGGGTTGAAGGTACGCGTGGCAGGTTCGAAGCTGTTTATGGACATGTACCAGACCTTGGGTGCTGATCCACTGGTCATGAGCTTCTCAGAGCTGTTCACGTCGCTCCAGACCGGTACGGTCGACGGGCAAGAAAACGCGGTGGATCTCTTCTACGCGAACGGTCTCGTAGAGGTGCAGGACTACCTCACGATCATGAACTACGTGTACGACCCACTGCTGCTCATGATGAACCAAGAGATGTTCGACAGCATGAGCGACGCTGACCAGCAGATCATGCTCGATGCAGCGGCAGAGGCGAACGCGTACCAGATCGCAATGATCCGTGAGCTCGAGCAGGAACAGCTCAAGGACATCAAGGATCAGATGCAGGTCAAGGAACTCTCGGCAGCAGAAATTGCCGAGTTCCGTGAGGCGCTTGAGCCGGTTTACGAGGAATGGATTCCGACCTGGACTCCAGAGCTCTACGAAGTCATTCAGCCGAAGTAACGCTCATTTAATACAAGACAAGGAACGAAATGTTCACCCTGGAGAATCAAGTAGCCCTCGTGTTTGGCGGAGGCTCGATAGGTGGCGAGACCAATAACGGGCTCGCTGCGTGCCTTGCGTTTGCTCAGGCCGGAGCCAAAGTGGCCCTGGTTGACGCGAACCCCGATGCAGTTGCGGGCGCGCTTGATCGCTTTGAACAAGAACTCGGCGATCAGGCGAAGGGCAACGTGATCGGCCTCCAGGCCAACGTCACGAATCCCGACGAGGTGAAGGCCGCGGTCGACGCTACGATCGAGACCTTCGGCAAGATCGATATTCTGCACAACAATGTAGGTATCGCCCGTATGGGTGGTCCCATTGAGATGGATCTCGACGAATGGAACCTCGTCGTCAACGTGAACCTTACGAGTGCGTTTCTCACGAGCAAGTATGTGTTGCCGCACATGCTTGCGCAGGGGAAAGGTTCGATCACGAACGTCGCTTCCGTCGGAGGCATGCGGTACATCGGATACAACTATCCGAGCTACACCGCGACGAAAGCTGCGCTTATTGGGTTCACACAGAACCTTGCGGTTGAATACGCCTCGCAGGGAATTCGTGCGAACTCTATTTCTCCCGGGTACATTGAAACTCCGATGATCTACCGCCAGATAAGCGGTGCCTATGACTCCGTTGAAGAGATGGTGGCGGCGAGGAATGCGCTGAGCCCCACCGGAAAGATGGGGGAGTCGAACGACGTCGCAGCTGCAGCGGTCTATCTTGCCAGTGATGCCGCGAAGTATGTCAACGGGATATGCCTTCCGGTTGACGGTGGCCTGATTCAGCGCGCTACGGTTCCCGTAGCAGATCACTAGATCAGGCGCGGCTTAAAATAGCCGCAGTCGATTCGACACAAGGGGTTCTGGGCGCCGATTAAGGTGCTCAGAACCCTTTTCGTTGGAGCAGCTCGATGAGCCAAGTGAAGTGTGCGTCAGCCTTCTCGATCGCCCGCGGGAGGTCGCGATCTCGGAGCGCTGCGTAGTAATCATCGTGTTTGTGGATGAACTTCTCGATGTCGTGCTCGTAATCGAGGCTGTCGTGCGTGACCTTGAACACCTGGTCGAGCGCACGCCAGAAGAACATGAGACCATCAAGGCCTGCGGCTTCAAGTATGCCGAGGTGGAACTCGGAGTCACCCTGCACAATGTCATCTCCGGACTCTGCCTTCGTGAGCAGGTCGAGGCCGGCCTTGGCTCGCGAGAGATCTGCGTCTTCGAGCTGTGTGGTGAGAATGATCACAGCCTGCATCTCCAGCGACTTACGGAGTGACACCAGCGAGTAGATGTCAAAGTTTACGCTGAGTAGGCCAAGCAACAGTACGTCGCTCAGGGCGTCGGGGTGAACGCCAGAGAACACCGACTTTTCGCGCTCACGCTTCGTGATGATTCCGAGCGATGACAGTCTGCCGATGCGATCGCGAAGCGCAGTGCGGCTGATGCCGAGTCGTTCTGCAAGATCGCGCTCACCAGGCAGTGCGGTGCCGACATCGAGCGTTAAGAGCTGAGCCATGACACGACCGAGCGTCGGGTCCTTGAAAAACGACGTGAGAAACTCTTCGTTCTGAAAACGGTCGAGTCCCGCTTCAGGGAGAGTCGAAGTGTTCGTTTCGCTTGGTGTCATGGGGAGTGTTCGCATACCTTTACTGGCCGTCTCTCCATCCTATGGCGAAACGATGCGTCAGCTTGGCGTTACTCGCCGGTTCGAGGAGTCAGAGCCGGAGTGCGCGGCGTGGAGTGGTTGGAGCATAAGGCCGCTCTTTCAACGGTGGCAACGACTTCGTGGCAAAGATCCAAATCTTGCTCACTCATGTTGCTCTGGCTGTTCCAGAGAGCAAACATGCAGCGCCTGTCTGACTCACGGATCGGCACGACAACCACATTATTCATTGAGCACTGAACTTCACAAACAGGTATGAATAGGGGAGTGGTGATCGAGTCGTCGCCTGCATGAAGTGAATGCCAGGTTCGAGCGGGCACCCATGCGGCTTCACCCTCGAGCAGGGTGACTGTCTTCTCGCCATATACGAGATCAGCTTGGCCGCGTGTTTGCCATAGAAGAATATGTTCGAGCGTGTGCACTCGCTCGGTGAGTTCAGCGCCAGAGATGGCTGGAACAACTTCGGGAGTCACTGTGGCCCCAAGGTCGTCGTTCATCCGCATGTGTGAAGCTCCATCTCAAACAATCATCTGATGAAGGTAAGTATATGCGAAGTATGCACCATTTCGCGAGGATTTTTGTGGAATTGAGCTTCGCAAAACGGGGGAAGATCAATATCTGCACCACACCCGCAGGGCTAACGTAGAGGTTATGGACACTCAATCGCCTACTGGGCAGACCTCCATGGGGGCGCGAAGTGAGTTCTCGCAGGCGATTGAGAACCTCGCTCCCGGGTACTTTGCGCTCGTCATGGGCACGGGAATCATCTCGGTTGGGTTGAGCATGGTCGGTTTTCAGGCCGCTTCTGCTGTGCTGCTGGGGATCGCCGCCTGCTGCTACGTAGTGCTGTGGGTCCTGTACGTTTGGCGCGCGATCCACTTTCGTGAAGCTATGCTGCACGATCTCAGGGACCCAGAGAAAGCGTTCGCATACTTCACGATCGTTGCGGGCTCGGGCGTGCTTGCCGTCGCGCTGATCCGCCACGGGATCATCGGTCCCGCTGTGGTGCTCATCGCATTCGCTGCACTGCTGTGGTTTGTATTTGGGTATCTCTTGCCCTGGCAGGTCTTCATGACGCGTGACGGAAAACCGATTCTTGCCCGCACCAATGGCACCTGGTTCATTTGGGCGGTTGCGAGCCAGTCGGTGGTCGTTTGTATGGCGCAAATCGAGCCGCACGTCACCGCGGGGCGGCACTGGGTCGGAATTTTGGCGGTGCTCTCATGGTCGGTAGGGGTAGCGCTCTACGCAGGTGTCGCAATTTTGGTGTTGCTGCGCATCATCCACTACGGAATCACTGCAGCTGAATTCGAGCCCCCGTACTGGGTAGCGATGGGCGCCCTTGCGATCGCAGTGGTTGCGGGAACCAACATCATCGATATGCAGTCGACGCCAATGGTCGATGCGACGCGAACGATCATTGCTGGCACCGTCGTCATTTTCTGGAGTTTCTGCGTGTGGTTGATTCCGATGCTCGTTGGCGCCGGGTTCTGGCGCCATATCGGCCATCGTGTTCCGCTCAAGTACATGCCAACGCTCTGGTCGATGGTGTTTCCCATCGGCATGTTCGCCGTTGCGTCGGTGAACATCGGGCGTGTGGATCGTCTTCCCGTCGCCGAGGCCATCGGCCACGTGATGATGGTCGTTGCCGTGCTCGTGTGGCTCACGGTGTTTATCGGAATGCTGATCCGCATTACACGGGTACTTGCGCGCTCACTTGGCATCCGCGCATAAACCAACGACCCACTGAGTTACGCTGAATCACCGTACAGACGCACGGTGTTGCCCCACGGGTCGTTCACGGTAAGCACGCTCTCGCTCATTGTGTGCTCGATGTTCTGGGCGGCGAGCCGATCCGCAATGCTCGCGAGAGCCTCGTTATCGCCGAGGTGGATCGCGAAGCCACCTAGCCCCGACGCATCTGCGCCGCGCACACCTGCCCCCGCACTCTGCCAGGTGTTGGTTGCGAGGTGGTGATGGTAGCCGCCAGCCGAGTAGAAGACAGCGCCCTCTGATTCTGCGGTGATATCGAAGCCGAGCGTATCGGCATAGAACTCGCGCGCATCATCGAGGTCGCCAACCTTCAGGTGCACGTGGCCCATGACAGTGTCTTCTTCGCTCGGAGTACTTCCCATGTGCTCCTGAATGAAGGCGTTGGGGTCGAGCGGGGCCGAGCCCATCGTGACGTGCCCGTCCTTATTCCACTCCCACGTGTCTTCCGGGGTGTCGGTGTACAGCTCTAGCCCGTTACCGTCGGGATCCATGAAATAGAACGCAAGGCTCACGGCGTGGTCGGCGCTGCCGCCGTAGCTCGCGGGTGCAACTGTTGCGATGTTGTAGAGCACACCGGCCAATGCGGGCGCATCGGGGTAGAGGATCGCCGAGTGATAGAGGCCAGCGTCAGTATGCACGACCGGCGCGCTCTCTGCGACCTCGGAGATCAGGAGTAGTGGGTTCTCGTCTAGCCCGAGCGTCACCGAGGTCTCGGTCTCGTCAAGAACCTCGAGTCCCACCGCGTCGACGTAACTCCCTGAAACGCACCCCTGGATGAGCTATTCGCGGTGGGGAATGGCATGGCGGGCCTGGCTCGGTGTGCTGGTGGTGTCGATGCTCGGGAGTGTTGCAGCTTCACTCGTGATTTCGGGTGGACCCAATCCAATGCTGATGTACGGAATCACTCTCGTGGGAATTCTCCCCATAATCTGTGCCGCGCTCGCCGCAGTTCTCGGTCCGTGGCTCAGGCGCTTCTATCCGTTCTCACAATCGTTGCTGTTTGGTGGGATCACAAGTGCAACGGTGTGCCTCATTTTCGCAATCATCTCGCTGGTCGAGTGGATCGGCCGTGGTCCATGCCCGCCAGATACGTACTGCTCAGGCCCATTCGATGGTGTTCTTTGGGGAATCTGGTTGTTCGGACTTCCGATCTTTCTGTTCCCGTGCATCGGATTTGGCTTGTCGATCTGGGCACAAACGCGAAAGGGCCAGAAATAGTTCTGGCCAATCGCAGCGGGTGCGATCGTGATTTTCGGAACGTTCCTCTTGTTCGCACTGATCCGCCCTAGCGCCGGGATATGATCAACCCGTTATGCAGTCAGTTATCACTGAATTCGGGGCACTAGTCACAGACGCCGGTCGCACCCTGCTGCGATTCGTCGTCGGCGCGGCGCGGGCACTCTGGATGCACTGGCCTCAGCTCATCGGCCTATTTCTCGCGGGGTGGATCGGTCGAATGGGGTTTCTCTGGCTCGCGACCGTAACGTCGAACTGGAGCCCGACGGTTGCCGTGCTTATCCTGCCGCTCGCCCCGTTCTGCACGCTGCTCTCATTCGTGCTCATGCTGCGCGCGATGGCTCCGACGCTCCCTGCGTTCTCGGGAATGTTCGTCGAAACCACGGCGAAGCAGCGGTGGCGCGACGACTTCGCTGTCGCTGGCAAGGTACTTATCCCGTTTCTCGCGGTGTACGCCTCCGCCGGTCTACTCAAACAGGACGCGGCTGTGTTCCTCGTCGACACGACCGCCGATGAGAGCCTGAACACTGCTTTCCAAGACATCGACTGGGGTCGCACGAATTATGCGCCGGGCCTCGCGATCGTTGCGTTCGTGCTCGTCGCACTCATCGCCCGTAAGGTGATCTCGATGCTCGGCCTCGTCGAGCGCAACCTCGCCTGGGCGGGCCTGGCCGCGTACATTGAGATCCTCTGGGTCATGACGCTCGTGAATGTGTTCAACTCGCAGATCGAGTCACTCACGAGCTGGATCGCGACCCGCCGCATCACCGCACCCGTCATTGACTGGTGGGAGCGCACGTTCGAGGCCATCAGGGAATGGAGTGCGCTGGTCGGAGGTGCAATCGACGCTGTGTCGGCGGTGCTTGGGAACCTCGGTGCGGTTGTCGTTGTTCCTGTGGCATGGCTCGCGATCGGGGCCGCAGTCTATGGGCATCAGCTGCGGTCAGTGGATCTCTATGTGCCAGGGCACGAGGAGACGACGAAGCGGCTGCAGCGGATCCCGAACCCGGTACGACGGGTTGCTGCGCAGGTGACGGAGCCGGTCGTCACACCGGTGCGGAGCGCGTTCAGCGCGATCCGCAAGATCGCAGTGGCGGGCGTACTGCCAATGGTGATGTTCTGCATCGTGTTCCTCATATCGGGTGCGGTGCAGAGCGGCGCCACACTTCTGCTGCATGAGGCATTCGGGCCCGGCCCGGCACTGCGCCAGTTTGCGCTCGAACCCTTCGCGCTGCTCGCCGAGCGAGGAGTCTACTTTGTGCTCACACTCTCGTTGCTTGCTGCGGCGGTAAACGCGGTCGTCATGGCGCAGAAGGAATCGGATCGCGTCCTGGCTACTCAGTCGGTGGGGTGAGCACCAGGTAGACGGGTTCGTGCCAGGCGACGCGCACCTCGGTCGGCGTCACTCCGGTGGGAAGAGCGAAGAGGAACTCACGTGTCCAAGTGCGCGGGCGTTCGATAGGGGACTCGATTACCTCGTCCGAGAACGGGGCCACGGTAGGTCCCGGTGCGTCTTCGGGCACGCATCGGAGCACGACCGGGGCTAGATATAAATCGTCGGCGTTCGCGGATTCTATTCCGCTTCGGAAATCGTAGCGGTTGCCTTCGGCGTCGCCGAGTCCGACCTCGCAGGCGTCGAGGAACTGGTCGGGTGATGCCTCGAACTCAAGGTTCACGGCCCAGAGCATCGCCCCTTTGACGGCGACGAAGTCGTCTGTAGTCTCACGCGGCTCGAGCGAGATCAATCGGACCGTTACTTCGCGATCCCACTTCACCCCGTCGAGCTCGAGATAACGCTGTGTGAGAGTGCCCTCAGATGCCCCGGCGACAATCGGAGCCGACCACTGCCACGGGAGGTAGAGCGTAAAGAGCCGGAACGATGACGCGATGAGTGCGAGCGCGAGCAGAGGCAGCAGCAGCGCGAGCCAGAGTCGGTTGCGCCTCCACCAGCCGATGCGTCCGGGGGCCGCTCTGTTCGCAGGTTCGGTGTTGAGTGCCTCATTCGGTTCCAGAGCCTCATCAGTGGGCATTGCAGTACCGTCGCTCATGGCAACTCCGTCGTCGTTCGGCGCAGCACGATGCGTGTATCTGGTTCCGCAAGTTCTTCCGCCAGCGCCTTGTCGATACCGAGATTGAAATCGGCGACGTCATCGCTTTCCTCTGTCGACGCTCCAGCAGGGATGAGCAGGTGCGCGCCCTCGAGGGCGTCGGGGGAGACCTCAATCGGGATCTGGCACGAGACGGGCAACCCGGGCTGCGTCGGCCCGCAACTGTTCGTGACCGGCTGAGTGTCGCCGAAGGTTCGGCCGTCGGCGGCGCGTAGCACCACGGCGCGGTTAGGTAGCAAACCCGGCTCTGCGACGGGGGACCAGACGATGTCGAACACGATCCACACGCCCGAAGTGCCCGCGACCCGGCCAAGCGTCTCAACTTCGGAGGCCGACTGCACCCCCGTGACCGACACCTCGGCCGTGCGCATCGCGACCGTATCGCCAAGTCTTGCCTGCTGAATAAAAGGGCGCTCGCTCATGACACGATCTGATGCCGGCAACCGCTCGGCGATGAACGACCCGATGAAAAGGGCAGCCACGACGAGCACAGCGGTGAGAAGGCCAGTGCGGGAGAATTTCACGACTCATCCTCGGATTCCAACGGTTCGACCGGTAGCGTAACTCGCGCGGCGGGTACCGGGTCGCGCCACCCGAGGCTGTCGTCGAGGGTGGATCGGCGCCAGATATTCCCAGAGAACACTATGGTTGCGTCGTCTGGGATCGCGGCAGAAACTTCCTGCTGCCACCCGATCACGACGTTCGTCGTGAGCCCCGGCTGGAACGTGTACTGCGTCAGCCCGTCGATTCCTCTGAGAATGGTGGGTCGCGCCTGCTTCGGTCCGTCTTCGAGTTCGATTGTGCGCACACCGTGAACGTCGAGCGAGATGCTCTCGGAGAGCGTGTACGCCGGAACCGGTCGATCGGAAGTGTTCGTGACGTCGACCAAAAGTGCGATGTAGCGATACCCGTCTTCTGCGTAGAATGCACCCGCGAGTTCATCGAACACTCTTGCCCGCTGGGTCGAGACCTCGAACGGAGTTGCAACGAACTCCGCCCCCGACCCGTATGTGGGGACCTCGTCGTCAGCGTCGGATACCGCGTCCCAACCTCCGAAGATGCCGACCGCTCCGAGCGCCAATGCTCCAGCTACCAGCGCGAGTCGCTGGGGAGTGAGGATGTCGGAGACGGCGCCGTACCATGCGGTCGCGCGGCGAAGACGCGAGGGCGGTCGATCCGGGGTCACGTGCCAAGCATATACAGTGCTTCGGGCGTTGCTTCGCGGTGCCGATCCACTCGCCAGGTATTGTGTGACAAGGAATCTCGACCAGGAGACCCGCGGAAGGGAGACGGCGTGCACCTGAAGAGTCTGACGCTCAGGGGCTTTAAGTCCTTTGCTCAGCCGACGACCTTTCAGTTCGAGCCCGGCGTTACGGCGATTGTCGGTCCGAACGGCTCTGGCAAGTCGAACGTCGTTGACGCTCTCGCCTGGGTGATGGGTGAGCAGGGGGCAAAGACCCTCCGCGGCGGCAAGATGGAGGATGTCATCTTCGCCGGCACCTCGACGCGCGGACCCCTCGGTCGCGCCGAGGTGAAACTCACCATCGACAATTCCGATGGCGCGCTCCCCATCGAGTACTCCGAGGTGACGATCAGTCGAATCCTTTTCCGTAATGGATCGAGCGAGTACGCGATTAACGGCGAGGCGTGCAGGCTCTTAGACGTTCAAGAGTTGCTCAGCGACTCAGGTCTTGGCCGCGAAATGCACGTGATCGTGGGCCAAGGGCAGCTTGACGCGGTGTTACGTGCGACTCCCGAGGACCGGCGCGGGTTCATCGAAGAGGCCGCAGGTATTCTCAAACACCGTCGTCGTAAAGAGCGAACCGCGCGCAAGCTCGAGGCGATGGAGACGAATCTTACGAGATTGAGTGACCTGGCGGGGGAGATCCGCCGCCAACTCAAACCGCTCGGGAAGCAGGCGGAAGTCGCGAAGCAAGCGCAGGGAATTGCCGCTGAGGTGCGAGATGCGCGCGCAAGACTGCTTGCTGACGATGTCTCGCGGCTACGCGTTGAACTCGAGGGCCTGTCCAAAATTGAGTCCGAGCGGCACTCCGAACGAATCGTGCTGCAGGAAAAGCTCGAGCAGAAACAACTCCGCGTTGCGCGCCTAGAGCAGGAACAGCAGGGTGACGAACTCGATTCAGCACGCAGGGTGACATTCGCGCTCGAATCGGCCCAATCAAAGCTTCGTGGGCTGTTCGCGCAGACGCAGCAAAGACTCACGTTTCTCGCCACGCAGGCAGAGACACCAGAACAGCTCAACCACACGACGCGTGCTGCGGTCGACGAGGCGCGCGAAGAGGCTCTTGCGCTCGCTGAGGCTGTTCCTTCCCGTGAGGAAGCCTGGAACCAGGCCGCTCAGGCGACGCAACAGGCGAGACAGGCTCTTGACGCAATCGATGAGCATATCCAGGAGCAAAGCGAGTTAGTTTCTCGACACGATCTCGAACTCTCGGCCTTGCGCGGGCGAGTTGAAGCGGCCGAGCAGAAACAGCAGGCGGTTGCTGAGGAAGTTGCTCGACGCACACAGGCGCTCGAGCAAGCTGAAGAGCGCGCAGAAGCCGCGAAGAACGAACTTGAAGCGTTCGAGACGGCCAACGGATCAGTCGAGCTGCCAGAGGGCGGGCTCGATGCTGCCTACCGCGAGGCGCAGGCGAAGGAGGCAGACGCCGAGTCTCTCGTAAACGAGTATCGGGATCGCTTGCACGCACTTGAGCAGGAGCTCGCCGGCGTCGAAGCTCAAGTGAGCGCTCTCGCACGGTCACTGGAGCAGCGGGACGCAACGGCGGCGGTTCTCGAGGAACAATACAGCGGAATCCGAGGCCGGGTGGCTGACCACGTTCGGGTCGCTGAGGGCTATGAAGCCGCAGTGGGCGCAGCACTTGGTGTATTCGGTGACGCGCTGCTCGCCGACGATGCGCGTGTTGCTGGCGACGCCGTTGAACACGCACGCAGCGAAGACCTCGGGAGGTTGCGGGCAGTCCTCGCGCAGGGAACAAAGGGAGACATCGCGACTTTCGCCGATATCCCGGGTCTGACAGCCATCGCGAGCGTACTTATTGACGCACCAGATGGGGTTCGAGGGCTGCTTTCTCGCAGTTACGTTGCCGAGGATGTAGCTGCCGCGATCCACGGGTCAGCGATGCTTCGCGAGCGTCTTGAGGGCGGCAATTACACCGTCGTCACCGCCTCTGGCGACGTGCTGACCGAGCACACGCTCTCTGGTGGATCGGGGAGTGCCCCGAGCCGCATCGAGATCACCGCCGAACTCACTGAGGCGCGCGAGCGGCGCACCGCACTCGACGCGGAGATCGCAGACGCAGAAGCTCAACTTCAAGACCAACGCGAGCTTGTGGCGCGGTTGAAGACGCGAACGCGTGAGGTGTACACAGAACTGCGTGAGGCAGATGCAAAACTTGCAGAGCACGCACGTAGGCGTCAGCAGCTCGTGGTGCGCGCTGAGGCTACTCAGGCAGAAGCGCAGCGCGCAGCGACCGCACTCGAGGGTGTCACGGGCGCTTCGGCGGAGTCTGAGGCCGCGGCGCAACAGGCTGCGCGGGCATACTCTGAAGCAGAGGCAAAGCCGCGCCCCATGCTCGACGCTACGCAGCGAGAAGGCGTGCTTCTTGAACTCGAACAGGCACGGCAGCGCGAGGTTGAGGCGCGGCTCGCGTTTGAGACTGCGAAAGAGCGCGTGCGGGCCTCGGAAGAGCGCAGCCGGGCGATCGCGGAGCAGTTCGAAGCAGAACGGCTCGCCGCGGAAGACGCTGCACGCAGGTCAGTGCTCCGCGCACGACAGGTTGAGCGGGCGGATCGTGTCGCGGCCGCACTCCCGAACATCCTTGATGCGTGCGATCGCTCGCTCTCTGAAGCGAGAACCGCTCAGCAGGCAGCTGAGCAAGAGCGTGCAAAGAACAGTCAGGAACTCACACTGTTGCGTTCTGAAGAAGTGGAGTTGCGCAGTCGTCTGCAGCAGCTCACCGAGAGCGTACACGGCGCCGAGTTGAAGAGTTATGAGCGCAAACTACAGTTATCCTCACTCCTCGAGCGGGCCGGAAGCGAGCTCGGCCTGGTGGAGGACGTATTGATCGCCGAATACGGCCCCGAAGTTGGTGTTCCGGTTACAGAGACCGAGACGAGTGAAGAATCCAGCGACGAACGCGAACCTCAGTTCATTCCGTTCGATCGCGGTGAGCAGGAACGGCGGCTCGCGCGCGCTGAGAAGCGGTTCGCAGAACTCGGTCGTATTAACCCGCTCGCGCTCGAAGAGTTTGCTGCGCTTGAACAGCGGCACCAATTTCTGGTTGAGCAGCTCAGTGACCTCACGAAAACCAGGGCCGATCTTACGCAGATCATCGAAGAGCTCGACGAGAAGATGCAGGGCATCTTTGCCGCAGCCTTCGAAGACACCAAGGCGGCATTCTCAGAAGTGTTCCCCATCTTGTTCCCCGGTGGATCGGGCGAGATCGCGCTCTCGAATCCGGACGATTTGCTGACCACTGGTATCGATATTGCGGTCAGACCGGCCGGTAAAAAGGTTGAGCGACTGTCACTGCTCTCTGGCGGTGAGCGGTCTCTTGCAGCAGTCGCCTGGCTGATCGCAATATTCCAGGCCCGACCGAGCCCGTTCTACATCGTGGACGAGGTCGAGGCAGCTCTCGATGACGCAAACCTTGGTCGACTCCTGCAGGTGTTCGAGCGGTTGCGCGAAAACTCGCAGCTCATCATCATTACGCATCAAAAACGAACGATGGAGATCGCCGACGCTCTCTACGGTGTCTCGATGCGAAAAGACGGAATTTCTGCGGTTGTTGGACAGCGACTGGCGGAATCCGCCTGAGAATCGTTTCGAGATTCTAACGAATCTGTCTCAGCCCCACATTCGGTGCGACCCATGCCACATGGCACCACTACGCTACTGAGAGTAGCTTCCCAACGGTGGGGAGACTCACGTAAGAATGAAAGGCGTAGCCAATGAAGGTTTACTCCAGGAAAGCGGCAGGAGCGATTGCTCTCATCGCTGGAGCAGCTCTCGCGCTATCCGGGTGCACAAGCACCGGCGGCGACAATTCATCAGATACCGGTGAGACAGAGGCGGGTCCACTTCGGATCGGCACTCTTCTGCCACAGACCGGCACACTCGAGCACCTTATCTACGGACCTCGTGCCGCAGTGACGCTCGCACTTACAGACATCAACGAGGCTGGCGGCGTGCTCGGCCAAGACGTTGAACTCGTAGTAGAGGCCAATGAGCACGACGCATCTGATCCAACGATCATGAGCAAGAGCGTCGATGACATCATTAAGGCAGAGCCAGCCTTCGTTCTCGGCGCCATGGGCACCGGTAACACGAACGCTGCAATGCCGAGGATTACCGAGGCCGGAATCCTCATGGGATCGCCATCGAACACGGGTATCGCGCTCGCGGGCATCAACGACCTGTACTTCCGCACCATTGCTTCTGACATCATTCAGGGTCGCGCTCTTGGCAACTTGATTCTGCAGAACGCTCCGTCAACGGTTGCAGTGCTTGCCCAGAACAATGACTACGGCAATGGCCTGCGCGATAACCT
The DNA here is from genome assembly GCF_014396385.1 of Leucobacter denitrificans. Lineage (NCBI taxonomy): Bacteria > Bacillati > Actinomycetota > Actinomycetes > Micrococcales > Microbacteriaceae > Leucobacter > Leucobacter denitrificans. The sequence continues at coordinate 292,086 of NZ_CP060716.1, forward strand.
GCAGGAGACGCTTGAAGCTGCCGGTGCAGAGGTGACCTACGGCGCGAACGGCGCTGGCGAGGAGTTCCCCGAGGGGCAGACGACCTTCACCTCTGAGGTGACCGCAGCTCTCGCGACGAACCCAGACGCGATCGCGATCATCAGCTACGAAGAGGCGAAGCAGATCATTCCTGAGCTTCAGGCACAGGGCTTCGATCTTTCGAAGATCTACCTCGTTGACGGCAACACGGTTCCTTACCCTGAGTTCGATGCGGGTATCCTCGAGGGCGCTCAGGGCACCACGCCTGGCCGCGCTACCGTCGGTGAGTTCCGTGACGCACTGATTGCTGCCGATGAGTCGGCAAGCAAGAGCCTTGCCTTCGCGCCTGAGACGTACGATGCAGTGGTTCTCGTTGCACTCGCGGCTGAGCGCGGTGGAGCAACGGACACGCAGACGATTGTCGACAACCTGCACGCTGTTTCAGGTGCAGATGGCGGCGAGACCTGCGATAACTACGCTGACTGCCTCGCCCTGCTCCAGGACGGACAGGACATTCACTACCAGGGTCAGGCCGGTGGCGGACCACTGAATGAAGATAACGAGCCGTCTTCGGCACTCATCGGCATCTACCAGTACGACGCCGAGAACACCCCGAATGCGGTGGGTGAGATCGAGGGCTAACCCTCGAGACACACCTCACGAGCAGAGGCCCGGATCTGTATGGATCCGGGCCTCGCTTTATGAGTGGTGCATTTGTCGAGAGGCTACGACGCTAGTGCTTCGACTTGGCTTCCACGTCAGCGGCCAGTGTGCCGAGGTACAGCTCGATGACCTTAGGGTCGTTCGCAAGTTCGCGGCCAGTACCCTCGTGGGCGTTCGTGCCCTGGTCGAGCACGTAGGCCCGGTCACAGATCTGCAGGCAGCGCCTGGCGTTCTGTTCGACCATGATGATCGTGACGCCGGTCTGGTTAATCTGCCTCGTGCGAATGAATGTCTCATCCTGTCGCACGGGGGAGAGGCCTGCGCTTGGCTCGTCGAGCAGCAGAACACTCGGCTCCATCATGAGGGCGCGGGCCATCGCCACTGATTGTCGTTCGCCACCGGATAGCGAACCCGCGAGTTGCTTCCTGCGATCCGCCAGCATCGGGAACAGGTCCCAGATTTCTTGAGAACGGCTCGCAAATTCCTTGGGCTTCAAGAACATGCCCATCTGCAAGTTCTCCTCGATCGAGAGTGCCTGGAACACATTGTTCGTCTGCGGTACAAAGCCAACGCCCTTGCGCACCAGTTGGTTCGTCTTCATGCCGGTGACGTCTTCGCCATTCAGCGTGACCGAGCCGTCGCGAATATCGACGAGACCGAACAGTGACTTGAGCAGTGTGGATTTACCCGATCCGTTCGGCCCAATAATGCCAACGAGTTCTCCCTTGCGTGCCTCGATTGTGCACCCGTTGAGAATGTTGATGCCGGGAAGGTAGCCCGCGTGAAGCTCATTTGCGCGCATAACGACTTCGGTGGATGTGGATGCAACTGACGTGTTCATCAGGCCTCCTCCTTCGCTTCCTCTTCGACCGCAGCTTCAATGGTGCGAATCATAGCTGTGTTCATGACATCGTCGTCACCGAGATCTCGATCGTGGTGAGCGCCAAGGTACGCATCGACGACAGCAGGGCTGGTCATCACGTCTTCTGGGAGACCCTCGGCGATGATCCGCCCCTGTGCCATAACAACGACCCAGTCAGAAATGTGGCGAACCATGTGCATATCGTGTTCGACGAACAACACGGTCGTTCCCTCGTCGCGCAGCTGCTCGATGTGCTCGAGCAAGCTCTGCGTCAGTGCGGGGTTCACGCCCGCCATTGGCTCGTCGAGCATGATCATCGAGGGCTCGGACATGAGCGCGCGCGCCATTTCGAGCAGCTTCTTCTGGCCGCCCGAGAGGCCACCGGCCATGTCGTCACGTTTTGCGTCGAGTTTGAATCGCTTGAGAAGCTCTTCGGCTCGTTCGATATTCTCTCGTTCCCGCTTTGCCCACAGCGGCTTGACCAGCCCCACGAAAAGATTCTCACCGGGCTGATTTGCAGCCCCAATGAGCATGTTCTCAAGCACTGTCATTTTCGTGAGTGCTTTGGTGAGCTGAAATGTGCGGATCATGCCAGAACGAGCGACCTTGGTCGCACTCGGGCGGCTGAATGTCTGACCGTTGAACGACCAGCTCGCTGCGGGGGAGCCCGATCCACCATTTGGGCGGTCGAAACCCGTCACCAGGTTGAAGAACGTGGTCTTGCCAGCCCCGTTCGGGCCAATGAGCGCGGTGATAGCCCCGCGCTGCACCTCGAGGTGGTCGACGTCTACAGCGGTCATGCCACCAAAGCGGCGCACAACATTGTCGGCCGTGAGAATTGGGTCGGGCTTTGCAACGCCGGGAACCTGGTCGAGGCTCGCGAGCTCTTTCTTCAAGAGGTCGCGGTCATAGGGGTAGTCGTGTGCGCTAGACATTGAACGCCAACTCCTTCTTGTTGCCCAAGATGCCTTGAGGCCGGAATATCACGAGCAGCATGAGCATGAGTCCGATGAGGATCCACGCGAGAATCTCTGCCTGCTGTGCGCTGAGAATGTGCCCCGGGATGTACTCGGAGGCGACGCTCGTAATTACGAGTCGCAGTACGAAGAACAGGATCGAACCGAGGAGCGGGCCGAGAATGGTTGCCGCACCTCCGAGCAACATGATCATCCAGAGGTTGAACGTGGTTGCGCGCCCCATGCCATCGGGGTTGATCGCTGCGGGGAGTGACATGAGGATGCCGCCAAAGCCACCCATAACGCCGCCAATGATGAGGGCCTGGAGCTTGTATGAGAACGGACTCTTTCCAAGGCTTCGCACCGCTTCCTCGTCTTCGCGAATTCCCTTGAGCACGCGACCCCACGGACTGCGAATGAGCAGCCAGGTGAACACCAAGAAGATCGCGACGAGGCCCCAGGCAAGAATGCGGGTCCACCAGTCATCAACGCCGGTATTCACATATTCGAGCCCGAGAAAACTCGTGCGGCCCTCCGGGAGAGGTGACAGCGCATTCAACTGCTCCCGAAATTTCGGGCTTTGAATGCCGCTCGGGCCGCCAGTGAACGGCGTCAGGTTTGCAAGCCTTGCAGTCATCCGAAGAATTTCTGCTGCGCCGATGGTGACGATCGCGAGGTAATCGCCCCGTAGCTTCACTGTTGGTATTCCGAGAAGCAGGGCAAACGCGGCCGAAGCAAGCACCGAAATGAGCAGTGCGAGGAAGAGCGGAACCCCGTTCATCACTGAGATGACAAAGCCATAACCGCCGACCAGCATAAAGCCGGCCTGGCCAATGTTCATGAGGCCAGTGAATCCGAAGTGAATGTTCAGGCCGATGGCCGCGATCACAAAGGCAGCGGTGATCGGTGAGAGCGCGGTCTGCAGGATTGCCTGCAGCATATCTATCCAGAATTCCATGTGCCTAACCGATCCGTTCCTTGCGCCCGAAGAGTCCCTGCGGTCTCACGAGCAACACAACGATGAGTATGAAGAGGGCTGCGGCGTGCTTGAGGTCGCCCGGGAGCCAGATGTTTGCCATTTCAACGATGATTCCGATGATCATCGAGCCCACAATCGCTCCGAGCGTTGTTCCAATGCCGCCAAGAATGACCGCCGCGAAGAGTAGGAGAAGGTAGTGCCAGCCGGTATTCCAGGCGATGCCGTTGAGTACAAGGCCAAGGAGCATGCCCGAGAGGCCCGCAAACGCGACGCCGACGGTCCACACGAGTCTGATCACCCGATCCACATCTATGCCGGAGGCCTCAGCGAGTGCGCGGTTATCGGCAACTGCGCGAGTTGCGCGTCCGAACCTCGTGTATTTCATCGCGAGCGCAACCGCGATGATTGCGACGAGTGAAATGCCCATCGCGATGTACGACTGCACAGTGAGAGTTACGCCAAGCAACGTCACAGTTTTTGGAGACGATGGGTCGATGCGCAGAATGCTTGCTCCGAAGAAGAACTGGAAGATGTTCTGAAGCACGATCGAGAGGCCGATCGACACGATCATCATTTGCATGAGACTGAGTTGTCGCTTTCGCAACGGCCTCCACAGCACTGCGTCTTGGAACCAACCCACAACTGCCATCAGAATGACGACAATGAGGCCGGTGAGCCAGATGTTGCCGGTGAGCTGCATGAAGAGAAACGCCAGGATGCCGCCCATCGAGAGCATTTCGGCGTGGGCAAAGTTCGAGAGCCCGGTAGTACCAAAGACGAGTGAGAGGCCAACTGCACCGAGCGCGAGCAGCAGGCCGATGCGAATGCCCGAGGCGCCCTGCTGCCAGAACCTGGGCCAGAAGTTGCTTTCGGCGCTCGTGCGGGGTGCGTCGGCAGTCTCGGTAGTTTCCTCGGCCGCATCCGTCTCCTGCGCATCTTCGGCGGGCTCCGGCTCACTCACGGCGGCGGGATCATCGGTGAGCGGGAAGAGTGCGCTCACCGACTCAAACAGTGCGACCTGAACCGTGCGGCTGTCGGCTGACTTGAAGTACTGGCCGGCGGGAAGCGTCGACTGATCCACCGTGACGGTGTACTCACCCGCCCGTGTCACGGTGAATACCCAACGCCCGTCTGCGTCGGTTGCGGCGGTTTCGTTCGCACCCGACCCCGTGAGCGCGAGTTCAATGTCAGCAGCAGGCTCGCCAGTGCTTGTCTTGATGAGGCCCTGAATGCAGCCCGTTTGTGCGTCGGGCACACAATCAGCGGCGTGAGCGGGTAATGATTGGAATGTGAGCGCAAAGAAGCTCGCGAGGAGCGCAATGAGCGCAAGCAGAGTCGCGTGTTTCACCGCGGGTCTCCGCATTTGAACGTGGTTCACTTGACCTCCATTGGTCCGCGCTGCTTCGCGCGTCGACGTTCGGGCAATGACTGCCCACCACAATATCGTCGGTTTCGTGGTGATTTGGCCAACTCGCCCGTTCGCGGCGTCATTGTTGCCGATACGAAACATCGGGTTGCAGATTTCGTCACTCTGAGTTGTCGGTAGTCTTGAATCATGGCAGAAAAGGCATGGTCGTTTGGTCGGGCATTTCGCAACGTATTTGGCGGTGGATCGGAGCCGATCACCGAAGATACTTGGGACGACATTGAGACAGCCCTCATTTCTGCAGACTTCGGCCCAGAGATCACCGATGCGGTGCTCGAGGTCGTTCGGTCAGAAGTGGATCGCCACCGTGTGACCGATGTGGTCGACCTCAAGCGAATCCTTCGCGAAACGGTGGAAACAAGGCTCGATGCATTCGACCCGACGCTTCGCCTGTCCGAGCGTCCCGCCGTCATTCTGGTTGTTGGGGTGAATGGTGTCGGAAAGACCACGACTATTGGAAAGCTCGCGAACTACCTCACTCGCTTCGATAAGAAGATCATCGTGGGGGCGGCTGACACGTTTCGTGCGGCGGCGGTCGAGCAACTCGCGACCTGGGCAGACCGCGCAGGTGTCGAAATAGTGAAACCGCAGCAGCAGGGTCAAGACCCGGCCTCGGTCGCGTTTCAAACAGTGCAACGCGCAATCGACGAGCAGTTCGATATTGCAATCATCGATACAGCGGGTCGCCTGCAAACAAAGGGCGGGCTCATGGATGAGCTCGGCAAGATTCGCAGAGTGATCGAAAAACTCGCTCCCGTTTCCGAAGTGTTGTTAGTGCTTGATGCCACGACCGGTCAGAACGGGCTTGCCCAGGCCCAGGCATTTATCGAGCATGCCGGTGTGACCGGTCTGGTGCTCACCAAGCTGGATGGTTCGGCTAAGGGCGGATTCGTGCTCGCGGTGCAGGAATCAACCGAATTGCCGATCAAGCTTGTCGGTCAGGGCGAGGGGATCGGGGATCTCACAGGTTTCACGCCGCACGTCTTTGCCGCGCAACTTATTGGCTAATGAAACTGGGCGACGCGTTCTGGTCAGTATGAGCAGTTCAGTGACGTTGCGAGGCCGGTAGACTAGGAACACTATGGCTACTTTCGGAAACCTCTCGACTCGGCTGACAGACACCTTCAAGAACCTGCGTTCGAAGGGCAAGCTGTCAGCGTCTGACGTTGACGGTACAGTACGCGAAATTCGCCGAGCGCTGCTCGAAGCAGACGTGTCGCTCGACGTCGTCAAAGACTTCACCGGAAAGATTCGTGAGCGCGCGCTCGGAGACGAAGTGAATCGTGCGCTGAACCCTGCGCAGCAAGTTGTGCAGATCGTGAACGAGGAACTCGTTGAGGTGTTGGGTGGCGACCAGCGCCGTCTTCAGTTCGCGAAGAACCCACCGACGGTCATCATGCTTGCGGGCCTGCAGGGTGCAGGTAAGACGACGCTCGCTGGCAAGCTTGCGAAGTGGCTTAAGGATCAGGGGCACACACCAATGCTGGTTGCGTGTGACCTGCAGCGCCCGAACGCTGTGACCCAGTTGGGGGTTGTGGCAGAGCAGGCCGGAGTTGCAATTTTCGCACCAGAGCCGGGTAACGGTGTCGGTAACCCCGTCAAGGTTGCGAAGAACGGTGTCGCTGAGGCGAAACGCACTCAGCATGACTTCGTCATCGTTGACACCGCGGGGCGACTGGGTGTTGATGCCGAGCTTATGAAGCAGGCGAGCGACATTCGCAAGGCGATTGATCCAGACGAAGTGCTGTTCGTCATCGACGCGATGATCGGTCAAGATGCGGTCGCGACTGCTCAGGCGTTCCAAGAAGGCGTCGACTTCACAGGGGTTGTGCTTACCAAGCTCGACGGCGACGCACGCGGTGGTGCGGCACTCTCGATTCGTGGGGTCACTGGCCGCCCTATTCTTTTCGCGTCAACGGGTGAGGGTCTTGGTGACTTCGAACCGTTCTATCCCGACCGCATGGCGAGCCGAATCCTTGACCTTGGCGATATTCTCACGCTCATTGAACAGGCACAGCAGGCCTTCGACGAAGAAGAAGCGCAAAAGGTTGCCGAGAAGTTCGCGAAAGATCAGTTCACGCTTGATGACTTCCTCCAGCAGATGCAACAACTGCGCGGTGCGGGGTCCATCAAGAAGATGATGGGCATGCTTCCCGGCATGGGCAAGATGAAGGATCAGCTCGAGAACTTCGACGAGCGCGAGATTGTTCGCACTGAGGCCATCATTCAGTCAATGACCAAAGATGAGCGTACGAATCCAAAAATTCTGAATGGTTCTCGTCGCCTGCGCATCGCAAAGGGTTCGGGCATGACCGTCACCGACGTCAACTCGCTTGTGCAACGGTTTGAACAGGCTTCGAAGATGATGAAGACTGTCGCCCGCGGTGGTGTGCCGCAGATTCCAGGAATGGGCCCCATGCCGGGAATGGGTGGCCACGGCGGCAAAAAGAAGCAGCAGCAAAAGGGCAAGGGCGCAAAACGTTCGGGTAACCCGGCGAAGCGCGCACAACAGCAAGCTGGCCTCCCGGCGCAGCCAGCGCAGGGGAGCGGCTTCGGCCTTGGCGCTGCTGGCGGAGCTTCGGCGCCCAGCGCCGACGAGCTGGCAAAGCTTCAAAAGATGCTCGGTGGGAGCAAGCGCTAGCTAGTTATCGCGCCAGATCATCGGCTTCGTCACACGAAGGAGACAGCATGACTCGAATGAGTTCGGTGTACCCGATCGGAACTGACATCGTAGCGAGAGACGTGTGGACGAAAGTTCCACTGGACTGGGCGAACCCTGGCGGGGAGACAATCGATGTCTACGCCCGTGAGCTCGTTGCTGCCGAGAAACGTTACGAGGAATTGCCGCTGCTGGTGTATTTGCAGGGTGGCCCAGGTGGTAAGTCGCCGAGGCCGCTCGGTCGTGACAACTGGCTCAGCGATGCGCTAAAGAGATTCCGAGTCGTGCTGCCAGATCAGCGGGGGACCGGCCGATCCACACCACTCTCGGGAAACGAGGTCGGAGAGTTAGCCGCTGGCGAAGCGGCGAAGCTTTTGTCTCACTTTCGTGCGGACTCGATCGTGCGTGACCTCGAAGCCGTACGCGCTCAGCACTACGACGGCAAACAGTGGTGGACACTCGGGCAAAGCTACGGCGGGTTCCTAACGCTGCACTATCTGTCAATTGCGCCGGAGGCAATCGTCGCCTCGGCAGTCACCGGTGGTCTTCCCTCGATCGACCCTGACCCGGCCGAAGTTTATCGACTCACCCTTCCGCGAGTGCGAGAAAAGAACCGGTTGTTCCGCGAGCGCTTCCCGCACCTGACAGATCGCGTGTCGCGGGTGGCTGATTTGCTTTCGGCAAGCGATGTTCGTCTGCCAGACGGCGATACGCTCACGGTGAGGCGCCTGCAGACGCTTGGGTTTGAATTCGGCATGTCCGTCGGGGCGGATCGAGTGCATTGGATCTTCGACGAGGCCTTTTCCGATGCTGCAGAAACGCGGCTCAGTGACACGTTTATTCATGCGGTGTACGACGCGACCTCGTTTGCGACGAACCCGCTGTATGCCGCACTGCAAGAGAATATCTATGGAGCAGGTCCGAGCAATTGGGCGGCCCACGAAGAGCTCACCAAGCATGCCGATTTCGCAGAGTCAGCGAGGCCACTTCAGTTCACTGGCGAAATGGTGTTCCCATGGATGTTTGAGGAGATCCGGGCACTTCGAGGCTTTCATGCGGGAGTCGAATTGCTCGCCACACAGTCTTGGGAAATCGATCTGTACGATACCGAACGGCTCGCTACCAACGAAGTGCCGGTTGAAGCGGCAGTTTATTACGACGACATGTACGTCGATGCGGCATTGTCCCTCGACACTACTGCTCGTGTCGGCGCTCTCAACTCGTGGGTAACAAACGAATTTGAACACGATGGGTTGCGCATGGGGGATGTAGTCGATCGCCTTTTCGCAAAACTCGAGGTACGCGTGGGTGGGACTTTGAGCGCCACTCAAAACCCCTGATCCCAGCAAAAATTGCAATGATGCCGTTCGTGTGGCACAATTATCAAGTTCGCTTTTGCGTACCGTGCTTCCGCGCCCTCGGGTTCGACTCGCTTCGTCCCAATTCATTGCGCGGTGTCATTTTTCTCACAATTTCTAAGGAGCCATCACATGGCAGTAAAGATTCGCCTCAAGCGTCTCGGCAAGATCCGTGCACCGTACTACCGCATCGTCGTAGCCGATTCGCGCACCAAGCGTGACGGTCGCGTGATCGAGGAGATCGGCAAGTACGATCCCACCCAGAACCCTTCGTTCATCGAGGTTTCTTCAGAGCGTGCCCAGTACTGGCTGAGCGTGGGTGCACAGCCCACCGAGCAGGTTGCGGCACTCCTCAAGCTCACCGGTGACTGGGGCAAGCACACCGGCGAGGGTTCGACCGAGTCGCAGGTGAAGGCCCCTGAGGCCAAGGAAGTGTTCGAGGCTGACACCAAGAAGAAGTCGGTGCTTCGCCCGAAGGCTGAGAAGCCAGCAGAGGCTCCTGCCGAAGAAGCAACCGAGGCTCCGGCTGAGGCAGAGGCGCCAGCTGAAGAGGCTGCCGCTGAGAACACCGAGGCGTAAGGCTTTTGGCTGAGATGGTGCTCTCAGAGGCATTGGAGCACCTCGTCAGAGGGATCGTGGATCACCCAGACGAGGTGCGCATCGATGCCCGCAGCGGTAACCGCGGTGAGACACTCGAGATTCGAGTGCATCCCGACGATCTTGGTCGCGTCATTGGTCGCAGCGGGCGCACCGCTCAGGCACTTCGTGCTCTGATCTCCGCGCTTGCATCGGGCGACCGCGTGCGCGTCGATGTCGTTGATACCGATGCACCAGAGGCTGGCTAATGGCTGACGCCCCAAAGCGTGCACATGCTCCCCGTCCCGCTAGCGGGGCGGGGAGTTTGCGTGTCGGTCGCCTATCGAAGCCACACGGGCTCAAGGGTGGCCTCAAGCTCGAGATGTATACCGACAATCCAGAGCTGCGTTTCGTGCCTGGCGCACAGTTCCATCTGCAGGTGCCCGAAGATTCGCCGTGGTTTGGCCGAACGATCGAGCTGAGAGAGCTCCGATGGTTTAATTCTGTTCCTGTTGGCTTCTTTGTCGAGGTTCCCGATCGCACTGCGGCAGAGAGCATCGTGCGCGCAATTCTGTGGATCGACGAGCAAACGGTTGCAGCGGGTGCTGAGGAGAACGCATGGTATGATCACGAACTCGTTGGACTTGATGTCGTTGAGCTCGACGATGCTGGCAATCAGGTGAAGCTCGGAGTTGTTGCCGAGGTGCAGCACTTTCCGGCACAAGATCTGCTCGCGGTAACCACCGACGGTGGCACGGTACTTGTGCCGTTCGTTGAGGCAATCGTTCCAAACGTTGACCTTGAGTCGGGTGTTGTCACGCTCACACCGCCCTCGGGGCTCTTTGGTGGGGGTGCCGAGTGAGGATCGATGTCGTCACGATCTTTCCTGGCTACTTCGATGCCCTCGAACTCTCCCTCATGGGCAAGGCCCGCGATCGTGGCTTCATCGATTTGCGAGTTCATGACCTGCGTGATTCGGCGCATGACAAGCACCGCACGGTAGACGACACGCCCACGGGCGGCGGTGCCGGAATGGTGATGAAGCCCGAGCCGTGGAGTGTCGCGCTCGACGGAATCCTCGGTGACGCTCAAGCTGATGCCGATCCGCTGATAATTTTTCCGTCGCCCGCGGGCGAGGTATTTACTCAGTCAATGGCACGCGAGCTCTCGAGCGAATCTCACCTCATCTTCGGATGCGGAAGGTACGAGGGCATCGATCAGAGAGTGTTCGACGAGTACTCAGAGCGTGGTCGTGTTCGACTTGTGAGCATTGGCGACTACGTGCTGAATGGGGGAGAAGTCGCGTCGATTGCCATGATCGAAGCAATCGGGCGCCTGATCCCTGGTGTGGTCGGCAACCCTGAGAGCCTGGTCGAGGAATCTCACGAAGATGGGTTACTCGAGTATCCGAGCTATACGAAGCCCGCAGAATGGCGGGGTCGCCGCGTACCCGATGTATTGCTGAGTGGCAACCACGCGGCGATCAGTGCCTGGCGACATGAGCAGAGCGTTGAGCGAACCAGGCGTGTCAGACCGGAACTGCTGGGCGACTAGTCTTGGTTTATGCGTGATTTTCTCTCGGCCGTAGTCGGAAAAGCGGTGCGGGTGCTCGCGAGACTGCGTGGCGGCGGATCGGCGCTGCCAGGGCTCGTAGTTGAACGAATTGACCCGGGTTTTATAGCTAGGGCGCTCAGCACCTTGCCTCTCGGTGTTGTCGCAGTGAGCGGCACAAACGGCAAGACAACGACGACCAAGATGATCGTTGAAATGCTTGAAGACCAGGGGTTAAAGGTTTTCACGAACCGAACGGGTTCAAACTTCTCGCGTGGCGTGGTTGCTGCGATTGTCGGAGAATGCTCGCTATCGGGCAAGTTGCATGCAGATGTGGCGGTGCTCGAACTCGATGAGGCCCATGCGATGTACTTCATCGATCGAGTACAGCCAAGGTTCACGTTGCTGCTCAATGTGCTGCGTGATCAGCTCGATCGTTTCGGCGAAATCGATACGACAGCAAACTACTTGCAGCGCATCGCCGACGCGACAAGCGACGAGGTCATCGTGAACCGTGAAGACAGACACATCGCGACCATTGGTGAACGAACCAGACAGCGCGCCGAACCCACGGGTGCACCGAGGGTGCGCGAGTTCGGGCTTGTGAATGACTTGCTCAGCACGTTCCCTGGTGACGATGATTTTTATGCTGGATCGGCGGATCCAGCACCGTCTGATTCCGAGCGGCCCGATGTTGATGTTGTGCTCACTGCGCTGGGTAAGCGCACAGCGACGTTTCGAATTGCGGGTGAAGCCTACGAGACTCCGCTTCTGCTCGAAGGGCTCTATAACACTTACAATGCAGCTGCAGCCCTCTCTACAGTGCGGGCGGTGTTTGATGCTGCAGCCGATACGTACCGTGCGCCGACGACAGAACAACTGCTAGATTCACTCGCTCAGGTGCGTCCCGCGTTTGGGCGCGGTGAGCGCCTCGAGCTTGACGGCCAGCCCCTTGAACTTGTGCTGGTAAAAAACCCGGCTGGCTTCAAACTCGGGCTTGCATCGTTCGATGCTGCCGATACCGGTGTCATGATTGCGATCAATGACCAGTATGCCGACGGACGTGACATGTCGTGGCTCTGGGATGTAGAGTTCGACTCGCTTCGCGAGGGCGGCGTCGCGGTCGTCACCGGCACTCGGGCTTGGGACATGGCGCTGCGACTCGAGCACGATGACGTCGAGTTTGGCGTAGTAGAAGAGGATCTCTCGCGTGCGCTTGCAGCTTTCCGAGCCAGCACTCACGGGCAACCGCGAAGGATCTACTGCACGTACACTGCCATGCTCGGGTTGAGAAAGCGGCTGAGCGAGCTCACGAATGTTGAGGAGATCTAATGGAATTGAAGATCGTCTCGCTGTACCCACGCGACATGAATATCTATGGCGATCGTGGCAACTTGCTCTCGCTCGTTCGTCGCGCTCGTGCGCACGGAATCACTCCCGAAGTCGTTGAGGTCAATGTTGGGGATCCGCTGCCTGACGACGTCGACATCATTATCGGTGGTGGGGGCCAAGACTCGGGCCAAGAGCGTGTTGCCCGTGACCTCCTGGGTCGCGGTGCAGAACTCCGTGGGCTCGCAGAAGAGGGGCTCCCAATGCTGCTTATCTGTGGACTGTACCAACTTTTTGGTCATCGGTTCGTCACCGGTTCAAGCTCAGAAATTCCAGGCATTGGTGTGTTCGACATTGAAACTCGCGCGGGGAGCGAGCGCATGATCGGCAACGTAGTGGTTGATTCCGAGGAGTTCGGTCAGATCATTGGGTACGAGAACCACAGTGGCAATACGGTGCTTGGCGACGAATCAGTTCCCCTTGGAAAAGTCTTGCAAGGCTCGGGCAACAATACGGTAGACGGTACAGAGGGTGCGAGAACCCGCAACGCCATCGGTAGTTACCTGCATGGTTCGCTCCTGCCGAAGAATCCGGCGATCAGTGACTTCCTCATCCGCGTCGCGATGGAGCGCAAGTATGGGGCTTTCACCCCGCGAGAAATCGACGACACGGTTGCGCTGCGCGCGCGAGCGAGCGCGAAAAAGCGACCAAGATAATCGCTTAAGAAGATTCTTTTGCAATTCGGGAATACATGCGGGTGCATGAAAGTTGTACCCCTTGTCATCGCATGTGACGAAACGTATGCGACAAGGTCGCACCTACACGAATAACCCGAAAGGTACACACATGAGCATCACCGCTGAGAGCATCCCCGGTTACCGCGCAGGCACTTGGGTAATCGACCCAACCCACTCGGAAATTGGCTTTTCAGTTCGTCACCTCGCTATTAGCAAGGTAAAGGGCAAGTTCGAGGAGTTCGAGGCAACTTTCGTGACCGGCGAGAACCCGCTTGACTCGAATGTGACCGCTAAGGCAGTTGTTGCCTCGGTGAACACTAACCAGAAGGATCGCGACGGACACCTCCGCACGGGTGACTTCTTTGCTGCTGAAGAGCACCCAGAGCTCACCTTCGTATCCACCGGCGCACGCTTTGAAGACGGTGACTTCAAGGTTGACGGCGAACTGACCATGCGCGGCGTAACGAAGCCTGTCACCTTTGACTTCGAGTTCGGTGGCTTCGGTGAGGACCCATACGGCAACTACAAGGCTGGCTTCACCGCAACCTCGGTCGTGAAGCGTGAAGACTTCGGTCTCACCTGGAACGCACCTCTCGAAAAGGGTGGTCTGATGCTCGGTAACGACGTCACGATCACGCTCGACGTGCAGGCAGCACTCCAGCAGTAATCGAATACCCTATTCGAGCTCGCCGGTAATCCTTCCGCGAACGCGGCGGAGATCTTCCATCAGTGAGCCGATAAGCACCCAGTGCTGCGGATGCGGCCTCGGAATCGTATACGGCGCGGTAAGCGCCGGTTCGGCCGGGGCCGCTTCTGTGTCTTCGGCAACGTGCACGAGAAGTTCAAGGTCGTGGGACGCGCGCCGGATCTCCTCGACCATCCCCACTACCGATGGATCGGTGACAAGGTCGGAATCGTACAGGTCGTACAGCGCGCGGGACATGCCAATAACTTGCGTGACGATGGGCTGCAACCGCTGAAACAGCGCGTCGTCTTCGAGGAGCTGCTGGCGGTGACGACGACCACGAGGGTTTAGGCGAAGGCTCTCACGTGCACTTCGAAGTGACGCATGAACCGTAGAACGCTCGTTTTGCAACTTCCGTGCCTCAACGAGCATGTTTTCAAGCCAGGCCTCGTCTCGGGGCGCTGCGAGCGCATCGGCGAGCCGGTCGAGAGCGTGAGAGGCATTCAGCGCCAGATCCACAATTTCAGCGTGCGTCGTTGTTCGAACTGGAGCGACAACGATTGCATTGATTGCCACACCGAGTGCCGCACCAATAGCGGTCTCGACGAGACGCTCGACGCCGTAGCCGAACTCTGATCCGCCGAGGGCAATCATAAGTAGCGCGGTAATGGCGATCTGGTTCGTTGATGTTGAGCTCATGCGCAGGAGCCAACCGACGCCCATCGCGACAAGAATCGCTGCGACGAATAGCCACGAACGCGGCCCGAAAACAGCACCCGCGCCGAGAGCTACGGAAACCCCAAGTAGCACCCCGACAACACGCTCGAGACCCTTCGTAAGCGACTGATCCACACTCTCTTGAACAACGATGAGAGCAGCGATTGCGGCAAATAGAGGGAGAGTTCCGGGAAAGATGAGTGAACACACGAACCACGCGAGAATCGCCGCACCGGCAGCCTTGAAAAGCTGGAGAGCAGACGGGCGCGCAGATACCGTGAAGCGCCTGGCCCACTTTGGGTCCGCGCTCTTCCACCAGCGGTCGCGATTCGGGCTCATAAGAGGTCGTGTTTGCTGAGTTCTTCGGCGAGCGTCGCACCATCGGGCCCGTAGACCCAGGGCACTCCGCTCGCGTCGCGGTGCAATCGTGCTTTTGAGCGGCCGCCTGCGAGCACCGCCTGACTCACCGAGAGTTGGCGGATCGCCACTGCCGCAACATTGTTCGGGTGTGCCTTCGCGAACTCGTGATAAAGCGACTCGTCGTGCTGACCGTCATCTCCGATGAGGATCCACTTGACGTCTGGGAATTCTCTCGCGAGCCTCTTCAGCTCGCGTTGCTTGTGCTCGCGACCACTGCGGAACCAACGATCGTGCGTTGGGCCCCAGTCAGTGAGCAAGAGCGGTCCCATCGGGTAAAGATTGCGTGCAAGGAATCGGCTGAGCGCGGGCGCGGCATTCCACGCGCCAGTGGAGAGGTAGATGAATGGAGTACCGGTGTGCTTTTTCGAGAGACGCTCGTACAGCACGGGCATGCCTGAGGTCGCTCTGCGCGCGTTCTCATCGAGCACGAAACTGTTCCACGCCGCGACGAACGGTTTGGGTAGTGCAGTAATGAGAACGGTGTCGTCGACGTCAGAGAGCACGCCAACTTTCGCGTGTGGATCCATCACCTTGACCGGTGCGTGACTCACTTCAGCGCCCTCGACACGAAGGGTGACTGTATGCCAGCCAGGGTTGAGCGCAACGCGCACGATCGAATCGATGACGCCGCCGCGGTCTGCGACAACCTCAGCCACGGGCTCGTCATCAACGAGCACAGCCACCTTCTGGTAGGGAACATACAGGCTCGTAAAAGTGCGCCAGCCGCGCACACGAGACACTTCTTCGACGTCTGGCCTGAAACGCGAGTGCTCGCTCGTGTCGGGCCGCAGATAGAGCACGCGCCCGAGTACGCGGATCCACTCAGTCGTGCCATAACCAATGTAGGGAATGACCCACGGTGATTTGCCTCGCTTGATGGCGCGCTTCGCACGAGATCGGTGGATGCGATCCTCGAACCGGGCCGCGAATCGCGGTCGGCTGTCGGGCAGGTCGTCGGGCGAAGTCACCAAGCCAGTGTATGACGTATTAGAACACGATGCCCGCCACCTTTTCCCAGGTGCGATCGAGCGCGGCGCGATAGCCGGCCAGTCGAAGTGGATCGGGTGCCGCAAGCGGCCGACCGTCAAGCATCGTCGCCGTTCGCAACCCGTGCAGAGCATTTACTGCCCAAACTTCACACTCGACGAGCGCGTCAGCGGTGATGTGCGTGGGCGTGAGCTGTTCGCTCCTGTTTTCGGCAATCTCGCAAATCAGTGCTTCAGTCACCGATGCCACGCGGCGTGTTGAAGCAGAAATGAACCCATCTGATCCGATCCACCAGATGAGTGCGGTTGTTGTGCCCTCAGCGACTGCATCTGCGTTCGTGAGTATTGCCTCAGCACCGAGCTCCCGGTTGAGTGCCGAGAACACGCCGATGTTTCGCCCTTTGCGTTCGGGGTGCCAGAGCACTGGATCGTCCGTTCCGATGCTTCGCAGCTCAATCGACTCGCTGAGTTCGGGGAGTGGCCTGAGCGATAGGCGTAGTTCTGGCGTCTGATTTACGCCGCCCCAAAGCTCGAGGCGGGGATTCCCCTCCCCGTATTTCTCAATCTGAGTGAGTGAGTCGCGGAGAAAATGCTCGAAGTCTGCCTCGCGAAACGGCATGTTCAGGTCGGTGCACGCCGATCTCACTGAGGTCGTAAAGCGGGCGATGTGCCTGCTGAGACCACGTGCCTCGGCGGTTCCGCGCGAGACGCAGACCCGAAACGAGTCGGCGACGTATAGTTCATCATTGGGTCGCCCCACTGCTTCACTCATGCCGCGAGCGTAGCAGGATCGCTACGCTGTGATCATGCCCAATGAGAACAACGCACTGCATTTCGCACGAGCGTTGGCCGACGCGCCAAACTGGTTTTGGTTCGACGGAGCGGCGGCCCCGAGCGGCGAGCGGCGCACGAGTTACCTCGGCAAAGGTGACGAGGTGCTCATCGCACAGCCGGGCCGCGAACAAGAGTTTCTCGACACACTGCGAAGCCGACAGGTGCCTTCCCGAGCAGTAAATGGAGCGCCACACGAGTTTCGATCAGGCTGGGTTGTCGCGTTCAGCTATGAATTCGGCGTGAACCTCATGGGTGCCTCCCCAGATACTTCGTTAGCTCCGCATGCGGGCGGACCATTAGCGATTGCCATGCGCGTGAATAGCGTAAGGTCACTGGATTCGCGAGATGCCGGTGTGGATCCACCGAGCGCAGCAGGACGCCACCGGTCGCCAGTTCCGTACTCGTGGCGGAGCAGTGAGAAGGAATACGAACAGCAGGTGGAGGCCTGTAAGGCCGCGATCCACCGTGGTGATGCGTACGTGCTGTGCCTGACCGACACCGCAGAATCGACCGTGGAGGGGCCGTACCGACCGCTCAGCCTCTACGAGCGACTGCGCGCGAGCAGCCACGCGACTCGCGGAGGCATCATCGTCGCGGGTGGCGACGCTCTCGTGAGTGCGAGCCCAGAGCGCTTTTTGAGTGTGCGCGGAAGCACGGTCTCGACGCACCCAATCAAGGGAACGAGGCCGAGGGGTGAGACTCCGGAGTCTGACAGGGCGCTTGCCACTGACCTCGCGAACGACGAGAAAGAACGTGCGGAGAACCTCATGATCGTGGACCTCATGCGTAATGATCTCAGTAGGGTGTGCGAGGTTGGAAGCGTGAGGGTCGACCGATTTCTCGACGTCGAAACGCACGCGCGAGTGCACCAGCTCGTGAGCACTGTTTCGGGTGAACTCGCCCCAGGTCGTGATGTGTTCGACGCGCTTGTTGCTTGCTTTCCCGGTGGATCGATGACCGGCGCGCCAAAGCTCAGCGCCGTCACGATTCTCAGCGAACTCGAACAGGGGCCTCGCGGACTCTACTCAGGCTGTTTTGGGTGGATCGACGATTCGGGCGATGCGGAGCTCGCCATGACGATTCGTGGGGTTCAGTTGCGCTCACTCTCAGACAGAAATTTTGCCGGAAACGTGCACGCGCTTGTGGGGGCGGGTGGTGGAATTACCGCAGATTCTGTTGCGCAGCGGGAGCGCGAAGAGCGCGACCTGAAGGCAGCCGCGGTTCTGGCCGCGATTTGAAGCTGAGCGCGATAAACTGGGTGGATGTGTGCGGCCTAGGTGGGCCGAGTTTGTTCAATAGATTTTGAGGTGCGCGTGAGCGAGCAGCAGGAAACCGAGCAGAGCTACGACTTCAGGGCGATCCAAGACCGTTGGCTTCCGGTATGGGAAGAGCTCAAGCCGTTCGAGGTGCCGCAAGACGCGAGTGTGCAGTCGGCCAAGCCAACGAAGTACGTGCTCGATATGTTTCCGTACCCCTCGGGCGATCTGCACATGGGGCACGCTGAGGCGTTCTGCTTTGGTGACATCCTTGCGCGCTACTGGCGCGGCCAGGGGTACGACGTGCTGCACCCCATCGGGTGGGATTCGTTCGGGCTTCCTGCCGAAAATGCCGCGATTAAGCGAGGCGTAGATCCACGCGAATGGACCTACGCGAATATTGCCCAGCAGAAGGCTTCGTTCCGCATCTATGCTCCGTCATTTGACTGGAGCCGCGTGCTTCACACGAGCGACCCCGAGTACTACAAGTGGAATCAGTGGATCTTCCTGAAGATGTACGAGAAGGGTCTTGCGTATCGCAAGGCGAGCTGGGTCAACTGGGACCCGGTAGACCAGACTGTGCTTGCAAATGAGCAGGTACTCGCCGACGGCACCTCCGAGCGCTCCGGCGCAATGGTCGTGAAGAAGAAGCTGACCCAGTGGTACTTCAGAATCACCGACTATGCAGATCGTCTGCTTGAAGACCTCGATCAACTTGAGGGCAAATGGCCGACCAAGGTGCTGAACATGCAGCGAAACTGGATCGGCCGCTCTGGCGGCGCCGAGGTCGAGTTTGAGATCGAGGGCCGGGCCGAGAAAGTACCCGTATTCACCACACGACCCGATACGTTGCACGGCGCAACCTTTATGGTGGTTGCCCCCGATTCAGATCTCGCGGCAGAGCTTGCTGCCGGCGCCTCGCCAGAGGTGCGTATGCAATTCCAGGCGTACCTTGACGCTACTCAGAAGCAGAGCGAAATCGAGCGGCAGAACACCGACCGCGAGAAGACCGGCGTCTTCCTTGATCACTTCGCGGTGAACCCGGTGAACGGTGAGCGCATTCCGGTGTGGGCGTCAGACTATGTGCTTGCCGATTATGGTCACGGCGCAATCATGGCGGTGCCCGCTCACGACCAGCGTGACCTCGATTTCGCGCTGAAGTTTGAGCTCCCGGTGCGCGTGGTGGTAAACGTGCTCGACGAAGACGGCACGCCAATGCCGGATCCGGCTGAGAGTGGCATCGCTACTGCGGGCGAGGGTGTGCTCGTCAACTCCGCCGAACTTGACGGCCTGAGCAAGAACGACGCCATTGCGAAGGCAATCGAGGTACTCGAAGAGCGCGGCACCGGCCGCGCCGCAACTACGTATCGACTTCGTGACTGGCTCATCTCGAGGCAGCGGTACTGGGGCACCCCAATTCCAATTCTGCACGCCGAAGACGGTTCGATGCGACCGGTTGCCGAGGCAGAACTTCCCGTCAAACTTCCCGAGGCAGCGGGTCTCGACCTGAAGCCGAAGGGCTCGTCGCCGCTTGGTGCGGCAACTGAATGGGTCAATGTGACTGATCCAGAAACTGGCGAGACGCTCACCCGAGACCCCGACACAATGGACACGTTCGTCGATAGCTCGTGGTACTTCTTCCGGTTCCTGTCATCGAACGATGCGACTCAGGCATTCGACCCGGCCGAGGCAAAGAAGTGGGCGCCAGTCGATCAGTACGTCGGCGGCGTTGAACACGCAATCTTGCACCTGCTGTACTCCAGGTTCATAACCAAGGTGATGTTCGATCTCGGGTACATCGACTTTGAGGAGCCGTTCCTCGACATGCTGAACCAAGGCATGGTGTTGCTCGACGGCGCGAAGATGTCGAAGTCGAAGGGCAACCTCGTCGAGTTCGCCTCTGAGCTGAGTGAGCACGGAGCCGACGCGTTGCGGGTGACGCTCGCATTCGCCGGCCCTCCCGAGGACGACATCGACTGGGCTGACGTTTCGGTGCAGGGCTCGGCAAAGTTCCTTGCGCGTGCGTGGCGCATTGCTCACGACATTGAGCTTTCGGGATCGACAAGCACAGACTTTGCTGCGGGGGACACCGGACTACGTCGCGCGACGCACCAACTGCTTGCTGACGCACCCGGATTGGCTGAATCGTATAAGTTCAACGTCGTTGTCGCCCGATTGATGGAGCAGGTGAATGTCACTCGTAAGGCGATTGACTCCGGTTGTGGAGCCGCTGACCCTGCGGTTCGTGAATCTGCCGAAGCAATTGCGATCATTCTGTCGCTATTTGCGCCGTATGCTGCAGAAGACATGTGGGCAATGCTTGGGCATGAGCCCACTGTGTCACTCGTAGAGTGGCCGGCGGCAGATGAGTCGCTGCTTGTACAAGAAGCGGTCACAATGATTGTGCAGGTCGATGGCAAGGTGCGTGACAAAGTAACTGTTTCTCCAACTATCTCCGAGGCTGACGCTGAGGCACAGGCGCTAGGTGCGCCGAATGCGCAGCGTGCCATCGGTGATCGACAGGTTGTCAAGGTAATCGTTCGTGCACCGAAGATCGTGTCGATCGTTACCAAGCCAGCCGCGTAATAGCACTTCGTTCACAGAGCGCTTAGGTGCTCTCAAGGCCCCCAATTTATTCACATTGGGGGCCTTTCCGCGTCTGTGGTGACGTATCGCTGCGAGAGTTTCGGCATGCAGCAACAATCAGAGGCCGACCGAAATCATCAGTCCGCAACTCAAGGGCGCTGGGGGAGAAGCCCCGTGGCTCACGCTGACGAGCCAACTCCGTTGACGTGGGAGCCGCGACCAACAATTCGTGCCAGCCTGACTCGAGCTCTCTCGCTACCCGCATTGATAGGAATCGGCGTCTTCCTGGTTGTTGCGATAGCAACGACGGTGATTCTTTTGCAAGGACAAGGGGCGAACTCCGGTGGCGTGCTTGCCCAACAAGCGATCGGGCCTGTTGCGACTCAAAATTCGACGCAAACGAAGAAAGACAAGGATGAGAGCAAATTGGAGGCTCAGATATTCGTTCATGTCGTCGGCGAGGTGCTGCACCCTGGCCTTGTAGAGCTGCCAGAGGGTGCTCGGGTACTCGACGCCATCGAAGCTGCTGGCGGCGCCAACACCGAAGCTGGTCTTGAGGGCGTCAATCTGGCACGGGTAGTGTCCGACGGAGAACAGATCGCCGTGCCGACGCTCGAAACGGCAGAGCAACTTGCCGCCGGCATCCCAATAGCGCCCGAATCTGCGTCTGGTGGTTCCGCCAATGGTGGCGTTTTGAACCTCAACCAGGCAACTGCCGAACAACTGGAGCAACTTCCGAAAATAGGCCCCGCACTCGCACAGCGCATTATTGACTGGCGTGACGCTAACGGTTCATTTAGCAGTGTGGATCAGCTTCTCGAGGTAAGCGGAATCGGGGAGAAGACGCTCGATCAATTCAGAGATCGGGTGGGTGTGTGAACACAGGCGTGAAACGGACATCTCCGGCTGGGCAGTGGCGTCTCCTGGCTCCGGCACTCCTGTGCTGGCTCTGTGCGGCGGTACTCATACATTGGCCAAGCGTGGCGATATTCGCAGTACTCACCTCCGGTGGAGTCGGCCTCTGGGCCATTATCGTGGCATCTCATCGAGGTTTGCGCCGTATAACCTCACCGACATCAAGGCCCTATCGGTGGGGAATTGGCCTGCTACTACTCACGTGCTCGGGCCTCCTGCTAGTGACCATGCAAATCGCGCTCACAGAGCATGCGCGGGAGGATCCGGTCTTGGTGTCGGCAGCAGAATCGGGAGGTGAAATCTCGGCGCTTGTGTCCATCTCCGACTACCCGTCGGCATCGGTTCAACTTGATGGTCGTGTTCGGGGCTGGGTGAGAGCAGAAGTGAAACAAGTGAATGGTACGCACTTATATCGCCCGGTTAAGCTCATGCTTTGGCTTAACGAGATGGCACCTCAGTTGTGGGCGCCCGGTGCTGAGGTTTCTGTAACTGGTGCGATCGCAAGGAGTCCGCCAGAGGGCGGTACAGCCTACGAAATGAGCGTTTCAACATTCGATACTGGCACCAAGTCGAAGCATAATCAGTCGAGCTTAAGCAACCAGATTGGGCGAGGTGCCGCAGCGCTGCGGAACGGTTTGCGTGACGCATCGGCTCGGCAGCCAGACGCAGCGCTTGTTCCGGGGTTTGCGGTGGGCGACACGAGCCTGGTGTCAGACGAACTCGAGGCGCTCATGTTGGAATCGAGTCTCACCCACTTAACTGCTGTCTCAGGTTCGAACTGTGCGCTTGTCGTGAGTGCATTTGTTGGCGTAGCCGCGTGGCTCGGTGCAGGGAGGCGCACACGCAGAGTCATTGCCGGCGCCGGACTTGCCCTTTTCGTCATTCTGGTGGGCCCCGATGCGAGTGTACAACGGGCGGCCGTCATGGCGACTGTGCTGCTCGTCTCTGACTTTGGAGGAAAGAAAGGACGTTCCTTACCGTCACTCGGCTTAGCGGTACTTGTGCTCCTCGTTCATGACCCGTGGCAATCTATCCAGCCCGGATTTGTGTTGTCGGTCGCGGCAACAACAGGAATCGTGTTGTGGTCACCATCAGTCGAGCAATGGTTGAGAACCACTACAAAGCTCCCAAAAATCTTGGCGATACCCGTCGCTGTGGCCTGTGTGGCGCAGTTCTTCTGCGCACCATTCCTCCTCTTGCTGCAACCGGGCATCTCACTCGGTGGGGTGCTCGCGAATGTGGTGGCCGCCCCCGCGGCACCGCTAGGCACGGCGCTAGGCATGGTCGCACTTGTCTTGCTCCCGCTGCATTCCGGCATCGGTGCGCTTGTTGTGGGCGTCGCAACTTGGCCTGCGCGTTGGGTGCAGGCTGCTGGTGAATTGTCACTTATGCTGCCCTTGCATCGACTGCACTGGCCGAGTGGGTGGGGTGGCGCGCTGTTGCTTGCCGCAGTGGAAGCGCTGCTATTCACCTCGATCCTGCTGCGTTCGGGGCGTGTTACGAATGGTATTGGCGAACGTCTGGAATCATTTGGGCCTTGGCGTAGGGTCCCCAGTGGACCATTGTCACTACGCGTAGCGTTGCAGGTGGTATCGGCGACTGCGGCCGGAGTGTTAATTGCGATTGTCGCGATTGTTCCGGTGTCGGTGCGTTTGGGAGTGCCCGATGACTGGTTCATGGTCACGTGTGATGTGGGGCAAGGTGATGCGATTCTGCTCCGTGACCCACAAGTTGCAAGCAGTGTGATGCTCATCGACACGGGGGATGACCCTGAACGCCTCAATTCGTGTTTAGAGCTCTTCGGAGTGAACAACTTGGCACACGTGATCCTGACTCACGATGACCGAGATCATGTCGGTGCGCTTTCTACCGTCTTGCGGAGAACTGAGCAGGTGATTATTGCGCCGAGTACTCGAGATCAAGAAGAATTTCGGCCGCTTGAGGCGCAACTCAAGATGGCTGATGTGCAGGTCCAGACCGGTGCTGTTGGCACTGGGGCATTAGATGCGGGGCTGCAATGGGAGTTTATTGGACCAAATCCCAATGGTGTTCCGGAGGACACTAATGCAGCAAGCCTGGTACTCAGCGTGTCGGTTGCGGGGACCCGCGTGGTTTTGCTTGCGGACACGGGGGAGGACGAGCAACAGTGGCTTTCGACAGAGTATCCGGAGCTTCAGGCTGATGTTGTGAAGGTTGCGCATCATGGCTCAAAAGATCAGTCACTTGATTGGTACGAACAGCTTGACCCAACGGTTGCACTCATTTCTGTGGGGGAGAACCGATACGGGCACCCTAATGGCGCACTTATCGAGACTCTCGAACTCGATGGTGCAGCGGTGCTCAGAACAGATGAACTGGGTTCAATCGCGTTGCGGGTAGAGGAGGGCGCCCGCATTGAGGCGTGGACTGCGGGTCGGCAGGATTGACATACGTCTGGCCCGTCGGTGGGAGCCGGTAAGGTAATTGCGTGGCAGTGCATAAGATACCGAAGCTCGAATGGATGGACGTGTCGCCAGCGCCTGTGGTGTTGGTTTCGGGCCCGGAAGAGTTCTTCGCCGACCGAGCTTCGCAGCGCATTCGAGATCTGCTGCGTGAAGCGCATGCTGAGCTCGAAGTGCACGATATCGATGCGGCCTCGTACGGTGCCGGCGAACTTTTCACGATAGCGAGCCCATCACTGTTTGCCGAACCTCGACTCATTCGCGTCTCGGGGGTTGAGAAATCCTCAGATGCATTCATTGAAGACGCAAAGCGATATGTGAGCGAATTTGCCGAAGACACCACACTGGTGCTCCGACATACGAGTGGGCAACGCGGTAAGGGGCTGCTTGACCTCGTGCGGAAGACCCCTGGGGCAATTGAGGTTCCGTGTCCCGAGCTTAAGAAAGACCAGGAGCGGCTCACCTTTGCGCAGGGCGAACTGAGAAGGCTGGGTGCACAAGCTACGCCCGGTGCAGTGCGCATGCTCGCTGCTGCGTACGCCTCTGGCAGCGTATCGGAGCTCGCGGGCGCTTGTGCTCAGCTCGTTTCCGACTCCGGTACTCAGATCACTGAGGAATCAGTAAATCGCGCTACTGAGGGGCGTGTCGAGGCGAGCGGGTTTAAGGTTGCCGATGCTGCAATCGCGGGAAAACAGTCGGATGCGCTTGTGTTACTTAGACAGGCGATATTGTCAGGTACCCCGGCGATTCCAATCCTTGCTGCGCTCAATATGAAATTGCGCGGAATGGCACGGGTTTTTGGTGCGTATGGTTCGAGTGCACAGCTCGCGAAGCAGTTTGGCATGGCGCCTTGGATGGTGGATCGCGCGATGAAAGATATTCGGGGTTGGCAGGAGGCAGACCTGGCTCGAGCGATTGACCTTGCAGCAGAGACAGAGCTGAAGCTCAAAGGTGGAAGTCGTGATCCCGACTATGCGATGGAGCGATTTGTGTCGTTCGTGGCTCGGCGTGGTCGCGAACGCGGATAAGACGGTGCAGGGCGGATAAGCCCGTACAAATAAGAATGGCCCCGCCGAAGCGGAGCCATTCTTAAAGCTAAAACTTAGATCGCAGCGACCTGCGCGGCAATCTTCGACTTGCGGTTTGCTGCCTGGTTCTTGTGGATGACGCCCTTCGACACAGCCTTGTCGAGCTTGCGGCTAGCAACCTTGAGGTTTGCCTCAGCTGCGGTCTTGTCGCCAGCAGCGATCGCCTCACGAGTCTTGCGAACGAGGGTGCGGAGTTCGCTCTTGTACGCCCGGTTACGCTCGGTAGCCTTAGCGTTGGTCTTGATGCGCTTGATCTGCGACTTAATATTTGCCACGTTGAATAGTGTCCTTTTGATACAGGTTGACGGGATGTTCCGTTCGGTGAGAGAGGGCACCTCGCGGGATGTGTGGTCTGAACCACACGCAAGCCAAGAATCAACTTTATCAGAAACTTGAGTAGCTCGCACGGCTGTTTCCCGCAAGCTCGTACAGCACATAGCGTGATCCACTCAATGAAAGCGGAATAACTTGGGCCGTGCTCATGGGATACTGGAGGGTAATGTCTCCACGCAGTGTAAACCCACCGAAACCGGCTTCGACCGATCCCGCGAAGATACGCAACTTCTGCATCATCGCGCACATCGACCACGGTAAGTCGACGCTTGCCGACCGTATGCTCCAGGTCACCGGCACGGTGGCCGACCGAGACATGCGAGCACAGTATCTCGACAATATGGAGATTGAGCGCGAACGCGGCATCACCATCAAGTCCCAAGCTGTACGCATGCATTGGCAGAGCGATGGAGCTGATTACGCGCTCAACATGATTGACACGCCGGGACACGTGGACTTCAGCTACGAGGTCTCTCGGTCGCTCGCTGCTTGCGAGGGCGCAATTCTTCTCGTAGATGCGGCTCAGGGAATCGAAGCTCAGACGCTTGCGAATCTGTACCTCGCGATGGAGAACGATCTCGAGATCATTCCGGTGCTGAACAAGATTGACCTGCCCGCGGCAGACCCTGAGAGGGTGTCTCGGGAGATCGCTGATCTGATTGGCGGAGACCCAGACGACATCCTTAAAGTCTCAGGCAAGACGGGCGCTGGGGTCGAAGAGCTCCTTGACCGTGTGGTTGCGCGCATTCCTGCTCCTGTCGGGGCCTCAGACGCACCGCCACGCGCAATGATCTTCGACTCTGTCTACGATCCGTACCGCGGGGTAGTCACCTACGTGCGAATGGTAGACGGCAAGCTCACGCCACGCGAGAGAATTCAGATGATGTCGACGGGTGCTGAGCACGAAGCACTTGAGATAGGCGTTTCGTCGCCGGGCCCGACACCGACTGAAGGTCTTGCTGTCGGTGAAGTTGGCTATCTGATTACCGGTGTGAAAGACGTGCGTCAGTCGAAGGTTGGCGACACCGTCACCACAAAACTTCGCGGTGCGACTGAGGCGCTTCCTGGCTACACCGATCCCAAACCGATGGTCTTCTCAGGTCTCTATCCGCTCGATGGTTCGGACTACCCAGTGCTCCGTGAAGCGCTCGACAAGCTCAAACTTTCTGACGCCGCGCTTCAATACGAACCTGAGACCTCGGTTGCGCTCGGCTTTGGTTTCCGCTGTGGATTCCTCGGCCTTTTGCACTTAGAAATTATTAGTGAGCGGCTGCGTCGTGAGTTCAACCTCGACCTCATTGCGACTGCGCCAAGTGTGATTTACGAAGTCGTGAAGGAGGACGGCACAGAAGTTGTGGTGACGAATCCTTCCGAGTATCCCGACGGTAAGATTGACGTCGTGCGCGAACCTATGGTTCGTGCTGCGATCCTTGCCCCGAAAGATTACGTCGGAACGATCATGGAACTGTGCCAGTCGCGTCGTGGTAGTTTGCTCGGAATGGAGTATCTCGGCGAGCGAGTCGAACTGCGATACAACATTCCGATGGGTGAAATCGTGTTCGACTTCTTTGATCATTTGAAGAGCCGCACGCAGGGATACGCAAGCCTCGACTATGAGGTGAGCGGGCAGCAAGAAGCCGACCTCGTGAAAGTCGACATCCTGCTCCAAGGCGATAAGGTCGACGCGTTTAGTGCGATCGTGCACCGAGACAATGCATATCACTACGGCACAATGATGACCGAACGACTGCGAAAGCTCATTCCTCGCCAGCAGTTCGAGGTGCCGATCCAGGCCGCAATTGGTGCGCGTGTGATTGCTCGCGAAACGATTCGAGCGATTCGTAAGGATGTGCTCGCAAAATGCTATGGCGGTGACATCAGTCGTAAGCGTAAGCTCCTTGAAAAGCAAAAAGAGGGCAAGAAGCGCATGAAGATGGTTGGCCGCGTCGAGGTGCCACAGGAAGCCTTTATCGCTGCGCTTTCGGGAGATGTTGAAGGGAAGGAAGCGTCGAAGAAATGAGTGCTGAGACCCCCGGGCCACGTCGGTCCAATTACTCCAGCATGCCCGTTGCCTACGCTGCAATCGGTGCATCTTCTGCGCCCGACCTGCTGAGATTTCCGCCTGCGGAGAGCACACCGTATGAAGAGACGCTGCAGCTCGGCAGTGGCACCGAACGATTTCTCACCGCCGCGAACCTGCTTATGACCTGGGGTGCTCAACGAGTTGCTGGCGTCGAGGTAGTCGATATCGATCCGGGTGAACCGAGTGAGTACCCGGGTGTGCACTTCACTGAGACTGGAACGCCAGAGCTTGGCGCGGCGCGCGAAGAGCTTTTCACTCCAGAGGGTGAGGCATATTTGCTTGCTGGCACCACTGCCTCATTCGTGGTTGGGAGCAAGGACCCTCGCCGGATTCTGGTGGTTACCACCGTAAATGAGTCCAATAGACTCGGGTTTGCTTGGGGCGATCGCGACGAAGTCGCGGGATACGGGGAGCAGCAGCTCACCGTTGAGATCCGTGAAGACAGCACAGTATGGGCAGTCGCTAGAGGGTTTACATTTCAGAGCAGTACCGGAATCACTGCTGGGCTAAAGCAGCGTGCCCACGTTAAAGAGGCCGTTGCCCAGGCACAGGCGTTCCTTCAGGCGCTCGCTCCGGGTGCCGCTCTTCGTAACGGTGTCGCGAAACCAGCGGATGAGCCGGACGAGAATGACCAGTCCGCAGACGACCAGCCGAGCGCGTAGACGTGCCAAGCGCACTTCCTGAAGGGGACCCTGCTCCGGCAGATGGCGCTCTGCCCTTGAGCGTGGTTTCTGGGGCAGGCCAACGGGGGTTCGGCGTATACGTGCACGTCCCATACTGTCGCGTGCGCTGTGGCTACTGCGACTTCAACACCTACACCGCGAGCGAACTGGGCGGCGGTGCGAGCCAGGCAGGGTACGCCAGGGAAGCGGCAGCGGAACTGAGTTTCGGGGCAAAGACGATGCGTGAAGTCGGCCTCCCCGAGCGCAAAGTCTCAACCGTGTTCTTTGGGGGAGGTACCCCTACACTTCTGCCAGCTACCGATTTGAGCTTTATTTTGGGCCGGATCAAAGAAGAGTGGGGGCTTGAGAATGACGCTGAGGTAACAACCGAGGCGAATCCAGACTCAGTTGACGAGGAGTACCTGCGCACACTCGCCGATGCAGGGTTTACTCGAGTGAGTTTTGGAATGCAGTCGGCTGTTCCTCACGTGCTTCGCGTGCTCGATCGAACGCACACTCCCGAACGGGTTCCACTCGTCGTCGAGTGGGCGCGAAATGTTGGCCTCCAGGTGAGCCTCGACCTCATTTACGGTACGCCGGGGGAATCGCTCGCCGACTGGGAACAATCGATCGACGCCGCGCTGGCGTGCGAGCCGGACCATATTTCTGCGTACGCGCTCATTGTCGAAAGTGGCACGAAGCTCGCGGCTCAGATACGCCGCGGTGAGATCGCGGAGCCAGACGACGATCTACACGCAGAGATGTATGAGCTCGCAGACCGTAAGTTCGGTGCTGCTGGGTTTGAGTGGTACGAGATTAGCAATTGGTCTCGGTCGCTGTCGACGAGGTCTCGGCACAACTTGGCGTATTGGACCGGCGAGGATTGGTGGGGTGCGGGCCCCGGCGCGCACAGCCACATTGGGGGCTTCGCTGGTGGAATGTAAAGCATCCTCGTGCGTACTCTGAGCGGATCGCCGCGGGCGTGTCTCCGGCGCATGCCCGAGAGGAGCTCAGCGAGTACGCACAGCACAGTGAACGAGTGCTGCTTGAGACTCGTATTGTTGACGGGCTAGCAATTGAGGTGCTCGATGATACCGAACGCGAGGCGGTACCCTCATTGATCGCTGACGGCCTCATTGATGGGCGTGCCGCGCTGGGGAGCAGCGGATCCACACCGCGTATCGTGCCCACGCTTCGCGGCAGGCTACTCGCCGACACGGTAATCAACAGAATCCTGCGTTAGACTGGCACTCATTGTGTTCGAGTGCCAATCGGGAGGTGCGTGATGGTTTCGGAGCGCAGTCTCGCGGTGCTCCATGCGATTGTGAGTGACTTTGTCGCCTCGAATGAGCCGGTCGGCTCTAAGTCGATTGTCGAGCGACACAGTTTTGGTGTCTCAGCGGCTACGATCCGCAACGATATGGCATTGCTCGAAGAAGACGACCTGATCGCGCAGACCCATACTTCGTCGGGCCGCGTGCCCACCGATAAGGGATACCGGCTCTACGTCGACACTCTTGCGCGCCTGCGCCCGCTTTCTTCTGCGCAACGCACCGCGATCGAGCGGTTCCTCGGCGAATCCAGCGATCTTGACGATGTGATGGCCAGAACAGTTCGCTTGCTGTCTCAGCTCACCAATCAGGTCGCTGTGGTGCAGTACCCCTCATTGCGTGGCACAGCGGTTCGACACATAGATCTCGTCACTCTCGGTGAAAATAGGGTGCTTTCTGTCTTGATTCTTGGCAATGGGGTGGTCGAACAGCAGGCCGCGACGCTCCCTGCCGCGCGGGTTACAGAGGCGTGGGTCAGTGGTCTTCGTGACAGAATCGCTGGTGCTGTAATTGGGCTCGATATTGACAGTGCGGATCGAGCAATTGCAGACCTCGCTGAAAGCCTGGATTCATGGGCGTCTGCCGAAGACACCAGTCTGATTTTGAGTGTTCTAGAGGTAGTGACGGGCCAGTTGCGGGCTAACCGCAGTGACCGCATGGCTGTAGCTGGCGCTGCAAATCTCACGAGACCGGGCGAATTCACGGGCTCTCTGCCCGCGGTGCTTGCGGCAATTGAAGAGCAGGTTACCCTTCTCAAACTGTTTGACGAGCTCGTTCAAGACGAACGTGAGATCGCGGCATCTATTGGCCGTGAGAATGAGGCGTATGGGCTTTCGAGCACCTCAATTCTCGCGACAAACTATGAAGAGCAGGGTTCGTCACGCGTCGGCGTGATCGGTCCGCTCCGAATGGACTACGCAGGGAATATCTCAACTGTCCGCGCAGTTGCGAGATACCTCAGCAAACTTTTGGGCGAGACTGGTTAAGACCGGTGTTTCGATCCACAACCCACTGAAATTTACTGAAATACCTAGGAGTACCACCGTGGCAGATCACTACGAGACGCTCGGCGTTTCACGCGAAGCGAGCCTCGAAGAGATCAAGAAGTCGTATCGCAAGCTCGCGAGGCAACTGCACCCAGATGTGAACCCGAGCGAAGAGGCCGCAGAGCGATTCAAAGACGTGACGCATGCCTACGATGTGCTTAGCGACCCAGAACAGCGGCAGCGCTATGACATGGGCGGCGGGCAAGCCGGCGGCATGGGTGGCTTCGGCGACATCTTCGAGACATTCTTTGGTGGTGGCGGCTTCGGTGGCGCATCACGGGGACCAAGGTCGCGGCACGAGCGTGGCGAAGACGCTCTCATCCGAGTGGATGTGAAGCTCGAAGAAGTGGTCTTCGGAGTGCAGCGCGAGGTCTCCATCAATACTGCGGTTCTGTGCGGTACTTGCGAGGGGAGCGGCTGCCAGCCCGGCACGCACCCCGTGAACTGTGACGTGTGCCGTGGCCAGGGTCAGGTGCAGCGGGAGGTTCGCTCGCTGTTCGGCAATGTCGTTACGATGCACCCGTGCGGCAGCTGCCAAGGCTACGGCTCGGTCATCGAGACTCCTTGCACGCAGTGCGCGGGCAAGGGTCGTGTGCGTGAGCGGCGCAGCCTGAAGGTGGATATTCCTTCGGGCATCGATACCGGTACCCGCATGCAGATGCGCGGAGGCGGCGAAGTTGGGCCGTTTGGTGGGCCCAATGGCGACCTGTTCATTGAGTTCCGCGTTGAGCACGATGACACCTTCAGTAGAGACGGTAATGACCTCCTCAGCACAATTAAGGTATCGATGACCGATGCGATACTCGGTACCGAAGTCGAGCTTGATTCGCTCGACGGCAAGGTTTCCGTTGAGATTCCGGCAGGCACACAGCCGGGCGACCTCATTTCGATCAAAGGCCGCGGCATTCAGGGGCTTCGCACGAACACCCGAGGCGACCTGAAAATCGCGATGCAGGTAGTCACACCTACCAAGCTCTCTGGCAAGGAGCGCGCGCTCATTGAGCAACTGGCACAGCTTCGCTCAGATGACGCGCCTCACTTCGGTGAATTCAAGCAGAGCTTCTTCGGCAAGCTCCGTGATCGTTTCTTCGGATAGCCAATGGCAAATATGTACCTCGATGAGTCGCTCGTCGGGGCCGCTGTGGGCGACGAGATCACCGTCACCGGAGATGAAGGTCGACACGCTGTTCGCGTGAGTCGGCTGCGAGTGGGGGAGCAGACGCTCATTGGCAATGGTCATGGGCTGATGGTCACTGGCGGCGTGAGCCAGATCGATCGCGACCGGTTCACGGTGCGCGTTGAGGCAGTGAGAAATACAACGAAACCCACTCCGGGTGTGTATCTCGTGCAAGCTCTCGCGAAGGGTGACCGCGACGATCGCGCAATAGAGCAAGCAACCGAATTCGGTGTCGATGGCGTCATTCCCTGGCAATCAGATCGCTCGGTATCTCGCTGGGAAGGCGAGAAGGCGGCCAAAGGAGTGGCGAAGTGGTCTCGAATTGCCCGTGAAGCATCCAAACAATCAATGCGAGGGTGGATCCCAGAGGTTCGTGAACTCACCACGCTTGATGAGCTCTGCTTGCTGGCACAACATGCTCACCTCCTCGTCCTCCACCCGCGCGGTGAGCGCCGATTGAGCGAGTGGGCCCGCGAACTGCATCTGGAACAAGATATCTACCTGGTCGTTGGGCCAGAGGGCGGTCTCAGCGACCGAGAGCTCGAGAAACTCGCGGAGGCCGGTGCACACACACTTCTGCTCGGTGAAACTGTGCTGCGCACGTCCTCGGCCGGTCCCGCAGCACTTGCCGTACTCAATACCCAGCTTGGTCGCTGGTAGGTAGACTGAGTGCATGGCTGAAGAGACCGTGTTTAGCAAGATCGTGTCGGGCGAGATCCCAGTAGAAAAGCTCGCTGAAACCGAGCGCGTTATTGCGTTCCCAGACATCAACCCGCAAGCACCCGTGCATGTGCTCGTTGTTCCGAAGACTTCGGAGTACCAAAATGTGACTGAGCTCGCTGCTGGAGACCCGAGCCTGCTCGCAGAGATGGTTGAGGTTGCGAAAGGCATCGCTGCTGAGCACGCAAACGGTGAATTTAGGCTTATTTTCAATAATGGTGCAAGTGCTGGACAGACTATTTTCCACGTCCACGCGCACGTAATCGCAAACCTTGAGGAGCGGTCACTTCTTGGATTCTGAACCGGGCAAATCCTCTACTTCACCAGAGGCTGAGCTACAGCGAACTGTGACACTCAGCGGAGTTGAGTTGTCTTCCTTTTTAGGGCATCGTGAGCAGTTGCTTACTGAGCTTGAAGCCGCTCATCCCGGGGTGAGTTTTCTTGTGCGCGGCGAGGTGCTCACCATCAGAGGTGAGGTACATGCAGTACGCGCCGCTGAAGAGGTCGTTCGCGAAACCCTTGAGCTTGCCCGTCGCAGCGGCTCAGTCTCAGAAACCGATGTTCGTTCAATCTCTCGTATGGTTCGCGAAGGTAATGGCCCCAGAGCTGCGGTGACCTTGAGCGAGCCAATTCTGACGGTTCGTGGAAGTGCTGTGAGACCGCAGACTCAGGGCCAACGAGATTATGTTGACGCGATTGAACAAAACACGGTGGTGTTTGGAATCGGGCCCGCTGGCACAGGTAAGACTTATTTGGCGATGGCAAAAGCGGTGCAGGCACTGCAGCGCCGAGAGGTATCGAAGATCGTGCTCACTAGGCCCGCTGTTGAGGCTGGCGAACGACTTGGGTATCTTCCTGGCAGCCTCGAAGAGAAGATCGATCCTTACTTGAGGCCCCTCTTTGATGCTGTTGGGTCGATGATGGATCAAGATCTGGTTCCTCGACTCTTAGCGAACGGCACGATCGAGGTTGCTCCGCTTGCCTACATGCGCGGGCGAACGCTCAATGAGGCATTCATTGTGCTCGACGAGGCGCAGAATACGACCCCTGAGCAGATGAAGATGTTCCTCACCAGACTCGGGTACGGGTCGAAGATGGTCGTCACGGGTGACCTCACACAGGTTGATCTGCCGTCGAAGCTCAGCGGTCTGCGCGTGGTGAGCCGAATCCTGAGGAATGTCGAGGACATCCATTTTCAAGAGCTCACTGCTGATGACATCGTGAGACACAGCCTTGTCGGTCGCATCGTCGATGCCTATGCGGCATTTGACGAAGAACAACACAGAGAAAGACTGAGCGATGAGCGTAGAGATTAATAACGAGTCAGGAATCGCAGTAGATGAGGCTCGACTGCAGCGCCTCGCAAGCTTTGTGCTTGAGTCGATGTTCGTTCACGCAGACACAGAGCTGAGTCTCATGTTCGTTGACGAAGCGGCGATCGAGCAGTTGCATGTGCAGTGGATGGATGAGCCGGGTGCAACCGATGTGCTGAGCTTTCCAATGGACGAGCTACGACCTGGTCGTCCCGATGCGAAGACCCCTGCCGGTTTGCTCGGAGACATCGTGGTGTGCCCCCAGGTTGCTGAATACCAAGCAGAAGCTGCGGGGCACAGCCTTGAACAGGAGATCACGGTGCTCGTGGTTCACGGCATGCTCCACCTGTTGGGATTTGACCATGGCACACCTGATGAAGAGGCAGAGATGTTTGGGTTGCAGCGCGATCTTGTGCTCGCATTCAGTACTCGAGAACGGACGAAGTAGGTGGGCAGTCAACCTGACGGACCTGGGCAACCACTCATTGTCCGCGTGGCGACCTCTGTGCGCCGTATCGCAGATCGGGTGGCCCTCGGTAGGGGGCAAGTGAGAGACGAGCAGCAGTTGCTCGATGTGGTGGATCAGGCTGCAGAACTCGCACTGCTCGAAGAAGATGACCGTGACTATATTCACTCGATTGTTGAGTTTGGCGACAAGTTCGCACGTGAGGTGATGGTGCCTCGCACTGACATGGTGACGGTTAACTCCGATGTTTCCGTGAGAGAAGCGCTTGAGGTGCTCCTAAATTCACGACATTCGCGCGTACCAGTAATTGGTGAAGATGCTGATGAGGTGCTTGGCGTTGTGTACTTGCGTGATGCGAGCAGCTTCGTTTTGAGGCGATCGAACGAGGCAGACGAGTCCACGGTGACGCGCATCATGAAGCCGGCCATGTTCGTGCCCGAGGTGCAACGCGCCGATCGTTTGCTGCGTCAAATGCAGCAGGAATCGAACCACCTGGCACTCGTTGTCGACGAATACGGCGGAACTTCCGGCCTCGTGACGCTCGAAGACCTTATTGAAGAGGTCCTTGGCGACATCAGCGATGAACACGACCGCGAGACGAGCGACGTCATTCGTGAAGCAGATGACGTCTATCTTGTCAGCGCGCGGCTATCCATTGATGACCTCGGTGAATTATTCGACGTTGATCTCGATGACGAAGAGGTCGACACTGTCGGTGGCCTCTTTGCAAAATGGTTAGGGCGGCTCCCCGAGGTCGGTGACGTGGTTACGGGTGAGGGGATAGGCCTCGAGGCGGTTGAAATTGAGCGTCGGAGGCAGCGTCTCATCTCGGCTCGAGCGCGGCGAGTGGATCCGCTCACTGGTGAAATTAGGTTACCGATGTTGGGAGATGAAGAGTGAACGAAACAGCACCTGAATTTCGTGCGGGATTCGTCTCGTTCGTCGGGCGACCAAACGTGGGAAAGTCGACGCTCACGAATGCTCTAGTTGGCGAGAAAATCGCAATCACGAGCCCGAAACCACAAACTACACGGCGTGCGATTCGCGGCATCGCGCACCGGCCAAGCGGCCAATTAATCATTGTCGACACCCCGGGAATTCATCGGCCACGAACGTTGCTTGGGGAGCGGCTGAATGCGCTCGTAGAGGCGACGCTCGGCGACGTAGACGTGATCGGGTTTTGTGTCCCAGCAAATGAAAAGCTCGGACCGGGTGACCGATTCATCAATGACCGTCTCGATGATTTTCCGCGAGCGAAGAAAGTCGCGATTCTCACGAAGGTCGACGAATCATCCAAATCTGAGATCTTCGAGCAATTGACGCGACTCAGCACGCTTCGCGAGTGGGACGCGGTAGTGCCGGTCTCATCTGTTACTCGTGAGCAGCTCGACGTGTTGAGCGACGAGTTGTTGAATCTTATGCCTGTGTCACCGCCGCTCTATGAGCCAGCAACAATCACAGATGAGGGTGACGACGAGCGCATCGCTGAACTCATTCGCGAGGCAGCCCTTCGTGAGGCTCGAGAGGAATTGCCGCACTCGCTCGCTGCTACCGTCGACGATCGTGAGGAACGAGAGCCCGAAGGCGAAGGTGAACTCGGACTCCTGGAGATCTACGCGTCGCTGTACGTCGAGCGTGATAGCCAGAAGGGAATTGTGATCGGCAAAGGCGGGTCGCGTTTACGTCAAATTGGCGAAGACGCGAGGAAGGAAATCGAAGCTCTTCTGGGGCGCCGCGTCTACCTCTCGCTCCGAGTGAAAGTGCTCAAAGAGTGGCAACGCGATCCCAAATCGCTCGGCAAACTCGGCTTCTAGCGTCCGCCCGAGAATCCGCCGCCTCCGCCACCACCAGCGAATCCACCCCCGGTTGACCCACCGGCGCTGCTCGAGGTGTAACTCGCCGAGGAGTTCAGTGAACTCGTGAACTGGGAGAGCGTCGACGGTAGAGCCGCGATGCCGCTCGCTGCTAATCCTGGGTACCAGTACGGTACATAATTTGGATCTGTGGCTTGGTAAGTCGTCTTCAGAACTTCGGTCCACTCTTTTTCCAAGCCGAAGAGCATGGCATAGGGCAGTAGTTTCTCGTACAGGTGGATCACGTTCACAGATCCATCACTTCTGCGCTCGGCTCCACTGTAGGACTGCAACATTTGAATTCGATCCGCCTCTGCGACACGAATGAACATGCGCACACCTTCAAGATACTCGCGAGTCTCTGCGCCTAACCTGGTGTGGGCCCTGTGCCTGACGAGGGAAATAATTGCGCATATCGCGATGACAATGCAGGCAAGCAGGCAGAGAGCAGGAATCTCTGGGTTTCGAAGCGCGAGCCCGATGAAAGCGAAAGCCGCGAGTAGGGCAGCGATTCCGAGCGACACCCAGGCAAGTACACGCGCCGCAGGTACAGCGATTTGTTCGATGTAGCCTCGCTCCGAAGCAGCTGACTTTCCTTCGGCCTCGAGTTCACTCATCGAGCTTGCGAACGCTTCGTCTTCGCTGGGAAGTTCCACTGCGTCTCCCGGGTCAGCTCCTGGAATGAGCGTCTCGAGGGCGGACTTATCGAGTGGATCAGCAACTTTTGACGTGTCTACCGCACGTACTACCGGCCCAGATGCACCGTCTTCTAGGCGGATCGCACCACCTACCGCGAGGTGAACGATCTGAGCCGCAATGGTCGATCCACGTGTACCTGTAGCGATGTGGGCAGCAAGTAGCGGCGGGAGTGAAGTGGGGACATCATATTGAGCGATGATCGTACCGCGCGCAGTTTTGCGCTTTCGTTTCGTCTGCCCGAGCACGATGACACTCGCAAGCCCTGTTGAGAGCCCGGCCCCACCAATAATGAGTGGCACGACGTCAAGGGTGAAGTTTGGAAGTCGCTGCGATGGCTGGACAACTGTGCCTGACTCTAGTCCGATCGCAACAGTTACCCCTTCTTGTGGCTCGAGGGGCACAGTAGAAATTGTCAGCGGATCGGCTTCTGAGCCGCTGCCCGATAGGGAACACTCTTCTGTGCTCTGCGCTTGACCGATGTAGCAGCGAGCGTCTGAATTGAGAGAGTCAGCGAGCTCTGGGCCAAAACTGATTTCTGCGCTGAACTCCTTGACCGGCTGGAGATGTTCGAAATCCATGAGGTCCCAGTAGAACTCGTCTGCGGTTCCGTCCTCGCGTGCCAGTATGACGTCGCTCAGCGTATAACTGATCACAAAAACCTGAAGCCCATGCAAGTATGAGTCGTCACCCACTAAGACCGCTCGGAATCCATCCTCGTCTTCTATTTCGAAAGGAACGGGTTCGCCAGCGCCGTTCGTGACAGTGAAGTCATGCGGGTTGGTAGAAGCACCCTCATAGTCGATCGGCAAACCGCGCACTATGCCGCGATTCTGGTCAAAGTCAGGAAATCTGGGAGTGACTGTCTCTGTCACATGTGCGATTGCCCGGCCATTGATGTCAGCGTCAATGTTGTACTCGACATGCCAGCTGTCGTAACTGAAGTCACTAGTGTCTGCTTGTGCCGGTGCCGCAGTGAACAACGTCATTGAACCCAGCATCAATGCCGCACACCCGAACAGTCCTCGCAACAGGAGTTTTCGCATATGCACCAGGCTACGCTAAACTTATCGCATGCTGTTCGGCTCGCTTCTCCTTAGCTGCCGCGACGAGTCCTCGACTTTCTGTTCATAAGTCTCTGGCCTCACTCGTCGCGGTGTTTGTGTTTGGCTGAGCAAAGTATCGAAGACGAAAGACGAGTCAATGAAGAACACGCAGCAGCCCTCAGGGATGCCAGTACACCGTTACCGCCCGTACAACGAGGTCTTCAAAGTAGATCTCCCAGACCGCACCTGGCCAACAAAGACAATCACTGAAGCGCCACGCTGGTGTGCGGTTGACCTTCGTGATGGCAACCAGGCGCTAATTGATCCAATGAGCCCAGAGCGCAAGCGCGTCATGTTCGACTTGCTCGTCAACATGGGTTACAAGGAGATCGAAGTCGGGTTTCCCTCGGCCAGCCAAACCGATTTTGACTTTGTGCGTCAGCTCATTGAAGAGAACGCGATTCCCGATGATGTGACAATCCAAGTGCTGACGCAGGCGCGTGAGCACCTCATCAAACGCACCTATGAATCGCTCATTGGCGCGAAGCAGGCGATCGTTCACCTATATAACTCCACGAGCATTTTGCAGCGCGACGTTGTCTTTAATTCAGATCAAGAAGGCATTAAGCAAATCGCGCTTGAGGGCGCGCGCTTGTGCAAGGCGAGTGAGAGCATTTGTGAAGGCACCGAGATTTACTATGAGTACTCACCCGAGTCCTACACGGGCACGGAGCTCGAGTATGCGGTAGAGGTCTCCAACGCGGTGCTCGAAATTTTCGAGCCCACCCCGGAGCGTAAGGTCATCATCAACCTCCCGGCGACTGTCGAGATGGCAACACCGAACGTCTACGCTGACTCGATTGAATGGATGAGTCGGAATCTGAACCACCGCGAGAACGTCATCCTGTCGCTGCACCCGCACAATGACCGCGGAACCGCAGTCGCTGCTGCTGAGCTCGGCTACATGGCTGGCGCCGACCGTATTGAAGGCTGCCTGTTCGGCAACGGTGAGCGCACTGGCAACGTTGATCTTGTTGCGCTTGGCATCAACATGTTCACTCAGGGTATCGATCCACAGATCGACTTCTCGCGTCTTGACGAGGTACGTCGAACCGCCGAGTACTGTAACCAGCTTCGTGTGCCCGAGCGCAGCCCCTGGGCGGGAGACCTGGTCTACACTGCTTTCTCCGGTTCTCACCAAGATGCGATCAAGAAGGGCTTTGAGCGCATGAAGTCCGACGCAGATGCTGCCGGCGTATCGGTCGATGAGATCGAGTGGGCCGTGCCTTATCTCCCTGTGGATCCAAAGGATCTGGGGCGCTCGTACGAGGCAGTTATCCGGGTGAATTCGCAATCCGGTAAGGGTGGTGTCGCGTACCTGCTGAAGACCGATCACTCTCTCGATTTGCCGCGTCGACTGCAGATTGAGTTCAGCTCCGTAGTTCAGGGTCACACTGATTCTGAAGGCGGCGAGGTGTCGAGCGAGGAGATCTGGAGCATCTTCCAAGACGAATACTTGCCAACAACCGACGACTCAGGCGCCGAAAAGTGGGGTCGCTACGAGATCTTCCGCACGTCGACAGTCAGCGCAGGAGATGGTGTGACAGAGCTCACCGTGGATTTCCGCGATGGCGACGACGAGCGACAGACTGTA
Organism: Leucobacter denitrificans; assembly: GCF_014396385.1. NCBI lineage: Bacteria > Bacillati > Actinomycetota > Actinomycetes > Micrococcales > Microbacteriaceae > Leucobacter > Leucobacter denitrificans. The sequence goes on from NZ_CP060716.1 coordinate 331,509, forward strand.
GCAACGGGGAATGGTCCCGTGGACGCCTTCCTCAATGCTCTAAATGATTCTGGCCACAATGTAACGCTTTTTGACTATGTCGAACACGCGATGAGCACTGGCGGAGACGCTGTGGCAGCAGCCTATGTCGACCTCGAGGTCGACGGGCAGCGCCTCTGGGGTGTCGGAATCGATCCCGATACAAGCCGTGCGACGCTCAAAGCAATCGTGTCATCGGTAAATAGGTCAGTGCGTAGCGGCGTGCGCGAAGACGCGACGGTATAAATTCGCACATTTGTTCGAATGGGCGGAGTGGCGCGGCGGTGAAATTTACCGCCGCGCCATAGTCTTTAGGTGTGATTGCTTCGATACGCGGTGAGGTCTTGTCCTCGGGTGCAGGTTGGGTCGTCATTGGCGTAGGCGGGTTCGGTGTTCGTGTCGAAGTCCCGAGCGGGAGAGTGTCTCAGGCGGTCACAGGGGAGTACGTCGAACTGCACACATCTCTGGTTGTGCGTGAAGATTCGCTCACGCTATTTGGCTTTGAATCTGAGCAGGAACTGACGGTATTTGGGCATCTCATTGCAGTATCCGGTGTGGGTCCCAGGAGTGCCTTAGGGGTGCTTTCTGAGTTGTCGCCGTCAGAAATTGTTCGCGCTGTGGCTTCAGAAGACGACAAGTCTTTCCGCAAAGTTTCCGGGATTGGCCCGAAAACGGCAAAGTTGCTTACCGTCTCACTTGCAGGCAAGCTGAGTGGTCTTGTGATTGAGCCTGCCGAAACAGAGACGGCCGCGGTGTCAGACAGCGACCAGGTAGTCAGTGCCGTTACCGCGGGGCTTCAGGGGCTTGGATGGTCGGAGAATGAAGCGCACCAGGCGGTACTCGACGCTCGTGATGCGGGGGCCGCGCTCGAAGATGCGGCGTTGCTTCGCGCGGCACTTACGCTCTTACAGCGGGGTAGGCGATGACCGGAGAGCTTTCAGCGCAAGTTGCTCCTGCTGAACTGGGGTACGAGGGGGCCCTGCGCCCTGCAACTCTTGCCGAATTTGTTGGGCAAGAGAAGGTGCGCGAGCAGATGGGATTGCTGCTCGGTGCCGCTCAGATTGAGGGGCGCACACCAGACCACATTCTGCTTGCCGGCCCTCCTGGCCTCGGCAAGACTACGCTGTCCATGATCGTTGCGGCGGAACTCGGTGTACCGATTCAGCAGACTTCGGGTCCGGCGATCCAGCACGCCGGCGATCTTGCCGCAGTGCTCTCCTCGCTTGTGCCCGGCGAGGTGCTATTCATTGATGAGATACACCGGATGGCGCGAAGTGCCGAGGAGATGTTGTATCTCGCAATGGAAGACTTCAAGGTCGACATCATGGTGGGAAAGGGAGCAGGTGCTACGTCAGTTCCGCTCGAGCTTTCACCCTTCACGCTTGTTGGCGCCACAACGCGAGCTGGTCTCCTTCCAAACCCGCTGCGAGATCGTTTCGGGTTCACGGCGCACCTTGAGTATTACGCAAATGCTGAGCTCGAGGGGGTCTTGAGACGTGCCGCTGGCCTCCTCGACTTTCCACTCGAACAGGCTGGGATCGCAGAGATAGCCGGGCGATCGCGTGGCACTCCCAGAATTGCGAACAGATTACTTCGACGTGTTCGTGATTACACCCTTGTGCACAACACCGCACCAGATGCTGAGTCAGTTAATGCTGCTCTTTCGCTTTATGACGTAGACGAGCACGGTCTCGATCGTTTGGATCGCGAGGTGCTTCGCATCATTGTTGATCGGTTTGCAGGTGGTCCAGTCGGGCTTTCAACGCTTGCCGCATCGGTAGGTGAGGAGGCCGAAACAATCGAGGCAGTTGTTGAACCGTTTCTCATGCGCGCGGGCCTGATTGCAAGGTCACCGAGAGGCCGGATCGCAACATCACTTGGGTGGTCCCACCTGGGTCGTACTCCACCTCCCATGTAGTGTGTAGTTCTCGCAGGAAACCCCGCTAGACTTGTGCGGTCCGTGCGTGCACTGATGCGCGCCCTACTCTCCTTGAAAGGATCAAGAACCTATGGATCCGATGACACTCATAATGCTCGGCCTCATCGCCCTGCTGATTTTCTTCATGTTCCGCAACGGACGTAAGCGCCGTGCTCAGATGGAGGAGATGCAGAACAACATGTTGCCGGGCGCTGAGGTCATGCTTCAGTCGGGTATCTTCGCAACGATTGAGTCGATTGACGAAGAAGCAAACCGGGTCACCGTCTCAAGCGGATCGAGCACGCTCGTTGTTCACCGCAACGCGATTGGGCAGGTTGTTACTCCTGTAGACGCATCAGTTGAGGACACTGAGCAGTCAGCAGCACTCGCGCCAGATGATGATCCAGAATTCGGTGAGCGCATGAATGTCGCTGATCCCACTATTGAAGATGTTGTCACTGACGGGGGAATAGAGGTTAATGATGCTTCTGACGACACTCCTTCAAATCCACAGGGGAATTCCGACGACAAGAACTCCGACAAGGAGTAGTGCTGAGTAACAGTTCAAACTGTTGCTGACTTTGAGAAAGCGAGACTGCTGTCTTGGCCAAAAAAACCGCATCACCGGCGGTACGTAGCGCACGACGATCGCTCGTAATACTGCTGGTATTTACCGTTGGGCTCATGGGACTCATCACGCTTGGTGTGTTCCGAAGCGACGCGACTTGGACCCCGAAACTAGCGCTTGACCTGCAGGGTGGCACCCAGATTCTGCTAGCCGCCAACCAGCACGACGGCAAAGCGGTCACAGGCGAACAGCTAGACCAGGCAGTCTCGATTCTCCGACAGCGTGTGAATGCCTCTGGCGTTTCCGAAGCAGAGATCACCACGCAAGGCAGCAACCACATCTCCGTGGCAATTCCCGGCAAAGTAGATGATGCGACGCTTCAGCGAATTGAGGCATCTGCAGCACTCGATTTCCGTGGCGTATTTGCGGAGACGATTTCAGGCAATTCAGGCGCAGGTGCTGAGGCTGATGCAGAAGCAGATGCCAGCGCTGAGGCTGATGCCTCCAGTGAATCTGACGCAACGGGGTCAGAGTCTGCTGATGGTGAACCACCAGTCACGGGCGATGAGGGTGACGAGGCGGCACCTGAGGATGAAGCTGCGGCGGATCAAACAGACAACGGAGGTCTCTATCCTGATCCAATTCCTACGGATCCCGCTGATCCGGCATGGCTCACTGACGCACTTCTCGCTGAGTACGAGTCTTTCACCTGCGATTCTGACGCCGCGCTTGATGTTACGAATGCTGCGGCAGATCGCCCCCTGATTACCTGTGATGACCTTGGGCTTTACAAGTACATTTTGGGTCCAGTTGAGCTCACCGGTGATGTAATCACGGACGCGGTTGCTCAGCAGCGACAGATTTCTACGGGTGGCACCACGGGTGAATGGGAAGTCGCCATCACCATGAACAAAGAAGGCGCGACAGCATTCGGCAAGGTGAGCAACCGTCTTTACGGTCAGCAGCAACCGTTGAACCAGTTTGCATTCGTGCTTGATGGCAAAGTCCTCTCGGCGCCAACCATGAACGCGCAGATTCTTGACGGTAGGCCAGCGATTTCTGGCAACTTCACGAAGGAATCTTCGCAGGTGCTCGCGGATCAACTGAAGTTTGGCGCACTGCCGATTGGCTTTACCGTGCAGAGCCAGGAAGATATTTCTGCCACCCTCGGTAGCAACCAGCTCTCTGCAGGCCTTCTTGCAGGACTCCTCGGTCTTGCACTCGTCGTCATATATTCCCTTTTCCAGTACCGCCTACTCGGAACATTGACGATCGCGTCACTCGCGATTGCGGCGCTACTTACCTATCTACTGCTCACCTACTTCTCCTGGCGACAGGGGTACAGGCTGTCTCTTGCTGGCGTCGCGGGTATTATCGTCGCGATTGGCTTCACTGCTGACTCCTTTATCGTCTACTTCGAGCGCATCCGTGATGCTCTCCGTGATGGTTTTGGTATTGAAAGTGCTGTCGAGAATGGCTGGAAGCGAGCGATTCGAACCGTGCTTGCGTCAGATGGTGTGAACTTTCTGGCGGCGGCAGTGCTATTTGTTCTTGCGGTCGGTAACGTCAAGGGTTTTGCGTTCACACTTGGCCTCACAACAATCGTTGACGTCATCGTTGTTGCATTCTTCACGCACCCGATGATGGCACTGCTCGCTCGCACGAAGTTCTACAGCGGTGGCCACAAGTTCTCAGGTCTTGATCCACGCCAACTCGGCGCGGTTTACAGAGGTCGTGCGCAGTTCGCCGAACCAATTGCTTCGACGAAGCGCGCATCGAAGAAGGTCGCGCGCAGTCGAAACGAAGCTGAGCGCAGGCAGACTATCGCGGAGCGCAAAGCAGCCGAAGCGCTGAGCGCAGGAAAGGAGAACTAGCATGGCTCGTTCATTCTCCGAATTCGGCAATGCGCTCTACACCGGTGAGAAGTCCATCGGCTTCGTTGGCCGTCGTAAGCTTTGGTACACCATCTCGGTTGTGATCATTCTCATCGCAATTGTTGGCCCCTTCCTTCGGGGCGGCTTCCAGTTTGGTATTGAATTTACTGGGGGCAGCCAGTTCCAAGTTCACGTGGCGAGCGATACCGAGCGCGACCCCGATCTTGCTGAACAGGCTGTCGCGACCGTGCTGCCGAATAGTGTTCCGCGAGTTTCGGTTCTCGGTCAGAACGAAGTGCGAGTACAAACTGAGGCTCTTGACGATGCACAGAACCGCGCGGTCACGGACGCACTCGCTGCTGCCTACGGAGTTGATCCGGCGGAGGTAACGTACTCCTTCATCGGGCCGGCCTGGGGGCAAGACATTACTCGACAGGCTTTTGTTGCCCTGATCGTTTTCATACTGCTCTCGGCGCTCGTAATGGCACTGTACTTCAGGACATGGAAGATGTCTGTGGCGGCGCTTATCGCCTTGTTCCACGACCTGATTATTACTGCGGGAATTTACGGCATTGCAGGGTTCGAAGTGACCCCAGCTGCAATGATTGGGTTCCTTACGATTCTGGGTTACTCGCTGTATGACACCGTGGTGGTGTTCGACAAGATTCGTGAAAATACCATGCCGAGCGAGATGAGCGATCGTCGCACGTTTGCTGAAGCGGTGAACCTGGCGGTGAACCAGACACTTGTGCGTTCGATTAACACCTCTGTTGTCGCACTACTGCCAGTTGCCTCGATTCTGTTCGTAGGTGCAGGGCTCCTGGGCGCGGGAACGCTCCGTGATATTTCTTTGGCGCTCTTCATCGGTATTCTCGCCGGCGCGTATTCGACGATCTTCGTTGCTGCTCCGGCGTATGCTCATCTCCGCGAAGGAGAGAAGACGCTTGTCGAGCACGACAAGAAGGTTTTGCGGCTTCGCGGGAAGGACTCAGACGAAGTGGGCCTCGTTACTGCTTCGACTGAAGAGAAGTAGCGCAGAGGTCATTTCGAGGAATGTGCGGTCTCTGGTGTAGCGTTCTATCAACCAAGGAGGCGGCTCGTGGCGAATTCTGATACGACACACGCGACAACTTCGTCGCTGCGCCGCTTGGTGCCGCGCATTTTCTCGCGCGGTGTCACTCACGGCGCAGTCGACGAGGTAATTCGCACAGTGCGAGGCAACCACCCCCGTGCTGATCTGTCGATAATTCAGCGAGCATACGAGACTGCGGAACGCGCGCACAGAGGCCAAAAGCGCAAGTCGGGTGAACCCTACATCACCCATCCCGTTGCGGTCTCCCAAATCCTTGCAGATCTTGGGCTAGCACCAGTGGCTATAGCGGCCTCGCTGCTCCATGACACGGTGGAAGACACTGACTACTCGCTTGACGAGCTCACAAAAGAGTTCGGCGAAGAAGTGGCTATGCTTGTTGACGGGGTTACCAAGCTCGACAAGGTGAAGTACGGAGACTCCGCCCAAGCGGAGACCGTGCGAAAGATGGTCGTTGCAATGTCGAAAGACATTCGAGTGCTGGTGATCAAACTCGCAGACCGCTTGCATAACGCGAGGACTTGGGGCTTTGTCTCTGGTGAGTCGGCAAAACGCAAAGCACAGGAAACGCTCGAGATCTATGCTCCTCTCGCACACCGCCTCGGAATTCAGTCGATAAAGACTGAGCTCGAGGATTTGTCCTTCGCTGTTATGAAGCCGAAGCTTTACGCAGAAATTGACAATCTCGTTAAGCAGCGAAATCCGCAACGCGACGAACTCGTCGGGCGCGTAATAGGCGCGATTGAGGGCGACCTTCGAGAGGCGCGAATCAAGGGTGAGGTAACGGGCCGCCCGAAGGAGCTCTATTCGATCTATCAAAAGATGATCGTTCGCGGACGCGACTTTGACGAGATTTATGACCTTGTTGGCATCAGGGTGCTTACCCACTCGATTCGTGACTGCTACGCGGTTCTGGGGGCCGTGCACGCACGATGGACTCCGATCCCCGGGCGCTTCAAAGACTACATAGCCACACCAAAATTCAATCTCTATCAGTCGCTGCACACCACAGTCATCGGACCTGATGGTAGGGCGGTAGAGATTCAGATCCGCACTGTTGAGATGCATCAACGCGCAGAGTACGGTGTTGCCGCGCACTGGAAGTACAAGCAACGCCAGCAGGGGAACGAAGCTCAGACTTCTTCGAACGACATGGCCTGGTTGGCTCACATCTCAGATTGGCAGGCCGAGACTGAGGACCCGAGTGAGTTCCTTGACGCGCTTCGGTTTGAGATTGGTGCAAAAGAGGTTTACGTCTTTACGCCGAAGGGTCGGGTAATTGGGCTGCCGGCTGGCGGAACAACGGTTGACTTTGCCTATGCCGTGCACACCGAGGTGGGTCACCGCACAATGGGTGCGCGCGTGAACGGGCGGCTAGTGCCGCTCGAGACCGCGCTGCAGAACGGCGATGTCGTTGAGGTCTTTACTTCGAAGGATCAGAATGCCGGACCGAACAAGGCCTGGCTCAATTTTGTGAAGAGCAAGCGTGCTCAAAATAAGATCCGGCAGTGGTTTACCAAGGAGCGACGCGAAGAAGCCGCTGAGACCGGTAAACAGGAGCTCATGAAGACGCTCCGGAAGCAGAACTTGCCGATGCATCGGGTATTGAGTTCAGAGGCTTTGCAACAGGTCGCTCAGCAATTAAATCTCACCGATGTTGCGGCGCTGTATGCCGCGATCGGTGAGGGCAATACCTCGGCGCAATCAGTCGTTGAGAAAGTCTCTGCGCTTGTCATTGATGAACAGGTTTCGACAGAGTCGGCACCGCTGGCATTGCCACTGCATGAAACTCCTCGAGCACGTAGCTCGAATGTTTCATCGAGTGGTGTCATAGTCAAAGGGGCGAGCGATGTTCTTGCGAAGCTTGCGAAGTGTTGTACGCCGGTTCCGGGCGATGAAATTCGTGGATTTGTCACAAAGGGCCAGGGCGTTTCCGTGCATAGAAGCGACTGCAAAAATTTCAAGAGCTTGCAGTCGCAACAGGATCGGATAGTTGACGTAGAATGGGCACCGAACTCAAAGAGTGTGTTCCTCGTGCAGATCCAGGTCGAGGCACTTGATCGGTCAGCATTGCTCTCAGACGTCACTCGCACGCTCTCGGAACACCATGTCAATATACTTTCTGCGTCGGTGAATACCTCGAGCTCCCGATTGGCAATTAGCCGTTTTCTCTTTGAGATGGCAAACGCAACCCACCTTGACCATGTGCTGAGTGCGGTCCGCCGTATCGAGGGTGTGTATGACGTCTACCGCATCACTAATTGACGCCCAAAGCATTCGTCCAGTCGGTGCCAGACTCGAGCTCGATCCGGGCTGTTTGACTGAGAAGCCCGCTCCAAGGCGGCTTCGTGGGGATTGGGTACGGTTCTCAGCAACAGTCGACAAGCGACCTTTCTCTCGAACGAAAATGGCTGGGGGCTCCGCAGTAGGTCGTACGCCGTGCGAAGTGGCGTAGTGACCGCGTAGTCGCCAAAGAGCGAGAAATCCCCTGCCTCAAATGCATACTCGCGGTACTGCAGATTTCTAATTCCTGGAAGTGCAGGGGTGCGCCCACGCCGTGTTGAGATTTCAATAGGCGATCCTGGGAGTCTGATTGCCCCCCAAATCCACGCAGCTGTCTCATTGATTGCAACATACCGATCACCAAGATAGTCAGCAATTGCAACGCATCGGACTGCAGGGGACTCTGGCCACCCCACCGGTCTGTATCCCGGACCACACCGCACCAAAGTGCCGTGAAGTATCGATGCAGATTTCACGGCCTCTGGCCAGTGATCTGTGCGAGGTGGAAGTTTCGGAGTCATGCACTAAGCCTCAGCGAATTGAATGATTATTTCCAGTTCGCTGAGGCTTAGTGTGGATAACTAGTCTCCGAGTGCCGCGAGCCACGACTTCTGCGTCGCAAGCTTCTCTTCGGCTGCGGTGCGAGCCTTTGAATCCTTTGCGGCCTCGATCTCTGACTCGAGTTCAGCGATGGAGGCCTCGAGCTGACCACGAAGACCTTCGCTTCGCGCCTTGGTCTCAGGATTCGACTTGCGCCAGTGCTCATCTTCGAGGGACTTCACGTGGTCTTCAACGCGTCGGAGCTTGCCCTCGATGTCTCGAAGAGCCTCTCGTGGGACCCGTCCGACCTCGTCCCACCGCAACTGTATTGCAGTCAGCTGCTTTCGTGCGGCGCTTGGGTCAGTGAGCTCGAGTATCGGTTGTGCATCATCAATGATCGCCTGCTTCGCGACCAGGTTGGCGGCGTACTCTTCGTTCGTTTGTGCGGTTTCAGCAGCCTTCGCCTGGTAGAGCACGTCACCAGCGGCTTTGAAGCGGGCCCACAATTGATCGTCGAGTTTGCGACTTGCTCGCCCCGCTTGCTTCCACTCGTCGAGCAGATTCCGATAGGCAGGTATTCCATCCACACCCTTGTTAGCGAGTGCTTCAGCAGATGCAATGATCTTCTCTTTGCGTGACTTTACATCTTTGTTGTTCGCGTCCATTTGTGAAAAATGAGAGCGTCGAGCTGTGTCAAAGGACTGGCGAGCAGCGCGGAATCGTTTCCACAATGCGTCAGCCTGCGATTTGGGGAGGTGCGGGCCACTGCGCTGAGCTGCTTGCCAGTCGGTAAACAGTTGCTCAAACGCAGTGCTTGTCTCTTTCCACCGTACAGATTGCTCTGGTTGACCGGCGAGCCTCTCAGCCTCAGCGACAATCGATTCGCGCTTCGCTACCGCTTCTTCGCGAGCGGCATCGCGCTCTTGCTGTTGCTTCTCACCGAAAGCTGCAGCCTTCTCGGTGAGCTTGGTAACACGACTTCTTAGCGAATCGATGTCACCAACTGCTGCGGGTTCGACGAGCTGCTCCTGCAGCTTTGCTACGGTGCTGGCGACCGACGCGTCGGCGGTTCCGCGATTGATTCGGGCTTCGAGCAGCGTGATCTGACCTTCCAAGTCAGAGAACTTGCGCTCGAAGTAGGCGAGAGCCTCTTCTGGCGTCCCATCTGGAAACGATCCAACCGCACGTTCACTGTCGCCCTCTCGGACGTACACCGTACGATCTTCATCGACCCTGCCCCAGGGCGTCTCATTTGTCGCTTCACTCACCGTGCTGCTCACCTGTCGTGTTGGATCGGCTCATTCCGACCGTGGCTGTTAGACCCCTCCACTATGCCATAGGGAACGGTGCTGAACGTGAAAGTCAGTGCGCCTCGCTAACATGAGTGTGTGTCTGAGATCCCAAGTCCAACTGCGCCTCTAGCGGTGCGTATGCGGCCGAGGTCGTTAGACGAGGTAGTGGGGCAGCAGCACCTGCTGCAGCCTGGCTCCCCGCTTAGAGTGATTGCCGACGGGGGAGAAGGATCCGCAGTATCAGTTATTCTCTGGGGCCCACCGGGTACCGGCAAGACAACTATCGCCCAAGCAATTGCTCACTCGAGCGGTCGCAGATTTGTTGAACTCTCAGCGGTCACCGCGGGGATCAAAGATGTGCGCACGGTAATGGAGCGGGCGCTGAACGATCGTGATCTTTACGATATAGCGACCGTATTATTTCTTGACGAGATCCACCGCTTTACCAAAGCACAGCAAGACGCACTGTTGCCTGGCGTAGAGAACGGCTGGGTCACTCTCATCGCTGCAACGACTGAGAACCCGTCGTTCTCGGTCATCAGTCCACTGCTTTCGCGTTCACTGCTGTTGACACTTCACCCGCTGAGTGCTGAAGACTTGGCGCAACTCATCGTTCGCGCCACGTCCGATGCGCGTGGGCTTGCCGGTGGAGTAGAAGTCGATGACGAGGCTCTCGACGCACTGGTACAGCTTTCTTCCGGTGACGCTCGTAGAGCGCTCACAGGTCTTGAGGCTGCGGCATCATCAGCGGTTTCAAGTGCTCCTGAAGCTGCAACCGAAAAACCGCGTATTACTGCTGAACTTGTTTCCGTGGCTGTGAACCGCGCACTTCTTCGCTACGATCGCGACGGCGATCAGCACTATGACGTTGTAAGCGCGTTTATCAAGTCGATGCGGGGCTCTGATCCAGACGCCGCAATGCACTATCTTGCGCGAATGATTGAGGCTGGCGAAGACCCAAGATTTATCGCCCGAAGGCTTATGGTCCATGCGGCCGAAGACGTAGGTCTTGCGGATCCGCAAGCGCTAGTACTAGCTGTTGCTGCGGCTCAGGCGACACAACTTATTGGCCTGCCTGAAGCTCGTATTCCACTGGCCGAAGCCACGCTCTACATAGCGACTGCTCCTAAATCGAATGCTGCGATTACCGCAATCGATGCGGCTATCGCAGATGTCAAAGCGGGTAGATTCGGGCTTGTGCCGAAACACCTTCGCGACGCTCACTACGCTGGCGCCAAGAAGCTGGGGCACGGCAAGGGGTATCGTTATCCTCACAGCGACCCGAGAGGTGTCGTGGGGCAGCAGTATCTTCCTGATGAGCTTGCTGGAGTGCGATACTACGAGCCAACACGCCACGGAAATGAGCGTGAGGTCTCAGATCGGCTGGAGAAGATCCGGCGTATCACGAACAGTGAGTAGTAATCTGCTAAACTAGCCGATGGCCACATGGATCTCGATGCTGGCTGCACACGAGATCTTCATGGCAGGCGCCCATTAGCCGGGTTACTGCAACGGTCGTTCCCTCACCGAAGACGGTTTGTTGCGTCGCGTGCATGCACGAGCGGTAGCTCGAAACATGCGGGCGCAACGTGGCCGAGAGAACATTTTTATTGCAAACCCGAAAGGAAACCTGTGTCGACTACGTCACGCACCCGTTCCAAGACGCGTCTGTCGCGCTCACTTGGCATTGCCCTCACCCCGAAGGCAGCTCGTTACCTTGAGAAGCGCCCATATGGCCCAGGCCAGCACGGTCGCACCAAGCGTAAGAGCGACAGCGACTACGCAGTTCGTCTGCGCGAGAAGCAGCGCCTACGCGCTCAGTACGGCATTCGCGAGAAGCAGCTCGTTATTGCATTCAACGAGGCTCGTCGCCACGATGGCCTGACGGGTGAGAACCTCGTCGAGCTTCTTGAGATGCGCCTCGACGCACTCGTGCTCCGTGCAGGGTTCGCTCGCACGACCGCTCAGGCTCGACAGATGGTTGTGCACCGCCACATTCTTGTCGACGGCAAGCTCGTCGACCGTCCTTCATTCCGCGTGAAGCCAGGTCAGCTCATCCACGTGAAGCCTCGCTCAGAAGCAATGGAGCCTTTCCAGGTTGCTGCTGCGGGTGGACACGCAGAGGTTCTTCCTCCGGTTCCGGGTTACCTCGAAGTTGAGCTTGACAAGCTCCAGGCGCGCCTCGTGCGTCGCCCGAAGCGCGCAGAGGTTCCTGTGACCTGTGAAGTGCAGCTTGTTGTCGAGTTCTACTCGGGCCGCTAAGCGGACAGGCTTTGAAGGCGCTGGGATCCACCTGGATTCCAGCGCCTTCAAGCTTTTCAGGCATTGACGACCGGATAAGCTTGACGGGTATTCTTTCGCGGTACCAATTGGGTGCTGCATCGCGATCGCAGAAGGGCAGAATTACATGCGAAAGTTTGTGTTGCTTGTATTCGGCGCAGCCATTGGATTTGTGGCAGCTCATTTCGTGAATCAAAGCCCGAGCGGGCGTCAGTTTTTTGAACGCGTGAACCGCGGTACTGAGGAGCTCTCACAGGCATTCGCGCAGGGATATCGCGCAGCGGAGCAAGATCAGTTTGAGCAGAAGCTCAATGATCTTGGCCCGAAGAACTAAACAACTGAGTCAATTTTCCTAGTTGAAGGAACGAATAACCACACATGCAGACCGCTGAGATTCAACGCCGTTGGCTGAACTTCTTTGAGCAGCGAGGTCATACTGTTGTCCCGTCGGCTTCCCTGGTCAGTGATGATCCGAGCTTGATGTTCACGGTCGCAGGCATGGTGCCATTCGTTCCGTACCTGTCCGGTCTCGTTCCCGCGCCGTACCCGCGTGCCACTAGTGTTCAGAAGTGCATTCGCACGAACGACATCGAGGAAGTAGGCAAAACCCCTCGCCACGGCACGTTCTTCCAAATGTGCGGCAACTTCTCGTTTGGAGACTACTTCAAGGAAGGCGCGATCCGCTTTGCTTGGGAGCTGCTCACCACGAGTGAAGAAGACGGTGGGCTCGGGTTTGATCCTGCCGATCTCTGGGTCACGGTATACGAGGAAGACGACGAGGCGCTCGCACTGTGGAAACAGTATTCCTCTCTCCCCGAAGAACGTATTCAGAAGCTCGGCAAAGATACCAATTATTGGTCAACCGGTCAGCCAGGCCCCGCAGGGCCTTGCTCTGAGATATTTTTCGACCTCGGACCTGAGTACGGAATTGACGGTGGGCCGGCGACCGATGATGATCGCTATGTCGAGATCTGGAATCTCGTGTTCATGCAGTACCAAATTGCCGATGTAAATTCGAAGACGGACTTCACGATTCTTGGTGAGTTGCCGAAGAAGAACATCGACACTGGTATGGGTCTCGAGCGCGTTGCCTTCATTAAGCAGGGCGTTCAGAACATGTACGAAATCGATCAGGTGCGACCGGTACTCGATCGTGCAGCCGAGCTCGCCGGAAAGACGTACGGTGAGAACCATGATGACGATGTGCGGCTTCGTGTCATCGCAGACCATGTGCGCAGCGGCCTCATGCTCATTGCCGATGGTGTGACACCTTCGAATGAGGGGCGCGGCTACATACTCCGCAGACTACTGCGACGCGTTATCCTATCCATGCGGTTGCTTGGGGTTGAGGGGGCAAGTTTCGGCGAACTGTTCCCGGCCTCACGAGACTCGATGCAGTCCGCATACCCAGAAGTAGCGAGTGGCTTCGATTTCATTTCACGTGTTGCTTACGCAGAAGAGAAGACCTTCCTGCGCACGCTTGCATCCGGAATTCAGATCCTCGACGGCGCCATCAGTGAGGCGAAGGGCGGCGCGGGCAGCGTGACGGGCGAGACTGCCTTCCTGCTACACGACACACATGGTTTTCCGATTGAGCTCTCGCTTGAGATCGCAGAAGAAGCGGGCGTTTCAGTGGATCGCGCAGTCTTCACTCAACTCATGCAAGAGCAGCGAGATCGCGCGAAGGCAGACGCCAAAGCGAAAAAGGGCCAGCGCGCCGATCTTTCGGTATACAAGGAATTGCGTGGACTCGGCGAAACTCAGTTCGTCGGATATGACGCACTGAACCACGAGAGCCGTGTTCTTGGCATCGTCGTTGAGGGCGCCCCCACGTCCGAAGCTCGCGAAGGCGAGATTGCTGAGCTTGTGCTTGCCGAAACTTCGCTTTGGGCAGAGTCTGGCGGCCAAGATTCTGATCAGGGCATCATCGTCGGCGAGGGCTTTGAAGCAGAGGTACTCGACGTGCAGAAGCCGGTTCCCGGTCTCTTCGTGCACACCGTGAAAGTCACGTTCGGCAGTATTGGTATCGACGCGAGGGCAGAGACCCGTGTCGATGCTGACTACCGTCGTGGGGCAACCCAGGCGCACTCGGCAACGCACATTGTGCACGCTGCCCTTCGCGATGTACTTGGGCCGAATGCGCACCAGGCGGGTTCATATAACAAAGCTGGCTACATGCGGCTCGACTTCACCCACTCCGAGGCATTGAGTCAAGCTACAAAGAGCGAGATTGAGGAAATCTCAAATCTTGCAGTTCGATCCGACTATGAGGTTGTAACCCGTGAGATGGGTCTCGATGAGGCGAAGTCACTCGGGGCTATGGCGCTCTTCGGCGAGAAATATGGTGACCGAGTACGAGTTGTTGATATCGGGGGCGCCTGGTCGCGCGAGCTCTGTGCGGGTACTCACGTTTCAAGTTCTGCAGAGGTCGGAATGATTAACCTCGTTGCGGAGAGCTCGGTTGGCTCGACCAACCGACGTGTTGAGTCTCTTGTCGGTATGGAGGCGTTTCAAAGTTTTGCCGCAGAACGCGCGATCGTGCAACAGCTTTCGGGTGGACTTCGCGTGCCGCGGGCCGAAATCGTCGCAAAGGTCGAGGATCTGAGTGCTCAGCTTCGCGCTGCCGAGAAGAAGATAGCTTCACTCGAGGCTGCGCGGCTTGCAGAGCAAGTGCCGACGCTTTTGCAGTCGGCCGAGCGAGTTGGTGCTGTTCAATTTGTGGCAGCGGATCTGGGGAAGGTCGGCTCAGCTGACGATGTTCGCGGTCTTGTCATTCAACTCCGTGAGAAGCTCGGGTCAGAGCCGGGCGTCGTCGTACTCGCGGGAACTGTCCCAGGAGATGGTGCAGGCAAGCCGCTTGTGGTCGCGGCGACGACGGCCTCGGCCCGTGAACTCGGGATCAAGGCGGGCGACCTTGCGAAGCGAGGCGCTCAAGCACTCGGCGGTGGCGGCGGCGGAAAGCCGGACCTTGCTCAGGGCGGTGGCACCGATCCGAGCCAAATAAGTGAAGCGTTGACGCAAATTCGCCGCCTGATCGAGGGATAGCCTGTGCGGGTGGGGGTTCGACTCGGCATCGATGCGGGAAAAGCTCGCATCGGTGTTGCGCGGAGCGATCCACACGGAATGCTTGCGACCCCAATTGAGACGGTGCGACGAGATTCTGGCGGCGAGGCCGATGTGGCGCGCATTGCTGAGCTTGTTGCTGAATACGAGGCTTTCGAGCTTATTGTTGGTCTGCCGTTGAACATGCGCGGGGAACGTACGCCGTCAACCGAAGATGCTGCAAACTTTGCTGACCAACTCGCAAGAAAACTCGCAGGCCAAGTTCAAGTGCGGCTTGTTGATGAGCGACTTTCGACGGTCTCTGCGCAAGGTCAACTACACCAGGTAGGCAAACGTACCAAGGAGAGCAGAAGCGTTATCGACCAGGCCGCCGCTGTGGTGATCTTGCAACACGCACTCGATATCGAGCGCAATCGGGACGAGCCACCTGGAACACTGGTGGAGGCAACTTTTGACGACGAGAGCAATGGGGACTCGAAATGAATGAAGCGTACGGGGAGGAAACCAGGGTGAAGCGACGAGGTCGTATCGTCATCTCGGCAGTGCTCATCGTGTTACTTCTTGCGCTCGGTGGTGGAGCGGCGTACGTCTGGACCCAGTTCGGTGACAGAATCTCTCTCGCAATGGGATGGACGACAAATGACTACGAGGGTGAAGGCCACGGCGAAGTTCTCATCACAATAACCGAGGGAGAAATCGGTTCAGACATCGCTAACGCTCTTGCGGAAGCTGACGTCGTAAAGACCTCCGAGGCATTCTATGAATTGCTTCTTGCGCAAGATCCGGCAGTCGACTTCCAGGTGGGTACCTATCAGCTGAGAATGCAGATGAGCGCGCAGGCCGCTCTCGATGCACTGCAAAACGAAGAAAACCGTATGCGGTACACCGTCACAATTCCCGAGGGCACAGCCGCACTCGATGCGCTCGAACTCGCAGCCGGAGTCATGGGTATCCCGTTCGAGGAGTTCGAACAGGCCGTGCAAGATCCCACGGCGTTTGGTGTGCCCGCAGACTTCCCATCGATCGAAGGTTTCCTCTTCCCAGCTACATACACGTTTGAGCCGGGCGATACTGCTGAGTCGATCATTCAAACAATGGTGGATCGCATGTGGACCGCGCTGGGAGAGCACGGTGTCTCTCCCGAGCAATCTTGGGAGATCCTCACTCTCGCTTCGATCGTGCAGCGTGAGGCCGGATCGAATTTCGAAGACTTCCCGAAAGTATCTCGAGTCTTCCTTAACCGCCTCGATATCGACATGCTGCTGCAATCAGATGCGACGGTCGGGTACGGAACCGGAAACTACGGCACCGTATGGACCAGCGACGAGGAGCGCCAAGATACGTCGAATCCCTACAACACCTATGCGAATCCGGGGCTCCCAATAGGGCCAATTGGTCTTCCGGGTGATGTAGCGATTGAGGCTGCGATTCATCCCGCTGATGGGCCGTGGCTGTACTTCGTCACCGTCGATCTCTCAGTGGGCACAACAGAGTTCGCCACGACGCTCGAAGAGCACGAAGCGAACGTGCAAAAGCTCGCGGAATGGTGCACCACGCACCGGGACGAAGGGGGCACCTACTGTGACTGAGCGTGGGCTCTCTGACGAGGAGCTTCGTCGCCCAGCTCCCGCGCAACTTGCAGTACTCGGACAACCGATCTCGCACTCGAAGTCTCCGGTCATACACCGAGCGGCGTATAGCGCACTTGACCTCCCTTGGGAGTATGAGGCCATAGAGTGCGGGGAATCGCACCTGGCTGATTTCCTATCTTCCCGCGGCCCAGAATGGCGGGGCTTCTCGCTCACCATGCCGCTCAAAGATGAAGCGCGTCGATTGGCCGCAGTCGTTGATCCTGTGGCGGAGGAGAGCGGGGTCGTTAATACGCTGCTTAGACTCACTGATCGCGCAGGGAAGCCGCAGTGGGCGGGTTTCAACACGGACGTCGCAGGGCTTGCTGCCGCGATACGTCGCGCCGGGCTCGACGCAACGCATACGGTGGTGTTGGGTGCTGGCGCGACGGCAACTTCTGCGGTACTCGCTGCGAGAGACCTCGGCGCGCAATCAGTAACTGTTTCAGCTCGTCGCACTGAAGCTGCCGATGCTGTCGTACAGCGATTCCCCGACCTTGCCCAGGCAATGCCTCTTGGAAGCATCCCTGATGACGGATCGACTCTCGTCATTTCAACGTTGCCGGGACCAGCTGGGGCCAGCGTTCAACTTCCGGCCGAACTGTTTAGTGTGCCACTCTTTGATGTCGCATACGACCCCTGGCCGTCTCCACTCGCGCAACGGTGGCGCGAAGCTGGTGGTGAGGCCTACGCGGGACTGGAAATGCTAGTCGAGCAGGCTCTCGTGCAGATCCGGATCTTTGTACAAGGTGATCCGAACACAGCACTCGAGAACGAGCAAGCCGTGCTCGATGAGATGCGTGCCGTGAGTGTGGGAGGATAGAGCTTATGCTTCGTTGGCTTACTGCCGGGGAATCCCACGGCCCAGAACTTATTGCTGTCATAGAGGGCATGCCTGCCGGTGTGCCCGTCTCTCTTGATGGGATCAGAGAAGATCTCGCGCGTCGCAAGCTCGGTTACGGGCGTGGATCGCGCATGAAGTTTGAACAAGACGAACTGAACATCTCTGGCGGCGTCGTCCAGGGTGTTTCGATCGGCGGCCCGATCGCAATTCGCATCGGCAACACGGAATGGCCCAAGTGGCAAGAGGTGATGAGCGCCGAAAAGACTGATCTGACAGAGAAGTCTCGAGGTCGCGGAGCAGCGCTTACCCGCCCGCGTCCGGGCCACGCAGACCTGGTCGGAATGCAGAAGTACGGCTTTGGCGAGGCGCGCCCGGTGCTTGAGCGCGCAAGTGCCCGAGAGACCGCGGCACGCGTTGCGCTCGGTGCAGTAGCTCGCGCGTTCCTCGCAGAGCTCGGAATTGAGCTCGTGAGCCACACTGTTTCGCTCGGTGAGATTGAGACGCCCGAGGGCACAGTATTGCCGCGACCTGAAGACGTGGCCAAGCTCGATGCAGATCCACTGCGATGCTTCGATGAGCAGACGAGCGCTCGCATGGTTGCTGAGGTCGACGACACCAAGAAGTCTGGCGACACCATCGGGGGAATTGTAGAGGTACTCGCGTATGGCCTGCCCCAGGGCTCGGATCGTACGTTCACTGGGATCGAAGGCTCGATTCACGTCTAGCTGGCGCACTCATGGGCATCCAGGCAATTAAGGCCGTTGAAGTTGGAGATGGCTTTGAGACGACGCGTCGCCGCGGTTCGGTGGCGCACGACGAACTGCACATTCGCGATGGTCAGATTGCCCGCGATACGGGTCGCGCGGGTGGTATCGAGGGAGGCATGAGTACCGGTCAGGTGCTTCGTGTCCGTGCAGGTATGAAGCCAATTGCGACGGTGCCTCACGCCCTTCCGACGATTGATGTCGCAACTGGAGAAGAAGCAAAGGCGCACCACCAGCGCAGCGATGTCTCGGCTGTTCCAGCTGCCGGCGTTGTTGCAGAGGCAATGGTCGCACTCGTACTTGCTGAGGCTGTCGTGGAAAAGTTCGGGGGAGACAGCCTTGCCGAAACGCAGCGCAATCTTCAGGGCTTCCTCAACGCAATTCCTGAGCGGCTCATAACGGCCCAAGAGTCGTGATCGCCTCGCGTCGCGCTGCCCGGCAGGCGGGTCCTCCCGTCACCGCGCCTAAGCCTGCGCCGCCGACGCATCGTGTGCTCCCTGTAGGTGAGGAGTCGCACACGCACAACCCGACCGAGGTGGAGGCCTCGAAGAAGGCGAAGCAACGGCGTAAGCGTCGGCGCCGAGGTGCATCGAGAGTGCCCGATCGAGCAATTGTCTTCGTTGGACCGATGGCAGCGGGAAAGACGAGCCTTGGGCGGCGGGTTGCGAAAGAGCTTGCGGTGCCGTTTGTTGACAGTGACGTTCTGTTCGTGCGCGAGCACGGTGCCATTACAGACTTCTTTGCGGCTCATGGTGAGCCTGAGTTTCGACGCATTGAAGCCGAGATCATTGCGGCTGAACTTGCGAAGCCGGGCACGAAAATTCTTGCGCTTGGCGGGGGAGCAGTGCTCACTGAGTCGACACGTCAGTTGCTCGCCCAATATCCCACAATTCTGCTTATGACTACGCAAGATGCTGTGCTGCGCACTGCGAACCTCTCGCGTCGGCCGCTCCTGCGAGATGATCCATCTGCTTGGGGAAGAATTCTTGCGGAACGTAAGCCCCTGTATCTTGAGGTCGCTAACGTCACCTTCAGAACTGATCGCGCAGGCAAAGAGCAGCTGACGAAGCGTGTTGTTCAGTGGGTCAAAGCTTACGGGCGAAAAGAACGCGCGAATGCGCGACGATCCACTACTGAACGTGGGCGCGAGGTTTCAATGGATGAGAAGAAGGAACGGGAGTAACCATGTCTTCGACTGTGAGCGAGATCATCGTTACGGGTGAGTCGAACTACGCGATTTCGGTTGGGCGCGGGTTGCTGGATCGGATACCCGAGGCTCTGGGCGACAAGGTCGCCAAGGTGCTGATTGTGCACACTCCAACCGTGGGTAAGCTTGCCGATGACTTGCGTGCATCGCTACAGGAGACATATGCGCAGGTGTTGCTCGCTGAGGTGCCCGATGCTGAATCGGCAAAGCGCGTCGAAGTAGCGGCGTTCTGCTGGCAGATTCTCGGGCAGGCTGACTTTACGCGTAGCGATGCCATCATCGGCTTGGGCGGTGGAGCGGTGACTGACCTCGCAGGCTTCGTCGCAGCAACCTGGTTGCGGGGGGTCAAACTCGTACAGGTTCCGACGACTGTCCTCGGAATGGTAGATGCCTCCGTCGGGGGCAAAACCGGAATCAATACCGCTGAAGGAAAGAACCTCGTCGGCGCGTTTTATGCGCCGGCTGCAGTGATCTGTGACTTAGAGGTGCTGGGTTCCTTGCCGAAGAACGAAGTCCTGGCTGGTTTCGCAGAGGTGGCGAAGTGTGGGTTCATTGCTGAACCTGAGATTCTCGACATTATCGAAGCAGATGTGGATCGTGCCACGGATTCAACGACACCGGAGTTTCAGCGTGTTGTTGAACTTGCGATCGGTGTGAAAGCACGAGTGGTCTCGGAGGATTTCAAGGAGGGTGGTCTTCGCGAGATCCTCAACTATGGGCACACCCTGGGCCACGCGATTGAACACGCTGAGCGTTATCAGTGGCGTCACGGCGTTGCCATCGCGATAGGCATGATGTTCGCAGCAGAACTTGGGCGTATGGCTGGCTCGCTATCAGACGAGGCGGTTGCCAGGCATAAGCGCGTGCTCTCACTTCTCGGGCTTCCGATGCAGTACCCCGCAGGGCGATGGTCAGGGCTACTTGCCACGATGCAGCGCGATAAGAAGGCTCGGGCCGGAATGCTTCGATTTATCGTTCTCGATGACATCGCGAAGCCCCGGGTACTTGCTGGTGTCGATGACTCGATTCTCCAATTCGCGTATCAGGAAATTGCGAGCTGAGAGACGGGTTCGACTCTCGCGCAATCTCAGAATTGCGCGTACAATGTGGATATGAGTATCGCAGCAACAGGGCAACCGGGGTTCGTTGAGGGTTTTCGAATGCTGCTCGGAGCGGCCGGGAACGGAGCGCTGCTTGCGGAACTGCTTGGGGTAAAACCATCACAGGTGACCAGATGGAAGCAGGGCACGCAAGTGCCCTCGGCTGAATCGGCCCGCTCGATCATGGACTTTGCGTATATCGTGGCGCGGGCCGAATCGGTTATGCATACGAGGGTCGTACCAATTTGGCTCGATTCACCGAATCAGTTTTTGCGTGGTTCGACACCGCGTGAGTGCATCAAATTGGGTCGGGTGGCCGAAGTAATCGGCGCGATTGACGCCGAAGATGAGGGCGCTTACGCCTAACGGCCATGACAGGCGAGACTCTGCGGCTCTATCGTTGCTACCCAAGAATTTCTGGGGCCCGAACGGGCAAACCCGGTCACTGGTCCTATGTACCGAGGCCCCAGTTTCACGGCCGCTGGGACAATTCTGACCTGTATGACTCGTGGTATTTCTCGAAATCGCAGGTAGGGGCAGTTGCTGAGAGCTTCTACAACAAACGTGAGTGGATCCCAGAGGTCTTTTTGACTCCGGCAGGTACTCCGCGAGCAATTGCTGAGTTCACATATTCTGGCGGCTCGCTTCTCGATTTAGACGATGCGGAAACGCTAATGGGTTTGGGAATCCGGCCCAGTGAGGTTGTTGTACAAGACTTGAGCAAGACACAGCAACTTGCGCAACGGGTGTTTGAAACACGAGCGAGCGACTGCGGAGGACTCTCGTGGTGGTCAGCACAGATGCCGTCTGAGAGTTCGGTTATGCTGTGGGCCGAAGACGGGGCTCCGCCAGCGGGACTCAAACTATCAGGGATTCAGTCGCTGAGCCTGGAGCACCCAGCCGTTATAGAGGCGGCAGCCCGACTTTATCGTCCACTCGGTGCATAGGTACGCCGTGATCCACCCTTGTGGGGGCCCGCGAGAAAACCTTGCGAGCGCAGAATGAGGGCGAGCACCTGGCGATCTTCGGCGTGCATGACGCCCTCGACGAACCTGTTGAGAGCAAGGTCGAGTGAGATGAGTCCTCCGCTTCCGGCGACCTTCTGCAAGATTGCGACGAGTGTGCGGGGAGCAAGCACAGATTCTTCGAGCCCCGGCCTTCCATCTATTTCGCGCTCTGTCGAAACAAATTCCGAAAAGCCCTCACCATGTGCTCCAGAAAACACCTGTTGGCTGATGAAGGCTGCGCGTGACACTCGCTCAAGCTCGTCAGCGGAGAGCGGGATGTTTCCTTCTTTGTCTGCAATCGACGCGGCTGCCAGAAGCGCGTTTTCGACGGGCGTGTCAGTGTATTCACGCGTATGGTCTGGGTAGTGTACACGGTAGCTATTCGCCCCGAATCTGTTCACCAATTCTGCGCTCATACGGTCTATGCCGCGATAGCGGTGCGGAGTCTGTTCGTTCGCGGTCGCAAGAATGACGAACCCTTGGGCAACGGTAACCTGTTCACCGGCATTCTCTTGAACAGAGAAACTATCGCCGGGACGAAGTTGCAATACTCTGTTCAGACGCTTCAGGAACTCGGCTGGCATCGCATTTACTTCGTCGAGTATGAGGGGACCGCCCGTGGTCATCGCTCGAAGCAGTGGTCCCGGAACAAAGACGCTCGCTGTAGCACCGTCAACCGGTCTCAGTTCGTGGCTGCCGATCAATTGTGTGCTCGAGATGTCGCCGTATCCGGACACAAATTCTGGTTGTCTGCCCAGGCGTCTTGAAAGGTACTCTGCGAGTGCGGTCTTTGCTCCACCGGTTTCTCCGAGCAGGAGCATCGGCTCACCACGCATGAGTGCTGGGAGAGACTCAGCAATAATGTCTCGCATCTGCCTGGTCAGAAGCAGCCCACGTTCGAGTTGAGACCTTGCCTCACGTAATCGTAGTGAGGAGACGGCTTCGAGCACCGCGTCTCGCGTAGTCGCATCTTTGATTTGCGTATCGAGCCACGAAACGTGCTCGTCAGTTGCGTGCGCAGCTTTGGTGCGGAGTTCTGCTTGTCGTGCTCGCTCTGTAGCAAGCAGCGTACGTCGCGCGCTACCTGCACGATGTGCGAACGCATCGATCTCTTTACGTAGTTCTCGCTGCGACAGTTCATGCTTACGAGTGAGCACGGCTGTTCTCAGAACCGAAGCGCGCTCGGTGAGTGCCGAGTCCACAACCTCTCGAGTCTCCGGATCCGCGAGTAGCGCATCAAGACGCTGACGTAGCGCCTCGGCTGCATCGTGCGCAAGCATGTCTTGAGAGTGTGCGCGTGCGACACGA
This sequence comes from Leucobacter denitrificans, assembly GCF_014396385.1. Taxonomy (NCBI): domain Bacteria; kingdom Bacillati; phylum Actinomycetota; class Actinomycetes; order Micrococcales; family Microbacteriaceae; genus Leucobacter; species Leucobacter denitrificans. The sequence goes on from NZ_CP060716.1 coordinate 354,293, forward strand.
CGCGCCCTACGAAGCTCCCTGGCGGTTTCGGCAACCTCAGCAAGCACAGGATCTGTCGCGGGCGAAAGCATATCGTCACGCTACCACTCGCTAGTGTGGTGACATGGCTGAGGCGCATGGTGAAGCTCGATTGCGCGGAACAATTATGGCCGCGTCTGCAGTGCTCGGCGTGCCAGTTCATCTTGTAGAGGGCGACAGGTGGAAGGTCGAAGACGGTGCGGTGAGCGTCGGTCTCGACAGACTAATTGCAAACCGGGACAGTGATGCCGCAGCCGCACGGGTTCTACTTTTGATTTGGGAATCAGTGCGGGAGGTGCGAGTTGCCAAACTTCGCCGGATGCGGAGACTCGCGCTCGCACGGCAGAACCCGGATCATGAACCAGTTCTTGCGACAATCGACCGGCTATTTGCAGTGCGAGAATTGACCGCGGCGATGCCTCATCTGCGGGAGCCGTTGGCCCGCGTGATCTATGCCGATCTCCCGGGTAACGTGGGCGAGTTGAATAGAAATCTGCAGTGGTTATGTGCGTTGCTCGCTATCACCGCTGATGCGCGCGCTAGTCGAAGGTACATCGAGGCTTGTTCGCTCGAAGTTGAGGAAGAACTTTCGAGACTTCAGAAGACCGGCGGTGCGACTGCTGCCGCTCAGGTGCTTCGCCTTGCACTTGCACCAGACGGCAGCCGAGCGCATCTTCAGCGCTTTGAGCGTGCGTACGCCCTTATCGTTCCTCCATTCGAACGCCTCATGAAGATTGACCGCGCGCGCACTGGAATCGAGCCCGGATCACGAGAGGGCGTGGCGTCACCAGAGCAGTCGGTCGCGACCGAAGGGAGTGATGCGGGTGTAGCCTTCGACGCAGATAATGCCGAGCCAGGTGATGCCAACGCAGAAGCGTCGAACGATGAAAGTGAGGAGTCTGCCCGCGCTGGAGATAAGCGAGATTCCGCAGAGGGATCGGATCTCTTCGTCGCTGAACAGGCTGGTTTCGTCGCAAGTGTGCTCGACACTCCTTTGCCTGCCGGAGGCGCCTGGGCCGACGAAGTGCTGCCAGACGACCTCAGCGCGACTGGTGCATCAGAAACGGCGCCGACGACGCTTCCGTCTGGGCCGAGCCATTCGGGTGGATCGGCAGCAACATCGCTCGCAATCTATCGTGAGCAAGTGCGTGAACTCTCTCCACACATTGAACGATTGCGTGAGGTATGGCAGATCGTTATTTCTGAGCGGATTGGCGCGCGCAACGTCTTGTCTCGTGTTCCAAACCCAGAAGGTGAGGTGCTCGACAAGAGCTCACTTGTTCGAATTGTCGCCGAGGTGACTGCGGGAGTGAAACGCCCGAATGCCTATCTTTCACGACATCGTGACCTGCGCCGCACGAAACGAGAAGGAAGCACGGACTACATTTTGTTGATTGACCGATCCGCTTCAATGCTTGGCGCACCAGCCGAAGCAGCCGCCGATGCGGCACTCATTATGCTCGAGTCACTTGCAGCCGTGGAACGCGATATTGCGGCAGAAGAACGTGCACTCGACATCGACCTTGAACTCGCGTTGCGAACTGCGCTGATTGTCTATGACACCGAAGCTACCGTGGTTAAGCCGCTCTCAGGAGCGCTCGATGACCACACACGACGTCGCATGCACGCCGAGATCCGGGCCCCTCGTGGATCCACGAACGACTCGGTGGCTCTTGAAGCAGCGGCACGTGAGCTTCGAATTGGTGTGGGCCGCGAACACCTGAGCGTCGGAGTGGAACGTCGCCGAGTGGTCATCCTGGTGAGCGATGGTGGAACCGACGACAGTGCGCGTGCGCACACTCGATTGCTCAATTTGCGCGCGGCGGGAGTGAAAGTGTTTGGCATTGGGATCCGTACCGGCGATCTCGTCACCCGATTTGCGCCAGACGGGATGCAGCTCGATGACGCAAACGCTTTACCCGCAGTGATCGAAGACCTCATTAGGTCGTCGGGTCTTGACCGGGACCACTCATGACAGAGTCGATAGGCTCGAGGCCGGAGGAACAGATGGAACACGCAGGCGACAGCGGCGCAACCGAACAGGTTCGGCTTGCCAGACTGCTATTTGGTGAGCTCGCGCAAGAGCTTGACCGCGCGCTCGGTGACGATCACGGTGTGAGTGGATCCGTCGACCGAGCCCTCGACGAAGCTGTGAACGAGATTCGCAAGGGAGAAGCAGGAAAGGCTGCGTTTATCGGTCTGCACGAGAGCGAAGCAGCAAGGCTGGCCGATTCATTTCACGCCGCACGCAGCGTTGCCTCGTTGGCCGGGCTTACGGTGCCCGAGCCCGAAGAGTTCTGGCTTAGCGGTGCCCAGCGAGAGAAACTCGCCCGCGCACTCATATCCGATCACTCGCTTGTAGCTGTGCCAGCCCCGTATGGGCTCGGGGCCAATCGGTGGATCGAGGTATTCCGTGCGGTTGCGAGGCAGCAGGGGAGCACGCTTTCGCTCACCGCACCACTTACCTTTGCTCCGGAAGTTCTTGGCGCGTTTGCTTCACTCGACAGCGCCCCAGCGCGGGTGCCCTCAGTGCGGGGCTGGACACTCAGGCTCGTTCCCGGAGATGATTCGCCCGCGCGCATGGGGGTGAACTACTCTGTCGGCCCACACGCAACGCTGCCAGAGATGCTCATGCTGCAGCTCATGAATCTCGTTCGAGGGGCTGATCCCGTGGATCGACGGAGCTTTACGTGGCTCCAAGGAACGTTCGCCGATGGAAAATTTGCCGCTCGCCACTTCTACGACGAATCGGGTCGGGGAGTTGGCGTGAATGCGCGTGAGATTGGGAATCAGGGGCCTCACCTTGGCGTTCGAACTCCCGTGAGCTAGTGGTTCTCCCAAACACTCGGGGCGTCTTGTCTGGTAGATGGAAGCCGCGTCGAGGTGCCCCATTCTAGAATCTCGGGGGGAAGCCGAAGTTCATCAGGGTTTGCCCCCGACTTATCGATGATCTCGTCGACTGGAACGACCCCTCCGCCAGTGCGAAGAATTCGGCCGCGTACGATCGCGCGCGCATAAATCTCGGGTTCGCCTGCGATGCCTGACCCTCGCGGAGCAGGGCGCACAAATCGCTGCTCAAGGTACACAGCCTGGTCGTCGAACCCTAAGATCTGCGACTCAACGGTAAATTTCTGCCAAGGATTCAACGACTTCCGATAAGAGATTGTCTGGCCGACAACCACTGGATACCAGCCCTCGCGCCTAAACAGTTCGAAAACACCGTTCCGAAGCAGAAGGTCGAATCGGCCAATATCCATGATGGACAAATACTTGCCGTTGTTCATGTGTCGGAGGATATCGATGTCGGTCGGCCACACCCGAAACTGCGACCGTGAGACATCAGTGAACCCGATTTTCGAGCCCCGTTTTCCGACGAACCACTGATGCCAAAGTGTGCGAGGAAGCATATGCATGTGATCAGCCTAGGTTTGGCAAGATCGATCTCAGAATCTTTTGTCGAACACCGCAAAACTGGCGGGTGTAAGATGGATCGGCGCGTTCCGCGTACGAACCTCGAATCAGCAACTGGAGCATGACAACATGGCAACCTCGAACGACATCAAGAACGGCACAGTCATCAAGGAGGCAGGTCAGCTCTGGAACGTTTTGGAGTTTCAGCACGTAAAGCCTGGCAAGGGTGGTGCGTTTGTGCGCACTAAGCAGAAGAATGTTGTCACGGGCAAAATCATTGATAAGACGTACAACGCTGGCGCGAAGATCGAGACGGCAACCGTTGATCGCCGTGACTTCCAGTACCTCTACCAAGACGGTGCAGATTTCGTATTTATGGATCTGAGCGATTACGACCAGCTCACGGTATCCGCTGCGGTGGTAGGCGATGCGCACAAGTACATGCTCGAAAATCAGCAGGTGCAGATTGGTCTGCACGAAGGTGAGCCACTGTACCTTGAGATGCCGGCTTCGGTGGTTCTTGAGGTGACATACACCGAGCCAGGACTGCAGGGTGACCGCTCAACAGGTGGCACCAAGTCGGCAACGGTTGAGACCGGTGCTGAGATTCAGGTTCCTCTCTTTCTCGAGACCGGCACCAAGGTCAAGGTTGACACTCGCACGGGGGATTACCTCGGCCGTGTCAACGAATAAGCGTTCATGAGTGCACGTACTAAGGCGCGCAAGCGCGCGCTTGACATGCTGTTTCAGGCAGATGTGCTTGAAACTACACTCGCTGAAATCGTCAGTGCCGAAGCCGGGCGTGCCCTAAACGAGCCAGACCGCGTGGCTTCGTGGATATACGCCCGTGAGATCGTCGATGGTGTCGCAGATCACCGCGAGGAGATCGATGAGTTGATTTCAAGCTACGCGCAGGGATGGACGATTGATCGCATGCCCAATGTGGATCGCGCTATTTTGCGGCTCACTTCTTGGGAGATTTTGTACAACCCCGAGGTGCCAGCCGCGGTGGCTATTAATGAAGCCGTCGGTTTAGCGAAGCAGTACTCAACTGAAGACTCGAGCAGATTTGTGAATGGAGTGTTGGGGCGCATCGCTGAACACGCGCAGGCGTGACGTGCGATAGACTTGCCCGTGTTGCAGCTTTTCTTTAATGGCGTCCAGTGAGGCGCAGAAGGGAGGCGGAGAATGAACACGCGAACGGTTCTCGACCAGGCCGAGATTTCGCGGGCTCTTACCCGTATCTCACATGAAATCATTGAGGCAAACAAGGGTGTTTCAGATCTCGTTTTAGTTGGAATACCAACACGAGGCACCCATCTTGCCCAGCGAATAGCGGCAAATATCTCTCGCATTGAGGGCGTTGACGTACCCGTAGGTAGTCTCGATGTGACGATGTATCGTGATGACCTCGCGCACCATCCCACTCGCGCGCCCATGCCAACGGAGATGCCGGAAGATATCGACGGTGCAACTGTGGTGCTTGTAGACGATGTGTTGTATTCGGGGCGCACGGTTCGGGCTGCGCTCGACGCTTTGGGCGATCATGGTAGGCCCAAGGTTGTGCGCCTTGCCGCTCTTATCGATCGCGGTCACCGGGAACTGCCGATCCGCGCTGATTTTATCGGGAAGAATTTGCCGAGTTCTCGCGACGAGCGAATCTCAGTGCGCCTCGTAGAACACGATGGGGAAGACGCGGTAACGATCTCGTGAGGCATCTCATTGACACCCGCACGCTTACGCGAGACGAGGCGCTCCTCATCCTCGATACCGCGGAAGACATGGCAGCGACGCAACAGCGCGAAGTCAAAAAGCTTCCGACACTTCGTGGCAAGTCAGTAGTGAATCTGTTTTTTGAAGACTCGACTCGCACGCGGATCTCGTTCGAAGCCGCCGCTAAGCGTCTTTCTGCCGACGTCATCAACTTCAGTGCGAAGGGCAGCTCAGTTTCTAAGGGTGAGTCTCTCAAAGACACTGCCCAAACCCTGCAGGCAATCGGCGCAGATGGGGTCATTATTCGGCACCCTGCGAGCGGCGCGGCCGCGAGGCTGGCCTCGAGTGGGTGGATCGACGCGGGTGTCTTGAACGCCGGAGATGGCACGCACGAGCACCCCACCCAAGCTCTGCTTGATGCGTTCACGATTCGTCGAAGACTGCATGGTGAGGGGAGTCGCGGCAAGGGGCTCGATGGTGTCTCGGTCGTGATCGTGGGAGATATCGCTCACTCGCGTGTTGCCCGTTCGAACCTGTGGTTGCTCAATGCGCTCGGTGCTCGTGTGAGCTTTGTAGCGCCCGAGACGCTCTTGCCGTTCGGGGTGCGATCTTGGCCCGTGGCGATCCACCATTCGCTCGACACCGCTCTTCGTGAGGAGCAACCCGACGTCGTCATGATGCTCCGCATACAGTCTGAACGCATGCACGCAGCGTACTTTCCGAACGATCGTGAATACGCGCGAAACTGGGGTCTCGACGACCGCAGGTTCGAGGGACTGAGCGACGACACACTCGTGATGCACCCGGGGCCCATGAACCGAGGACTTGAAATTTCATCACGCGCGGCTGATTCTTCGCAATCAACCGTGCTCGAACAAGTTACACACGGTGTCTCGGTGCGAATGGCGGCACTGTACCTACTGCTATCCGGCGAACGAATTGAAAGCTGAAAGAGAGAACGATGACTGAGCGTATATTGATTCGTGGCGCACGGATAGCGGCTGATCTCGTAGAGCGCGGCTCCGAGATTACGGCAGCGCCGCAGCAAGACATTCGCATCGAAAACGGGCGCATTGCGGCCCGTGGAGAGAAGCTCGAACCGCTAGAGGGCGAACGGGTCATCGACGCGAGCGGGCTCGTCGCGTTGACTGGGTTTGTCGATCTCCACACGCACCTGCGCGAGCCGGGTTTTGAACAATCCGAAACGGTGCTCACAGGCACTCGCGCAGCCGCTGCGGGTGGCTTCACCACGGTGTTCGCTATGGCCAATACGCTGCCGGTGCAAGATACCGCTGGTGTAGTCGAACAGGTGAAGGCGCTCGGTGATGCGGCTGGGTACGCAACAGTGCGACCAATTGGGGCAGTGACCGAAGGACTCGCGGGGGAGCGCCTCAGCGAGATTGGTGCAATGGCTCAGTCTCTCGCAGAAGTTCGAGTCTTCAGTGATGACGGTAAGTGTGTGCACGATCCGCTGCTCATGCGGCGGGCGCTCGAGTACGTGAAGACGTTTGACGGAGTTATCGCTCAGCACGCACAAGACCCGAGGCTCACTGAGGGTGCTCAGATGAACGAGGGCGCGGTCTCGAGCGAGCTTGGTCTTAAGGGATGGCCGGCGGTCGCCGAGGAGTCGATTATTGCTCGAGATGTGTTGCTTGCCGAACACGTTGGCGCCAAGCTGCACATTTGTCACCTGTCAACTGCTGGATCGGTCGAGGTGATCCGCTGGGCAAAAGCGCGGGGAATCGCGGTCACAGCCGAGGTCACCCCGCACCACCTCATTCTCACCGAAGAACTCGCGCGAACATACGACGCACGGTACAAGGTGAATCCGCCGCTTCGTCGCGATACTGACGTGCAGGCGCTTCGTGAGGCAGTTGCCGAGGGTTTGATCGACATCATCGCAACAGATCACGCCCCGCACCCCTCAGAAACGAAGGAATGCGAATGGGACTCCGCGGCCTTCGGCATGGTCGGGCTTGAGTCTGCGTTCTCAATCGCGCTTTCCACACTCGTGCAGCAAGGGTACGTGAGCTGGGCAGAGCTCGAAACGCTGCTCTCGCAAAAGCCGGCTGAAATTGGCGGTCTCTCGGTCGGCGCAGAAGGCGAACATCCGAGCGCGCTCGAAGTCGGGCAGCGCGCTGACATCGTGCTCGTAGATCCCAATGGCTCAAGCGAGTTCTCCCTTGGCCACCTTAAGGGTAAGAGCACCAACTCACCATTTCTCGGAATGGAGCTTCCTGGCCGCGTCACCCACACGATCCGCCACGGATACCTCACACTCGACGACGGGCAACTCACTGAGCCAGAAACAGTGGCGCAGAAAGCAAGCGAGGTGTCGCAATGAATCGAATCACATTCTTACTCATTTGGATTGCAATAGCCGCGGCAATCTTCACGTTCATGGCGATTGCCTGGCGTGCGCGAAAGCGACGAGACGCATCGCTCAGCCCAGCATCGATTGGGCTTGCGGATCAGCCGATCGCAACATTTGCTCATGTGAGTTACGTCTCGACCACTCCCGTGGGAGAACCCTTCGTGCGCGTCGCAGTACCCGGGCTGAGCTACAAGGGCTGGGCAGATGTTGCCGTACACCGCGAGGGCGTCGCGATTCAGGTCACCGGTGAGCCGCGAATTGAGATTTCAGCGGATCGAGTTCGTGGCACCGACACTGCTCGAGGCCGTATCGGAAAGGTCGTCGAGCGTGATGGAATCTCCCTGCTTCAGTGGGAGGCACTCCAAGCCGGCTCTGACACTCGAGCCCTCGAATCCGGTTTCAGATTTGATACCCCGGCCGAACAACGACGATTCGCGGCAGCAATCTCGGAAATGAACCCGATCCACCACACAGATTTACCGACATCAACCAGCATCACCCAGGAGGACGACGCGTGACGAATACGACGAATGAAGTGACAGCGCCGCCCGCGAGTGCACTTCCAGAGGGTGCCGCAGTACTTGTACTCGAAGATGGAACCCGTTACGAGGGGCGGGCATACGGAGCCACCGGCCGATCGCTCGGAGAGATCGTGTTCTCGACCGGCATGACTGGCTACCAAGAGACCCTTACCGATCCTTCGTATGCCGGGCAAATAGTTCTCATGACTGCTCCCCACATTGGCAACACTGGCGCCAACGACACCGACATGGAGTCACGCAAGATTTGGGTCGCTGGATTTATTGTGCGCGACCCGGCACGTCGGGTTTCGAACTTCCGCGCAGAACGCTCGCTTGACGAAGACCTCGTGAATGATGGTGTCGTAGGCATCTCAGGCATCGACACGCGTGCCGTGACCCGGCGCATACGCTCGGCCGGTGCAATGCGGGCCGGTGTATTTTCTGGGAGCGAGCTTGAACTGAGCGAAGATGAGCAACTCCAGCTCGTGCGCGAGCAAGCAGGGATGGCGGGCAAGCACCTCTCAAATGAGGTCACGACCCCAGAGCGCTATATGGTTGCGGCCGCCGAGGGCACTGAGCGCGTCGGATCGATCGCGGTGCTTGACCTCGGGATCAAGCGAGCTACAGTGCGTTACCTCTCTGAGCATGGATTCGACGTTACGGTGCTTCCCGCGTCAACCACCCTTGAGGAAATACGCGAGCTCGCTCCTGATTCGATTTTCTATTCGAATGGCCCCGGAGATCCGGCCGCGTCAGACGCGCAGGTCGAAGTGCTCGCGGGATTGCTCCGTGACGGATTGCCGTACTTCGGTATCTGCTTCGGTAACCAGCTGCTCGGCCGAGCACTCGGCTTCAACACCTACAAGCTTCCATTCGGGCACCGAGGTATCAACCAACCGGTGCTAGACAAGCGAACTGGCCGCGTTGAGATTACGGCGCAAAACCACGGATTCGCTGTGGATCTACCGATCGAAGGCGAGCACGAATCGCCAGCCGGACTCGGTCGAGTTCGCGTCAGTCACTACAGCTTGAACGACGAGGTAGTTGAGGGTCTTGAATGCCTCGATATTCCCGCGTTCTCAGTCCAGTACCATCCCGAAGCAGCGGCCGGACCGCACGACGCTTTTTACCTGTTTGATCGATTCCGCACGCTAGTGAAAGATCGTGCAGCATCCTCGTCGAACACCACCAAGGAGACCAAATAATGCCGAAGCGCCAAGACATCAACTCCGTGCTCGTCATCGGTTCGGGCCCAATCGTCATCGGTCAGGCTTGCGAGTTCGACTATTCGGGTACTCAGGCCTGCCGGGTGCTCCGTGCAGAGGGTGTCCGAGTAATTCTCGTTAACTCGAACCCCGCCACGATCATGACAGACCCCGACTTCGCCGATGCAACGTACATCGAACCGATCACCGCAGAGGTCATCGAATCGATCATCATCAAGGAAAAGCCTGATGCAATCCTGCCGACTCTGGGCGGCCAGACAGCGCTCAATGCTGCGATGGAACTGCACGAGCTCGGCATACTCGAGAAGCACAACGTAGAACTCATCGGCGCAAAGGTCGAAGCGATTCAGCGAGGCGAAGACCGACAGATATTTAAAGATCTCGTCATCGAGTCGGGCGCAGATGTCGCTCGCTCGTTCATCGCACACACGCTCGACGAGGCGAAAGAATTCGCGAAGGATCTCGGCTATCCGCTCGTCGTACGTCCCTCCTTCACAATGGGCGGCCTAGGTTCGGGCTTTGCCTACACCGAAGAAGATCTCGTGCGTATTGCGGGCGACGGCCTGCACTACTCGCCGACGAGCGAAGTGCTGCTTGAGGAGTCGATCCTTGGGTGGAAGGAATACGAGCTCGAACTCATGCGCGACACTTCGGATAACACCGTTGTTGTGTGTTCGATTGAGAACGTCGACGCGGTCGGTGTGCATACCGGCGATTCGATTACTGTCGCGCCTGCCCTTACCCTCACCGATAACGAGTATCAGAAGCTTCGCGATATCTCCATCGACATCATCCGTCGCGTTGGTGTAGACACTGGTGGCTGCAATATTCAGTTCGCTGTCGATCCCAAGACTGGGCGCGTCATCGTCATTGAGATGAACCCGCGTGTTTCACGTTCGTCGGCGCTCGCATCGAAGGCCACCGGCTTTCCTATTGCAAAGATCGCGGCAAAGCTTGCGCTTGGATACCGTCTCGACGAGATCCCGAATGATATTACGCAGAAGACCCCGGCGAGCTTCGAGCCGACGATTGATTACGTCGTCGTGAAGGCACCTCGATTCGCGTTTGAGAAGTTCCCCGCAGCCGACGACACATTGACGACAACTATGAAGTCTGTGGGGGAGGCAATGGCTATTGGCCGAAACTTCACCACCGCTTTGCAGAAATCGCTTCGTTCACTAGAGAAGCGGGGTACCTCGTTCCACTGGGGTGAGGAATCGCGTACGGTCGATGAGTTGCTGACCTCGATGGTTCGCCCGACCGATGGTCGCATTGTTGATATCCAGCAAGCTCTTCGCTTGGGCGCAACGATTGAGCAGGTCTTCGACGCTACCTCGATTGATCCGTGGTTCCTTGACCAGATCGTGCTCATCAATGAGGTCGCCGATCGCGTGAAGACCGCACCGCAACTCACACTTGATGTGCTGCGCGAGGCAAAGGATCACGGGTTCTCAGACGTTCAGATTGCAGGCATTCGCGGAGTTTCTGAGTCGGAAATTCGTGGACTGCGGCACGGACTTGGTCTGCGCCCTGTTTTCAAGACGGTTGATACCTGTGCGGGAGAATTTCCCGCGCTCACGCCGTACCACTACTCCTCGTATGATTTCGAAACCGAAGTCGAGCCGAGTGATCGCAAGAAGGTCGTAATCCTGGGATCTGGCCCGAACCGCATTGGGCAGGGCGTCGAGTTTGACTACTCATGCGTGCACTCATCGTTTGCGCTGTCAGACGCTGGCTACGAAACGATCATGATCAACTGCAACCCAGAGACTGTGTCGACCGACTATGACACGAGCGATCGGCTCTACTTCGAGCCGCTCACGCTGGAGGATGTGCTCGAAGTGATCCACGCAGAGCAGGCGAGCGGAGAGCTGCTCGGTGTAGTGGTTCAGCTCGGAGGTCAGACGGCGCTCGGACTCGCTCAGCCGCTGAAGGACGCGGGAATTCCAATTCTCGGAACTTCGCCGGAAGCGATTGACCTCGCCGAGGAGCGTGGAGCGTTCTCGAGCATCCTCGAGCAGGCAAACCTTCTTGCTCCTCGCAATGGGACAGCAATCGACGAAGAGGGTGCAGTACGCATCGCCGAAGAAATCGGCTACCCCGTTCTCGTTCGCCCGAGCTTCGTGCTCGGGGGCCGCGGTATGGAGATTGTGTACGATACCGAATCGCTGCGCGGCTACTTCGGGCGCATCGAAGGTCACGCGCTGGTTGGGCCTGGCCATCCACTCCTCGTGGATCGGTTCCTTGACGACGCAATCGAGATTGATGTTGACGCGCTCTACGACGGTGAGCAACTGTACGTGGGCGGAATCATGGAGCACATTGAGGAAGCCGGTGTGCACTCGGGCGACTCGAGCTGCACGTTGCCGCCGGTAACGCTTGGTCACGATCAGATTGCTCAGGTTCGTGAAGCAACGCGGGGAATCGCCGAGGGCATCGGTGTACGCGGGCTGTTGAACGTGCAGTTTGCGATCGGTCAGGGCGTTCTCTACGTGCTCGAGGCTAACCCTCGCGCGTCTCGTACTGTGCCATTTGTGTCGAAGGCTCTGGGCATTCCGCTCGCAAAGGCCGCTTCTCGCATTATGGTTGGTGACTCGATTCAGGATCTCATTGAATCAGGCTTCTTGCCCGAGCGCGATGGCTCTCGAACACCAATCGATGCCCCAATCGCCGTGAAGGAGGCGGTGCTTCCGTTTAAGCGTTTCCGCACCCACGAGGGCCTGGTTGTGGACTCATTGCTCGGGCCTGAGATGCGCTCTACGGGTGAGGTCATGGGCATGGACCGCGACTTCCCAACTGCATTCGCGAAGAGCCAAGCGGGCGCTGGTAGCTCGCTTCCCACTTCGGGTACGGTATTCCTCTCAGTGGCGGATCGGGACAAGCGTGCCGTCGTGCTCCCGGCACTGAGGCTCCAAGAGCTTGGGTACCGCATTCTTGCGACGCAAGGAACCCAGGTCGTGCTAGCGCGCAACGGTATCGAGTCTGAGACTGTTCGCAAGCATTCGAAGCGCGACGAGGGCGACACCATTGTGGATCTGATCAATCGGGGTGAGATCGACATGGTGGTCAACACGCCTTCTGGCAGTTCGGCTCGCGCCGACGGATACGAGATTCGCGCTGCTTCCGTTGCTGCGGACAAGCCGATCTTCACGACGATTTCTGAACTCGCGGCGGCTGTCGGTGCACTCTCGGCACTCGGTGATGGGTTCGACGTGAAGTCCCTTCAAGAGTATGAGGCAGATCGACAGGCTGCCCTATCGGCGGCAGTTTAGGAGCGACGTGTCGGCAGATGAAGTGAGCGCTCAGAGCTTCGGTGCTCGGCTGGCAGCAGAATTTGCTGCCGGCCGGCACCTGTGCGCGGGTATTGATCCACATCGCGAACTGCTCGTCGATTGGGGACTCGAGGACTCGGCTGACGGTGCCGAGCGCATGGGGCGCGAGGTCGTGGCAGCCGCCGTTGGCGTCGCCGCGTGTGTCAAGCCACAGATTTCATTTTTCGAACGCTTTGGATCGGCTGGGTTTGTGGCGCTTGAGCGCGTGCTTGCCGATGCCCGAGCTGCCGAGGTGCTCGTGATCGGCGACGTGAAGCGCGGCGACATCGGAAGCACATTCTCAGCGTACGCAGAGGCCTGGCTCGCTCCGGGTTCACCGCTCGAAGTTGACGCGATGACGGTCGCGCCCTACATGGGTTTTGAAACGCTCAAGGGCGCCTTCCCATTCGTGCGAGAGCACGGCAAAGGAATGTTCGTGCTCGCCGCAACCTCGAATCCAGAGGCTCGGCCTGTGCAAACAGCAACATCTGAGCAGGGTGTGACGCTTGCTCAGACGATGGTGTCGCACGCGAACGCTTGGAACGCCCGTGAGCACGGCAGCGACAGCGTGGGATCTATCGGGGTGGTACTTGGAGCCACGCTGAATCTTCAAGAATTTGGAATTGATGTGTCCAGGCGTGTCGAACCTTCGCTACCTGTGCTGGCCCCGGGCTTCGGGCATCAGGGTGCTCGCGTTGAGGACATTGCCAAGATATACGGCGGAATCGGCGATGCAGTGCTTGCGAGTGAATCCCGAAGTATCCTTGCAGGTGGAGGCGAACACCTCGCCGCGCGGATTCAGCACCGCGCAAACCTCATCACCCAGGCGCTCGAGGAGACACGATAGCAATGCAGCAGGGAGCGATGCCCGAGGTAGATAGAAAGGCGGCAAACCGTGCTGCGGTTGCCGCCAGGCAGGCTCGGGCCGAACTCAAACGAAAGTTGCGAGAAGGGGAGATCTCCCCACTTCGTGCGCTCGAATATTCCAGGGTCCCAGGGCATGCTGCCGCCACACTGCGGATTACCGATTTCCTGCTTTCGTTTCCATCGATCGGGGCCGTAAAAGCCGATCGAATTCGTGAGGAGCTGCAAATCTCTGAGCGCAAGCGCCTCGGTGGGCTCGGAACATTGCAGCGGGAGCGCCTCGAACAGTTCGTGCGTGAGCGCTCAGGCGCTGCTGCGCTTGGCGAACGACCACCACTCACCGTACTTGCCGGCCCCACAGCCGTTGGTAAGGGCACTGTCGCGGCGTATGTCCGTGAACACTATCCAGAGGTCAGCCTCTCGGTGTCGGCAACGACCCGCTCGCCGCGTCCCGGCGAAATCGAGGGTGTGCATTACTTCTTTGTAAATGACGAGGGGTTCGACCGTCTGCTTGCGCAAGACGAGCTCTTAGAGTGGGCAACTGTTCACAACAAATTCCGTTACGGCACCCCGAAGGGGCCCGTGCTAGACGCGAGCGCAAGAGGCGAGCGCGTGCTCTTGGAAATAGATCTTCAGGGTGCGCGTCAGGTTCGACAGAGCATGCCCGATGCCAGGCTCGTATTTCTTGCCCCACCGAGTTGGGATGAGCTCGTGCGCAGACTCGTTGGCCGGGGGACCGAGGGCGAGGAGGAGCGGGAGCGACGTTTGCAGACAGCAAAGGTTGAACTTGCGTCAGCTGATGAATTCGATGAGATCATCGTGAACGATGAAGTTGCGCATGCAGCCGAGCGCCTTGTCGAACTCATGCGGGGCGACCGCTAAGCTTTGCGCGTGAGCGTGTACACGGAGTTCGCCTCGGCATGGGGCCCGGTTGACCATGCTGCGGCAGCTGTAGCCTCGCTCGATCCTCGACAGTTCTGGGGAATTCCGCTCGCGCTCGTCGGTGCGGCGCTGCTAGCATTCGGCGCTCAGTATCAATCGAGGGGCCTCAACAAAGTCGAGCGACTCACCGGTGAAAGTGCGCATGCGGGGCTGTCGATCCGCCACATGCTCAGTCTCTTTCGCAGGCCATCGTGGATCGTGGGTACGCTCCTCTTAGGGCTTGCAGTGGTCTTTCAGCTTGGCTCACTCTCGCTGTCGCCCATCACGCTTGTTCAACCTATTGGTGTCGTTGGGTTGGTCATTACATCGGTGCTTAACTCCAGAATTTCGGGTGTGCGGCTCGGAAAGCGTGTAACCGGGGCAATTGCGCTCGCTGTTGTGAGCATTGCGATTTTTGTGTTTGTCGCGGCGACGAACGTGACTGATCAGCGGATCACCGACGAGAAACTCGTCACTGTACTCATTGCGTTTGGGGCCGTATTTTTGGTTGCGCTTACGCTATTCGCACTCTTCCGTAAGCGTGGGGTGGCACTGATATACATCGTTGGTGCAGGAGTGCTGTATGGCTTTGTTGCGACCCTCGCCAAAGTGCTCATCAGCAGATTTCAGCAGGGTGACTTCGAATGGCACACGTGGGCGTGTGCTGTCGCACTAATCGCAGGAGCTCTGCTCGGCATGCTCTTCGTGCAGAACGCCTACTCATCGGGTCCGCCAGATCTTGTGGTGGCCGGACTCACCGTTATAGATCCGATGGTCGCAGTGCTCATCGGAATCCTCATACTGGGGGAGGCCTCGAACGCTCCCGCGTGGGTTGCGGTCACTTTCGTTATCACCGGTGTCACCGCAGTTATTGGTGTGATGGGAATTTCGAAGTTCCATCCACAGACCGGCAAGTCAGTGTTGGATCACACTGGCAGCTTGCCCGTCGTAACTCCGCTTCAGCCTGACGACTAACCCGAGGTAATCACGTCAACGGTACTTGCTTGCCCGGTCGGTAAGCAGAGACGCTTTTAGCCCCCGGGATCCAGAAGCGCCACGGGAACGCTGATCCGCCAGCCTCGCCGGAAACCCCCACACGAGGGCCTCGAGCGATCTTAGGCACCGGCTCCGAGGCAAGTGAGAGGGAGAATGGCGCGGCCAGTAGATCGAGCGTGTTGTAGCGTTCGCGAGTGATCCCTAGTGCAGCTGCCAGGTTGCCCGGGCCTCGTGCGATCGCAGTGTCTGAAATACCCGACCGTGGAGGAGAAGAGGCCTCTGAGCGCTTGGCTTCACGTCTCGAGCGGGCGAGTTCGTGTCCGCTTACGATGTCACCGGCTCGCAATAACACCCCCGAGGCGATTCCCTCTGGGGAGCACACCAGATTCAACGCGTAGTGCATGCCATAGGTGAAGTAGACATATGCGTGGCCGGGCGGGCCGAACATGGCTGCGTTGCGGTCGGTGCGACGATCTCGTGCGTGTGAACCAGCATCGTATGGTCCCGTCGTACCGGCACCGTGATACGCCTCCACTTCAGTAATGCGAATACTCACCGAGCCATCTTCGCCCGCAAGCGCGAGAGTTGCACCAAGCAGTCGTGGGGCAACTTCTAACGCTTGAGCATGAAAGAAAGATCGATCCACACTGTTCATTGTATGGACGAAGCTTGTGTCGAAATTGAGAGGACTGGCGACGCCGTTGTCGGCAGCCCTGACGGCCACACTACCTCCCCTTTCGGAGCGAGACACGAACCGTGATCTTAATGTGATGATGCTCGGAAATTCGAAAAAACTACGTCGGTTTTGGATAGACTGGTGAGGTTGTCTTACGGGGCGTTAGCTCAGTTGGTTAGAGCAAAGGACTCATAATCCTTCGGTCGTGGGTTCAAGTCCCACACGCCCTACTCATCCGCAAGGTGCCTCAGTTGCGCTGCACTGAAGCGAGCTATACATCGTCATCTGCGGCGAGGCCGCCCTCAGCCTCCCACGACTCCACTCGTTCAGTCTTTGACGCCGAAAACTTGAGCCGAACGCCGTGACCCCGACCACCGTTACCGTCGGAAACGAAGTGTGCTCCGAGACGCTCGAGCGCACTCCGAAGTTCAATACGTTGATCTATTGTCAGCGGGAACAGACTCTTCTCAAAGTTGCGCAGCTGACGACGTGTCAGACCTGCCGCTTCGGCAGCGTCAGCCGCCGATACTCCAACGAGTGCTCGGGCGGCTCGAGCTAAATTTCCGGTCAGTGGAAGAGGTTCTTTGCTCATATGTTCACCCTGCCAGAACTCGCGATATTTATCGAGTGATTACGAACCCGCGATCGTGCGATCGGGATCATAGCCGGCCTCAATCAGTGAGGTGGCCCGTTCGGTCTGGGTGTTGAGTTCGAGCATGTCAGTATGCAGACCGAGATCCCGATCCACATGGAGCGCCATGGTGTGCGCGGCATGCCGAACATCTCGTGCCTCGATTGCCTCGACGAGAGCCCTATGATCTGAGTGCATGGTCTCAATCGTGGTGCCGAGAAACACTCTGTTCTCTGCTCCAGCGCGTTCGAGCACAGACATGACGCCGAGGTATAGGTCGAGGAGGAGCTTGCTACCACTTGCCTCAACAATGAGCCGGTGGAAAGATTCAGGCGTAGTGCTTCTGTTGCAGGTGTCATGCGTTTGTGTTCCCGCAGTGACCGATGCCTGAAGTGCTCGTTTTAGCGCTGCCAGCTGCTCGTCAGTGCGATTCACGGCCGCGTGCTGGCTCGCTTCAATTTCAAGCGAACGACGATACACCAGCACTTCCTCGAGATCTTGGTCAGCAAGAAACTCGGAGATGATCGAACTCACCGGCGTTCGGGACCGTACGAATGTGCCAACACCCGGAACGCTCTCGAGCATCCCGAACGCAGCGAGGGACCGTACTGACTCGCGAACCGTGGAGCGACCCACTCCGATGAGTTCTACGAGTTCGGGTTCTTTTGGAATGAGGCTTCCCACTTCCCAATCGCCAGCGGTGATTTTGGCGCGCAAGAAATCGATAGTATCGCGCACCTTTTGGGAGCCGCGGGTAGAGCCTGCCATGAATGACCTCGTATGTAAGTGAGCTAGACCTAACTATATCGGTGAGAACGCTACGAAACTCCTCCAACGCGCGAAGGGGAGGCAGGTTGTTGCGGGATCGACGAGCCCAATTTCACTAAATCAGATGTTATACATCAGATCTACAGGAAACCTGATGATACGGTGCAAGTCATGAGCAAATCCACTTCGATGACAACAGCATCAAACTCAGACTCGCTCCCGTACGACGCGCTCCTGGTGTGCTCATTTGGTGGCCCGAACCAGTCAGAAGATGTCGTTCCGTTTTTGCGCAATGTCACCCGCGGCAAAAACATCCCCGAGGAACGTCTGGTTGAGGTTGGGGAGCACTACTACCGCTTTGGCGGAAAGAGTCCAATCAACGAACAGAACCTGCAGCTCGTTGAGGCACTACAAGAAGAACTCAGCGACCGAGGCGTGAATCTCCCAGTGATTTGGGGAAACCGTAACTGGCACCCGTACACAACCGACACATTGCGCGATGCGGCCGCATTTGGCACTCAGCGTGTGCTTACGCTCGTCACGAGCGCGTACGCCTCTTACTCCGGCAGTCGTCAGTACCGCGAACACTTGGCCGAAGCCGTCAACGTTCTCGGGTCAGCTGCCCCGAGCATCGATATTCTGCGGCCATTCTTTAATGATCCCGGGTTCGCGCTCGCGAACGCGGACGCGATTGGAGAAGCAGCCTCACGAATCGACGGTGGCCTCCAAGACGTACATATTGTGTACGTCACTCACTCAATTCCTGACACGATGCAAGAAGCATCGGCTGTCACTGGTCCCGGGTATCGCGAACAGCACCTCGACGTTATGGCAACGATCAACAGTGAGCTCGAGACGAGACACTCGGTTTCGTTCGACTCTTCGTTGGCATATTGCTCACGCTCCGGAGACCCCCGCGTGCCCTGGCTGGAACCCGATGTGAACGATCACATTGAAGCACTCGCTTCCCAGGGCGTTCGACGCATCATTATTGCTCCAATCGGTTTCATTTCCGACCATATGGAGGTTGCATTCGATCTCGATATTGAGGCACTCGAGACCGCGGGTGAACAGGGGGTTCAGGCGGTGCGAGCTGACACGGTAGGTGTGCGCAAGGTTTTTATTTCGGGTCTTGTTGACATGATTCTTGAGCGCGCAGCGCGTGAGCGCGGTGAAGAGGTTGCCCCCACAGTGAGTGGATCGTACGCAGCTTTCCCCGACATCGCACCACCAGGAAGCTGCCGCATGCGACACGGCGAGGTGACGGGGATCCAGGTTATTGCGGGCGAAGATGACTAGAAAACCCTGTTAAGGCGAGCCTTTCCTTGCTTGCGCTGAAAACTCTAACGCGTATCGTTAACTAGTAAGGCGGAACAAAATGAACCGCTCAATCGTGTAGATGGAGGGAAACTATGGCCTATCTAGAAAAGCACTCGACTACACTTCGAGACGATGACGCACGACTTGCAGGTGTTGCGAAACACCTCACGCCAGTGCTTCACAACCTCATTGCCCTCGGAGTAAACGGCAAGCAAGCCCATTGGCATGTTCGCGGTGAAAACTTCGTGTCTGTACACGAATTTCTCGATGAGATTATTGCTCATGCCCAAGACAACGCGGACACGATTGCTGAGCGACTCGTAGCCCTAGGGCTCGCAGTTGACGCACGAATCAACACGGTTGCCGAGAAGTCGGGCAACCCTGCAATGCTGGTCGGCTTTCAGCAGGCTGAGGTGACGGTTCGTGAGATGATCGCGCAGCTCGATGCAACGCTCGACGCGCTCTACAGTGCAGTCGACGGACTTGAGCGAATTGATCCTGTGAGCCAGGATCTCGTCATTGCCGCTGCGCAACTATTTGACAAGGATCGTTGGTTCCTGAATTCCCACTACGCAAAGTAGACCTGCAGGTTCGTCTATACAACAAAGGGGCCGCGTCCTCACCATCTGGTGGGTACGCGGCCCCTTTGTTGTGAACCTTAGTCCGGTCCGTGAAATCTTACGAGTCGTAGGAACGTACTGCGATCACTGCGTTATGGCCACCAAAACCAAACGAGTTCGAGATTGCCAGCTGTGGGCCATCGCCGAGGGGCTGTGGATCGCTCGAGACTTGGAGTGGAATCTCCGGATCTCGATTTACGAGGTTGATAGTTGGGGGAGCTGTGCGATTGTGTACGGCGAGAATTGAGAACATCGCCTCAAGTGCACCTGTGCCACCGAGCAGGTGACCAGTGGCAGCCTTCGTTGCAGAAACTGGAATTTCACGAGCTCGATCACCGAATACTCCGAGCAATGCGGTGTACTCGTTGATGTCACCGACAGGAGTCGAGGTTGCGTGAGCATTGATATGCGTCACTTCCTCTGGTCGTGCACCGGCCTGTGAAAGAGCCAGCTTCATTGCACGTATTGCCCCGTGACCCTCTGGGTCATTAGCCGTGATGTGGTACGAGTCAGCAGTGACACCACCGCCTGCGATTTCTGCGTAAATCTTGGCACCACGAGCCAAAGCGTGCTCTTCAGTTTCGAGTACGAGCGCAGCCGCACCCTCGCCCATAACGAACCCATCGCGATCGATGTTGTACGGACGCGACGCTGTTTCGGGGGAGTCGTTGCGCTTCGACAGAGCTTGCATCGCCGCGAACGAAGCGATCGTAACGGGGTGGATCGCAGCCTCTGATCCGCCAGCGATTACAACGTCAGCCAGACCGAGCTGTAGGTGCTCATATGCGTTCGCAATTGATTCTGTGCTTGAGGCACACGCCGACGCAACGGTGCGTGCGTATGCTCGTGCCTCGAAATGCATGGATACGGCCGCGGAAGGGGCATTCGGCATAAGCATGGGGACGGTGAGCGGCATGACTCTGCGAGGCCCCTTTTCGCGCAGTGTGTCCCAAGCATCGAGAAGCGACCACACGCCGCCGATGCCAGTTGCCCAGTCAACGCCGAGTCGCTCGGCGTGAACGTTCGGTGTGCCGGCGTCTTCAAATGCTTCCTTCGCTGCGATGAGTGCGAACTGGCTCGACGGGTCTAAGCGTTTCGCTATCGGGCGATCTAGCACTTCTGATGGGTGAACTCGCGCTTGACCCGCGAAAGTGACAGGGAGTTCATACTGCGCTACCCATTCCTGCTCCAGGGTGCGAACGCCCGACTCACCAGCGAGGAGGGACTCCCAGCTCTCGGGTGCTGTGCCGCCAAGCGGTGAACTGGCCCCGATGCCGGTGACTACGATCTTCTTGCTCATGTTGTGTGCTCTCCGCGAGTGTGAGGAGGTGGAACCGGTAAATCCGGCAAAACTTTGGGAAATTAGGCGGCGTTGGGGTGGGGCGCGCACATGCGATGTCTCACGCGCCCCTCCCAGCCGCGACTGTTGTTGTTAGGCCTGAGCCTTAACAATGAAATCTACTGCGTCACCAACGGTCTTGAGGTTCTTGACTTCCTCATCGGGGATCTTGACGTCAAACTTCTCTTCTGCGTTAACGACAATGGTCATCATCGAGATTGAGTCGATATCGAGGTCATCGGTGAACGACTTGTCTGCTGCGACAACGTCTGCAGCGATTCCAGTCTCATCGTTGATGAGTTCTGCAAGACCTGCAAGTACCTCTTCATTGCTGAATGCCATGTGTTTCTCCTTATTTGATTGGACTTGAGATGAAACGTATGTGGGATATTTTCTCGCACATTCCTTTGCCCGACTTACCGGCGCGCGGGAAACGCGAGGGTGGTGGGCTAGGGAAGCTCGACGACCTGCGCTCCGTACACGAGACCCGCACCGAAGCCAATCGTCAGTGCGAGTTTGCCAGAGAGTTCTGGTTGCTCTTGCAGCAGCGTGTGCATTGCGAGTGGAATGGACGCAGCCGAAGTGTTGCCCTGCATTTCGATATCGCGAGCGATTGCTACACTCTCGGGCAGCTTCAACTGCTTTGCGAACTCGTCAATAATTCGCATGTTTGCCTGGTGCGGAATGAATGCTCCGAGATCACCCGGTTCAATACCCGAGACCTCGAGGGTATGGCGTGCAACCTTTGCCATCTCCCAAACCGCCCAGCGAAACACACTCTGGCCGTCTTGACGCAGTGTCGGCCACTCGACGAGTCCGCCACCGTTCCGGTACTGCTGGAACGACGAGGTCATGCCGATGGTTTCCCACTTTTCACCATCGGAACCCCAAACTGTCGGGCCGATACCAGTGTGATCACTCGGGCCAACAATGACCGCACCCGCGCCGTCCGCGAGAAGGAACGAAATCGAACGATCGGTGGGGGACACGACATCTGAGAGCTTCTCAGCGCCGATAACAAGAACGTTCTTGCATGTACCTGAGCGAACAAGCGCATCGGCTTGCCCAACCCCATACACATATCCCGCGCAGGCTGCAGAAATATCGAATGCAGCGGCTGGGGTGAGCCCCAAACGATGAGCGGCCAGCGCCGCCATTGACGGGGTGATCGCCGTGTTGGAAATAGTTGAAATGATTACGCCATCGATTTCGGATCTATCAAGTCCTGATTTCGTGATGGCTTCCTCGCCGGCATCAACCGCGAGGTCGACCGCAAGGATGTCGGCACTCGCGCGCTTGCGCTGAATGATTCCAGTGCGTTGGCGGATCCACTCATCTGATGAGTCGATCGGACCAACGAGATCATCGTTCGGAACATCGAGGTCGCCGCGAGCGGCGCCAACCGAAAGGATGCGTGTGTGTGCCGGACCAGTTGGCTGTACGAGAGATGCCAAGATTCGTTCCTTTCGGTTACGCCGCGTCGGCGATAAGTTGAACGGCCGCGTCGAGGTCTGCTGGTGACTTCACTGCAACAGAGGGAATGCCTTTGAGGCCACGCTTCGCAATGCCTGTGAGTGCGCCCGCGGGTGCAAGCTCGATAAGCCCAGTGATTCCCGCAGCGGTAAACGACTCCATGCATGAGTCCCACCGCACCGGGTGTGCAATTTGCGAGACAAGTGAGTCGCGGAATGCCGAACCACTCGTCACCAGCCCACCGTCTGCATTGCTCCAAAGACTATGGGACGGGTCGGAGACATTAGTCGCCGCGGCGGCTTCAGCGAGCACCGGAACTGCACTCGCCATGTAGGTCGTATGGAAAGCTCCAGCAACCTGGAGTGGGATGACGCGAGCACCGCGCGGTGCACTCTCGGCAAGGGTGGCAAGACCGTCGAATGCTCCCGCCGCCACAATTTGCCCGCCTCCGTTGCGGTTTGCGGCAGTCAGGCCCGCTGCTTCGATAGCTGCCAGAACGTCTTCTTCAACGCCGCCGACGACGGCTGACATTCCCGTCTTCTCAACTGCCGCAGCCTCTGCCATAGCGCGGCCACGTACACCGACAAGTCGAACGGCATCAACTTCGCTGAACACTTCGGCAGCGGCGGCGGCGGCGAACTCGCCAACTGAATGTCCGGCGACTCCCACATCTGTAAGGTCAACCCTGGATGCAAGAGCACGCCAGGTAAGAATTGATGCAGCAACAATAAGAGGTTGAGCGGTCTCGGTTGCGCGAATGGTGTCAGCATCACTGACTGTGCCATGCATAACGAGGTCTACGCCGGAGGCTTCCGAGGCGGTACCTAAAAAGGATCGCGCAGCATCGTCTTCAATCCAATCAGCAAGAAAGCCTGGAGTCTGTGAGCCCTGTCCTGGGCAGGCGATAACAATCACGTCTAATAGTTTCTCAGATCGGCCAGCCTAAGACTGCATAGACTCGACCACAAATTTGATAAATCCTTGTAGGTTATGGCTAGGATTGCCGTCGGTTCCCTCGCCGATTGCCCTGCTGAGCGATAGAGCCCGCGATGAGCGCTGACTGCAAGATGAGAGATTCGCGCGCTCCCGTTGCGTTCCAGCCAATGACTTCTGAAACCTTCTTCAGGCGATACCGCACAGTGTTTGGGTGTACAAACAATTCACGCGCGGTTCCTTCAAGTGAGCGACCGTTGTCGAGGTAACACCACAGTGTTTCCATGAGTTCACTTGAGTGGGCCAGCAGTGGCTCATAAATCTGCTCGATGAGCGTGCGCCGTGCCAACCCATCACCCGCGAGGGCGCGCTCTGGAAGTAAGTCATCTGCAAGCACGGGGCGAGGTGCGTGGCGCCATGACCTCGCAACTGCGACGCCAGCAAGCGCTGCTCGTGCGCTTCGAGATGCTTCAATGAGGGTGTCAACCGTCGGTCCGAGAACTAGCGGTCCGTCACCGAATCCTTCACTTAGGCGTGTTGCGATATCGAGGAACGACAGCAGGGGCTCTTCTGCTGCGGGCAGTTTTTCGGCATCGTGAGGCTGAGGAACCATTCGCCCAAGCACCAACACGAGTCGTGTGCCTTGCAAACCAATTAATACATCGGCGCCGGCGTGGCGCGCGGTGCGGCGCAACTGATCCACATCGACACTGCGCTCTGCACTGCCAACAAGTACAGCTGCTTCGCCCTCTCCATGCCACCCGAGGGCTGCGATGCGGCTCGGCAGCTCGTCGTCAGACTCACCGGTGAGAATCGAGTCCACCACGAGGGCCTCAAGTCGCGCGTCCCAGAGGCCTCGGGCTTCGGCTTGCCGCGCATACACATCTGCTGCAGCGAAGGCTACATCACGTGAGTAGTGAAGCACTGCCTCCCGCAGTGCTTCACTACGCGGGGTGACTCTGTCTTCTACCACAGTCACGACTACACGAATGAGTTGAAGTGTTTCCTGCAGACTGATTGAACGTAAGAGTTCTCGGGGTGCAGAACTGAACACATCAGATGCAATCCAGGGTGTTGAAGTTGGGTCTTCATACCACTGGATGAACGAGCTGATGCCAGTTTGCGCGACCAAACCAACAGCTGACCTGCGGCTTGGCGGCATGCTCCCGTACCAGGGGAGTGTGTCTTCAAGTCTCGTTACAGTTTGCGTTGCGAGTTCACCAGCGATTGTTCGCAGCCACGCGAGTTCCTGCTCTTTTGTTCCCGTTGTCATGAGCGCCTGACTACGCATCCCCGCCAGCGCCGCCGGTGGTACCAGCGAGCACATCGTCGAGACGGTACTTCTTTGCAGCCTCCACAGGAATGCTTGCGTCGATCTTGCCCTCGAGTGCGAGCCGCTGCAGTACCTTGACTACAACTGACTCGCGGTCAATGTGGAAGTGGCGGCGGGCAGCAGCTCGGGTGTCGGAGAAACCGAAGCCGTTTGCGCCGAGCACAGAGTAGTCTCCCGGTACGTATGGCCGAATCTGCTCGGGAACGTCTTTCGACCAGTCGCTGACTGCAACCTTCGGGCCCTCAGCGTTTGAAAGCTTCTCAGTGAGGTACGCGGTGCGCTGCTCGCCACCGAAGTTCTCAAAGTTGTGTTGGTCAACTGCAACACCATCGCGATGGAGCTCGGACCAGCTGGTGACACTCCACACGTCAGCGGCAACGTCCCAGTCCTTTGCGAGAAGATCTTGGGCCTCTATCGACCACGGCACGGCAACACCTGATGCAAGAATCTGAGCCCGATGCGTGCCCGACTTGGCTTCGCTCACGCGATGGATGCCTCGAACAATGCCCTCAACATCAGTGCCCTCGGGCTCTGCCGGGTGCAACATTGGCTCGTTGTACACGGTGAGGTAGTACATAACGTTCGGGTCCTCGTGTTCACCACCGTACATCCGCTCGAGGCCCGACTTCACGATGTGCCCGATTTCATACCCGTATGCCGGATCGTAGGACACGACCGCCGGGTTCGTCGATGCGAGCAACAGCGAGTGACCGTCAGCGTGTTGCAGACCCTCGCCGGTAAGCGTCGTACGCCCAGCAGTTGCGCCGATCATGAAACCACGGGCCATCTGATCGCCAGCCGCCCAGATCGCATCTCCCGTGCGCTGGAATCCAAACATCGAGTAGAAGATGTAGATAGGGATAAGTGGTTCACCATGCGTTGCGTATGAGGTGCCAACATTAGTGAATGCGGCTGCCGCGCCGGCTTCGTTAATGCCGACGTGCAACAGAACGCCTTGAGGGCTTTCCTTGTAAGCAAGCAGAAGCTCACGGTCAACTGAGGTGTAATTCTGTCCATTCGGATTGTAAATCTTGGATGTCGGGAAGTACGAGTCCATCCCGAACGTACGTGCCTCATCGGGGATGATTGGCACGATGCGGTGGCCCATACCCTTGTCCCGCATGAGGTCTTTGAGTAAACGAACGAAGACCATCGTTGTCGCGGCCTCTTGCTGTCCCGTTCCCTTGGCAGCAATTGCGTAGCTCTTGTCTTCAGGAAGGTCGAGAGCAACATGCTTTGTGCGGCGCTCTGGGAGGTAGCCCCCAAGTTCTTGACGTCGCTGCTCCATGTACTTAATCGCCTCGTCATCCTTGCCCGGATGGTAGTAGGGAGGCAAGTATGGGTTCTCTTCGAGTTGCGCATCACTAATAGGAATGTGCATCGTGTCGCGGAAGAGCTTCAAGTCTTCGAGCGTCATCTTCTTCATCTGGTGAGTTGCGTTTCGACCCTCAAAGTGTGGGCCTAGTCCGTAACCCTTGATTGTCTTCGCGAGAATGACGGTGGGGCGACCCTTGTGTTCGAGAGCTGCCTTATATGCCGAGTACACCTTGCGGTAGTCGTGACCACCACGTCGCAGACCCCAGACCTCTTCATCTGAATAATCCTTGACGAGTTCGAGTGCGCGCTCATCTTTACCGAAGAAGTGATTTCGAACGAACGCACCGTTCTCAGCCTTGTATGTCTGATAGTCGCCGTCTGGCGTGGTGTTCATAATGTTCAGCAGAGCACCATCGGTGTCTCGAGCGAGCAGGTCATCCCATTCGCGACCCCAGATAACCTTAATGACGTTCCACCCAGCGCCACGGAAGTAGCTCTCGAGCTCTTGGATAATCTTGCCGTTGCCGCGCACGGGACCGTCAAGTCTTTGCAAGTTGCAGTTGATGACGAATGTTAGGTTATCGAGTCCTTCATTCGCTGCGACCTGGAGTTGCCCACGGCTCTCAACCTCGTCCATTTCGCCATCGCCGAGGAACGCCCAGACATGCTGATCGCTCGCATCTTTAATGCCGCGATTGGTCAGGTACTTATTGAGCTGAGCTTGATAGATCGCATTGATCGGTCCAAGGCCCATCGACACGGTAGGGAACTGCCAGAAATCGGGCAGAAGCCTCGGGTGTGGGTAGCTGGGAAGTGCGTTCGGTGCATGCGACTTCTCCTGGCGAAACCCATCGAGCTGATCGGAGGTCAAACGCCCCTCAAGGAATGCGCGTGCATACATGCCGGGGGAGGCGTGTCCTTGCACGAAGATCTGGTCGCCGCCTCCTGGGTGGTCTTGGCCGCGGAAGAAGTGGTTGAAGCCAACCTCATATAGCGAAGCCGCCGAAGCATATGTCGAGATGTGGCCGCCGACACCGACGCCGGGCCGCTGTGCGCGGTGAACCGTCATTGCAGCATTCCAACGAATCCAAGACCGGTAGCGCCGTTCCAGTTCCTCATCGCCTGGGAACTCAGCCTCATTCTCTGAGGCGATCGTGTTCACGTAATCAGTGGTGGGAACCATTGGGACGCTGAGGTGCAACTCTCGAGATCGTTCAAGAAGACTTGTCATGATCTCGCGGCCGCGCCCGGGGCCACGTGTCTCGACAAGATCATCGAGCGATTCACGCCACTCGGCGGTCTCGGTTGGATCCATGTCGTCGTGATCCGGCGCGTATGGGTCTTGTGTGTTCACAGCCACGGGAATACTCCTAAATCGCCATAGTGCGCGCGAGTGAGAAAACTGGTGAGTTCTCGTCACCTCGATCGCGCAACGCAAAACGTCCCTCGATTGGGGGCGTCTTCCAGACTAGCGAACATCCACGACAAAACGCGCGATTTATGGTTGTGAAGTGTCAATTTTGAACAATGTTCGGTTGTTCCACCGCTAGTCTGGGGTGCGGTATCGAGATAGTAACGCGCGTACGCGCACGAAAGGCATTGCAGTAATGGTTCTCGCAGTTGGCACAATCGCACCTGACTTCACACTTTCTGATCAGCACGGAGAAGAGCTCACACTGAGCGAGCTTGTATCGGAAGGCCCAGTAGCGCTCGTCTTCTTCCCGCTTGCGTTTACCGGAATCTGCACTGGTGAGCTGTGTGAACTTCGTGACAACCTGACAGTGTTTGAAACTAAGAACGTGCGCCTACTGGGAATCTCTGTGGATTCTGTTTCGGCCCTCAAGGTTTGGGCTGCGAATGAGGGCTATAACTTTTCGATTCTTTCTGACTTCTGGCCGCACGGAGCGGTTGCGCAGGACTACGGCGTGTTCATTGAGGAACGTGGAATTGCCACCCGCGCAACGCTGCTTATTGGAGAGGGGCGCAAGGTTCTTGCGTCATTCGAGACCGCACCGGGTCAAGCACGAGATTTCTCTGCGTACCAAGAGGCTGTCGACGCCCTGAATTAGGCTCTGGTACTACCAGGGTTGCTATGATCGAGTAGGCCGGACTTCAAGCTGCTGGCTCAGGTGCATCGACGACGCTGAAGGAGTATGGCAATGCATACGCTTTCGGTCATCATTCCATTCTTTGCACTCGTTCTTATCGGGTACATCGCAGCGCGATCGAGGTTCATGCCTATTGAGTCCGTACCCGGACTCAATACATTCGTGCTCTATTTCGCACTCCCAGCGGTGCTCTTTCAGCTCGCAGCACGAACTCCGGTCGCGCAGCTCATTGATCCGACCACACTTTCGTTGTGGATCATTTCGGGCCTCCTCATCATGACGCTTGCGATAGCGACAGGGCTGTGGAGAAAACGCAGTTGGCTTGATGCCTCGTTTGGTGGCCTCATCTCTGTCTTTTCGAACTCTACGTTCTTGGGCATCCCGGTGATCGTCGCGCTAGTTGGGGAGTACGCTGCGGGTCCGATTGTGACGACACTGCTTGTAGACATCGTGGTGATGCAATCGGTGGCGCTTGCGATGTCTCAGCAGGGCACCCACGGCAGTGCGATTACGAAAGCCCGAACTGCACTTGTGAGAGTTGTGACGAATCCGATGCTGCTTGCGATCGTATTCGGTGCGCTGTGGGGATTGACTGGCTGGGAAATACCAACCTCGATAGACAGCATTCTCACGATTCTTGGCGCGGCTGCCACGCCCGTCGCGCTGTTCACCATTGGTGCGGTGTTGGCGCGTGAGGCACTTCGGCGGATCCCAGATGATCGAAGCGGAAGTGGGATACTCGCTGGAGACGTGAGCTGGCTCACATCATTGAAGTTGCTCGTTCACCCGACGCTTGTGTGGTTGCTCGGTCATTTGGCGATCCACTTGGGTCTGCCGCTCGAGGCGGCTGATCTTCGCGTCTTGGTGTTGGTTGCGGGGTTGCCATCGGCCGCGAACGTGTCGATGCTCGCGGAGCGACTTGGGGCTGACAATGGGCGGATCGCACGGGTGATTCTGCTGTCGACACTTATAGGTTTTGGAACCTTTGCGGTTGTTGCGATGCTTGCCTAGCCAACGCTGGGAGGCGACCCTACTCGGAGATTGAGAGCGCTAAGAACTCCCTTACATCAATGAGTTCCTCTGCGTTGATGCCGTGTGCAAGGCCCGAGTAATTCCTGATCGTCGGAGTGGTGTGGCCAGGTAGCCACTCCTCTGTGCGGGTTACGGCGGCCGGGTGGATCACACGATCCTCCATTCCGCGTCCCGAAAATACCGCAGGGCGTTGTGTAGAGAGCTGTTCGTCTGCTGGCATCGATCCGCCAGCTACAAACCCGCCCAGTATGACCGGAGCCATCACTCGCTCCGGTCTCGTGCGGAGCAGTTGAGAGGCCATGAGGCCGCCTTGCGAAAACCCGATTGGTACGACAACTGAGTGCGGCGCGAGTGTCGTGTCTACCCATCGCCAAATTGCATCTGTCGCCTGCTCGAGCGCGATGGGATCGGGATTACCGGGTTCGGTAATGTGGAACCAAGCGTGCTGCGTGGGAGCGAGAGAGACGGGTGCGCGAAGTGACGCCCACTGCATTCCCTCGGGAAGCACCTGGGCGAGCGCGGGAAGGTCTTCTTCGTTTGAACCGAACCCGTGGAGGAACAGTGCGACCTTTTCAGCCTGGTCGGCTTGCCAATTCGGTGAAGTGATGGCCTTAAGTATTGATTGAGTGCTGCTCATGAAGTTTCTGCGTTTCCTGCGTAGGTGTGTGGATCGCGATTGCTTTGCAAACGACAACAGCGCAGAAAAAGAAAAATTCCCGATTACTCGGGAATTTCTTCTAGTGGTGGGCCCTACCGGGATCGAACCGATGACATCCACGGTGTAAACGTGGCGCTCTACCAGCTGAGCTAAAGGCCCTCCGCCCGCAATTGCGAACTCGATTAGTCTAGTGGGAAATGGGGGTGCAAATCTAATCGAGCGCCCATAACTTGAAGATTCGGCGCGTCGCATAGTGACACACTGGGAATATCGCGATGAAAACCGGGGTTGTTGGCTATGCGAGAAACTCCCGCGAACGGTAGGAAAGTACAGGTGAAGAGTGGCGGCAGCGAGCACAGTGGTGCAGAACGAGAGCGGATCCACGGGAGGCTTTGAGGCTGGAGAAGCGCTCAAGCGGGCATTTCGGGAACACCCAGCGGGCATTGGTGTCATCACCGCGCAGACGCCCGAAGGCCCGGTGGGACTTACGGTCTCGAGCGTTGCTTCAGTGGCTGTTGATCCACCAGCGATTGCGTTTTCAGTCACCCGTGCGACCGGTAGTGCAGGGGGAGTGCTACACGCCGACACATTCCTCGTGCATCTCGTAGACTCGCGCCACGCAAGCATCGCGCAGTCGTTTGCCGTAACTGGTGCCGAACGCTTCACGCCCGAGCAGGGCTGGACTACGCTGCCTACCGGTGAGCCATATTTGCCAAACGTGCGCGCTGCGCTTCGGTGTCGAGCACTTCACACGCTGGAGGTCGGTTCGTCCGTCATAGTGGTCGCGGGTGTGCTCGACGCCCACTTTGCCGAGTCAGCGGATCCGATGGTGTACCTTGACCGGCAGTTCCGCGGGTTGGGCGATCCACTGTAAGTCAGCGCGTTGACTTACCAACCCCGCTGCTTCCAGGCCTCAAGATCTTTTGATTCAGCGCAGATGCTGGTCGCATCTCCGTGACCAGTGAGCACCTGGGTGTCTCCGGGGAGCACCAAGAGCTTCGACTCAATCGACTCAAGAATCTGAGAAAAACTCGAATAGTCCCAACGAGTGGCGCCTGGGCCTCCCTGGAAGAGAGTGTCCCCGGAAAAGAGTGTTCCGAGAGCATCAAAATAAAAGCTCACAGAGCCTGGGGTGTGCCCTGGTGTGTGGATCGTCACTAACTCAGAGCCACACACCGAAAAGATTGCGCCGTCGGCTAACTCAAAATCCGGAAGGATTTCACTCCCCACGGTCTGTTCCCAAAGAAACTGGTCTGCGGGGTGCAGATAGAGGTGGGTGTCCAGACGCGACGCGAGTTCAACTGCAGCGTTGATGTGGTCCTCGTGGCCGTGCGTGAGCAAAATGCCAAGTGGATCACGATCGCCAATTGCCGCTGCAATCTCAGCAGCGTCGTGGGCCGCATCAATGACCAGTGCAGAAGAGTCATCGCCGAGGATCCAGACATTATTCTCGATGGGGATACCCTCGGGTGGGTACCCAGGCTTTCCTAACCCGAGTACCCCTTGGGTGATGACGCGTTCGATGCGAACTCCGTCGGTCATGGATTACTTATTCAGCTCGTGTAACAACGGTTGTGCACGGGAGCTGACTGAGTACCCCGTGGCTCACCGATCCGAGCAGCAGGCGGGAAATCCCCCCACGGCCGCGGCTTCCGACGACCAGCATGTCGGCCTTTGCCGCAACTTGCAAGAGGGCAGTGACCGGGGGAGCCTGCACAATTTCACGCTGCACCTCGAGATCAGGGTATCTCGATGCGAGTCCTGCAACGGCGATCGCGATTGCTTCTTCAGCAGCGGCTTGCTGCGCGGTAACAAGCTCTTCGCTCCAGAGGTATTCGAGCCCTGGAGTGAGCGGTGGCATCCACGCGTAGACCGCGATGAGCGGCTGAGACCGGAGGGATGCCTCCTCGGCAGCAAACGCGAGCGCGAGCTTAGACGACTCAGAGCCGTCAACACCCACGACGATCCCAGTTCCGGCCTCGGTCTGCTCCGCCGGAATTACCGCAACGGGGCAGTGCGCGACTGCCGCGATCTTGACCGCACGGGTTCCAAAAATCGAACCAGCGAACTTGCTTCCACTGTGAGCGCCGAGAACCAACAGATCCGCATGCTTGGATGCGAGTTCGATTTCAGCGATTGGGTGGCCGACCACCGCGGTCCCGGTGATGTTGCCGGTGAAACCGAGTGTGTTCGTGGCGTAGTCGATCTCATTTGCGAGCATCTGCTCGGAGGCAACCTGAGCTTCCGAGAGAAAGGCCACGCTTTCCGAAAGGAAGGAATCATCTGCAATGTGAATGAGCTCAACGCTTGCACCACGGTGTCGTGCTCTTTCGAGTCCCCAGGCAAGCGCAGCACGGGAATGGTTCGAAGCGTCGACTCCGATGAGGTACTTTTCAGACATGCTGTGATTCCTTCCTATCGGTAATGCTCCGCTACGCGCTGAGTTCTGGAAGTTGAACGGGGTGACTACCTGCCAGCTGCTCAATTACTCGAACAACCTGACAGCTGTAACCATACTCGTTGTCGTACCAGACGTACAGCACAGCGCTTGATCCAGTGACAATTGTGGCAAGGCCGTCAACGATTCCTGCGCGGTTCGAACCCACAAAGTCGGTAGAGACAATCTCAGGTGACTCGACATAGTCAATCTGCGTGCGCAACTGGCCGGTGAGTGAAACCTGCTGCAAGAACTCATTGATCTCTTCGCGACTCGTCTCGGCCTCGAGCTGCAGGTTGAGTACGGCCATTGAAACGTCAGGCGTAGGAACGCGGATTGCGTTACCTGTGAGCTTGCCTTCGAACTCCGGAAGAGCCTTTGCAACGGCCTTTGCTGCGCCGGTCTCAGTAAGCACCATATTGAGCGCTGCCGAACGGCCTCTGCGATCACCCTTGTGGAAGTTGTCGATGAGGTTCTGATCGTTCGTGTATGAGTGCACGGTTTCTACGTGGCCCTGCTTCACACCGAAGCGGTCATTCAGTACCTTGAGTACCGGCGTGATCGCGTTCGTGGTGCACGATGCGGCACTCAGGATCTTCTGGTCGTTGGTGATCTGGTCGTTGTTCACGCCATAGACAATGTTGAGCAAATCGCCCTTGCCAGGAGCTGTGAGAAGAACACGTGAGATTGCAGAGCTGTTTAGGTGCTGACTCAGACCCTCTTCGTCGCGCCAGCGGCCAGTGTTGTCGACAAGAATTGCATCTTCGATGCCATAGCTCGCGTAGTCCACTGTTGATGGGTCGTTCGAGTAAATAACCTGGATGCGAACACCGTTCGCAAGAATGACATTCTCGTCCTCGATGACCTTGATGGTGCCATTGAATGGCCCGTGTACTGAGTCACGACGCAGAAGGTTCGCGCGCTTCTGGAGGTCGTTATCCGATCCGCGTCGAATTACGATCGCACGGAGATTCAGGCCGTTTCCGCTGCCTGCGTGCTCGATCATTATGCGTGCGAGAAGTCGACCAATACGGCCGAACCCGTAAAGAACGACATCGCGGCCCTTGGCCGGCCTTGTACCCGCAGCTGCGGCGAGCGCATCTCGAAGATAGTTCTCAAGGTCACTAGACCCTGAAGCCTTGAATCCGTTCGCGAGGAGTGCGAGGTCTACGGATGCTGGGCCAGGCTGTATTGCTGCGAGCGCCTCGACGACCGCGGAGGTGTCAGCGAGTGAGAGTTCGACGTCATCGATCTTTCGAGCGAAGCTGTGGGCGCGAATAATGTCGATTGCGGATCGGCCGATGAGGCTGCGTCCGTGTACAGACATTACGATGTCGTGATCTCGATACAGTTGACCGATGAGCGGAATCATTCGCTCAGCAATTTCCTGCTTTGCGTTCCATGCCTCAAGGTGGTCAATAGCGGGCTGATTCATCTGAACGGCTGGTTCCTTCCGGCTTTATCGGGCGCCGTTACGGGTAGGTGCGACCGAAAACTTGTGCTCCGTACAAGTATCCCATGAGCGTGACGCTATATGACACGCCGATTCGGGGATTCATCAGACAACGCCCACACTAGAAGGGTAAAGCTGTCTCGGTGCCCACCTGCACCTTGAGCAGCGCCCCGATATTACTTTCTAACAAAGGAACTCACATGTCTGTGAAGAAGCGCGGCATCCTCGCCGCTTCAGTCGCGGCTCTTGCCCTCACCGTCACTGCGCTTACTGGTTGCGCGTCTGATGCTAATACGGGCGCTGACGAGGGAGACTCGGCTGGTCCAGTCCGAATCGGTGTTGTACCCGGCGGCCAGCCCTATTGGGATGTCTTCGTCGAGGAAGCAGCGAATGAGGGTATTGAGGTCGAAATCGTAGATTTCGCCGAATACCCGATTCCGAACCCCGCGCTCACTGAGGGCGAACTCGACCTCAATCAGTTCCAGCACATCATCTATCTCGCGAACTACAATGTCGACGCAGATGAAGACCTGGTTGCGATCGGTTCTACCGTTGTCTACCCGATGAACGTCTTCTCGGATAAGTACGACGATCTCGCAGATATTCCAGAGGGCGGCGTTGTCGCGATTCCAAACGACGAGTCAAACCGTGCTCGCGCACTTCTCGTATTGCAGAAGCTCGGTCTCATCGAGCTGAAGGATGGCGGAAGCGCAACCTCAAGTCCTGATGACATCATCGCTGACAAGTCCAAGGTGACGGTGACTGAAGTTGCCGCAGACATTATTCCAGTCTCGTTGCCAGACGTTGACGCTGGTGTAATCAACAACGACTACGTCGAGCCTGCAGGGCTTGATTTCGCTGATTCACTCGGCGCCGACAGCGCCGATGACCCCGCGGTCGCGCCGTATACCAACATCTTTGCGGCACGTTCGGAAGATGCCGACAATGAGACCTACCTGAAGCTCGTCGATATTTACCAGAACAACGAAAAGGTTCAGGCTGCAGTCAAGGACTATGTTGGCGATGGCGCGGTGCTCCTCCAGACACCACGCGAAGAGCTCGCTGCAATTCTTGCGCAGGCTGAAGAAGATTACCGCGCATCGAAGGGCTAAACTGAGGGTCTTATGACTCGCGTTGAACTGCTCTCCGTCGGGAAGCGCTATCCAGCGCGGGGCCGATCCACCACTGAAACAGTGGCCGTCGATGATGTATCTATAGAGATCGCATCGGGGGAGATCCACGCGGTGATCGGATACTCGGGGCAGGTAAGAGCACGCTACTCAGACTTGTGAATGGGCTTGAGCGTGCGACAAGCGGTCAGATCTTCATCGACGGTGTTGAGATTACCGGGTTATCCGAGTCAAAACTTCGTCATGTTCGATCGCGCATCGGAATGATCTTCCAGCAGTTCAACCTCTTTCATTCGAAGACAGTCTTTAAGAACGTGGAGTACCCACTCGTTGTAGCGGGTACTCCACGTGATGAGCGTCAAGCTCGGGTCTTGGAGCTACTGAGTTATGTCGGGCTCGAAGAGTACGCGCACTCCCACGTTGAGCAGCTTTCGGGCGGACAAAAGCAGCGAGTCGGTATCGCTCGCGCGCTTGCTACAAATCCCGGTCTCTTACTTGCAGATGAAGCCACGAGTGCGTTAGACCCGGACACGTCGCGCGAGGTTCTC
Organism: Leucobacter denitrificans; assembly: GCF_014396385.1. Lineage (NCBI taxonomy): Bacteria > Bacillati > Actinomycetota > Actinomycetes > Micrococcales > Microbacteriaceae > Leucobacter > Leucobacter denitrificans. The sequence goes on from NZ_CP060716.1 coordinate 389,424, forward strand.
GAGCTTCTTGCTCGAGTGAATCGAGAGTTCGGCATCACCATCTTGCTCATCACGCACGAAATGGATGTCGTACGCGAGATAGCGCAGCGGGTGACAGTGATGGAAGGCGGCCGAGCGGTTGAGCAGGGAGACGTGTTTGACGTCTTTTCCGCACCTCAGACCGATACGACCCGACGCTTTGTCTCGACTGCGCTGCCAACGGTTCCCGATCCAGAGCACCTACTCGCACTGCGCGAAAAACACAGGGGCAAGCTGATCTCCGTCACGCTCCGCGACGGAGGAGTTGACCAGCCGGTTGTCTTTCGCACACTCGCTGACCGCGGTGTTGGTGTGAGCATTGTGCACGGAGGAATTACCGACGTTGGTGGCCGCTCATTCGGCAAACTCACGCTCGAATTGATCGGTGAGGGCGTGCAGGTTGAGCACGCGATTGCGGCCCTCGCACAAGAAACAGAACTCGAGGTGCTCGCATAGTGGATCGCCTCATTGAACTGCTGCCAAAAATCGCAGATGCCACGCTCGAAACGCTTATCTATGTGAGCTTCGCGATGCTCCTCGGCGGCATATTTGGCCTCATCATCGGAGTGTTGCTGACGACGACCCGGCAGGGTGGCATCTTGCAGAACACCCCGGTGTACTGGGTGCTCAACTTCCTGGTCAACTTTTTCCGACCGATTCCGTTCGTCATTCTTATTCCGGTCATCATGCCGCTGGCGCGCGTCATTACGGGCAAGGGGATTGGTGGGCCGGCGCTCATCGTTGCTCTCGTAGTTGCGGCATCATTCGGCATCTCGCGCCTGGTCGAACAGAATCTGCTCACGGTGCCTCCCGGCCAGATTGAGGCAGCTCGCGCGATGGGGGCAAGCCCGTTGCGGATCCTGCTTACGGTTCTCATCCCAGAGGGTCTCGGCCCGCTGGTGCTCGGATATACGTTCGCCTTTATCGCTGTTGTAGACATGTCTGCGATGGCTGGTGTCGTGGGTGCTGGCGGACTAGGTAACTTTGCGCTGCAATACGGTTACCGACAGTTCAACCCTTGGGTGACTTGGGCCTCAGTACTCATCATCGTTGCGCTCGTGCAGCTCATTCAGCTGCTCGGCAATGTTATCGCTCGCAAACTGCTGCGGCGATAGTTCGTGTAGAGCCGGTACCCTCGAGGCATGGCTTCCTACACACTCGCAGACCTGCGTAACGTCACCAACGAACTCTGGCCAGAATCAACGGCTGAAGCCTGGGACCGAGTGGGGCTTGTGAGTGGGCGACCTGAAGAGCCGATCCACCGAGTTTTGCTCGCGGTTGACGCGGTGCGTGCCACCGTTCGCGAGGCATTGGAGTGGGAGGCCGACGCGCTCATTACGCACCACCCGCTGCTTCTTCGTGGGATCCACTCAGTCGCAGAGGACACGAGTAAGGGTGCGCTTCTCGCCGAACTTATTCGGGGAAAGTGTGCGCTTATAGCCGCGCACACGAATGCCGACCAGCCAGAAGACGGCGTATCTGATGTCATCGCGTCCAGGCTCGGCTTGCTTGATGCAGTACCGATCGTTCCGCTCGAGCCCGGGCACTCCTCTGGAATTGGCAGAGTAGGAACGCTCGTCGAGCCGATGTCACTTCGATCGTTCGCCGAACGCGTCGCGAGCGAAATGCCTCAGACCGTGAGCGGAGTTCGCGTGGCCGGTGACGGCGAGCGCCTGGTGCAGCGGATCGCACTGCTCGGGGGAGCCGGAGACAGTCTGCTCGACCACCCACTTGTTCGATCGGCCGATGTGTATCTCACCTCAGATCTTCGCCACCACCCGGCCCAGGAATCCCTAGAACTTGCGACTGTAGCTGGCGGACCAGCGCTCATCGATGTCGCCCACTGGGCGAGCGAGTCGCTCTGGCTGGAGGGTGCGGCAGCAATGCTGAGCGAGAAGCTCCCGAATGTTGAGATACGCGTCAGTACGCTTCGCACGGACCCGTGGGATTTCGCGGTCTGGCAGTAGGCTTGTGCGTATGAAGGCTACCCAGCGCCAGCAGCAACTGCTCCTCGACCTCCAACAGCTTGACCATCAAATGGCGAGGTTCAGAAAGCAATTAGATCAACTGCCAGAGCGGGCAGAGCTCGCGGCACTTGAAAACGAGCGAGAAGCCGCGCGAAATACGTTTATGGACGCGCAGCGTGAACTCGACACTCGCCGTCTTGAACTCAGCCGCATCGAATCCGACGTGCAGGTGGTCGAGCAGCGACTCGAGCGAGACAACGCGCTTATTGCAGCGAGTACCTCGAGTAAAGAAGCGGTATCGATTCAGTCTGAAATTGACACGCTCATGCGACGCAAGTCAGAGCTCGAAGACAGGGAACTGGAATCCATGGAGGTCGTCGAGTCAGCCGAGGCGGTATTCACTGAGGCTGAAGCCCTGCTCGCAGGTGTGAATGCTCGACGAGACGCCATTCAAGATCGAATTCAGGGTGCAGAGCTCGCGATTGAGACACAGCGCAAGGAAGCTCAAGAACAGCGGGCAAACATTAGTGCAGAAGTACAAGGAGACTTGCTCGCGCTGTACGAAAAGATTCGTGCGCAAGTAGGCATTGGCGCAGCAAGGCTCCAGGGCAACGTCTCCGAAGCGAGTGGAATGTCACTGACCCCTGCCGAACTCAGCGATATTCGATCCACGAGCCCTGATGAAATTGTGCTGTGCCCAACAACAGGTGCGATCCTCGTGCGCGACTCAGAGTCCACCGAGACGCAGGTACACTAGAACTCGGAACGGGTCGGCGGACGGTCGCGTCGCGAATGCTTGCATTACGCGCCGAGGAACGTCCGGGCTCCGCAGGGGAGAACGGTGGGTAACACCCACCCGGGGCAACCCGCGAGAAAGTGCAACAGAGAGTAGACCGCCCATCGAGGTTCGCTGAGATGGGTAAGGCTGAAAGGGTGGTGTAAGAGACCACCGGCGCTCGTGGTAACACGAGCGGCCAGGTAAACCTCGTTCGGAGCAAGGCCAGACAGCAGATGATGACGCGCCCCGCCGAGTCTGCGGGTAGGCCGCTAGAGGGCACTGGCAACAGGGTCCCGAGAGAGATGACCGTCACCGTGTTTACACGGGACAGAACCCGGCGTACAGCCGGCCCGTTCCACTCAGTCAGAGATGGTCAGCAACTCAAATCCGTTTTCACGCACCACGATTGTGTGCTCGAATTGTGCGGTAATCGACTTGTCTTTCGTTACGACTGTCCAGTTGTCGTCCCACATCTCCCACTCATGTGTGCCCAGGGTGAGCATGGGTTCTACGGTGAATACCATTCCAGGCACGATGACGTCATTGAATCGGGGTGCCGAATCGTAATGGGGAATGATGAGGCCTGAATGAAAAGCCGAGCCGACGCCGTGACCCGTGAAATCACGAACGACTCCATAACCGAATCGCTTGGCATAAGTCTCAATGACTCTCCCGATGACGTTTACCTCGCGGCCGGGCTTCGCCGCTTTGATTCCGCGCATCATTGCTTCGTGAGTGCGCTCGATGAGCAGATCCACTTCTTCGCCAACGGTGCCAACCCGAAACGTTCGATTCGTATCGCCGTGATACCCATCGAGGTATGCCGTGATATCGACGTTGACGATGTCACCCTCCCTGAGCACGGTGTCGTCTGGGATCCCGTGACAGATTACTTCGTTTACTGAGGTGCATGTCGACGCTCTGTAACCCCGGTATCCGAGCGTCGAGGGGTAGGCGCCCGATCCAACGACAAACTCATGGCCGATTCGATCGAGTTCGGCCGTGGTAACCCCATGTGCCACCGCTGCCCCAACAGCGTCGAGCGCACGCGAGGCGATGCGGCCGGCCTCACGGATTTTGCGAATCTCGTCGTCTGAATACGTGTTGTCTCCTGTATAGGGAGGTGGGGTCTGTAGACCCACATACGGAGGCCGCTCGATCTGGGGAGGAACGATGCGGGTCGCAGGGAACGCGCCGGGAACAACAAAACCGTGATCGTCGAAGGGCATGGTTCTAGTCTAGGAGGAGCGAGATGTGAGGAGGATCGCCATGAGTAAGAGTGAATGGGGCATCGAGGGCCCCGCGGAGGAATACTGGTTTAATACACGAACTCGCGAAGTGGAAGTGGGGAAGCAGTCACTCGCGATGTACCGACTCGGGCCGTTTGCGAGCCGAGCCGAAGCAGAGCACGCAGAAGAGACAGTTGCCGAGCGCGCACGCGCCTGGAATGAAGAAGATGAGGACAACGCCTAAAGTTCGCGCCGAGAGCGCGTGCGACCGATAGTCTGAACGAGTCAGCCAACTCGGTGTGCCACGGCGCATCGGTGCCCGAATCGAGAGGAGCCAGGGAGTGAGTAAACAGCGGGACTTTGTACTTCGCACCATTGAAGAGCGCGGCGTAAGGTTCGTGCGCCTTTGGTTCACGGATGTCGCCGGAGCACTGAAATCTGTGGCCCTCGCCCCAGCAGAAGTCGAGGGTGCTTTCAGCGAGGGAATCGGCTTTGACGGCTCTGCCATTGAGGGCATGACGCGAGCGTATGAGTCTGACCTGCTTGCGGTACCAGACCCCTCCACATTTCAGATTCTTCCGTGGCGAGGTGAGGTCGAGCCTACGGCACGCATGTTCTGCGACATTCGCACCCCGAACGGAGAACCCTCAGTCGCCGACCCACGAAATGTGCTGAAGCGCACGCTGGCTCAGGCCGCCGAGCTCGGATTCTCGTTCTACACACACCCTGAGATTGAGTTCTATCTGCTGAAGTCAAAGATTGTCGGCCCCGAGGGGCCGATTCCGGTGGATCGGGCGGGGTACTTCGACAATGTGCCCGGGGGAACTGCTCACGATTTCCGTCGGCAGAGTGTGAACATGCTCGAAGATCTTGGCATCTCGGTCGAGTTCAGCCACCACGAGGCAGGCCCTGGCCAAAACGAAATTGACCTGAGGTACGCCGACGCGCTCACCACAGCCGACAACATTATGACGTTCAGGTCGGTAATTAAGGAGGTTGCAATTGCGCAAGGCGTACACGCAACTTTCATGCCGAAGCCACTCGCAGCGCATCCCGGTTCAGGCATGCACACGCATCTCTCACTCTTCGAAGGTGATGAGAATGCGTTCTACGACCCGAGTGCGAGATACCAACTCTCGGTCGTGGGTCGGCGCTTCGTCGCAGGAATACTTCGTCACGCGCCAGAAATCACTGCCGTGACCAATCAGTATGTGAATTCGTACAAGCGTCTTTGGGGCGGGGACGAGGCGCCCTCATTCGTGAGTTGGGGTCACAACAACCGCTCTGCGCTGGTTCGCGTGCCAATGTACAAGCCCGGAAAGGGCGGGGCGGCCCGGGTCGAGTACCGCGGAATGGACAGCGCTGTGAACCCATACCTCGGCTTCTCAGTCTTGCTTGCTGCTGGACTGAAAGGCATTCAAGAAGAGTACGACCTGCCGCCAGAAGCAGAAAACAACGTGTGGGCCCTTAGCGACGCTGAACGCAGAGCAATGGGCTTCGACGCTCTGCCACAGAGTCTCGAGCACGCACTATCGGTGATGGAACGTTCTGAACTCGTTGCTGAGACGCTTGGGGAACAGGTGTTTGCATATCTCATACGTGATAGCCGGCGCGAGATTGATGCTTACAGAAGCCAGGTCACACCGTTCGAACTCGAGTCAATGCTCGATACCATTTGATCGTTTCCGTGAACAGGGCGGCATCGCAAGGACCCGGGCGTCGGGGGGAACTTGCGTTGCTCGCCAAGGCAGGGTTTCAGGAACTCTCAAGGGCTCGAGAAGAACTTCATGAGCTTTCTGAGCAGCTCTCTGAAACGTCAGAAGCATCATTGCGCGACGGACTCTCTCTGGCTGCAGACCCTGACCAGGCGCTCTCGTTGCTGCTGCGACTTTCGGCGACCGGGGAAGCGGCGCTCGACGATCTCGACAGTTTCGCCTGGCAACGGTTGTGCAAGCTTGTCGGTGCATCTCCCGCACTCGGTGAGTTTCTCACACGACATCCTGATCTAATCCCGAAACTCACTGGGCGTGACGGCAGACTCCCGAGCTCCGACGAGGCACGAATTGAGATGCTCGCTGCAGTCACTTCGGGTTCGGAAACGCTTGCTGGTGAAGAGGGCTGGAATGCGCTCCGGGTGAAATACAGAGAGCTGCTCGCCGGGATAGCACTGTACGACCTCACATTCGACGGTACCCATCCCGAGATTCCCGACGCCCGATCAGTGCTTGAGGCTGTTGCTGCCGCCCTATCGAGCATTGCAGACGGGGCGCTCGAAGCGGCACTCGCTGTTGCGCGGGCCACATTAGAGGTGGGCGGATCCACACCACCAATAGATCGCGAGCGAATCGATGACGTGCGCTTCACGATTATTGCGATGGGCAAGTGTGGCGCAGAAGAGCTCAACGTTGTATCTGATGTCGACGTTATGTTCATTGCCGAGGGCGATGAGCGGATCGCAACCCTGCTGGCCCGCGAAACGATGCGAGCCATTCAAGATCCTGCCCATGAGTTACCACTCTGGCAAGTTGATCCGAATCTTCGCCCCGAGGGACGTCATGGCTCGCTCGTTCGCTCGCTCTCATCGATGCTGAATTACTACGAACGGTGGGCAAAGACGTGGGAGTTCCAAGCTCTCATTAAGGCTCGAGCAGCTGCGGGCGATCTAGATCTTGGCAATGAGTTCGTCGACGCAGTGCAGCCGCTTGTGTGGGCTTCTTCGAACCGAGAAGACTTTGTTGGTTCTGTTCAGCGCATGCGTGAGCGCGTGACAGAACATATTGACCGCGTTGAGCTTGATCTCCAAATAAAGCTCGGTCCAGGCGGCTTACGAGACATCGAATTCAGTGTTCAGCTTCTGCAACTTGTGCACGGTCAACGCGACGAGCGATTGCAATTGCGCGGCACGCTCCCTGCCCTCAGGGCACTCGTTGAAGACGGGTACGTCGCCAGGGCCGATGGCGAGCGACTCAGTGAGCACTATCAAACGCTTCGGGTGCTCGAGCACCGCTTGCAACTCAAAGATCTTAGGCGCACCGCGTTGATGCCAGGTGATGGCGACGCATTGCGGGTGCTGGCTCGAGCTTCGGGCTTAGCGTCGACAGGGGGAGAGCTTCAAACCCTCTGGGATCGAACGCGTCGCGAAGTACGAAGTTTGCACTTGAAAATCTTCTATGCACCGTTGCTCAGCGCGGTTGCCGCGCTCCCCGACGAAGACTTCGTGCTTGGTTCTGACGAAGCGAAAGCGCGACTTGCAAGTATTGGGTTCGGAGATCCGAACGGCGCGATGAGGCACCTTGCTGCGCTCACAGGTGGATCGACGCGACGTGCTCGAATACTGAGGAACCTCACTCCGGTTTTACTCCAGTGGCTCGGCGAGGGAACCGACCCCGATTATGGCTTGCTTTCGTTCCGCAAGGTGAGCGAGGCGAATCAGGAGTCGTCATGGTATCTCAAGCTCCTGCGTGACGGCGCGATGGCTGCGGAACGACTGACTAGCATCCTGTCGAATTCACGCTTCGCGGCTGATCTACTCGAGAGCTTTCCTGAAGGCGTAGCTTGGCTGGAACGCGACGACCAACTTGTTCCACCGACAGCTGATGCCCTGCTCGCAGAAATGCGATCGCTCGTATCACGTCGTACCACGCTTAAGTCGGCCGCTGAACGACTTCGACGGGTGCATCGACGCGAAATACTACGCCTTGCTATGGGGCGAGTCGTAGGCGTGATTGATGACGAACAAGTTTCATCTGGGCTCGACAGCGCCCACACCGCTCTGCTCGATGCTCTGCTTAAGTCAATACGTGCCAACAGTGAAGCAGAAATCGGTGAACCAGCTCCTGCGATCGCACTGATCGGCATGGGAAGGTTCGGTGGCGGAGAGCTTGGGTTTGCCTCAGACATTGATCTTGTTGCAGTTTCACGCGAACAACTCGCAAGTGGCGGATCAGTGTCGCGTGCGGTCAAGATTATTACTGAACTGCGAAACCTTGTCGAGGATCCGAGGTTTCCGGTAGATCTTGATTTTGATCTCAGACCTGAAGGTAAAAGTGGGCCAATCGTTCGAAGCCTCGAGTCATATCGGGCATATTACGAACGTTGGTCTGTGACGTGGGAAGCGCAGGCTCTGCTCCGAGCACGCCACGTTGCCGGCGATATCAAACTCGGTAGTAAGTTCATGTCCATGGCGGATCCGATTCGATACCCAGAAACATTCACTGACGAGCAGCTTCGAGAAGTTCGCCGCATCAAAGCTCGGGTTGAGGCCGAGCGGCTCCCGCACGGAGCGGACCCAAAAATGCACCTGAAGTTGGGTCCTGGAGGAATCAGCGACGTCGAGTGGCTCGTGCAACTGATTCAGCTCAAGCACGGCGCGCGGCATCCCGAGCTTCGCACGGTGTCTACGTTGGGTGCGCTCGATGCTGCGGTAGGGCTTGAACTACTTTCTTCAGATGATGCCGCTTGTCTCCGTGACGCTTGGGAGTATGCGAGTAGCGTGCGCTCCGCTATGCGCCTGTGGAGTGGGCGAGCTTCGGACACACTGCCACGGAACTGGCGCGATCTTCTTGGGATAGCCGGTGTGCTTGGGACTTCCCGGGAACGGACCTCCGAGATCGTTGAACAGTGGTTTGGACTCAGTCGCAGAGCACGAATCGTATTTGAACGTGAGTTCTTCGGATATACCGATGAAGAACGATTTCTGTGAATGGAAAGTGGCCGGCAAGAAAACAGGTCTGATCGTCGGTGTCAAGCTATAGACGAAGTGGATCTGGCGGTCCTAATCTTGGTACATGGGATACCTAGCCAGTGTGCTTGAAGCGCTTCTCGCAAACGAAAGCGCTGAATTTGACTATGACATCGAGTCTTAGCGGCGCTTCGTCGCCCCCAGGGCGGCTTTGACCTGCGATCGTCCAGCAAAACGACAATAGGGCGCCCATCACATTGGTGTGACGGACGCCCTTTTGCGCGAGAGCTACTTATACGCCGTAGTAGAGCTCGAATTCGTACGGATGAGGGCGAACTGACATTGGGAAGAGTTCAAGCTCCTGCTTCAACGAGATCCAAGTCTCAATGAGTTCCTCGGTGAAAACACCACCTTCGAGCAGATACGCATGATCTTCCTCGAGAGCGTCAAGCGCAGCCTCTAGCGAAGTTGGAACCTGAGGAATGTTCTTCGCTTCCTCTGGCGGAAGCTCGTACAGATCCTTATCGATCGGGTCGCCTGGCTCAATTCGATTTCGAATGCCGTCAAGACCAGCCATAAGCTGAGCAGCGAATGCCAAGTACGGGTTGCCGGAGGCGTCTGGGGCGCGGAACTCGATCCGCTTTGCCTTCGGGTTTGAACCAGTGAGCGGGATTCGAATTGCCGCTGAGCGGTTACCCGCAGAGTATGCGAGATTGATTGGGGCTTCGTAGCCCTTTACCAGTCGACGGTAGCTGTTGATTGTCGGGTTCGTAAAGGCAAGTAACGAGGGAGCATGGTGCAGAATTCCGCCAATGAACCACCGCGCGGTGTCAGAAAGACCCGCGTAGCCGTTCTCGTCGTAGAAGAGTGGCTCGCCATCTTGCCAGAGCGACATATGGGTGTGCATGCCGGAACCGTTGTCTCCGAAGATGGGCTTTGGCATGAACGTCGCGGTTTTACCCCATAGGTCTGCGGTGTTCTTAACGATGTACTTGAACTTCAGCACGTCATCTGCAGCATTCACGAGCGTGTTGAAGCGGTAGTTAATTTCTGCCTGGCCTGGAGCCCCGACTTCGTGGTGCGAACGCTCGAGGTGAAGGCCAGCTTCGATGAGACGAAGCGAAATATCATCACGGAGGTCGGCTTGCTTGTCGACGGGGGAGACCGGGAAATAGCCACCCTTGACGGCAGTCGTGTTGCCGAGATTTCCGCCCTCAATCTTGCGCGCCGAGTTCCAGTGCGCTTCTTCAGAATCTACCTCGAAGAAGGTGCGTCGAGGAGTGGTCTCGTAGCGAACCGAATCCAAAATATAGAACTCTGCCTCAGGTGCGAAGAACGCAGTGTCGGCGATTCCTGTGGAGTTCAGATAACGCTCTGCCTTCTTGGCAATCTGGCGTGGATCCTTCGAGAAGATCTCACCCGTGCGGGGGTTAAAGATGTCGAAGATCATGATGAGCGTGCGTTCTGCACGGAACTGGTCGATGTAGGCGGTGGTGACATCTGGAATCAACTGAAGGTCAGATTCTGCGATGCCAGTGAATCCCTTAACCGATGAGCCATCGAACATCTGCCCTACTTCGAAGAATTCGAGATCTACCGTCTCGGCAGGAATATTGAAGTGCTGCTGCACTCCGGGCAGGTCGGTAAAACGGATGTCGAGAAATTTCACATCGGTTTCGCCGATATAGTCGATGACTTCCTGGGGAGTCTTGAACATCGGATCCTCACTCTCTATGGCGATATATCGCCGCTTTGACTTCTAAGACTACGGGGCACACGTTTCAGACACGTGCAATCACTGTTTCGAAAATGTTTCGTATCAGTAAGCCTCCGATGCTCGTCAAGTACACACGAGAGCACTATGAGCGGATCAGTACCGTTCCAGCGATCTTGTCATGGAAGCCTCGCTGGTCTGAGTCCCAGACCAAGGGTGGGATGACAATGATTATGAGGAGGCTTCGCAGCAGTGGTCGCCATATTCCGACCCAACCTCCAGCGATAGGGACGACGTGCATACCTGTGAAACGGTGGCCGAGCGAACCCCCAATGGTTGGGATGAACACCGCCTGGAGTACCACAAAAATAATCGGATGCCACCACATTGCAAACTCGCCACCGATGAGTAAATAGGCAGGAATCGAAGCAAGTGCCCAGTCAATGGCGAGGGCTATGAGACGGCGACCGATTCTTCCAATGGAACCCTGCCCGTGCTCAGGTAGCCCGAGCCGCTCTCCTGGATACTCGCTTGGAGCGAGCTCACCGAATTTTTGCGACATTGCTTACCGAGGGCGGGGTGCTCGAACGCGATTCGGGTCGATGCCCTTTGGTATTCCGACAGGACTTGCCTGGAGCGAAGATAGTCGGTTGTATACCGCCGCGATCTCGTTGCGGTTGAGCGCTGACTTGAGCTTTTGTAGCTCGCGTGTCAATTTTGGAAGTGGAATCGCACCCTCATCGGGTCCCACGTACAGATGGTGGATCGGAATATTCGAAATTGCACGCCGCAGCTTGCGTTCCTCGTCTTGCGAGATTCTACGCGTGCGTGCGAGAGAACCCTCTGAAATAAGCACGACTCCCGCGCGACCAATGACCCTATAGACCGCATCTTGCTGGCGCGTCATGGCAACGGGCACCTCGGAACCTCGCCAGCTGCGGCGGAGCGCACTTTGAATAATTGCACCGACCGCACCGGGGCGCCCCTCGATTTGAGCGTATGCAGTGGCTTCAGCTCGCCTACCGAGCACAATCATGGCGACAAGCAGGCCAGCCAGCACGCCGGTGAGTGGCCAAAGCACCCAAGCGAACCAGTTGCCTGGGAGGAGCCATGCGAGCAATACCGCAACAAGTATGGGGCCGATAAACGAAAGAAGCATAAGAGGCGTGAGTAACCGGTCCGTTTGACGGGTGGTGTTGTACACCTGCACCATTTGCTTGATGCGGCCCGGTGACTTCGGGGTCTTTTGCTTCTCTTTCGCCATACCATCTATCGTATCGCGTCACGGTGGCTTCGCTCATTCAGGCAGCGAGACGTTCACCAATGGCGAAGCTTCTACACAGCAGACTTTTGACTTGCTGTCTCCACAAAAGTGAAGCTATCGCCGAGGTTGTGAAGGTCCGAGCTCCACCGCTGCGGATACTGAAATCAAGGTGGTGTGTATGCGGAAAGACAAAGTTGAATTCGAGGCTTGTGAGTGGGCCTGGATTGTCGTTGAGTTAGTGAATCTTGGTATAGAACGACGGAAGAGAAGCTCCTGTCTCGGAATAGGTCTGAAAAGAGAGCTATCTATGATTCTGAGAACCAGTTCCGAAACGCGTTATCGCAAGGTGAATCGGCGTGAATTGCGGAAGACGTTCGATCACGCTCGAAATGGGCACGAATTGGGATGTGAAGCATTCGGTGTGTCGATATCAGAGATGATGCAACTGCTCCGGAACAGTAGCGATACGCCGGTCGTGTCGCTACTGTGTGAAGCACTTACGAGCGCCGCGGAAGAAATCATTGAGGAGCAACAATGGGATGCGGCAGTCGCCCGCGAGCTTGTAACGCTTCATGTGGGTCGTCGAATCACACCAAAGTTCAACAAAAAATGAGGTGGGCTCCGAACTAGTGCTCGGAGCCCACCTCATTGATGGATAACCAGATAACTAGATACCTAGATCCGCTTCAAAATTGCCCTCTTCAAGGCGTGACTTCATTTGCGTCAGGAAGCGGGCTGCATCTGCTCCATCAATCGTGCGGTGATCGTAGGAGAGCGCCAAGTACACGTATGACCGCACTCCAATCGAATCTCCATCAGGAGTAGAAACAACACCAGGCTCCTTGACTACCGCACCCGTTCCGAGGATTGCGGACTGCGGAAGGAAAACGAGCGGGGTGTCGAACAGGGCGCCGCGGGAGCCGGTGTTCGTGAGCGTAAACGTTCCACCGCTGAGCTCATCTGGGGTGAGCTTGTTATTCCGCGTTCTGTCGGCCAGCTCAGCAATCTCCGTCGAGATCTGAGCGATATTCTTCGATCCGGCGTCGCGAAGTACAGGGGTGAGCAGACCGCGCTCAGTGTCCACAGCAATGCTCAGGTTCTCGACGTCAGGGTAGACGATCGAATCATCTTCGACCGTCGAGTTAATCACAGGGTAAGCCTGAAGCGCTTCAACCGCTGCAATCGCGAAGAATGGCAGGAAGGAAAGCTTCGAGCCAGTCTTTTCAAGGAACGCATCTTTCTTCGCCTGGCGAAGCTGTGCCACCCGGGTCACATCGACCTTCACCGTTGTGGTCAGCTGTGCAGTGGTTTGCAATGAAGCAACCGCACGCTCGGCCACAATCTTGCGGAGTCGACTCATCTTCTGAGTTGTTCCGCGGAGTTCGGAAACAACGCGTTCAACTGGCTTGGCCGCAGTTGCTGCTGGTTCTGCAGCTGTCGATGTAGTCGCGGTCGCCGCAGCGATCACGTCTTCTTTACGAATTCGGCCGCCAACACCGGTTCCCGTGATCGTACTGAGATCGACACCCCGCTCATTCGCGAGTTTGCGCACGATTGGAGTGACATAACCCGAAGCGCTGCTGTCGGACTGAGCCGAATCAGATGCGGTCGCGGCAGCAGCAGGCGCAGGTGCAGACGCTGGCTTCGCGGGCTCAGGAGCTGCGGCAGGCGCAGGTGCCTGTTCCACTGGAGCTGGCTCTGCGGCATCGGCCGCGGGGGGAGCCTGCTCCGCGGGAGCGGGGGTCTCCTGTGTAGGCGGTTCAGAAGCTTCGGTTTGCTGGGTCACGCCGCTGCCGATACGTGCAAGTACACCACCGACCTCGACCGTCTCGTCTTCGCCGACCAAGACTTCTTGCAGCACACCCGCGATAGGTGAGGGCACCTCGGTGTCAACCTTGTCGGTCGAGACCTCGAGTAGCGGTTCATCTACTTCAACAGACTCTCCAACTTGCTTGAGCCAGCGAGTAACTGTGCCCTCGGTGATTGACTCACCGAGCGAGGGGAGAAGGACATCTTGCGAGTCACCACTCGTTGCTGCTGCTGGCGCTGAAGTCGCTGGCGCTGAAGTCGCTGGCGCTGAAGTCGCTGGCGCTGTCGGCGCAGCAGGAGCGGCCTCGGCTGGCTTTTGGTCTTCTGGAGCCGGAGCAGCGCTTTCTGCGGGGGCGCTTGCTTCAGGTGCGCTCGAAGACTGAGCACCACTGCCGTCACCAATGCGTGCAAGTACTGCGCCAACCTCGGCGGTCTCGTCTTCCTGCACGAGGATCTCTTCGATTACGCCCGCTACGGGCGAGGGGACCTCCGTGTCGACCTTGTCGGTCGAGACCTCAAGTAACGGCTCGTCAACCTCGACCGTGTCACCAACCTGCTTGAGCCAGCGGGTGACCGTGCCTTCGGTAACGCTCTCACCCAGTGCGGGGAGGACAACCGATTCACTCATCGCGTTTCTCCTTCTGAATTCTTCTCGAATTACTCGTGCAGTCGCGACTAGATCGCGTGCAGTGGCTTTCCGGCGAGCTTCAACATCGCTTCACCGATCGTCTCATTCTGGGTTGGGTGCCCGTGTACAAACGGAGCAACGTCTTCAGGTGAAGCCTCCCAATTCACGATGAGCTGAGCTTCACCAACGAGCTCACCCACGCGTGCACCGATCATGTGCACCCCAACTACGGGGCCATTGTTAACCCGGACTGCCTTGACGCTTCCTGCGGTACCGAGGATCGAACTCTTTGCGTTGCCTGCGAGGTTGTACTCGTATGAAGTCACGTTTTCGGCGCCGAACTTCTCTGCTGCCTTCGACTCGGTGAGGCCCACCGATGCAATCTCAGGATCACAGTAGGTGACCTTAGGAATGTTCACGTCTTCAACGATGACAGGAGAAAGGCCTGCAATCTCCTCAGCTACGAAGATGCCCTGCTGGTAGCCGCGGTGCGCAAGCTGCAGACCGGGAACAATATCGCCAACTGCGTAGACACCCGCGACGTTTGTGGCGAGTCGCTCGTTGGTGAGCACGAATCCACGATCCATCTCGATGCCAACTTCTTCGTAGCCGAGACCCTGCGTAGCTGGGCCACGACCGACAGCGACGAGCAGGTAGTCAGCGGAGAGCTCGGTTCCATCTTCGAGTGTCACGGTGACGCTCGAGTCATCTTGGGTAACGCCTTGGAAGCGTACGCCAAGCTTGAAGCCGATTCCACGCTTCTTAAAAGCGCGCTCAAGCTGCTTCGACACCGACTCTTCTTCGTTTGGAACGAGATGGGGGAGTCCCTCAATGATGGTGACCTCTGAACCAAAGGACCGCCAAACGCTCGCAAACTCAACACCGATAACACCGCCGCCGAGTACGAGGACCTTCTCAGGAATCTCGTCAAGTTCGAGAGCGTGTTCACTGGTGATCACACGACCTGAGATCTCGAGCCCTGGGAGCGACCGTGAATACGAGCCAGAGGCAAGCACCACGTTCTTACCCACAAGTGTGTCTTCGCCCACTGTGACAGTGTTGGCTGCTGAGAGGCGGCCTTCACCTGCGAATACAGTGATGCCATTTGCCTTGAGTAGTCCCTGGAGTCCCTTGAACTTACCGGCGATGAGCTTTTCACGGAAGCTGTTGACAGCGGTGATGTCGATGCTCTCAACCGAGGAGTTCACACCGTACACGGACCCCTCGCGTGCGACATCAGCAATCTCAGCCGAGTGCAAGAGTGCCTTCGTGGGAACACAACCCCGGTGGAGGCAAGTTCCGCCAAGCTTGTCCTTTTCAACGATTGCTGCGGTCATCCCGAGCTGCGTCGCTCGGATTGCTGTTGCATATCCGGCGCTGCCGCCGCCCAAAACTACGATGTCAAACTGGTGCTCGGCCAAGTGGGGTCTCCCTCGGTTCAAAAATTTAATGCCTGTCCCGCGCGATGGTGCGGCGTGCACAAATTAGCCTACTACCTCAGTGAATCTGCGTGAGTGAACTTGCGTGTGTTCGCTGTTCGCGCATTTCAGCCCGTTGCCTGGTGGGCTTCGTAGAATGAAGGTGTGACCGAATCATTATTCTCAGCTGTGCACGCAGAGCGCAGGGGGAGTGTTCCGAAGGGCATTCCTCTCGTTGTCGTGCTTTCGGGGGCAAGTGATGCCGGTGGTGCAATCTCGCAACTCGAAGAATATATGTGGGAGCGCACAGGGCCCGAGGAGATTATTCGCTTTGATGCCGACCAGTTGTTGGACTATCGCTCCCGCAGGCCATTGATTACGTTCAACGAAGACCATTTCATCGACTACAGTCCTGAAGAGCTCACCCTCAGTCTCGCTCGAGACGAGCTCGACGCGCCGTTCCTTTTACTTTCCGGTTTCGAACCCGACTTCCGGTGGGAAGCGTTCGTCGACGCAGTGCTATTACTCGCACACGAGTTTGAGGTTTCCGTAACTACCTGGATGCAGGCCATACCTATGCCAGTGCCACACACCCGCGGTGTGGTGAGCACGGTGAGTGGATCGCGTGACGATCTTATTGAGCGATCAATATGGCAGCCCAAGACCAGGCTCTCAGCGAGTGTGGTCCATCTTCTTGAATACCGACTTCACGGCGTGGGCGAAGAGGTCGTGGGATACGCGCACCTTGTTCCGCACTACCTCTCGAACAATGAGTATCCAGAGGTTCTGTGTGCTGAGCTCGATGGAATCATGGCAGCGACAGGGTTGCTCTTCGCCACAGACGATATGCGTGAGAGAGCACAAGCGTTCCGCCTCCAAGTAGATCGGCAGATTGCAGATAATGATGAGTCTCGAGAAATGCTCGAGAACCTTGAGCGCCGTTTCGATATGTATATGGAACAGCAAGATGAGCGCAGTTCACTGCTCGGCGAAGACCAGGCTATGCCTACCGCGGATCAGCTCGCGAGCGAGCTAGAACGCTTCTTGGCAGAGCGTCAACAGGGCCCTGAACAGACCGATGGGCCAGGCGTGCAATAATAGACTCACGAACCCATTCAATCGCCGTGGGAATACGGCGGACTTGACATGGGTTTTCATGGTGTGCGCGTGTTTTCTAAATTTCACGCGCATCGAGAGATCTGAGAGGCCTTTGCGTGGCAGCAACGACAACTAGCAAGAATCGCTCGGCGAAGACCGCCGATAGCGAGGAACAGACCGAAGCCGAAAAGAAGCCAGTGAAGAAGGCTGCGGCTACGGCTAAGAAGGCGGCAGCGTCAAAGCCCGCCAAGAAGAAGGACACTGCAAAAAAGTCCACCCGCGCGAAGAAGACTGACGACCTTATTGACGAAGAGTCAGAAGAGGTAGTTACGCAGGAAACCGAGGCTCCTGAAGAGGAACAAACAACACCGGAGCATTCAGAGCCACTTCCAACGGGTGCGATCGTCCTCAAAGCCGGCGATGAGGAAGACGTTCCTACCGTTACTACGGCTATCCCGGGTGCAACTGCCGACCCGGTGAAGGATTATCTCAAGCAAATCGGCAAGGTCGCTCTGTTGAATGCGGCTGAAGAGGTCGAACTCGCCATGCGGATCGAGGCCGGCCTTTTCGCTGAAGAGAAGCTTGCTACCGAGACTGGCCTTCCGAAGAAACTTGAACGCGAACTCAAATGGGTTGCTCGTGATGGGCAGCGGGCCAAGAGCCACCTGCTCGGCGCAAACCTCCGTCTTGTAGTTTCGCTCGCAAAGCGTTACACAGGTCGTGGTATGCAATTCCTGGATCTTATTCAGGAAGGTAACCTTGGCCTGATTCGTGCGGTCGAGAAGTTTGATTACACTAAGGGATTCAAGTTCTCGACATACGCGACATGGTGGATCCGTCAGGCGATTACTCGTGCAATGGCAGACCAGGCGCGTACGATCCGTATTCCCGTGCACATGGTTGAGGTCATCAACAAGCTTGCACGTGTGCAGCGGCAGATGCTCCAGGATCTGGGCCGCGAACCGACTCCAGAAGAGCTGAGCCGCGAGCTCGACATGACCACTGAAAAGGTCATCGAGGTACAGAAGTATGGCCGCGAGCCTATTTCACTGCATACCCCACTGGGTGAAGACGGTGACAGCGAGTTCGGCGACCTCATCGAGGATACAGAGGCAGTCGTTCCTGCAGATGCTGTTGGGTTCACAATGCTGCAGCAGCAGCTCGAACAACTGCTCGATTCGCTTTCCGACCGTGAGGCCGGCGTCATCAAGATGCGTTTTGGGCTCGGAGACGGCATGCCAAAGACACTCGATCAGATTGGCGACACATTCGGTGTAACACGCGAGCGAATTCGCCAGATTGAATCGAAGACGATGGCGAAGCTTCGCCATCCATCACGTAGCCAGCAACTGCGCGACTACCTCGAGTAAACAAGTATAAGTGATGGGCCCCAACCAAAAGGTTGGGGCCCATCACTTTTGTCAGAGGATCATAGTCACGATCAGTGCATCAGAGGCACCGAGTAACTTATGCATTCAACTTGTGGCTCTCGTCGTACCAGCTATCTGCAATTGGACGAAGCTTCGGTTCATGCTTCTTTGCGTGGTGAGCGCAGAAGAGCAATTCACTCCCGCTCAGTTCAGCGCGTACGTAAGCTTGCGCCCCACAGCTGTCGCAACGGTCGAGTGCGCTCATTGGACGGTTTGCTTCGTTCACTTCCGTCGCTTCAGCGGTTTGCTCTAATGTGCTCATATCTACCTCCCGGCAACTTAGGTGTAACCATCAAATCATTAGAAGTTGCAGGAATGGCTTAACTTCGGCGCTGTTTCGCTCAGCGCGTAGGTGTTGCAGGTCAGGCTAGTGCTAGATATTGCCACTCGCCGCACTGCCTCGCTCAGGATGTCAGTGGGGTGGAATACAGTATGAGGGCATTAAAGAAAGCAGGTTCACTCCCGTGGCAGATTCGAGCTATTCGGCCAGACACCTCACTGTTCTTGAGGGCCTAGAGGCGGTTCGCAAGCGACCGGGAATGTATATCGGCACGACGGACTCGCGTGGTCTCATGCACTGCTTGTGGGAGATCATCGACAACTCGGTTGATGAGGCCCTCGCAGGCTACGGCACCAATATCCGTATTACCTTGCACGAGGACAACAGCGTGACGGTCGCAGATGATGGTCGCGGCGTGCCGGTAGATATCGAACCTCGAAGCGGTCTAAGTGGTGTAGAGCTTGTATTTACAAAGTTGCATGCCGGCGGCAAATTTGGTGGGGGCGGTTACGCATCCTCCGGCGGTCTGCACGGCGTGGGAGCCTCCGTAGTGAATGCTCTGTCTTCAAGGCTCGATGTTGAGGTAGACCGCGATGGAAAGACATGGGGCATGTCATTCCGGCACGGCGAACCAGGGGTGTTTTCGGGGGACGGGCCAGACAGCCCATTTACGCCGTTCGAGCAGTCCTCTGAACTCCGTGTTGTAGGCAAAGTTAAGAAAGGTCTGAGCGGGACTCGCGTCCGATACTGGGCTGATCCTCAGATTTTTCTTCCTACCGCAAGGTTTGAACCTGAGTCGCTGATTGCCCGCGCTCGACAAACTGCCTTTCTCGTGCCAGGTCTTGGTATCGAGATTCGTGACGAGCGACCAGAGTCATTAGATGAGTCAGGCGAAGCTCCGATCCACAGCTTCAATTACGAAGGTGGGCTCGCTGAGTTCGTGAACTTTCTTTCATCCGATTCACCGATCACCGACACCTGGCGAGTGACAGATTCAGGTAAGTTCACCGAAACTGTGCCGGTAATCGATGAGTCAACTGGGCACCTCGTATCACGGGAAGTCGAGCGAGAATGTGAAGTCGATATCGCACTGCGTTGGGGCACCGGCTACGAAACTGAGATACAAAGCTTCGTCAACATCATCGCAACCCCAAAGGGCGGTACACACCTTGCTGGGTTTGAGCAGGGACTTACGAAGTTCTTCCGTAAACAGATAGAGCAGAATTCTCGCAAGCTCAAGGCAGGCAGCGACAGGCCGGATAAGGATGACATTCTTACCGGACTTACCGCGATCGTCACAGTACGGGTTCCCGAACCACAGTTTGAGGGGCAAACTAAGGAAGTTCTCGGCACTGCCGCAGTCCGTCAAATTGTCTCTAAAGCAGTGACAAGTGCACTGAACGCAAAGTTCGAGTCCGCGAAAAAGCACGACAAGCTGCAAACCGGTGCGCTGCTCGAGAAGATGGTCTCGGAGATGAAGTCACGCATAGCGATGCGTGCTCAACGAGATACCGCTAGGCGCAAGAGCACACTTGAAAACTCATCGCTGCCCGCAAAGCTCATTGACTGCCGCTCGAAAGATGTCGCGAACTCAGAGTTATTCATCGTTGAGGGTGACAGTGCGCTCGGAACTGCACGACCCGCTCGCGACAGTGAATATCAGGCTCTTCTGCCGATTCGAGGAAAGATCCTAAACGTGCAGAAGGCATCGCTTGCTGAGATGCTTTCGAACACTGAGTGTGGAGCGATCATTAAAGTTATTGGGGCGGGATCTGGGCGAGATTTTGACCTCGAACTCGCGCGATACGGCAAAGTCATTCTCATGAGTGACGCAGATGTTGACGGTGCACATATTCGTACACTCTTGCTCACACTCTTTTTCCGCTATATGCGACCCATGCTGGAGGCTGGCCGCGTATATGCAGCGGTTCCTCCGTTGCACCGAGTTGTTGTGCAGAACGCTGGGCGCAAACCGAACGACATTATCTACACGTACAGTGAGCGGGAGCTGCAAGAAGTTCTGAAGAACCTGCACAAGCGCGGCAAAAAGTATGTTGAACCAATTCAGCGCTATAAAGGCCTCGGAGAGATGGATGCAGATCAGCTCGCTGAGACGACAATGGATCGCGAGCACCGTACACTCCGGCGTGTAAGGCTTGAAGACGCCCATGCCGCCTCGCAGGTTTTCGAGTTGCTCATGGGGAATGAGGTCGCTCCGCGCAAGGAGTTCATTATTGAGAACGCGGACGATCTCGACAGAGAGCGAATCGACGCCTAAGCGCTCTGAGCTGCCAAAACCGGTCGAGGAACAAGCCTCCGCGCTGGTGTACGTACGCAGAGATCTGCATGCGTACACCAGCGCATTGGTGTTCTACGGGGTTTCGCCAATATAGGTCACTGACCCTTCGAGCGGCGAGCCTGATCCGTCACGTTTGCTCATCGTCTCTGGCAGCTTTCTGGCGGTGCCATCTGTTGACAATGCTCTGGGCTGTCCCGTGCCCACCCACGCAGCTGTGAGCCCGGATTCGCCCTTCAGGAATCGCTGAGCACGCACCCCGCCCGTGGCGCGACCCTTCGCAGGGAACTCGGACCACGCGGAGATTTTGCCCGACGCGCCGCCTGTGCCGATCAGGGCATTCTCATCGGAACTCTCTGCAACAGTAACTACATTGGCTTCAGCATCTGCTTCAATAGCGGTCGCAAACAGAATCTTTGCACCCAATCCCAGCTTCATCCCGGCCATTCCACCCGCAGCTCGCCCCTGGGGCCGAACCGCAGAGGCCGCAAATCGAAGCAATTGAGCATCGTTTGATACGGCGGCAAACTCAGTCTCATCAGGTGCAAGGAAGGCTGCGACAACTGAATCCTGAGGCTTGAGCGTGATGACTTCAAACGACGGCCGAGCAGGCAAGTCGGTGAGTATTACTCGCTTGACAACACCTTGGGTCGTAAAGACTCCGACCGGTGTCTCAGTGTCGAGCGGCACGACACCCACCACTTTCAGTTTCTTGTCCGTCAATCCGAGGTACTCATTGAGTCGAACTCCTGCGGAGAACGCGATCGATGCCGCGGGAACGAGCGGAAGATCTACCGGAGTAAATCGGTGCAGCGTTCCGTCAGAGAGAATCGCACCGATTTCTCCTCGGACCGTCGTGTCAACCCTCGCACTCACGGCGCCATGCTTGGTCGCGCGGGAAGTACCTCTCGGGGTGTCAAGCGCCTCGGGGTCACGATCCACACGCAGTGCGCGACCGGTTGCAGACAGCATGACGGTACACGGAGTGTCTGCGACCTGTAGTTCGTCTGCGGAGACTGTGGAACGCGCGGGCTTCGCTATGGCGCCGGTAAGTAGAGTGCGGCGCGGAGTGCCGTAAGCGGCCGATGCTGCATCGAGCTCCTGCGCCACAACGTCACGGAGTCGCTCCTTGCTGCCAAGGATCTCGAGGAGGCGTTCAATTTCGGCCTGGAGTTCATCGCGTTCGGCCTCAAGCTCGACACGAGAAAACTTAGTAAGCCTGCGTAGACGAAGCTCAAGAATGTATTCTGATTGCGCTTCAGACAGGTCGAACACCTGCATAAGACGTTTGCGCGCCTCGTCTGCGTCATCACTCGTGCGAATAACCTGAATGACTTCGTCAATGTCAAGAATTGCAATGAGTAGGCCCTCGACAAGATGCAACCGATCTTTGCGTTTGCGGAGCCTGAACTCACTGCGGCGAGTGATGACGGAGAGGCGGTGGTCAAGGAACACCCGTAGCATCTCACGTAGCCCAAGCGTCTGTGGTTGCCCATCGACGAGTGCGACAGAATTGATGCTGAACGAGTCTTCGAGCGGTGTATACCGGTACAACTGAGCGAGTACGGCGTCGGGGGAGAAGCCTGTCTTCAGCGTGATCACAAGCTTCAAACCGTTCTTGCGGTCTGTGAGGTCAACGACATCAGTGATGCCCGAGAGCTTCTTCGCGTCGACGCCCTGCTTAATTTTCTCGATGACGCGTTCGGGGCCCACGAGGTACGGGAGTTCGGTGACTACGAGCCCGGTGCGCCGCGCCGTCAGCTGCTCAATCGAGACCTTGGCACGCGTGCGAAAGGCTCCGCGGCCGGTTCGATACGCATCCTTCACTCCATCGAGCCCAACAATCGTGCCGCCACCAGGCAGGTCCGGGCCAGGAATGAACTCCATCAGGTCTTCGACCGTGGCTTCAGGGTGGTACAGCAGGTGTTTTGCACCCTCAACAACCTCGATCAGGTTGTGCGGCGCAAGGTTGGTAGCCATACCCACAGCAATTCCGCTCGCACCGTTCACGAGAAGGTTTGGTACAGCAGAGGGCAACACGTCGGGCTGCATGATCTGGTTGTCGTAATTCGGAACAAAGTCGACGACATCTTCATCGAGCGACTCGGTCATGCCGAGTGCCGCACCCGCCAGCCTCGCCTCGGTATATCGAGATGCCGCCGGACCGTCATCAAGCGAGCCAAAGTTGCCGTGGCCGTCGATGAGGGGAAGGCGCATCGCAAAGCCCTGTGCGAGCCGAACGAGTGCGTCGTAGATGGACGAATCACCGTGCGGGTGCAACTTGCCCATCACTTCGCCAACAACACGGGCAGACTTCACGTGACCCTTGTCTGGGCGCAGACCCATGTCGGTCATCATGTAGAGAATGCGACGCTGCACCGGTTTGAGCCCATCGCGTGCGTCGGGAAGTGCGCGCGAGTAAATCACAGAGTATGCGTACTCGAGGAACGACCCCTCCATCTCTTGCGAGATGTCGATGTCTTCGATGCGTTCGCCGTGTGTCTCGTGGGCGGTGTTGGAGTCAAGTTCAGTGACATCGGCCATAATGGACTACATGCTACCGACTGCCACAGACAACGGCGGAAGGCTTGCCGCACTTCTCCCAACTGGGCTGCTCGCAATAGCGAAATCGCTTGAAAACGGCCCTCGAGAACTGGTCGAGAACGCGGTCGGTGCTTCGATAGGGCGAGAAGAATTCCAACTGCTTCGCGAGAGGCTTCCGGCAATACGCTCGCTCGTAGTAATCATGGTCGACGGGCTGGGTACAGCGAACCTCAAGGCGCGTTCAACCCACGCGCCAACGCTTGCCTCGCTCTCACAGCGCCGAATAACGACGGTGTCTCCCTCAACCACCTCGGCCGCAATTACGACTCTCACAACGGGCAAACTGCCCGGTGAGCACGGTCACATCGGGTATAAGATCCGCCACCCTGAACTTGGAATCATCACCTCTCTTCGAGATTGGGAACATATTCCCGATGTTCGAGCCTGGCAACTCGCACCGACACTTTTTGAACTTGCGGCGAGAGCTGGAATTCGGTCATCGGTTTTCGGGCGCCCTGCTCATGCTGAAAGTGGGTTCTCGAGGGCGGTGCTCACGGGCGCAAGTTATATTGGTGGATCGCGAATCGCAGATCGATTCGCCGCAGCCAAAAGTTTCATCGCAAATGAGGATGCCGCACTCGCGTACGTCTACATTGATGAGCTGGATCGAGCCGGTCATAAGAGCGGTTGGCAAAGCGAGAGCTGGGCCGAGCGACTCGAGCAGCTTGATGCTGCGCTGGCGGATTTCCTTGTCGGTCTACCAGCAGACACCGGGGTCGTACTCACCGCTGATCACGGCATGGTCGATGTCGAAGCGCACCAGCAAGTAATATTTGATCGTAATTCGAGCGAGTTTTCTGATGTGGTTGACGTTGGGGGTGAGCCTCGATTTAGAAGCTTCTACTTGCGCGAAGGCTCGGATCCACACCCATTTACGGAATGGCTGCGACGCATCGAAGGAAAGCGTGCCTGGGTTGTAACGAGGGCGCAGGCATTTGAGTCTGGTGTATTCGGTAACACGATCGGTCCAGGAGTACCGGAACGGACAGGCGACGTCTTGCTTGCTGCGCGGGGTCAGTGTGCTTACTACATGACCGACGACGATCCACAGTCGTTCAACATGGTGGGTCAACACGGTTCATGGACTGATGAGGAGCGCGGAATACCGCTCATCCTTGCAGGTGACTTTGCGGGAAGCGGCTACGCGAAAGCTGTCGAATCGTATGCGCAGGCGCGCGATACATTCGATTTGGGGCACTCGCGAAGCTGAGGCCTAAGCAGGGTCGTCGTCGCTGCGCGTACCGAAAAGGATGTCGTCCCAGCTCGGAATCGATGAACGACCGCGTCGAGATTGCTTCGAGTCGCGCTTTGAGGGCTCGAGCCCAGAGATGGGCAATGCATTTTCGTCACCTCGTTCGGCGACAGTTTCCGATGTTTCGACGGCTCGAATTGTGGATCCGCTGGGGCTCTCTGAATCGTCAGCACTAGCGTCTGCACTCTCTCCTGAGACACCTGCCGTTCCCCAGATGTTAGCGGCTGCGCCGGTGCGTTCTGGGGGAGTTGACTCGTTCTGCGCCGAGCGCTCACCCCGTCGGCGGCGAAGCGCGTCAAGCAGATCAGCTGTCTCACTTAACTCGTCGCCGCTCGCGTCGGTCTTCACGGCGAGCTGATCAATCTCGCGGCGACGTTCATATTCTTCGTCATCGTCTGGTTTGGAAGCAGCGCTCGTTGCCTCCGCACTCGAAGGTTCTGAGTGCTGCTCCTCAATGTCGTCGCGGTTCAGTAGTGCGTCAGGATCGAACGCATCTGAATCGAAGCGTTCGCGCTGGTCATTGTCAACAGCGCGGAGCTTGGGAATGAGCCTGTCACCCACGTCCCCAACTTTGGAGAGGTTCGTAGCGTCAGGAGAGAGGGGGTTGAGCACTCGCTTTCGATGATCAAAGCCCCAAATTGCATCGTGATCACCGTCCCGTGTGTCGAAGACGAGACCGATCATCCAGCCAGCATTCTCGTCGCGCCAGGAGCGCCAGGTGCTCTGCTGATTTCCAAGTCCGATAAGCCGCTCTGCGATGACTTCACCGAAGCGTTGCTCATCACCGCGATCGCCGGTGTCAGATGATGGATCGGTTCTCACCGGCACTGCGTGTGCCAGGTCCAACATGTAGCGCTGCTCTGCGCGAACCGGCTCTTCGAAGCGCTCAACGTCGCTTTCCTCAAGTCCAGTCTCGGCTGCGACTTCTGCGCGGGTTTTGCCCGAACGCAGCATCGCCTGAATTTCACGCGGACGTACTGAGAGCGTGCCCATTGATTTCTTGCTGAGTTGTCGGACTTCATTTGCTGCTAGCTCGTCAACAACGAAACGATATTCCTCGCCGAGTTCGTTGGCGAGGATGAGTGCGTTGTCTTCGCGTCGTACTACGCGCAGTTCATCCATTGCAGATCCCTTCGGTGTTCGCTCAAGCGTGTCACAGCAAAGTGAATCGACCCGGTATTGACCTGGGCGAGTGTGCGGAACTTTTCGTTTCAAGGATGTTCACAGGTAGTACAGTTTGCGTTCGGGCGAACATTCAGGCAGACTATGGCCGCTCCCTTACGCCAGACGCAAGAAATTAGCAGGAGAACATGGCAACTGATTACGACGCACCACGCAAGAACGACGACGAAGCTGCTGAGTCGATCGAAGCGTTAAAAGAACGCGGTCCGTCGAAGGGCAGTTCGTCCATTGACTCCGAAGATGCGGACAATCCGAGCTTCGATCTCGGCGGGTCCGATCTCTCTGATGTCGAGCTCGATGTTGTCGTTCTGCCGCAGCAGGCAGATGAATTTACTTGTGTGAATTGCTTCTTGGTGCGTCACCGCTCACAGCACTCACGCGACACTGATCTCGGACCAATCTGTGTGGAGTGCGACGCCTAACAAGAAAACGCATCGCGTTTTCGTAGGCGTCGGTGCCGCCCCTGCGGCAGCCCACGGAGCGTAGCGCGGGGTGGACGCCTAACAAGAAAACGCATCGCGTTTTCGTAGGCGTCGGTGCCGCCCCTGCGGCAGCTTGACCGTTAGCCTTTCGGCCGAATTGCCTCTGCGAGTGCGAGCGGCTTGCGGCTGGTGATGATCCAGTACGGAGTCGGATCGTTCTCATCTGCGATTTCGAGCTTCAATCCCATGTGGATCCACCCTCGAACGAGTAAATAGTTGCGCGCGTCGGCGTCTTGGCCGATCGATTTACGCAAGAGTTCGGAACCGAGCGGCTCTATCTTGCCGATGAACTCGACTGGAATGACCGCTCGGCCAGCTTGCAGCTGACCTTCGCTTACTTCAATGATCGGGCTCAGCGCAAAGAAGATGATTGCGATAACAACGTACATCGCAATAGCGGTTGGTATGGCTGCTTGCGCGTTGATCGGCATCATTATTAGGGCAACTGCGGGAATCACCAGCAACCACGCTACAAAAAAGCCGAACCCGGGTACGAGGCGCTCTCGATAATGCGCATTGCTTGTCTCAGCAGTCATGCTCCCATTATCTCGATAACTCTCGCGGCAAATCTGTGCGCTCTTGGAGCGGGGATCAACACGAGGTTCTGACGTTAATCCGATAGCCTGGGTGAGTGACTGACCTCGTAGAGATTCCAATAATTGCGGATCAAGTTCCGAAGTACGCGCACTTTGATGACGCCGGTGCAGATCTGTGTGCCGCAGAAGCACTTACGATCGCGCCGGGCGAGCGCGCTCTTGTTTCGACTGGCGTGGCGATCGCACTGCCAGAAGGGTATGCGGCGTTTGTCGTGCCGAGAAGTGGGCTTGCGGCCAAGAAGGGAATCACTGTGCTCAACTCGCCGGGCACGGTTGACGCAGGTTATCGGGGGGAAATTAAGGTCACCCTGCTGAACACCGATCGTTCAGAACCATTTGAGGTGGCCATTGGCGATCGGATAGCCCAGATGATTGTGACCCCTGTCAGCCGGGCGGTTTTTGTTCCGGTGTCTGAGTTGTCAGAAAGCGTGCGCGGTGCTGGGGGCTTTGGCTCCACCGGTGTGAGCGCACACGCATAGGTCCGTGCTGACGAAAGTTTCGAGGAGACGAACACATGAGCGACGAAGAATTGACTGAGAACTTAGCAGCAGAAGAGGCCGTTGAGGAGACTGAGACCCAGGAGCCAAGTCCTGAGAAGTCTGCGCCGGAGGATCGCGAAACCGCTGGCCCATTCGATATCGCTGAGGTTCCCGCGATGCGACCCTACGTTGATCTCGGTGGCATCAAGATCGCTCCTCGCGAGGGTCTGCAGATGCGGCTTGAGGTAGACGAACGCGCGAAGCGTGTCGTTGCGGTTTCACTCGAATACTCAGGATCGCTACTACAAGTGCAAGCGTTTTCCGCCCCGAAGACGAGTGGTTTGTGGAACAAGATTCGTGTAGACCTTACAACCCAGCTTGAGCAACAAGGCGCTGCGGTCGAGGAGGAAGCCGGTGCTCTTGGCCCAGAACTCGTGACGAAGACGAGTGTGCCAGAGGACCAGGGCGGTGGCACGCGGATTGTGCGATTCATTGGTGTCGACGGTCCACGTTGGACGCTTCGTGGCGTATTAATGGGGGCCGCGGCGCTTGAGGCTGAGGCACGAGAAAACATGTTCGAGCTGTTCCGCGAAATCGTTGTGGTTCGCGGAGATTCACCGATGCCCCCGGCGACCTTCTGCCTATGCGCGTACCCGCGGGAGTTCAGGCTGGTCAGCAGGTCGCACAGCAGAACGGCAAGTCGGCACAGGCGTGAGCGATCCACACCACGAACCTGCAGCTGACGATTCTGGGTTATCAAACTCAGAACAGGTTTCGCGCGGGATCGGTGCTCAGGCGCTGAACGGAAGCATCGCGCGTGCGGTGCGCGCAGGGGCCGAAGGCCAAGAACTGACCGCGTCTGGCGTGTTTGAAGCAATCGGAGGCATTCGCGGGATATTCGAGGCGATTGTGCCGAGCTTGGTGTTCATCGTGCTGTACGTGTTCACTCAAGATGCGCGCCTTTCTGCGCTGGTTCCTGGAGCCATGGCTGTACTTCTCGTCATCTTTAGGCTCATTCAGCGTGAGACAGTGGTTTCGGCGCTCTCTGGAATGCTCGGTGTCGGTATTGCAGTGCTCATCACGCTGATCACTGGGCGCGGGGTGGATTATTTTCTCTCGGGATTCATCACCAACATTGCCTGGGCGGTCGTGTTGATTGGTTCGATTCTCGTGGGTCGGCCGATCATCGGTCTGATTGCGGGCTTCATTGACGGTGACACGAAGAAGTGGCGGATCGAGCCGAGACTCCGTCGGGCTTCAACTTGGCTGACGGTCATGTGGCTTGGGTTATTTATCGCGCGGCTCGCTGTGCAGCTTCCGATGTACCTTTCGGAGCAGGTCGGGGCCCTGGGCGTTGCTCGCATTGCGATGGGGATACCGCTATTCGCGATCGTACTCATTGCTACGTGGTTTGGGATCCGAAAATTTCGCTCTTCATCAGATGATTCAAGCGGCGAGAATGGCGTAATCTCGGGAGAGAACACCCCCTCGAAGTGAAAGCAGAACGCTCCGTGACGGTGTAGGATTTATCTTGACATCGAGAGACTTTGGAGGAACCTCATGGCATCGGTCAATAGTTTCGACGCGAAAAATACACTCGCAGTCGGAGACGCAACATATGAGTATTTTGAAATCGGAAAGGTTCCGGGAAGCGCCCGGCTTCCGTACAGCTTGAAGGTGCTTCTTGAGAACCTCTTGCGCACCGAAGACGGTGCAAACGTTACGAAGCAGCACATTGAGGCACTTGGCAATTGGGATCCGAACGCTGAGCCAGATACTGAGATTCAGTTCACGCCAGCACGTGTGATCATGCAAGACTTCACGGGCGTTCCCTGTGTTGTCGACCTCGCTACCATGCGTGAAGCTGTGACTGACCTCGGTGGCGACCCGAACAAGATCAATCCGCTTGCCCCCGCTGAGTTGGTCATCGACCACTCGGTAATCTCAGATGTCTTTGGTACGCCAGATGCGTTCAAGAAGAACGTTGAAATTGAGTACCAGCGCAATGGCGAGCGCTACCAGTTCCTCCGTTGGGGCCAGGGCGCGTTTGATGACTTTAAGGTAGTTCCTCCAGGGACTGGCATTGTTCACCAGGTGAATATCGAGCACCTTGCTCGCGTGACCTTTACGCGCGAGGTAGACGGAGTGCTGCAGGCATACCCAGACACCTCTGTGGGCACCGACTCACACACAACAATGCAGAACGGCCTCGGCGTACTCGGTTGGGGCGTCGGCGGTATTGAGGCAGAGGCCGCAATGCTTGGTCAGCCTATTTCCATGTTGATCCCACGTGTTGTTGGCTTCAAGCTTTCCGGCAAGATTCCTGCTGGGGTTACGGCGACTGACGTGGTGCTCACCATCACGCAGATGCTTCGCAATCACGGCGTGGTCGGTAAGTTCGTCGAGTTCTACGGCGCAGGCGTCGGATCAGTCCCGCTCGCTAACCGTGCGACCATCGGCAACATGAGCCCCGAGTTTGGTTCGACCGCAGCAATGTTCCCGGTAGACGACGTCACCCTTGACTACATGCGACTTACGGGTCGCGATGAGGCTCAGGTTGAGCTCGTGAAGGCATACACGCAGGCACAGGGCATGTGGCATGATCCATCGAACGAACCCGAATTCTCGGAGTACCTCGAGCTCGATCTCGGAACCGTTGTCTCATCGATTGCCGGCCCGAAGCGCCCGCAGGACCGCATTGAGCTTACGAATGCGAAGAACCAGTTCGAGACAGATCTGAAGAACTACGCTCAGGCTTCGAACCCCGCGAAGGTGAAGGACGAAGACGGCAACGAATTCGCTCTCGATCACGGCGCGGTTACGCTTGCGTCAATTACGTCGTGCACCAATACCTCGAACCCTTCGGTAATGCTTGCTGCCGGCGTGCTTGCACGCAATGCAGTCGCAAAGGGACTCAAGGCGAAGCCATGGGTGAAGACCACGCTCGCTCCGGGCTCTAAGGTTGTCACCGATTACTACGAGAAGTCGGGTCTCACCGACGATCTTGAAGCACTCGGGTTCTACCTGGTCGGCTACGGTTGCATGACCTGCATTGGTAACTCCGGTCCGCTGAACGATGAAATCTCGCAGGCAGTAAACGACAATGATCTCGCTGTTACGGCAGTGCTCTCGGGCAACCGTAACTTCGAGGGCCGCATTAACCCCGACATCAAGATGAACTATCTTGCGAGCCCACCACTCGTTGTGGCGTACTCACTTGCGGGCAGCATGGATTTCGATTTCGAGACTGAATCACTCGGTCAAGACTCCGAAGGCAACGAGGTGTACCTCCGCGACATCTGGCCAGATCCGACCGAGGTTCAGCAGATCGCTGACGCCTCGATCGATTCCGACATGTTCCGCGAAAAGTACGCGACGGTATTCGATGGTGACGAGCACTGGGCCTCACTTCCCACACCAGAGGGCAATACCTTCGAGTGGGATGAGAAGTCGACCTATGTTCGCAAGGCTCCGTACTTCGACGGCATGCAGCTTGAGCCATCACCTGTGCAAGACATCACGGGTGCTCGCGTGCTCGCGAAGCTTGGTGACTCGGTTACGACCGACCACATCAGCCCTGCTGGCAGCTTTAAGGCCGAGACCCCTGCGGGGCGTTACCTCGTAGAAAACGGTATCGCTCCGAAGGACTTCAATACCTACGGTTCGCGACGCGGTAACCACGAAGTCATGATCCGCGGCACGTTTGCGAACATTCGTCTGCGTAACCAGCTTCTCGACGATGTCGAGGGTGGCTTCACCCGTGACTTCACGCAAGAGGGTGGCCCACAGTCCTACATCTACGATGCGTCGCAGAACTACCAGGCTGCAGGAATCCCGCTCGTCGTACTTGGTGGTAAGGAGTACGGTTCGGGTTCATCTCGCGACTGGGCCGCCAAGGGAACGAGTCTGCTCGGCGTGCACGCCGTTATCGCTGAGAGCTTCGAGCGTATCCACCGTTCGAACCTCATCGGCATGGGTGTGCTTCCGCTTCAGTTCCCGGCCGGTAAGAGCGCCGATGATCTCGGTCTCGACGGTACGGAAACGTTTGACATTACGGGCATCACTGCACTCAACGGTGGATCGACACCGAAGACTGTTTCGGTTAAGGCAGTGAAGGTAGACGGAACTGCAATCGAGTTCGATGCAGTGGTTCGTATCGACACCCCGGGTGAGGCGGATTACTACCGTAACGGTGGAATTCTGCAGTACGTGCTCCGTTCACTCGTGTAACACGCTCAGAGAAGAAAACCCCAGTGGTCCGCTAAGGCCCACTGGGGTTTTCCCGTCTTTAGGCTGCAATGCGAGGCCAGGGTGATTGAGTAGAATGAAATGATGCTTGAACGAATCAACGGACCGCGTGATTTAGACGCGTTGAGTGTAGAAGAATGCACCGACCTTGCCGCTGAGATTCGTCAGTTCCTTATTTCCGAAGTTTCAAAGACTGGAGGCCATCTCGGCCCGAACCTCGGTGTTGTAGAGCTCACAATTGCGATCCACCGTGTCTTTGACTCACCCAATGACCCGATAATTTTCGATACCGGGCATCAGAGCTACGTGCACAAGCTGCTCACAGGCCGCAAAGACTTCTCGCGCCTCAGGATGAAGGACGGGCTAGCGGGGTACCCGCAGCGTGCAGAAAGCCCTCACGACGTCGTTGAGAGCTCACACGCTTCGAGTTCACTGAGCTGGGCCGACGGTATTTCGCGAGCGTTTACGCGCACCGGGCGCCAGGACCGGCATGTCATTGCGGTCGTCGGAGACGGTGCTCTCACAGGCGGTATGACCTGGGAAGCACTCAATAACATCACTGACGATAACGATCGCAACCTTGTCATTGTCGTTAATGACAATGGGCGCTCGTACGCGCCGACAATCGGTGGATTCGCTCGATTCCTGAACGGCGTGCGCGTCACCGATAGCTATCGTGACCTGCAAGAGGGGAGCGAGCGTCTCTTTGACCGCTTAGGTGCTCCTGGTCGCACTGTGTATCGAGCCGCGAGAGGTGCGATACGGGGGCTCGTGAGTCGCGCTTCTGGCAATCAAGATCTGTATAGCAACCTCGACATCAAGTACGTCGGCCCGATTCATGGACATGATTTAGAGGCCGTGGAGCGCGCGCTGAAACAGGCGAAGGCATACGGGCGGCCGACCATCGTTCACGTGATCACCGAGAAAGGGCACGGCTACGCCCCAGCTGAGAACGATCAGGCCGACCAGTTCCACGCTATCGGGCAGATCAATCCAGAGAACGGAGAATCGCTAGACGCCTCCTCTGGGAGAAGCTGGACGTCGGTGTTCCGGGAGCGAATTCTCGAGCTCGCGCACCAGAACGAGCGAATTGTCGGGATCACCGGAGCGATGCTGAACCCTACAGGGCTTGATGCCTTTGCAAAGGCGTACCCTCGCCGCGTGTATGACGTTGGAATTGCAGAGCAGCACGCAGTGACCTCTGCCGCCGGTCTCGCATATGGCGGCCTCCATCCTGTTGTGGCCATCTACGCAACATTTATGAATCGAGCATTCGACCAGTTGCTTATGGACGTCGCCCTCCATCGGGCGGGAGTCACCTTTGTGCTCGATCGTGCGGGCATTACAGGCCCTGACGGTGCAAGTCATAACGGAGTTTGGGATCTCGCGACATTGCAGGTGATTCCTGGAATCCAGATCGCTGCTCCTCGCGATGAAGCCACACTGAGAGAGCTTTTGGGTGAGGCAGTTGAAATCGATGATGCACCGACGGTAATTCGATACCCAAAGGGGAGTGTGGGAGAGCCAATTGCCGCGCTGCGTCGATCAGAAGATGGCGTTGATGTGTTGCTCGAGAGTGCTGACCGAGAACACGCTGATGTGCTGTTCGTTGCGGTTGGGCCGATGGCGCGAATTGCTCTCGAAACCGCGGCGCTTCTCGAACAACAAGGCATCACCTCCACGGTTGTTGATCCGCGCTGGGTGATACCTGTTCAGCGTTCGATTGTCGACCTTGCGCGAACCCATCGGCTCGTGATTGCGATTGAAGATGGAATACGGGTCGGGGGAGTAGGCACCACGATCCGCCAAGAATTGCGCGAGGGCGGAGTCGACACCGCAGTGAGTGAACTCGGCACCCCGTATGAGTTTCTCACGCACGCTTCACGTGGCGAACTACTGGAGTATGCGGGTCTCACCGCTGTGCAAATCGCGTCAGATGTTGTTGAGCAGGTGCAGGGCAAACGACTCCCGATCGCGCGTCCCGAGTGACGGAGCAGGTGGGCCAGCCTTCCAATGAAGGTGGCCCACCTACAGATCGTTTAGCTCTCTACGCTGCCAATTTTGGGAGTGTGAAACGTGCTTCCAAACGCGCGTTCTGAGGCTCCGACGCGATCCAGGTATGGGGTCGCCCCACCAGCCTGGAACGGCCAACCGGCACCGAGGATTAGACCAAGGTCGATGTCTTCGGCGGCATGCACCACATCTTCATCGAGCATAATCTTGATCTCGTTCGCGAGTTCGTCTTCAACACGCTTCAGAATCACCTCCGCGGTGACGGGAGTGTTGCCAAAGGTGAGCGCCTTCTTCGCTTCCTTAGAAAGGTCTTCAACCTTGCCCATCTTTGTTTTCACGAGTGGATCAGAGATCTCAGCCAAGGCGTGAAGGTTTGGCGAAGCGTAGAACCGTTCGGGGAACGCGTGCACCATTGTGTCTTGCACGTGTGCAGCGACCTTCCAACCCACCAGATCAATGAGTTCGAATGGCCCCATTGGTAGACCGATTGGTGCGAGCGCCTGCTCAACGACGGGCATTGGCGTTCCTTCGTCGAGAGCACGTGCAGCCTCACCCATTACCTTGGCGAGCAAACGATTCACGACGAACCCCGGCCGATCCGCCGTAATAATCGCGCTCTTACCGAGCTTCTTCGCAATGACCATCGCGGTCGAAAGCGTTGTCTCGTTTGTCTCAGGCGCATTTACGACCTCAAGGAGCGGCATGACCGCTACCGGGTTGAAGAAGTGGAATCCAACGAGCCGCTCCGGATGAGCGAGGTTCTTACCAATCTCCTCAACAGAGAGCGACGAGGTATTCGTTGCAAGAATTGCGTCTTCAGCGATGATGGGCTCGATCTCGGCAAAGACCTGCTGTTTCACTGAGACTTCTTCAAAGACTGCCTCGATTACCCAATCGCAGTCAGCAAATTGCGACTTATCTGTTGTGCCTGTGACAAGTGCCTTCACTTGATTGGCGTCGTCGGAGGAGAGCCGGCCCTTTTCGAGCATCTTGTCGATCTCGCCTCGGATGTACCCGATGCCCTTGTCAACGCGGGCCTGATCTAGATCTGTGATGACGACGGGCACGCGAAGCTTACGTGCGAATAGCAAGGCGAACTGGCTCGCCATGAGTCCGGCGCCAATGATTCCGACCTTCTCGACCTTCTTCGCGAGCTCCTTATCGGGTGCGCCAGCAGGACGCTTCGCGCGCTTTTGCACGAGATCGAAGGCGTAGATCGATGCGGCAAATTGATCGCCCGAGATGAGTTCAGCAAGCGCTTCGTCTTCTCGCTCGAAACCGCGAACTCTGTCGTTATCTTTGGCTGCGTTCAGCAGATCGAGCGCAACATACGGTGACTTAGCTGCGGTTCCGATCTTCGCTCGTAACGTGTCGCGCGCGATCTTGATCGCCACTGGCCACTTCGTGAGGCGCTCAAGCTTGCCAGGTTCGTTTGGTCTCGACACCTTGATCCGCTTGTTCAGTACCCCATCTGCCCACGCGACTGATTGCTCAAGGAAGCTAGCAGAGCCAAACATCTCGTCGAATAGACCAAGCTCTTTCGCCTGCTTCGGCTTGAGCATGCGATTGTTTTTGAGAGGGTTCGACACAATGATGTCGATTGCATTCTCGATGCCGATGAGGTTGGGAACAAGCGTTGCTCCACCCCAGCCCGGAATTATGCCAAGGAAGACCTCAGGGAATGCGAGAGCAGCCGTTGACGAATCGAGTGTGCGGTAGTCACAATTGAGCGCAATTTCCATAGCACCGCCCAGTGCGAGTCCGTTGACAAATGCGAAAGAAGGCACGCCAAGGGTGCTTAGCTTGCCGAGCACATGGTGTCCGTACTGGGCCATAAGTCGCGCGTTCTCACGTGTAGCGAGCGTCGAGACCTTCGAGAGATCCGCACCTGCTGCAAATATGAATTGTTTGCCAGTAATCGCAACCGCCTGAATCTCACCTGAAGCAGCACGCCCCGTGAGCGAATCAAGCACCTGGTTGAGTGCTTGGAGTGTGCGAGGCCCGAGAGTATTCGGGCGGGTGTAGTCCCGACCGTTGTCGAATGTGATGAGAGCGAGGGTGCCACCAGAGGGAAGCGGAACATCGCGAACATATGACTCGGTCACTACCTCATCAGCTGAGGCTTCGATGAGTGGAGAGAAATCGATCTTGCTGTAGTCAGTCATTGCGCTTACTTGCCCTTCTTGCCGTTGAAGTGAGGGTTCTCCCAGATAACGGTGCCGCCTTGGCCCAGACCCACACACATTGCTGTGACGCCGAAGCGAACATCGGGACGCTGCTCAAACTGCCTGGCGAGTTGAACCATTAAACGCACTCCTGACGCGGCGAGTGGGTGGCCGAACGCAATCGCGCCGCCCCATGGATTCACCCGTGGATCATCGTCGGCAATGCCAAAGTGATCGGTGAACGACAACACCTGAACTGCGAATGCTTCATTAAGTTCGAAGAGGCCAATATCTTCGATCTTGAGCCCAGCCTTCTTCAATGCCTTTTCCGTTGAAGGTACGGGTCCGAGTCCCATAACCTCTGGCTCGACACCTGCGAATGCGAACGAAACCATCCGCATTTTTGCGGAGAGTCCCAACTCTCGAGCCGTATCGCCACCCGCGAGTAGTGAAATAGTTGCCCCGTCTGTGAGCGGGGAAGAGGTGCCCGCAGTCACGCGGCCGTGCGGCCTAAACGGCGTCTTCAGCCCTGCGAGATCCTCCATCGTCGTGTTTGGACGACGTCCCTCATCCTCAGTGGCAAGACCCCACCCTTCGGACGTTTTGTACGCGACCGGAACCAAGTCGGCCTGAATGTCACCTCGATCGTAAGCGGCCTGAACTTTATGCTGACTCAGCATTCCGAACCTGTCGGCGCGCTCCTTTGTAAGCTCAGGAAAACGGTCGTGCAGTCGTTCTGCTGTGATGCCCATGTTGAGCGCATCCGGGCTCACGAGTTTCTCTGCAACGAAGCGAGGGTTTGGGTCAGCGTTCAATCCTATGGGATGGTGCCCCATGTGTTCAACGCCACCGGCAATCGCAAGGTCATACTGGCCCGAACCGATCGCACCACCCATCATGGCGGTAACGGTCATCGCGCCGGCACACATGCGGTCGAGGGCGAAACCCGGAACCGTAGTTGGAAGGCCAGCAAGAATCGAGACGGTACGGCCAAGAGTAAGCCCCTGATCACCCTGTTGCGTAGTTGCCGCAATCCCGACATCGTCGACGCGATCAAGAGGGAGGTCAGGGTTGCGATTTACCAGCCCCTGTAAAGCTTTCACTGCGAGATCATCCGCACGTGTGCTCGCGTACATGCCCTTTTCGCCTGCGCGTCCGAATGGGGTGCGTACCCCATCAACAAACACGACTTCTCTCATTGTGGCCACTTTGCCTCCATTACGTGGTGTGTCAGTTGTCTTTCATCTTATGAACCCAAGATGATCCGAGGGGAACTGGTGCATGGTTTGCTAGAGAACGCGCGCTTTCGACTCGAACATGTTTATTCGTTATCTACAAAAACGGTGCACAATATTGGTGCGACTATTCCAATTTGCCAGGGGCGTGCCCCAAGCTCGCTCAGCCGCTCCGCGACTGCTTCTGGTGTGGCGATCGCGGGCGGTTCCCAAGCCAATCCCCGCAGCACGCTCGGCGGAATCAGGTTCTCTGTGGGTATGTGTTGGCGTTCAGACTCAGCAGTGGCCACAGCGCGCAGTTCACTCAGCCGCTCGGCTGCATCTGGAAAACGCTGCGGCCACGCACGATGATTTGGCATCGTGTTGGGAGCGCGAGTGGGGGGACCGGGCAGTTGCGCAGTGGTCTTCCCTCGCAAAATTGCCTTCCACCAACGATTAAGCTCTGTCCGGCTCGCGCGGCCCCGAAAAGTTTTGAGCGATGCAAGATCTTCGGGTGATCGCGGGTTCGCTAGTACTGCGGCGACTATAGAAGCATCTGGAATGAGCCTGCCGGGAGCTATGTCTTTGCTTTTCGCAAGGGTGTCTCGCGCTGTCCAAAGTTCGCGCACCATAGCAAGTTGGCGTGGTGATCTGAGCTTATTTCCTGCAACCTTGCGCCAAGGATCTTCAGGCTTTGGCTTTGGCGCTTTGCGAAGTACCGCGTCGAATTCTTGAAACGCGTAGTCCAGCTTCCCCTGTTCCTCCAGCGCGTGTTTGACCGCATCACGAAGATCGGGGAGGAGCGCGACGTCGAGTGCCGCATACTCAAGCCACGGTTCCGGAAGCGGTCGCGTCGACCAATCCGCTGCCGAATGCGCCTTCTCGAGCGTGACATCGAGGAGCTCTGCAGTAACGTACCCGAGGCCTACCCGCTCGAGCCCCAAGAGCCTCGACCCCAGTTCAGTGTCAAACAGTGCTTGTGGATCCAGTCCGATCTCTCGCAGGCTGGGGAGATCCTGATCCGCCGCATGTAGGACCCATTCGTCACCCGTGAGCGCGCTCGCGAGCGGAGAGAAATCTGAGATACCCGTTGGATCAAAAAGGAATGTACCCGCTCCGCGTCGATACACCTGCACGAGGTAGGCGCGATTGCTATATCGGTATCCTGAAGCTCGTTCGGTGTCTACACCGAACGGACCCTCACCTTGAGCGATGCGACGACTCGCATCGTGGAGTTCGTCTTGATCTGTTACAAGGGTCCAGCGTTCAGCGCTCATGAGGTGTTGTGGGGCGTTTCGATTTCGTTCGGTGATGGACAAGCGAGGCGACACCTTCTTGATGCGGGAACCCCGCGAGCAGGCACAGCAACTCTGACCAAGCCTCGATATGAGCGCGAATGTCTTCGCCTTGAGGTGTCCAAGATGCGCGCAGCTCGATCTGAGAGCTATCGCCACGTGCCTCTAGCGTACCGAAGCTGCTTGACAGCACCTTCGTAGCTGTGCCGGAGAGGAATGTATAGGAGGCCTTGCGAGAAGATAGAGCATCGACGAGCCACGACCAAGCGACGTCAGATATGAATGGATCGACACCAATCTCGAGCTCGAGGGGAGCTTGCGCGTAACACACAACACGAAATGATCCACCCCATTCTTCTGAGGAATCTGGATCGTACATGAGCACAAATCGGCCGGCGCCAGCGGGGGAGTCGAGTACAGCCTCGCTCTCTGCAGATTTGCCCTCTCGAATTCCCGCTGCAAATGCGATTGAATGGGGTGCGATTCGCTCCGGTGCTGGAATCTCACGTACGACAAGTTCGCTGCGAAGCAGACTACTACGCAGCCGCTCGGCTGCTGCAGTGAAAGCGGCCGGAGGCGGCACTGGCGTAGAAGACACATAGGAAGACTAGAGTTTGCTGTACGCCTCCTCGGCCTCCCACGCCGGGTGAGACTAAAATGCGGGAGCGATACGGCGCGAGGGAGAAATGAACTCATGAATGCGTGGAGAAAGGCCGTTGTCGCCGGCTCTGCAGCTGCGGCGGCTGGCCTCACTGCCGGGGCAGCAGCATTCGCCGCAAGCGTTCAGTTTGCGCGTTCCACAGTTCGTGTAGCCGAGCGCTCTGAACGGTCGGTGCGCGTTTTGAGAGTGGTTCGTGGTGAAGTCACCCGGGTATGGCTCGCTGGCGAAGGCGTTGATGCACTCGGGCGTCAGTCATTGCTGTTCGAGACGCCCGATGATCTCGCAAATGTCCTGAGTGGTCGCGAGCCTTCAGGTCACGCAAGGCTCGGACCGGTCGTCGCACGGAGTGGCATTTCGGTGCTCCGCGAGGTCGAACGAGTGGATCGCGGAACCCTTGAAGCTGGTGCTGAGGGGCGCATGGTTGGTTGGTGGTACACCCGCCCAGAAGAACTTGGCTATCGCGTCGAGCGAACGAGCTTCGAGTCAGAGATTGGTGAACTGGACGCTTGGATTGTGCGCCCGAGGTGGCCACGGAAACGGCGCTGGGCAGTTCATGTGCACGGTAGAGGCGCGAGGCCAGAAGAGACGTTTCGTGGCATCGCCCCGCTCGCTCGGGCCGGGGTGACCAGCCTCATAATCAACTATCGAAACGATGAACAGCAGCCACCAGGTCATGGTTCCCGCTACGGCCTTGGTATCTCTGAGAGCCGCGACGTCGATGCAGCAGTTGGGAGGGCGCTCGATCTTGGGGCGGAACGGGTCACGCTCGTTGGATGGTCGATGGGTGGAACCGCGAGCCTTCTCGCAGCGGCAGACGGAGTGAATCGCCATCACATCGATGGGATCATCCTTGATTCTCCGGGGATCGATTGGCCTGAAATACTGCGATGGCATACCAGGCTTAAGCGCGCCCCATTGTGGATCGCGAACGTCGGCATGCGCATGCTTCGTGCTGGACTCGTCTCCTCGGGTGAAGAGGGCGGCATCGATGTGCAGTCGCTTCGGCCGGAGCACTTCGCGAGCCGGCTCAGTGTGCCGACCCTTGTACTTGCAAGCCCTGATGATCGGTATGTTCCGTGGGCAGGTGCTCGAGAACTTGCGGGGTTATGCCCGGAACATGTGCAGTTAGTGACCATCTCAGGCGCGCGTCATGTGCGGTTGTGGAATGTCGATCCAGAACGGTGGGAGCAGGCAGTGCTCGATTTCGCCGCTGCGTTGCCACGACCAGGCTGGCGGGGGCAGTAGACTGATTCGGATGTCTGCTACTGAAACGCACAGCTTTGCCCGCCTGGTTGATCGGCGCCCGAGTATTACGGGAACCGAGCTTGTGGCAACGTTGGTTCCGCCCCTCAGTTCAGCGGAGCGACCTTTGAATCGTATATTCCCGATACTAACTATGAGTCGCAAGCTCGTGCACGTGACCTTCTGCGTGCGTTCGTGACGCCGGAGCCACCGGCGTCACGAGGTGGGTTCTTTGGTCTTGGTCGCAAGAAGGTACAGCCTGATTCCGGCAACTTATCGTCGACTCGACCGGGTGTGTATCTCGACGGCGGGTTCGGTGTCGGAAAGACACACCTTCTCGCTGCCTCCTGGCACGCAATGAAGGGCCGCAAGTATTTTGGTACGTTCATTGAATACACCGCGCTCGTTGGTGCGCTCGGCTACAACGGTGCCGTGAGCGTTTTGAAAGGCGCCAAGCTCATCTGTATTGACGAGTTTGAGCTCGATGATCCCGGTGACACGATGCTGATGACGAGGCTGATTAATGACCTCACTTCAAGCGGATCGAAATTCATCGCAACTTCGAACACTCCGCCCAATGCCCTCGGTGAGGGAAGGTTTGCGGCGGCAGACTTCATGCGCGAGATTCAGGCCATGTCCGATCGGTTCGAAACGATTCGCATCGACGGAGTCGACTACAGACAGCGTGCGCTTGAGGGTGAAGCTGTTTCGCTCAGTGAAGATGCATATCTTTTTGCGCTCGCAGATGTCGCTGCGTCTGGCCAACGAATGACCGACGATGATTTTGATAGCTTGCTCGACCATCTCGCCACAGTGCACCCCTCAAGTTACGCTGGCCTGATCCAGGGGGCACAGTCAATCGGTATCCGAGACGTTCACGAGATAACCGACCAGTCAGCTGCGCTACGCTTTGTCGCTTTTATTGATCGTGTGTACGACGCACAGATCCCGATTCGCGCCACAGGCACTTCCCTCACAGAAATCTTTGGCGGCGGGATGCTCGAGGGTGGTTACCAGAAAAAGTACCTGCGCTGCATGTCACGTCTGAACGCGCTGACTTCAAGCGAGATCGAATAGGGCAATGTCTGGCACTTGGCATGAAGTTGGTCGTGCTCTTCGCGCACTCATTCTTGGTGCGCGAGGCAAGAATTCGACCCAGAAGCACAACAATTTAACACCGAAAGCCACGCTGAAGTGTTCTGGCCAACCCGTTCGATTGCGGGAAGAAGATGAGGCAAGCCCTGGGCAGTTTGGCGAGGGAAGAACCCGCGACCTCGAGGTTGCTGCGTTCAGCAAGATTCGCCTCGAATATTCGCCGCAACCCGACGGTGATCCAGACCCCGGAGAGATTGTTTGGACTTGGGTTCCGTACGTTGAGAATGACGGCCGTGGCAAGGATCGACCCGTGCTGATTATTGGCAGGATCGACGAAACCACCGTCGTCGGATGTTATTTGAGCACCAAGCAACACCGTGATTTCATTTCGATTGGCACAGGGGCATGGGATTCGCAGGGGCGGCAGAGCTTCCTTTCTCCGCAGCGGCTCCTGCGAGTCACTCACACAGGAATGCGTCGAGAAGGTGTGCAAATAGATCGCCAAGGTTTTGAGCGTGCTGTTGCGGGGATTCGCGACCATTACCGTCTCAAGTAGTTTTCGCTAGCTCAGGTGCAACTGCTCGAGAACCTCCCGCACAGCTACCCGTTCCTCATCGTTGAGCCCCTGAATCGGGAGCGGTAGCGAAGACCGCTGTGCGAGACCCGATTCTTCAGCCAGAGCCGCAATCGCCCGAAAGCTTCCGTGCTTCTGAAATAGGTCCCACACTGGCAACAGCGTTTCGGATGAGGGTGCCTGTCCCGATCCACCAATCTGCGCGGCGCGGAGCAGGCTCTGAGCCGCGTTTGGGAATGTGCCGCCAATTACCGAGTACCAGGTGTCACAACCAGCAGAAAGCATTTCTGCAGCCGACGCATCACCCGATATTCCGATAGAAATTTCAGCGCCAACAGACGAACGGATCTCAGCAAGACGGTTCCGCGCCTGATCGCCGGATTCAAGGGCTCCAGGAATCTTGATAGCCACGACATTCGGAATGCGCGCCAACCTTGCGTACAGATCGTACGTGAATCTGAATCGAGTCGTGCCAGGATTGTCGTAAATGATGATGGGGAGATCTGTAGCGCCTGCGACCGCCTCGAACAATCCAATGACATCGCCCTCAGTAAGCGGCTGATAGCTCACCGGGGCAAGCAGGAGAGCTTTGGCGCCAGCTTCCTCCGCATCCTGTGCGTTGCGCAACACATGTGAGGTTCGAAGCGCCCCAACTCCGGCAAATACCGGCACCCCTTGCGCGTGCTCGACTGCAGTTCTCACCACTTCCACGCGTTCGTCGCGATCCAAATACGCATAAGCACCGGTCGATCCGAGCACTGTGATCGAGTCAACCTGCGCGACGACCAGTCGCTTGATGAGGTTCACGAAACGTGGTTCATCTACTTTGTCCTGGTACATGGGGGTTAAGGGGAATGCGCTGAGTCCGCGAAACATATTTCTCCTGCCGCAATACAAGTGTGCGAGTGAGTTCAAGTGTGCCAGCAATTGAACTTGAAGGTTGTCGTGACTCTACCCAATGTGGA
This sequence comes from Leucobacter denitrificans, assembly GCF_014396385.1. Classification (NCBI taxonomy): domain Bacteria; kingdom Bacillati; phylum Actinomycetota; class Actinomycetes; order Micrococcales; family Microbacteriaceae; genus Leucobacter; species Leucobacter denitrificans. Next base: position 432,101 of record NZ_CP060716.1, read on the forward strand.
TAATCGAAACAGCGCGCCACTTCAAGGTGCCTACTTGAAAGGAAAAGAACATGGCGATCGATGATCTGAGTAAGAAGGCAAAAGATTTTCTCGGCGAGAACGCTGACAAAGTTCAAGAGGCGTTGAAGAGCGAGCAAGCTGAATCGATCAGCGACAAGGTACTCGACGGCCTCGCTGGTGTCGCCAATAAGGTGACAGGCGGAAAGCACAGCGACCAAATTGAAGACATCAAGACCAAGCTTGATGGGCAGATCGGTAACGAATAAGTCCGCACTAGGGAATGGGCTCGGCAAGGTGTCGGGCCCATTTCTCTTGTAAGGTCACTGCGGGAGGTCCCGGTATCCTACAAACGAAAGAACCCGGCTTGAGCCGGGTTCTTGTGAGTGCGCGATACTGGGATCGAACTAGCGCAGATTCTTTCAAGCGAACGCATCGCGTTCGCAGAATCTGCGAGGTCACTGCGTGAGGTCCCGGTTTCCTACAAACGAAAGAACCCGGCTTGAGCCGGGTTCCTGTGAGTGCGCGATACTGGGATCGAACCAGTGACCTCTTCCGTGTCAGGGAAGCGCGCTACCGCTGCGCCAATCGCGCCCAATTCTTGAGCTATTCAGTTATTGCGAGGTGGCGACGGGATTCGAACCCGTGTATACGGCTTTGCAGGCCGCTGCCTCGCCTCTCGGCCACGCCACCGTAGTGGTTGCCACCACAAAGCGGCCAAGATTTCTCTTGGCCACTGGAGCGGATGACGAGACTCGAACTCGCGACCCTCACCTTGGCAAGGTGATGCGCTACCAACTGCGCTACATCCGCATTGTCGCCCCGAGGCGACTCGAATAACTTTATACAGCGAACTGACTCTATGCAAATCCCACGCTAGAACCCGGGCGTGGCGAGTGATTGTTACGGAGCGGTGATGTGCCTAACAGCGAATTTGTCGGTGGTCACTACTAGCCTGGATCGCATGGCGCGGAGTACAGGCAAGCGTATCGCTCGAGCAATAGCGATCGCCGTTGTGCTCATCCTAGGGATTGGCGCAGTCGTTGCCTACGAATTCCGCACAGAAATAAGAGATCATTTCACAGCTGTGGGTTTTCAACCGACTTCTCGGGTTGAAGGAATCCAGACCTCAATTGCACTCACCGCGTCTGGCGATCGAATATTTCTTGCGTCGCGCCCAACCATTGGCGACCGAGAGCAGTTCAGCACGTGGTGTGCGGATGTCGATCACAGTGAAGAGGGTCACGTACTCGGTTGTTTTGCTCAGAATCGAATCAGGCTCTTTGACGTCACAGATGAGCGTCTTTCTGGCGTTGTCGAGGTCACGGCCGCGCACGAATTGTTGCACGCCACATATTCGAGACTGAGCGCGTCTGAACGGGAGCAGCTCTCTGACGAGCTCAATGACGCATACGAGGCACTGATAGCCGACGACCCGATGCTCGAGGAGCGCATGAGCGTGTATGAGCAACTTTCAACGACAGCCTTCGCGAACGAATTGCATTCGGTTCTCGGCACTGAGGTTCGAGACCTTCCAAAAGCGCTCGAGACGCACTATGATCAGTGGTTTACTGACCGGGCAAGAATAGTTGACTGGTACGACTCGTATCACAGCGTCTTCACTCAACTAACGGAGCAAGCGAATGCGCTAAGCGCAGAGCTTGAGTCGCTGCGTACCGACATCGAGCAGCGGAGCGCAGAGTACGATGCGGCGGTGCGTCAGTTCAATGCTGACGCAGCCGAATTTAAGGCGCGTAATGAGCGATTCGAATTCGATGGCCAACCCGAACTGTTCAACCAACTCAGATCCGAGTTGCTCGCCCGTCAAGATGCGCTGAGCCAAACTCTCGCAGGGCTTCAGGCCGATACAGATCGATTCAATGAGTTGCGCGAACAGCTCATTGAGTTGAATGACGTCAGCATTCAACTCAATGATGTGCTCGATAGCACGTTACCGACGCCAACAGAGGAGCCCGCTCCAAGCGGGTAGTTACGACTGCCGTGGTCACCGCCGCTCACTCAACCTCAGATGTGAGTTCGGAGTTGGATACGTGTATGATCATTCAGGTTGCCGCGATGTTTTACACAAGCGGAACGGGCGATTGGCGCAGTTGGTAGCGCGCTTCCTTCACACGGAAGAGGTCATCAGTTCGAGTCTGGTATCGCCCACCATTTACAACCGTTGTTCACGCGCTAAGGCACTCGACTCATAGCGATCTGCGCGTGCCAAGACTCGGCCATGGCGCTACCCGGTAGAATCGATCTGTTATGTATCGTCTCCGAAGGGAATGCTAAGTGGCCGACGGCTTCGCACTGTTCACCGACCGCTCTGTTGTCGCAATGCGCGTTAACGGTGAACTCCGAGATCTCGCACATCAAGTGTCTGACACGGATGAGGTGGAGCCAGTCACGATCACGTCGGAGGACGGACTGAATATCCTGCGCCACTCTGCAGCGCACATTCTTGCTCAGGCTGTGCAGAACATTAACCCAGAAACCAAGCTTGGTATTGGGCCACCCATAACCGACGGCTTCTACTACGACTTCGACCCTGAGGAGTCTTTCACCCCCGAACACCTCAAGGCTCTCGAAAAAGAGATGCAGAAGATTGTGAAGCAGGGGCAGCGTTTTGTGCGCCGCGTCGTAAGTGAAGACGAAGCACGCACTGAGCTCGCAAACGAACCCTACAAACTTGAACTTATTGGGCTCAAGGGGGAGCGGATCAGGGGTCTGACAACGAGAACGTTGAAGTCGGCGGTGCCGAGCTCACGATTTACGACAATATTGACCCCAAGACCGGTGAGACGCGTTGGAAGGATCTGTGCCGGGGCCCGCATCTTCCGAATACCAAGATGATTGGTAATGGTTGGGCACTTACGCGCTCTGCCGGCGCATATTGGCGTGGCAGCGAGAAGAACCCCATGCTGCAGCGAATTTACGGAACAGCATGGCCCACAAAAGACGAACTTCGTGCCTACCAAACCAGACTTGAGGAAGCAGCTAAGCGTGACCACCGCAAGCTTGGCGTCGAAATGGATCTTTTCAGTTTCCCTGACGAGATTGGCTCTGGTCTCGCAGTATTCCACCCGAAGGGTGGAATCATTCGGCACGAAATCGAGTCGTTCATGCGTGATGAGCTATTGAAAAACGGCTACGAGATGGTGAACAGCCCGCACATTACCAAGGGCACACTTTTTGAGACCAGCCAGCACCTCAATTGGTACAAAGAGGGCATGTTCCCTGCGATGCACCTTGACGAAGTGGCCGATAACGATGGTCATGTGGTGAAGCAGGGGCAAGATTACTATCTCAAGCCGATGAACTGCCCGTTCCACAACCTCATTTTTAGAGCCCGAGCACGGAGCTACCGAGAGCTCCCACTTCGTCTCGCAGAATTTGGCACCGTCTACCGTTACGAAAAGAGCGGTACGCTCTCGGGACTCACACGTGTGCGCGGTTTAACTCAGGACGACGCCCACATCTATGTCACCGATGACCAGGTGAAAGACGAAATCAAGCGACAGCTCGATTTCGTCTTCGCAACGCTTCGGGCTTATGGCCTCGATGATTTCTACCTTGAGCTCTCAACCCGTGATCCCGAGAAGTCTGTAGGCAGCGACGAGCAGTGGGAAGTCGCGACGGAAACCCTGCGCGCGGTAGGCGTTGAATCTGGCCTTGAGCTGGTGGACGACCCGGGTGGTGCAGCCTTCTACGGGCCGAAGATTTCGGTTCAGGCACGAGACGCGATCGGTCGCACTTGGCAACTCTCAACCGTGCAACTCGACTTCAACCAGCCCGAGTTGTTTGAGCTCGAGTACGCAGCCGCTGACGGTACGCGCAAGCAACCTATTATGATCCACCGTGCTCTACTCGGTTCGATAGAGCGGTTCTTTGCGATTCTGCTCGAGCACTACGCAGGTGCCTTCCCCGTCTGGCTTTCGCCCCAGCAAGTAGTCGGAATTCCCGTCGCTGAAGAATATGGATCGTATCTCGACGGAGTCATTGAACAGCTCAAACTGCAGGGCGTTCGTGCGGAGGTCGATCACTCAGATGACCGCATGCCAAAGAAGATTCGCACGCACACGAAAGCGAAGGTTCCGTTCCAACTTATCGCGGGCGAAGAAGATCGAGCTGCAGGGGCCGTGAGTTTCCGTTTCCGGGATGGCACCCAAATGAACGGGGTGCCCGTGGATGAGGCGATCCACCGTATCGTGCGTGCGATTCAGAGCCGCGAGCAGGTTAATACCGCCTGGACGGAATGACCAATATGGCTACATCAGAAGCGGCCGCTACAGAAACCCCGGGTGAGCGGGGGACTGTTTGGGTTGAGAATGACGTGCAGCGACTATGGGTACCGCATCGCATGGCGTATGTCGCCGATCACCATCAGCCAGATCACACTGATTGCCCATTTTGTGCCGCACCGAGCCACGACGATAAGGAATCACTCATCGTCGCTCGCGGCAAGACGAGTTACGTAATCCTCAATCTATTTCCATACAACAGCGGACATATGCTCGTATGTCCGTACCGGCATGTAGCCCAATACGATGACGCGACTCCGGAAGAAATTGCTGAGATTGGTCTGCTCACTCAAATCGCAATGCGTGCTGCGAGAACCACACTGAAATGTGATGGATTCAATATTGGAATGAACCAGGGGGAGGTCGCAGGTGCGGGGATAGCTGCCCATCTTCACCAGCACATCGTTCCTCGTTGGACGTCTGACTCCAATTTCTTTCCGATTATTGGACGCACAAAAGCGATGCCGCAGTTGCTCGGTGAAGTTCGAGATCTGATCGCAGCTACTTGGGCAGACCCTCCCGATACTGGGAACTGAACCCCAAGGCACGGTTACGATTTACAGACAACACAGGTTTAAGAAAGAGGTCTTCCCATGGCCGGTCACTCCAAATGGGCAACAACGAAGCATAAGAAGGCAATCCTTGACTCACGGCGCGCGAAGGCGTTTGCCAAATACATCAAGGTAATCGAGGTCGCTGCTCGTATTGGCGGCCCAGATCTGGCAGGTAACCCTGCACTCGCCGATGCGGTGCACAAGGCGAAGAAAAACTCGGTGCCTGGTGACAATATCGACCGGGCGATCAAGCGAGGTGCGGGGCTCACTGGCGAGTCTGTCGAATATTTCGACACAATGTACGAGGCATACGGACCAAACGGCGTGGCGTTGATGGTCGAGTGCCTCACAGACAACAAAAACCGTGCGGCAGCCGAGGTACGCACCGCGCTCAGCCGCAATGGTGCGACACTCGCAGATCCAGGGAGCGTTGCGTACAACTTCGAACGCAAGGGCGTCATCACGGTTCCCTCAGAGGGAACAACGGAAGACGACGTACTTCTCGCCGTGCTCGAGGCCGGTGCTGAAGAAGTGACCCGCACGCCAAATGGTGAAGCGTTCGAGGTCATCACAGACGCTTCTGACCTTTTCGCGGCCCGCACTTCGCTCGTCGATGCGGGAATTGACTACGATGCCGCTGATGTCGAGTTCGTTCCGAACCTGAAGATAGAGATTGATGCGGAGACCGCCAAGAAGGTCTTCCGAATTATCGATGCGTTGGAAGACAGTGACGACGTGCAAAACGTGTACTCGAACTTCGACCTGACACCTGAAGTTCAGGCTGAACTCGCGAACGACGATGACTAACTGATTGCCCGAGTTGCGCATCATCGGTATTGACCCCGGTCTCACAAGGCTCGGCGTCGGAATTGTCAGCTCAGAGGGTGGGCGAAAGCTCACCTTCGAGCACGTTGAGGTGATGCGCAGCCCAGCTTCAGAGGACACACCCGCACGACTACATTTACTCGGCGGTGCGTTGGAGCGGCTATTCGATGGTGAACGACCAGATGCGATAGTGCTCGAGCGGGTATTTGCTCAGCAAAACCTGCCGAGCGTTATGGGCGTCGCTCAGATCAGTGGTGTGGTGATGTTTCTCGCCGAGCAGCGCGGTATTCCTGTGACTCTGTACACGCCAAACGAAGTGAAGTCGCAGGTCACAGGATACGGCGCCGCAGACAAAGCGCAGGTCACAGCAATGGTCACACGTCTGCTTGGGCTCGCTGCGCCGCCTCAGCCTGCGGATGCGGCTGACGCTCTCGCACTTGCGATTACCCACGCGTGGCGCCTCGGAAGGGGTGGCTCCCAGCAGCGTTTGTCTCGCAGCTCAGTCGCGGGAGGGCCTGGGGAGACCCCGGCTCAGCGCGCGTGGCGTGAAGCGGAATCGAAGCTTGGTCGGCGTCGCAGCGGGCCAATTGGCAGGAGTTAGCAGTGGCGCTCTACCGGGAAACTGGCGTGGTGCTCCGAACCCAGAAACTCGGTGAAGCGGATCGGATCATCACGATGTTCACCAGGGGGCGAGGTATTCTCCGTGCGGTCGCAAAGGGCGTGCGCCGCACCTCGTCAAAGTTCGGTGCACGACTCGAACCGTTCATGGTGGCGGATCTGCAGTGTTTCGAAGGGCGTACGCTTGACACGATCACCCAGGCTGAAACGCTCGGTGCATACGGGCCAAAAATCAGTCTTGACTACGAAGCGTTTCGGGCAGGAAATGTCATCGCGGAAACTGCGGAGCGCATCGGAGAAGGAGATGCATCGCCCGAGCAGTTCGTGTTGCTCGTCGGGGCGCTGCGAACACTCGCAGCGGGAAAGATTGCTGTTTCGCTCGTACGCGATGGTTACCTACTTCGCGCAATGAGTATCGCTGGTTGGACGCCGGGGTTAAACGAGTGCGTGAAGTGTGGCGCGGCAGCCCCAGACGACACACCACATCAGTATTTTTCGGTTCCGCTTGGTGGGGTGGTCTGTGACGCTTGCCGGTTGGCCGGTATCCCCAAGCTTGATGCAGAAACGGTGTTGTTGCTACGGGCACTGCTTGCGGGTGATTGGGAGACGGCGGTGGGTGCGTCGAAGCGATCCCAAGATCAGGCAACAGGCATCATTGCGGCTTATACACAATGGCATCTTGAGCGCGGGTTACGCACACTCTCCCAACGGAATTTCTGAGGATCAGCTTCGCCAGCTGAACGGCAATAGAATCGCAGCATGCCTGAAGCCCCAAAAACACTCGTCCCGATCGATTGGACAGGTGAGTACCCACCATCCTTCTCGGGGCCCGCGCCAGCGCATGTGGCCATTGTCATGGATGGTAATGGACGCTGGGCAAACCAACGGGGTCTACCGCGCGTAGAGGGCCACCGTATGGGCGAACAGGTGCTCCTCGATGTGGTCGCTGGCGCAATTCAGGCTGGGGTGAAGCACTTGAGCGTTTATGCCTTCTCGACTGAGAATTGGCGCCGCTCACCCGACGAGGTTCGTTTTCTCATGGGATTTAATCGAGATGTTTTAAGACGTCGTCGTGAACAACTCAACGCGTGGAACGTGCGAATGCGCTGGGCCGGCCGAAGGCCAAGACTTTGGGGCTCAGTCATCAAAGAACTCAAGACCGCAGAAGAGTATACGAAACGCAACACCGGTCTCACGCTCACGATGTGCGTGAATTACGGAGGCCGCAACGAACTTACTGACGCAGTGAAGAGGATAGCCCACGAGGTCGCAGAAGGCCGACTGTCGCCTAACGGCGTCACAGAGCGTGTGATTGAGCGGCATCTTTACGTGCCCGAACTTCCGAATGTGGATCTGTTCATCCGCAGCTCAGGTGAGCAACGAACAAGCAATTTCCTCCTGTGGCAATCTGCGTACGCTGAGATGGTGTTTCTCGATCAGCTTTGGCCGGATTTTTCGCGAAGAGATTTGTGGGAGGCGATCCAGATCTTTCACGATCGCGACCGACGGTTCGGGGGAGCGGTCGACAAACCGAAGAATGCTAGCTGACTATTGACGACCCGGCGATCTGAGAGAATGGATCCGCAATGACTACTTCCACTCTTCGCGATCAGCGCCTAAACATAGGGCCACTCGTACTCGACGTTCCCGTCGTGCTTGCCCCGATGGCCGGCATTACGAACACCGCATTCCGCAGGCTCTGCCGCGAATACGGCGCGGGACTCTATGTGAGTGAAATGATTACGAGCCGCGCGCTCGTCGAGCGAACCCCGGCCTCGATGCGGCTCATTAAGCACCACGAAAGCGAAACCACCCGGTCGATTCAGCTTTACGGCGTTGACCCAAATACCGTTGCTGACGCAGTGCGCATGCTCGTCGACGAAGACCTCGCAGACCATATCGATCTCAATTTTGGGTGCCCTGTTCCGAAGGTCACGAGAAAGGGCGGCGGCGCGGCTCTGCCTTGGAAGAGCGATCTGTTTCGATCAATCGTCGAGGGCGCGGTTCGCGCAGCAGGCGATATTCCGCTCACGGTCAAAATGCGCAAGGGAATTGATGCGGATCATCTGACCTTCCTAGACGCCGCGCGTGCTGCAGAAGGTGCGGGCGTCGCCGCGATAGCGCTTCACGGCCGCACCGCAAATGAGTTTTATTCCGGCAAAGCTGACTGGGATGCAATCGCTACGTTGAAGGACACGATCACGAGCGTTCCGGTTCTTGGCAATGGGGATATTTGGGCGGCTGAAGATGCGATCCGAATGGTGCGCGAGACCGGATGCGACGGTGTCGTAGTGGGGCGCGGCTGCCTCGGCCGACCCTGGTTATTCGGAGATCTCGCTGCGGCGTTCCGTGCTGAGGACGGCCGCATTTCTCAGGAGGAAGCGAGCGCAAGCATTGCCAGGCCCGCACTTGGTTTCGTCATGGATGCGATGAGGCGGCACACCGAACTTCTCATTGAATTCTTCGATGGTGATGAATTGCGTGCATGTCGCGATATTCGTAAGCATGTTGCCTGGTACTACAAGGGCTACGGGGTCGGCGGAGATATCCGACGTTCACTTGCGATGGTTGAAACACTCGAGAATATGGACGAGATATTCTCCACGATGGATCGAGAGCTTCCGTATCCGGGCATTGGGGCAGAGGGCCAGCGCGGCCGCGCAGGTAGCCCGAAGCAGCCTAAGCTTCCGGATGGATGGCTGAACTCCCGCGCAAGCACAGACATTGACTTTGCTGAACTCGCTGAGGCCGAGCGAGACGACTCGGGTGGATAGTGTGAGGCAACCGAATAGGCGCTATTCCGAAGCAGATTTCGAGCGATTCGTACCTGAGCACCACAGCGGAAACCGAAGCGATTTCGAGCGCGATCGTGCGCGTGTGATTCACTCTTCTGGCCTGCGCAAGCTCGCTGCAAAAACTCAGGTGTTGAGCCCAACTGCGGGCATAGATTTCGCACGCAATCGGCTGACTCACTCACTCGAAGTAGCCCAGATCGGCCGCGAACTTGCCGCTGCACTTGGTCTCGACAGGGACCTGGTAGATGCAGCCTGCCTCACGCACGACCTTGGCCATCCTCCGTTTGGTCACAACGGTGAACGGGCGCTTGCCGACTGGGCGAGCGACGCCGGAGGCTTCGAAGGGAATGCACAGACGCTTCGCATTCTCACGCGTCTCGAAGCAAAGCGTTTTACAGACGAGGGCGTAAGTGCTGGATTAAATCTCACCCGAGCAGCACTCGATGCGAGCTGCAAGTACCCCTGGTCTTTGGCTGAGGCCTCGCCCGGCAGCGCCAAGTTTGGTTATTACGAGGATGACCGCCCCGTCTTTGAGTGGATGCGAAGGGGCGCGCCAGACCGCATCAAATGCATTGAGGCACAGACAATGGACCTCTCTGACGATATTGCCTATTCGGTGCACGATTTCGAAGACGCGATAGTGAGTGAGTACATCGATCCACTCATTCTTACGTCGCGCTCGGGGCACGACTCACTCATTGCAGACGTTGCTGATTGGGCCGGCGGTTCATTTACTGCGGATGAACTCTCGGAAGCTTACGATCGCCTCGCAACAACGAAAACCTGGCTCACGCGTTGGGACGGTTCGAGAAGAGATCAGGCCAAGCTTAAGAACTTTACGAGCGACGTGATTGGGCGGTTTGCCCGTGCCGCGATCAGAGCCACCCAAGAAGCAGTGGATCGCAGCATCGTTTCTGGATACGGGGCAAGCATTGTGGTGCCTCACGAGATCCATGCAGAAATTGCGGTGCTCAAAGGCATTGTTGCAGCGTTTGTGATGTCGAGCGGAAGACGACAGCCCACTTACCGTAAGCAACGAGAACTGCTTACGGAACTACTCGATGCGCTCTGGGCTGCGGGTGAACAAGAGCTGGAACCAGCGTTTGTCGCTGACTTTCGTGCCGCACAAAATGATCACGAGGCTCAGCGTGTCATCGTCGATCAAGTGGCCTCACTCACGGATCAATCGGCGATCTCCTGGCACCGTAGGCTTTGCGAAGTACCCCTCGTCTGACCCGTTGCCGATAGACTCTGCGCTATGGCGGGCCGGATCAAAGCGAGTGACGTCGAAGAGGTCAAGCGACGTACAAATATCGCAGATCTTGTAAGCGACCACGTAGCGCTCAAAACTGCGGGTATTGACTCGATGAAGGGTCTGTGCCCATTCCATGACGAGCGAAGCCCGAGCTTTCATGTCAGACCGGCTCTTGGGTACTTCCACTGTTTCGGATGCGGAGAATCAGGGGACGCGATTAGTTTCGTGCAGAAAGTGGATCACCTCTCCTTCGCCGAAGCGGTGGAGCGACTCGCTGCCAAGATCCACTACGTACTCACGTACGAAGAGGGCACTGAACGCCGCGAGGACGGCCCAAATCGTGCGCGCCTGCTCGCGGCCAATCAAGGTGCAAACAGCTACTTTCGTAATCAACTTATGAGCGAAGAAGCAACCGAAGCTCGCGCTTTTCTCGAACGGCGTGGATTTGCCGCGTCATCGTGGGAACAGTTCGGAGTCGGGTATGCGCCAAAAAGTTGGGATGCATTGACGGCGCACCTGCGCACACAGGGATACACGCCCCAGGAGCTCGTGCAAGCGGGACTCGTCTCAGAAGGAAACCGTGGCGTATATGACCGGTTTCGCGGTCGGATAGTCTGGCCAATTCGTGACACAAGTGGTCAGACTCTGGGTTTCGGTGCACGCAAACTCTATGAAGACGACAACGGCCCGAAGTATCTCAACACTCCGGAGACACCGGTTTACCACAAATCTCGCGTGCTCTACGGAATTGACCTCGCCAAGAAGGCTATTTCTCGCAATCGAAAGGCCGTGATTGTTGAGGGTTACACCGACGTAATGGCGTGTCATCTTGCTGGGGTCGAGGTCGCTGTCGCCACCTGTGGCACTGCGTTCGGCGCAGAGCACATCACGATGCTTCGGCGAATGATGGGCGACGACGCTGCTGCCGAAGTCATCTTCACCTTTGACCCCGACGAAGCGGGCCAGAAGGCCGCGCTACGGGCCTTTAGCGAAGAGCAACGTTTCACGGCCCAAACTTACGCTGCCGTCGCGCCCGACGGCTATGATCCCGCAGACCTCAGACTCCATAAGGGAGACGAGGCTGTTCGTGAACTCTTCGAGCGAAAAGTGCCGCTGTTTGAATTTGCGCTCCGCCAATCGATCGCCCGTTTCGATCTCAACTCAGTCGAGGGCCGCGTAAACGCGCTGCGACAGGCTGCACCGATTGTTGCGGGAATCAAAGACCCGTCGCTCAGGCCCGGGTACGCCCGTGAGCTTGCCCGGATGCTCGGCATGGAACTCGGCGAGGTGCAGCAGGCCGTTCGAGGCGCATCGAAGCAAGCGCCCCAGCCTCAATCTAACTACACGCCTACCGCGGAGGTTGTCGAAACTATTCGGCCCGAGATTACGCTCTCGAGCCTGCGCAACACCCCGACGGTTTGGCTTGAACGCGACGCAATCATGGCGATGTTGCAGCAGAGCCAGGCGGTTGGCACAGAGCTGCTCTCGCAGGCTGTCACGGCCCAGGTAACCGAACCACAACTTCGTGTGGTTCGCGACGCCATTGCCCAAGCGCTTCCGTACGTTGACGGTGACAGATTTGTTCAAGCAGTGCTCGACGCTACGCCACCGACTCATCAACCGCTTGTCCGCGAACTCGTGATTGCGACAATGCCTCAACGAGATGCCGCCCAGCTGGCTGAGTATTCGCGAGAGGTAGTGATTTCTTTGCTCGATCGCGATCTCGCTTCACTTAAGCAAGAGCTGCTCGCACGAATGCAACGGGTAGGCGATTCAGGCAGCGAAGCTTCAAGGCGCATCCAGCAACAGCTTGCCGCCCTCGAGGGGGCCAGGCGGGCTCTGAGACATGACTAGTAGGGTGAATGTGTGATCCAGCCGAATCTCTCTGCCGACCCGATCCTGCACACTTCCGATCTTTCTCTTGGGTACCCGGCACACGCCGGCGGGAGGGCGTTCCAGGCCGTTGAGGGGGTCTCTCTCTCGTTGCGGCGAGGGGGAGTGCTGGCTGTGCTCGGTGAGAGTGGATCGGGAAAATCCACACTCACGCGGTACCTTGCAGGTAGAGGGAGCGAGGGGGACAAGTCTGCCCGAATCAAGCTCAGCGGTGGTACTGCGCACACCCTTGATGTCCCGTTGGAGCGGCTCTCGAAGCGTGGGCGGAATCGTTTGACTGCGTATGTTGGGCACCTCGCCCAAGACGCGGGAGCCACGCTCACTCCAGAGCTCAATGTTGGCGATGTGTTGTACGAACCAATCGTCGAGCGAGTACGTAATTTCGATCGCGTGGCCCTGGGAAGCGTTGTTGCGGAGATGATGGATATCGTCGCGCTTCCACTCGCGAAACTGCAGGAGTATCCGTTTGAACTTTCGAAGGGTCAGCGGCAACGCGTCGCGGTAATGCGATCGCTCATGCTCGATCCGAAGCTACTGATTGTCGATGAACCGACCCTCGGTGTTGATGCGCTCAATAGGCCACGCATTGTCGAACTTCTCAAGTGGTATCAACAGCGCACGGGCGCGTCGATGGTGCTTGTGAGCCATGACATCAAAATGCTGGAAGCTCTTGCAGAGGAAGTGATTGTTCTTCAACAGGGGCAGGTCGTTGGACGTGGCGAGATCAACACCATATTCCGGCGTACCGAGCACGATTATGTGCGTCGGCTTGCCGACGCACTTCGATCCACCGCATACGACGAGATTGCCGAGGAATAGGCCCGCCCACGCCGTGACTGACGCTGATTTGCAAGCTCGATATACAGCTTGCTAGGCTAATTGAGTTGCTGCGGCAATGATCCCCTGTAGCTCAGTTGGCAGAGCGCTTGACTGTTAATCAGGATGTCGCTGGTTCGAGCCCAGCCGGGGGAGCGAAAGAAACCCTTACCGTTTCGGTGAGGGTTTTTCGCTATCCAAAGGAGGAGCCCGATGTCGCAACAGCTCGGAAGTGTCATTGCCGTAGAGCCCTATGGTTCGCCCGTTGTTCACGAGTCGGTGTGGTTAGCACCCGGTTCGTTTGTTGTTGGCGACGTGCGCATTGGTGCGGATTCGAGCGTCTGGTACAACGCGGTACTTCGTGGAGATTCAGATTCTGTGAGGGTGGGGGAACGCACAAACTTTCAAGACGGAGTCGTTATTCACACATTTCGCGGCAATCCGACGATTATTGGTGACGACGTCTCGATGGGGCATAACGCCGTTGTGCACGGTGCGACTGTCGAAAACGGCTGCCTCATCGGCATGAGTGCCACTGTGCTGAACGGTGTGGTCGTAGGAGAGGGGTCACTCATTGCCGCTGGAGCAGTTGTGCCCCAGGGCATGGTGATTCCGCCACACTCGCTCGTTGCTGGTGTACCCGCGCGTATTATTCGCGAACTCGGCGAAGCGGATCGCGAAATGGTGCGAAAGAATTCCGAGGTATATCTCGGGTACACCGACAACCACCGCAACGCGACACGCGCCGGGCACACCGAAATTTAATCTCGACCGAAAGATGCACTATGATCGGTGAGGTGCTTCTGGCACACGCTGAACAAGTGTTCGGGGATGTAGCTCAATGGTAGAGCCTCAGTCTTCCAAACTGATTACGCGGGTTCGATTCCCGTCATCCCCTCTGAAAGTAACGATGTGTCCTGGCTTTTTGACAGGTCACAGAGTCTTTCACAGGGGCGCACGGAATCATAGTGTGCGTCTCGGCGCTAATTTCAGCTAAGATTGTTCGGGTTGCGTGCCTGCAGGTTGGGTACGTACGCGAAACGATCGTTTCGGGGTGTAGCTCAGCTTGGCTAGAGCGCCCGCTTTGGGAGCGGGAGGTCGCAGGTTCGAATCCTGTCACCCCGACGAGGGCTGAAATTAGCCCGAGACAAGCTGATTGCAGCATGATTCCGACGATGAGAGGCCAAATTGCCGAAGACGAAAGCTGAGAAGCTCACCCCGACCCGCACCAAGCTGACGGTAACCGTCACGCAGGACGAGCTCGCGCCGTACCTCAAGGATGCGTACAAGTCGATTGCCGAGCAGGTCTCGATTCCTGGCTTCCGCAAGGGTAAAGCACCCGCGCAGATTATCGACCAGCGCTTCGGTCGCGACGCCGTGATTTCTGAAGCAGTGAATCACTCACTCGATGACTTCTACCAGGCCGCAGTTGCTGAGGCTGAGATCCGCCCGATGGGACGCCCGTCTGCAGATATCGAGGCAATGCCCGAGGCAAAGGACGAGAAGAGCAAGCTCGTTCTCCTTTTCGAGGTTGAGGTTCGTCCTGAGTTCAAGCTTCCGAAGTACGAGGGCTTGAAGGTTACTGTCGATGATGCTGAGGTTGACGAAGACGCAATTGAGAACGAACTCACGAGCCTGCGTCAGCGTTTTGGCACACTCGTAACTGTGGATCGCCCAGCTAAGACCGGCGACTTTGTCGAACTCGATCTTGTTGCCAAGGTAGGCGATGTTGAGGTCGATCAGGCAAGCGGTGTCTCCTACGAGGTCGGCGCGGGTAACCTGCTCGCTGGCACAGACGAGGCAGTGGAAACTCTCACCGCCGGTGAATCGACCACGTTCACGTCTCAGCTGCTCGGCGGCGAGTACGAGGGGCAAGATGCCGAGGTCGAGCTCACCCTGACCGCTGTCAAGGAGCGCGAACTGCCAGAGGCTGACGATGAGTTCGCACAGCTTGCGAGCGAGTTCGATACCATCGCCGAGCTTCGTGAGAGCCTGAAGGATCAGGTTTCAGAGGCATCAGTGTTTGCGCAGGGCCGACAGGCACGTGACATCTTCACTGAGACCCTCATTGAGAAGGCAGAAATTCCTATCTCCGAGGAGCTCGTCGAGGATGAGGTGCACCGTCACCTCGAGGGCGAGGGCCGTCTCGAAGACGATGAGCACCGCGCTGAGGTTCGGGTTGCGAGTGAAAAACAGCTGCAAATGGAGCTTCTGCTTGATGCAATTGCCGAAGCTGAAAGCGTCACACCTACTCAGAGTGAACTTTCGGATTACATCTTCCAGTCTGCTCAGCAGTATGGAATGGAGCCTACCCAGTTCCTTCAGGCCATCAGCCAGGGGAATCAGCTCCAGGTCATCCTTGGTGAAGTTACACGTAACAAGGCACTTGCAATTGCTCTTGGTAAGGCAAATGTTGTCGATAAGTCGGGCAACCCAGTTGACCTCGGCCGCTTCGTAGCCGTCGATACCGATGAAGACGAAGCTGCTGATGACGCGGAAGATGCGCCAGCGGCTGAAGAGCCGGTCGCAGAGGAAAAGCCAAAGAAGGCTGCTCCTAAGAAGGAGACCGCTGCTAAGAAGGCACCAGCAAAGAAGGCTTCTGAGAAAGAAGCTTCTGCCGACTCAGACGAGGAAGCTGCGAAGAAGGCTGCACGTTCGGCAGCCGCCAAGAAGGCAGCTGCAACTCGTGCAGCGAAGAAGGCAGCTGAGGCAGAGGGCAAGTAACGTCCACCCCCTAGCTGCAAGAAATCCCCGGTCTATACCGGGGATTTCTTCGTCTATAGCGAACTCGACCGGGTGAAGAAACGCCCACGGCGAACACGCCAGCGCAGGCGGGTCACAGTCGATACGCTCGAACCAAGTAACTTATGAATGGAGCGCCGAATGGCTGAACAGTCGCCCATGAACAGCGTGTTTGATCGCCTACTGAAAGACCGGATCATATGGCTCGGCTCTGAGGTTCGCGACGACAACGCAAATGAGATCTGCGCAAAGATTCTTCTGCTTGCCGCAGAAGACCCCGAAGCAGACATTTATCTGTACATCAACTCGCCTGGTGGTTCAATCACTGCTGGCATGGCTATCTACGACACGATGAGTTTCGTCCCGAACGATATTGTGACGGTCGGTATCGGTATGGCTGCTTCGATGGGGCAGTTCTTGCTTACCGCGGGGACTAAGGGCAAGCGTTACATCACCCCGAACGCACGTGTCCTGCTCCACCAACCGCACGGCGGGTTTGGCGGTACCGCAAGTGACATCCAGACGCAGGCTCAACTCATCACTTCGATGAAGAACCGTCTCGCCGAGATAACCGCGGCCCAAACCGGCAAGACTGTCGAACAGATTAATGCCGACGGGGACCGCGATCGCTGGTTCACAGCTGATGAGGCACTCGAATACGGATTTGTCGATTTCATTCGTGAAACTGCCACTGATGTAATCGGCGGCGGCGGCACCAACAAGTAATGCGCAAGGAAGACACGAACATGACGAATCTCCACATGCCTGAGGCACGCTACGTTCTGCCCTCATTTGAGGAGCGCACCGCGTATGGCTTCAAACGTCAAGACCCGTACGCAAAGCTCTTCGAAGACAGAATTATCTTCCTAGGTGTGCAGGTTGACGATGCGTCCGCAGATGACGTAATGGCACAGCTGCTCGTCCTCGAAAGCCAGGACCCGGAGCGTGACATTACGATGTACATCAACTCCCCGGGTGGATCGTTTACCGCGATGACCGCTATTTACGACACGATGCAGTACATCCGTCCGCATATCCAGACTGTGTGTCTTGGACAGGCTGCTTCGGCAGCTGCCGTACTGCTCGCAGGCGGAACGCCCGGAAAACGGCTTGCCCTCCCGAATGCACGCGTGCTGATCCACCAGCCGTCGAGCGGCGAAGGCGGCCGGGGCCAGGCATCAGACATTGAGATCCAGGCGCGCGAGATTCTGCGCATGCGTGACTGGCTCGAAGAGACTCTCTCGAAGCATTCGAAGCGTACTGTCGAAGAGGTTCATGCCGACATTGATCGCGACAAGATTCTGAGTGCACAGGAAGCCCTGGAGTACGGGCTCGTCGATCAGGTCCTGACGAGCCGAAAGAATCCTCAGCCCGTCATCGGCCAGTAGCAAATTGATTGCCTTGTGACGGCGCGCGGCCTGTGTTGGCGGCGCGCCGTCACTTTTTGTCAGGGGCGCCTATTAGGCTCTTGTAGAGAGTCGAGACACGAAGGAGTTTCGGATGGCCCGAATCGGTGAGAGCAGCGAGGTTCTCAAGTGTTCATTCTGCGGCAAGTCGCAGAAGCAGGTTGCGCAACTCATTGCGGGTCCGCAGATCTACATTTGCGATGAGTGCGTAGCGCTATGCAACGAGATCATCGAAGAACGCCTCTCCGAACATCAGCCAGCTGAGCCGAATGACTTCACGCTGCATAAGCCGCGAGAAATCGCTGACTTCCTCGATCAATATGTCATTGGTCAGGAGCGCGCTAAACAGTCGCTCGCTGTTGCCGTCTACAACCATTACAAGCGGGTGCGCGCTACCAACTCCCTCGTGAGTGCAGAGTTCGCGAGCGAACAAGTCGAAATCGCAAAGTCGAACATCATGATGATCGGGCCGACCGGCTGCGGTAAGACCTACCTTGCTCAGTCTCTGGCTCGCCAGCTTGGCGTGCCCTTCGCAGTCGCAGACGCCACGGCGCTCACAGAGGCCGGCTATGTCGGAGAGGATGTCGAGAACATCCTGCTTAAGCTTCTGCAAGCAGCCGACTTCGATGTGCAACGCGCTGA
This sequence comes from Leucobacter denitrificans, assembly GCF_014396385.1. Lineage (NCBI taxonomy): Bacteria > Bacillati > Actinomycetota > Actinomycetes > Micrococcales > Microbacteriaceae > Leucobacter > Leucobacter denitrificans. The sequence continues at coordinate 449,948 of NZ_CP060716.1, forward strand.
GACCGGAATCATCTACATCGATGAGATCGACAAGATCACTCGTAAAGCAGAGAACCCGTCGATTACCCGCGATGTTTCGGGCGAGGGCGTGCAACAGGCACTACTCAAAATCCTTGAAGGCACAGTTGCCTCCATTCCTCCGCAGGGTGGCCGTAAGCACCCGAATCAAGAGTTCATTCAACTCGACACGACCAACATTCTGTTCATCGTCGCGGGTGCTTTCGCAGGCCTCGAAGAGGTTATCGGGCAGCGGCTCGGTAAAGGCGGAATCGGCTTTGGCTCACCAATGGCGAGCAAGCGAAACGAAGCAGAACTGTTTTCAGAGGTTCAGCCCGAAGACTTGCACCGGTTCGGACTTATTCCGGAGTTCATCGGCAGATTGCCGGTTGTGGCAACCGTCGATCCGCTTGATACTGATGCGCTGAAGCGAATTCTCACCGAACCCAAGAACGCATTGGTGAAGCAGTATCAGCGAATGTTCGCTCTTGATGATGTCGTGCTTGAGTTCGAAGACGATGCGCTTACCGAGATCGCCAACCTTGCTGTCGAACGAAAGACTGGCGCACGCGGTCTTCGTGCAATCCTTGAAACAGTGCTCGGCCCCGTGATGTTTGACGTTCCATCGAATGATGACGTAGTCAAAGTTATTGTGACGCGAGAGTCGGTGCTAGATGAAGCCCCACCGGTCGTGCTCAGCGCACAAAAGGGCAGAGAGAGCGCCTAGCTCTCTACTGACTGACTTACAGACCGACCGACCGGTCGGCACTGTACACGTAGCACTGAGGCGGCGATACCTTACGAGACCGCTGCGGTGATGTCGTAGCTCATCAACACAGAGCCGTCTTCACCCGGTATAGTCATCGCTGATGCCGATAGAGCGCCCGACTCAAGCGTTGCCATACGGCCGCCTTCGACTGTTTCGGCATCATCGGTCACCGTGAACCCACTGTTCGTCACGATGCTCTCCCAGATGGCATCGCTAGCTTCCTGGTCCTCCGCACGAAGAACCAGGTACCAGGTACCAAAGCCCCGCGACCCCACGTCATCAATTGTTGCACCTTCGGGAATCACAAACTCCGCAGGGAAGTCTTCGGGAATTTCCTGACTCTTTTCGAATACCTCGTCAGGATTCTCTGCGGGCCAACTCCCACCCTCAGGTTCTTGCTTCTCTGTGGGCACTGGATCACCCGTACCAACGGCTCCAGGCTCTTCAGCACATGCAGTGAGCGGTAACACGAGCAGGCCAAGTGCGAGCACACCAGCCGTTATGCGTGGAGATTGCGCCATGTTAGTTCAACCAATCATCATCGTCATCTGTATCAGCATTGTCTACCGCACCGGTGCCAGGAGCCTGCGCGTCATGATTCACGGCTTGCACCTGGCCGGCTGCGTCAAGGTACACCTCGGCGAGCACCGTAGCGTCTGCAGAGATGAGTTCCGCACGCGGCCTGCCTTCGAGCCAGGTGAGAGTCCAAGACTCGCCCGCAGGGTGCGCGGCTTCGGTAGCTCGCACCGCATCGAGCAGCACCTGAGGTACTCCGCGATGCGGTGGATCTCCCGCGCGCCAGCGCACTCCGAGCTGCATGTGCGTTACTCCGCTGTCTCCACGTGAATTTCTGCGACAGTGATATCTGAAACATCTGCCGCAACGATGCTGAGATCTGCAACACGACCCACATCAGCAAGATCGCTGGCAGCGAGTGCCAGTCGATCTCGATCCACTTCAGGAGCCTGAATCACGGCGCGAGTAACGGGGGTGCGCTGCGAGACCTTTGCGTCTGTTTTTGCGCCGCGAATGCCGATGAGTGCACTGCCCACGAGGTTGAGGAGTTCTGCATCGGCGTCTGAGCCTGCGAGATCATTCACTTCTTGCGAAGTCGGCCACGACGCACGGTGCACCGAGCCCTCTGCAAACCATGACCAGACTTCTTCGGTCGCATATGGCAAGAATGGAGCGAACAAGCGAACAAACACAGAAAGTGCAGTGCGTAGTGCGGTTACCGCAGAGGCCTGAATCTGACCGGTACCGTTGTGTGCACGCTCCTTAACGAGCTCGAGGTAATCGTCACAGAATGTCCAGAAATACGACTCTGTGATCTCGAGCGCGCGTTGGTGATCGTACGACTCGAAGGATCTCGACGCGTCTTTGATTACCCGAGCGAGTCCCGCAAGCATAGAGCGGTCTAGGGGTTCAGTCACTTTGCCTGCACCGCTCGCATCAAATGAGAGCGTAAACTTCGCTGCATTCAGCAGCTTGATCGCGAGCCGGCGGCCAATTTTGATCTGAGTGGGATTCTGAGGATCAAATGATGCATCAGTTCCGAGCTTCGCTGATGCCGCCCAGTACCGCACCGCGTCCGACCCGTGCTGCGCGAGCATGCCAGCTGGGGTGACGACATTGCCCTTTGACTTCGACATCTTCTTGCGGTCAGGATCCAAGATCCAGCCCGAAATGCCCGCGTGCTTCCAGGGGAGTGTGCCCGATTCCAGCTCCGAGCGGAGAAGTGTGGAGAACAGCCAGGTTCGAATAATGTCTTGTCCCTGTGGGCGCAGGTCAAACGGGAAGACCATGTCGTAGAGCTCAGGGTCACGCTCCCAGCCGCCTGCGAGTTGGGGAGTAAGCGACGAAGTGGCCCAGGTGTCCATCACATCGACTTCACCCTGGAAGCCGCCTGCAGCGCCTCGCTGAGCTTCGGTATATCCCTCAGGAACATCGCTCGAGGGGTCGACCGGCAACTGCGATTCCTGCGGCAGGATTGGCTTGTCGAACTCTGGGTTACCCTCCGCGTCAAGCGGGTACCAGACAGGAAGCGGCACACCGAAGAAGCGCTGACGCGAAATGAGCCAATCACCCGAGAGGCCCTCAACCCAGTTCTCGTAACGCACCCGCATGAAGTCTGGGTGCCAATTCAGCTCCTTACCGTGGGCTAGCAACCGCTCACGAAGCGACTCGTCGCGAGCACCGTTCTTGATGTACCACTGGCGAGTGGAGACGATCTCAAGCGGCCTGTCGCCCTTTTCAAAGAACTTCACCGGGTGAGTGATCTTGCGAATCTCGCCCTGAAGTTCGCCACTTGCCTGGAGTAGCTCAACCATTGTTTGCTTCGCACTGAAGACTGTTTTCCCTGCGATTTGTGCGTAGGCCTCACGGCCAGCCTCCGAAACGATATCGCTCGGTGGATCGGCGATAATACGGCCATCGAAACCGAGAATGGCGCGGTTCGGGAGGTCGAGCTCGCGCCACCAGATCACGTCGGTGACGTCACCAAACGTACACACCATTGCGATGCCGGTGCCCTTGTCCTGCTGCGCGAGGTGGTGCGCAACAATCGGTACCTCAACGTCGAAAATCGGTGTGCGGACCGTGGTCCCGAAGAGGTCGCGGTAGCGCTCGTCATCGGGATGCGCGACAAGCGCGACACATGCCGCCAGGAGCTCCGGACGAGTCGTGTCGATGAGCAGGTCACCGCTACCGTCGACCTTGTGGAACGCGATCGAGTGATAGGCGCCCGGTTGTTCGCGATCCTCAAGTTCAGCCTGCGCCACCGCGGTGCGGAACGTGACATCCCAGAGAGTTGGCGCCTGGGCCTGATAGGCCTCACCGCGCTCAACGTTGCGCATGAATGCGAGTTGCGACGCGCGAAGCGAATCCGAGCCAATCGTGCGGTAGCTCTGTTTCCAGTCAACCGAGAGTCCGAGGGTTCGCCAGAGGTCTTCGAACTGGCGCTCGTCCTCAATCGTCAAACGCTCGCAGAGTTCGATGAAGTTACGGCGCGAAACCGGCACCTGATCCGCTGCCTTAATGCTCTTACCGTCGCCACCCTCGTGTGGTGGCTTGAAATCTGCAACATACGGGAGTGACGGATCGCAACGAACCCCGTAATAGTTCTGTACGCGACGCTCAGTCGGCAACCCGTTGTCGTCCCACCCCATGGGGTAGAACACACGGTTGCCCGTCATACGCTTGTACCGGGCCACGGTGTCGGTGTGCGTGTACGAGAACACGTGCCCGACGTGCAATGACCCTGATGCGGTTGGTGGCGGCGTATCGATGCTGTAGACGTCGTTGCGCGAAGCACCTTCACGTTCGAACGCGTAGGTTCCCTGCGCTTCCCACACCTGCCCCCACTTTGCTTCGAGGCCTTCGAGTGCCGGCTTCTCGGGGATCGCGCTCATGCGTGGGCTCCGTTTTCTCGACGCGTCGAAATCTCGCGCGGTCGGGTTCGATGTGGACGGCACCGCGTAGTCGAGCGAAAGCGCTCTGGTGCCTGAAGGTGTTTGTACCACCCCAGTCTATCTCGTTGCACCCGTTCTGGTCCTGGGGCGCGCCCCGGCCAGTCGCCAGGTGCATCCGTTTAGAATTGTGCGGAGTTGCCGCTCAAGCAGTTGTCGAGAGTGTGGATCATCGCCCAACGAAAGGTATGTAATGACTGAGAAGATCCGTGTCGGAATCGTAGGGTACGGAAACCTCGGTCGAGGGGTGGAAAATTCGATCGCTCAGCAACCCGATATGGAGCTTGCTGGCGTGTTCAGCAGGCGCGACCCAGAGTCAGTTGAGACCCTCTTTGTCGCGACGGCAGTATTTGGTCTCGAGTCGATCCACGATTTTAATGACCGCATCGATGTGCTCGTGTTGTGTGGTGGATCGAAAGAGGATCTGCCGGTGCAAACACCCGAGCTCGCCGCGAACTTCACCCTCGTCGATAGTTTCGATACCCACGCGAAGATTCCAGAACACTTCGCTGCGGTCGATGCATCCGCAAAGGCCGGCAATACAACCGCAATCATCTCGACGGGGTGGGATCCGGGCCTTTTCTCACTGAACAGGCTCTTCGGTGAAGCAATTATTCCGACCGGTGAGACGTACACGTTCTGGGGTCGTGGGCTAAGCCAGGGACACTCCGACGCACTCCGGCGCATACCCGGTGTAGCTGGCGCCGTGCAGTACACCATTCCCTCAGAAGAGGCCATCGACCGTGTGCGCGCTGGTGAGCGCCCAGAACTGACCACCCGTGAAAAGCACACTCGTGAGTGCTACGTGGTACTTGAAGATGGTGCAGACGCGGACTCGGTTCGAGAGGCAATTGTCACGATGCCGGACTACTTTGAGCCGTACGACACAACAGTGAACTTTATCTCGGCAGATGAATTAGCGCGCGACCACTCGGGCATGCCTCATGGTGGGTTTGTCATTCGGTCGGGGGAGTCGTCGGATGGGGTAGCTCAGACGATCGAATACCAGTTGTCGCTTGAGTCGAACCCTGAGTTTACTTCGAGCGTTCTCGTTGCATATGCGCGGGCCGCAGCGCGACTAACCGCATCAGGGGAGCACGGCGCCAAGACACCATTTGATATCGCGCCAGGATTGCTTTCGCCGAAGTCACCCGAACAGCTTCGAGCAGAGTTGCTGTAGACCCGACACAGGTTGGCCCGAACACGGAATTGCGCGGGCCAACCTGACGACTGGGTGTTAGTCGGTGAGGATTCCTGGGTATGCTTCGGCGTGATCCGCTATCCAGGCATCTACGGCTCCCGCTGGATCACCTTCGAACTTGTCACCGGTAACGAGACCCTCGAGCGCACCGTATGCGTCGTCATCGAGCTTGATGCCCGCGATGTAGTCCGCGGCATCAGGGTACCTCTCTGAGAACCCGAGCGTTCCGAGCACGTGGTAACCCTCGGGATCGCCAAACGCGCCCAGTGGATCGTCGAGTTCTTTCACGGGGAATGCGGCATTCGCCCAAAAAGGGCGCCACAGAGTCACAACGACTGGTTCTTGGCTATCGATCTTTGACTGAAGCTCTGCAAGCATGGCCTGCGTTGACGAGGTGACAAGCTCATACTCGTCGTCGAGACCGTACTCAGGCATCACGATGTCCTGCACTTGTTCGGTGAGTCCCGCACTCGGTTCGATGCCAACGATGCGTCCGTCGAGCTCACCCGACATTCCGGCAAGATCATCGATCGAGGTTACATCGTCCATATACTCCGGCACGGCAAGGGTATTTACGCCGTGATCAAAGTACGTTGCGAGATCCTCGATCTGGTCGCCGTATTTTTCCATGTAGCTCGCGTGCGTACGTTCGGGCGCGGCTGAGGTGTAGATGTCGACGTCACCCTCTGAGAGCGCCGTATAGAGCAGGCTTGCCTCTGACAGTTCCTCCATCTCGGTCTCGTATCCTAGCTTTCCGAGTTGGTCTTCGAGGAGATACGCCAGACTCAAGCCATCGGTCCAGGCCGGAAGGTATCCGAGTTTGATTGGCTCTTCGGTCGCCGACTCGCCAGCACTCGCGGTTGCACATCCGCTGAGTACGAGCGCAGCTGCCGCCGCTGCAGCGAGTCCGGAGGAGAGTTTACGTAAGGTCATGGGTTCCTTTCTTTCATGCAGAAGGCCGCCTCAGCTGTGTGCTGGGGCGGCCTTCTCATATTTGATTGTGAATCGGCCTGACGTTAACTAGTCAGTCAGAATTCCTGGGTATGCGTCGGCATGATCCGCGAGCCACGCCTCAACAGCGCCTGCGGGATCGCCCTCAAACTCATCACCAGTTACCAGTCCCTCGAGTGCGCCGTAGGCGTCATCGTCAAGCTTGATGTTGGCAATGTACTCTGCCGCCTCTGGGAACTCCTCTGAGAAACCAAGGGTGCCGAGGAAGTGCAGCGACTCTGGTTCACCCATCGCGCCCATCGGATCCTCGAGATCCTTGATCGGGAACGCGGCATTCGCCCAGAATGGACGCCAGAGTGTCACTACAACATCTTCTTCGCTGTCGATCTTGTCCTGGAGCGTCGCGAGCATTGCTGAGGTTGACGAGGTTACGAGCTCGTATTCGCTATCGAGACCGTACTCAGGCATCGCAACCTCTTGCGTTTGCTTGGTGAGACCGGCGCTCGGCTCGATGCCGATGATCTCGCCATTGAAGCGAGCTGCCTGACCCTTGAGATCCTCGATCGAGTTCACATCGTCCATGTATTCGGGCACAGCCAACGTGAGCACGGCACCGTCGTAGTAGGCACCGAGATCCTCGATGTTATCCCCGTACTGCTCCATGTAGCTGGCGTGGGTCACTTCAGACCACGCTGAGGGATACATGTCGATGTCGCCGCCAGCTAGGCCGGTGTAGAGAACGCTTGCTTCCGTCAGCTCTTCCATTTCAACCTCGTAGCCAAGCTTTTCAAGCTGGTTCTCGAGGAGGTACGCAGTGCTCAGGCCGTCAGTCCAGCTCGGGAGGAACCCAAGGGTAATTGTTCCCATGCTGTCGCTCTCGGTGGGCTCTGCGGTATCTCCGGTATCGCCGTTCGATGAGCAGCCGACGAGCGCGAGGCTTGCAGCCGCGGTGAACGCGAGTACCCCTGTGAGATGACGTTTCTTCATGATTTCCTTTCTTCGTGCGCGAGGCGCACGGGTGAGATGAGCAGTTACTGGGGCGTCACATGCCCGCAGGCGTAGCCGGACGAATAGCCGCTTTCGCTTCGGCAACTTCGTTTCGTCGAGCATTGATGCGACGCTTCCTCACAGTGCTCAAGAGTGAGTTCTTGTATTCGCCCGGATTACCAAGGGCGGCCGTAACGCGGTCGAGGAAGACAGCGAGGATAACGACTCCGAGGCCAGCTTCCACGCCCTGCGCAATGTTGAGGGTCGCGATTGCTGCGACAACCTCTTTACCGAGGCCGTTTGCGCCAGCCATGCCGGCAACGACGGCCATGGAGAGCGCGAGCATGATGACCTGGTTGATTCCAGCCATAATCGTCGGGGTAGCGAGTGGCAATTGGATTCCTCGCAGAATCTTGCCGGGAGTCGAGCCAAAAGCATGACCTGCTTCCACCGTCTCACTATCGACTCCACGAATACCGAGTTCTGTAAAGCGCACACCAGGTGGCAGCGCAAAGAGGACCGTGGCGAATACGCCAGGCACAAACCCGATGCCAAAGAAGATGACCGCGGGAATGAGGTACACGAACGCAGGCATTGTCTGCATGAAGTCGAGCACCGGCTTGACGATCAGGCTAAATGTTTCGTTGCGTGCCGCAAGAATACCGAGGGGGACCGCGATAAGAATTGCGATAACAGCAGCGATCAACACGAGCGCCAGTGTGAGCATCGCGTTTTCCCACTGACCCATCGCAACAACAAGCAACATCGTGATGATTGTGCCGAGTGCCAGCTGCCAGGAGCGTACGAGCCAGCCTATGAGAGCAAACACGAGGATGAGTACGGGTGAAGGAATCGCGACGAGGAAGTCAGCCAAACCTTCGACGAGCATCTTTACGATGAAGCTCACGACATCGAAGACGCCCTCAAACGCGTCTTTGAACCAGTCGAGGCCGGAAGCCGCCCAATCACCAATGGGAATGCTGATGAAGTCGTTCATGCCAGGCTCCCTTCTGTCTCAGTACTTGCTGAGCCCGTTTCTTCGAGCGTCTGAGTGATAATTGCCGAAGGCACGTCTGGCGTCGGCTCGATGATGGGAATCTCCGTCGTTGTCGCGGGAAGATTTGCGAGCGATGCAAGCAGGGTGACCCGCGGAACCACACCGATGAGCCGATCCTGCTCATCGACAACTGCAACGGGCAGGTGGCTCTCAACCGCAAGCTCAAACAATTCAGCAATGAGCTGGTCTGGTGAGACAATCGATGGAGTCGGCTTGAGCGCGTCTTGGATATCTGCGCTGCCTTCTCGAACGAGGCGGAGCATGTCTTTATCACGCACCACGCCGAGCAGCTTACGGCCGGACGAGGTCACGAAGCACGCAGCAGTTTGCAGGTCACGCATCGTGCGAAGCGCTGCGCGTGGGCCAGCAGACGCTGCCACAACGGCGCGCGGCGGTTCCATGACATCGCCAGCAGTGAGTACACGGGCACGATCCACATCTTGCACAAACTGAGCAACGTAGTCGTTCGCGGGGTCAGTGAGGATGTCGTTCGGAGTGCCGAGCTGAACAATTCGTCCATCGCGCATGACGGCGATGCGGTCTCCGAGGAACATTGCCTCGTTGAGATCGTGCGTAATGAAGACGATGGTCTTTCCGAGCTCTTGTTGGAGTTCGACGAGCAGCTCTTGCATTTCGCGGCGGATCAGTGGGTCAAGCGCCGAAAACGCTTCGTCCATGAGCAAAATCTCGGTGTCAGCAGCGAACGCTCGCGCGAGCCCTACGCGCTGCTGCATGCCTCCGGAGAGTTCGCCGGGAAGTGAGTCTTCCCAGCCCTTCAGGCCGACGCGTTCGAGCCACGACCGGGCGCGCGTGCGTCGCTCTTCGAGTCCGACGCCCTGCACTTCGAGTCCATACGCTGCGTTATCGAGCACGCTTCGGTGCGGGAATAGCGCGAAGTGCTGAAACACCATCGACATGCGCTCGCGGCGCACCTCGCGAAGTTCGGCATCGCTCATGCCCACAATTTCGTGCCCAAATACTGTGATCGACCCATCGGTGGTCTCACCGAGTCCGTTGAGCATTCGGATGAGCGTGGACTTTCCGGATCCGGAGAGTCCCATTACTACAAAGATTTCTCCGACGTTCACGTCGAAGCTGGCATCGATAACTGCGGCTGTGCCAAACGGGCGCACTTCGTCACGCGAAGCGCCGTTGCGCAGCCGCTTCACTGCCTCCTTGGGGCGTCGGCCGAACACCTTATAGGCGTGTCCGACCGAGAGCGCAAAGCCCTCGGTTGCCGGGTTATTCATGTTCCTCCTGGCGGGGTTTCCGCTGGTTTTCAATACGAGAATCGGGCGGCAAAGAGCGCGGGTGGTGCTCGCCAGCCCTCATTCGACGGTAACCACCTGCATGCATAGATCGCTAATTGACAATTCATAGAAAAGTGGTCAAACTTGGCTCCGACCTGGGGTTTCTTCAATTTTCGATCGTTACCCGTTCGTTACCAGATCCGCGTGAACCTGAGATTTCGCACAGACTTTACGACATGTATTCACACTCAGCCGACGTGACATATTCACGCTAGAATGGTCGCTATCGACTGTGATCCGGCTATCACCGGTGAGTCTTCGGAAGAACGGCGATCCACACCCACGTGTGAACGCCCATTAGACCCGAACGGGTAGGCCCGTCATCGCCAAACGAAGGGGTGCGTCGGTTCTCGACGCGCAAGCGGGGTGGTACCGCGGAGTGTGGATCGGTTCACACTGCGTCCCGGCACGATGCAGAGCGTGACAAGAAGGTACCTCCTCATAATGACCTACCCCAAGCAGACGACCGGATCAACAAGCGAGTCCGGTGCCGCACTAGGCGTCAACCCCTCACCAAAGTTCCCCAAGATTGAAGAGCAGGTGCTTGCGTTCTGGGAGCGTGATGACACTTTCCGCGAGTCAATCCGCAGACGTGATGGGCAACCGGAGTGGGTATTCAATGACGGCCCACCGTTCGCGAACGGCCTTCCGCACTACGGCCACCTGCTGACGGGGTACGCAAAAGACGTCTTTCCGCGCTTCCAAACCATGCTTGGCAAGAAGGTTGAGCGTCGGTTTGGTTGGGACACACACGGCCTGCCAGCTGAACTTGAAGCAATGAAGCAGCTCGGTATCACTGAAAAGAGTGAGATCGAAGAAATGGGCGTCGCTGCGTTTAACGCGAAAGCTCGCGAATCAGTACTTCAATACACCAAAGAGTGGGAAGAGTATGTCACCCGCCAGGCACGCTGGGTAGATTTCGAAAACGACTACAAGACACTCAATTTGAGCTTCATGGAGAGCGTGCTCTGGGCCTTCAAGCAGCTTTACGATAAAGATCTCGCTTACGAGGGCCACCGCGTGCTGCCTTACTGCTGGCGAGATGAAACCCCGCTCTCCAACCACGAACTTCGTATGGACGATGACGTGTATCAAATGCGACAAGATCCATCGGTGACAGTGACCTTCCCGTTGCACGGCGATCGCGCTGCAGCACTCGAACTCGTTGGGGTTCGTGCGCTTGCGTGGACGACCACGCCATGGACGCTTCCGACGAATGCGGCTCTCGCCGTTGGTCCAGAGATCGAGTACGCGGTTGTGCCAGCCGGCCCGAATGGCGCATCTGACGGTGGCGAAGCGGGTCAGGCGCGGTACCTCATCGCTCTCGAACTCGCGGGCAACTACGCGAAAGATCTCGGGTACGAGTCAGCAGAAGCGCTGCGCGAAAATGTTGCAGCGATCCACTTGGGCGCTGCCCTCGCAGATGTGCAGTACGAGGCCGCATTCGACTACTTCGCCGATGCAGAAGTATGGGGCACTGAGCACTGCTGGCGCATACTTGTCGACGATTACGTGACCATCACCGACGGCACCGGCATAGTGCACCAGTCTCCTGCCTACGGCGAAGACGATATGCGGATCACACTTGCGGCCGGTATGCCCACGATCGTGAGTCTCGACGATAGTGGTCGGTTCATCAATGCGGTGACAGATGTCGCAGGAGAACTCTGGATGGAAGCAAACCGTCCGCTTATTCGCCTGCTCAAGCAGCACGGCCGCCTCCTGCGCGAGCAGAGCTACGAGCACAGTTACCCTCACTGCTGGCGCTGCCGAAACCCGCTCATCTATAAAGCGGTTTCGAGCTGGTTCGTTCGCGTTGACCCAATCAAGCAGCGCATGCTCGAGACAAACGAAGAAATCAATTGGGTACCTGCGAACGTGAAGCACGGCCAGTTCGGTAAGTGGCTTGAGGGCGCTCGCGATTGGTCCGTCAGCCGAAATCGGTTCTGGGGGAGCCCGATCCCTGTTTGGAAGAGCGACGATCCCGAGTACCCGCGCGTCGACGTGTACGGTTCGCTCGAAGAACTCAAGAATGATTTCGGCACGCTACCGGTCAATGAGCAGGGCGAAGTGGATCTGCACCGCCCCTACATCGATTCACTCGTACGGCCGAACCCAGACGACCCCACCGGCAGGTCGACAATGCGTCGCATTGAAGACGTGTTCGACGTGTGGTTTGATTCGGGGTCGATGCCGTTTGCGCAGGCACATTACCCGTTCGAGAACCAAGAGTGGTTCGATACCCATCAGCCGGCTGATTTTATTGTCGAGTACATCGGCCAGACACGCGGCTGGTTCTACGTGCAGCATGTGCTTGCGACTGCACTGTTTGATCGCCCGGCGTTCAAGAGCGTCATTAGTCACGGCATCGTGCTCGGTTCAGACGGCAACAAGATGTCGAAGAGCCTGCAGAACTATCCTGACGTGAATGAGGTGTTCCACCGCGACGGTTCTGACGCGATGCGCTGGTTCCTCATGGCCTCTCCGGTCGTGCGAGGCGGCAATCTCATCGTCACAGAAGAAGGGATCCGCGAGGGAGTTCGCCAGTTCATCTTGCCGCTCTGGAACAGCTGGTACTTCTTTAGCCTCTACGCAAACGCTGACGGGCTGGAAGCGAAGCGGAGTGTAACTTCTGCTGATCCACTTGATCGCTACATTCTCGCTAAAACAGGCAAACTCATTCGTGAGGTCGGGGGGCACCTCGAAGGCCTCGACACAACTTCAGCGGCAGAGTCACTTCGTGCCTTTGCTGAGACCCTCACCAATTGGTATGTGCGGCGCTCACGCGACCGTTTTTGGGAGGGTGTAACTGGCGCGAACGGAAAGCAAGAAAACCGGCAGGCCTTTGACACGCTGTACACCGTGCTTGAAACGGTAGCGCGCGTCGCAGCTCCTATGACGCCACTTGTTTCTGAGGAGCTTTGGAAGGGCCTCACTGGAGAGCGCTCGGTTCATCTGGCCGACTGGCCTGATGCTTCGGAGTTCCCAGACGATGACGAACTTGTCGCTGCGATGGATGAGGTGCGTCAAATCACATCGCAGGCACTAGCGCTGCGCAAGGCACGTCGTTTGCGTGTGCGCTTGCCACTCTCCAAGCTCACCGTTGTGACCTCCCGCCCCGCGGCTCTCGAGCCTTTCGTCGATATTCTGCGTGACGAGCTCAACGTGAAATCCATTGATCTTGTTCAGCAGACTGAGACGAGTGCCGAAAGCTACGGCATCGTTCATACGCTCTCGGTGAATGCACGTGCGGCAGGCCCACGTCTCGGCAAGCAAGTGCAGGCTGCCATCAAGTCGGCGAAATCCGGGGATTGGACTGAGGAGAATGGCGTCGTTACAGCCGGCGACATTGTGCTCGAACCAAACGAGTACGAACTCACGCTCCACGTCGGTGACGGAGCGGACGCAATCACCCTCATTGCCGGAGGTGGATTCGTGCTGCTGGACACAGAGACGACGCCAGAATTGGAGGCAGAGGGAATTGCACGCGATGCGATCCGCGCCATTCAAGAAGCGCGCAAGAACGCCGGTCTCGACGTGAGTGATCGAATTGTGCTCGCCCTGAACGCCGCGCCTGAGTTCGCTGCTGCCCTTGAAACGCATGCTGACCTCATTGCTGGCGAGACCCTCGCCGAAGCAATCGCGACGCAGGCGACCGAAGACATCGGTGAGGTAGCTCAGAACCTTCCGAGCTACGGAGCAGGTGTGCACGTGAGTGCTGCTGGTGCGTTGGGCACAGAAAAGGCCCCAATCGTCATCACGATCGATGCGACGGGAGCAAAAAAGTGAGCGACGCCACCACGCAACGCGTGTACGAAGAGCTGCTTACAAGAGTCGGTGAAGCTCACCCAAGGCCGCGAATCGAACCGGTGCGCAGACTCGCTGAGCTTGCGGGCTCACCGCAGCTGTCATTTCCGGTGATCCAGGTTGCTGGCACGAACGGAAAGACATCAACGAGTCGCGCGATCGAGTCAATCCTGCGTGCCCATGGCCTCCGCACCGGGCTGTTCACGAGCCCACACCTTGTGGACTTTGCTGAGCGATTCCAGGTAGACGGTGAGCCTGTCGCACCCGAGGTTCTCGCCGCAGGTTGGCAAGAGTTGCAACTGCCCTTGCAAGCGGCCGATGCCGAGCTTCTCGCTGCTGGCATGGGCAAGATCACATTCTTCGAAGCTCTCGTTGTGCTCGGCCTCGTCGTGTTCGCAGACGCTCCAGTTGAAGTTGCAGTTCTCGAAGTTGGCATGGGTGGCGAATGGGACGCCACGAATATTGTCGATGCAGAAGTTGCGGTTTTCACCCCAATTGCGCTCGATCACGTTACGCTGCTGGGCCCAGACATTCAGGCAATCGCGCGCACGAAGTCAAAAATCATTAAAGACGCGAGCACCGTGATAACCGCCGCTCAAACCGCAGATGCGCTGGCCGAAATACACGCAGAAGCCGAGCGTCACGGCTCGAAGGTATACGCAGCCGGCGCTGACTTCTCACTTCTCGAAGACCGTCTAGCTGTCGGAGGTCGTCAAATTGACGTCGTCGGCATCACGGGTCACACATACGAACCCGCGTTCGTTCCGTTGTTCGGCCAGCATCAGGCCGAGAATGTTACGCTCGCGATTGCCGCAGTCGAGGCATTTTTCGGTGCGGATCGGCCAGTTCCCACGGAGATCCTCGAGACAGGCCTTGGCCAGTTGACTTCGCCCGGCAGACTGCAACTGGTGGGCACTGATCCGATCGTCTATGTCGATGCGGCGCACAATCCACACGGAGCTGAAGCTCTCGTGCGCGCAGTCACCGAATCATTCAGTTTCGACGAACTCGGCATTGTGGTGGGGGTGCTCGGTGAGAAAGACGCGAGTGGGCTGCTCGAGACGCTCGCGCCGATTGCCGCGCAGGTGTTTGCAACCGCAGTCGATTCGCCACGAACACTGTCTGCCGAAGAACTCGAGGTTGCTGCCCGCGCCTCGCTTCCGGAGACCCCTATCGAGGCGTTCCCCGCGCTTCCGTTTGCGCTTGATCGCGCGCGGAGTTGGGCGAGTGAGAGCAAGAACCGCGCGGTGCTCGTCGTTGGTTCGGTGGTGCTCGCAGGTGAAACGATCGAACTTGCTCGCGAACAGAAGTGGGGAACTGAATGAGTCGCAACGATGATTCCGCTGCATCAGATTCAGAAGAAGAACTGATTCTCTCGCCATCTGAGTCTGTGGCCCATAATTCCGCGATGCGCATTTCTGGTGGATCGGGTGGCCAGCGATCGACACGAAAGGCGCTTGCCTCGATCGTTTTGGGTTTTGAGCTCATCATTGTGGTGCTCATTGGCCTCACGATCTTTGGGCTCGGCCTCACTGACCCTAGGTGGTTGGGGCTCGTCATCGGAGGAACACTCGCAGTCCTGTGCATCATCTCACTCGGGCTACTTCGCGTGGGCGAAGTTGGCATCGTGCTCGGGTGGATCACTCACGCATTAATGCTGGCCACAGCGTTCATACTTCCAACAGCGCTGTTTGTAGGCGCGGTCTTCACCGCGCTGTGGGTCTACTGCATTGTGCGCGGCGGAAAGATTGATCGTCAGCGTGACACCTGGCTTGCATCACTAAACTAAGTAGTCGTTCATCAAATCGAAGTACAGGAGCGTGCATGTCAGTTGAGCAAACCCTCATTCTCGTAAAACCCGATGGTGTCGCGCGTGGCCTGAGCGGGGAGATCCTTCGCCGCATTGAAGCTAAGGGCTATAGCGTCACTGGGCTTCGCATGTTTACTCCAGACCGCGAGCTGCTCGCTGCTCACTATGCGGAGCACGAGGGCAAGCCATTCTACGAGCCGCTCATTGAGTTCATGAGTTCGGGCCCCGTAGTTGCTATCCGGGCTGAAGGTCACCGTGTCATCGAGGGATTCAGGTCACTCGCTGGTACGACAGATCCGACCGGTGCCGCCCCAGGAACAATTCGAGGCGATCTCGGCCGCGATTGGGGTCTGAAGGTGCAGCAGAACCTCGTGCACGGCTCGGACTCGACAGAGTCAGCGGAGCGCGAACTTAGCCTCTGGTTCGCCTAGGCCAATACGCGAAGCGCCGGTGTCCAGCTTGCTGCTGGGCACCGGCGCTTCGTTGTTTCTGCGCGTCAGAAGGTGTCGGGAATCACTCGAACCGCGCCCTTGTCTGCGGACTGAGCAAACGCTGCATACGCTCGCAATGCGTCGCTCACTGGGCGTTGCCTACCTTTCGGACGGTAACCACCGTTCGCCTCAAGCGCGATCCGCCGCTTCTCGAGCACTTCGTCAGATACATCGAGCGTGAGAGCCCGGGTTGGAATATCGATCGAGATCGTGTCACCGTCTTCAACGAGCGCGATGAGTCCGCCCGATGCAGCCTCCGGCGAAATGTGGCCTATCGATAGCCCCGAAGTACCCCCGGAGAAGCGGCCGTCGGTAATGAGGGCGCACTGTTTTCCGAGCCCACGCCCCTTCAAGAATGAAGTGGGGTAGAGCATTTCTTGCATGCCCGGGCCACCCTTTGGCCCTTCGTAGCGGATCACCACGACATCACCCTCATTGACTTGTTTGTTGAGGATCTTTTCAACCGCCTCGTCCTGCGACTCGCAGACGACGGCGGGGCCCGAGAAAGTCCAGATTGACTCGTCGACGCCCGCGGTTTTCACGACAGCTCCATCGACCGCGATGTTGCCGCGAAGCACTGCGAGGCCGCCGTCCTTCGAATACGCGTGTTCGACGCTGTGGATACAGCCATTCTCTTGATCGAGATCGAGGTCACGCCAACGTTCAGACTGGGAGAACGCTGTCGATGAACGCACGCCACCAGGAGCCGCGTGCCACAGTTCAAACGCTGTTTCGCTCGCCTTGCCACCGCGTATGTCCCACTCATCAAGCCATTCGCCAAGAGTCTTCGCGTGCACGGTATGCACGTTTTCATCGAGGAGACCGCCGCGACGCAATTCACCGAGGAGTGCGGGGATGCCACCCGCGCGGTGCACGTCCTCCATGTAGTACGTTTTTCCATTCGCGACGTTCGGCGCTACCTTCGCAAGGCAGGGAACTCTGCGTGACACCGCGTCGATTTCATCTAGGCCGAAGGCGACCCCGGCTTCGTGTGCCGCGGCAAGGAGGTGGAGAATTGTGTTCGTCGATCCACCCATTGCAATATCGAGAGCCATCGCGTTGCCAAACGCCTCTGGCGTCGCAATATTGCGGGGGAGCACGGTCTCATCATCGTCTTCGTAGTAGCGCTTGGTGATATCAACCACGAGTGCGCCAGCGTCCTCGTACAGCGCACGACGAGCAGTGTGGGTTGCGAGCGTCGAACCGTTGCCAGGAAGCGAGAGCCCAATCGCCTCAGTGAGGCAATTCATCGAGTTCGCGGTGAACATTCCCGAGCACGATCCACATGTCGGGCAAGCTGACTCTTCGATCAGCTGAATATCTTCGTCTGACACGTTCTCATTCACGGCCTCGGAGATCGCATCGACGAGGTCCAGCGTGCGCACCATACCATTCGCGAGAACTGCGCGACCCGACTCCATGGGGCCACCAGAAACAAACACGGTGGGGATGTTGAGTCGCAGTGCTGCGAGAAGCATACCCGGGGTGATCTTGTCGCAGTTGGAGATGCAGATGAGTGCGTCTGCGCAGTGAGCGTTCACCATGTACTCAACCGAGTCGGCAATGAGATCGCGGGATGGAAGCGAATAGAGCATGCCACCGTGGCCCATTGCGATGCCGTCATCGACCGCAATCGTGTTGAACTCGCGCGGAATACCTCCGGCCTCGATAATCGCATCGGAAACAATTCGACCGACGGGGGCAAGGTGTGTGTGCCCCGGCACAAACTCGGTGAATGAATTCGCAACGGCAATGATGGGTTTGCGTCCCAGGTCTGCGCCATTGACCCCGGCTGCACGGAGAAGCGCGCGGGCTCCAGCCATGTTGCGTCCGTGGGTAACTGTGAAAGAGCGATAAGTGGCCATAGTGTATTCATACTCAAGGGGGAGAGGCTCGACCAGAGACCAGTTGTACTAGTACTCGTAGTACCATGATCAGATGATTCGTCCACGCACTCCACGCGGGATTCAACTCGGCGAATTCCTTGCTGCTCGACGCAAAGCACAGCGACGAGTCGAGCTCGGCTTGCCACCCGGCACACGTCGTGGTGACATCGGCTTGAGCCGCGAAGAAGTCGCAGCACTCGCCGGCATGAGCGTGAGTTGGTACACCTGGCTCGAGCAGGGCCGCGAGATCAACGCATCACGACAAGTCCTTGCCGCGGTCGCACGCGTCTTGCAGCTCAACGAGGCCGAGACCGAGTATGTGTTCGCCTTGGCGGTTCCCGGCGCAAACAGCAACCAGCTCGAACCCGCACCGACACCAGATCATTTAACGAGGCTCGTGCGAGCACTTCCATTTCCCGCGTTCGTCATTGCTGGGGACTGGACGATTGTTGCCTGGAATGCGCGCTATGAGTGGCTCTACGAGTCAATTAGCGCGATCCTTGATGTGGATCGAAATCTGCTCAAACTTATTTATACCGACCCCAAGCTCAAAGAAATGCTGCCCGACTGGCAGCGTGACAGTAGACGCTTTCTCGCCGAGTTTCGTGCCGACTCGGGCGTGCGGTTGAGCTCAGAACGCCACCGCGAGGTTGTGCAAGGGTTAATCGAGGAAAGCCCTGATTTTCGCGCACAGTGGGCAGAACACTCCGTTGAACGGTTTAAGTCGCGATTGCGGACCTTCGTGCATCCCCAGGAAGGAGAGCTCGTCTTCGAGCATCACCGTCTCGTTCCATCAGACGCGAGCGACCTACACGTCATCATGTATGTTCCTACCTCGCCGCTCGCGATCTCTGAAGAAACCGCTAGCGTGGAGTCGTGAGTCACAAATCACTTTCGACACTGAGCCTCGCTGAAGCCCGCCGTGTTGCGCTGGCGGCTCAGGGGTTTCGTAATGTGCGCAAGATCGGCAAGCGTCGCCCGTTCGACACTGCGCTCAATCGCTTACACATTCTTCAGATTGACTCAGTGAATGTCTTTGCGCGCAGCCACTATCTACCCGTGTTCTCTCGACACGGTGGGTATGAACCCCCGAAGCTAGACCAACAATTGTGGGGGAGCGGTGAGTTCACTGAGTACTGGGCGCATGAGGCCGCATTCCTGCCAATAGCGGATCGGAAGCTATTCGGCTGGCGAATGGACGACTTCAGAAACCGACACATGAGTGACGGTCGTGCTGAGGCTTTCTCCAGAGTGATCTCTGATGTTCGGGCGCGGTTGCGAGACGGCGGTCCGCAGCTTGTTCGCGAGCTTGAGTCGGGTCCACGCGAAACGCGGGGACCGTGGTGGGATTGGAGCGATACAAAGCGAGCAGTCGAAATGCTGTTCGCTTGGGGTGAGGTCGTTTCTGTGGGCCGCGAAGGGTTTCAACGACGCTACGCGCTTGTGGAGCAGGCCGTCTCCGATGAGCATCTCGAGTCAGTCGAACGCGAGGAAGCACAGATGCAGCTCGTTGAGCGGGCAGCCGACTCGCTCGGGGTCGCAACTCTGGCCGACCTCGCGGACTATCACCGGCTAAAGCGAGGCGAAGCTAAGGCGGCCGTGCAGCAGTTAGAGGATCAAGGCATTCTCATTCCTGTTGAAGTTGACGGTTGGCGCACCTCGTCAGGGGCGCGAGAACCTACGTGGATCCACCGCGATGCCCGAGTGCCGAGTCGGCTCGCGCCGAACGCCTTGCTCACTCCCTTTGACCCAATTACCTGGTTCAGACCACGTGCCGAGCGACTCTTTGATTTTCACTATCGGATCGAGATTTATACGCCCAAGGAACAGCGACAGTTTGGGTATTACTGTCTTCCGCTCATGGTCGGCGGCAAGCTTGCCGGACGCATAGATCTCAAAGCCGACCGGACGAATAGAGACCTACTCGTACAGGCAGCGTGGCAGGAGAGCGCTGCTCCCGCGCAGACGGCAGAAGTGGCTCGGGAGCTTCTTGCTGAGGCCGCAGCATGGCAGGGACTCGATGCAATTCGCACTTCGGGTGTCGGCAACCTGAAGCTCCCGAGTATTTTCACTCCAAATGTCAGAGCCCCAGAGTAGTCTCGTTGCATGGAAACCACCCGCAGCGTTCGTCCCTTCGAAGTCGTCAGCGAGTATGAACCGAACGGCGATCAGCCGCAGGCAATCGAGCAATTGGCTCGCCGCATCAACAATGGTGAGACAGACATTGTGCTGCTCGGCGCGACAGGCACCGGCAAGTCAGCGACGACCGCCTGGCTCATAGAGGCAGTACAGCGCCCGACTCTCGTGCTCGCCCATAACAAGACACTTGCTGCACAACTCGCAAACGAGTTCAGACAGTTGCTGCCGAACAATGCGGTCGAGTACTTCGTGAGCTATTACGACTACTACCAGCCCGAGGCGTATGTGCCTCAGACAGATACCTTTATCGAAAAGGACTCCTCGATTAATGCTGAGGTAGAGCGGCTGCGACACTCCACGACGAATGCACTGCTCAGTCGCCGCGACGTGGTTGTGGTGTCGACGGTCTCCTGCATCTACGGTTTGGGAAAGCCTGAGGAATACTACGAGGCGATGGTTCCGCTTGTCGTTGGCGATCGCCTTGATCGCGATGTGCTGCTCCGGCGCTTCGTCGACATGCAGTACCAGCGCAACGACATCGAGTTTGTTCGCGGTAACTTCAGGGTTCGTGGAGACACCGTCGAGATCATTCCAATGTACGAAGAACTTGCAATACGAATTGAATTCTTCGGCGATGAGATTGAAGCGCTCTATTACCTTCATCCCGTGTCGGGTGAAGTGATCAAACAGGTCGAGTCGGTCTCTGTGTTCCCAGGGTCGCACTACGTCGCGAGCCGCAATGTTATGAACCGCGCGATGGGAACAATTGCAGACGAACTCGACGAGCGGCTCGCAGAGCTTAAGCGACAGAACAAGCTCGTAGAAGAGCAGCGTCTGCGAATGCGCACCACTTTTGATCTCGAAATGATGGAACAGATCGGTTTCTGTTCGGGTATTGAGAACTACTCCCGACATATCGATGGTCGTCAAGCCGGCGAAGCACCCCACTGCCTCCTTGACTATTTTCCCGATGATTTCCTCGTCGTCATCGACGAGTCCCACGTCACAGTGCCGCAGATTGGTGCGATGTATGAGGGAGACTCGTCGCGTAAACGAACACTCGTCGAGCACGGCTTTCGTCTACCGAGTGCGCTCGACAATAGGCCACTCAAGTTTTCAGAGTTCAAAGACCGTGTCGGTCAAACGGTGTATCTCTCGGCCACTCCTGGCAAGTACGAGCTAGGTCTTGCCGATGGCGTTGTCGAGCAGATCATTCGACCAACCGGTCTTGTCGACCCGAAGATTGTGGTGAAACCGTCTGAGGGGCAGATCGATGATCTCCTTGAGGAGGTTCGACAAAGGGTCGAACGTGACGAACGTATTCTCGTCACGACCCTCACGAAGAAGATGGCCGAACAACTCACCACGTTCATGGAAGAGGCGGGCGTTCGGGTCCGTTACCTCCACTCCGATGTCGATACGTTACGTCGCGTCGAGCTTCTCACCGAACTTCGCGCTGGTGTTTTTGACGTGTTGGTTGGTATCAACCTGCTGCGAGAAGGCCTCGACCTGCCGGAGGTATCGCTCGTGGCAATTCTTGACGCCGACAAAGAAGGCTTCCTCAGATCTTCGACATCCCTCATTCAGACAATTGGGCGTGCAGCACGAAATGTCGCCGGTGAAGTACACATGTACGCAGATCGAGTTACCCCGTCAATGCGGCTCGCCATTGATGAGACCGACCGCAGACGCGAGCTACAGATCGCGTACAACACTGAGAACGGAATCGATCCACAACCGTTGCGCAAGCAAATTGGTGACATCACTGAGATTCTCAATCGCGAGGCCGCAGATACAGAAGAGGTGCTGTCTCACCGGGTTTCGCGACACGCACAAAAAGGTTCGACGCAACGCGCCAAAGGCAAGGCGGCTTCGCGTGCTGGCGCAATCGGTGCCGAGGGTGCTGAAAAGCTCGAGGAGCTCATCTCTGACCTCACGCAACAGATGCTACTCGCCGCTGAAGAGCTGAAATTCGAGCTGGCGGCGAGACTTCGCGACGAGGTTTCTGAACTTAAGCGCGAACTTCGCAGTATGGATGCGGCGGGTCACCTGTGAGTATCGTCAGGTCCGTGAGTTTATTCGTAGCTATGTTCGAATAATTGAGATTAGCGCGATACACTACGTGAGTGAGTTCGAACACCAAAATCCGTTCATCTGCTACCCACGCGAAGATTAATGTGCAGGGCGCGCGCGTTCATAATCTTCAAAACGTTGATCTTTCGATTCCGCGCGATTCGCTTGTCGTGTTCACCGGCCTGTCGGGGAGTGGCAAGTCGAGCCTGGCGTTCGACACTATTTTTGCCGAAGGCCAACGCCGCTATGTCGAGTCGCTAAGCGCCTATGCCCGCCAGTTTCTCGGGCAAGTAGATCGTCCAGACGTCGACTTCATTGAGGGTCTCAGCCCAGCAGTCTCGATTGACCAAAAGTCAACGAACCGCAACCCTCGTTCAACTGTAGGAACGATCACCGAAATCTACGACTACATGCGCTTACTCTGGGCACGCGTTGGAATTCCGCACTGTGCCGAGTGCGGCGAACGCATTGAATCGCAAACAGTGCAGCAAATCGCCGATCGGCTGATGACACTGCCGGAGCGAACAAGGTACCAAGTGCTCGCGCCCGTAGTCAGCAAAAAGAAGGGTGAGTTCGTAGACCTGTTCCAAGACCTTGCGGCGAGTGGGTACTCTCGCGCGATCGTCGATGGCGAGCTCATTCAACTAAGTGATCCGCCAAAACTGAAGAAGCAGATCAAGCATGACATCTCGGTCGTGGTGGATAGGCTGGTTGCCTCGCCCGACGGCCTAGGACGCCTTACGGACTCACTTGAAACTGCGCTGAAGCTTGCTGGCGGCACTGTCACGATCGACTATGTCGATGCCGATGAGCACGCAGCCGATCGAACGCAAACCTTTTCAGAGAACCTGTCTTGCCCGAATCAACATCCGGTGCAGCTCTCCGAGATCGAGCCGCGAACCTTTTCCTTCAATGCGCCATTTGGTGCTTGTCCGACCTGCTCCGGGCTCGGTACCAGCATGTCAGTAGATGAAGACTTGGTGCTCGGAGACCCCGTGCTCTCGATTTCCGAGGGCGTCATTGTGCCGTGGACGAGCCAAGGCAAGAGCCTGTACCAGTACTACGAAAAACTTTTGGTCGGTCTCTCAAACGATCTCGACTTCTCACTGAACACTCCGTGGGAGCAGCTGAGCTCAGAAGTCCAAGAAGCAGTGCTTCACGGTAATAACTTCAAAGTGAATGTGCGTTGGCGAAACCGGTTTGGCCGCGAAGTAAAGTACTCGAGTGGCTTTGAAGGGGTTATCCCGTTTATCGAACGTCAGTACGCTGAGGCCGAGAGCGACAACAAGCGAGATCGTTGGGCAGAGTTTCTTCGAGAGGTCCCATGCCACGCGTGTAACGGACAACGACTCAAGCCCGAGGTTCTCGCCGTCACCGTGAACGGTGAATCGATTGCAGATGTCGGCGAATTCAGCCTCACAGATGCGAAGCGATTCTTTGATGAAGTCACGCTCACAGAGCGTGAAGCAAAGATTGCGGCACAGGTTCTTCGAGAGATCCGGTTACGGTTTGACTTCCTTATCGAGGTCGGACTCGGATACCTTACCCTCGCCAGGGCAGCTGGCACGCTCTCTGGCGGTGAAGCGCAGCGGATTCGACTTGCGACGCAGATCGGTTCGGGCCTGACTGGCGTGCTGTATGTGCTTGATGAGCCCTCGATCGGGCTTCATCAGCGCGATAATCGCAGGCTCATTGAAACGCTTATCAAGCTCAGAGACTTGGGTAACACGCTCATCGTCGTAGAACACGATGAAGAGACAATCGAGGCCGCTGACTGGATCGTCGACATCGGACCGGGGGCAGGCGTAGAGGGCGGCACAGTCGTCCACTCAGGCGAGCTGCAGGGGCTGCTTTCTCGCCCAGATTCGATCACCGGCGACTACCTTACTGGTCGGCGTTCAATCGCTACTCCACGCAAACGCCGTAAGCGAGACAAGCAACGTGAAGTCACCGTTGTCGGAGCACGGTCGAATAATCTTAAGAATGTCGACGTCACTTTCCCTCTCGGCGTAATGACCGCAGTAACTGGGGTATCCGGAAGCGGTAAATCTACCCTGGTGAACGACATCCTTTATCGAGTTATGGCGAATCAACTTAACGGTGCGCGATTGGTGCCCGGCAAGCACACCCGGGTCACTGGGCTTGAGCACCTTGACAAGGTTGTGCATGTGGATCAGGCTCCGATTGGCCGCACTCCTCGGTCAAACCCTGCGACCTACACTGGCGTGTTCGACAAAATCCGCAACTTGTTCGCTGAGACGCCAGAAGCCAAAACACGCGGGTATCTACCTGGCAGGTTCAGCTTCAATGTGAAGGGTGGTCGCTGCGAAGCATGCTCAGGCGATGGCACATTGAAGATCGAGATGAACTTTCTTCCAGATGTCTATGTTGCGTGTGAGGTGTGCGAGGGCAAGCGCTACAACCGCGAGACGCTCCAGGTGAGGTACAAGGGCAAGAACATTTCCGAGGTGCTCGAATTGCCCATTGCAGAAGCCGAAGAATTCTTCGAACCCATCTCCTCAATCCACCGATACATGAAAACGCTCGTCGACGTCGGCCTTGGCTACGTTCGGCTTGGACAGAGCGCCACGACGCTTTCTGGCGGCGAAGCACAGCGTGTGAAGCTCGCCACCGAGTTGCAAAAGCGATCAAATGGTCGAAGCATTTATGTGCTCGACGAGCCTACGACGGGCCTACATTTTGAAGACGTCAGAAAGCTCTTGCTCGTGTTGAACGGTCTCGTTGACAAGGGCAACACCGTAATTACCATCGAACACAATCTCGACGTGATACGCAGCGCGGACTGGGTCATTGATCTCGGCCCAGAGGGCGGATCTGGGGGAGGCACGGTGCTCGCCACCGGAACACCGGAGCAAATTGCGAAGCATGAGGAAAGCTACACGGGACAATTTCTCGCAGAGGTTCTCGGGAAGGATCGTTCAGTAAAGGCATCTGCGTGACCGAGGAGCGCATCGACTGGCGAAGTCGGGATCGACGCGACGCTTTTAAACCCGCCGCGGGCGAGATTCCGACGAGCCCAGGAGTCTACCGATTTTCCGACCCTCAGGGGCGGGTGCTCTACATTGGTAAGGCGAAGAACCTCAGGGCGAGGCTGTCCAACTACTTCCAGCCGCTACGTTCGCTTCAACCGAGAACTCAGCGAATGCTTTCGCTCGCAACTCAGGTTGATTGGACAGTCGTTGCGAGTGACACTGAATCGCTCGTGCTCGAGCACACGTGGATCACCCAATTCAAGCCCCCATTTAATGTTCAATTTAAAGACGACAAAACCTACCCATATCTTGCAGTAACGCTCGGGGAAGAAGCGCCTCGCCTCATCATCACTCGCAATGAGAAAATCAAACGAGCAAAGTATTTTGGCCCATTTCCTAAGGTGTGGGCAATTCGCGAGACCGCTGCGTTGCTGCAGCAAGCGTTCCCGATCCGCACTTGCAACGACGCGGACTATAAGCGTGCGATGCAATCGGGAAAACCCTGCCTCCCTAGCCAGATTGGCCAGTGTGGTGGCCCCTGTTCGCAATCAATCTCCATAGAGGACCACCGCGCACGCGTGAATGAGCTCGTGGCGTTTCTTGGTGGAAATTATCAGGCACAGTTTCGCAAGTTGCAGCGTGAAATGCGTGAGGCCGCCGCGGAGCAGAGGTATGAAGATGCTGCGAAGCTTCGCGACCAGGTTTCGGCCGTTGAACACGTTATGGAAAAGAATGCCATCGTGCTTGGCCACGATGTCGATCTTGACGTTTTTGGGCTGCGCTCTGATGAACTTTCTGCCGCCGTGCACCAGTTCATCATCAGGGGTGGTCGAGTGCGCGGCGAACGCAGCTGGATTGTAGACGTAGAACTCGATGACTCGCCAGGCAGGCTCCTTGAGCAGGTTCTGCAAACGGCATATGAGGGGGAAAGGGAACCACCTCCCGAGATCTTGGTATCTATTCAGCCCGATGAGACTTCCGGCCTCGAACAGGCGCTCTCGAGTCAGCGACCGCGCCGCGGCCAGGTGCGAATTCGTGTGCCAGAGCGCGGAGACAAGGCACAGCTCATGGAGCGCGCACGTCTAAATGCCGGAGAGAACCTGGTGCGGTACAAGATGAAGCGTGCTGCCGACATCACCTCCCGCACTGATGCACTTGCAGAGTTGCAGTCGGCGCTCGGCATGAGCGAGGCACCGCTGAGAATTGAATGCATTGATGTCTCACACCTTCAAGGAACCGGGGTCGTTGCTTCCCTTGTCGTTTTTGAGGATGGAACGCCTGCGAAGAGTGAGTATCGAAAATACCGAATCGAAGAAACTCGAGATGATACTGACTCGATTTACCAAGTCGTCTCTCGAAGAGCCGCTCAGTTGAACCAGCTAGCCATTTCTGGTGAACTTCCCACCGGCGCGTATCGCGCGAGACCGCACCTGCTTATTGTGGACGGTGGCGAGCCACAGGTGAAGGCTGCTCACAGGGCCCTCAGCGAAGCCGGAATAGACGACTTGGCGCTATGCGGAATTGCGAAAAGGCTCGAAGAGATATGGCTTCCTGAAGATCCATACCCTGTCATTCTTCCGCGAGCAAGCGAAGCACTTTTTCTTGTTCAGCGAATTCGCGACGAGGCGCATCGCTTTGCAATCACGTTCCAACGAAAACGACGCAGCACCGCGATCGCGTCTCAGCTCGCAGAGGTTCCGGGGCTCGGGCCGAAGCGTGTGCAGCAGTTGCTTCGCCATTTTGGATCGGCAACTCGTTTGCGATCCGCTTCTGTTGACGAACTTACCGCGTTACCAGGCATTGGGTCGCGTATGGCCGAGCACATCGTCAAGCACGTCGCGGGGTCCGAAGCCAACACCGCTAACGCTAAGCTTGAGGGTGCAGAATCTAACGTCGATTGAGAGGGGAAGACGATGAGTGAAGCACTCAACGGGCAAGAAATCTTGATCGTCACCGGAATGTCTGGCGCGGGACGAAGCACGGTCGCCAACTCCCTCGAAGATCTTGGGTGGTACGTCGTAGATAATCTGCCGCTCTCAATGGTGAAAACGTTGGCTGACATGGCCGACCGTTCTGGGGGAGCGCTCCCACGCATTGCCGCGGTAGTTGATGTTCGCGGCCGTGACCTATTCGCAGACATCCAAGAAACTGTGAATGAGTTGCGGCACACCGCAACCGTTCGGGTGATATTCCTCGACGCTACTGATGAAACACTGGTGCGTCGGTATGAGAGCGTCAGGCGACCACATCCACTGCAAGTTGAAGCAGGTGGATTGCTCGAGGGAATCCGCCTCGAACGCGAACGTGCTCAGGAGTTGCGTGCGACGAGCGACGTTGTCGTCGATACGTCGAGTTACAACGTGCACGAACTCACAACAGCAACGCGCGAAATGTTCTCTTCGGAAGATGTGCCAGGGCTCCAGCTGACGGTAATGAGCTTCGGATTCAAGTACGGCGCACCCACAGACGTCGACCTGATGGCCGACATGAGATTTCTTCCCAACCCTTTCTGGGAAACTGATCTACGCGCGCTTACCGGAGTCGATCCGGCTGTGAAAGACTATGTACTCAGCCGCGAAGGCGCGAGCGAGTTCATCGACGCATACGTCAAGGCCCTCACTCCGGTGTTTGCTGGGTTCCAGCGGGAGAATAAGCGCCATGCGTCTCTTGCAGTTGGTTGTACTGGCGGGAAGCACCGTTCGGTCGCCGTTGCGCGCGAACTTGCGGATCGCCTTGCCGGACTGCCAGGAGTCAGTGTGCAATTGCGCCACCGTGACCTCGGTCGCGAATAGTAAAGGTTGCGCTCATACTTACTTCTACTGTTGATCGTTGTTTTTGAAAGGAACATCTGTGCCGACTACCGCCGACGTCATGAGCGAGCTTGTGAGGCTCCCCGTGCAACGGACTGGAGAGCGAATGGCAGAACTCGCCACGGTGCTTCGCCTGTCCGGCGGCCTGCACACCATAAATGGACGCATCGCGCTTGAAGCCGAGCTCCACACGCCACAGAGCGTGCAGCGTGTGCGCAAAGACCTTATGGAACTGTACGGTGTGCGCGCCGAGGCCAAGCAGCTTCCGCCAACCAGCGTTCGCCCTGGATCACCGCAATTCCTAGTTCGTGTGCTCGATGGAGAAACGCTCGCACGCCAGCTCGGACTCATGGATCAGCGTCGGAGGCCGATTCGCGGTCTTCCGAACCGTGTCACCACTGGTGACGCTGGAGAACTCGCAGCTGCGCTCCGAGGGGCGTTCCTGTCGCGAGGCAAGATTACGCCTCCGGGCAGAACAGTGAGCCTCGAAATTACTTGCCCGAGCAGCGAGACATCCATGGCCCTCGTTGGTGCTGCGAGCCGCATCGGTATCGACGCGAAGGGCCGTGAGATCCGCGGAGTCGCGAAGCTTCTCGTTCGAGATGGTGAGTCTATCGGTGAGCTTCTCGGCGCGATGGGCGCAGTGCGATCCCGCGAGGCCTGGGACGAGCTACGCAAGGCGAGGGAGACGCGCGCTACCGCAAACCGTCTGGTGAACTTCGATGATGCGAATCTCAGGCGTTCGGCGCAAGCATCGGTTGCAGCCTGCGCGCGGGTCGAGCGTGCTCTTGAGATTCTCGGCGAGTCAGTGCCCGAGCATCTGAATTACGCTGGGCAACTGCGTTTGTCTAACCGCGAAGCGAGCCTTGACGAACTCGGAGCACGCGCTGTACCCCCGCTCACGAAAGACGCGATTGCCGGCCGCATTCGTCGCCTACTCGCAATGGCAGATAAAGCCGCCGACGAGCAGGGCATACCGAACACCGAAGCCAGCATTCCTGACGTTTTGGATCAGATCGACTCTATCTAGCTGGCAGCGAACACCTCCCGCTTATCCCTTTCCAGCAATAGACTGGGATCGCCAAAACTCAAGAGAATGGAGCTGCAATGACCGCATACTCACTCCCAGAACTACCGTATGATTACGCTGCGCTCGAGCCGCATATCAGCGGCAAGATCATGGAACTGCACCACAGCAAGCACCACAATGCTTACGTCACCGGCGCGAATGCTGCGCTCGAAGCACTTGCCGAGGCCCGTGACTCGGGAAACCTCGCCAACGTAAACAAGCTCGAGAAAGATCTCGCCTTCAACCTTGGCGGTCACGTTAACCACTCGATCTTCTGGACCAACCTCTCGCCTGAGGGTGGCGGACAGCCAGAGGGCGAGCTGAAGGCAGCAATCGACGAGTTCTTTGGCTCGTTTGAGAAGTTCCAGGCGCACTTCGCGGCAGTAGCTGCGGGGATCCAGGGCTCTGGCTGGGCTGTGCTCAGCTGGGATGTGCTCGGTTCGCGTTTGATCGTGCAGCAGCTCTTCGACCAGCAGAGCAATACAGCACAGGGCACGATTCCACTCTTCCAGCTCGACATGTGGGAGCACGCGTTCTACCTCGATTACCTGAACGTGAAGGCCGACTACATCAAGGCTGCGTGGAATATCGCAAACTGGGAGAATGTCGCGAAGCGCTTCGAAGCTGCACGCACGCAGACTCGCGGCCTTATTTAATCCCACTCACCCTTTAGGAATTATGCGCACCATTGCTTCACTCGGCCCGCTGCGGTCGAAAACGGTTATTGTCCGTTGTGATTTGAACGTACCCCTCGCCGATGACGCACATGGTGGCAAAGTCATTACCGACGATGGGCGGATCCGCGCCTCACTCACGACGATTCGCGAACTGCGAGAGTCGGGGGCGCGGATCGTGCTCGTCAGTCACCTGGGGCGCCCGAAGGGTGCTCCGGATCCACAATTTTCACTAGCGCCGGTCGCCGCGAGAATGCAGGAGCTCCTGGGAACGCCTGTAGCGTTTGTCGGTGAAACCGTCGGAGATCAGGCGTCAGCTTCGATCGAAGCACTGCAAGATGGTGAGATCGTTCTCCTTGAAAATCTCCGGTTCAATCCAGGGGAGACGAGCAAGGACGAGCAAGAACGTAGTGCGTTCGCGGCTCAGCTCGCAAAGCACGCTGACGTATTCATTTCTGACGGGTTCGGGGTCGTGCACCGCAAGCAAGCGAGTGTGTACGAGCTTGCAAGGCTCCTGCCGAGTGCAGCAGGGCGACTGGTCGCGGCAGAACTCGAGGTGTTGAGGCGGCTTACTGAGGATGCGCAGAAGCCGTATGCTGTCGTGCTCGGCGGCTCAAAGGTCTCAGACAAGCTTGGCGTCATCGCTCATCTCCTCGAGCGTGTGGATTCACTCCTCATCGGCGGCGGGATGGTCTTTACATTCCTCGCAGCGAAAGGCCACAAGGTGGCCTCCAGCCTCCTTGAAGAAGATCAACTGGAAACAGTGCGCGGATACTTGAGCGAGGCTGAGCGGCGCGGAGTACGAATCGTACTTCCCACCGACATCGTCGTTGCTGATTCGTTCGCTGCCGATGCCGAACACGAAGTAATACCAGCAGACGCGATCGAAACAAGCTCGTTTGGTGCGAGTGGAATTGGGCTCGACATAGGCCCCGAGTCAGCACGGTCATTCGCTACAGAAATCACCGACGCGAAAACTGTCTTTTGGAACGGGCCTATGGGCGTCTTTGAGATGGAAGCTTTCTCTCACGGAACTCGCGCCATTGCCAAGGCATTGACCGAGACGGCCGGTTTCACAGTCGTCGGTGGCGGAGATTCAGCCGCCGCTGTGCGCACACTCGGTTTTGCAGACAACGAGTTCGGACACATTTCTACCGGGGGAGGCGCAAGCCTCGAGTTCCTTGAAGGCAAGACACTTCCGGGGTTAGAGGTACTTTCATGAGCGAGTCATCGGCGCAACAGCGGACACCAATTATTGCCGGCAACTGGAAGATGAACTTTGACCACCTCCAGGCAATTGCTTTCGTGCAGAAACTCGCTTGGAGTCTGAAAGATGTTCGTCACGATTACAACGATGTCGAAATCGCGGTCTTTCCTCCATTCACAGATCTCCGGTCAGTACAAACACTGATTTCAGCCGACAAGCTCTCACTCAGTCTTGGCGCCCAAGATGTATCTGAGTTTGAATCGGGTGCCTACACGGGCGACGTTTCAGCACCAATGCTGAAAAAGCTCGAGTCCGCCTACGTTATCGTCGGCCACTCTGAGCGGCGTGCTGGTTACAGTGAATCAAGCGAACTTGTAGGCCGAAAGGCCGCAGCGGCACAAACTGTTGGTATCGTTCCGCTAATTTGCGTTGGCGAAACCGCCGAAGATCTTGAAGAACATGGCGCTTCGGCAGTGCCGGTGCAGCAACTCATCAAAGCTCTTGCGCAGCTTTCAGCAGATGCAGAGTTCATCGTTGCATATGAACCCGTATGGGCAATCGGGAGTGGGGAACCAGCAACGCCCGAGCAAGCAGAGAATGTGGCTAAGGCCCTTCGCGAAGTAGTTCGCGAGCAAAAAGGCGACGATGTTGCGAACGCCACTCGCATTCTTTATGGTGGATCAGTCACGAGCCAGAACATTGCTGGCTTCATGAAGCAGCCAAATGTTGACGGTGCGTTGGTTGGTGGCGCGAGCCTAAAGGTCGACGAATTCAGTCGCATTGCGCAGTACAAGAAGCATGTAACGGCATAGCCCGTTATACTGGAGTCTGACTTACTGCGCCTCGTACGCGAAAGGCATGTACATTGCTCGTTCTGAAGATCATTCTGATCTCGCTGCTCGTTCTTACGAGTTTGCTGTTGACCCTGTTCATTCTGCTGCATAAAGGCCGCGGTGGTGGCCTCTCCGACATGTTTGGTGGCGGGGTGACCTCGAGCCTCGGCTCATCCGGAGTCGCAGAACGTAACCTCAACCGTATTACCATCGTCGTGTCGATTGTGTGGTTCTTCTCGATCATCGGCATTGGGCTCGTTGATCGTTTCTCGCTTATCTAAGAATTTTTGAAAGCAGGTCATTCGTGGCAGGCAGTAACGCCATTCGTGGTGCTCGCGTCGGTTCAGGCCCCATGGGGGAGATGGATCACGGAGTACGCGCTGAACGCACCAAGGTCTCGTACTGGGACGCCCTGGGGAACGAAACCGTACGGTACTTCTCTGCGGACGTTCCAGAGGAGGAGATTCCCGAGCAGATTGATTCACCTTCGACCGGCCTTCCCGCTGGTCGCGAGAAGGAGAATCCACCGCTCCTTGCGAAGAACGAACCCTACAAGACGCACCTTGCGTATGTAAAAGAGCGACGCACCCCGGAAGAGGCCGAGGAGCTTCTTGAGGCTGCACTGCAAAAGTTGCGTGAGCGACGCGGCACTGCAAAAGCCTCAGCGTAACGAAAAGCTCAATGCAGTAAGTACCCCATCAGACTTAACGTCTGATGGGGTACTTACTTGTCCTCAATGGACTTATAGGTCGTTGAGGAGCGTCTGGATGTACTCGGTGAGGCGTCCACTCCGCACGGTGCACACATGCCTGCCACGCTCACGGAGAACGGTGGCGTCACCCTGCGCCTGTGCGAGCATCAATTCGCCGAACGTCGAATCGCTCCCAGGTATCGCCTGGTCTTCAGCGCCAGCATCGATAAGTTGCAGGAACGAACCAACGCTCGGGCCGCCCTTATGAATTTGGCCGGTTGAATGAAGGTAGCGGGGTCCCATGCCGAGCGCAACGGGGACTCGTAGTTTCTGCTCCAGCTTAGAACGCAGCTCCTCGATCAGCTCATTTACAGTCGGGCTACTCGAATTGACATACGCCTGAATCGCGAGATAGCCGTCCGAATTGATCGTTGACCGTAATTGCTGAAGCGCTTCCGTGGGACTAGGTGATAGTTCTGTTCGAATATCCTCTGTGCCGATCATTTGCCGTGCCGCGCGCTTCGCTGACTCGACGTCTGGTTGAGTGAAAGGGTCAACACCGAGCAACAGCCCAAGTGCGGCTGTCGCGACTTCCCATAGGAGAAATTGTTCGCCGAGTGTGCCGGACACCGCGAATCCCTCGTCCGGTTGCGCAAGATCAGCCGTGAGGTGAACCCGCTCCGCCGCGGTCGTGTACGACGCGGCGCCTTCTCGACCGGGCGGATAGGAGATAGGGAGAATCCCTTTTCCATCCTTGCCTGTCGATTCGGCGATAAGCTGTTCGATCCACATACCGAATGTCTCAGACAGGGATGCGTCGCCGTGCAACTCGAGTACAAACTGCTGGGGGAGACCCGCCGCAATAACCGCAGCAAGAATGAGTGCGGGATTTTCAGCTGAGTCCTCGCTGAGTTGGGGGCGTGCCATCGCCGCATCTCGTACAAGACGCTGCCCGTCTGCTCCGGCGAGCACCGACGGGACCAGTCCGAACGCCGTAAGCGCAGAAAAGCGGCCACCAGTGTGAGGGTCAGCGTTGAAACAACGCATTCCGGATGAGTCGGCGAGGAGCTCGAGCTCCGACCCTGGGTCAGTAATGACGATGATTCGTTCAGCGGGATCGATGCCCTGGGCGGCAAATGCGTGCTCGAAGGCGGCCCTGTGACTCAGTGTCTCTATTGTCGTGCCTGACTTGGAGCTCACGACCACTGCAGTGTGCTGCAAATCAGCAGACAACGCCTCGCGAACAGCGTCGGGATGCGTAGAGTCGAGCACTCGAAGGTTCGGAGCGATCACCATTGGAGCTAGACTCGATCCACCCATGCCGCAGAGCACGATATTGGTGATGCCAACGGCTGCCAGCGAACTTCGCAGCGCCACCGCCTCGGAAATTATGCTCAGTGCCTCGGCTTCAAAATTTGTCCACCCAAGGCGAACCGCTGCCTCTGCACTAGCAGCAGGGCCCCAGATCGTCGCATCTTTCGCGAAAAGCCGAGACGCGAAACGCTCGCTGACGAGTCTTTCGAGCAACTCCTCGAATCGCGCGTCACGTTGCGCGCCTAACACCGCGGGCGTCACAGAGATTCCTGCAAAGCTCTTGACACGGTCGACACCAGTTCAGACCAAGAGTCATCGAACTTCTGCAACCCTTCGACCTCAAGAAGATCTGTCACCTGCACATAATCAATGCCTTGAGCATCTATCGCATTGAGAGTCTGGTTTGCATCCAAGTAGCTTCCCGTGATTGCGTCTCCACGCACGTCACCATGATCTGCAAGCGCCATGAGCGTCGCCTCAGGCATCGTGTTCACAGTTTGGGGCGCAGCGAGCTCAGTGACGTAGAGCGTGTCGGGGAGTGCCGGATCTTTGACGCCGGTCGATGCCCACAACGGGCGTTGCGGATTCGCGCCCAGCTCGATAAGTAACCGTGCCCGTTCGCTCGAAAACATCTGGTCGAATGTCTCGTATGCTAAGCGAGCATTGGCGACCCCCGCTTGACCGCGAAGCTCGTTCGCTTCAGTAGTACCGACCTTCGCAAGTCGCGAATCAATTTCAGTATCGACGCGAGAAACAAAAAATGAAGCGACAGAATGAATCTTCGAAAGGTCATGACCTGCCCCGCGTGCACGCTCAAGACCAACCAAATAGGCATTTATCACTTGACGGTAACGCTGCAGGCTAAAGATCAAAGTGACATTTACACTGATGCCTTCAGCGATCGTCGCTGAAATTGCCTCAAGGCCTTCAACTGTTGCGGGGATCTTTATCATCGCGTTGGGGCGGTCGACCTTCTCCCATAGCTGCTTCGCCTGCGCAATTGTTCCTGCAGTATCACGGGCGAGCCCTGGCTCGACCTCAATTGACACGCGACCGTCTTTTCCATCGCTACTGTCAAAAACACCAGCGAAGATATCGCAGGCGTCAGCAACGTCGGCCGTTGTCAACTCTGTGATCGTAGCCTTAACGTCAAGTCCCCGTTTCGCGCAGTCCGCGATGCGGTGATCGTACCCTTCTCCAGAACCGATCGCTTTCTGGAAGATGGTCGGGTTCGTCGTCACACCGACAACATTCATGGTGTCGATGAGCTCCGCCAGCTGACCGCTCTCAATGCGTGTGCGAGAGAGGTCGTCCAGCCAAATGCTCACGCCCGTTGCACTCAACGCGGCAGTACGTTCGTTACCCACGATTACCTCCTGACGAGGGATATCGACTCATGCGCTGCAGCAACAACTGCATCGGTCGTGATCCCGAATTTCTCGAAGAGAGTTTCGTAATCAGCAGAAGCACCGAAGTGTTCAATTGAGACAGAACGACCGCGATCACCTACATAACGCTCCCAGCCGAGTGACAACCCAGCTTCAACGCTCACACGTGCGGCAACTGCTGCGGGAAGTACGCTTTCTCGGTACTCGTCGCTTTGCTCTGCGAACCACTCCAATGAAGGTGCGGAGATCACACGAGCACCGATTCCCTCGCTCGCCAGTCGTTCCCGCGCCTCAACCGCAAGTTGCACTTCAGAGCCCGTGGCAATGAGAAGTATGTCGAGACTGTCAGTTGGGGTATCTGCAAGAACATACGCGCCGCGCCGTACACCGGCGGCAGCTTCCTCCTCCGACACAAAGTCACCTCCGCGGGGGAGTACTGGCACATTCTGTCGTGTGAGTGCTATTCCTGTTGGTCCGGCGTGCCGAGAAAGGATCTCATGCCATGCGATCGAGACCTCATTTGCGTCTGCTGGCCTCACAATAGCGAGGTTTGGAATCGCGCGGAGCGAGGCCAACTGCTCGATGGGCTGGTGGGTCGGACCATCTTCTCCCAGGGCAATTGAATCGTGGGTCCAGACGAAAATGCTCGGCACATTCATGAGCGCGGCAAGGCGAACAGCCGGTCGCATGTAGTCGCTAAAGATGAGGAAGGTGCCACCGTAGCTGCGGGTGTTTCCGTGAAGCTGAATTCCATTGAGGATCGAGCCCATCGCGTGCTCTCGGATACCAAAGTGCAACACTCGCCCGTAAGGATCTCCAGTCCAGCTGGTCGTCGAGCGGGCCGCTGGCACGAATGAGGGCACGCCCGGGATCGTAGTGTTATTAGAACCCGCGAGGTCGGCCGAGC
Organism: Leucobacter denitrificans; assembly: GCF_014396385.1. Classification (NCBI taxonomy): domain Bacteria; kingdom Bacillati; phylum Actinomycetota; class Actinomycetes; order Micrococcales; family Microbacteriaceae; genus Leucobacter; species Leucobacter denitrificans. Next base: position 485,779 of record NZ_CP060716.1, read on the forward strand.
CGCCCCAGAGTTCTGGCATGAGCGGACCGAGCGCTGCGAGTACCTTGCCGCTCGCGGCACGGGTTGCAATGCTCTCCCCGGGGGCGAATGTAGGTAGCGCCTCCAACGCGCCTTCTGGCAGCTCCTGCGCCTCGACCCTGTCAAATAGAGCCTTGCGCTCAGGGTTTGCAGTAGCCCATGCGTCGAAGGACTTGTTCCAGGCTTTCCGTCGCTCAGCCCCGCGATCCACCGCTTTTCGAGTGTGCTCAATAACTTCCGGAGCGACAACGAAATGCTCGTCAGGATCGAAGCCAAGTACAGTCTTCAGGCCTGCGAGCTCTTCGGCGCCAAGCTTTGCACCGTGAATTCCACCGGTGTTCTGCTTTCCGGGTGAGGGCCAACCAATGATCGTCTTCAAAATAATGAGGGAAGGCTTCGTTGTCTCGGCCTTAGCCTCTTCGATCGCGGAATGAAGGTCACCGAGATCTTCAACGTAGTCGCCAGTCTTCTTCCAGTCGACAGTGAGTACCTGCCAGCCGTAAGACTCGTACCGCTTAGCCACGTCTTCAGTGAACGAGATATCGGTGTCGTCTTCAATTGAGATCTGGTTTGAGTCGTAAATGGCAATGAGGTTGCCGAGCTCTTGATGACCTGCGAGTGAGGATGCTTCGCTGGTTACGCCCTCCTGGAGGTCTCCGTCACCGGCAACAACATAAATGTTGTGGTCGAACGGGCTCGTACCTGCAGGGGCCCCCGGGTCGAATAGCCCACGCTCATAGCGCGCCGCATATGCGAATCCAACTGCTGATGCAAGACCTTGGCCGAGTGGACCAGTTGTGATCTCCACTCCAGCGGTGTGACCATACTCGGGGTGTCCCGGAGTCTTTGAACCCCATGTGCGCAGTGACTTGATGTCTTCAAGCTCAAGTCCATACCCTCCGAGGTACAGCTGAACGTATTGAGTGAGCGAAGAGTGTCCAACCGAGAGGATAAAGCGATCCCGCCCGATCCACTGACTATCTGACGGGTCGTGCTGCATTACTTTCTGGTGAAGCAAGTATGCAAGTGGAGCAAGACTAATCGCTGTTCCAGGGTGTCCGTTTCCGACTTTCTCAACGGCGTCGGCTGCGAGTACCCTCGCGGTGTCGACTGCCCGATCATCGAGTTCGTTCCACTCTAGTGAGTCTGCCAAGGGCCTGCCTCTCTCGCATGCAAGATCACACCACTCGGTGCGTTTTATGCGCGCTACACGCACGCACACACAATCCTACAGAAAGGCCAGGTACCATGGAGGTGATGTCAACCGAGATTTCTTCACGCGCAGAGGCCCCCGCTGCTGGGCCCGATCGTTCGTTTGGTCGTACGGTCAAAGCGTATGTAGCGCTGACCAAGCCGAGAGTTATGGAACTCCTGCTTGTCGTTACTGTTCCGGCAATGATCCTCGCCGAAAAAGGGCTGCCAAACCTCTGGCTCGTGCTCGCAACGCTTATCGGCGGCGCCATGAGCGCAGGCTCAGCTGGCGCTTTCAATTGCTACATCGATCGCGAAGCCGATCGCCTCATGAAGCGCACCAAAAACCGTCCACTCGTGACCGGTGAGGTCTCTGACCGCAATGCCCTCGTGTTCGCTTGGGTGCTCGGTGTCGTTTCCGTTGTTTGGTTGTACTTCACGACGAACTGGCTTGCTGCTCTGCTCGGTCTCGCTGCAATCTTCACGTATGTCGTTGTCTACACAATGTGGCTCAAGGGCCGTAGCGAGCAGAACATCATTTGGGGCGGTATCGCCGGCTGCTTCCCGGTCGTCATCGGTTGGGCGGCGGTAACTGGCTCGCTTGACTGGCCAGCCTGGATCTTCTTCCTCATCATCTTCTTGTGGACCCCGGCGCACTATTGGCCGCTCTCAATGCGTTACCGTGAGGACTACGCGAAGGCTGGAGTGCCAATGTTGGGCGTGGTTCGTGGCCGAGTCACGGTTGGGCTGCAAGTGATTCTGTACACCTGGGCGACCGTTGCATCGAGCCTGCTTCTCATCCCAGTCGCAGAAATGGGCTGGCTGTACATCATTGGTTCGATCCTCGTAGGTGGCTACTTCATCGGCGAGGCGCACAGTCTCTATTCGAGTGCGATCCGCGGTCAAGAAGGCAAACCGATGAAAGTGTTTCACGGCTCCATCACCTATCTTTCAGTGCTGTCGCTTCTTATCGCTATCGATCCGCTCCTTCCGTTCTAACGCCCGGGGCGGCATCTTTAGCGGAGTATCCTTGCGTGTATGAACGCGGCAGGTGCTCCCAAGTCTCATCCGAACACTTCCGTCGTTGCCCTGGGGCGACCACTTCACGCTCCTGACGCACCGATTAATCCGCACATTGCGATGAGTTCTACATTTGTCGGAGTCGACACGCCTGAACTCAATGAGCGGGGTTACGGTCGTTTTTCAAATGAAAGTTGGGAACCACTCGAAGAAGCTATTGCAACACTTGAAGGGGCCGATCTTCCCGGCGTAAGTTTCGCTTCGGGCATGGCTGCCGTTTCCGCTGCAATTTCTCTTGCGCCAATAGGAGGCGTAATCACTGTCGCTGGCACCTCCTACAACGGCACGATGAGCCTCGCCAGACAGCTCCATGATGAGGGAGCGGTGGTGTTGCGCGAGGTGAATGCCCTTGATCTCGACGCGACTATTGTCGCCTTTCAAGGCTCGTCTCTCGTGTGGCTTGAGTCACCAACAAACCCGCTGCTCGATGTGGTAGATCTGCCGCGACTTATTGACGCTGCACATCAAGCGGGTGCAATCGTGGTCGTCGACAACACCTTTAGCACGCCGCTCAGACAACAACCGCTCTCAATGGGAGCTGATGTTGTGGTGCACTCAGCGACAAAATTCATAGCTGGTCATTCCGATGTATTGCTCGGTATCGCGTTAACTAATCAGCGGCAGCTTCACGAAAGAATCCTCTCGCGTCGCACGCTTCACGGAGCCATTCCAGGTCCGTTTGAGGCCTGGCTCGGTTTGCGAGGACTCCGCACTCTCGCCGTAAGGCTTGAACGCGCAGAGGCTAATGCAATCGAATTGGCCCAGCGGTTGTCCGCTCACACGGCCGTGACGCGCGTGCGTTATCCGGGCCTTTCGACTGATCCCGGTCACGCGCTCGCGAGCACCCAGATGTCTGGGTACGGTGCGATCGTTTCGATTGAGTTTGAAACGAAGGAGATCGCTTCTCGATTCGTTGGATCGCTGCAATTGGCAACGCCCGCCACGAGCCTCGGCGGGGTGGAAACACTCGTCGAACGACGTAGGCGCCAACTCAGCGAGCCCGAGGAAGTGCCGGAAGAACTCGTCCGCATCAGCGTTGGAATCGAGCACATTGAAGATCTCTGGGCAGACTTCGAACAGGCGATTCAATCGGCTACCCGAAAAGACCTCTGAACGAATTGAAGCTTAACTCTCCGGGGCTTCGATGGAAGGGCGCTTCAATCTGAGCACGGTAACCGTCATCGCTGCCGCAGTGACGCTCGCGAGTACCATGTGGATCCCGACGAGCACCGGAGGCAACCCCATTCTCGACTGAATAACACCCACGGCAATTTGTATGACGAGCAGCGCGAGCAGCGCACAGTTCCACGCGAATGGTCGCAACTGTTTCGAGGCAGCCCACCCAACGAGCACTGCGACGAGCGCAAACGTCACGTAACCGGGCCAAGCGTGAAGGTGGCTCAATAGCGTGGCATCGAATCCATCACGAACAACGTTTGCGTCGCCAGAGTGCGGCCCACTCGCAGTTGTGAGCACTCCCATGAGGATAAGTACTGCCATTGCAAGCGTCGTGACATGGGTGAGGATCGCATAGCCCACCGGAACAGCGCGGACCCGCTTACCTGGTGCTTCATACATTCGCACCAGGTATGCCGCTGTGATGCAGACAATGATGAGTGAGACGGTGTAGTGAAAACCGACGAGCACAGCCGCCAGATCTTCCCAGACGATAAAGCCGCCCACAAATGCTTGCAGGAGAACTAGCCCAAGCACGATCCACGAAAGTACAAATAGGTCTTTACGCGTACTCCGAAGCTTGAATGTGAGCAAGACGACAGCGAGCGCGGCGAGGAGCAGCGGCCCGCTGATCGTGCGGTTACCAAACTCAATGAGCGAGTGGTATGTGAGTTCAGCAGTCGGCACGAGAGAACCCGGAGTACAGAGCGGCCACTCCGAGCATCCGAGGCCTGAACCTGTCAGACGAACGGCGCCTCCAGTGGCAATGATGAGCACATTCAGCACAAATGATGCCCAAGCCGCAAAGGGCAAGAACCGGGGGAGTGCGGTCTTTGCAACTTCTGACGCTCGCGCTGTGTTCATGCCCGACACGAGAACTCCTTCGGATAGCGCGCTCCGCGAACACTGGCCGGTCACGCCCAATTTTGAGCGAAAGCCTGTAGACTCGGTAGCTGTGGTTTAGTAGGGCAAACGTAACGTCTGATGATTAAGTCAGTGCCCCGGTTTGCTCGAAGCCCAGACTACTGCACCGCCGCTCAGAGCTAGCCCAGAGTGAATCTGCTCAGAAGCTGGATCTGGTAGCGAGACAACAAGAGAGGGAATGATCATGCCTGAGGTACTGATCGATCGCCCCGAACTCGAAGGCCTAGGCCAGTATGAGTTCGGCTGGCACGATAGCGACGCAGCTGGAGAAACCGCAAAGCGCGGGCTCAATGAAGATGTTGTGCGTAACATCTCCGCGCTCAAGAATGAACCTGAATGGATGCTTGAGCGCCGACTGAAAGCGCTGCAAATTTTTGGTCGCAAGCCGATGCCGACCTGGGGTGCTGACCTCACAGACATCGACTTCGACAACATCAAGTACTTCGTGCGCTCCACCGAGAAGCAAGCGAATACCTGGGAAGACCTCCCTGAAGACATCAAGGAGACCTACGAAAAGCTCGGCATTCCCGAGGCAGAACGTCAGCGCCTAGTTGCAGGTGTCGCGGCTCAGTACGAGTCCGAGGTTGTGTACCACCAGATTCGTGAAGACCTTGAGGAGCAGGGCGTGCTCTTCCTCGACACCGATACGGCGCTCAAGGAACACCCTGAAATTTTCAAGGAGTACTTCGGCACCGTCATCCCGTCTGGTGACAACAAGTTCGCCGCGCTCAATACCGCCGTTTGGTCGGGTGGATCGTTTGTGTACGTCCCGAAGGGCGTCCATGTTGAGATCCCACTCCAGGCTTACTTCCGTATTAACACGGAGAACATGGGTCAGTTCGAGCGCACCCTGATCATCGCCGATGAAGATAGCTACGTGCACTACATCGAGGGCTGCACAGCGCCGATTTACAAGTCTGACTCACTGCACTCCGCAGTCGTTGAAATCATTGTGAAGAAGAACGCCCGCGTTCGATACACGACGATTCAGAACTGGTCAAGCAACGTGTACAACCTCGTCACCAAGCGTGCTGTGGCAGAAGAGGGCGCGACAATGGAGTGGGTTGATGGCAACATCGGTTCCAAGGTCACGATGAAGTACCCATCGATCTACCTCACAGGTGAACACGCAAAGGGTGAGACGCTCTCTGTGGCATTTGCCGGACCGGGGCAGCACCAGGATGCAGGTGCGAAGATGATCCACCTCGCACCGCACACGAAGTCTTCGATTCTTTCGAAGTCGATCGCGCGTGGTGGTGGCCGCACCGGTTACCGCGGCGAAGTCAGGGTCGATGCAAACGCGCATCACGCAGCCAACTCCGTTGTCTGTGATGCACTGCTCGTCGATACCATCTCTCGCTCAGACACTTACCCAGCCATCGACATTCGCACAGACGACGCAACCCTGGCTCACGAGGCAACTGTGACGCGAGTGAGTGAAGAACAGCTGTTCTACCTCATGAGTCGCGGTCTGTCAGAAGAAGAGTCAATGGCAATGATTGTGCGCGGATTTATCGAGCCAATTGCCCGAGAGCTTCCAATGGAATACGCGCTCGAACTGAACAAGCTCATCGAAATGAGCATGGAAGGATCTGTCGGTTAACGTGACAACGCTTCAAACAGAACAGCACGGTTTCAAGGCACACAGTGACGGAGATTGGGAAAATCGTGCCCCAGTACAGACTCGGTCAGAGCGCCTGAAGTCTGTTTCGCTCGCGGATTTCCCCGAGGTAACCGGTCGTGAGGTGAACTGGAAGTTCACTCCAGTCGCACAGATCAAGTCGCTCCTTGGCGACAAGCTCATCGACGGCTCGCAGACATTTGAGATCTCTGAGGCCGAGGGAGTTGAACTTTCGACTGTTCCCATGGATTCTGAGCTGGTAGGCCGCGGCGGTATTCCAGAGGATCAGGCCGCAGCAAACGCGTGGGGTCAGGTTCAGGCCGCTCAGCGAATTCTGCTCACGAGTCAAGATCACCAGACCGTAATTGTGAAGCGTTCGGCGCTCACAACTGAGCCCACCGCTGCTCACACCATTATTGAGGCCGCACCGCAGGCAAATGCCCTGGTAATCCTCGAGAATGAGGGCGACGCCCATCTCTCGGAGACGGTCGAGATCGTAGTCGGAGATGCGGCAAACCTCACGGTAGTTTCGATCCAGGAGTGGAACGATGAGGCGATCCACCTCGCGGCCCACAACGCAACAGTCGGCCGCGACGCCAACCTGCAGCACATCGTCGTTTCACTCGGTGGCAAGATCGTGCGTGTGAACCCGTCGATCCATTTGGATGCGCAGGGTGCGAACGGTGAGGGCTACGGTGCGTACTTCGCTGACGCTGGCCAGCACCTCGAGCACCAGGTGTACATCGACCATAATGCGCCCCACACTCGCAGCAGGGTGGCGTACAAGGGCGCCCTGCAGGGCGAGGGCGCGCATGCTGTGTGGATCGGTGACGTTCTCATCCGACGCGTAGCCACCGGCACCGACAGCTACGAGGAGAACCGCAACCTCACCCTCACGGAGGGCACCCGCACCGACTCGATCCCGAATCTCGAGATCGAAACTGGAGACATTGAGGGTGCGGGGCACGCTTCGACAACCGGCCGCTTCGACGAGGAACATATTTTCTATCTCCAAAGCCGCGGCATCTCGGAAGACGAAGCTCGCAAGCTCGTTGTTCGCGGATTCCTTTTCGACGTCATTCAGCGCATTGGCAACGAAGAGATCGAAGATCGACTTCAGGAAGCAATTGACGCGGAGCTGAAGCAGAGTGTGCTCGCATAATGTCTCGCATGAAGGCGCTTGAGCTGAGTGAATTAACGCAGGACCAAGCGGTAAAAGTAGAACTTGACGGCGTACCAATCGCGATTGTTCTTGACGGACAGGGCGACGTACACGCTATTGGTGATACATGCACCCACGGCCAAATTAGCCTCTCAGAGGGCTTCGTCGAAGACGGAACACTCGAATGTTGGGCTCACGGCTCAGCGTTCTCACTCACTACCGGAATTCCGCAAAACCTTCCGGCATATGAGCCGGTTCCTGTGTACATCGTCGAGATTGAAGACGGCACAGTTTATATTGACCCCCACGTTACGAAAGAGATTGCAGCATGACTTCAGTTCTTGAGATCAAAGACCTACACGTCAGTGTTGAAACTGAGAAGGGCCCAAAGCCTATCCTCAAGGGAGTAAACCTCACGATCCGCAAGGGCGAAACGCACGCCATCATGGGCCCAAACGGCTCAGGTAAGTCGACCCTCGCATACGCGGTCGCCGGTCACCCGCGTTATGAGATCACCAGTGGCCAGATTCTGCTCGATGGTGAAGACCTCACTGAACTCGGCGCCGACGAACGCGCACAGGCCGGGCTCTTCCTCGCAATGCAGTACCCAGTTGAGATCCCAGGCGTCACCAACGCGAACTTCTTGCGTACCGCCAAGACCGCGATTGATGGCGAGGCACCCGCAATCCGCACTTGGATGGGTGCGGTACGCGACGCAATGAAGAACCTTCGGATGGATGAGTCATTCGCCGCACGTAACGTGAACGAAGGATTCTCGGGTGGTGAGAAGAAGCGTAATGAGATTCTTCAGCTCGAACTCCTCAAGCCTCAGTTCGCAGTTCTCGATGAGACCGACTCGGGACTCGACGTTGACGCGCTCAAGGTTGTTTCAGAGGGCGTGAACCGCGCAAAGGAGAACACCGGACTTGGCGTTCTCCTTATCACCCACTACACGCGAATTCTCCGCTACATCAAGCCCGACTTCGTTCACGTGTTTGTTGACGGCAAGATTGCCGAAGAGGGCGGCCCCGAGCTCGCCGAGCGCCTCGAGAACGAAGGCTACGATCGTTTCCTCGTTGAGGCTTAGGGCGTAGGCTAGAGATATGAGCGAAGAAACGACGGTCGAGTCTGAGGTGGTACAAGCTGCCCAGGTTTCGATAGATCCCGAATTCCGCGAGCAAGCGGTTGAGGCGTTGAAGAATGTTTCTGACCCCGAGCTCGGTGTAAACATTGTCGATCTTGGCCTCATTTATGACCTCGCGTATGACAAAGAGAACGACGCGCTCGTTATCTCGATGACGCTCACGAGTGCGGGTTGCCCACTCACCGATGTCATTGAGAACGATATCGCTGAGGCACTCGATGGACTCGTAGCGGCGTTCCGCATCAACTGGGTGTGGATGCCGCCATGGACTCCGCAGCGCATTACCGACGATGGTCGGGAGATGATGAGGGCGTTGGGCTTTAATATTTAGTCCACAGCTTCCGGTCTCCGCGTTCGATTTTCGACGGCTTGCCTTCCGGCGCGCTTCGCGCGCTGCCAGACCCGCCTGTCAAGCCTTACGAAAATCGAACGCGGATTCCTCTGTTTATCCGGGGTTACGCCCACACTATTACCGTCTACGATGCTGCGCAGTTCTGTCGCGCATCCTGAAGAAGAGAAGTTCACTGTGATTGTTGTCGAGGATCTCGCGATCGACGTAGGCGCGCGCCGACTCATGGGCGACGTTTCGTTCCGCGTCCACCCCGGCGACAAGATCGGGCTCGTTGGTCGCAATGGTGCTGGAAAGACGACACTTACTCGCACACTTTCGGGTGAATTGCAGCCTGCAGAAGGCAAGATCACCGTCACCGGCGAGCTCGGCTTCCTTCCGCAGGATCCCCGCACCGGAGACCCCGAGCAAATCGCACGACACCGCATACTCGATGCACGCGGGCTCGGCACACTCACGAAGAACATCGCGAAGGCTTCTGAAGAGATGGGGTCGTCTGATCCCAAAATCGCAGAAAAGGCGATGAAGCGATTCGGCAACCTCACCGACCGGTTCCAAGCGCTGGGCGGATATGCTGCAGAAGCAGAGGCCGCGGCGATCTCACACAATTTAGGCTTGCCCGACCGTATCCTTGATCAGCCCCTAAAAACACTCTCGGGCGGTCAACGCAGGCGTATTGAACTCGCACGAATCCTATTCAGCGATGCTGACACGATGATTCTTGACGAGCCGACAAACCACCTTGACGCAGATTCAATCGTATGGCTTCGCGAGTTTCTCAAGAGCTACAAGGGCGGCGTCATCATCATCTCGCACGATATTGACCTGGTCGGAGAGACCGTCAATCGCGTCTTCTATCTCGATGCGAATCGCCAGGTCATCGACGTCTACAACATGGGGTGGAAGCTATATCTCAGGCAGCGTGCTGCCGATGAGGAACGTCGCCGCAAAGAGCGAACAAACGTCGAGAAGAAAGCCTCAGCTCTCAAAGAACAAGCTGCGCGTTTTGGTGCAAAAGCCTCGAAAGCGGCTGCTGCCCACCAGATGGTCGCGCGAGCGGAAAAGATGCTGTCTGGCCTCGAAGAAGTTCGGCAAGTTGACCGTGTGGCGAAACTTCGGTTTCCCGATCCCGCCCCCTGCGGCAAGACCCCGCTCATGGCCGATGGCCTCTCAAAATCATATGGATCGCTCGAAATATTTGCGGGTGTAGACCTCGCGATCGATCGTGGGTCAAAAGTCGTAGTGCTCGGACTGAACGGTGCTGGAAAAACCACACTGCTGAGACTCCTCGCGCAAGTCGACGAGCCCGATACGGGTGAGATTGTGGCTGGACACGGATTAAGGGTCGGCTATTACGCCCAAGAGCACGAGACGCTCGACGTAAAGACGAGTGTGCTGCAGAATATGATCTCGGTTTCGCAACACCTCACCGAAACGGAGGCACGAAAAGTTCTCGGCTCGTTCCTCTTCACTGGCGACGACGTACACAAGCCCGCAGGAGTGCTCTCAGGCGGCGAAAAGACCAGGCTCGCACTCGCGATGCTCGTGGTCTCAAGTGCGAACGTGCTTCTCCTTGACGAGCCCACGAACAACCTTGACCCAGCGAGCCGCGAAGAAATCCTTGATGCACTCGCACATTTCAAGGGAGCCGTGGTGCTCGTTTCTCACGACGCCGGCGCCGTTGAGGCACTCAACCCAGAGCGAGTGCTGATTATGCCCGAGGCAACTGAAGACCACTGGTCAAAGGAATACCTCGAGTTAATCGAGCTCGCATAGACGGGCGTCGCTACGGAACGAGCTCATCGACCTCGTCTGGTTTCTCCCCAAAAGCTCCGTCGATTGGTGGAAGCAGTGAGATGACAAACGAAGCCCCATCTTGCTGCATACCGTTCTCGTAGTACGCAACGTGCCCTTCGTCTTCGAGCTCGAGCGAGCGTTGGCACACAAAATCGTTAATTACGCAGTAGTCCCGTATTCGATCGGCGTAAGTATTGAGGCTACCCTCGGGTCTCGGGAGCAGTCCGTTTACCCACTCTGTATACGAACCCGAGTCATATTCTTCGGTTCCCATGAACCTGGGGTTTCCATAAAACACAATTGCGCGGATCCTTGACTCTGCCTCGTGGCCGACCTCACCTACACGGGTGCCGACCAGGCGAAACTCTGGGGCGGAGAGCGCGTCACCAATGACCAGCGCACCCTGTGAGTAGCCAAGCAGCACAAATTCCTGCTCGGGGCAGGCCTCGGCCTGAACGTTGAGCGTGTCGATCAACAGTCGGGCTCCGTATGTGCCGCCCTCTTTGACGTCGGTATCCGCTGGGTAGTCGAGGTCTAGTTGTTGGGTCTGGTCGGGGCGGGCCTCTGCGATGGCTCGCACAACCGGGCCGAGGAGCTGTCGCTTTCCAGGCTCACCCGTGCCACGCGCGGTAATGATCAGAATCCGGGTGCACTCCAGTGAGTCAACAATTGGTTCTGGATGGAGGTCTGCGTCGTAAGTTGAGTCGGCCTCTGGGGGAGTGGCGTCTTCAGTCACCTCGGCGAGAGAATCACGTGTCGTTTGTGGATCGGGTGTAGACGCACAAGAAGTTAACAGCAGCGCAGCAATGAGTGAGGCGCCGACAGCTGTGAGTGTAAGTCTCACCCTATGCATCGAGCAGTGCGTCCTCTTCGTCAGCATCACTCAAGCCCCGACGCCGACGCCGCTCGGCTTGCTTCGCACTCATCTCACGCACCTGCTCGCTGCCCGCATTCAGGTTCTTGTATTCCTGACGTGCCGCGTAAGCAACTCCAATGCCAGCAATGATAATGAACACGTACCACTGCAGAGCATAGGAGAGATGCGGGCCCTCGTCTCTCTCGGGCCTCGGGGGAAGCACCCCGTGCTCTCCGCTAGGGGTCTCTGAGATGAGCATTCCGTAGGCGCCGGTCATAACCTCACCATCAAGGTCTAATACTTCCGCGATCTCAGAAAGATTAATGCTTGCGACAGAAAGACCGGTAGCGCTACGCCCGGCAATCTCAGGTTCACTCGCGCGAAGGCGCGCGACAACGGTGACCTCGCCTTGAGGTCGAGCAGGCAACGCAGTGAGAGCCTCATCGATTTCCGTACCGTTCGCGAGGATCCAGCCGCGATCCACAAAAAAGATACGACCATCGTGAGTGAGAAATGCGTCAATAATATTGGCGCCGACACCACTTGGCCCAGGCCGATTTCGGGCAAGAACCGCCTCACCTAAATAGCTTCCGGTCATCGTCACGGAGAGCCACTTCTGTTCATCTTCATCAAACTTGTCAAGCTCTGGCAGTGCGGTACGAAGGTCCACTGCGGGCGCGTCGTAGTTGCGGTCAATTCGATCGATCTCCGCGCGGGCTTCAGCACGTCGATCGAACTGCCAGTTGCCGAGATAAACACAAGCGATGGAGAACACGACGAACAACGCAAAATAGCCGATCCACCTGCGTGAACGTAGAAAGGTCCACCCGACCTGAACGTCACTCATCTAGTGCACCTACCGCTACTACCTCGAGCGGGAAGTCTCGATCACTGAGAAATTCGCGCAACACCTTGAGGTGTACTTCACAAGCGAGCCACGTTTTTTTGCGATCTTCAGAATGAATCTTTGGATTTCTCCATAGGAGCGCCCAATCTGCGGCGTCGCGGCATCCCGCCCGCGAGCATGTGTAACGATGCTCGAGCGGAGCGCCGAGACTGACTCCCGGTAAGACCTCATTCACGCAGATCATCCTCTGTGGTTACTGAAGTTTCGTCAGAATTCGTGCCATTCGCCGTGCTTCTACGAACTGGATCTACATCGACGATAAGTATTTGATCTGCTTCGCCCTCATTCGGCGTCTGCGCAGCTGCGTTACCCATGAGTTGGTACGGCTCGGGGAGATCGTGCTTCACCTCACCACCGTGCTGTACGGCATTACCGATCATGACCGCAAACCAGGGGAGCACTATCGAACCGATCACCGGAACCACGATCCACCAACCGCGCACCCAAAAGAGTGACCCAACGCACACAACTCGCAGGGACATCGCGATGAAATACATGCGCATGCGGTACGCACGATCTTCAACGGGGTTCACCCCTGCTGAGGTCACGCTGTAGCTCGGTACTGCGCCGTGATGAAACTTTGCCATTAGCTCCTTCTTTGCACCTATCAGTTTATGCGCTGAGCAAGAGGGGCACCTGAGCGTACGGTGCATTCGCTAGGCTGATGGACATGAACGCAAGCATCACTCCGCGCACAGTGCTCATCACTGGTGGCAACCGAGGCATCGGCTTCGCAATTGCAGAACGCATGATCTCTGACGGCCACCGAGTCGCGGTAACTTCACGCTCGGGTGAGGGGCCAGAGGGCGCACTCACTGTACGCGCAGAAATGACTGACTACGCTTCCATTGACGCCGCGTTTACCGAGGTTGAAGCCAAGCTAGGTCCAGTAGAGGTCTTGGTGGCGAATGCCGGCATCACTCGCGACACACTTCTGCTCCGCATGTCAGAAGAAGAATTTACCGAGGTGATCGACACAAACCTCACCGGCACGTTCCGGGTAGTGAAGCGAGCCGCGAAGGGCCTGCTCAAGCAGCGCTTCGGTCGAGTTATTCTCATCTCCTCGGTCGTCGGTCTCTATGGATCGCCGGGACAGATCAATTATTCGTCGTCAAAGGCAGCACTTGTTGGCTTCGCACGCTCGCTTACCCGAGAGCTCGGGGCACGCGGCATCACTGCCAATGTGATCGCTCCCGGCTTCATCGATACTGACATGACATCAGTGCTTCCCGAGGAACAGCAGGCAAAGTACCTGTCCTCGATACCGGCAGCGAGATTTGGTGATGTCGCAGAGATTGCAGGAGCAGCCTCGTTCCTTGCTGGAGACGATGCAGCATATATCAGTGGAGCAGTAATTCCGGTAGATGGTGGCCTTGGGATGGGGCACTGACGTAGCCTGATGGTATGACCTCCAATATTGCTCCAAGAAGTCGTACCCGAGTCGCCGTAGAGGCGCATTCACTCCGTGATCTTTACGAGAGTTCTGAGATTCTTCGCGTGGTGAACGTGTGGGATGCGGTCAGCACCAAGGTGGTCTCGGAACTCGCAAAGACGCGTGCGATCGCAACAGCAGGGCACGGTATTGCCGCCGCGCACGGGTACCCAGACGGCGAACACATTCCGTTCGAGTTGATGCTTGCGGCGCTCGAGCGGATCGTGTCTGCTACTGAACTTCCGGTAAGTGCCGACCTAGATGGCGGATTTGGAGACGCCGGTGAAGCTGTGCGCAGAGCCATCGGAGTAGGGATCTCGGGCGCAAACATCGAGGACCAACTTCGTCCCCTCAATGAATCTGTCGAAGTCATGCGTGCTGCAGTTCAGGCGGGGGAGAAGGAGGATGTGCCGTTTGTGCTCAATGCCCGAACTGACGCGCTCGTTAAGGGTGGGGATCGCCCGCGCGAGGACAGCATCGCTGACGCGATTGAGCGGGGTCGCGCATATCTTGATGTTGGTGCTCAGTGCATTTTTGTGCCGGGAGTTCTAACTGCTGACGAGACCCGCACGCTTGTCGAAGGGATCGGCGTGCGACGAGTGAGCGTCATCGGGTTGCCGGGAGCTTTGACAGCTGCCGAATACGAAGCACTCGGTGTCGCACGTATTTCATACGGTCCTATGCCTCAGAATGTCGCCCTCACATCGCTCAAGCGTCTCGGTGCCTCGCTCCTCGCAGACGGCGTCATTCCGGAGGACACTGAGAAACTCAACAACTTCTAGTGCTTCACTGCAGTCGGTCGAGGAGGGGGATCGCAAGTGAGAGATCTCCCTTGATCGACTCATCTGCCTGCTCAATAACGATCGGTTTCGCGTTGTAGCCGATTCCCAGTTGAGCGACCTTCATCATGAGCAGGTCGTTGGCGCCATCGCCTATCGCAACAGTCGCACTCATTGGAGTTCCGCTCGTCGCTGCCCATTCCCTTAGTGTGTTTGCTTTGGCCTCGGCGTCGATAACTGGGCCTATAGTGCGCCCCGTTAGCTTCCCGTCCTCGATCTCAAGTCGGTTTGCACTCCAGTAATCAATTCCAAGATCGTCGGCAATAAGGTCGAGCACCTCGTGAAATCCACCCGATACCACGCCGACTTTGCCACCGCGGGAGTGAACGTCTGAAATGAGTTCACGGATCCCGGGCGAGAGCCTCACTTTTGCGTAGACCTCATCAAATACAGACTGCGGAACACCTTCAAGTGTCGCCACCCGTTCCCTGAGGCTCTCCGCAAAATCGAGTTCGCCACGCATCGCCCGCTCAGTGACGGCAGCTACCTCCTTGCGAGTTCCTGCGGCCTCCGCAATGAGCTCAATAACTTCGTCTTGGATTGTGGTGGAATCGCAGTCAAGAACCACGAGTGGTGAAACCGTCATGGCACCAGTCTAGAGATAGGCTTGTTGCCATGACGACCGTGCTGAGCCTCACCGACGCAAGCTATGTCCGTAACCAGCGCCCGATCCTCGACAGCGTAAGTTGGCAAGTCGATGACAGTGAGCGCTGGGTGGTCTTGGGCCCGAACGGTGCGGGCAAATCAACGATCCTCAAGCTTGCGACTGCTACAGACTTTCCAACTTCGGGCAGCGTTGATGTTTTGGAGGAGCGTCTCGGCAAAGTCGATGTATTTGAGCTCCGCACCCGCATTGGATTCGTGTCGAGCGCCACCGCTCGTCGAATCCCACCTCATGAAAAGGTGCGTGATGTAGTACTCACCGCGGCCTATGCAGTTGAGGGTCGCTGGAATGAGCAGTACGACGCAATTGATGTGAGGCAGGCCGACCGTGTGCTTGCGGAGTGGGATCTCCTGGAGCTGGCCGAACAGAATTTTGGCACGCTGAGTGATGGCGAGCAGAAACGTGTCATGATTGCGCGTTCTGTCATGACGGACCCTGAAGTTTTACTCCTTGATGAACCGAGTGCAAACCTCGATCTGGGCGCACGAGAGCGACTACTCCAAATGCTTTCGGGCTTTGCATCTTCACCGTTCTCACCCGCAATGGTTATGGTGACGCATCACGTTGAAGAGATTCCTCCGGGGTTCACACATGTTTTGCTGGTGCGCGATGGCAAATTGTTGGCAGCTGGCCCAATTGAACAAACGCTTACGTCGGCAAACCTTGAGGCAACTTTTGGGCTGCCGTTTGACCTCACACACGCGAACGGTAGATACGCTGCCGTGGCAAAACCGTCAGACACGTAATAGTAAATTAGGCACTGCGGGCAGTGGGAGAGTGCACGATATTGCTGTCTCATCTGCTAAGCTAGATCTTTGTGCGGTATTGCCGCGAGACTTCTGTGCTCGGCATCTGCCGACAGCGCAGCGAGAAGTAATAGATTCGAAGGATAGTCATGAAGACCGAGATTCACCCCGAGTACAACGCCATCGTGTTCCGCGACCTTGCGTCGGGGGAGAGCTTCCTAACGCGTTCAACGCTCACCAGCGACAAGACGATCGAACTTGACGGCGTCACCTACCCTGTTATCGACGTGGAGATCTCGAGTGCCTCGCACCCGTTCTACACCGGTAAGCAGCGCATCATGGACTCGGCTGGTCGCGTTGAGAAGTTCAACCAGCGCTTCAAGGGCTTCGGCGCGTAACGTTTTTCACTGGCGCTGCCAGTAGTTGCTTGCTCAGATGGGCGAGAGATCGATCAAGATCTCTCGCCCATCTGCGTTGTGTAGCGACTATATGTGAACTGGCCAGGAACCCCTGGCCACGAAGTTTGGATCACGCACCTTGCGCATATAGGCCTGAAAACTCTCCGCTTGCGCTAGTGCCCACCCCACCTGCAAATTGTGAAGTAGTTCGAGATCCCCAGGGAGCGAAGCTCCATACTTGGTAGCGATCCGTTGCAAGACACGCCCCGATGCGATTGCATCTTCTCCGGCGTCGTGAGCATTCCCAAGCTTCACACCGTAGTGCTCCGCAGCAGCTATAAGTGTGCGCTTACCCTTTCGAAATCGATCCACCTGCTTGTCGATGATGAGCGGATCGAGCACCGGCACCGGATCTAAAGCAACTATGTTGTGCCGACGTTGTTCGTGACGGAGCAGCGTCAGGTCATACGGTGCGTTGTAGACGACGAGCGGGAGACCCCTCTCAATCATCTCAGCAATTCGTTCAGTGATCTGCTTCACACCGACCGTCGCATCGATGCCGCTCGAGCGTGCGATATCAGTCGAGATACCGTGTACTCGCACCGCTGCATCGGGTATCTCAACGCCTGGATTAATCAACCAGTCGTATCGTTCGAGCACTTCACCCGCTTCGCCGATGACTGCGAGTGTTGCGCTCACTACGCGAGAAGAACTCGTGTCGATACCCGTCGTCTCGGTGTCGAATACTGCAAGCCGTGAGGCCCAAAGGGGAGTACTTCGTTCACGTCGATCCTTTCACTCATACTGATGCTATCGAGCACGGACGACATTCAGCAGACGCACGTTCTTCGGGCGTTTTTGTGCAGGGGAGTACCAGCGGTGACCGGTAACATTTTCTTGTGCCAGTGAACGAACCCCAGCTGATCCGCGTGCTCGGCGCCGACACTCGAAGCTGGACATACGGAGATCCAGACGGTGGACCGATTGTGTTCGTCCATGGGTTCCGCGGCGACCATCACGGCTTAGACGGCATCGCCCGCGCCCTATCGGAATCAATGCCGGAGCTTCGGATTCACGTTCCCGATCTTCCAGGTTTCGGGGATTCGCCAGCGATACCGTCTCGAACTCACGACCTCTCGCTATTCGGTGAATGGTTACGCGAATATGCTCAGACTGTCGCACCACACGCAAGAACCATTCTCGGTCACTCCTTTGGTTCACTCGTGGTAGCAAGCGCTCTCAAGTCAGGGTTAACGGCTGCTCGCACGATCCTCATTAACCCAATTTCCTCTCCCGCGCTCAAGGGCCCGCAGGCAGCGCTCACCCAAGCTGCGATTCTTTACTACCGCGCCGCCGACGCACTTCCTGAACCTGCGGCTCGTGCATTGCTTGGTAACAAGCTCATTGTGCGCGGAATGAGCGAAGTCATGGCGAAGACGGGCGATCGGGAGCTACGTAAGTGGATTCACGACCAACACGAACAGTATTTTTCGCGCTTTGTCGACTCATCAACACTTCTCGAGGCGTTCCGAGCATCGGTGTCCCACACAGTCCCTGAGTTTGCTGGTGCTCTTACAATGCCCGTATTGCTCATCGCAGGGGAGAAGGACGACATCACGCCTCTCGCGCACCAGCTCGACCTGCAGCGCATGTTGCCGAATGCTCAACTCCAAATATTTCCTGATACAGGTCACCTTGTTCATTATGAGGCCGTACCAGATGCAATTTTGGAAATCAGGTCTTTCCTACGCCGCACTGAGGAGCAGGCTGCGTGATCGTTCACCGCATCGACGACCTCACAGCTCCAGAGCTCGCCGATTACACTCAACTTACCGACGTTGAACTCAGACGTGTGCGCGAGCCTGAAGAGGGACTATACCTCGCGGAATCCCCGAAAGTAATCGAGCGAGCAATACAAGCTGGGCATCGACCCCGCTCATTGCTGTTGCTTGAAGAGTGGATCCCAAAACTTGCACCAATGCTTGAGCGGTACCCAGAAGTACCGGCGTTCGTAGGGGAGAGCAAGCAGCTTGAGCAACTCACTGGGTTCCATATGCATCGTGGGGCCCTCGCGTCGATGCACCGACCTCCCAGCCTCGATCCACTCACAATTCTCGCGAGCTCACGTCGTATTGTCGTACTCGAAGACCTTGCAGACCACACAAACGTTGGAGCAATATTTCGCTCGATTGCGGCCCTTGGTGCAGATGCCGTGCTGTTGAGTCCAGGTTGTGCCGATCCACTGTATCGACGCGCCGTGCGAGTGAGCATGGGCGCGGTCCTGCAGGTACCCTGGGCGCGTCTGCCAGATTGGCGGGAGGCCGGCCCGATGATTCGCGACGCTGGATTTGAGCTCGCAGCTTTCGCGCTTCACGAGGACGCACAAGATCTTGCAGAGTTCGTGCACCACGTTCCAGACAAGCTCGCGCTCATGTTTGGGTCAGAAGGACCGGGTCTTTCACGCCGCGCGCTTGCTTCGGCCACGCAAGCTGTCACGATTCCAATGGAACACGGAGTTGACTCTCTCAACGTATCAACTGCCGCAGCACTCGCGCTCTGGGCAGTGCGCACTGCCGATAGTGCACAGAACGGTACGAGGTGAGCGACATGTCACTGCACCGACGCCTGCGTGTCCTTTGGATCTTTGGGTTCTGGGCCGTAATTGGCGTGGGCGCTTACGTGCTGGGCGTGCTGAGTACAACAGGTCAGTGGGTTGAAGATAGCGCGCTGTCCGCCTCTAGATACAACACCGACCCGCCGGCACCGCTGAGCCTGGTGTCGACTCCTGCGATCGCAATTTGCTTAGTAGTACTCGGACTTCTCGCTTTATGGATCCACGGCATCGCCAGGGCCCTCGTAGTGACCCTGGTGCCTGTTGTTGCGATCGTCGCGTCACAACTTCTAAAATCTGAGGTGCTCGGCCGCCCAGAATTGCTGAGCCTTACCGCAGAAAACTCGTTTCCGAGCGGCCACATGACGGTGTTTACCGCGGTGGTTGCATCTGCAATATTTGCGGTCACCCGCCACCTTCGCGCGATTGTCGCACTTGGTGGAGCCATACTACTCGGGGTCGTGAGTTGGCAATTGCTCACGTATGGCTGGCATAGACCGAGCGATGTGCTTGGCGCATTGGCTATCGGAGTCGTAAGCTTCGCCATCGTTACCACTTTGTTACCTTTACGGCCAGCGCGAGGTGTGTGGCTCGTTCGCACAGTGTCGATCGGCCTCGCAATGGTGGGGTGGATCACTGTTGGTGCCGCACTCGTGTTGCTTTTCCTCGCATGGCGACAGGGGAGTGCTGACCTTATGCTCAACGCCGCCCAGTTTGGCTCAATCGCACTCTGTGCACTCGCAGCGCACTCGCTGTTGCGCTTGGCAGTTCTAGCGCGTTCCGCCCGCGAGTAATTTAAAGTCCACCTTTTGGAGTATCGCGAAAAGGCTATGTCAGAACATTTTCACGCTCGTGGGCTGCCTAAACAGCCGGATTGTCTCTTTGCCAATTCTTAATAGCAATGCGTTCGCCGCTGCACAGCGAACGGACGAACCCTGGACCGAAATCCGAGGCGGGAATTGGCTATGCGTGCACCCAGAGATCAAATCCAGCGCACACCTTCACACAGTAACACTTTCGCTGATAATGTATATTATGTCAGTTTAGATTAATATGGGACTTCCCTGGCTCAGGAAGCCTCGCCTCGGAACCGCCCTATCAGGTCATGTGAGCATTAGCTCTTCTCGATAGCCTGTTCCAGCCGCGCGACTTTTCCGTCGAGTTCACCGACGAACCCAGGCCGAATGTCTGCTTTCATCACGAGAGAAACTCGTGGCCCAAATTGCTGCACCGCTTCAGTGGCGCGCTTGACCACGGCGAATACCTCGTCCCACTCCCCTTCGATTTCGGTAAACATTGCTGATGTCCTGTTTGGAAGTCCGGATTCCCGCACAACCCGTACGGCTGCAGCTACGGCTTCATGAACGGAACCACTTTCATCTGTGGATCCAGTTGGAGAAACAGAAAAGGCGAGCAACATTATGGAGTCCTCTCTGACGCTGTCAAAAGAATTCGGGTTTCACCCCAGGCTATGTGAGGTAACACCCGTCTACACGTACCAACGCAAGGTGTCGCGTAAGGATCCACATTCACCTGACCAGCGTAGACTGACCACGATGTACGTCAAGATTTGTGGTCTGAGAGATAGAGCTACTGCCCTTCATGCAATACGGGAAGGCGCCGACGCTGTCGGTGTCGTTATGAGTGAGGGAAGCCCGCGAAACGCGACCCGCGAAGAGGCGAAAGCCGTCGTCACCGCAGCGCATTCCTTCGATCGACACATTGATGCGGTGCTTGTCGTTCGACGCATTCACGCAGCTGACGCTGCACAGCTCGCGGTTGACCTTGGGTTTGACGTCCTACAACTTCACGGTGAGTACACTCAATCGGATTTTGAGAGTGCTGCTGTGATCCACCCACGCATATGGCGCGCGGCAAGTCTTGTGACGACACCAGACTTGCGATTCGGTGAATACTCAGAGGAGCGATTGCTTGTAGACAGCCCAGATCCGGGCTCCGGCAGGCCTTGGGACCTGAAAGGAGTTAGCTCCGCACACCTGGGCGACAGTTGGCTACTTGCGGGGGGTCTCTCCCCTGAAAACGTCGCCTCCGCGATCGCCGAGGCTCAACCAGACGGTGTAGATGTCTCAAGCGGAGTTGAGATCGCACCTGGCCAAAAGAGCCTCGAACGCATCACCCAATTCATTCGAGCTGCGCGAAGCGCGAGTTCTAATTAACCCGAGCTTGTTTCTGGGTCGCACGAATCCAGTCTTCGAG
The DNA here is from genome assembly GCF_014396385.1 of Leucobacter denitrificans. NCBI lineage: Bacteria > Bacillati > Actinomycetota > Actinomycetes > Micrococcales > Microbacteriaceae > Leucobacter > Leucobacter denitrificans. Next base: position 506,911 of record NZ_CP060716.1, read on the forward strand.
CTTTGCTGTCGCAGCACCAGAATCGATCGTTGCCGCAGCGAGCTCTAGCTTCTCCCCCAAACGCTTGAGCAGTGGGCGCTCTACAGATTCCGGATCAATCGCAAGATCATACGCAACGAGTCCGGCCGCCGCGTTCAAAAGCACGATGTCTCGCACAGGCCCCGGTTCTCCCCCAAGCGTTCGTCGCACAACCTCGGCGTTCTCCTCCGGCGTGCCGCCAACGAGGTCCGCAATCTCAGCTCTAGGTATGCCCAGGTCACGTGGATCAAGGTCGTGCTCTGTCAGCGCTCCCCTGCTCACTTCCCAAATCCTAGAGTGACCAGTGGTCGTAAGTTCATCGAGCCCATCATCACCGCGGAACACGAGCGCAGAAGCACCACGAAGACGAAAGACGCCCACGAAAATTGGCACTCGGTCAAGATCCGCAACCCCTACTGCTGAAGCCTCAGGCCGAACCGGGTTGCACAATGGACCAAGGAAATTAAACACCGTTGGGATGCCGAGTTCTGCTCGAGCACCAGCAACATGCTTAAAGCCCTGAAGAAAGCGCGCAGCGTGCACAAATGCAATGCCGGCTTCATCGAACGATTGCTTTAACTGATCAGGGTCAAGCGACAGGTCGATTCCGAGAGCACTGAAAACATCAGATGAACCTGATAAACTACTCGCCGCTTTATTACCGTGCTTGACTACAGGCGTTCCAGCAGCCGCAGCAACGATCGAAGCCATTGATGAGATGTTAACGGTTCCAAAACGATCTCCTCCCGTGCCGACGATGTCGAGCGACATTGCAGGAAGAGCAATTGGCGCAGCCTCGGCCAAAATCGCATCGCGGAACCCGATAACTTCTTCAACAGTTACGCCCTTTGTATGCAGCGCAACTAGAAAACCGCCAATCTGTGCCCCAGTTGCGTCTCCCGTCATGAATCGGGACATCGCCCATTCAGCCTGGGAAACGCTGAGATCCTCCCCTTGAAGCAGTGTCGTAAGAATTGCTGGCCAGGTCCGATCTTCACTCATACGGCAATCTTACCCACGACACGCCGCCCTACTTGATGTGTGGTCACCGAAGGGTCTTTCGGCGCGGTAGGGTGGATGGGTAAATGTCGAAAAAACTCGGCTCGCCGAGCATCGGTGAAAATACACACCAAACTTTCAGCCATAATGGAAGGGTGACAACGACCACTATGAATACCAAGTCAGCCGTGCCCACGGTGAAGCGACCCAACTCCGTCGCCGTCGGCACGATCGTGTGGCTCGGCAGCGAGGTCATGTTCTTCGCCGGCCTGTTCGCCATCTACTTCACACTCCGGGCGATGAACCCAGAATTGTGGGCAGAGCAAACGTCGAAGCATAACTTCACGTTCGCCCTGATTAACACCCTCATTCTTGTTGCTTCATCGTTCACTGCGCAGGCGGGTGTCTTTGCTGCTGAGCGCATGCAGCCACGAGCAACCGGAGCAAGTCCCGCGAAGTGGGGCATGGTCGAGTGGTTCTACCTCACCTTCTTCATGGGGGCCATCTTCGTGGCAGGCCAGGCCTGGGAGTACGCAACCTTCGTGTCAGAAGGCATCACGCTCGCGAGCGATCCTTATGGTTCTGCCTTCTACATCACCACCGGTTTCCACGGCATCCACGTTTCCCTTGGTCTCGTGGCCTTCCTCCTGGTGATCGGTCGCGTCTACGCAGTTAAGAACTTCACACACAAAGAAGAGACCACCGCGGTCGTCGTGTCCTACTACTGGCACTTCGTCGACATCGTATGGATCATCCTCTTCATCATCATTTACGTACTCAAGTAGAGTCAGGAGCAATAGAGATCATGGCTCGCGCCAAGAAGAACTCCGCTAAGACCGGACGGCGTCACCCGCTCGCCACGGCCGCACTGTTGGCTGTTGGCCTGCTTGTTACCGGTGCCGCATACGCAGGATTCAGCCAGACAGCTGCTACCGCAGAAGTGGATCTCACTTCACCTGAGGTAATCGAAGCTGGTCAGAAACTCTTCGCTGCGAACTGCGCAACTTGCCACGGCATGAACGCAGAAGGAACAGAGAACGACGGCCCAACACTTATTGGTGTTGGTGCAGCATCGGTTCATTTCCAGGTCGGAACTGGTCGAATGCCACTCGCATTCACTGGTCCGCAGGGAATGGTTAAGCCCGTGCAGTTCACGGAAGAGCAGACACTTCAAATGGCTGCCTACGTTGCATCATTGGCACCTGGACCTGGCCTCCCTGAGACCCAGTACCTCCAGGGCGAAGGTGACGTTGCACGCGGTGGCGAGCTCTTCCGCATTAACTGCGCGATGTGCCACAACGTTGCCGGTGCTGGCGGTGCGTTGACGCAGGGTAAGTGGGCTCCATCGCTCAGTGGTGTCGAGGCGACTCACATCTACAACGCGATGGTGACCGGTCCGCAGAACATGCCGGTCTTTAGCGATGCGAACATCACGCCAGAGCAAAAGTCAGACATCATCACTTACCTCAAGTACATCGATGAGAAGCCATCAATCGGCGGTTTCTCACTCGGTTCACTTGGTCCGGTAGCTGAGGGTCTCTTCATTTGGGTGATCGGCCTCGGGGCCGTCGTCGCACTCACTGTGTGGGTCACCTCGAAGTCGAACTAGACCTCGCAACGCATCAATAGTTTTCAGGAATCAAGGAGCAACATGGCAGAGGAAGCGAAGAACAGTAGCGGCGGAAGCGCTGCTGTTGTCGCCGATGGCCACGGCGTCGAAACGGCTTCGGTAGGTACCGCAGTCCTTTCTTCGGATGCCGTGCAGAATCCGGGACTCCCCCCACACCGCAAGCGTGTGACGGATCTGGACCCAAAGAAGGAAAAGAACGCCGAGCGCGGAGTTTACGGACTTTTCTACCTTTCTATTGTCGGCAGCCTCGGCGCGGTACTTGCCTACATGTTCTTCCCGATCGAGTCTGGGGACGCCTCCGAGATTCGCTTGCATACGATATTCGTAGGCAGCGGCATGGCCTTGGCCCTGCTCGCAATCGGTATTGGAGCTGTGCACTGGGGCAAGGCCCTAATGTACGACGGAGAATCTATTGACCTTCGTCATCCGGTGGCGAGCGATGAGCCAACCCGTGAGGCCTCGGCTGAAGTCTTCAAGGTTGCAGATCAAGAATCAGGCTTCTCGCGCCGTACCCTTGTACGAAATAGCTTGTTTGGTGCCCTGATTGCATTCCCTCTTCCCGGAATCACGTTGCTCCGTGGGCTCGCTCCTCAGGACATCGATCCGGTTGAGGTACTCCGTCACACTATGTGGGACAAGGGAATTCGTCTCGCACGCGATAATGGCGGCCACAAGGTCGGTGAGGCGATCCGCGCAGCTGACGTGACAATTGGTTCGGTATTCCATGTGGTACCCGAAAACCTTGGTCAGGCCAAAGATGTGCTTAACGAAAAGGCTAAGGCGGTCGTACTCCTTATCCGTCTCGACGAAAAGGATCTCAAGGAGACGCCTGAGAAGGAATCCTGGTCCTACAACGGAATCGTCGCTTACTCAAAGGTGTGCACGCACGTTGGATGCCCGGTGGCACTGAACGAGCAGCATACGCACCACCTACTTTGCCCTTGCCACCAGTCGCAGTTCGATGTTTCTGACGAAGCAAAGGTGGTCTTCGGTCCGGCCAAGCGACCGCTTCCACAGCTTCCCATTACCGTCGACGATGAGGGTTACCTCATCGCACAGAGCGACTTCAATGAACCTGTTGGTCCGAGCTACTGGGAGCGACTTAAGTGAGCCACGTGACTGAATCCCCCGCAAAGAGCGGATCGAGCCGATTTACCTCGGCAGCTGCGACATACATTGACGACCGCACCAAGATTGGTGTGGCTGTCAAGGAGTTCGGCCGCAAGGTCTTCCCTGACCATTGGTCCTTCCTTCTTGGTGAAGTAGCGCTCTACAGCTTTGTTGTCATCCTGCTGTCGGGAACCTTCCTGACCCTTTTCTTCCAGGCAACGATGATTGAGACCGTATACGACGGCCCTTATGTACCAATGAAGGGTATTGAGATGTCCGGCGCGATGGCGTCGACGATTGATATCTCATTCTCAGTTCGTGGCGGCCTTCTTATGCGTCAGGTGCACCACTGGGCGGCGCTTCTTTTCGTTGCCTCGATTGGTCTGCACATGCTTCGCATCTTCTTCACGGGTGCATTCCGCAAGCCGCGCGAACTGAACTGGATCATCGGTTTCGTTCTCTTCGTGCTTGCAATGGCTGAGGGCTTCACTGGCTACTCACTCCCAGATGACGTGCTCTCGGGCAATGGCCTCCGTATTATCGACGGCATCATCAAGGCAATTCCCATTATCGGAACTTGGCTATCCTTCCTCTTCTTCGGCGGAGAGTTCCCAGGGACAGATATTGTGGGCAGGCTCTACATGCTGCACATCATGGTCCTTCCTGCAATGGTGATCTTGTTTGTTGCGTTGCACCTGATGTTTGTTGTGATCCACAAGCACACCCAGTACCCTGGACCGGGCAAGACGCAACAAAACGTGGTGGGTTACCCAGTACTCCCCGTCTATGCAGCTAAGGCTGGTGGATTCTTCTTCATCGTCTTCGGCGTGATCATGCTCATCTCGACGTTCTTCAGCATCAACGCTGTGTGGATGTATGGCCCATACGATCCGTCACCTGTCTCTGCTGGTACACAGCCTGACTGGTACATCGGATTTGCTGACGGCATGTTGCGTCTGATTCCGCCAGGGTGGGAAACTGAGTGGTTCGGTTACACCTGGTCATGGAACATGCTCGTTCCTGTCATCATCATGGTCGGGTTCCTTGTACTCGTAGCGATCTACCCCTTCATCGAAGCCTGGGTGACCGGAGACAAGCGCGAACACCATATTCTCGATCGTCCACGAAACGCACCTACGCGTACAGCAATCGGTGCTGCCGGCGTTACTTTCTACGCTGTAATGTGGGGAGCTGCAAGCTCCGACCTCATGGCAACGCACTTCCAGTTGTCGATCGAAGGCGTAATCCACGCACTCCAGGCCCTACTGATTGTGGGACCGATTGTGGCTTACTTCATGACGAAACGTATTTGTCTTGCGCTTCAGAAGAAGGATCGCTCTATCGCACTGCACGGCTACGAGTCCGGTCGTATTGTTCGCCTCCCAGGCGGAGAATACGTAGAAGTACACAAGCCTGTTAGCGATTACGAGCGCTGGGAGCTCGTGAGCTACCACGACTACGCACCGCTCATGCTCCGCCCGAATGACGATGGACGCATTCCGTTCTCAAAGCGTCTGCGCGCTGGCTTCAGCCGCTGGTTCTTCGAGGATCGCATCGTTCCACCTACTCAGGGTGAACTCGAGCAGGGACACAATGAAGGGCACTAAGTAGTCCTTCTCCCACTAAGAGAAATGCCTCCCGCTTGCCGAAGCAAACGGGAGGCATTTCTCTTTGGGGACTAAACTCCAAGGGTGTTCGTGACGAGTTCTCGGGTATGACTGGAGGACTCGTGATGAACCTAAAGTATGTATTTAGAGAGTTGAATTAGGCTTCGAACAGGGGAATCAGGTAAAAGCAGGCCAAGACCACCGCGCACACGATTAGGAGAGAAGACTCACCTCCGGAAGTGGTGGCATAACCTTAGAAGAAGTGGCGTGGCGTTAGTCGAGGTGAGATGTAATGACGTTGCCCCGCAATGAGAATTTAGTCGTTCTGGGCGGCGAGATATGACGCGCCTACAACTTGTCAGGGCTCAAAGCTATCACAGTCATGAGCAGACTTTGCCCCTGAAGCACCATCGCTTCAAAAGCATCCTGTCCGATGACCGATACGAGATGCCGAAGCTGCGACTGCACTGACTCCCCTACCTCACGCAGGCCAATGCTAGCGATCGCCTGAAAGAGAAGACAGGCATGCACAGGAGCAAGTTCCTCGGGTTCCTGAGCTACTGCGAGTTCAATGCACGACAGCGAGGTGCGTAGGCACTCGAGAAAAAGCTCCTCTTTCGAAGCGAAGTTTGCGTATACGTTGGGTTGTGACACACCGGCGCGCGTAGCTATCGCCGAAGTTTGTGTCGCCGCATATCCGTAGCGAGCGAACTCAATCGTCCCAGCCGCGAGAAGGCTCGCACGATTCTCCCCGGTTTACGTCGAGGTCGACGTGCACCGGGTGCAGCGTTCACAGGAACGCTGCTCACCTTCACTCTAATTCGAGCAGTTTACGGTAGTGCTCTCCCACTGACTCGAAACCACGGTGATTGTAGAAGGAACCAAACCGCGCAGTAGAGGCTGATAACTGGCGAACGCCACGCCCCATGCAGTAGTGCTCATTTGCGGCTATCAGACGATCACCGTAACCGCCTCCGCGATACTCCTCGTCCACAACGATCTCTTGGAGATGTGCTGTGAGTCCCGGAGCATGCAGTAGTCGGGAAACGGTCATGAGCGAATAACCGACGACGGTCCCGTTAACCTCGGCAACAAACAGCACGTTTGTTTCCTGATCTCGGCGACGTAGAACGTTGTCGTATGCGACCGTAAACTCATCCATGCGAATTGGTTCACGCCCTGTTGAAAACTGACGGGCCAGCCCGAAGATCGCTTTCGCGTCTTCGGGCTGGCCCCGACGGATTGTGACTGTCACGATCGCGTATTACCTCGCAAAATGACCGCGGTAGTACTCGTACACCCAGCCCACCGCTGCGATGATCACTAGAGGAATCGAGAGGTAGGTAAGCCAGAACTGGAACCCGATGCACAGACCAAGCACGAAAAGTGAACCTGCGAACGCGAAGAACATCGGCCACCAGCTCCACGGGCTGAATTCGCCAATCTCAGGGTTACCGTCGTCTACGTCAGACTCAGGCAGATCCTCAATCATGGTGCCGCCCAGCTTACGCTGAACCAGCCAGAGGTACACGGCGATGAACGCTGCCAAGCCAGCGCACCCAAAGAGCGCTACTGTTCCCGCCCACTCAAGTCGCGAGTGGGTGATCAAATTCCAACCGGTATAAAGCGCCCCGACGATTACGAAGTACACCGCAACAATCGTGAAGATCACAATGTTTGATTTCATAACGAAATACTCCTCGTAGTTACTTCTGCTCTGCGAGCTCAGGGACCGTAGCAGGCTTCGGCTGCTCGATTCCACTCACTTCTGGGTGGTGGAGGTCGAATGCAGGCGACTCTGTACGAATTCGTGGGATCGAGGTGAAGTTATGGCGCGGTGGTGGGCATGAAGTAGCCCACTCAAGCGACCGACCGTAGCCCCACGGATCGTCAACGGTAACCTTCGGTGCACGGCGCGCGGTCACGTACACGTTGAGCAGGAACGGAATCATCGAGATACCAAGAATCACTGCACCAACCGTTGACACCTGGTTGCCCCAGGTCACACCGTCTTCGGGGAGGTAGGTGTAGTAGCGACGTGGCATCGCCATAACACCGAGCCAGTGCTGCACGAGGAAAGTTGTGTGGAAACCGATGAACAGGGTCCAGAAGTGGATCTTGCCAAGTCGCTCATTGAGCATCTTGCCGGTCCACTTTGGCCACCAGAAGTAGAATCCAGCGAACATCGCGAAGACAACCGTACCGAACACCACGTAGTGGAAGTGCGCTACGACGAAGTACGTGTCAGAGAGGTGGAAGTCGAGCGCTGGCGAAGCCAGGATCACGCCAGTGAGGCCACCAAACACGAAGGTGACAAGGAAGCCGAGCGACCAAAGCATTGGTGTCTCGAACGTGATCGACCCGCGCCACATCGTTCCGAGCCAGTTGAAGATCTTAACGCCCGTTGGAACCGCAATGAGCATGGTCATCAACGAGAAGAACGGCAGCAGCACAGAACCGGTGACGTACATGTGGTGAGCCCACACTGTCATCGAAAGTGCAGCGATCGAAATTGTCGCGTACACAAGCGTCTTGTATCCGAAGATCGGCTTGCGGCTGAATACCGGGAAGATCTCGGAGACGATGCCGAAGAACGGCAGTGCAATGATGTACACCTCAGGGTGACCGAAGAACCAGAACAGGTGCTGCCACAAAATGGCTCCACCCTCACCGTTAAAGATGTTCGCGTGGAAGATGCGGTCAGCAGCGAGGCCGAAGAACGCAGCTGCGAGGACCGGGAAGACCAGGATCGCAAGGAGCGACGTAATCATCGTGTTCCAGGTGAAGATCGACATACGCCACATGGTCATGCCAGGTGCACGCATCGTGATGATGGTCGTGATGAAGTTCACACCACCGAGGATGGTACCGAAACCGGTAATGCCGAGACCGAGCACCCAAAGGTTGCCACCCACACCAGGTGAGTAGGTCATGTCGGAAAGCGGTGCATATGCGAACCAACCGAATGAAGCAGCGCCCTGAGGTGTCAAGAAGCCACCAACAGCGATCAACGCACCAAAAGTGTAAAGCCAGAATGCAAAGGCATTAAGTCGCGGGAACGCGACGTCGGGAGCACCGATCTGGAGCGGCATAATCACATTCGCGAAGCCCGCAAACAGCGGCGTTGCAAACATCAGCAGCATGATCGTGCCGTGCATGGTGAACAGCTGGTTGTACTGTTCCTTCGTCGCAATGACCTCAAGCCCGGGCGCAAAGAGCTGCGCGCGAATGAGCAGGGCCATGAGGCCGCCGATCATGAACCAAACGACGGAGCTGATCAGATACATGTATCCGATCACCTTGTGGTCCGTGGAAGTAATCCACGAAACGATGACGTTACCCTTCTTCATCTTCTCTTCCCTCGTTACTCGTTCTCGGCCTTGGCTTCGTCACCGAAGAAGAGGTCCTGGTTCGGGTTGTAGTCAGCGCCGAGTGAGCCAGTGTTACCAGCAGCACGGAGCGACTCAACGTATGCGTCGTACTCGTCTTGCTCAACTACGCGGAGCTCAAACAGCATCATCGAGTGATCTTGACCACAAAGCTCGGCACACTTACCCATGAACGTTCCAGTCTCAGTGGGCGTGAAGCTCATGTAGTTCGTCTGCCCCGGAACCATGTCCTTTTTGTAGAGGTACTCGACGACCCAGAATGAGTGGATGACGTCGCGGCTCTCGAGTCGAATCTCGGTCGTCTTGTCGACAGGGAGGTAGAGAACCGGCATGGTCTCTGGCTTCGCAGAACCGTTCTCGTCGGTTTCTACCTGCTTACCCGAGAAGTACACATCGTCGCTCAGATAGTTGAAGTCCCATGCCCAACGCTTGCCGAAAACCTCGACAACGTTCTCGGGGTTGTCGTAGCGAGCCTCAATCTTCGACTGCTCCTGCGCGGTGAACGCGAAGAAGCCAAGAACGAGAATCACGGGCACAACAGTGAAGAACGTTTCGATTGGCATGTTGTACCGCATCTGCACTGGCAGACCGGTCTGACCCTTGCGCCTACGGTAGGCGACTGTTGCCCAAATAATGAGGCCCCAGGTGATGACTCCAACGCCGAGCAGCACGAGCCATGAATTCACCCACAGGGCAGTAATGCCCTCGGTGAGGTTCGTAGCATTTGTCGACCCCTCAGGAAGGAACCCGCGCTGTTGGGCAGGCGTACAGCCTGCAAGCGCGAGTGCCGCGCCGATAGCAGCGGGCGCAGCGACCCACTTCATTACACGATTGGAACGCACCACATACCTTTCGAATGCTGACGGTTTACCTCTGCGCACGGCAGAGAAAACTGATGACTACCTGTTAGCTTAGCGCGAACCTGGACGTTCCCCGAACGCAGACGGGGGTGTCGCCAGGCTTAGCTAAAGCTATCTCCACATGCGCAGCTCCCTGCTGCATTGGGATTGTCGATGGTGAAGCCCTGCTTTTGAATTGTGTCTTCGAAATCGATCGTTGCACCATCGAGATACGGGACGCTCATCTGATCCACCACGACCTCGACACCTTCGAACGAAACAACGGCATCATTCTCAAGTTGCCGCTCATCAAAAAACAGCTGATAAATGAGGCCCGAGCAGCCACCTGGCTGAACGGCAATTCGCAGACGAAGATCGTCGCGTCCCTCCTGGCTCAGGAGACTACGCACCTTTTCTTGTGCTGTTGGACTGAGAGCCACTCCGTGCTCGCGCACTGCGGTGTCATTGCTCATTACTTCTCCTCACTCACCGGATCTGAGATTCAGATGCCTCCAGTCTACGCCCCGCGCAGGCGGTACGCTTGTACCTAATACGATACCCGCACGGGTGAACAAACGAGAGGAAACCCAGGCGACCATGAGCTCTGCTAAGCCAGACCCTTCGGCCGGATCCGCAGAGGACGAGAATTCAGAGACGGTCGGCAAAGGCCGACCCACCCCTTCGAGAAAGCAAGCACAAGCTGCAAATGCGCGACCGATCGTTGGCTCTCGAGACAAATCTCTCCGCAAGCAGCAACGACAGACCCAGAATGAGGCACGAGAACGCGCACGCCTCGGCATGATGGCGGGTGAGGAACGCTATCTGACGCCTCGAGATAAGGGCCCACAGCGACGGTTTATTCGCGACTATGTCGATGCGCGCTGGAACGCTGGCGAACTGTTGATTCCAGTCATGGTGATCTTCTTGATCGTGGCGCTATTTCCGGGTTGGGTGCAGGTGTACGGCGTCTTCTTTGTGTGGGCGTTCTTACTCGTCGCAATTCTTGACGCAATCTTGTTGACGTTCACGTTGAAACGCAAGCTCTCCGCGAAGTTTGGCGAAGACAATATTCAATCCGGGTACCGCTGGTACGCGGCAATGCGTGCGCTCCAGTTCAGAATGCTGCGCATGCCGAAGCCTCAGGTAAAGCGCGGTCAGTACCCGAGTTAAGCCTTACTTGTGGGCGCGCCAACCAGCTTTGCGTAATCCACGGTTGATTGAGCGCGCCCACAGCGGCCCCTCATAAATGAATGCGGTGAACCCTTGAACAAGGGTGGCACCCGCGTCGAGACGCTCAATCACGTCGGCCGCAGTTGTCACTCCCCCGACCGCTATGACACACAGATCGTCTGGTGCGGTGGATCGAATGCGCTTCAGCACCTCGAGTGATCGCGCAGCGAGTGGAGCTCCTGACAGCCCACCGGCACCGATCTCCTCGATTCGCTCAGCAGACTCATGCAGCCCGTCACGTGAAATCGTTGTATTCGTAGCAATAATTCCGTCGAGTCCAAGCTTCACGGCGAGCGATACGATTCCATCGATCTGCTCATCGTCCATATCCGGCGCAATTTTTACAAGCAGCGGCGTGTCACCTGCTGCCTCCTTGACACCTTTGAGCAAGGGTTCGAGCAGAGTCAATTCTTGGAGGCCGCGTAGCCCCGGAGTATTCGGGGAACTCACATTCACCGCAAGATAATCAGAAATTGGAGCTAAGCGCTCGGCACTCCATATGTAGTCAGCCGCTGCATCTTCAACTTCTGTGACTCGACTCTTACCGATATTCGAGCCAATGATCGGCCTGTCGCGCTTCAATCGTGCGCGTTCGATGCGAGGTACTGCTGCAGCGGATCCTTGGTTGTTAAACCCCATCCGATTTACAAGTCCGCGATCTGCAATGAGACGAAAGCTACGCGGCTTTTCGTTTCCCGGCTGTGCATATCTCGTGACGGTGCCCACCTCAACGTGCCCGAACCCGAGTTCGCCAAGACCGAGTATCGCTTCAGCGTTCTTATCGAATCCCGCGGCGAGCCCGAACGGACTTGGAAACTCCAACCCAAGGGCGCGTACACGAAGCGACGGGTGTGGGCCACAGTATTTAGCCACAATTCCACCGAGCAGAGGTAACGCGCGGATTACCGGAAACGCGAGATGGTGCGCTCGCTCGGGATCCATACGTTTGAACACCGCATTGAACAGAACCGAGTACAGGCTCACTCTTACTCCTTGACTTCTGACGAAGGGCCGCTCGCGGCAACCTGTGTCTTGCGAAGATCGCCGATTGCAGCCTCAAAGTCGGCAAGCGATTCAAACGCTTGGTACACGCTCGCAAAGCGAAGATACGCAACCTCATCAAGCGTTCGCAGGTGAGGCAAGATCGCGACTCCGATGTCGTTCGTATCAAACTGCGCGATGCCACTCTGGCGCAGCGATTCCTCAACCTGTTGCGCGAGCATGGCAAGGTCAGCTTCGGTCACTGGCCGTCCCTGGCAAGCTTTTCGCACTCCACTCATGACTTTCTCACGACTGAACGGTTCGACCACTCCCGAACGCTTAATCACCGTGAGACTCGCGGTCTCCGTGGTCGTAAATCTGCGCCCGCACTCAGGGCACTGTCGCCTACGCCGAATCGACAGTCCATCGTCAGCGGTACGCGAGTCGATCACTCGGCTGTCTGGGTGTCTACAAAATGGGCAGTGCATGTCTAATCTCGGTTCTCAAATCTCGCCGTGACGGCTTCTCCGTGAGCTGGCAGGCCCTCTGCTCGAGCGAGAGCAATGAGTGGATCAACTACCTCGGCCAATGCCGAGCGGTCGTACTCGATTATTTGCTGTGCGCGCAAGAATGTGTGCGCACCGAGCCCCGAAGTAAAGCGAGCTGTTCCCCCAGTCGGGAGTACGTGATTGGAGCCCGCGAGGTAGTCTCCGAGGCTCACAGGAGTCGTTGGGCCAAGGAAAATGGCTCCGGCATCGGTGATGGATTCGAGCGTTGCTTCATTGTCGACCGTGTGGATCTCGAGGTGCTCTGGGCCGTATGCGTTGCTCACACGCACTGCGGTCGCGAGATCGTCGACAAGAATAATTGCTGACTGAGGGCCAGCAAGCGCCGTACGCGCTCGCTGGGCATGCTGCGTGGCCTCGACTCGAGCCATCACTTCGGTCTGAACGGCGGCTGCCAGCCCGGGTGCATCGGTGACAAGAATTGAGGCTGCAGCTTCGTCGTGCTCAGCCTGGCTGATCAGGTCGGCAGCTAGATACCCCGGATCCGCAAATTCGTCGGCAACAATGAGGATCTCAGTGGTACCGGCCTCGGCGTCAATTCCGACAATACCGTTCACCACCCGCTTGGCTGCCGCGACAAAGATATTTCCCGGACCAGTCACCATGTCTACTGGCTCAAGGCCAATCTCAGGAACCCCATGGGCAAACGCGGCGATTGCGCCCGCGCCACCAATCGCGTAAAGCTCAGTGACGCCGCACAGCGCGGCAGCCCACAGAACGGCCTGGTGCGGCAGACCCCCGTTGTCTCGCTGGGCTGGCGAAGCGAGCGCGAGACTCGGCACACCGGCAGTCTGCGCGGCAACTGCGTTCATGATGACTGAGGATGGATACGCTGCTTTGCCACCGGGTGCGTAGAGGCCGACCCTCGAAACTGGCTGCCACCGTTGACGTATCGTCGCACCTGAAGCGAGTGTTGTCACTCGGGCTTCTGGCACCTGGGCCGCGGAGCCCTTTCGAAGTCTCGCGATGAGTTCTCGCAGCGCCGTTTCTACTTCTGGTGGGCACGTTGCAAGAGACGCCTCAATCTGTTCTGGCGGCACACGAAGCGTGTGTCCATCAACACCGTCGAATTCCTTTGCCTGCACCCGCAGTGCTTCTTCGCCGCGGGTCGCTACGGCCTCTAGGAGGGGACGCACACGTTCGACCGCTTCGTCGGCGCTCATTGCAGCACGCGGAACAAGCGCACGTAGTTCGGCGCGGGAAAGTTCGCGACCTCTGAGGTCGATGGTTCGCAAAAGCACTCGCCTATTCTATCGAGACGCGGGTGTGACCACGCCGTACCATGCGAGCTCCCGAATTCCTTCGACGAGCACGTCCGACGTCTCCTCCTCGTTCACCTCAAATAACGTCGCGAGCGCCCCGGCAATCTGCGACAGGCTGAGATCGCCGTCACTCGCCCCAACCGCAGCAGCAAGTAGTGGATCGACATCCATTCGGCGTCCAATCGGAGCATCGGTCACGAGCCGTAAAGCGCGCGGAGCATCCTGCCCCGGTTTATGGTCACGCTCCTCGAATACGCGCGGACTGCACACCCAGTGAGCAGCGAGCACATCCTCATCACTCATCCGCTCCGAACGCACTCCTGACTCAAATGCAGTTTGTAGCGACCGACCGGGCCAATCTTCAGTGAAAATGCCCATCGCTTGCTCAGTTCGCACAATTCCCGCTTTTTTGTCAGTGCGCTGCAGCCGAATCGATCCGAGTCCGATTGACACAATATGCCGATCTTCGAAATCATCCATCCATGCCGACATCAGCAGCGAATGCTCTGAACTACCCGGTCTAGCTCCGCCATCGCGGGCCCAGGTCTCGGCGTATTGCACCGTGTCGACTACATCGCGCTCGATGACCCACGCATCGAGCGCGTGCGTCTCAGAGGCCTCCGCGATCCACTGTTCTACCCGCTGAAGACCATCACCGCCCCACGGTGTCTCCCAGTTCGCGAGACAGATGAGTAGCCCACCCTCAGCCAGGTGGATCGGCGCCTCACGAACTACCCGTGCCGCGAGTGCATCGCCGATCAACCCGCCGTCGCGATACTCGTATCGCTGCGCACCAGCGACATCGGTTTGCTCAGTACGTGGAGTGACAACGAACGGAGGATTCGACGCAATGAGATCGAATTGCTCCTCGCGAACCGGGCCAAAGAGATCACCCTGCCGAAACTCGATCTCGGAAGAAAACCCGTTCAGCGCCGCATTTGCTTGGGCCAGGGCAAGTGCGCGCTCGGAGATATCCGTCGCAACGACCTCAGGAATTCCCGACTGCGCCAGGTACATGGCTACAACGCCACTGCCGGTTCCCAAATCTAATGCTCGCTCTGCCATCGCACGTTCGCCTCCACCAAGTGGCATTTGCGAAAGCAATGTTCGTGTCGCACCCCCGACACCCATGACGTGATCAGACATCATAGGCCCGCGACGCAAGGCGTCGTCGAGATCCGACATGATCCACCAATGCACAATGGGCACTGCCTCGCCCGGCTCAGGTCGCGTTGACCCCGGATCGGGGAACGACACCACATTAAGCGAAAGTTCGGCTCGGTAATAGCCAGAAGGTCGTCCCGAGCGCTCAGGCGATGAAGCTATCAGCCCAAGACACATAGCCCCCGAGATGCCGAGCTCCGGTAACGCAAGTTCGAGATCTTCGGCCGAAGCCTCGTCGCCGAGAAGGAAGAGTTCTGCGAGGGTGACCAGTGGACTCTTATCGAGTCGCCGCAGCATTCGAGCGGCAGGAATAAGTACTCCTCGCTGGCGAGACCTTTCGGCGGGAGCACCCCAGAGTGCAACAATTTCGTCTGGGAAGTACTTTGCTGACTCTAAATCTTTGCGGAGCGAATTTAGGAGTCGTAGGTCGGTCTTCAGGGTCGTGTCTCCCATGCTCAATACGCGACAGTAAAGCGGGCGCGGTGATGCACCGGAGATTCGATTTCGTCGACGACTGCGACCCCGAAATCTGCTCCACTGATCGCAGACCTTCCCTGGTCGTCTGTGAGAAGCACGTCTCCACCGACCCTGTACTCGCCGAGGTACTCCCCCGCCGAGTGCGCGCCAAATTCAGCAGCAGGACTGACAAGAAACCAGTCCAGGGTTCCCTCGCGAGCTCGCAGATCGTCGAGCACTCCAGACATTTCCTCCGCTTCGGGGCGAAATTCTTCGGCAAATTCATCGAGCTCAAGAAGTCGCGGGCCACCTTCGCTCACGAGCAGTGATCCCGCGCCTCCGACGACGCCAAGTCGCACTCCCGCACGCTCCGCATCTGTAGCCATATCGGCAATCGCTGCTCGTGTTCTGCCGGCCATGTCGCCTCTCGGTGAAACGGCAATGATTAGGACCTCGGCGCCAGCTAATGCCTTCGATCGGTCATCAGAGTCGAGCAGCGATCCAAGGGAGTACGTTACCCCGGCAATCTGCGTCGCAGATTCCTTGCGTGTCACGCACTTCACGTCGAGGCCTCGCACTGCCGCAGCCTCAACGATGTGACCACCCGCGTACCCACTTCCACCGAACACAACAATCGACGACATGAGTTTTCCTTCCCCGATGAGCGACAAACGGAACACCGTTTACTTCGAGGATATTCCTTGCATCGCAGGTAGAGGCAAATACTCACGCGAATGCGCGGTCGTGGGCTCCTACAGGTGACGGAAGCACGGTTCCACCGGTGAGGTATGCATCGACCGAAGCAGCCGCAGCACGTCCCTCCGCTATCGCCCAAACGATAAGGGATTGACCGCGACCGGCGTCGCCCGCGACAAACACCCCCGGGAGGTCCGTTGAGAAATCACTTTCGCGTTCAAACCCGCCCGTAGCACCAAACTGAAGTGGAACTTCTGCCTCTTCAAGCGGCTCCGGCCCAGTGAACCCCATCGCTATGAACACGAGATCTGCGTCGATAAGACGCTCCGTACCGGGAGTCGGAATACGACCACTGTCTGTGTACTGTGTTTCGGCAATTTTGAGCGACTTAAGGTTTCCACTCTCGTCGCCGACATACTCAACGGTCGAAACGAGGAAGGAACGGTCACCGCCTTCTTCGTGAGAGCTCGAGATTTCGAAGAGCTTCGGATGCACGGGCCATGGCTCCGAATGACTACGCTCGGTTCCAGGCATTCTTCCGATTGCAAGGCTCGTCACTGACGCAGCCCCCTGACGATGCGCCGTACCGACACAGTCAGAACCGGTGTCACCGCCACCGATAACCACTACATGTCTTCCGGCGGCATCAATGTCACTCAAATTTCCCGATCCGAACTGGGCACGGTTCGATGCTGTCAGATACTCCATTGCATAGTGGATCCCACCGAGTTCACGCCCGGGAAGGTCAAGAGAACGCGGAACTGTTGCACCGGTCGCAACAATCACCGCGTCATAACGGCGACGCAACTCATGCCACGACATATCTGTACCAATCGTGACACCGCAGCGAAAGCGGGTACCCTCGGCTTTCATCTGCTCGATTCGCCTCGCGACGAGGGACTTCTCGAGCTTAAAATCAGGGATTCCGAACCTCAGCAGGCCGCCCGGTTCCTCATCCCGCTCATACACCGCGACGGTATGACCAGCACGCGTGAGTTGCTGGGCAGCGGCGAGCCCCGCTGGCCCCGATCCGACAATCGCGACGGTCCGACCGGTCAGCCGCTCAGGAGGCTGAGGCACGACCCAACCGTGGGCGAAGCCCTCATCGATAATGCTGTTCTCGATCTGCTTGATCGTGACTGCTGGCTGATTGATGCCGAGCACACACGCCGATTCGCACGGAGCAGGGCATGCGCGACCCGTGAACTCGGGAAAGTTGTTTGTCGCGTGCAACCGATCGAGCGCTTCACGTTCTCGGCCTCGCCAAGTCAGATCATTCCATTCGGGGATCAGATTGCCGAGGGGGCACCCTTGGTGACAGAACGCGACTCCGCAGTCCATGCAGCGTGACGCCTGGCGGGCAACCAGCGTTGGGTCTGCGGGGTCAACGACTTCGCGCCAGTCCATGAGCCTCAGAGCCACAGGACGCTTTGGTGCAAGCTCGCGCTCACGCACCTTTAAAAACCCACGGGGATCAGCCATGATTTGCCTCCAAGATCTGCGCCCAAGCCTGGTCACCGTCTGGGTCGTACCCTTCGCGCGTGGCACGTTCCCGGATTTCGAGCACGCGAGAATACTCGCGCGGAATGAGTCGGGTAAATCGGGCAAACGCTGCTTCCGGATCCGCCTCAATGTCCTCAATGAGCCGCTGTGCCCGGATGGAACCGGTCTGCTCAACATGACTCTGCAGAAGCTTGCGAACTTTTTCACGAGTTGCTTCAGAGAGCGGCTCGAGTTGAAGCGCCCCACTCGCAAGCTCAGCTGAGTTCACATCGAGTGGATCGAGGTCGAGGATCACTGCTTCGCCGCCAGACATGCCCGCGCCAATATTGCGGCCTGTGGGGCCGAGTATCAGCGCAAAGCCACCCGTGAAGTATTCAAGGGCGTGATCGCCAGTACCTTCGACGACAGCAGTTGCTCCCGAACTACGAACGAGGAACCGCTCGCCAACAACACCGCCGATCCACATAGAACCGCTCGTCGCACCGTAACCGATCACGTTTCCGGCGATGACGTTCTCGTCTGCGGTGTGACCAGCGTCAGGAAATGAGCGCATGGTGATCTCGCCACCGGACAGGCCCTTGCCTGCATAATCATTCGCATCACCGACAAGTCGAAGCATGATGCCCGCAGGTAGGAACGCGCCGAGCGATTGCCCGGCCGACCCGGTAAGTGTGATGTCAATCGTTCCTGGTGCCAGCCCCTCCGAGCCGAAGCGCTTGGTGACTTCGTGTCCGAGCATGGTTCCGACCGCACGGTCAGTATTGTGAATCGGCATGGTGATCACCACGGGATCACGGAACTTCAGCGCGTCAGCCGACATGTCTATCAGCGCGTTGTCGAAATGAGCACTCAAGTCGTGATCTTGCGCGGCACCTCGTCGCCGAGGAACATCGCCTGCAAACTTTGGCCCCCGCAGAATAGGCGTGAGGTCGAGGCCTTCTGCCTTCCAGTGGCGCACGGCCTCATCGATGTTCAGCGACTCTGTGTCTCCCACTGCCTCATCAAGGGTGCGGTATCCGAGCGATGCCAGGATCTCGCGAACCTCAGCCGCGATGAAGCGGAAGAAGTTCGCGACGTGTTCGGCCTGCCCGGTGAACCGTGACCGGAGCTCAGGGTTTTGAGTTGCCACCCCCACTGGACAGGTGTCGAGATGACATACCCGCATCATGATGCATCCGGAGACAACTAGAGGCGCGGTCGCAAAACCAAATTCTTCGGCACCCAGCAAAGCCGCGATTACTACGTCTCGACCAGTCTTCAACTGACCATCGACCTGTAGTGTAACTCGGTCGCGCAGGTCGTTGAGCATGAGCGTCTGCTGCGTTTCTGCAAGACCCAGCTCCCATGGCGAACCTGCGTGCTTCAGAGAATTCATGGGGCTCGCGCCGGTGCCGCCGTCATGCCCAGACACAAGCACGACATCAGAAAGAGCTTTCACGACCCCTGAAGCGACTGCACCGATGCCGCCCTGCGACACAAGTTTTGTCGAGATTCGCGCCTGGGGGTTCGCTCGTTTCAGGTCGAAGATGAGCTGCTTGAGATCTTCGATCGAATAGATGTCGTGGTGAGGTGGTGGAGAGATAAGGCCGACGCCAGGAGTCGCGTGACGGGTGCGCGCGATCCAGGGATACATCTTCGCCGGAGGCAATTGACCGCCCTCGCCCGGCTTCGCACCCTGGGCAAGTTTGATCTGAATCTCATCTGCGTGAGTCAGATACATGCTCGTCACACCAAATCTTCCAGACGCGACTTGCTTGATTGCGCTCCTGCGCTCAGGGTCGAGCAAACGTTCTTCGCTCTCACCGCCTTCACCGGTGTTCGACTTTCCACCGATCATGTTCATGGCGATAGCGAGTGTTTCGTGAGCCTCAGGCGAAATAGAGCCGTAGCTCATCGCCCCCGTGGCGAAACGCCGCATAATTGCTTCAACCGGCTCAACCTCATCGATCGACACTGGTTCGCGAACTGGAGTGAACTTCATGAGTCCACGGAGCGTCATAAGGCGCTCTTGTTGTTCATTCACACGACTCGTGTACTCGGTAAAGATCTCGCGTCGGCCGGTGCGGGTAGCGTGCTGGAGCTTGTAGATGGTTTCCGGGTCGAAGAGATGCGGTTCCTCTCCCCTGCGCCACCGATACTCACCGCCGGTTTCTAGACGCTGCCCTGCAAACGAAGCTGCATCGTCGGGGTAAGCCCTGCGGTGACGCTTGGCGATTTCTGCAGCAAGCACATCAATACCCACGCCGCCAAGTCTCGAATGCGTTCCCGAGAAATACTGGTCGATGAGATCTTGACCCAAGCCGATAGCTTCGAAGGTCTGCGCACCACAGTACGAGGCAACCGTGGAGATGCCCATCTTGCTCATTACTTTGAGCATGCCCTTTCCGAGAGCTTTGATGAGATGGTGCACCGCTTCTGCTTCGGTGAGCTCAACGCCCCCCGCAGCCGTGAGCTCTCCCGAACGAACGAGAGCTTCCACCGACTCCATAGCAAGGTATGGGTTCACCGCGGCTGCTCCGTAACCCACCAGTGCTGCGACGTGATGCACTTCCCGGGCGTCGCCGGCCTCAGCGATCAACGCGACCTGCATGCGCTTTCCCGCGCGAATGAGGTGGTGATGCACCGCCGATATCGCGAGGAGGGAAGGAACTGGTGCCAAATCTTTATCCGAGTCACGGTCAGAGATGATGATGAACTCAGCACCTGCGTCAATAGCAGCGCTCGCCTCCACGCACATTTCGGCGAGCCGATCACTCAGCCCCTTACCGTGGTAATCCACTGGATACAGCCCGCGGATTGTGACCGTGCGCTGGGCAGTAGGGTCCTCTCCAAAGTGCTGGATCCGTGCAAGCGCATCATTGTCGATAATTGGGAAATCGAGAATGACCTGACGCGCGTGCGCCGAAGACTGAGTGAGCAAGTTCAGTTGCGGGCCAATACTGGTGACAAGGCTTGTCACCAGTTCCTCGCGCAACGCATCAAGAGGTGGGTTGGTTACCTGTGCGAACTGCTGCACGAAGTAGTCAAAGATCAGTCTGGGCCGCTCACTGAGTGCTGCAATTGGCGTATCAGTACCCATCGCGGCAAGAGGTTCGATTCCGTCGCGCGCCATAGGAGTCAGGAGTAGTCGCAGGTCTTCCTCGGTATATCCAAAGGTGCGCTGTCTACGGACAATTGACGCTGGAGGATGCACTAGGTGCTCCCGCTCAGGAAGATCAGCAAGTCGGATTCTTCCTTCTTCAAGCCAGTCGCCCCATGGTTCGAGCGCAGCAAGTTCAGCCTTCACCTCGGCATCATCGCGCATTCTGCCACTTGCAAGATCTACAGCTAGCATTCGCCCGGGTTGCAAGCGTCCCCTCTTAATCACGCGTTCGGGGTCAAACTCAAGTACGCCTGTTTCGCTCGCAATGATGAGCAACCCATCGCGTGTGATTTGATACCTTCCAGGGCGGAGGCCGTTTCGGTCGAGGGTGGCAACGAGTTGTTCACCATCGGTGCCGATCATTGCTGCAGGCCCGTCCCACGGTTCCATGACGAGTGAGTGGTACTCGAGGAAATCTCTGAGTTCTGGGCTGAGCCCGTTCTCGGTCTCCCAGGCCTCAGGCACCATCATCGCGAGCGCGTGAGGCAAGCTGCGGCCTGCCTGAACGAGCAGCTCAAGCACCTCATCGAAACTTGCAGAATCGCTCCCGTGTTCGCTGCAGATGGGAGTGAGCTGGCGAATGTCGCCGAGTGCTTCACTATGCAGACCTGACTCACGCGCGCGCATCCAATTGCGGTTGCCCCTGACCGTATTGATCTCCCCGTTATGCGCTACGAGGCGCAGCGGTTGCGCGAGATGCCAAGACGGGAATGTGTTTGTCGAGTACCTCGAGTGGACGATCGCGAACCGTGAGGTGAAACGTTCGTCGCACAGGTCAGGGTAAAAGGTTGGTAACTGAAGCGTCGTCACCATGCCCTTGTACACAATGGTGCGAGACGAGAGCGAGGGTAGGTACACTCCCGTTTCACGTTCGATCCTTTTTCTGACGCGAAACGCGCGCAGCTCGAGTGCCGCACGATTCACCAAGCTGCCAGCAGCGACGTAGATGGGTTGCTCAATGTGTGGAGCCGCTTCACGCGCACTCGCACCTAGCACTTCAGGTGCAGTCGGGACTGGAAGCCATGCGAATAGATCGAGACCTTCCTCCGCTGCTATTGCGTCTAGGCGAAACCGCATCGCACGACGAGTTGCGCTCTCTTGTGGGAGAAACGCAAGACCCGTGACGTACGAGCCTTGCTCAGGCAGACCCGCGTCGACAACGTGCTGCTCTACCCGTGCTCGAAGCAGCTCGTCAGGAATGTCAGACAGAATACCCGCTCCATCGCCGGTACCCGCATCAGATCCTACGGCCCCGCGATGCTCAAGATGTTCGAGGGCTTCGAGTGCCAAACGAACGATTTCATGGCTTCGCTCCCCCTCGAGCGACACGACTGATGCAAGCCCACACGCGTCTTTCTCGTCTGACGCCCGGTGCAGACCGGTGTCCCCCAGATGAGCAATTTCTAGCCGCCCCTCAGGCATTTTTTCTCGCGCAATATACATCGACGCCCTCTTCTCTGCTCATGGGACGTCCGTGGCCCGCTGACGAGCCTGCGCGCACTCCCGCACTTCGTCAGGCTCGGAAAATCGAGAATAGCACTATTTTCTTCGACCAAATAATCCTCTATCGCAGCTTCTGCGGATTATTCGCGCAGTGCAGTATTTTCACCGAATTCCGTTCGATGATGCAGGACTCACGCCGCAGAGATGAATTGTACGAAATATGCCCGAAACATAGAAGTGGGGCCCATGCCGAAGCACGAACCCCACGATTCAAGATTCTTCGAATTCAACCACCGAAGCTAGAGACATCTCCTACGAGACGGGTGTTGTCCTCGGGCACCGGATCCACTGCAGCGCGCGCAACTTCCGCTGCAAACTCCGACACGTTATAGAGCTTTCCTGCCTGTGAGCGACGCTCTTCGATGGCCCCGGGATTCAATCGATTGAGCAGTGTTGCTGTCACCGTTCCCTCGATCATGTCGCCCGAAACCACGACAAATCCAATCCCGCGCTCCTGCAGCTCAGGAATGCGTTCTCGGAGCGCATCTTCGCCCGCGCGCTTCGAAAGCGCGACTGCCTCGTACTCCTCCATGGTGGGGGTGGTGCGAATGAAGTGAGCCTGGTGGCTCGTGACGAAAACGACGCGTGAGCCGTCGCCAAGCAGCGGAAGTGCAGCGTCAAGAACCCGAAGCTGCGCATCGCGATTAAGCTGCAGTGCGTAATCCTCCGCCATCCCGCCTTCCATGCCACCTGAGGCATTGAGCACGAGGATATCGAGCCCCCGAGCTCTTCCTGTACCGCGGTCATCATCGAAGCAACCGACGCCTCGTCGGTCAGGTCGGCTCCCTGAACGACGGCACGTACACCGAGCTCACGAAGCTCAATTGCAAGCTTCTCAGCGCGGGGTGCCTTATTTCTGAAATTTATGATGACGTCTGCGCCGCCCTGCGCGAAGTAGCGCACGGTATCGGCGCCGACTCCGCGAGAAGACCCTGTAACCAACGCCCTGCGCCCGGCGAGAGATCCAGCTTCGAACACCGGAAGGTGTGCATTCTCAGTCACGGTAAACGTCTCCTCAATAGTGTGAACAGGCTGTGAAATGGACTCGTCCTAGCGTAGTGCACGTGCCACACCCGAGCGGGTATCACGTCTCATGTATCGACTCAATAAACAGGGGTGTACGTTGCACCGTATTCGCGATACGCTGCCGGGTAATCGGCGGGAGTGCCAATCCACGGCACGCACCTCATCCGCCGGAGGCGAGGGAGGCTTCATATGGCCGATCGAACACTCCGAGGGTCCCGTATTGGGTCCACGAGCTTGCAAGGTGAAGCTGGCGTCGAGCTCTCACCTCGACGATCTGTGGAATACCTCACTGACAGCGGCAAGCGATTCACAGTTGTATTTGACGCTGACGCCGAGCCTCCCCCCGAGTGGGCAGATCAGCGCACCGGCGAGATCGGCTTTCTCGATGACGAGGCGGGTCAGGCTGCCCGCGAAGAGTTCGAGGGCAAAGGAACAACGCAGCGTACTCCGTGGGACATGCTCATTGAACGCCGCTCGCGCGAGGAGCTCGAAGAGTTGCTTGACGAGCGGTTGAAGTTACTGCGCGCGCGTCGTGGATCGGCGGAGCCGGAATAGACCTACGCCACCGGCGAGCAAACCTGCACCACCGATGAGCATCCACACGAGTGAGATCGTTGCGCCGTAGCGCAACGCCGGTGTGGATCCCGACACAAGCGGTACGTCAGCAACTACTGCACCCTCGATGAACGCGGGGATGGTCGCAATATCGTGCCCGTCTGGTGCGATGATTGCACTTGTACCGACCGTAGAAATATTGACAACTGCACGCCCGGTTTCTATCGCTCTCAGCCTGGCAATTTGCAGCTGCTGCACGTTCTCATCCGTTCGCCCAAAGTCAGCATTGTTCGACTGAGCAAGGATGAGTTCGGCACCTTCTTGAACCATGTTCTCTGCTTGCTCATCAAAAATAATGTCGAAGCAGATGGCAATCCCAGCCAGCACATCTCCGAACTGAGTATCCACGGGCATCACTGTTGGTGTCGTACCGGTTCGGTACTCGAGTTGTACAAGGTCCACGAGATCAGGCACGAGCGCGTGAAAGAAGTCACGATTGGGCATGTACTCGGCGAATGGCACTGGGAAGCGTTTATCGTAGCGACTGGTCTCTTTAGGCTGCTGCTGGCCAGTCGGCCCCCATACAACAGAGCTGTTGGTATAGCTCCCGTCCGGATCCGCCAAGACTGTTCCAATAACGATCTGCGCATCCGCTCGCTTCGAGAGCAGTGCGACCTCACGACCCCTCAACGGGTTATCTGTGAGTGCGAACTCCCCCGCATTTTCAGGCCACACAATCACGTCTACGTGCTCGTTATCGACTTCGAGAGCATCGAGTAACTCCTCTGTGGCTCGTACGTGGTCGGCAAACACATCTCCGTTTTCACGGTCATCGAAAATGCCTGACTTGGAGTTTCCTTGAATAGCTGCGACACGTAAGGATTCGTGGTTTGGTAGCGAGGCGACCGGAATCAAAGTTGCCGCAGCGAGTATCGCGACAGCGACCCCTGCAGGGATGAATGCACGCCAGGCAGATGACGTGCACGGAAAGACCGAGATCGATCCACCGACAACTGCGGCGCACACAACCACAATTACCGCGCTCAGACCGGCAAAACCGACCCATGAAACGAGCGCAGATAGCGGACTCTCAGCGAGCACATGCGCCACTCGTCCCCAAGGAAACCCGCCATATGGCCAGACACCCTGCACGCCTTCACGAAGCACCCACACACCAGCGACGGTGAGCGCCTGGGCGACGAGCAGCCAAGTTGGCCTGCGCCGAAACCAGGGCAGCGTTCGAATGCCACGCGTTGCCCACGCAGTGCACAGGCCCTGCAACACGAACCAGGCCACCATGACCGTGCTCAGTGCGAGCCATGGTATCGGCCCAAGATACAGGGTCAACCACGAGATATGGGGCAGCCAGAACGCCGAGCCTGCAGCCAGACCAGCGAGCATTGCGACTCCCGGGCGTTGCTGCCACCAGGCGGCCAGAATCAACAGCACACTCGGAAATACAAGCGGCCAAACGCTTGTATCTGGGTTCGCGAGGTCAAAGCACCAGCCTCCGAGCGCAGCTAACGGCACCGCGATCCACCAGGGCAAACGGCCCTCAGAAAATGCGGTTCTCACGATGTGCTCGAGGCCTCGACAATTCCGCGCCTGACGGCTCGTTTTGCTTCACGGGCGGTACGCGCGAGACTGCCGAGTCGGTCGATATCGTGCTCAAGGTCTGCATGCGCAATTCCGACTTCGCAGGCCTGCGCAATCTGATCGAGCAAATCGATCGTCTGTTTTGTCCATCTCACGAAGTCGCCCGCGCCCAAGCCGCTTTCCTCGAGCACCCTCTCGAGCGTCGCACCCTTTGCCCAGCTATACATGGCACCGGCGAGGCCAGCGTGAGGCATATCAGCGCGTGGCAGCCGGTATCTGTCGGCAAGATCATCGAGCATGACCCAGCGGTCGAGCACTCTGTCGAACGCCTGCCCGAACACGCCTCCGGGGCCTCGACTATCGGTTTCTTCGTCGCGGCGTGGCTCGTACGTGAGCGCGCAGCACATTGCCGCTAGTCCGCGAGCGTCGAGTCCTCGCCAGAGGTCGTCGCGCAAACACTCTGCGACGAGAAGATCTCGATCACCGTAGATTCGGCGAAGCAATTCTCCCCACGGTGTCACCTCAAGCGAGTCTTTTCGTGTAGAACCCGCGAGGTACCCAAGCTCAAGAAGTTCCTCGACCACCCGCTCGAACGTTCGCGCAATTGTCCCCGTGCGGTTCGCGACCTGGCGACGCCCCCGCTCGATCTGCCTACGGAGCTTGCGTGCGCGATCTTCCCAGCGCTTCTTGTCTGACCCGTGAGCGCGTGCAGCGGCCGCTTCATACCCCTGTAGCGAAGCCTGCTCTGCCTGCAGCTCGCGGGCCTGATCAACTACCGCGCGATCCGCCTGGAATTGAGCGAATGAGAGTTCGAGCGTCTCTCTCGCCTGATCGTACGAAAGTCGCTGAAGAAGATTCACCGCCATATTCGCAGTTGGACGGAAACTTGAGCGCACGGGGAACGAGCGCGCACCGGCAAGATGCGAGAGCGCATCGAGGTCGACCGCGTCACTCCACACGACGACAGCGTGGCCCTCTACGTCGATACCTCGACGGCCAGCGCGACCAGTGAGCTGGGTGAACTCCCCCGACGTGAGTGGAACCCGTTGCTCACCATTGAACTTATCGAGGCGTTCGATGACCACCGCACGAGCAGGCATGTTGATGCCGAGCGCCAGTGTTTCGGTAGCGAAAACGAGCTTGACGAGCCTGCGCTGAAACAGTTGCTCGATGACAGCTTTGAATGAGGGAAGCAGGCCAGCGTGGTGCGCCGCAACACCGCGTTCGAGCCCTGCGATCCACTCACGGACTCCGAGCACGCGACGGTCTTCGTCGCTCAGGGAGTCGGTCACCTCGAATGCGATCTTGCGGATTTGCTCGCGTTCATCTCGAGTGGTGAGTGTGATTCCCTCAGTGATGCACTGCCGAACCGCCTGGTCACAACCATTTCTGCTGAAGATAAAGACGATAGCGGGCAGCAGCCGAGTTTCGTCAAGGGCGCGGGCGATGTCACCCCGCGAGATACGCTTGCTTCGCCTACGCGGTGCTCCATTGCGCTCGCGTTTGCCACCGTACCTACCGCCCCGACGGGCATCATCAGTGCGGGCGCTACTGCGGCCCCGACCACTGAGCATGCGAAGCTCTGGGTTTACCCTGCCGCCCGAGGCATGATTACCCTGCTTGTCAACGAAAAGCGGCTCAAGCGCTTTTGACGTAAGCACATGCTGATACAGCGGCACCGGTCGATGTTCAGAAAGAATGACGTCGGTCTCGCCACGCACCGCGTGCATCCAGTCGCCGAACTCCTCGGCGTTCGACACCGTGGCAGACAGCGAGACGATGCGCACGGACTGAGGCAGGTGCAGAATAATCTCTTCCCACACTGCACCCCGAAACCTGTCACCTAAGTAGTGGACTTCGTCGAGCACCACGAAGGAGAGGTCGTGAAGTGCTGGTGAGTTTGCGTAAATCATGTTGCGCAGCACTTCGGTTGTCATGACGACGATAGGCGCGTCACCGCGAAGATTCACGTCGCCTGTGAGAAGACCGACCTCATCCTCACCATATTCGGCACACAGCTCGTGAAACTTCTGGTTCGACAGCGCTTTGATCGGCGCCGTGTAGAAAATCCGGGTGTCACGCTCGCGCCGCGCAAGATACACCGCAAACTCCGCAACCGTGGTCTTGCCTGAACCTGTTGGTGCAGCGACCAACACACTTCGCCCGGCCTCGAGGCGCTCGCAGGCAGTCACCTGGAAGCTATCGAGCTTGTAGCCTAAGCGCGACTCGAAGTGTGAAAGCGCTGTATCGTTCACTAGGCCTTCCCGCCACCGTTATCTGAATCATCTGACAGGTCGGGTTCACTGAGGTCTATTCCATACTCAGCAAACTCTTCGGCACGGCGTTTATCAACCCGCTTGTCGTGCAGCAGCGCTATGCCCACCGCGACGAAGTACAAGATAACCATGGGAACCGCGAGCAAAAACATGCTGGTGATGTCAACGGCGGGAGTGGTGATTGCTGCGAACAACACGATGACAAGAATTGCGACGCGCCAGCCTTTGAGGATCGTTTTTCCTTTAATGACGCCAAGGAAATTCAGCATCACCAGCACAACTGGCATGACGAACCCGGCCCCCACCGCGAGCAGAAGCTTGAGCACAAAATCGATATAAACTCGCGCGCTCTGATAGTACGCATCTTCGGTTGGTTGGAACGTCGAGAGCAAGAGCACGATGTTGGGCAACACGTACCAGGCCGCAAATACACCGGCAAGAAAGAGGGGCACAGCCGCCCCAATAAATCCCACACCGTAGAGCTTCTCGCGACGGGTCAGACCCGGGGCAAGAAATGCCCAAATTTGGTACAGCCACACCGGACAAGTGATGACAACCGCGATAAACAGCGCGATTTGCACCTTCAGATCGAATGCTTCAGTTATCGAGTTGTATGCGAGTACGGCGTCGCGACCCTGTTCTTGAAGATCATCGATCGGCCTGCGCAGTATGTCCCACACTCGCTCCGCGAGCAGCCACCCGGCAACAAGGCCGACCAGCAACCCGGCCGCCGCGATGATAAGTCGCTTACGCAACTCGACGAGGTGTTCGCCGAGGCTCATCCGTCCTTCATTGCGTCGGCCGCGCGTCTCAGTTGCCATTTCGCCAGTTTATCGGTTTTGGTCTGGAGTTTTACCGTTGCCAGCGTTAGCTTCTAGCGCTCGCAGAACCCATTCCCTCGCGGCCTCCCGAGCACTCGGAGGCGAGAGGATCTCGATAGCGCCGACACCGTGCTGAACAAGCCGCACCGCCGCACCTGAATGCCAGGCTTCGAATCGCACCCGCACGTGCCCGGGCGGCGTCAAAGGGTCCTTCACTACTTCTGGCGCAAATCCTCGAATCGAAGGTAAGAGCCGCTCTGGTACGTACGCATGTATCTCCTCGCCCTCACGACTTGTCCCGTCACTTGCATTGTGGATCGGCACGAACTCGTCAAGCGTTTCCAGGTCAGAAATCTGGCTCACCCGAAACGTTCTCTCTGCGTCGCGTTCTTGCGCAAATCCGCGGAGATACCAGGTGCCTTCGCGTTCCACGAGTGTGCTCGGTTGCACGGTTCGAGAGGTCTCGACGCCCTCGGCATCGCGATACGCGAATCGAACGGTGAGGCTATTCTCAATTGCCGAAGTAAGTTTTTGGAGCATCGCGTCGTACTCGCCGCTCTGCACGGACACTGTCGGAACCTCACTGAGTTCCATGGCCTGCGCAAGCCGCTTTGCCAATGATTTAGCCAAGCGTGCGTCATCTGTTGAAAGTATGGGCTTGAGCGCGTGGAGGCCAGCAAGCAGCGCCGCGGTTTCAGCGCCCGTGAACCGTGGAGTTTCGTCGACGGCGACGGTGTGGGTAAGTGAAACAATGCCCTGTGACTCGAAGGCTTGCCAGTCAATATCGAACAGGTCGTCGTGTTGATACGCCAGCGTCTCCCCCGGTATTCCGGCGGTACCTAAAAATGTGATGAGCTTTCGCAACACACGTTCATCGACGTCAAACGTTTCGGCAAGTTCTTGCAGCTGAGTGGGCCCGTGTTCACGCAGATACGGCACGAGTGAGAGGAGCAGGATTACTCGTTCGTTTGCTGAGAGTGACTTACGCATGAGCGTTCTCAACTCTCGTTGCGCTGTGCAGCTCAAGCGCGGCTTCGAATCTTTCGCGCACGAGCTGCTGCAAACTAGGTGGATCGAGAACGGTCACCTCGGTTCCAAAGCCTGCTATCTCAGTAGCAAGTTCGGGGAGATCGACCGTGCCAAACTGTATTTCACAATCTTCATCACCATGTTGGATCGAATCCGAGCGCGACAAGAGCGCGGTTTCCGCGATTGAACCGGGTTTCACACGCACTGCGACACGTTGCTGCTCTTGAAGTCGTTGAAGGCCAGATACCGCCTCCTCGATCAACGTTTCAATGGCAGCGGGCAGCTCGTTCCAAGTTGAGGAACCCACACGAACAGAAACCGCGCCGACTATGCGTGAGAGTAGAAACACCCTCGGTGACTCGCGTTCGAGATCGTACGAAATGAGATGCCAGCGGCCCTCGAATCGATGCAGCTGCAGCGGCATTACGCGTCGCCGCAAAGGCTCATTTCGGTCGGCGAGTTGATAGTCAAACTCTGCTTCAGCCTGCTGGCCGATCGCTTGCAGAAGCGCCGGAGCAGCAGGGTCAGTCGCCCCGAACCCCGCGCTCACTCCAAGTCTCGGCGCGTCAATAAGGGCACCGAGCGATTCAAGCTTCATCAGCGCTCGCGCTGCTTCAGCCGAGAGGCTGCCCTCTCGCCAAGCGAGCGCAGCCACTCTCAACATCATGAGTTCGCGATCGCTGAACTCGAGTCCGTGGGGTACTTCGAGCGCGGTCTTGGGAACCCGGTATCGCGCTAGATGGTTGTTGCCCGGCTCACCGGGGGAATCGATAGTTTCGACCGGAATGCCGAGGCTACGGAGTTGTTCTTTGTCTCGTTCGAATTGGCGATCGAGCGCGACCCGCTGTCCTGCATCGTTGTACCGATCTGCGTATCCGTAGACCGACGAGAGTAGCTCGTGTTTAGTCAATCCATTCGTACTCGCCACAAGTGCGAGCACGAGACTGAAGATTCGCTCTTCGCTAGAGACCTGTGAACGGGCCACTGGTGATCCGCATTATCCGACTGCGAGTATGTCGACAACAATGACGCGAGCGTCGTCTCCGCCCTCGGTGATGACGACCTGCGAGCCGGCCTTCTTGCCTGTGAGTTCGGAGCGGAAGTTCACGCCACCCGCGGTAGCTTCTTCTTCACCCTGCAACATTTGCGGGCCTGACTGCCCCCAGGTATTGCTCACGATGTTTCCATCCCAGCCCACAATGAGTACCTGCACGAGAACTCGGCTATCGGCGTGTACCTCAGCACCGTCACCCGCGATTCGCACCGCAGAAGTGGATCCGACGGGTGCGTCTCGTGGCGGAAGCACAACGCCGGGTTGACCATTAGCGTCAGTGACTACAGCGGGGAACCCGTTCGGAAGCCCGAGCGCACGTCCCTCGACCGACTGACCCGAGACATCGCTGACGTCAAATACTGCGATCACACCCGCGTCCTCGGTTCCACCGAGCTGCTGAGACAGACCAGCAGCATCACCAGGGCTAATGGCCAGCACAACTCGCTCCCCAGCAACCGTGCAACGCAAGGCCTCACTCAGTGGGTTCGCGGCCTCCGCCGAAATAATGAAGAACTCGTTTGAATCGCCGTTCCCGAAGCCATCGCTTTGGATGAGCTGTTCGCCAGTCTGCTGATCGTACAGCGCGTAATTCACGGACACGAGAGATCCCTCGTCAGCAACACGCGTGCCCGAGACAGCCCCTGAGCTATCTACGATCGAGCGCTGCGTAACCGTAATTTCGGTCTCAGCGGGTATCGAAATTTGTGGATCTTCACCGTACCCACCGAGGAGAACAACGTTCTCTGTAACTGCTCCGGCCCCAAGCATCGCAGTGCAATCGCCTCGATTCACTTCGACAGCATCAGATGAGCTGCAGGCCGTGAGACTTACGGCGACAATTGCAGTGGCAAAAACCGCCGGAACGATGCGACGAAGCATGGAACACCTTTCAAATGCGAACTTGCCCATCCTACCGAATGCAAACTGAACTAGGCCCGCTTACGCGCCGGGCTCATCCTGCATTCGCTGGTCAGCAATTTTTTGGGCCGAGCGTACCTTCTTGCGAAGTACTTTGTCGCTCTTCGAGCGAACACCAACGGCCTCGTCGGTCCAAGTTTCAGATTCTTCCCCCGCACCCATGTCAGGAAGCCAGCTTGCCATGTCTTCGTCAGAGAAATCACTCTTCGAGGCACGACGCTTCAGGCTCGGCAGAACCGTGCCCGGGGCAAGTTTGCGCGCGGTAACAAGGAATCCGGTGTGCGCCACCATACGGTGGTCGGGTCGCACGGCAAGGCCTTCGACGTGCCAGCCGCGAACCATCGTTTCAGAAGCCTGAGGGTGAGTAAAGAGACCCGAGCGCCGGAACTCCTCAACAGTGCGAGACAACTGGGTCACCGTTGCAACGTAGCAAATCACTACGCCACCAGGCGCGAGCGCATTCGCAGTTACATCAACGCACTCCCATGGCGCGAGCATGTCGAGTACCACCCGATCCACTGAGCCGTCTTCGAGCGCCGAGGGCAACGATTCTTGCAGATCGCCCACACGCACCGTCCAGTTCTTCGGCATGCTGCCCGAGAACGCCACAGCATTCGCTTGCGCGATCTCAGCGAACTCTTCTCTGCGTTCGAACGAGTGCAACTCCCCCTCAGCACCTATTGCTCGCAGGAGGTGCAGCGATAGCGCCCCCGACCCAACCCCGGCCTCGACGACACGAGCACCCGGGAAAATATCGGCAAGCGACACGATCTGTGCAGCGTCTTTCGGATACACGATTGCGGCGCCACGAGGCATCGACATCACGAAGTCGGTGAGGAGCGGCCGCAACGCCAGGTACTCTTCGCCACTCGAGTTCGTCACGACCGAAGCATCAGGCAGACCAACAATTTGATCGTGCCGAAGAATTCCTCGGTGGCTGTGAAACTCTCCATCAACTTCGAGGGTAAAGGTATTGAGCCGACCTTTGGGCCCGGTAAGTTTTACGCGATCACCATAGACGAACGCTCCCCGCAACGCTGGCGTGTGAAGTTCTGACACGTTATCTCGTCTCCTCTTTTATGAACGGTGTTGTTGCCACAGCGAGCCCGCCTGCCGAGCATCCATGCCACTCAGCGTGGGCAACACGAGATGCGCGTCGCTCCCGTCGAGCGACAGAAGATTTGGAACCCCAAAAACAAAGGCCCCAGATGCTGCTGCAGCAGCAGTTCCGGGCGGGGAGTCTTCGAACGCGATGCAGTGTCGAGCCTCGACTCCCAACGCAGCAGCCCCTCGAAGGTATGGATCGGGGTGAGGTTTCTCAAACTCAACATCATCGCCAGTGATGATCGCCTGAAATGTTCCTGCAGGCAGCAGCTCAACCACGGCCTCCGCAATCGGCCTTACCGACATCGTGACAAGTGCGCTCGGAACGTCAAATGCCCGGAATGATTCGAGCATCTCTAACGCACCCTCGATCCACAACGGACCGGTCTCGGCGAGCCCGGCCACCACACCATTCGCCCACTCATTCACAATGTCTTCGACGGACAGCGGCACACCGAGCGTCTGAAACACTCGGGCGGCAGTCGTGAGGCCCTGGCCCACGAGTCGCTCATGGATATCACTCGGCACCGCAATGTCATAGCGCTCGAGCATACGTACCTCGGCCCCGAGCCAGAGTGGTTCTGAATCGATGATCGTGCCATCCATGTCCCACAGCGTCGCGGCGGGAAACATATGTGCTGGAGCAGTGGTCATTCGCACCATTCTACTGATTCGTTCCGACTATCCTGGGAAGTGTGAATGATTCCGCCGACCCTACTGCAACGCCTCGCGCACTCATTGTCGCTTTTCAAGGCTGGAGCGATGCGGGTGACGCCACTTCGGAAGCGCTACAGCACCTCATCAGCCTGCAAGGCGCCGAGCTGCTACACATCATTGGCGGCGAAGGCTTTGTCGACTTGCAGATGCAGCGCCCAAAAATTTTCCGAAACGAAGACGGTCGCAGAGCGCTCGAATGGCCAGACACGAGACTCTATGGCACGGTACATCGCCCAGGCCAGGCACCCTCTGAATCAGTTGTCGATGCAGAGATGATCACCCGTCTCGACGGGTCCCCAGTACTCGATCTGTACTTTATGCCCGGTGTCGAACCCAGCCGCGACTGGGAGAACTTCGCAGACGAGGTCGTTGAACTCGCCGAAGTGTGGGCTGTAGATCTCGTAGTGCTACTCGGATCGATGTACTCAGACGCCCCACACTCGAGACCGATCATTGCGAACCTCTACTCAGAGAGTGAAGCCGCCCAAGAACGCTATGGGGCTTCTAAGAGCAACTACGAAGGTCCCGCCGGAATTACCTCGGCAATCGACATCGCCCTTGAGGCTGCCGGCATTGAAGCTGTCTCGCTGTGGGTGCAGGTACCTCACTACGTGCACTCAGCCCCCTCACCAAAGGCGACACTCGCCATACTCGACAAACTCGAAGAACTCCTCGACATCGTCATTCCACGCGGAGAGCTGTTCTCTCAAGCAACCGAGTGGGAGAGCAACATCAACCGCATTGCAGCGAATGATGACGACATGACGCGCTACATTCGCAGCCTCGAAGACGCGCGAGACGAAGCCCTCGCGGCCGAAACGACTGGTGACGCGCTCGCCGCAGAGTTTGAAAAGTTTCTCGAGCGCGACCGCGACATCATTCCGCACATGCGAGCGGATCACGAGATCATTGAGAATCGTGAGGCTGACGCGGGCCAGGAGAACGCAGAGCACGAAGGCAGTGAGAGCGAAGGCGTGGGGAATGACGAGCCTTCAGAAAACGAAGGCTCGGAAGGCGATGACCCTCCGAAGGATGCCCCACCTAAGGATTCTCCACCGACGAGCTAGGGCCGTATCGGCAAGGTGCGCAGACCGGGCTCGGTCACCTAGAGGGTGACCCCCAGGAGCGCCTGCGTGGCATCGGCAATGAGATCAGGCCGATCCACACCCTGGTCGAGGGCCGCATCAAGAATCGCAAGCATCACCGGGGTGTCGAGATCGTTTGCCAGTGCCGCGCGCAGCTGCTGAATAACTGCACTCGCCGACTTTGGATCGTCGCTCACCTTGGTGAGGCCCGATCTCCACGCAGCCAGTCGCCTGTCAGCCTGCGCAAGTTCACCGTCGAACCACTCCCATTCGGTGCGATAGTGGTGCGCTAGCAATGCCAATCGAATCGCAGAGGGGTCTGCGGCCGGTGTGCCATTGGTGCCATCGAGCAACTTGGAGACGAATACTAGGTTGCCCCGAGACTTCGACATCTTGTGTCCCTCATACGAGACGAGGGCAACGTGACAGTACGCGTGAGCGAGCGGCTTTCCAGAGATTGCGGTCGCGTGCGCGGCCGTAAATTCGTGATGCGGAAACACAAGATCTTCGCCGCCGCCCTGAACCGTGAAAAGCTCACCGAGATCTCTGCGAGCAATGACCGAGCACTCAATGTGCCACCCCGGTCGGCCGGGGCCCACCGGTGAATCCCAGCTCGGCTCACCTTCTCGCTCGGCGCGCCACAGCAGCGGATCGAGTAGGTCCCGCTTTCCCTCACGCTCCGGATCGCCACCGCGTTCGGCGCTGAAAGTTTCCATGAGGGCCCGCTCGAACGGTGCGACGTCGCCGAGTCGCCACTCAGAGGTCGACGAGGCCGCCCGAATATCAAAGTAGATGTCGTCGCCATCTGATTCGGGCGTCGGAACGCTGTAGGCATACCCTCGCTCGACCAATTGCTTCACACCGTAAGCGATCTCATCAATAACCTCAGTGACAGCGGTATATTTCGCCGGCGGAATCATTCCGAGTCTGTGCATGTCCGATCGGAAGAGCCCGACCTGCTCGTCGGCAAGATCTTTCCAGTCGACGCCCGTCGCATTTGCGCGTTCGAGCAGTGGGTCGTCGATATCGGTGATGTTTTGCGCATAAACCGTCTCGATGCCAGCATCGATCCACGCTCGTTGCATGATGTCGAAGGTGAGGTAGGTGAACGCGTGACCGAGATGCGTGGCGTCGTACGGCGTAATGCCGCACACATAGAGCGTCGCCCGACCATCTTGAATGGCAGGGTGTTCAAAACGACCTGACGCGGTGTTATAGAGCTTTGGCGCAGTTCCTTCTCCGGGTAGTTTCGGAACAACCGGCGCGGTCCACGTTCTCACTCTGCGACTCCTGTCACTGCCTGTGCTGCAACTTCACCGCCGGGGGTAAGTATCCCAGTAAGCAACAGCACGATGATTGTTCCTCCGAGCAGTACCCGATACACCACAAACGGCATGAAGCTGCCCTTCGAGATATACCTCATAAACACACCGATGACGACGAGCGCGACGACAAAAGCGACCACTGAGGCAATAAGTGTCAGACTCATCGGAGCCTGTCCTTCCGGAGACCTGATGACCTTGAACACCTGATAAAACCCTGATCCAAGGACTGCGGGGATAGCCAGAAGGAACGAATAACGGGCCGCCGCCTCGCGGGTGTACCCCATGAGCAAGCCCGCGGTGATCGTCCCTCCAGAGCGCGAAACGCCGGGGATAAGTGCGAGCGACTGTGCGAGTCCGTAGAACAGGCCGTGCTTCCAGGTGAGCTTTTCGAGCGGGCGGGTCCGCTTCCCGACACGATCCGCTACCCCCAGCAGAAGACCGAACACAATGAGTGAGATCGCGACAAACCAGAGCGAGCGAAGGGTGCTCTCAATTTGGTCTTGAAAGAGGAGCCCAAGCACAACGATCGGAATGGTACCGAGGATGATCCACCAGCCCATGCGCGCATCAGGATCATTTCGCGGCACGGTCTTGCCAGAAAGCGACTGAAACCACTTGCCGATAATGCGCACGATGTCTCGCCAGAAGAAGACGATGACCGCGGCCTCGGTGCCAATTTGAGTGATCGCGGTAAACGCCGCACCAGCGTCACCAATACCCATCAATTCGCTCGTTACCCGCAGGTGAGCGCTCGATGAGACCGGAAGGAACTCGGTGAGTCCTTGGACAATACCGAGGATGATCGCCTCAAAAATTCCCATGTGGTGTAACTGGCCTTCCCTGCCGTCGCAAGACACGCAGACTGCTGCGAGCCGCCGTCAAGAATAGCTCAACGAGACTCGCCAAGTGTTAATAGGTGCGAAGCAGGTCAACGAGCACGCGATGCCCGAAGTCGAGTGCGTCGAGTGGCACCCGCTCATCAACGCCGTGGAACATTCCCGGAAAATCGAGGTCCTTTGGCAATCGAAGTGGAACAAACCCGTACCCGGTGATGCCGAGCATCGAGAGCCACTTATTGTCCGTTCCGCCCGAAAGTAGATACGGTAAGACTTTTGCACCGGGATCGTGTTTCTCGAGCACAGCCTTCATTGCGTCGATGGCTTCGCCTTCGAACGGCACCTCAAAACCAATGCCGCTCGTGAGGTACTCGATCTCGATGTCGTCGCCAACGATCTCTTGGAGCTGGCTTCGCACGAGTTCCTGCTCCCCCGGCAGTGCGCGCACATCAATCAGCGCTTCAGCAGTGTCAGGGATCACGTTGTGCTTATAGCCGGCCTGCAGAACGGTTGGATTCGTCGTGGTTTGCAGGCTCGCCTGAATGAAGCCGCCGCCTGAGCCAAGGCTCATGATGAGCTCTGTGGGGCTCACCTCTTGTGGATCCTCGCCGAGAATCTCGGCGAGCGCCGCAATGAGTTCACGCGTGGTGTTTGTGAGGCCCACCGGCCACTGCTTTCGTCCAAGCGCAACGACTGCCTCCGCTATGCGGGTCACCGCATTGTCTGGCCAGAGTCGCGAGCCGTGTGCCGCTGTGCCGCGCGCGCGAATGCGGATCCAATCAAGCGCTTTTTCTCCGGTCTGAATGAGGTACGCACGCTCACCGGAAACATCTATTGAGTATCCGCCAACCTCGCTAATCGCGGTGCCCGCGCCGGCAAACAGTTCGGGATGGTTCTCGACCAGGAATTGCGACCCCAACCCACCCCCGGCCTCCTCATCGGCAAAGAATGTGAGGATGATCGTGCGGCGCGGCCTATCGCCGCTGCGCAGAATCTCCGCGACCGAGGTGAGCATCATCGCGTCCATGTCTTTCATGTCCACGGCCCCGCGCCCCCAGAGCATCCCGTCTTTAATGACGCCCGCAAACGGGTCGACACTCCAGTTCGCAGGATCTGCGGGAACAACATCGAGATGACCGTGCAGCACGAGGGCTGGAAGCTCAGGCTCTCGTCCCTCAATTCGAGTAATCACGCTCGCGCGTCCCGGCGCAGACTCAATAATTGTGGGTTCCAGGCCGAGTTCACTGAGGTATGCGGCCACGTAGTCGGCGGCTGGCCGCTCGGGCTCCGCATCTCCACCGCCTCGGTTCGAGGTGTCAATACGAATCAGATCTCGCGCGATACGCGCCGTCTCCGACAGCGAGTCTTCGAATCCTGGTTCCATACAATTCAGCCTAGCCCGGTTCACGAGTACGTGGAAACGGTTGATCCACCCACTTTCTGTGACCCTGTGAAGCTGCACAGAACCCCAGCAGGTGCATGGCTGTTACCGTTTCGTTATGTAGTCTGAGTAGAGAGCGACTCACCAAAAGTGGGGCGGTGAATGACAATGAGACAGGCAGCGAAGCAGCAAACAAGACGAGACATCCAGGGTCTTCGCGCCATCGCCGTCGCGCTTGTCGTTGTTTATCACCTCAATCCGGCCACACTTCCCGGCGGGTATGTCGGCGTCGATATGTTCTTTGTCATCTCCGGCTTTCTCATTACCGGCCAACTGGTGCGAGAAGCAGAAACGAGCGGTCGCATCGATCTCCCAAGATTCTGGGCTCGAAGAGCGAAGCGGCTACTCCCGGCCGCACTTCTCGTACTTCTCGTGACGGTTCTCGCGGTCTGGACAATCGCACCTCTGGGGTTGCGCCCAGCCTTCCTCACACAGGTTGCGGCCTCTGCCGGATACGCACAGAACTGGGTACTTGCAGCGCAGTCAGTCGACTACTCGGCTGCTGAGACGTGGGCATCACCTGTACAGCACTTCTGGTCGCTGTCCGTTGAAGAGCAGTTCTACATCGTATGGCCGCTCATTGCGGTGGTCGCGCTGGTTTTGCTCAGGCGTTCGCGCAGAAGCGATAACGGTACGGGAGATCGGTTTCCCCGCTTCCTCCAGAATCTCACTATGCTCGTTGCGCTCGTTACTATCGCGTCATTCATCACCTCAGTCGTGCTCACTACAGTGGATCCACAAGCCGCCTACTTTGTGACGCCCACTAGGGCTTGGGAGTTTGCGATCGGCGGGCTCATCGCGTGCGCACTGCCCACATCTCGCGTGATGACGCGCCTCGAGCGGTGGCTCACTCCTTCGGCGCGATCCGCCATGGCCTGGCTCGGCCTCATTGGTATCGGGGCATCGGTGGTGACGTTCTCAGACGCGACCCCATTTCCCGGGTGGATCGCACTGCTCCCTGTCATCTCAACCGCTCTGATCATTGTGGCGGCAGAACCGGAGACCCGTTGGTCACCACAGCCCCTACTCGCACGCCCGACCATGCAGTGGCTTGGCGACATTTCTTACGGTGCCTACCTGTGGCACTTCCCACTCATCGTGCTCCTCCCCTTTGCGTTTGGAGGCAGCCTTGGGGTGCTTGGCACACTCACAGTCATTACGGCGACGCTCGTGCTCGCACACCTCTCAAAAATTGCGGTCGAAGACCCATTTCGAACTGGCTTCAGCAAGGCTTGGTCGAACAAGCGCACGCTTGCGGTTACGGCAGTCGGTGTTGCGGCCATGCTCGCAGTTCCAATCGTCTCACTGGGTTCTGTCGACCGTCAGATCGTCACGGAACGAGATCGAGTCGCGAGCATCGTAGCGAATCCTACGGAGTGCCTCGGCGCGACATCACTCAATTCGGACTCAGGATGTGATCCGGCCCCACTTCAGTTGCCTATACCTGAACCCGCGCTCGCTGACCAGGCGCCCGAGCGCTGCCTCAGCGATCTCGAGGGCGCACAGGTACGCAAGTGCACATACGGCGCAGAGCCCGGCACGGCGATTCGCACGATTGCCCTCGTCGGAGACTCCCATGCTGAACAGTGGCTCACACCACTCAAGCGCATTGCCGAACAGAACAATTGGCGCCTCATTGTTATGGCGAAGGCCTCGTGTCCCTTCACCTCGGCAGAACGTGACTTTGTGTCGTTCGGCGAACCAAAGCGCGCAGAACTCAGGCAGGACTGCCTGGATTGGAACGCCGAAGTACTCGAAGAACTTGAGCAGGAGCCTCAGGTTGATGCCGTGGTCACCTCGGCAAAGGCAGCAAACAAGGTCGTCAGCAACTCAGCTTCGAAGTGGCAGGAGGCCGCCGCGGAGGGCTATGAGCGCCGATGGAACGAGCTGCCAGAGACAGTCGGAACCGTGGTCGCGATCGAAGACACGCCAGAGTTGCAAGAGGATCTCATGAGGTGTGTGACAGAGGAGGGCGAAACGGCCGCAACATCGTGCGCAGAGCCTGCCAAGGATGCGCTGGGCGACGATCCACTGAGCGATGCCGCCGCATCGAGCGAGCGCGCCGAGCTCATCAGTATGAATGACTATCTAGTCGTAGACGACGACTGCCCGCCTGTGATTGGTGGAGTGCTCGTGTATAGAGATTCCCACCACTTGAACTGGGCATACACCGAGATGCTAACGGAACCGCTCGCTGATGCCCTTGAGGAAGTGCTCCCTGAGCATTCGGAGACGGTAGCCTAGTGAATCGTGAGCAGTTCTCAGTATCGCTCGACTGCTCCCCTGCGGTCGGCCTCCGCTTCGGGTTTCGTTCTTGCCGTCGGTTCGGCGGCAAGCTTCGGCCTGTCTGGCATATTCGCGAGCGCACTGATGTCTGCCGGGTGGTCGGCGGGAGCCGCGACCACCGCTCGCATCACCTGCTCGGCACTTGTGCTGTTTTGGCCCACGCTCGTGATTATGCGGGCCGATGGCATCTCGTGCGTCGCGCCTGGTTGCAGTTACTTCTTTTCGGGGCACTTGCGGTCGCCGGCTGCCAACTCGCATTCTTCCTCGCCGTTCAGTTCATAGCACCGAGCCTGGCTCTGCTCATTGAATTCACCGGCCCGGTAATGCTCATGTTGTGGATCTGGGCTCGAAGTCGCAGAGCTCCATCGCGCCTGACCATGCTGGGAGCAGCAATTGCGGTGCTCGGAGTCGTCGCAGTATCAGGGGTCATCGCGGGAGTCACGCTGCATCCGCTCGGAGTGTTGTTCGCACTCGTTGCCGCAGCAGGAAACGCCGCCTACTATGCGACGGGAGCGACGAGCGACCACGGAATCCCAACGCTTCCGTTTGTTGGCCTGGGGCTGGTGCTTGCGACAGTGATGCTTGCTGTCGCGATTGGGGCCGGGGTACTCCCCTTCACCATCACTGCGAATCCAACAGAACTTGCTGGAGTTGAGTTGTCGCCGTGGACTGTTGTGACCGCCATGGTGTTGATCTCAACAGTCCTCGCATATTTGCTTGGCGTCGCAGCATCTCGACGGCTCGGAGCAACTGTCTCGAGCTTCACAGGGTACTCCGAACCTCTCTTCGGAATTTTCTGGACGATCGTGCTGTTGTCTATTGTGCCTACCGGACTGCAATGGGCCGGGGCTGCCCTGATTATTATTGGTGTGGTTGTGGTGAAGGTCGGAGAATTGCGCAGATACACTTCCCACTCAGCACTGCTACCGTTGCACAAATAACCCTGGAGGTGACTCGGCGCTTTTCGCTGCGATTTAATGAAGCATTCCCTGTCTGAAGAGTACCTGACCCCGCGTCCGGACTACACTCCCGGTACCCCTGACGCCGAGCGAACGCCCACCCAGTGGTTCAAGAAACCATTCATCTCAGCCAGCGCCGTCGCTTGCATCGGCCTCCTCGCAGTGTCGACCACCCTGCCAGCAATTTCCATTGCAGACGTTGGCGGTACGCCTGCTTCGGCAGCCGAACAGCACCTACTCAGCGCCGACGCTGTCGGTGGTGCTGGTGTGCTCGATGCAATTGGAACCACCGACGTAGGACTTGACTTAAGTGGCCTCACAGCACTCTCAACAGAGGCGGGTCTCCTCGACCCGGCTATGCTCGAGCCCACCGAATTTCGACTTCCTTTTGACAAAGATTGGCCGCTCACCGACGGGTTTGCGTACCGCACCGCGCCAGTGGAACAGTTTCACGACGCACAAGATTTCGCTGCAGCCGATGGCACCCCGGTCAAGTCAATTGGTTCAGGGGTCGTCATAGAGGCCGGATACGCAACCGATGGCTGCGGATTCTCGTTAAAAGTACAGCACCTGATCGCCAATGGAAGCACCCTCACTAGCCGCTACTGTCACATGCAGTCCGACTCACACAGCTATGCAATCGGAGATGAGATTGTCATCGGCGACGAAGTCGGGCGCGTAGGCAATACCGGTCTCTCGTTTGGATCGCATTTGCACCTTGCGCTCAAACTGAACGGCACACCGATTGATCCGCTTCCCTATCTCCACGAGCGCATCGCAAAGCAAGAAAGCTAGGCGGCACCTGCCCGTTCCCGGGCAAACGAAAAAACTCCTGATCTGATCGATCAGGAGTTTTTTCCATTCGTGCGCGAAGGGGGACTTGAACCCCCACGCCCTAATACGGGCACTAGCACCTCAAGCTAGCGCGTCTACCAATTCCGCCATCCGCGCGAACGTGTTTCCGGATCTTCCCGGGCAACAGAGAATAACTTAGCATGAATTGCTTAGTTGCTGCGAATCCTGTTCAGCTTCCGCGAGTGTCGCCGATCCGACACAGTAACAATGATTGAAGCTCGCGCCAGAGCGCGCGTGGGCTGTACTCACGCCTCAGGGCCTGAGCCGGTTTCGCAGCGTGTCGATCCGCTTTTGAATTTGCGTGACCGAGGCCTGCGCAACGGCTGGTCCACCACAGGTGCGACGCAGCTCATTGTGAATGTCTTTGTGAGGTTCACCGCTCACCCGGGCATACATACCGACAAGCTTGCTCAGGAGTTTGCGTTGCTCACCGAGTGTTCGGTGCAACGCGTCAGGGGCTTCTGCTCGGTCGGGCGCGT
The DNA here is from genome assembly GCF_014396385.1 of Leucobacter denitrificans. Lineage (NCBI taxonomy): Bacteria > Bacillati > Actinomycetota > Actinomycetes > Micrococcales > Microbacteriaceae > Leucobacter > Leucobacter denitrificans. The sequence goes on from NZ_CP060716.1 coordinate 549,368, forward strand.
GTTCAAGAATTCCCTGCTTCGTCGCGCTGCGTTTTGCCTGACGCGATTGGCGCTGCTGCAACAGAGCACGCACCTCTTGCGGTTCGAGAATGCCTGGGAACCCGAGGAAATCGAGTTCCTCCTCACTTTCCACCTCGGCGTACCCGCCGAACTCGGCGCCGTCGAATACGGCCCGGTCGAAGTGGGCATCTGATTCGAGCGCTTCATACTTGAACCCGTCGTCGACGAGCTCTGATGACGCCGAATCTTCACGTTCTGCGGCCTGCATGAGCGCGGCCTCCGCATCCCACATCTCTTCAGCGCTCTTCGGCCCCTCAAGAACGTGATTGCGCTCCTTCTCGAGCTGCGCAGCCAGTTGCATGAGTGGCGGCACGTTCGGGATAAACACAGAGGCAACTTCGCCCCTCCTCCGCGAACGCACGAACCTACCAATTGCCTGGGCGAAGAAGAGCGGCGTCGAAAAGCTCGTCGCGTAAACACCGACTGCGAGCCTCGGCACATCGACGCCCTCCGAGACCATGCGTACCGCAACCATCCATCGGGAGTCACCGCGAGAAAACTCGTCGATCCTCGCCGACGACCCAGCGTCGTCTGACAGGATGAGTGCGACTTCCTCCCCCGAGATCTTCGCGAGCATCGTCGCATACGCTTTCGCCGCGGCGTGGTCAGTCGCTATGACGAGTCCTCCCGCGTCAGGAATATGCGTGCGAACTTCGGTAAGCCTTCGGTCCGCCGCTCTGAGCACCTTGGCGATCCAGTCGCCCATCGGATCGAGTGCGGTGCGCCAGGCCTGCGACGTGACATCCTTGGTGTTTCCCTCACCAAGGCGCGCCTCCATCTCCTCACCAGCTGAGGTCTGCCACCGCATTTTGCCGGCGTAGACCATGAAGATCACTGGGCGCACGATACCGTCGGCAAGTGCGCGCCCGTACCCATAGTCGTAGTCGGTGAGCGAAATACGCGATCCATCACCCTGCGGCGCGTACTGAACGAATGGAATCGGCGCCTCGTCTGACCTGAACGGCGTGCCGGTGAGCGAGAGCCTGCGTTTGGCTGAACCGTACGCCTCACGAATTGCGTCGCCCCAGCTCAGAGCGTCGCCGCCGTGGTGCACCTCGTCGAGAATGACCAGGGTGTCGGCGTGCTCCGTGAGGCGGCGATGCTGCACCGGTTTCATCGCGACCTGGGCGTAGGTCACCACCACACCGTGATAGTGGCTGCCGTACGCTAGGCCGTCGCTGTTCGAGTACCGCGGATTCAGCCTGATTCCCGCTCGTGCTGCCGCATCTGCCCACTGCACTTTAAGGTGCTCAGTGGGAGCCACGACGACTATTTGCGTAACGGTGTGGCTGCCGCGCAACATCGCGGCGAGGCGAAGCGCAAACGTTGTCTTTCCTGCGCCGGGGGTTGCTGATGCGAGAAAGTCTCGCGGTTCTTCTTCGAAGTAGAGGCGGATCGCCTCCTCCTGCCACGCACGAAGGCTCCCAGCAGTACCACGCGCGGCACGATCAGGATACGCGGGAGGAAGGTGTTCGGCGGCGAAGGTGCCCGGAATGGGCCGCTCATCTTCTGCCAACTCAGTCACAACGTTCTAGAATACCCGTGAAAGCTTGAGTGTGCCTCACTGCTGAGGTGAGCTGTGAACGTACGCAGTTCACGCAGCAATTTACCGAACTTCATACAAAGGAGCCGAGCAGGGTGCCCGGAGAACTACAGAGTCAGATCGAGTTGCCTTGGTCGCGATTCGTCGCCATTGGAGATTCCTTCACCGAGGGGCTCGGTGACCCGAACCCCGAGAGTCCCGGGGGTCTGCGCGGCTGGGCGGATCGATTTGCAGAGGTGCTCGCAGCACATAACTCAGACCTCGCCTACGCGAACCTCGCGGTGAGAGGCAAGCTCATTCAGCAGATTACTGTCGAGCAGCTCGACACTGCACTCGAGCTTCGGCCAGACCTCCTCAGCGTGTGCGCCGGCGGTAATGACGTGATCCGCCCAGGCAGTGACCCCGATGCGGTTGCGGCGAAGCTCGAGCACATCGTTTCTCAAGCCCGTGATGCCGGTGCCACGGTGTTGATCTTCACTGGCGTCGACGTTGCGTTTCAGCCAGTGTTTCGATCGATTCGTGGCAAGGTCGCAATTTTCAACGAGAATGTGCGCAAGGTCGCGAAGCGGAACGACTGCTATGTGGTAGATCAGTGGGCGATCGAAGAGCTTCAGGACAGCAGGTATTGGGCTGGTGATCGGCTCCACATGAACGCGCTTGGGCATCACACCATTGCGAGGGCAGCGCTCGAAACCCTCAATATTCCGAACACGCTGGAGCCACTCGATCCGCCCGAGGTGCCGCAACAGAGTTGGCGCGCGGCCCGCAAGGAGGATGTGGTGTGGGCGCGTGAACACCTCGTTCCCTGGGTGATACGAAGGCTCAAGCACGTGTCATCTGGCGACAACATTGAACCGAAGCGGCCCAAGCCAACTTCTCCTCTGCCGCAGAACGGCGCTTCGGAGTAGGCTTTCGGTATGTCGAATCTCACGAAGCAGCTTGCAGAGACGGTCACACAGTCTGGCGTACGCACAGCGTACGGAGAACCCGTAGAAATGGATGGCACGGTGGTCATGCCGGTCGCTATCTCCGGGTACGGTTTTGGCGGTGGCGAGGGTGGCGGGTCGGGCCCGAACACCACCGTTCAGGGCGAGGGCTCTGGAGGCGGTGGAGGCGGTCTTTCGCTTCCCGTTGGCGCCTACGTCACGCGTGACGGTTACACGAGGTTCGAGCCAAATATCATCGCTCTGCTCACTGTCGCGGTGCCATTTGTGTGCGTTGCTGGTCGTGCGCTCGCGCGTGTCATTCGCGCTCTCAAGCGCTAAGGCGTTCGGCGATTAAGTTCCACTCGCGATGAGATCCTCGCTCCAGGTGTGAGGTTCTCGCGGCAGGCTGGGTGGATCGAAGCGCTCAAGCAATTGCGCCATGGTCGGGGTTTCACCCGGGCGCGCGAGGCCGAGCGTCTGAGCAAGCTTGGCGCGGACCAGGTCCGGCTTTACGCCTGCTGCTTTCAGATCGCGCAGGGTGACGGCCCCGTCTCGCTTTGCGAGTCGCGCTCCGCTCGGGCCAAGCACGAGCGGCACATGCGCATATTTAATATCAGGCGGTGACGGGAGCTCCAGCAACCGCTGCAGCAAGATCTGCCGAGGGGTCGACGAAGCAAGGTCGTCGCCTCGCACGACCTGATCCACCCCCATTGCAGCGTCATCAACAACCACCGCGAGATTGTAAGCGATCGTGCCGTCGCCTCGCTTCAGTACGAAATCATCGATCTCACCCTGCGTTTGCCCCAAAATCTGGTCGACAAAAGTGGGTGCGGCGGTTGCCTCAGGCACCCGCAGCCTGAGCGCGGGTAGCCTCGGCGCAATTCGGTCGCGGGCCTCTGCCCGTTCTTCCTCCGTGCGATCTCGACAGGTGCCCGGGTATGCCCCGGGCGGCGAATGGGGCGCGCTGGGAGCGGCCAAAATGTCTTTTCTCGTGCACGTGCACTCGTATACAAGGCCACGTGCTTGCAGTGTCGCGATTGCCTGTTCGTGGTCCTCACGTCGGTCAGACTGCAGCACAGGATCGCCGTCCCAGTCGAGGCCTATCGCGCGAAGGTCATTGAGCTGGGGTTCAGCGGATCCTGCGTCACGCGCTCGATCCAAATCTTCAATGCGCATGAGAAAGCTTCGGCCGCTCGACCGCGCAAAAAGCCAGGCCAGCAGAGCGGTTCGCAGGTTACCGAGATGCAGGTCACCGGATGGGCTCGGTGCGTATCGTCCGGCACCCACGGTTTGAGGGAACTCACTCATGCTTTTAATCCTCGCATCTCGCGCAGGGTCGATGAAAACGCTCGACCCACCACTCACATTTGGTTCACTTAAAGTATTATGAATTGGTTCACTAAGTGGACCAATGGGAGTATCGGAATATGCGCGTACTCTCGATCCAATCCTCAGTTTCGTACGGTCACGTAGGCAATTCAGCTGCGGTGTTCCCGCTACAGCGGATCGGCATCGAGGTCATGCCGATATCGACGGTGTGTTTCTCAAACCATACTGGATACGGTTCCTGGAGGGGTCCGCACCTTTCGGGTGACGACATCCGCGAGATCGTCACCGGTATTGAGGAGCGAGGTGGCCTTGCAGATGTCGATGCCGTCCTCTCGGGATACCAGGGCGGCGACGACATCGGAGACGCGATCCTTGACGCCGTGACCCGAGTGAAGCAGCACAGTCCAAATGCAGTGTACTCATGCGACCCCGTACTCGGCAACGCAAAATCGGGTTGCCACGTCGCACCAGAAGTGCAGAGCCTGATTCGTGATCGAGTCGTGCCCGAGGCGGATCTCGTCACACCGAACCAGTTCGAACTTGGGTTCGTGACTGGAACCTCACCCGATACCCTTGAGTCAACGCTCGACTCCATATCCCGCATGCGAGAGATTGGGCCACGAAGTGTACTCGTGACCAGCGTCGAGCGGCCTGAACGCGCGCACGATAACGTCATGGAGATGATCTCGGTAACAGGCGACGAAGCGTGGATCGTGGAGACACCACGGCTACCCATCAAAGCAAACGGCTCAGGAGATGTCACCGCCGCGCTCTTCACCGCGCACCTGCTGCGTTCCGGGGACCCCAAGGAGTCTCTCGCCCGTACTGCTTCAAGCGTCTTCGCATTGCTCGAGCAGACGCTGGCCTCCGGTCGGCGTGAGCTCCAGCTGATCGAAGCCCAAACCGCTTACGCCCATCCAAGCATGCAGTTCGAACCGAAGCTTCTCACGTCGCACATCTAGCGCCAGAAACTACCGAGAAGCAGTCCTGTCGTTGCCAAAATCACCGCGATGCCGAGGGTACCGAAGGCATTCCCTGCCGCAGCGACGTAGCGCTTCTCACGCAGCAGTCTGACGGTGTCGAGGCTTGCGGTGCTGAAGGTCGTGTATCCGCCGAGCAGCCCGGCACCGATAGCTGGCCAGACGAGGTCCGCCCCCAAGAGTAGACCGAGTACGAACGATCCACTCAAGTTCACTACCGTGATTCCCCACGGAAACGCGTTGGTTCCGCCCCGGCCGCGCCTGACTCCGCGCGTGACGACGCTATCGATGAAGAATCGCGCTGCTGATCCCACACCACCACCGATAAGGACCGCGAGCATCTCAAGCACTCCCGCAGTCACGATCGCTGGCCTCTCGAGCGGAGTGTGCGCAATGCGGTGCCGATCCACACACCGAGGCCAGTCGCAATGAAGCCGCCGACCACGGTAGCTACCGCAAGACCGAGCGCGGCAAGCCCTTGCCCCATCAATGCGAGCTCAGCCACGCCCACCGCGAAGGCGCTGTACGTTGTGAAGCCGCCACAGAGGCCCGTGCTGGCAAACAGCAGAACGTTTGGTCGCTTTCCAGCAAGCAACATTGCGATGAGCCCGAGCACGAAAGCACCCAAGATATTGATGCCGAGTATTACGAGGTGTTGATCTGCTGGAATCGCCTCACCAAGCGCAAACCGCGCGAGTGTGCCGAGCCCACCACCGAGTGCCACGAGCCCGAGCGCGCGCGGAGTAATCAGCTTCGCTCCCCCGGTTGCTTGACTCACAGAATCGATACTAACGTTGGCCTTCACTTCTCGTGGGCGCACTGACCTCATAGTCTTGAAGAATGAGTGAGCGCTGGAAAGACGTTGCGATGGCGACCGGGCTGGTCGCGCCGGACGGAACCACCAAACCAACTGTCTTCGCTGAGATGAGCGCCCTAGCTAATGTGACGGGCGCCGCAAATTTGGGTCAGGGGTTTCCTGATGAAGATGGTCCAGAGTGGATCCGCGAGCTTGCGGTTTCGGCGATCCGGGCGGGTGAAAATCAGTACCCGCCAGGTCGAGGCATTGCCGCACTTCGTCAGGCTGTCGCCGAGCATCAATACCGGCGTTATGGAATTTCGCTCGATCCAGAGACCGAGGTGCTCATCACCGCGGGAGCGACCGAAGCGCTCACAGCCGCGATTCTCGCGCTTGCTGGCAGTGGAAATGAGGTGCTCACACTCGAACCGTTCTATGACTCGCACGCCGCGGCCATAGCGATGGCGGGCGCAGTTCATACGACTGTGCCCCTGCGCCCGCATGAGGAGGGCTTTCGCCTTGATTTACGCGCGCTTCGCGAAACGGTGACCGAGCGCACCCGGGTGATTTTGGTGAACTCTCCGCACAATCCAACGGGCACCGTGCTTTCCCAGGAAGAGCTTGAGGCGATTGCGCGCGAAGCTGATCGGGTGAATGCCGTCGTGGTCACTGATGAGGTATACGAGCACCTCACATTCGATGCCGCTGAGCATGTACCGATCGCAACGCTTCCGAGCATGTGGGATCGGACACTTACGATCTCTTCTGCGGGAAAATCGTTCTCACTCACAGGCTGGAAAGTCGGGTGGGTGTCGGGCCCTGCCGAGCTAATCGAGGCCGTGCTCGCGATCAAGCAGTTTCTCACCTACTCCGGCGGTGCCCCATTTCAACCCGCGATCGCCAAAGCCCTGCTTGCTGGCGAAAGCGACATTTCAGAACTCCGAACACGGCTTGAGTCGCGCAAGGATCGATTACTCACGGGGCTTTCCGCACTCGGTTTTCGCACCGTGCGACCTGCTGGAACCTACTTTGTGTGCGCAGATGCGACTGCGTTTCTCACCGATGAGGTGCCCGATGCCGCGGCGTTCGCGCGCTGGCTTCCCCGCGAGGTTGGGGTTGCTTGCGTACCGGTGTCAGCATTTTGTCGCGATGGATCGGAGACCGCGAGTCTCTTACGCAATTGGGTGCGCTTCACGTTTGTCAAGGATGACGCGACGCTCGAAATTGCGATCGAGCGCCTCCAAGCGCTCTCCACTATCCATGGCTAGCACTTGCGTTTCGTCGTTGCTCCTAGTTGTCGATCACCTCGAGCTTGGCGTCGAGTCCATCACCGACGAGGGTGAGTACGAACGGGCTGCCATCGTCACCATCTTCGATGTCGCCAAAGTCGACGATTGTTGCGCGAGGCGTCATGTCCATCGTGCACGCACGCTCCTCCGTCACAAATTGAACCGTGCCAGCATTCCCGCTCGCCTCAACCGTGTCGATGACTGGGGGGCAGGTAGACGACCCCCAGGTGAGTAGCACGAGCGCATCGTCATCGAACCAACCCGCTGATGGCGCATAATCAGTCGAGTCCCCCGGTGTACCGGTGAGCGCACTATTGCCATCGAGGTCTTCGTCTCCGGTGGCCGAGCCGAGGGTCACATTGAATTTGACATCTGCTGTCGGGTCAATTCCTTGCGGAAGCGCTACGAGACTCGCTCGAGGTACGAGGTCTGCCGTGCATGCCTGGTCTGACTCTCCCTCGCTCAGTTCCACGGTGACGGTCTGCCCGCCTGTAGTGACAGTTTCGGCAACGGGAACGCAGGATGACGAACCATCGGTCACAATCGCAACCATGCGGCCATTATCGAGCCACGCGATATCGAAGTCGAGGTTATCTCCTGCTGTTCCGGGTGTCGTTTCTTCGGGAGTGGTTACCGGATCAGTTTCGGCGTCGTCGGCCGACGAAGCGCACCCGGCGACGAGCAGCGCTGAAGCAAGGAGTGCCGTGGTGGTTGCGGTGATGCGACTGATTGTGCTCATACGCTCAGAGTATGGGATAAGAGTCTGCCGACGGGAGAGATTTTATACAGGTGTTAAGAAAATGAATTGCGTTTCTGTGTAGCTCGGTCGTGCAGTCAGGCCATCTATCGTTTCGTGCAGGGTGAGGCTCAGTGGAAAACTTTCTTGATCGCTGACACTGCCGCCCTGTGTCCGGCCATTCCGTGAACTCCGGGTCCCGGTGCTGCTGCGCCAGAGCAGAGGTAGATCCCGTTGCCCGCTTGCCAAGGGTTGGCGCTCAGCACTGGCCTGCCTACAACCTGTCTGAGCGTCAGCGCCCCCGAGGCAAAGTCGCCGCCCGGCATAGCCGGATTTCGAGTACCAATTTCTCGCGCAGTAGTGGATCTTGTGGCGGCCACGAGATCTTGAGTTCCCGGGGCGAACCTTTCAAGTGACCGCAATATTGTTTCGGTTTGTGGAAGGTTCGATCCAGCTGGGACATGTGCGTATGCCCAGACTACATGCTTACCTGACGGGGCGCGGGAAGCATCGAATGCCGAGGGTTGTGAGAGCACAATCATGGGGTTCTCCGCATGTCGTCCTTTGCTTACCTCATACTCTGCAAGTCTCACATCTCGTTGGGTGCCACAGACGTGAACAGTTCCCGCGCGTCCGACCTGTTCGTCTTTCCAGGGTATTGGTTGTTCCAAAACGAGGTCGACTTTACTTACCGCGTCCCCCGGCGTGACCCTTGCCGCCGCATTTGCATATCTTGTGGTGACTCGGTCGCCAGCAATAGACACCATGTCTGACGCGGAGGTGTCGAACAGATAGGCCTTCGCGTGTGGCAAATCGCTCAACTTCGTGATGTGCTCGTTGAGATGTATCACGCCACCTGCTTGCAAGAAGTCTTGGGCTAACAGTTGCGTGATAGCTCCTGAGCCTGAAGCGGGTATTGGCCAGCCGACACTGTGTGCGAGAGAAGCAAGTACTACTCCGGCCGCCGAGACACCTAACCGCGGTTGTACGCCCACAGAGTGCGCGACGATTCCAGCCAACAGTGCTCGACCTGCTTCAGTTCTCAGCCCTGCTCCACACCGAGTCAAAAGGGATGACTTTGCGAGCTGCATTGCAGCTTTGGGCTGGAAGGGCAACCGCAGTGGCGTGTCAAGCACACTTGACACTACTGATTCGGAGTTGCGTGCCAATCCCCCAACTAAGGTACGCCACGCAACTCCGTCGGCTCCTAATCCGTGCGAGGTCTTGTCGAGGGATCTCCAAGCCAGCGCGGCTCTGTTTTCCAATGGGTGCGCTATAGATATCTCCGGCATGAAGAATTTCAGTCGTTCAGCAAGCTGAATGCTGTTAAAGAATGGCGAGGCCAAAGCCATCGGATGCACTGCAGCGCCCCAGTCAGAACGATAGCCGTCACCCCAGGTCTCAGTTCTGCATGCACCGCCGACTTCGCCTGCGCGCTCGAACAGCTGAACTTCAAGGCCTCTTTGTGCCAATGTCAAGGCCGCAGCGAGTCCGTTGGGGCCAGCCCCAACTACGACTGCGTCCACTGATCTACAGCATTTCATGCTGCGGCCAATTAATGCTCTGGATTCGCATTGCGCGCTGCTTTCACCGAGTTTTGTGTCATCTGATTTAGATGAAGGAATCTACTCAGCTTTGAAGTAGACACCATCGATCTTTCCGTTGGCAGAGTCGACCGCAATGCTCATATGGAGCACTTCGCCCGATTCATTCTTCAAACCTGCAAGTGCTTTTCCGTCTTTCTCTTCAAAGCTCACTAGTGTGAAAGGTCCGTCGGGCACGACGTCACTTTCAAGCACGGAACCAAGCTCTTCAGCGCTCATTTGTTCCGTGACTTTGTCAGAGAGTCGTGATTCTAGTTCTTCGACCGAGACTCCCTGCTCAGAGTTCAGTTGAGAGACCACCCAACTTGCTTGGTTGCCAAGTTCTGAACTTGGAAAGTTGACCTCTTTGTCCTGAGCACCATTCCCGTCCGTACATCCTGTCAAGACGAGCGCAAGGGCGAGTCCTGCGGGAGCGAGAAACTTTTGAAACGACATATATTTTCCTCCATGATTGATGGCTATGTTGATAACGGGTTGAACGGTCAGGGGTAGAACTGAGTGAGCATCGAACGAGATTCGAGTTGCCAGACAGTTAAGCTTGGGTGAGCTATCTCACGAGCTCAGGTACAGGTTCAGGTGCAGGTGCAGGTGCAGGAGTCGAATAGCTGCTTTGTTCCATGAGTGTTTCCTCATTGACAGCATGATGATTCTGAAGCTCTCGTTTGAACGCCGTCCGCACGAGCATCGCCACTTTCTTCCAGCTGCGATCACGAATGAATATTGCGTCGAGCGCAACCATTGAGAGTGAGAACCACGGTAGGCCCATCAGTATGCCGATGCCGATGTGGAAGAAGAGGATGACGATGATTGCAAAGATTCTGGTGAAGCGATTGAGCATCAGGAATGGAAATGTTGCTTGGACGAGCACGGTTCCGATGGTGGCGATTGCTACACCGGGTCCCCACGCCGTCGCCAGATCGCTCAAAACAGGCCAGGTGCCGAATCGCTCGGTTTGGATGGGGTCATAAACTGCGGTCCCATTTTGCCAGGGAGCGCCTCCCGCTTTGAAGAGTCCTCCTGAGGCGTATACGAAACACAATTGGCAGATCAAAATCGCTACGGCCAAGTTGTGAAGCAGATTCGTGAAGGGGGCGGGGAGAACTTGCTGGAATCGCCATAGCTGCTTCGCTTTCGCGCCGTTGTGGTTCGCGAATTTTTCGCGTCGCCGGGCATCGAGTGACCAGCGATCGCTCAATGCGGTGAAGAACAGGTATATGAACGACATTCGGGTGAGGTTGTCGCTCTGGTCTTGTACGTAGGTGTTTATGCTCATGAACCCGACCCACAGAACGAATAGTGGGATCATTATGATTCTTGTGCGGTACCCGATCATGAAGAAAAACGCACACACTATGAGTCCGCAGGTCACAAGAGTAATTCCCCAGTCGGTGTGAGCAGCAGCGTTCACAATGTTGAAGGGGAAGATCGTCGCGAACGAACTCGTCGGGTAAAGAAGTTGACCCGTCCATGCGGCACCTGGGCCGAATGTATATCGAATGGTAGAGAAATTCGATAAGGCAAAACCGATGATCATAGCTCCAAGCAGTATCCGCGCAACTGCAAGTCCATACAGGGCCTTCTTGGAGTCAACTAACCACCCTTCGCTGAGTTCAAGTACATGTCGCAGAGAACGCGAGACGTTGCTAGTTGTCTGCGCGAGAAGTGAACAAACGCCCTCGAAAAGTGTCGCTGCTCTTCTGTCCTTGTCTAGTGTCTGGTTAGTCATTTTCGACACCTCGGTAACTCGCCATGAATGATTTTTCGAAGTCTTCGTTTGATTGGCCTGACAGCACGATCACTCCTCGCCACCCTGTGTTTGCTATTTGTGGCGCGGGTCGTTCAGCATCTGGGTTGTGGCGTTCCGCGAACGGCACAATGTTTTGACGTGATACGCGGAACTGGACTTGCCCGACGTTCTCTTCACCCCATACCGCGTATGCGACCTGGGTGGCATATGCAGTTGTGTACCGCTCTTGAACGATGTAGTTGGTAACTTTTTGTTCGTCTCCAAACTCAACCATTGCGTCGTGCATTCTCGCGAGCCACCGGTCGCCTTCGTAGTAGCCAAGAGCCGCGATTTCGCGCTGTTCAGGTTTGAGTTCTTTCCAGGAATTCAGCAGTTTTGTTGCCTGCTGGGTTGAGAGGATTGCTGCTCGAGGCGGAAATAGGTTGTAGCGCGCTTTTGAGATTTCTACTTCTGTCGCGTCGACCCAGTCGGTTGCCTCGTAGCCTTCTGAATCTGCTGTTGCACTTCCGGTATCAATAATCGCCCGAACTTCGAGTCGGTAGTCCCCGTTAATTGGCTCGGGGGCAAAGACGCTCCAGCTTTGACCGAACCAAGGGAGCATATAGGTAGAAAGCGCGTTTCCGGGAACGATGGTGCGAAGCTCGGAGTACGGCGAGATCCACAAGAATGACGCGAATATATGCCAACCTGCAAAGAGTACGAGAAGTGTCGATCCCAGTCTTGTGAGTGGTCGAGTTCTCTGACTGCGGCTATGACGCAGATCTGTTGGATCGTGGTCGGTCATCTGTTGTTCCTTGGGAGCGTTGGATGGTGGTTTTTACTTAACGATTGGTGTCTCCGGTGCTGATTGAGAAAGTGTGAATTTCTCAATCAGCACCGGAGACGGTGTGACCAGATTGTGCTTCTGGTCCAGCCAGAAGCTTTACTTGGCTTCTAGCTCATTGCGGTTGCGGCGGAGTTTCGCGAATCCGAGCAGGCCTGCGCCTGCTGCGAGGGCTCCTGCGACCAGTGATCCAAGCAAGGTGGTGCTTCCCGCACCAGTCTTAGCTAGGCCTTCACTGGTTCCCTTGCCTGATGATGTGCCTTCAGGGGAAGCACTCCCCTGGGCGTTTGCGTTGGTAGCAGTTCCCGTTTCGGAGGCGCCTTCATTTGTTGCACCCGATGTTGAAGCATTCGCCACGCTTGATGTTTCAGCATTCGCAGAAACACCCGATGTGTTGCCGTTCGTGTCTGACGAAGCCTCGGTCTGTGCTTCAGTCGACGTCGCTGCCTCGCTCGAACCCTCAGCAGTTGCCTCGGTAGCGGCCTCAGTAGTACCCTCGGTTGCGCCTTCAGCTGATGCGTTAGCCGACGCTTCAGCAATCGCGGCGGCCTGCGCAGCAGCGGCAGCGTTCGCCTCAGCGGCAGCGGAGCCTGCAGCGTTCGTGTCCGAGTCAGCGACGCTGTTCGCAGCAGCCTGCGCCGCGGCAGCTGAAGCAGCGTTCGACGTAGCAGACGCGTCAGCCGAAGCATCAGCAACGACGCTGCCCGCAGCCTGTGCTGCAGCGTTTGCGTCAGAGTCCGAAGCAGCCGAAGCTTGCGTGTCAGCGTTCGCCATCGCAGCAGCAACCGCAGCAGCGTTCGCGTTCGAATCAGCCGAAGCCGACGCTGAAGCATTCACATTCGCATCAGCCGAAGTAGCTGCCTCGGTCGAAGCCTCAGTAGCACCCTCAGCAGCAGTCTCAGTAGTACCCTCAGTTGCGGCCTCAGCCTCGGTTGATGCTTCAGCTTCGGTTGTGCCCTCGGTCGAAGCCTCAGCCTCGGTTGCGCCTTCAACTGATGCGTTAGCCGATGCTTCAGCAATCGCGGCGGCTTGTGCAGCTGCTGCAGCGTTCACGTCGGCAGCGGCAGAGCCTGCAGCGTTGGTGTCGGAATCAGCAACACTGTTTGCAGCTGCCTGAGCGGCAGCAGAAGCAGCGGCTTCGCTCGATGCCGATGCATCTGCCGATGCGTCAGCAACGACACTGCCGGCAGCCTGTGCTGCAGCGTTTGCGTCAGAGTCCGAAGCAGCCGAAGCCTGCGTATCAGCGTTCGCCATCGCAGCAGCAACCGCAGCAGCGTTCGCGTTCGAATCAGCCGAAGCCGACGCTGAAGCATTCACATTCGCATCAGCCGAAGTAACTGCCTCGGTAGCACCCTCGGTCGAGGTCTCCCCCTCAGCCTCAGCAGTACCCTCGGTTGCGGCCTCAGCTGCGCCCTCGGTCGAAGTCTCCCCCTCAGCCTCAGTAGTACCCTCGGCAGCGGCCTCAGTTGCACCCTCGGTCGATGCGTTAGCCGAAGCCTCAGCAATCGCAGCGGCTTGTGCAGCTGCTGCAGCGTTCACGTCGGCAGCGGCAGAGCCTGCAGCGTTGGTGTCGGAATCAGCAACACTGTTTGCAGCTGCCTGAGCGGCAGCAGAAGCAGCGGCTTCGCTCGATGCCGATGCATCTGCCGATGCGTCAGCAACGACACTGCCGGCAGCCTGTGCTGCAGCGTTTGCGTCAGAGTCCGAAGCAGCCGAAGCCTGCGTATCAGCGTTCGCCATCGCAGCAGCAACCGCAGCAGCGTTCGCGTTCGAATCAGCCGAAGCAGACGCTGAAGCATTCACATTCGCATCAGCCGAAGTAGCTGCCTCGGTCGAAGCCTCAGTAGCACCCTCAGCAGCAGCCTCGGTAGTACCCTCAGCTGCGCCCTCGGTCGAGGTCTCCCCCTCAGCCTCAGTAGTACCCTCGGCAGCGGCCTCAGCTGCGCCCTCGGTCGAAGTCTCCCCCTCAGCCTCAGTAGTGCCCTCGGCAGCGGCCTCAGTTGCACCCTCGGTCGATGCGTTAGCCGAAGCCTCAGCAATCGCAGCGGCTTGTGCAGCTGCTGCAGCGTTCACGTCGGCAGCGGCAGAGCCTGCAGCGTTGGTGTCGGAATCAGCAACACTGTTTGCAGCTGCCTGAGCGGCAGCAGAAGCAGCGGCTTCGCTCGATGCCGATGCATCTGCCGATGCGTCAGCATCGACACTGCCGGCAGCCTGTGCTGCTGCATTTGCGTCAGAGTCCGAAGCAGCCGAAGCCTGCGTATCAGCGTTCGCCATCGCAGCAGCAACCGCGGCAGCGTTCGCGTTCGAATCAGCCGAAGCCGACGCTGAAGCATTCACATTCGCATCAGCCGAAGTAGCTGCCTCGGTAGCACCCTCGGTCGAGGTCTCCCCCTCAGCCTCAGCAGTACCCTCGGTTGCGGCCTCAGCCTCGGTTGATGCTTCAGCTTCGGTTGTGCCCTCGGTCGAAGCCTCAGCCTCGGCAGCGGCTTCAGTTGTGCCTTCGGCAGCGGCCTCAGTTGCGCCTTCGGCAGCAACAGTCGAAGCTGCCTCACCCTCGGTCGAAGCCTCACCCTCAGTTGCGCCCTCGGTCGAAGCCTCGCCATCAGCTTCGGTAGCACCCTCGGCAGCGGCCTCGGTAACACCTTCAGTTGCAGCCTCGGTAGTGCCCTCGGCTGCGCCTTCGGCCGATGCGTTAGCCGAAGCTTCAGCAATCGCAGCGGCCTGGGCCGCAGAAGCAGCGTTCGCGTCAGCAGCAGCAGAACCTGCAGCGTTCGTGTCCGAATCCGCGATGCTGTTCGCCGCAGCCTGCGCTGCAGCGGCCGAAGCAGCGTTCGACGTAGCTGAAGCGTCAGCCGAAGCGTCAGCTACAACACTGCCAGCGGCCTGTGCTGCAGCATTTGCGTCAGAGTCAGCAGCCGCCGAAGCCTGCGTGTCAGCATTTGCCATCGCGGCAGCAACTGCTGCAGCGTTCGCGTTCGAATCTGCCGCAGCCGACGCCGAAGCATTCACATTCGAATCAGCAGAACCGGTCTTGCAGTCGGGATTTGGCTGGTTGGGGCCAAACCCGATCGGATCAAAGTTGATGAAGGCGTCGCCTGACTGAGTTGCCGCACTCAGATCATCGTTCTCCAGGGTTGTGGCAGGGCCTACGGCCCAGACCATGAGTTTGTAATAACCTGGCTCCTCGAAAGCAACGTCTTGCTGCCCTGTCAAAGCAGCGATTGTTGTGCCTTTACCGTTCTTGTTCCACTCGTTGTCCGCGCCTTGACCGAATGTGGGTTCGCCGATTCGAACCTGTGAACCATCCGGGTTCACCTTCACGAATTGCCAGAAGAAATTCGCGTTTAGCTTCTTGTCTGCTTCGGTATTCCAGGCATGAATAATGAACCTACCAGCAGGAACACTTCCACCCTCACCCGGGCCAGTTTCCACAATATTGCCCCAGCTAGTCTGAGCATTCGGGCCTACGTGGCCGGGAGCTTGCATCCAAGGCATTTTGTCCCACTGCGCCACGACCGCGGGACGCGCGTTCTCCCCAGTTACTCGAACCCTATCTACCGGGTATTCGTCTGGAATCAGCTCTGTGCCGTCGCTCAGCACAAACTTCATTTGCTGTAGGCCGACACCTTCTTCTCCGTCCGACAATTGGTCCGAACGTATGCTCACCGTGATGTAGTCAATATCACCGTCGTTCACCGTACTCACGATGCCCCAAGCATTATCAACCGTGCTCTGGATGTCCTCGGCGTACTTGAGTTTTGCCCAGTAGGTATGAGAACTGTCCCCTTGGAGCTTTCCATTGGTCCACGCTTCGGAGATCGTGGTTCCAGTGGGTACCTGCAGTACCAAGGCAGTTCGCTGCTCCGAATCAGACCTCACACCGATCGAGGACGGATATGCCTGAAGTGCTCCGATTAGCTGAGCGTTTGCGATGCAGTCTGTTGCTGCTAAAGGCTGCATAGGGGACGCGAATGCGCTCCCCGCGACTAGGGGCAAACTGACACCACCAAGTATCATGCCCGCTACTACAGCTGTAGTCAGGCTCTTTCTTTGTTTGGCTCTCGCCATGCCTTCACTTCTCCTATGATTTTCCAACTTTGGACCGGATGTTGCCGATCTCCGAAAGCCCACCTCCCAGCTTCCGGACGCAAGTCAGCAAACCACTATCGGTAACCCCTAAGATCCGAATTGCCAAAACTGCTACCTCTTCTGCGCAAAACGCACGACAGCCTCACGGGCTTGGACTCGGGAGTTCGGCTATTAGCTAGTTTTAAGCGAGGGCCGTGCATATTCGCGGATCGCGCGATACATAGCCGACTCGGAGCCAAATCCACACAGCTTCGCGACCACGATTGGTGGCATTCTGGGGTTCGCTGCCCTGGTCGAAATCGCCGCTCGGGCTCGAATAGACCTCAAATTTCGAGAAACGGTCTCACCACGTCGCTCGAAAACAGTCTGCATAGTTCTTGTCGAGACACCGAGTCGGGCCGCTACAAGAGGAGCATTTAGGTGAATATTTGCATACTCACTTTCCAGAATTCCTACTGCCCGTTCATAGATTGGTCTGTTCTCTGGAGCGGCCCCAACGGCTACTCTGACCAGTGCACGAACAATCGTGCGAGAAGTATCTTGCAGAGTTCCGATTCGATCCGTTGGAGAAAAGTCAAGTCCGCACAAACTAATGATGAATGAGAGAAACGGTCTCAAGTAGTGGGAGTCGATTTCCGAGATCCAAAGCAGTTCTTGGTTCTCATCCGCGGACAATCCTATTTGTAACCCTTCGAGCTTATGAGCTCCGAAACTGATCACGAGAATGTCGTTGTCGCAGTCCTGTGTGGATGCCCTAACCAGGGTTTCACCCGGTGGAATCAATGCGTACTGGCCCGTCCCAATATAACTACTGCCGATTGTCAAACCACCAGCGAAGACGACCACAATGACAGCGCGGCCAATAGAATTTGCATTTCGATGCCAGTCGAGCTCTAAACTCGGGCCACGCTGGTGAATGAAACACAGGTTTGAGAACGCAGTTACTCGCAAACGAAGTGGCTGCGTCTCTGCAAGCGAGTTAAGTCGTAGGTTCGAGACTGCGAGGAAATCAGCAAGCTTTCTATCTACTGTAATTTCTCGGGATGTTAGAACATGTTCCGAGTGAAAGAGTTCTTTCCCTTTGAACAAGAGACTTCTATCTATCTCGCGTTTCAATGCCGTCATGAGAGTGTTTCGTCTTCCTTCCTCCACAGCCCCCAAAATCGTTGAAGTTTATGCTCCTCTGGCTCGAGTGAAACTAAAGACAGAATCCTGCTTTTTGCCCGAATTTAAACTCTTTCTCAACCGTGCGAGAAACGAGCTCAGATTGCCGATTTCGGCAAATCCGTGTGATCTCGATCTCGATGGGTGATCCTATTCGAGAGTCATTTGGCACAGACTGGAGCAAATACGTGACAACTGATCCACCGTTACAAGCAGCCACGCACCCTCCGAGACACACTGGCGAATCACTTTCAAGGCCCCAAACGCTTCCGAGCGGCGTTCGGGCAAGATACATCGAAGCGGCGTTGCTCGTGAGCGGCTTCCGGAGCCTCAACGGTTACACCAGGCCTCGAACTACCCAAATCACTATGCTTCGCTCATTAGAGCTGACTCGTATCTCCGAATTCGGTCATGGCGTTCGGCGGCTCGTGGTTGCTGGAGTATTGATGGCTCATGTGCGTACCAATCGCTTGGAAGCGGCCCTAAGCATTGCAAAGAAGGCCACACGATTCCAAGACGACGATACGCTCGCGCCTGGGAACAACGCAGGCTTCATTCTCGAAACCGCGTTAGCAACCGTCTACTTAGCGTCAGGTATTCCAATTCATGCAATGCCTCACGTGCGAAGAATCAGAGAGGATGCGGAAGATAGCCAAGAGCCGGAATGGATCTATCGTGCACACGCACTGGAAGCCTCTGTCTTGGCACAAAGTGGAGATTTTGAGGCCGCTGACGCTGCTCTGGAAAGAATGCGAGTTGAAGGTACAGTGCTCAGGCGAAGCAGCGATAGCGCAGGCATTGCTGAGTTCGTCGCCCTAACCGCTGAGTTCCAGGTCGCATTCACGCGTCAAGATGTCGCGCGCATGGATGAGCTTATTCTCCACATCGAGAACATTGTGAATGCTGACGCCATGCTCAGTTCTCTATCGCTACTCGCAAAAGCGACCAGAGCGATCCTCCTCGGTAACTCGCACGAAGGACTCGCATACCTAGCAAAAATCCTGTCTGGTGCAGAACGCCAGTTTGCGCTTCGCTTGGTTTTGCAGTTCGCGCTACATTTGCAAGCGCTAGTTCATATTGGACGCGGCGAATATGAGCTTGCGCTTCGAGAGATAGAAGGAGAATCATCCTCAGAAACGCATTTTGCTTGCGTTGGCTACCTCCGGGCAACTGCGCACATTCGTGGACAACAATACGTCGAAGCCCTTCAAGCAACGAATGCCTGTATGCGGATTCGATCAAGACACAGTCTCTGGACACTTGGCCCGGTTCTACTTCGTCGAGCAATCGCAAATCTTAAGCTCGGCAACCCTACTCAGGCTCTTCTAGATGGTGTTGACGCACTCCATCTCATTCACCCCAATGACACCGCACTCATATTTATGTCGCTGCTCGAGCACGACATCGTTCAACTTTTCGAGTTCCTTGCCAACGAAGACATCACATGTGTGCCGCTCATAAACCGGCTTCAAGAAAATCGGGAGCCGTCAACGGCTCAAAGCTTTCAATTCTTGGATACGCGCTTGCCGAAACTCACGAAACGTGAAATAGAAATAGCAAACCAGCTCTCGACCGCGCGCACTTTGACCCAAATCTCCACGCATCTGGGAGTCGCTACGGGCACAGTAAAAAGCCAAGCACACGGCATCTACAAAAAGTTGGGGGTAGGTAAACGCAGCGAAGCCGTTGCCGAGCTTGGGCGCAGAGGGTTCTACTCTCAACCCAAGTAGATAGCGGCACGGTGTGACAGTAGTCCTGAGCAACGTAACTCATGGTTCCGCGAATGTGCACGCACTCGAGTGACGAAAATTAGTCATAAAGACTAGCGAAAGGAAACTTGGTGGATCCGACGGGATTCGAACCCGTGACCCCCTGCATGCCATGCAGGTGCGCTACCAACTGCGCCACGGACCCAGTAAGGAAGTCGGGCGAATGCTCGCCCGACAACTCCTCTAGCCTACCATTCACGAGTAATGAAACCAATTCGTGAGGCTAGGCTGCGCCCTCCAGCATCTCCGAAATTTCAAGTGCTGGGCAGTCGTGCCACAACCGCTCGAGCTGATAAAATTCGCGCTCTTCCTGGTGAAAAACATGCACGATGATGTCACCGAAATCAAGCAGGATCCACCTGCCACTCTCACGACCTTCTCGCCTAATCGTACGAAGACCCGCAGCGTTCAACTGGTCTTCAATCTCATCAGAAATCGCCTGTACATTGCGCTCAACGCTACCCGAGACGATGAGAAACACATCTGCGAGCCCGAAGAGCTCAGATACATTCAGCGCGATAGGGGCCGTTGCTCCCTTTGCGTCTGCGGCACGCACAGCAATCTTGAGATCTGCCGTAATATCGCGTGTTTCTGTCACGTATGTACCTTTCACAATTTCTGTGTCTATCCGAAGAATCCTTGCGTTGCCGCAAATATGACTGCACCGGCGAGCACCACGATGAGTGCACCGCCCGAAATAGCCAAAATGAGTGGGGCCTTGCTCTTTTCCTTCGCTGGTTCAGCAACAACTGGGATTTCTGGGCGGCGCCTCGCGCTCACCGCATCCAGTGCCGAAACCGGCATCGATCCAGAGTCAGAGGCCGAAGCCAATGAGTCTGGGTGGTCACCAGAGATATATGGATCTACAACTTGTGGGCTCTGCACAGCGGCGTGGCCGCCGGTTTCGCCCAGTGACTTCGGCAGATCAATCGAGCCAGTAACAAATAGTTCACCCGTAGCGCCGAGCGGCCCTGCAAGCCCGCCTGTGTCACCGGGGTGTGACGGCAGGATGAGTGCTGACGCACCAGTGCGTCCGGTACTGCCTTCTTGCGCGACCGCACGAGAAATGAGGTCGTCGAAGTCGCCTGAACTATCTGACGACGTGATCTGTTCACCGCGTGCGGGATCATCGAAAACCGAGCGCCATTCTTCTGGCGGCTGAATGTCGGGGAACGAATACCCACCCGTCTGAGACTCATCAGCAGTTTCGGAGTCTCCCTCGGACGAATCCTCAGTTTCGACTCGCTCAACATCTTCAGCCAGCTCGTCGGCGACCTCGTCACCTTCTTCACTGCCTAGATCCGAGTCAGAGTCTTCCTCTGCGGCAGCTGGCAAATCAGGCTCTGCCTCGATTTCTGGCTCTGGAGCAGATTCGGCTTCAGGCTCCTCCACAGGCGATTCTGAATCTGTCGCATCTTCCGGAGACTCGGTCTCTTCGTCGGCGAAGAGAGCCGCAACTGCGTCAGTGCCACCGGACTGCGCCGGGGCCTCGGTCGCCTCAATGAGATCCTCTAGAGAAAAAGCCTCGGTCGGAGCGCCGTATGAGTCATCGAACTGTTCGTCGTCCGCGGTATCGCCGGTTTCATCTTCGCTAGGTACTACGGCGCTTGAAGACTCGTCGGCCGGCGCTTCATCGTCATCGCGAGATGTAAGTTCTTCTACTGGTTCGTCTACCGTGTCCGGTGTCTCGGGCTCTTCAAGTTCCCGAGCCTCCTCAGATTCTTCAGGCCCGTCGACGCCTTCTTCAGCAAGCTTCGAAGCGCGCTCCGCAGCGAGTTCCGCAAGAGCGGCCTCTCTCAATTCGCGAAGCTCGCGCCGTGTCCGCGGCGACCCGTCTGCATTGAACGGATCAATCTCAATTTCTACGTCGCTAATTGCGGGAGTGGTCGGCTCAACGCCAGCCGCAGCGACCTGAGCGTTCTCATCACCACGTTGCTCAGCCGCCTGTTGCGCTGCCTGCTGACGCAGACGCAGCTCGCGCCTGGTTAGCGGTCGTTCTTGATCTTGCTCACTCATTGTTCGTTGCTTCCTCGGAATATAGACCGTGCTTGGCGATGTACTGCACGACACCGTCAGGCACCAAATACCACACCGGGTACCCCCGCGACACGCGTTCCCGGCAATCAGTTGACGAAATTGCGAGTGCAGGGATCTCAAGTAAGCTTACGTGATCACTCGAAAGTCCGGACAGCGACAAGTCGTGTCCTGGTCGAGAAACGGCGATGAAGTGCGCCAAGTCCCAGAGTTTCTCAACGTCTTTCCAGCCAATAATTTGCTCGACCGCGTCTGCGCCCGATATGAAGAACAGTTCTGCATCGGGCATTTGTGCTCGGAGATCTCGAAGAGTATCTACCGTGTATGTTGCCCCCTTGCGATCCACATCAACGCGGCTCACAGTGAACTGCGGATTTGATGCGGTAGCAATGACGGTCATGAGGTAGCGATGTTCGCTCTCAGACACGTGTATCTTCTGCCATGGCTGGCCGGTAGGCACAAAGACGACCTCATCGAGATCAAAGCTCTTTGCTACCTCGCTGGCGGCGACGAGGTGGCCGTGGTGGATCGGATCGAAGGTGCCGCCCATCACCCCCACGCGTCGCCGTGCTGACACGATTAGTGCTGCTGCGCCTCACCGTGCTCGCGAGCGTATGCGGCTGCCTTCTCGGCATGGCGGTTCGCGACATCGCGGAATGAGTACGTAGCAATCGCTAGAACCACGAAGATCCCGAGCACGATTGCGCCAAAGAGGAATGCAGGCATTGGCAGTTCGTTCACAACGTGGCTGGCACCTTCAGAAGCTGCTGCAATGGTGGCTGCAAATGACATGAAGACCCCTGATCTGTTCTCGAAAGTAAATAGGTTGTTGTTCAGTCTACCGTTATCAGCTAGCGAATCTGCCCAGTGCCACGCACAAGCCACTTCGTGCTTGTGAGTTCTGCAAGCCCCATCGGGCCGCGCGCATGCATCTTCTGGGTCGAAATACCAACCTCTGCGCCGAAACCAAACTCGCCTCCGTCAGTAAATCGGGTGGAAGCGTTCACCATAACCACAGCTGAATCGACCTCAGCGAGAAAGCGCTCGGCATTGGCGAAGTCACTCGTCACAATCGCCTCGGTGTGATGCGTTGAGAACCGGTCGATGTGCGCGATCGCCTCGTCAATCGAGTCGACGATCTTCACACCCATTTCTAGCGCGAGATGTTCGGTCGCCCAGGTCTCATCAGTCGCCGATCGCAGATTTTCCGAAGTGGATCGGGCCCGCTCATCACCCCACAACGCAACTCCGCCGGTCTCGAGAGCGCCCAGAAGCCGCGGCAACAAGCGCTCTGCGGCATCTTTGTGCACAAGCAAAGTCTCGGCCGCGTTGCACACGCTAGGCCGGTGCGTCTTCGCGTTCACCACGATGGACTCGGCCATGTCAGCATCGGCGCTTGCATCTACGTACACGTGCACGACTCCAGAACCGGTCTCGATCACCGGTACCGTTGAGTTTTGAACAACGGAAGCAATGAGGCCCGCGCTACCACGCGGAATAAGCACATCAATGAACCCGCGCGCACGCATGAGTCGCTCGGCGCCATCACGCCCAAACTCATCAATGGTTTGCACAACGTCGCCATTCAAGCCAGCTGCAGAAATCGCATCTTGAATGAGCTTTACGAGCACTGCATTGGACTGCTCCGCCGCCGATCCACCGCGAAGCACCGCGCCATTGCCACTCTTCAATGCGAGCGCAGCGATATCGACCGTGACATTAGGCCGCGCCTCATAGATCGCCCCGACGACACCGAATGGCACCCGCACCTGATTGATCGTGATGCCGTTCGCCAGCTTGCTACCGCGTACGACCTCACCAACTGGGTCCGGAAGCGCAATGACATCTCGCACCGCGCTCGCGAGACCACGAATGCGTTCTTCAGTGAGGGTGAGCCGATCGAGTAAGCCCTCGGCCATATCGCTCTGCACTCCCCGTTCAAGATCTTGCCTATTCGCGGCGACGATCTCAGCGACAGAGTTTTCGATTGCCTGCGCAATTGACTCGAGAGCTCGATTCTTTGCACCGCTTGTAGCGGTCGCTAGCCCCTTAGAGGCGCTCCGGGCGCGCGACAACAGTTGCATAAAGGCATCATCGTGAGACATGCCCCCAGTGTACCGACTAGAGCGGCCCCGGACCTGCCTCGAAGTGTGTCCCGTGATCCGCACCTTCAAGCACAGGCGCAAAAAGCTTGGTCTCGGTGAGCAGCACGGTCACCGCAGCCTCGGCAGCAAGCCTCGCCGCCTGAACTTTGGTCGCCGCTCCCCCTGTACCCCATCCTGACTGGCTGGCACCGATCTCGATACCTTCTAACACGTCGCCGAATGACACAAACGGGATTCGCTTGGCCCCTGCGACCGCAGGCGGGGCCGTATATAGGGCATCAACATCTGAAAGAAGTACGAGGTGATCCGCTTGCACAAGACGGGCCACCAGCGCGGCGAGCATGTCATTATCGCCGAAGCGGATCTCGTGCGTTGCGACCGTATCGTTCTCGTTGATAATCGGCAGAATACCGAGGCTCAGCAGGCGCTCGAGCGAGCGCCGAGCATTTCCTCGGTGGGTTGGGTTCTCGATATCGTTCGCGGTGAGCAGCACTTGGCCGGCAATCAGGTCGTGGGTGCTGAGCGCGCGCTGATATCGGTTGACGAGAATGTTCTGACCCACAGCGGCAGCGGCCTGCTGCGTTGCAAGATCGTCTGGCCGCTCCTCAAGCGAGAGAAACGGGACACCGGTTGCGATAGCGCCGCTCGAAACGAGGATGACCTGTGCGCCTTCTGCGCGTAGACGCGCAAGTGAGTCAACGAGTTTTGGAATCTGCGCCGCGTTCTCACCGCTAACCGATGAGGATCCAACCTTGACGACTATGCGTCGTGCGCCAAGTAGCGCTTCTCCCAACGGTTTCACTGCCGAATCACTCATTCCTCCGACTCCCACAAACCGGCCTTGCGCTCTTGCTCCAGCTCCTCCCGAGCCGCAGCCTTTGCATCCATCCTGTCGTGATACGCGGTGCGCCGCTCCTTGTTTGTACGCCGCTCGCTCGCATCAATGCGATTATCGCTGCCACGAACACCGACCTGCACTTCGGCCGCACTCGTAATCGATGGCTCCCAGTCAAAGACGATGCCAGCGCCCGGCCCGATCACCACGGTTGAACCAGCTGTGGCACCTGCCTTCACCAGGGCATCTTCGATGCCGATCTTCTGCAAGCGATCTGCAAGGTATCCGACAGCTTCATCGTTCGCGAAGTCAGTCTGCTCGACCCAGCGTTCGGGCTTCTCTCCGAGCACCCGGTAGAGCGTGCCGTAAGTGCCGCCCTCTGTGACAATTCGGAATCCCGCTCGATTGTCAACTGGTTTCGGGGTGAGCACGATTCGCTCCGGCTTCGCCTCCTCCAAAAGCCGCTCGGCTCGTGCAGCCTCCACCAGTTCTGCGAGCGCAAACTTCAATTCACGAAGTCCCTCATGCGAAACCGTGGAAATCTCAAATACCCGATACCCCTCTGCTTCGAGCTCTGGACGAATAAATTCCGCGAGCTCGCGGGCCTCGGGCACATCGATCTTGTTCAAGGCGACAAGTTGCGGGCGTTCGAGCAATGGAATTTGCCCCTCGGGCACCTCGTATGCAGCAAGCTCCGCACGGATTATCTCGAGATCTGAGAGTGGATCACGCCCGGGCTCGAGCGTGGCACAGTCGAGCACGTGTAGGAGCGCACTGCAACGTTCCACGTGTCGCAAGAAGTCGAGCCCTAAGCCTCTCCCCTCGCTCGCGCCCTCAATCAGGCCAGGCACATCGGCAACGGTGAACCGGTGGTCTTCCACCTCCACCACACCAAGGTTTGGGTGAAGCGTCGTGAAGGGATAGTCAGCGATCTTCGGCTTCGCCGCGCTCATCGCTGCGATCAGACTCGACTTACCTGCCGACGGGTACCCCACGAAAGCTACGTCAGCGATGGTCTTGAGCTCGAGCGTGACCGAACCGGACTTGCCAGTTGTGCCAAGCAGTGCAAAGCCCGGGGCTTTACGTTTCGCGCTCGCTAACGCGTGGTTTCCGAGCCCACCGAGCCCTCCTTCTGCCGCGACATAACGCATGCCTGGCTCATCGAGGTCAATAAGAGTTTCACCGGTGTCGCTCTTAACAACAGTTCCCACGGGAACTGAGAGAACGAGATCTTCACCAGTCGTGCCGGCCCGGTAATCACCAGCACCATATCCCCCGTTTTCGGCGGCGCGATGAGGCCGACGGTGGTACTCGAGCAGGGTCGTAACCTGTGGATCGGCAACCAGAACTATGCTGCCGCCGTTCCCCCCGGCCCCGCCATCGGGGCCAGCTAGTGGTTTGAACTTCTCTCGTCTCACAGAGACGCAACCATTGCCACCTCGTCCGGCCTGCAGATGCAACTGCACCTGATCCACAAAGGTCACCATGAATGTTCCTCTTTCGCTCGCGAAGCCGCAACCATACAAATTCTATTTCACTGATTCTCGGCCAGATACGACAAAAGGCGAGCCGAAGCCCGCCTTGCCGATGCCGATCGCGTGTTACGCGGCAGCTACGATGTTGACGACCTTGCGGCCACCCTTTGCACCGAACTCAACTGCTCCGCCAGCAAGCGCGAACAGTGTGTCGTCTTTGCCGCGACCAACGTTGACGCCTGGGTGGAAGTGGGTGCCACGCTGACGAACGATAATCTCGCCTGCGTTCACCTGCTGGCCGCCGAAGCGCTTCACGCCGAGGCGCTGCGCGTTCGAGTCGCGACCGTTCTTGCTCGAGCCTACGCCCTTCTTGGATGCCATGAGTCTCTACTCCTTTGAGGTTTGAAAGTCTGCTACTTGATGCCGGTGACCTTGAGGCGCGTCAAATCTTGACGGTGCCCCTGGCGGCTCTTGTAACCGGTCTTGTTCTTGTAACGCTGAATGACAATCTTCGGCCCACGGAGGTCGTTGAGAACCTCGGCGGTAACCTTCACCTTGGCGAGTGCCTTGGCATCGGTCGTGACCTTGTCACCGTCAACGAGCAGCACTGCTGGAAGCTCGACATTACCCTTGGCGTCGCCAGCTACTCGGTTGACAGTGATGATCGAACCAACCTCGACCTTTTCCTGCCTACCGCTTGCGCGTACTACTGCGTAAACCACTTGGTCACCCATCTCTTGAGAATCTTCTTATCGTGCCGAATCGCGAACTCGTCACGATCGAAGCCATATGCGCCACTCTCCGCCACCGAAGCGGGTAGGCACAACGATCAATAATAACTCGAACTATTCGTTTCGGTCAAATACAGTTCCGCGTGTCAACCTGCCCTATTTCGACTGCGTGCGAGCATCGAGGGCGTCAAGCAGCAATTGTTCAGGACTCACGGCCGCATCCGGTGCCGTTTCTGCTGGCGGAGTCGAAACTTTTACCTCACTCGACTGAGTTGTCGCAGGCGCGCCCGCACGCGAACTCGCTCTCCGGCTCCGTGATTTCGAGGCGCCCGCAGGAGGCGCGTCAGGGAGAGCATTCAGCACGCTATCGAGCACGTTCGTGAGCTGTTCTGGCTTTTCAGTAACCTCACTCGGTTCCTCAGACTTCGGCGCCGTGATCGTCGAAGCTGCCACCTGGGCGAGCATGTTCTTTGCGCCGTCAGTGATGGCGTGAGTTTGAGTCTTTGGATCGGCGGACGATTTATTTGCGGAACGCTTCGAGCGACCGCTGGACTCGCTACGGTGCTTGTGCACAGGCTCATGCTGCACGATGACACCACGGCCAGCACACACCTCACACGGTTCGCTAAATGATTCGAGGAGACCAAGGCCCAACTTCTTTCGAGTCATCTGCACGAGTCCGAGCGAAGTCACCTCTGCCACCTGATGCTTCGTGCGATCGCGGCCGAGGCATTCGACGAGGCGCCGAAGCACGAGGTCTCGATTCGACTCCAGCACCATGTCAATAAAGTCGATCACGATGATGCCACCGATGTCGCGCAAGCGAAGCTGGCGCACGATCTCTTCGGCCGCCTCGAGGTTGTTCTTCGTTACAGTCTCTTCAAGGTTGCCGCCTGCACCCACGAACTTACCCGTGTTAACATCGACGACGGTCATAGCTTCGGTTCGGTCGATGACAAGCGATCCACCCGATGGCAACCACACCTTACGGTCGAGCGCCTTGACGATCTGTTCGGAGACCCGATATTCGTCAAAGATGTCGCGATCTCCGTCGTAACGCTCTACGCGCTGCATAAGGTCAGGTGCCACGTTCGACAGGTAGTTCTCGATTACCTGGTGAGTTTCCTCACCGGCAATCGTCATGCGGTGGAAGTCTTCATTAAAGACGTCGCGCACAATCTTGATGAGCATGTCTGGCTCAGAGTGAAGCATGACCGGGCCGCCACCCTTTTCGGTGCGGGCCTGGATCGACTCCCACTGCTTCGTGAGCCGATGAACATCGTGAGTCAATTGGTCTTCACTCGCACCCTCAGCTGCGGTACGCACAATAACGCCAGCACCGTCAGGAAGTACCTGCTTGAGGATCTTCTTGAGTCGGGCGCGCTCGGTATCAGGCAGTTTGCGTGAAATGCCATTCATGGCGCCGCCAGGCACAAACACCAGGAAGCGGCCGGGAAGCGAGATCTGGCTCGTGAGCCTTGCGCCCTTGTGCCCGACAGGATCTTTCGTAACCTGCACGAGTACTTGGTCGCCGGGCTTCAGAGCGTTCTCAATTTTTCGTGCAGTGTTGCCGCCCTCAAACTCTGACCAGTCAACCTCGCCGGAGTAGAGAACCGCATTGCGGCCCTTACCAATATCAACGAATGCGGCTTCCATGCTCGGCAGCACATTCTGTACGCGCCCGAGATATACGTTGCCAATTAGTGACGACTCGCTTGAGCGGGCGACATAATGCTCGACCAGCACCTTGTCTTCAAGAACCCCAATTTGAATGCGGTCTGCCGTGGTGCGCACGATCATCTCTCGATCCACCGATTCGCGGCGCGCGAGAAACTCAGACTCGGTGATGACTGTGCGCCTACGCCCCGCATCACGACCGTCACGGCGACGCTGCTTCTTGGCCTCTAGTCGCGTGGATCCACGAACTTTTTGCGGTTCTGTAATGACTGGCGCCTGACGCTGCGCGCGCGAGGAATCATCGTCGTCATGATCTGCACCGTTGCCAGTTGTGCGACGTCGGTTTCGGCCACCACCGCTCTCGCGGTTAAAGTCCTCCCGGTCTCGATTACGATCAGAGCGATCACGATCGCGATCCGAACGATCTCGCGAATCATTGCCCGGGAACTGTTGGTCAAGAATATCGTCGAGACGCCGGAACTCACTTCGACGCGGCCTCGGCTGCACCGGCGGGACATCAGGCGCGAGGAAGATGAGTCGAGTTGTCGCACGGAAGCGCTGCTCTGGACTCATTTCTGCGAGTGGAAGTACGAGCGGGAGCCCGTCTGACGGGACCTTCTTCGCGTCCTCCTCCGGAGCTGCAGTTTCAGAAGCCACTGATTCTTCGGTTGATTCCTCAGAAGACGTGCCTACTGGCTGTGCTGACGAATCTGTCTCGGGCTGCGAAACCACACCCTCATTCTCATTGGGTGTCTGTTCTTCGGTATCTTTTTGTGTATTCACCATCGCTGGTGTGCTCCTTTAACCGCGAAACAATTGTTCCGCGAAAACCTAAATTGTGTGCGGTGTATCACCGCGAATCCCTCTGTTGCCTGAATCACCAGGCGCTCGGCTCCCGCCGAAGATCGCCACGGGGCGATCGAAGACTTGACGTCGATGTAACCTTCTTAGCGTTATCGATCGGTTACCATTATGTCACGGTCACCCGAGTCCCCGCACGATCATGTTGCGTGGCGTAATGTCTCAGGTTACGGAGACTAGGATTTCGCTTATGACAAACACCGAGATTGCACCGAGCAAATCGACTGGGTTTGCGCTCTTTTCTATCCTGCTGGGAGCGGTGGGCTTATTCGCCGCGTTCGAGCTTGCTACCGAATACATCAAGACGCTGAAGAACTCTGACTACGTTCCCAACTGCGAAGTTTCGGTACTCGTCACCTGCGGCCCGAACATGGATTCTTGGCAGGGCTCACTCTTTGGTTTCAGCAACACCATTCTCGGCCTCGTGGCGTTAGTTGCCCCAATCGCGGTTGGTGTCGCTCTCCTCGCTGGAGCTCGCTTTGCCGCCTGGTTTTGGTGGATCTACCGCGCAGGTTTGCTTCTCGGCGTCATATTTATCTTTTGGCTCGCCTACCAGAGCATTTTCGGACTCGGTACGCTGTGCCCCTGGTGCATGGTTGTCTGGACCGTGATGATCCCGCTCTTCTTCGGCACCGCATTCAGGCCCGAAGCGAAGGGGTATGTGCCTGCCTCGCCTGCAGTGCAGCGAGCCTTCACCTCCCTGAATTCGTGGGCCTGGGTGCTCGTTTTGCTTGCCTACATCCTCATCGCCGCGGTCGCCCAGTTCCAACTGAACTGGTTCGCTGAGTTCGGCCGCTAAATCTCGCCGCTAACTCTGTCGGGTGAGCTGCTGCCAAAGTTCTTCCACCTGGTGGATCGTGTGGTCTTCAGTGCCTGATGTATCGATAAGCACATCAGCTATCGCGCGTCGCGCCTCATCGCTCGCTTGATTAGCGATGCGCTGGCGCGCTTCGTCTTCGCTCATACCGCGCAGTTGGATCATGCGCTGCACGCGGAGCTCTGCCGGCGCATCCGCGACAACAACCGCATCAAAATTCAGGTCCTCTGACGCATTCTCAATGCCAGCTTCAACAAGCAGAGGCACTTCGTACACCACTACGCTGTCGAGATCGTTCTGGCGAGCCCGATCAATGCCGGTCACCAGCAATCGGCGCACTTCCGGGTGCACAATTGTGTTGAGGTCATTGAGTGCCTCTGTGTCGTTGAACACGATTGTTCCGAGGGCCGCCCTATTGAGTTCGCCGTTTTCACTCAATACATCACCACCGAAACGTTGCGTAATGAGCTCGAGACCCGGAGATCCAGGTTCGACGGCCTCACGCGCGAGCTGGTCTGCATCGATGCGAACAGCTCCGAGCTCTTCGAGCTTCTTGCCAATGGTGCTCTTGCCTGAGGCGATGCCTCCGGTTAAGGCGATAAGTTGCATACGATCCACACTAGCGCGACCGTAAGCTAGTAACGGAGGTGATCGCATGCTCGAGATCGTCACAGGACTTTCGCTCGCTGCTGCCGCGGGCCTGAACGCTTATATTCCGCTCCTGGGAATTGGCTTGCTTGCACGATTTACCCCCGTCATCGATCTCCCCGACGCATGGTCGTGGATCGCGAACGAATGGGTACTCGGGATCCTTGGCATCCTGCTCGTTGTTGAACTCGTTGTCGACAAAGTTCCCGCACTTGACTCAGTAAATGACGTTCTACAAACGATTATTCGACCAACCTCGGGTGGACTCGTGTTCAGCGCCGGTTCGGCAAGCGATACCGTCGCAGTCACCGACCCAGAGGCGTTTGTGAACTCCGCCGCATTCTGGCCGTTCGTCATCGGGGTGGTTATTGCGCTCGTTCCGCACATCTTCAAGCTTGTCGCGCGACCTGTCGTGAATCTCACGACTGGGGGCGCCGGCGCAGGCGTGATGAGCGCAATCGAGGACATTGCCGCAGTGATCGTAACAATCCTCGCAGTGGTTGTACCACTACTCGCGCTTGCAATGATTGTCGGCTGCATCATTCTTATGGTTCGCGCGATACGCAAGATGCGCAAGCGACGTGCTGCGCGTAGCGGCCAGCAACCGATCACCGAAAGTTGAAATAGCTCTGGAGAAAGCTAAAGGCCCGGCTCCCATTGGGAACCGGGCCTTTGACTTGAATGCTTAGTTGCCTTCGAGCTGTGCCTTCAGTGCAGCAAGTGCCTCGTCGTCAGCGAGTGCGCCAGCCGAAGCTGCGTCGCTCGAGAAGCTCGACGATGGCGCCTCAGCAGCAGGTGCGGCAGCGAGCTCGGTGAGCATCGCAGCAACCTGCTTCTTGTGCGCTTCCCAACGCTCCTGGGCAGCAGCGTATTCCTGCTCCCACTTCTCGCGCTGCGACTCGAAGCCTTCCTTCCACTCCTGGGTCTCAGGGTCGAAGCCTTCTGGGTACTTGTATTCGCCGTTCTCGTCGTACTCGGTGGTCATGCCATAGAGTGCAGGATCGAACTCGGTACCTTCTGGGTCGACACCCTCGTTTGCCTGCTTGAGGCTGAGCGAGATGCGGCGACGCTCGAGATCGATGTCGATGATCTTGACGAAGACCCCTTGGCCGGCCGAAACAACCTGCTCAGCGAGTTCAACGTGCTGGCCCGAAAGCTCTGAGATGTGCACGAGGCCCTCGATGCCATCGGCAACGCGAACGAATGCGCCGAATGGAACAAGCTTCGTGACAGCACCTGGAGCGATCTGTCCGATGGCGTGGGTACGTGCAAAGACCTGCCAAGGGTCTTCCTGCGTTGCCTTGAGCGAGAGCGAAACGCGCTCGCGATCGAGCTCAACCGAGAGCACCTCAACGGTGACTTCCTGGCCGACCTCGACAACGTCAGATGCGTGCTCAATGTGCTTCCACGAGAGCTCGGAAACGTGAACGAGACCGTCAACTCCACCGAGGTCAACGAATGCACCGAAGTTGACGATCGACGAGATGACGCCCTTGCGCACCTGACCGGGCTTGAGGTCAGCGAGGAACGACGAGCGGGTTGCCGACTGGGTCTCTTCGAGGAGTGCGCGGCGCGACAGCACCACGTTGTTGCGGTTCTTGTCGAGTTCGAGGATCTTTGCCTCGATCTCCTGGCCAAGGTACGGCGTGAGGTCGCGAACGCGGCGAAGCTCGATAAGCGATGCTGGGAGGAAGCCACGAAGTCCGATGTCAACGATGAGTCCACCCTTGACGACCTCGATTACGGTGCCGGTAACGACGCCCTCGGTCTCCTTGACCTTCTCGACATCGCCCCAAGCGCGCTCGTACTGAGCACGCTTCTTCGACAGAATCAGGCGACCTTCCTTGTCCTCCTTCTGGAGCACGAGTGCCTCAACCGAATCGCCAACATTGACTACCTCGTCGGGGTCAACATCATGCTTGATGGACAGCTCGCGTGAGGGGATAACACCCTCGGTCTTGAACCCTACGTCGAGGAGTACCTCGTCGCGGTCAATCTTCACCACGGTGCCCTCGATGAGGTCTCCGTCGTTGAAGGACTTAATGGTCAGTTCGACCGCTGCAAGGAAGTCGTCGGCTGAGCCGATGTCGTTAATCGCGACCTGCTTGCTCTCGGTCGTTGTGTTCGTCATGAAATTGGTCTCCAGAATGGACATGGTATTCAGGTGGGTACGTGCCGAATCATAGGATTCGAAATGGTTCGACTCCAAGAAACGCCCCACACGTGGACATGGTTGAGTCGCCACAAATGTGACACCCCAGTCTACCCCCAGATTCGCCACATTCTCAACCCGAAATCTATCGCCTTCATTTGTCATGGCTAGGCTGTTGGCGTGCCGCCTCGTTCCCCTCTCCCCCAGCGCAACGGTCTCGACCCCGCTTGGCTACGCACGCCGAACCGAGTCCGTGGCGAGTTGCCCGAGTGGCAGTTGATGCGCGACTGGCTACATTCGAGGGTGCCGTACGAAGCGAATGTGGATCAGATGATCTCCGACTCGCGCTTCGTATACGAAGATGGATCAGCGCTCAGACGAGGCGATCCATACACTCCGCACACGTTTGTTTGGTTTCATCGCGATCTCCGCGAAGAAGCGACGGTACCTGGCGCGATCCACATCGTGCACAGGGACGAGCGACTTGTCGTCATAGATAAGCCACCGTTCTTGTCTTCGATCCCACGCGGGCGACATGTTCTACAAAGCGTCGTTGTGCGGATGCGGGCAGAGCTCGGACTCACCGAACTCACGCCGGCACACAGGCTCGATCGCGTCACCTCCGGATTGCTCGTACTCACTACTGAGCAACGGTGGCGTGGCGCATACCAATCGCTCTTCCAGAACCAGCAGATTTCAAAGATTTACCGTGCTGTGGCTCCCCTTGATCCACACCTCAAATTACCCCTTCAGGTACAAAACCACATTGCAAAAGAGCACGGCATTATGCAGGCAGAAGTCGTTCCTGGAGCACCTCCGAACGCGAGGACCTTGGTCGAACTCGAGTCAGATCTCGGTGACGGTTTCGGTGTCTACCGCCTCACGCCCAAAACGGGGCGCACCCACCAATTGCGGCTTCATCTCAACGGGCTCGGAATTCCGATCGTCGGCGATCCGCTCTATCCGGTTCCGACAGGGTCAGAAATCGATGACTTTTCGACGCCTCTGCAGCTGCTCGCGAGCGAACTTTCATTCGTGGACCCAATCGACGGATCCACACGAAAATTCACAAGTCAGCGTTCACTTCCGCTGAAGTCCGAACTCACAGGCGATTAGTGAGCGGCGGCGTTCCAGTTCGGACCATAACCGAACTGAACTTCAAGTGGGACTGAGAGTGTTGCGGCACCAGACATGCTTTCATGAACGATTGTCTCGAGCGCCTCATTCTCACCCGCCGCAACCTCGAACATGAGCTCATCGTGAATCTGAAGCAGCATTCGAGACTTAAGCCCTGCCTCTCCCATGCGCCGCTCCACCTCGATCATCGCAAGTTTGATGATGTCGGCCGCAGATCCCTGGATCGGCGCGTTGAGCGCCGCCCGCTCTGCGTTTTCACGAAGGATTCGGTTCGGACTCGCAAGATCGGGAAATGGCCTACGCCTACCAAAAATCGTCTCGGTATAGGTATCGCGCTTCGCCTGCTCGACAACAGATCGAAGATAGTCGCGCACTCCCCCAAATCGCTCAAAATATTCTTCCATAAGCTGCTTGGCTTCAGCCGCAGAAATGGTGAGCTGTTTTGAGAGCCCAAACGCAGAGAGGCCGTACGCGAGGCCATAGGACATCGCTTTGACCTTCGCACGCATCTCACTCGTGACGTCAGCTGGTTCTACTCCGAAGATGCGCGAGCCGACAAACCGGTGCAGATCTTCGCCCTGATTGAATGCTTCGATCAGTCCTTTGTCGCCCGAGAGATGCGCCATGATGCGCATCTCGATCTGAGAGTAGTCGGCAGTGAGCAATGTGTCGTACTCGGGAGCATGAATAAATGCCTCTCGAATACGTCGGCCCTCTTCGGACCGCACCGGAATGTTCTGCAGATTCGGGTCGGTTGATGCCAATCTGCCTGTGCTGGCACCAATCTGCACGAGGGTCGTGTGGATCCGCTGTTCTTCGGGCCGCACAGCCTTGATGAGCGTCTCAACGATTTGGCGGAGCTTATTTGCATCTCGGTGCGCGAGCAGGGCGTCAAGAAATGGATGCGGGTTCTTCTGCTGCAAGTCAGACAGCGCCGCGGCGTCTGTCGTGTAACCAGTGCGTGTCTTACGCGTTTTTGGCATATCAAGCTCTTCAAAGAGCACCTGTTGCAGCTGCTTGGGCGACGAGAGGTTCACCTCGTGCCCGATTGCGTCGAACGCACGCTGCGCAAATCCGGCCACTCGCTCCTTGAGCTCTGCATCGTGCGCTTCGAGCAGCGGGAGATCGATCGCCACTCCCCTCGACTCCAGCGCCGAAAGAATTGGAAGAAGCGGCAACTCAATGTTCTCGTAGACGTCGAGTGTTCTGCCCTCAAACCGCTCAACAATTGCCGCGTGCACGCGAACGATAAACCAGGCAAGGTGTTCGGGTGTCGCTATTGACCCCTCTTCTGGCACGAGTTGATTCGGATCCCCCTCAGGAACCTCTTCACCGAGATAGCGAAATACAGCCTCTGCAATGGTCTTCTCGGGTGCAACCGGGCGGAACATCCATGCGGCGAGCAATGCATCGCCCGCGATTCCACCAATTTCGACCCCAACCAAACGCGCAACATTGATCTGCGCCTTCGCATCGAAAAAAATCTTCGGCGCATCAGACGCGAGCCACGCCTCAAACTGCGCATAGTCACGCCCACCGGGCTGCCAATCGAGCGTTACCGTGCTCGTTGGTGTCGCAAGACCGACCTGAATCACCTCACCGTGTTCCACAAAGTGGACAGCAGGTCGGTCTACTTTTGAAAGCCAGTCACCGAGTTCCTCATCAATGAGTAGCTTGACGACCGGGAGCTCGCTGTCACTCGATGCCGAAGTCGGTGTGCCTGTCGGAACTTCGACTCCTGCAAGTTTCGCGACGCGCTGCAATAGCGTGCGGAACTCGAGCTTTGCGAATACCTGCTGCACTGCCCCCATATCAACGTCGCCTCGCTTGAGGTCGCTGATCTCGAGCGGCAGCTCGACGTCACGCACCAAACGGTTGAGTTTACGGTTACGAACCGCGAGATGCGCGTGCTCTCGTAGGCTCTCACCGACCTTGCCACCGATCTCATCTTGGCGCCTGAGAATCTCGTCAAGCGAACCAAACTGGTTGATCCACTTCACGGCAGTTTTCTCGCCGACGCGCGGCACGCCAGGAAGATTGTCGCTCGTCTCACCCACCAGAGCAGCGATCTCTGGGTACTGCTCAGGGCGCACACCGTACCGTTCCATGACACGCTCTGCGTCGTATCGAGTGAGTTCGCTCACGCCCTGTTTCGACGGGTACAGCAGCGTCACGTTGTCATCTACAAGCTGGATCGTGTCACGATCACCGCTCACAACGAGCACCCGATATCCCTCAGCCGGCCCACGCGTAGCCAACGTCGCGAGAATGTCGTCAGCCTCGAAGTTTTCTTTCTCAATCGTGGTGATTCCCATCGCGTGCAACGCTTCTTGCAACAGCGGAATCTGACCTTTGAACTCGGGCGGCGTCTCGCCTCGTGTGCCCTTGTACTCTGGGTACTCCTCGGTTCGGAACGAATGCCGGGATATATCGAACGCAATGGCAATTGAGTCAGGTTGTTCGTTGCTCAGCAGGTTGATGAGCATTGATATAAAGCCGTGGATCGCGTTCGTATGCTGACCGGTCTGAGTTTGAAAACTATCTACCGGCAGGGCATAAAATGCGCGGAACGCAAGTGAATGGCCATCGATGACCATGAGGGTAGGCTGCTGAGTGTTATTCGACACGCACCCAGCCTACAAGGCTGGTCCGACATTGAAAGAGTGGCATGTCAGAAGAATCCACAACCGCAGAACTTGATGATGCGACACGAGAGTTTCTCGAGCAAGTCGGCGCGGGTGCGCTCTCAGTAAAAATGGGAATCGAGTTTGTTACGTTCACGCGGGAACACGCAATCGCTACGATGCCGGTCGAGGGTAACACGCAACCGTTCGGACTGCTCCATGGCGGAGCATACGCAGTTCTCGGCGAAACACTCGGCTCTTTACACGCCGGATTCGTCGCACCCAAGGGCAAGATCCCAGTTGGCGTCGACATTAACGCCACACACACCGGCTCCGCGACCACGGGCCGCGTTACCGGTGTGTGCAAGCCGATCCACACAGGACGCACGATGACGGTTCACGAGATCGTCATCACGAACGATTCGGGCCGCCGTTGCTCGACAGTGCGGATCACGAATTTCTACAAAGACGCGCCGAGCGCGTAGCAGTTCGAGCGCTCAGTCTTTCTTGGGACCAAGCTGGTCGATGATGGTCTTTGCGACGTCTTGCATCGTCAAGCGTCGATCCATCGAAGCCTTCTGAATCCAACGGAAGGCATCAGGCTCGCTGAGACCCATCTTGTCGTTCAGGATACCTTTCGCGCGATCAACCAGTTTGCGCGTCTCAAAGCGCTCGGCAAGGTCTGCAACCTCGTTCTCGAGCGTGATGATCTGCTGGAAGCGAGAAAGCGCGATCTCGATAGCGGGAATTAGGTCTGCAGGCGTAAACGGCTTCACGACGTACGCAAGTGCACCGGCCTCGGTTGCACGCTCAACCAGTTCGCGTTGGCTGAATGCGGTAAGCAGCACAACCGGAGCAATGTGATCCTTGTTGATCTGCTCAGCGGCCGAAATGCCGTCAAGCTGCGGCATCTTCACATCCATGACCACGAGGTCGGGGCGAAGTTCCTTGACCAGTGCAACTGCGGTCTCCCCGTCACCCGCTTCGCCGACAACGTCAAAACCGTTATCTCGAAGAGTCTCGACAATATCGAGGCGAATCAGGGACTCGTCTTCAGCGACGACGACACGCCTCGCTGGTGTGGGGGTTGCACTCTGCTCATTCACACCTCAAGCTTACGACACCAGCCCTGGTAAGCACCCCATTTAGAGGGTGTGGGCAGAAAACATTGCAGAACCACACAGGGCTGTGATGAGTTCTAATCCCCGGGTCATCAAGGTGCGGGCAAAGCGCGCGCAAGCGACCTTCAGAACGGGAACATCAAACCCCCTACTCGCCAGTGTTTTCTATGCGAGTAGGGGGTTACATTCGTGGTACCGGATGCGGGACTCGAACCCGCACACCTTTCGGCAGCGCATTTTGAGTGCGCCGTGTCTACCAATTCCACCAATCCGGCTCAGAGTTCCAGCTTAGTGCCTGAAACTCGACTCAAAAAATCGAGTGTGTGTTAGCCGCCAGTGAGCGTGTGCTTCCGGGGTTTCGCCTCCTCGAGGTCCCCGGTAGTTTCACCCACTCGGTGAATCCTCAGCGTGTTTGTCGTGCCAACAATTCCCGGAGGCGATCCGGCGATGATGAGCACCTTCTCCCCTGCCGTAATGTTGGGCCTCGGAAGCAGTGTCTCGTCGACCTGCGCAAACATCTCATCAGTGCTGCCGACGCGCGGCACCTGAATGCTACGCGCACCCCACGTGAGCTCCATGCGACGACGAGTGGACTGCTCGGGCGTAAACCCGATAATAGGAATCGGGAGCCTGAGCCGAGAAATGCGTCGCACAGTGTCGCCTGATTCTGTGAACACGCAAATGTAACGCGCGCCAATAAACTTTGCGACCTCGGCCGCCGCGTGTGTGAGCACACCGCCTTGGGTATGTGGAACCGTGTTGAGTGGCTCGATACGGTCGAGCGCATGATCTTCAGTCGCCTCAATGATGCGTGCCATCGTCTTCACTGCTTCAACGGGATAGGCGCCGACACTCGTTTCACCAGAAAGCATCACCGCGTCAGCGCCGTCGAGCACCGCGTTGGCGCAGTCTGAGGCCTCAGCACGCGTGGGCCTTGGGCTCTCGATCATCGACTCGAGCACCTGCGTCGCCACAATTACCGGCTTCGCATTTCGTCTCGCCACATCGATCGCTTCGGTCTGCACAAGCGGTACCTGTTCGAGCGGTAGTTCGACACCGAGGTCACCTCGAGCGACCATAATGCCGTCAAAGGCATCGACAATCTCTTCGAGGTGTTCGACGGCCTGAGGCTTCTCAATTTTCGCGATTACCGGCAGGGTGATGCCTTCTTCGGCCATAATTTCGTGCACGCGCACAATATCGGCAGCGTCGCGCACAAATGACAGCGCAATGTAGTCAACGCCGAGCTTAAGCGCCCATCGCAGATCTTCCTCGTCTTTGTCGGAGAGCGCAGGAACATTCACCGCGACACCGGGCAAGTTAATGCCCTTATTGTTCGAGACGAATCCGGGCACCTCAACGACAGTGTGCACCGTATCCTCGGTCACCTTCGTCGCGCGAAGCGCCACTTTCCCATCATCAATGAGCAGCGGATCGCCCACGCTCACATCACCTGGAAGACCCTTGTGCGTGGTACCAGCGATCTGCTGATTGCCGAGAATATCTTGAGTCGTGATTGCAAACTCATCGCCTACCTCGAGAGAGTACGGACCACCCTCAAATTTTCCGAGACGAATTTTCGGCCCTTGAAGGTCTGCGAGAACCGCAATTGGCCTACCCACTTGAATCTCGGCACGGCGGATATTGCGATAAATGCCCTCATGCACCTTGTAAGTGCCATGCGACATATTCATGCGCGCAACATTGACACCCGCCTCGATGAGTTCGAGTGTGTGGTCGTAGCTTGAGACCGCTGGGCCCCATGTAGCAACGATCTTTGCGTGACGCATGTTACAAACTCCTAAAACTCAGTGGGTTTATAGTGCGGGATTGCGAGAAACAACGTGGTGGTACACCTCGGGATCTGCGGTGTTCTCCAAGACCGAGTCAATCGGGTTACGGCGACCGGGGAGATACACGGAGATCTCACGACCTACGTGACGCTTGGTCTGGACGATGTAGATAATGATGCCGAGCACGATTGCGAGCAGCGCAGCAAGAACGTTAGTTCTGAGTCCGAGGAACAGCAGGCTAGGATCAACCCTCATGGATTCGATGATCGCCCGACCAATGCCGTACCAGACGAGGTAGAGCGCAAAGAGCCGCCCCCAACGCAGGTGCAACTTCTTTTCGAGCGCCAGCAGCACCACAATTCCGGCAAGGCTCCAAATAATTTCATACAGGAATGTCGGATGGAACAGGGTTCCCGCCGGAAGGCCGATGGGGAACGCCGGATTCGTAGATTCAATCTCAAGCCCCCACGGCAGCGTTGTAGGGCCGCCGAAAAGCTCATGGTTAAAGTAGTTGCCGAGGCGACCAAAAGCCTGCGCGAGCATGAGGCCTGGAACGAGCGCATCAGCGAACGAGAGGAACCGTACACCGGTGAGGCGCGATGCGATGAGCACACCAATCGCGCCGCCGAGCAGCGCACCAAAGATTGCTATGCCACCGTCCCAGATATTCCAGATTGCATTCTCTTCAAACGGGTTCCACCACTGCTTACCCGGAACGAAGTAATCGCCCCAGTGAGTCACCACGTGGTACAAACGCGCGCCGATAATACCGAGTAGCACTGACCAGACTACGAAGTCGAAAACGACACCGTTCTCGCCCCCGCGCCGTGTCAAGCGTCGCGAAGTCCAAATTGCGGCAAGCACGATCCCCAAGATGATCCACAGTGCATACAGATGGATCGTAAGAGGTCCAATTTGGAAAAACTGGAACGAGGGGCTCGGAATACTGAGCGGGAGAATCATTCACTCCTCTTTCACTGGCGGCAACGCCGCCGACTTGTGCTGCGCTCGCCACCCTCACGGTGACGACGGTGTCAATTCTATCTGTTGGTGCCTGCTGCGATCTCGCGAACCACCTGGGAGAGCTTTTCCACTCCGCCGTCGCGGAGTGCTTTGACAAATGCGGTGCCGACAATTGCGCCATCGGCATAGTCAAGTGTGGTCGACACGTGATCAGCATTGGAGATGCCAATTCCAACGCAGGCAAGCGCGGAACCCGCCTCGCGTAGGCTCTCGGTGAGACCTCGCGCCGCAGCATCTAGCTCTGCGCGCTCGCCAGTGATTCCCATGGTCGAAACCGTGTATACGAACCCAGTGCTGTTCTCTGAAATCATGCGGAGACGCTCCGGGGTGGACGTCGGTGCAGCAAGAAAGACCCGGTCAAGCCCAACACGCTTACTTACTTCAATCCACTCAGCGGCAGAGTCTGGAGTGATGTCTGGGGTGATGAGTCCGGCACCGCCGGCAGCCGCCAGGTCTTGGGCAAATCGCTCAACCCCGTACTGCGCAACCGGATTCCAATACGTCATCACGAGCACCGGGGTGTCGACTTCCATCGTAACCCGCCGAACTACTTCGAAGAGATGTGTGAGTTTGAAGCCGCCAGCAAGTGCGGTTTGAGTTGCCTCTTGAATCACGAGACCATCCATCACGGGATCCGAATACGGAACACCGATCTCAAGCACATCAGCGCCATTTCGCGCGAGAGCGATTGCGGCTTCTACACTCGTGTCGAGGTCAGGAAATGAAGCTGGCAGGTACCCAACCAGTGCACCTTTGCGATCTACCTTTGCGGCGCGGATCGCCTGTTCTACGCGCGATTCGCTCATGACTCGTACTCCTCGAGCTCGGTGCCATCAAAGAGACCAAAGTAGCGACCCGCCGTTGCCATGTCTTTGTCGCCTCGGCCAGAAAGACTGACCGCGATGACTGCCTCAGGGCCGAGTTCTTTCCCGATGCGGATCGCGCCAGCGAGCGCGTGCGCCGACTCTATTGCGGGAATGATGCCCTCTGTTTGACTGAGTAGCCGAAGGGCCTGCATCGCCTCATCATCTGTTGCCGGAATATAAGTTGCCCGACCAATGTCGGATAGCCAAGCGTGTTCCGGGCCTACCCCCGGGTAATCGAGGCCGGCCGAAATTGAATGAGATTCAATCGTCTGCCCGTCCTCATCTTGAAGCACATACGTGCGAGAGCCGTGCAAAATGCCCGGCCTGCCACGTTCGATGGACGCGGCGTGCCGCGCGGTATCTACGCCGTCACCG
Organism: Leucobacter denitrificans; assembly: GCF_014396385.1. Classification (NCBI taxonomy): domain Bacteria; kingdom Bacillati; phylum Actinomycetota; class Actinomycetes; order Micrococcales; family Microbacteriaceae; genus Leucobacter; species Leucobacter denitrificans. Next base: position 590,497 of record NZ_CP060716.1, read on the forward strand.
GCAGCTTCGACTCCATAAAGGCGAACATCTGCGTCATCAAGGAATGCATCGAACATGCCGATCGCATTCGATCCACCGCCAACGCAGGCGACCACTGCATCGGGTAGGCGACCCGTCTTCTCGAGCAACTGAGCACGGGCCTCTTCAGAGATGACTTTTTGAAAATCGCGAACCATTGCCGGGAACGGGTGTGGACCGGCAGCGGTGCCAAAGATATAGTTTGTGCGCTCGACGGTCGATACCCAGTCACGGTACGCCTCGTTAATTGCGTCTTTGAGTGTGCGTGAACCCGTCGTCACGGATACGACCTCTGCCCCAAGCAAACGCATGCGAGCGACGTTCAGCGCTTGCCGTTCGGTATCAACTTCGCCCATGTACACGACACACTCGAGCCCGAGTAGCGCAGCTGCCGTAGCAGTCGCAACACCGTGCTGCCCCGCACCGGTTTCGGCAATGACTCGTGTCTTACCGAGACGCTTTGTAAGGAGTGCCTGGCCAAGCACGTTATTGATCTTGTGCGACCCCGTATGGTTGAGGTCTTCGCGCTTGAGAAAGACGCGCGCTCCCCCGGCATGTTCAGCGAACCGAGGAACCTCGGTCAACGGTGAAGGTCTGCCTGCGTAATCTCGAAGCAAGCTATCGAGTTCGGCATGAAACTCAGGGTCAGCCTTTGCAGAATCGTAAGCAACGACAAGCTCATCGATGGCAGCAATAAGAGATTCAGGCATGAATCGGCCGCCAAATTCACCAAAGAACGGGCCGTGTTGGTCACGAAGATTCGTGACTGTGCTGTCGTTTGACATGTTCGCCTCTCAGTTACACGTTGAGGAACGACGCGAGCGTCGCAATAGGGTCGCTCATGACGAGCGCTTCGCCAACGAGCACAGCGTCTGCACCCGCCTCGCGATAACGAATAACATCGTCAACACCCAAGACTGCAGATTCTGCAACACGAATCACTCCGGCAGGAATCTGATCTGCAACGCGCCCGAAGAGCTCACGGTCGAGCTCGAAGGTCTTGAGATCTCGTGCGTTCACGCCAATGAGCCGAGAGCCCAGGTCAACCGCCCGTGCCACTTCATCAGCAGAGTGCGCCTCAACGAGCGGTGTCATGCCAAGCTCTAAAGTAAATGCGTAGAGGCGCTCGAGCGTCTCTTGTGGCAGAGCCGCAACAATGAGCAGCACGAGGTCTGCCCCCGCAGCACGCGCCTCGAGGATCTGGTATTCCTCGCCGATGAACTCCTTACGAAGCACCGGAATGCTCACAGCCTTGCGTACAGCCTCAAGGTCGGCGAGCGAGCCCTTGAACTTGCGTTCCTCGGTGAGTACGCTCACCGCGCTCGCACCTCCGGCCTCATATTGGCTTGCGAGTGCGTGCGGCTCAGGAATATCAGCGAGATCGCCACGCGAAGGACTCGCGCGCTTCACCTCGGCGATGACGCGAATCCGGTCGCCAGGGGCAAGGAACTCAAGCGCATCGAGAGCGGCCGTGCGAGCGAGCGCTTCGGCTTCAACTGTTGCGTACGGGCGAATCTGTCTCCGGGACTTTGCGTCCTCGAGAGAACCCTGGAGGAGCTGGTCGAGCACTGTTAGTCGTGAGATTTCGGAGTGTAACGCGGGCCATTCACGCCGTAGCCGGCCTTCGCAAGAATGAAACCAAGAAGCGCACCGAACGCAACCACGCCGACACAGACCCAAACGAGGGTTGCCATATGGAGGAAGAAGAACACGGTGCCTGCGGCAATACCGATCAACATCACAACGACTGCCGTCCAAGCCGCTGGTGAATCACCGTGACCTGGTTCTTCGTGGTGGTTGCTCATGAATCTCCTCTGCCAGACGAACACACTTCGGACACCATAAAGCTTACCGGGAACTCACAGCATTCCGCGAATGCTGCCCGAGTGGCGCGACACCTCAACGATCGGTTGGATCGTCACCGTCGGAAAGCGCATCCCATTCAGAAATGCGATCACCGGGCTCGGATGTGCGTGTCTTTTTCTTGGATCCATCGGTTCCAGAGTCATACTTGCGCCCAGCGGTCTTCCAGCGCCCACTCAATATGAGTACACACACACCAAGGATTCCAAGCAGCACACCGATAACTGCGGTGATCGTGGGCCAGGCAGAAGACGAAATCGAGGCAACGAGAAGATCGTAGGAGTCTCCCGAGATTCCGGTTGACTCCGCAATCTGGCTGCGGGCACCATCAATGGGGCTCAGCGCAATACTTGTTCCCACCGCGGCGAGCCCCGCTCCGAGAACGAGCACAAGCAACCCGATGACTTTTCGGAATACAGGGCCAGCAATTGTTAGCACCAGCGCCGCTGCGAGTGCCGCAAGTGAGATGAGCGTGATCGCTGGGCTCGCCTGTTGACCCGTTACTTCAATCCGTTCGACCGCAGAAACACCGGTGAGAAACTCAACTTGGATCCACACTTGTACGGACGCGAGCAGGCCGAGACCGCCCCCGACCACCACGAGCAAGATGAGTATTGCTTTACTGCTCATCTTGCGTGGGCGCGCCTCAGACATTCGTCTCCACGCGACTGAGTGAATTCGCGATTGCCACAGCTCGCAGCGGAGCGGCAGCCTTGCTTTGACACTCAGCGTCTTCGGTCGCTGGCACAGAATCAGCAACTATGCCGGCGCCGGCCTGCACCATCGCGACGCCATCACGGATCGTCGCGGTTCGAATTGCGATCGCGAGATCGGCGGCTCCGCCCAGTCCGAAGTATCCGACAACTCCCCCGTAAACGCCACGCTGCACGGGCTCCAGCTCGTCAATGATCTGCAGCGCTCGTGGCTTCGGCGCACCACTCAGTGTTCCTGCTGGGAACGTTGCCCGGAATACATCGATGGGGTTCATGCCGTCACGAACCTGGCCCTCGACCGAAGAGACAATGTGCATGATGTGGCTGAACCGCTCAATGCGCATAAACTCGGTCACCTCCACGCTCCCGGGCTCGCACACGCGCAGCAGATCGTTCCGCGCCAGGTCGACGAGCATCAGGTGCTCGGCGCGTTCCTTCTCATCTGCCAAGAGATCGCGTTCGAACTGCTGATCCTGATCCACTGTCTCGCCGCGGGGTCTAGAGCCAGCGATCGGATGCGTCATCACATGACCGCTCTCCTGCACAGTGACGAGAGCTTCAGGGCTCGACCCGACGATCGTGAACGGAACCCCGTCGTTGTCTTCAAGCTGCACGAGATACAAGAAGGGACTTGGGTTCAGGTGACGCAAGACTCGGTAGACATCAAGTGGATCGGCAGTGCACTGCTGGTCGAAACGTTGCGACGGCACGACCTGGAACACATCGCCTTCGACAATGTATTGCTTCGCAATGTCGACGGTGGCCATGAACTCAGGCGTGGTCGTGAGCCTCTGAGGGTCTGGGAGAGCCTCTCGGTCGAGCGCACCAAGCGGCGAGGGTTCGGGTGATGCGAGCGCTGTCTGCAACAAGTCAAGTCTGCGCTGGGCGTCTTGCCAAAGCTCACCTGAATCACTGTCGTGTGACCCGTCGTGCACGCCATCATTGAGCACATTGGCTATCAGCACCACCGAGCCCTCGCGGTGGTCAATAACGACGAGTTCAGAGACGAAACTTAAGCCTTGTGTCGGCAGCCCGGCGCCTTCAGTCGGCTGGTGCTCGAGGCGTTCAAACTGTCGGACCGTCTCCCAACCGAGATAGCCAACAAACCCGCTCGCGAGTGGAGGAATGCCGGGTACCTGGGGCGCTTTCCATCGTTCAAACACTGCGCGCAGCGCCTCGACAGGCCGGAGATGTGACACACCTCCGGGAAGCAGTCGCTCCTCGCTCACGTCAGTGCCACTCGGGCCCACTTCGCATTACCGTCGCGCTCACCGAGAACCCCAAAGCTTCCGGCTCCAACAAAGCTAAACCTGGTCCACACGCCGCCCTGCTCAGCAGACTCAAGCAGGAACGTTCCGTTTCTCGAGCCCGCAACCTTGCGATAGATGCTTACCGGAGTGTCAGCATCAGCGAACACCTCGCGACAGACGGGTATTACGGCACTTTCGGCACGTGCAGTCTCAAATTCTTCACGGGTCGTGGTGGTGCTCACCGGTTCAGCCTATCTCTCGTGGATCGCCGACAACCGCAGGAAGAGTTCGGTCGTCGAAACAACTGTGGGTGCCAGTATGGCAAGCGGCCCCGATTTGCTCGACACGCACGAGGAGGGTGTCACCGTCACAGTCCATCTCGACTCCGCGAACGTATTGTCGGTGCCCTGACGTGTCGCCCTTCCGCCAGTATTCGTTTCGGGAACGCGACCAGTAGGTCACACGCCCCGTTGTGAGGGTGCGGCGCACCGCCTCAGCATCCATCCACGCGAGCATGAGCACGCGATCGGTGTCATCTTCCTGCACGATGGCCGGCAATAGGCCATCTGCCCCAAACTTGAGACCTGAAATCGCTTGCTCAACACTCATCGGGGCTGCTCCGAAACATTCGAAAGGCGCACCTGGTGCCCTGCGCTGTGCAATGCCTGCTTGACATCACCGACAGTAAACTTGCCGTAGTGAAAAACAGATGCTGCGAGCACAGCATCTGCACCAGCAGTCACTGCGGGTGCGAAGTGCTCAAGTTCGCCGGCACCGCCCGAAGCAATGACCGGAACGTCAGCAATCGCACGCACCTGTGTAATGAGTTCAAGATCGAAACCGTTCTGGGTACCGTCGGCATCCATAGAGTTCACGAGCAATTCACCGGCCCCTCGCTCGACTGCCTCCTTGCACCAGGCCAGCGCGTCGAGATCGGTCTCACGCTTGCCACCGTGCGTCGTCACAACAAACCCTGAAGGCTGCTTGTCACTTCGCTTCACGTCGAGCGAAAGCACCAGCACCTGTGCCCCGAACCGATCGGCGATCTCTCCAATGACTTCAGGCCGCGCAATCGCGCCACTATTGATGCCTACCTTGTCGGCACCCACTGCGAGAAGCTTTGCGACGTCATCGACTTCGCGAACCCCCCCGCCAACCGTAAGCGGAATAAACACCTGCTCCGCCGTGCGACGCACGACGTCATACGTTGTGGCGCGACCATCAACAGTTGCGGTGACATCAAGGAAGGTGAGTTCATCTGCACCCTGTTCCGCGTACTTGGCCGCAAGCTCAACCGGGTCACCCGCGTCTTGAAGGTTGAGAAAGTTCACACCCTTCACGACTCGCCCACCAGCCACATCAAGACACGGAATTACGCGAATTGCAACTGACATCGTCGTGTCCCCCTAAAGCCTGGCGGCGTGGATCGCAGTTACGAGGATCGCCCGAGCGCCGAGCTCGTACAGCCTGTCCATGATCGTGTTCGCGTCGTCTGACGGCACCATGACTCGAACGGCAACCCAGTCTTCGTCGCGAAGCGGCGACACAGTCGGCGATTCAATACCACCCGCAACGGCAATCGCGGCCTCCAACTGCGCGGCTGGCAGGTCGTAATCCATGATGACGAACTTGCGAGCGACGAGCACGCCTCTCAGCCTTCGAATGAGGCGCTCAATACCCTCGTGCTTAGTCGGCGCACCGATGAGCACCGCGGTCGATTCGAGAATGACCGGGCCGAAGATTTCGAGACCAGCGGCCTTGAGCGTGGCTCCTGTCGAGACGACGTCTGCGACCGCATCTGCGACGCCGAGCTGCACAGCAGATTCGACTGCTCCGTCGAGTTTCACGGTGTGGGCCTCAACACCCCGCTGCCTCAGAAAACCGTCGACCAGTGTCGGGTAGCTCGTAGCGACGCGCTTGCCGGCGAGGTGCTCAATTTCCGAAATATCGCCGTCGGCCGGAGCCGCAAAGCGGAATGTCGAATCCGCAAAATCAAGGTGGGTGATCTCATGCGCATCGGAACCCGAATCAAGCAGAAGGTCGCGGCCAGTAATCCCAACATCGAGTGCGCCAGAACCAACATATGTCGCGATGTCGCGGGGGCGCAGGTAGAAGAACTCAACATCGTTCTTCACGTCAGCGTGCACGAGCTTACGGCTATCTTTGCGGCCGGAGTACCCCGCTTCAGCGAGCATCTCTGCGGCGGTTTCAGAAAGTGAACCCTTATTCGGAACTGCGATTCGCAGCATTGGAGGAAATCCTTCCGTAGTGGCCGCACCTTGCGGATCGGCCGAGTGAATTGACATCAGCTGAACGCGCCGACGACAGCCAAAGGCCGCACGTCGACGCTAGAGATGCGCGTATACGTCGTCGAGTGTCATGCCTTTTGCAAGCATGAGCACCTGCAAGTGGTAAAGCAATTGGCTAATCTCTTCAGCGCATTCAGCCTGCGACTCATATTCCGCCGCCATCCAAACCTCGGCAGCCTCTTCGACGATCTTCTTGCCGATCGAATGCACCCCTGCATCCAGCCGGGCGACGGTGTCACTGCCTTCAGGCCGGGTAGCGGCCTTCTCGGCGAGCTCGGCAAAGAGCGTATCGAAGGTTTTCACCGCTCCAGACTATCAGTGCTCACGTGTGCGAGTGGCCAGCCGCGGCAGTACGCAACTCGGCGATCCGATCTTCTGGCACGCCACCATACACCGCCGAACCTGCCACAAACGTGTCAGCACCGGCCTCGGCAGCAATTCCGATTGTGTCAACGGTGATGCCTCCATCTACCTGGAGCCACACATCGATTCCAAGCTTCGAACGAGCTTCGGCGAACTGGCGAAGCTTCGGCATCATGTCTGCCATAAACGACTGGCCACCGAACCCCGGTTCGACAGTCATGACGAGCACCTGGTCAAACTCGGGAAGGAGTTCGAGATAGTCATCCGCTGCGGTTCCGGGTTTGAGCGCGATACCGGCGCGAGCGCCGATCGAACGAAGCTTGCGCGCGAGCGCCACTGGATCTGCTGCAGCCTCAGCATGGAACGTCACCGAGTACGCGCCAAGTTCGGCGTACCCTGGCGCCCAACGGTCAGCGTCAGCGATCATGAGGTGCACGTCAAGCGGCACCGGCGAAACAGCCTGGATACGCTCAACAATCGGAGGACCCATCGTGAGGTTCGGAACAAAGTGATTGTCCATGACATCGACATGCACGAGATCTGCGCTTCGAATCGCCTCGAGCTCGGCCTGCAGGTTGACAAAATCGGCGGAAAGGATGCTGGGGTTAATGCGCTGCGCGGTCACGCTATGAGCCTACGGGATGCGTGGACTCCGCGTCTGAATAGCTTTGCGATAGCTTGCGGTAACTGCGTGTCAGCATCGCTCCCAATGCAAGCAGCAGGGACAGGAGACCAGCGATGACGAATATGAGAGCCATGCCACGTGCTTCTCCCGTTCCGAGCAGCCACTGCCATTGGGCGGCCCCGGCAGGGCTTTGCATGTAGGGCACGACAATGAATTCTGCGATCGGCGCGATGATGAATGCCGTGATGGGCGCGGTTGCCGCTTCGAATGTAGCCGCGAACCCGAATACCCGACCCTGACGTTCAAATGGCACGACCTTTTGAATGACGGTCTGTTCAGAGGCTTCGATTGCCGGAATGACCGTCATAAACAGGAAGATGCCGGAAATAAGGAGCCAAGGCCACTCACGAAGCCCAAAGAAGATACCAATGACACCAGTCACCGCAACGAGCAGAAGTAGCGTGCGGATCGGGTTCTTTCCCAGCCCGGTGCGAGCAACAATGAGGCCGCCAAGAATCATGCCCACCGAGGTGAGCCCTAACACGAGGCCCCAAATTTCAACCTCGAACAGGGTGAGTCCGTAGGGGTCGAGCAGCGCCATGAAGACGCCCCCGGTGAGGTTGTTGAATGTGCTGAACAAGACGAGCGCCAGTAGCCCAGGCACGCCAAGAATGGCCCGCCATCCACCGCGAAAGTCGATCGCGCGAAATTCTGGGTCGCGCACAATCTCAGGCTCGTTCACTCGCAATATATAGAGGTGGATCATGGGCGCAATCGTGCACGCCATCGCGATGAGTATTGTCGGGCCCATTCCCAAGAGCCCAACAGAGAGCCCACTGAACACGCTCGTCACGAGGAAGGTGATTCCCTGTACGGTGCCAACGAGACCGTTCGCATTGGCTCGGCGCGGCTCATCGATGAGCAGCGTGACAGTCGTCGCGAGCGCGAGGTTTCGCATTTGCTCGACGACGCACCCCGCAAGAATCACGAGCGAAAACACCCAGAACCACAATCCGGAAACGGTGAGCAGCGCATCATGCGGCACCGTGAAGAACATGATGGTCGCAAGCACAAATGTCGTGAGCGTAATCCAGGCAGAAGCACGCATCACGACAAGCTTGCGGTAGCGATCCACCAAGCTGCCAAAGTACATCGAACTCATCGCGAGCAGCAACATGTAGACGCCCCCGAGCACGCCGGTAGCGAGAATGCTCCGAGTTTCGAGATACACCCAAAACACGAGCGCAAACCAAAGAAAGTTAGATGTGAGACTCGCAACTGCGGTATTTACGAGCAGGTGAAGAAATTTTGCCCAGTTCGAGGCGCGCGAAGTCTCGGTTGTCGGTGGATCGAGGCGACCTTCGCTCATGGTTGTGAGCGTACGCCGATGCGGGTTCGAGCGCACCCATTCTCTGCGTATTCAAGGCAACATATTCGCACGGCTTTTAGATCACATCTGGCGGATCAGTCGCGCGAGAGCAACGCGATAAACATCGCATCCGTGTTGTGGCGGTGCGGCCACAGCTGAGCGCTGAGGTGGTCCCCCGCAAGATCGATCGTTTCACCGTTCCGAGCAGCTGTTCGCACCGCTGATTTTGCATCGAGCTCGCGAAGGCCGGGTTCGCGTTTGAGTAGGCGATCCACCATGACTCTCGTCTCTGCCAGATGCGGCGAGCAAGTAACGTAAGCAAGCACGCCGCCCGGCGCGAGATGAGCCACAGCCGCATCAAGCAACTCACCCTGCAGCGCCGTGAGTTCGGGTAGGTCAGACGGCTGCTTGCGCCAGCGCGCCTCTGGTCTGCGGCGAAGCGCCCCGAGCCCGGAGCACGGTGCGTCGACAAGGATGCGGTCGAAGAGCTCGTGCGTCTGCGCGCCACACCCATACGCTTCGTGTGTCCGACCATCGTGCGACACGACCTCGATCGCCTCGGGAGAAGCAATCTCCACTACTCCGGCAAGCGAGTCCCGCACGAGATCAGCGCGGTGCGGTGAGACCTCGTTGGCTCGCAGCGTTGCTCCCTCAATCACAGCTTCGGCGGCGAGTATCGCCGACTTCCCTCCCGGCCCGGCGCACAGATCAAGCCAGCGCTCCCCTCGTCTGACGGGGGCCGCGTGTACCAGTGAAAGTGCGGCAAGTTGCGATCCCTGATCTTGCACGCGCAGCAGCCCAACTGGAATACCCGCTTCGCGCTCGGCGGTCGAGATTGCCCCGGCAGGGTCTCCACCCACAAGCTCGAGTCCGAGTGGCGACATCCCTCGAGCGTTAAGCGAATCCGGCTCCACTGCAGCGAGCTCATCTGGCGCGATACCTGCCCCAGACAACAGTGCGAGATTCACCCTTGGTGCAGCGTTGTCTGCCGCAAGTAATTCTTCGAGTTCGCCGTCTCGCCCCTCGGCTCGCAACGCATCGCGCAAGGCTCGGACGACCCACGACGGGTGTGAGGTTGCAGCAGCGAGTGCTTCATCTGGCGAACCTGCTTTCGCTGCGATGTCACGATCCCACTGCTCGGGTGTGGATCGAGAAATCTCACGGAGCACCCCGTTCACGAACCCTGCCGCCCGTTCATTCGCCACCCGGCGCTGGAGTTCAACGCTCTCGTTCACCGCGGCATGCGTGGCCGTACGCATCGACAAAAGCTGATGGGCGCCGAGCCGCAGGACATTCAGCGTGCGCTCGTCAATATCTTTGACACTGCGGTCTGCGGCAAGTTCGATGATGCGATCGAGCCGCCCCATGCCTCTGAGTGTGCCAGCAGCCAACTCAGTCGCGAGCGCTGCGTCGCGAGCGTCGAGCTTTGCTTCGCGAATGCGTGAGGCAAGCGCAAGGTTTGCATAGGCGTCACGATCCATCACGTCGCGCAGCACATCGTAGGCAACTATCCGTGCCCCAGAAATGTGAGCCCGTGCCCTTCGGGGCTGGTTATTTCGGGGCTGACCGTTTCGTTGCCGATTACTTCGCGACTGACCGTCGCGGGGATGCTGCTTTCGCTGCCCGTTCATGAGAGCGTGGCCTTTCCGTCGCGACCGCGAAGCCATGCAACGCCGTCCATTACTGGTTTACTCGCCGGTTGCACCCGCGTGAGTTCCACTGCCCCATCAAGCACTCCGAGAAGCGCGCGCTTGCCAACAATTTGCGCTTCACCGGGCGCGAGCTCTGCCTCTGAGTCGTCAAGAACTGGTTGGAGTGTCGTGAGTTTGAGGGGTTGCTCGCCAAGCAGCGCAAATGCACCGGGCTCAGGGGTGACCCCTGCCCAGTGCGAGAGCACCGAGTCAGCGGTGGCAGTAAGTATCTTGATGCGTCCGTCTTCGCGCGTGAGTTTATGAGCGTATGTGTCGTCGCCCTCTTGCGGCGTACCCGCCCCCGGATTCTTTGTGATGAGTTCGACAGCTCCTAACAGCGCATGGGTCCCGTACTGCGAGAGCTCGGTGAGCGCCTCCCCGGCAGAGGTTCCCTGCGTGAATTCTCGCTCATCTCGCGTGAGCACATCCCCCGCATCGAGTGCTTCAACAAGTCGAAACACAGTGAGTCCGAGCCGCTGCTCGCCCGCCATAAGTGCACGCTGCACCGGTGCAGCGCCTCGCCATCTGGGAAGGTCTGAGAAGTGTAAATTGATCCACCCGTGGGTCGGCAGGGTGAGTAGCGGATCGCGGACGAGCCCACCATAGGCAACAATCACACCGAGCTCAGCGCCGAGCCCCGCAACCCAAGCCGCCGCATCGTCGCCGAGTCGGTTCGCCTTAAATACCGTGAGGCCGAGCTCGGTGGCCGCCTGCGCTACGGGAGACGGTGTGAAAATTCGCTTGCGACCAAGCGGCGCATCTTCTCTGGTGATGACGCCGAGTATCTCGTGCCCCTCGGCGTGTAAGGCCTTGAGGCTCGGTACGGCGAATTCAGGGGTTCCGGCAAACACGATGCGCATAACGTCTATTCTCTCAGGCTCAGTAGCCGCAATCTGTGGTGTACGATCTCAGCATGCGTACGAAAATTCATATGTTTGGTTGGTGGATCGCCTAGAGGCGGCCCACGTTCATACGCAGAACCCATCCACACCGCCTAGCAGTGCTTGTCACTCGGGCGGTGTTTTCGTACCGGTGATTGCACCGCTGGAATCACTCAAGGAGAAACTATGACCACCGCATCCCCATACGTGGCAGACGAGCACGGATTCTTCGGGCCCTACGGCGGCGCCGAACTCCCACCCCACCTCGTTGAACCAATGGCCGAGGTTGCCCGCGCCTATGAGGAAGCATCTCAAGATGCCGACTACCTAGCCGAGTACCAGGCGCTCCTATCGAAGTATGTCGGTCGGCCATCGCTGTTGTACTTCGCTGAAAATCTTACGCGGCACCTGGGTGGCGCAAGGATTTATCTCAAGCGCGAGGACCTCAATCACACCGGCGCTCACAAGATCAACCACACGCTGGGTGAGGCGCTACTTGCAAAGCGCATGGGCAAGCAGACGCTCATCGCAGAGACTGGCGCCGGTCAGCACGGAGTCGCCCTCGCGACGGCTGCGGCCCTCACCGGTCTGAAGTGCGAGGTACACATGGGCGCGATCGATGTTGCCAAGCAGCACCCGAACGTCGTTCGCATGGAGTTGCTCGGCGCAACGGTGGTTTCGGTTGAGGAGGGCGGCCGGTCGCTCAAGGAGGCCGTCGACTCGGCCTTCGGCGTCTACGCGGCAAACCCCGAAGAGTACTTCTTCGCAATCGGCTCCGTTGTGGGCCCGCATCCGTTCCCTTCGATGGTTCGCGACTTTCAGTCGGTCGTGGGGCGCGAGGCACGCGCGCAGATCCTTGAGGCCGAGGGTCGGCTCCCTGACTATCTCATCGCCTGCGTTGGCGGTGGATCGAACGCGCTCGGCCTCTTTTCTGCATTCCTGGATGACGAGGCGGTGAAGATTGTGGGCGTCGAACCCGCGGGTGAGGGACTCGACGGAGACCGACACGCCGCGACCATGACGCTCGGGTCACCCGGGGTGCTTCACGGAATGCGCACGCGCGTGCTTCAGACAGAGAGTGGCGACGCCGCCCCTGTGCACTCAATTGCGTCGGGCTTGGACTACCCAGGAGTGGGGCCCCAGCACGTGCACCTCAGCGAGATGGGACGCGTTCAGTACGAATCGGTGACCGACGAAGAGACGCTTGAGGCGTTCATGCTGCTGTCGCGCACAGAAGGCATCATTCCCGCTCTAGAGTCATCGCACGCACTTGCGCAGGCCGCGAAGCTCGCCCCGACGCTCTCTTCTGATGAAATCATCGTGGTAAACCTGTCGGGCCGTGGCGACAAAGACGTGGACTTCGTGGCCGAGCGCCTCGGCACCAAGAGCTAGGACTAGAAGCTAACCGTCAAAGACACCGCGGTCGTCGAACCGCAGTCGCAGGGCCTCGGGGCGAGCACGTCCTGGGGCCCTGCCTTTCTGCCTGGACTGTGCCCCGGCTGCATCTGCAACGAGTGCACCGCGCAGTCTCTTCGCGACGTCCGTTCCTCGACCGTACTCAAATCTGATGATGGCCCGCACGAGCTGCGCCCCTTGCGGCGCAGCATCCCGGGGAGCAAACGGTGTCGGGCCCAGCACCTCTACTCCTGGTAGTACGCCTGGTGAGGACAGCGCCGCTATTGCGCGATCCACCTCGGCGAGCCCTCCCGTGACGCTTGCGACTCGCACAGCCGGTGGGTAGCGCAGCGCCTGCCGATCTCGGAGCTCACCGCGCAACCATTCTTCAACACGACCAGTAACAAATGCTTGCACAACCGGACCTCCCCCGGATGCCATAAGACACACGCCGTCAGGCGCCGCAAGTGCTGCGGCATTCTCCCACCAGCGAATACAATCCTCACCGGCGCGCAGGTGCTCAAGACTCAGCAGACGCTCCGCGTCGAGCAACACCACCGCGCGGTAGCCTCCCGCTGCAATCGGTTCGGCGCCTCGCGTCGCGACAATGAGTGCCGGTCGCGAGTCCACGCGTTCTCTCGGGTGATCTCCGTCAGAGAGCAGCACTCGAAATCCTCGGAACTGGCGTTCGAACTGCTCGACGGTGCGTGCCGAACCCATGCCCCGCTCGACGAGTCGGTGAGCTCCGCAGCTCAGGCAGGACCACGGGTTCGCGTGTTCGCCGCACCAACGGCATGCCGCCCTGCCAGCAATGCGAAACCCAATCGGCCCTCCACAGGCTTTGCAACGAGCCAGGTCGCCGCAATCGCCGCAGACAGAGACAGGTGCGTATCCCGGAGTTGCCACCTGCACCAGAACGGGGCCGGTACGTAGCCCTTCGCGGATTGTGCGGGCTGCAAACTCTGGAACTCGACCGGCAAAAGCGTCGGGTGCGATCGATGCGTCGGCGTGCAGCATTCTAGTTCGCCTGGGAGGATTCACCTGATCATCGACGTAGCCGATCATCACCAGACGTTCGACCTCTGCGCTTCTCGCATGGGCCGCGAAGAACAGCCCCGCACCCTCGAGCTCCGCTCGCACAAGTGCAGCATCTCTCGCGTGAACATACGGGGTCAGCGGTTCGGCAAGCACAGGGTCACCGTCGTCCCACATGAGTATTGCGCCCAGCTCGTGCGCAGGCGCGTACACAGCGGATCGGTTTCCCACGATGATTCGAGGTTCCCGGTCGAGCGCCCGCAGAAACGCGGCGTACCGTTCCGCATTCGACTGGCGCGAGTCGACACGTACCGCCTCACAATGACCGAGAGCATCGAGCGCATCGAGCACCTGATCTTCATCTCGGTAGTCGGGCAACACAACGATGACACTGCGGCGCTGTTTGTGCACAGCAATTGCGAGCTTGGCGAGCCCTTCGGCCCAACCCCCTACCCATTCACCGGTTGGGAGGCGTACCGGCGAATGCGAGGCAGTAAATCCAAGCCTCTTGCCAAGAATGAGACGCTCAGCGATCTCGAGAGCAACTTCTTGCTCCTGTTCGGGCCCGGGTGCAACCTCGGTTCCTGCAGTATCCGAAGTAGGATCTTGGGTGCTTCCAGATTCAACGTCTCGTGCAGCAGCGGCTCTCGAAGTATCAACAGCAGCCTGCAGATGCTGCTTTTCAACTCGGATTTGTCGCGTCGGTATTGCGAGACGAAGGATATCTCCAGCAGACCCCCCGGCCCTGTCAGCTACAGCTCGGGCAAGTTGCCACACCTCGGGTGTGAGCTGCGGAACTGGGCCCACGATTTCTGCGATCGGTGACAGTTCACCGGTGAAATCACTTCGTTCGACAAAGCCAATGACATACCCGAAAGACTTGCGCTGCTGCGACCGAAACGGCACCTTGACCCGCTGACCAACACGGAGCGAATCTGCTAGCTCTTCTGGAATCGAATAGTCAAACAGATGGTCGAGCTGCGGAAGTGCAGAGTCGAGCAGCACCTGCGCTACCGGACGCCCCTCTGGCGCCTCTGCCCCGAGGCAACTGCAACTCATGGCAACACCCGACACATCGAAACACCCGGCACGAAGCGTTACAGGCCAGCTGCAGCGCGGAGTTCGTCCACCCGGGGAGTCGCCTCCCACAGGAAATCAGGGAGCTCACGCCCAAAGTGCCCATATGCGCTTGTCTGCCCGTATATAGGCCGGAGTAGGTCGAGGTCACGAATAATTGCGAGCGGTCGCAAGTCGAACACTTCGCGAACAGCAGCCTCGATGCGCTCGGCTGGCACAGTCTCAGTGCCAAACGTCTCTACGTAAAGACCGACCGGTGTTGCACGACCGATAGCGTACGCAACCTGCAACTCAGCGCGACGGGCGAGACCGGCACGAACGACATGTTTTGCCACCCAACGCATTGCATACGCGGCAGAGCGGTCAACCTTCGACGGGTCCTTGCCACTGAATGCGCCACCGCCATGACGGCTCGCACCGCCGTACGTATCGATGATGATCTTGCGGCCTGTAAGGCCTGCGTCGCCCATCGGACCACCAATGACAAACTTGCCGGCGGGGTTGATGAAGAGTTCAACGTTTGAGCTCGGTAACTCCACTCGCTCGAGCACAGGACGAATCACTTCACGCTCGACCGCCTCACGTAGTGCAGGAACCGAAAGGCTTGCTGCGTGCTGCGTTGACAACACAATCGCCTCAATCGAAGCGGGCGTATCGCCGTCATAGCCGATTGTTACCTGAGTTTTACCGTCGGGTCGAAGTTCGGGAATGATTCCCGACTTGCGCACCTCAGTGAGGCGTTCGGCAAGCCTGTGAGAGATCCAGCTTGGCAGGGGGTGGAGTTCTGGCGTCTCATCTGTCGCAAAACCGAACATGATGCCCTGGTCGCCCGCGCCCTGAGCGCTCAGCGCGTCTTCGTTTCCGCTTTCGCGTACCTCAAGTGAAACATCGACGCCACCGGCGATGTCAGGTGATTGCTGCCCAATAGATACCGACACTCCACAGGACGAGGCGTCGAATCCCATGTCTGAGCTGGTGTACCCGATCTCTCGAATCGTGTCGCGAACGAGTTGCGGAATCTCGACGTAGCCGGTTGTCGACACCTCGCCTGCGACGTGCACAAGCCCCGTCGTGACCAAAGTTTCTACCGCAACCCGCGCACCAGGATCTTGCTCAAGCATCGCGTCGAGAATCGAATCTGAGATGCGGTCACAGATCTTGTCTGGATGCCCCTCGGTAACCGATTCCGAGGTGAACTGTCGCAGCATGAATACTCCTTGGTGCTGAAATTTGCGGCTGTAAATGGGTGTGGCGCCGGTACCGAAAAGGTATCCGACGCCACCGACATTGCGTGCGGTTACGCCCGCGGCACCATCTGAAGCTTGCCTTCGACGATCTCGTGCAGAGCAATCGAGAGAGGCTTGTCATCGACAGAAGAGTCGACAAGCGGACCGACGTTGTCAAACAGGTTTCCGTCGTGCAGATCTGTGTAGTACTCATTGATCTGACGCGCGCGCTGCGAAGCGAAAACAACCAGTGCGTACTTCGAGTCCACCTTCTCGAGCAGATCGTCGATGGGTGGATCGATGATGCCGTTGACATTCGCCATGTTTGTTCTCCTCATAAGTAAGTCAACGACCATTCTAACGTACGAAGCCCGCACCAAACCTCAAGATGACGTAACCGTTCAAACCGCTGAGCCGAGTCCAGTGCTGAGACTTGCTCAGTATCAGCCGATCCACCCCCGAGAGGAACCCCATACTTTCAGCAGCAAACGCAGCTGATGCCGGGATACCGGGGGCTATCTCACTACCCCAGACCGACCGCCGAATGCGCTGAACCACAGGGTCTCCAGCGTCAACTGGCACCGATTCGGCCACACGACTCATGCCCTCTTTAGCAACGACGGCGAGCGACGAGGCGTCAATCATGCCGTACGCTTGCCAGCCTGAATTTGGAGGAAGCACTCCCGCCCAAGCGGCAGTCGTGATCATGTCGGGTATGGGTAGCGAGAGCTCGCTGCCTTCCAGCCGCGCGAGCCGATCCAAGAAGGCACGCGCCTCAAACACGTCATCAATCTCACCCTGTTGTTGTTCTGCCAGCGCGAAGCCGCGCATGACAAGCACAACTGGATCGGTGTCGAGAATTCCCGCGGGCGCCTGGGTACACCCGAAGACTCCAAGCACGTCGTCTCGACGCCGAATACGAACTTCTGGCTCCCCCACTCGCACCAGGCGAGCGAGAAAGCTTCGCAAATCATCGCGGGTCGCTTGGTCGGCAAGTTGAATCGAAGTAGCAGTCACGGTCATCGCCGCAAGCCTACCTCCGCAAGCTCACCCTCCCCCAATAGACTGAAGAACATTCGCAGTTTGAAGGAGGCCCCCATGCCCCAAGCTCCCACGCCAGACCTGGAAGCAATGCTTTCGGTGGTGAACGCTGGTGCGCGCACCCAGTACGACATATTTACCGGCCCGGCAATGCCAACCCCGCATGGGCGCGCGTTTGGCGGCCAGGTGCTCGGCCAAGCACTCGTTGCAGCTGGCGAGACCGTGCCTGAAGGGCGAGTGATCCACTCAATGCACGGGTACTTCGTGCGGCCCGGAGAGAGCACCGAACAAATGACCTTTGAAACGGCCCGCTTGCGCGACGGCAGGTCATTCTCAACGCGTCGAGTGCAGGCCTATCAAGAGGGCGAAGTACTCATGTCACTCATTGCGTCGTTCCAAGAATCCGACGAGGGTATCGAACACGAGGAGCGCTTCGACACCGATTCCATTCCGGGGCCAGAGAATCTGCCCTCAGTGTGGGAGAAGTACGGTCACCTTTCTGGCGAAGGACGCGCTTCATGGGTGCTCAACAGACCGTTCGATTTTCGCTACGTTGAGTCCGACACGATTTTGAGGGTTGAAGAGCGCACAAACCGGCAGCTGGTCTGGCTCCGCTCACGTGATGAACTCGACGGAGAACAGCTCGTGCAGTCGGCCGCACTTGCGTTTGCGAGCGACTACCTCTTGCTTGAACCTGTCGCACGCAAGCATGGAATCCCCTGGGCTACACCGGGAATGCGTGGAGCAAGCCTTGACCACGCAATGTGGTTCCACCGGGAGTTCCGAATTGATGATTGGCTGCTCTACGAACTTGAATCGCCCACGGCACAGGGTGGTCGAGGCCTCGCCCACGGCAGGTTCTACAACCGAGATGGCTCACTCGTCGCGAGCGTGTCTCAAGAGTCGATGATTCGGCTACCGGAGCACAGCGACTGAAACTAGCTGCGCCGGAGGTTTAGCGGCTCGTCCATCCAACGAGACACCGAAGCGCGTCCTTCGTCAGAGAGACGCATCGGCCGCATCGAAACCCCGTCGACAATCACAACAGTTGAAATCGCCCGCGCGACAACACTCCGCTCTGGCTGTGACCCGTCAACAATTTCGTAGTGCACCTCAAGGCTTGACCCTCCGAGCTTCCCGATCCACAATTCGACGGTGATCGGCTGCTCAGCGTATTCGAGCACCTTGAGAAACTCGATCTGCTGATTAGCGACGAGCATTTTTGGCCCTGCGGGATCGTCGCCGCGGAAGTACCGTTCCATGCCGGTGCGTTCTCTACCAGAGCCAAGCCAGAACGTGCGTACGCGCGACTCCTCGAGGAAGCGCGCGTACGCAACATTGTTCACGTGCCCATACGCATCGAGGTCACCCCAACGAAGCTCTAGATCTACGTGTGTCCGAGCCATCGTTAGTCGCGCGTGAGCTTACGGTAGTGGCTGCGCGAAGGCTTCGCCGCCTCAGGTCCGAGCCGCTCGATCTTGTTTGTTTCGTATGCCTCGAAGTTACCCTCAAACCAATGCCACTGTGCGGGATCGTCGTCGGTGCCCTCGTAAGCCAGGATGTGCGTCGCGATTCGGTCGAGGAACCACCGGTCGTGCGTGATAACCACGGCGCAACCGGGGAATTCGAGCAGCGCATTCTCAAGCGACTGCAGTGTTTCGACATCAAGGTCGTTCGTGGGCTCGTCAAGGAGTAGCAAGTTGCCGCCCTGCTTGAGCGTGAGCGCGAGGTTCAGTCGGTTGCGCTCACCGCCTGACAACACACCGGCCTTCTTTTGCTGATCCGGTCCCTTAAATCCGAACTTCGACACATACGCACGCGACGGGATCTCAGTCTTGCCCACCGTGATGATGTCGAGGCCATCGGACACGACTTCCCAAAGGTTCTTATCTGGATCGATGTTCGCACGGTTCTGATCCACATATGAAATCTTCACGGTCTCGCCGATCTTCAGGTCGCCACCATCAAGTGGTTCGAGCCCGACGATCGTCTTGAACAAGGTCGTCTTGCCGACACCATTCGGGCCGATGACGCCGACGATACCGTTCGGGGGAAGCGAGAACGAGAGACCTTCAATGAGCTTGCGGTCGCCGAAGCCCTTCACCAGATCTTTCGCCTCGATCACTACGTTGCCAAGGCGTGGGCCGGCAGGGATCTGAATCTCTTCAAAGTCCAACTTCCGAGTCCGCTCGGCCTCGGTTGCCATCTCCTCGTAGCGAGAAAGGCGGGCCTTCGACTTCGCCTGGCGACCCTTGGTGTTTGATCGAACCCACTCAAGTTCGTCTTTCAAGCGCTTCGCGAGCTTCGCGTCTTTCTTACCCTGAATGTCGAGGCGTTCGGCCTTCTTTTCAAGGTATGTCGAGTAGTTGCCCTCGTAGGGGTAGAGCCGCCCGCGGTCGACCTCTGCAATCCACTCTGCGACATTGTCAAGGAAGTACCGGTCGTGCGTAATCGCAATGACTGCGCCAGGGTACTTCTGTAGGTGCTGTTCGAGCCAGAGCACGCTCTCGGCGTCGAGGTGGTTCGTGGGCTCGTCGAGCAGCAGCAAATCTGGCTTCTGAAGCAGTAGTTTCGTGAGAGCGACACGGCGCTTCTCGCCTCCGGAGAGGTTTTGGATACTTGCATCGCCCTGTGGCGTACGAAGCGCATCCATAGCCTGCTCGAGCTGGTTGTCGAGATCCCAGCCGTCAGCTGCGTCAATCTCTTCCTGAAGTGTTCCCATTTCAGCGAGCAACGTGTCAAAGTCTGCATCAGGCTCGGCCATGAGCGCCGAGATCTCGTTGAAGCGATCTACCTTCGCCTTGATCGCTATACCGTCTTCAATGTTCTCAAGCACGGTCTTCGATTCATCAAGCTCTGGCTCCTGCATAAGGATGCCAACGGTGTACCCGGGAGAAAGCGTTGCGTCACCGTTCGACGGGGTGTCGAGCCCAGCCATGATCTTCAGGATCGTTGACTTGCCCGCGCCGTTCGGTCCGACCATACCGATCTTGGCGCCTGGCAGAAACGCCATCGTCACGTCATCGAGAATAAGTTTGTCGCCGACCGACTTGCGGGCACGAACCATCTGGTAAATGTACTCAGCCATATGTTTTTCGGGCGTCTTGCGCCTGAGCTCCCTGCTGTACGAAGTGGAATCTATCGCCTGCTACTCTACCGGCTTCGTGCACGACAGCTCTGAGAGCCTCACCAGTCGATCGGTCGAGTTTGTCCAATTAGACAAATATTCTGATCTGGCCCAACGGCTGGAGCGAGATCGGTCACCAGCTCTCGCGACTCAGTGGTGATTTGCCCCAAGAGGCAGGACTCATCAATTCGCACAGAAACAAAGATGCTATCGGCGACGAGGTTTGTTCTAGAAGTGTCGAAAGAGACCTGCATGGCAGATTTATCGAAGCCCGCGCTCACAAGCGAATTGACAATCGGTTGGCCGCGCACAGCCTCAGTGCCACCCGCGAAGCTCTTGAGTGCGGCGGTGAAATCAGCGAACTTTGCTTCTGCCGACCCTTCTGGCGGAACCGGCGACTCTGAATTACCTGAATCCTCGGACGGGACGCTCGGAGTGACTCGCACGGTGCGTTCTGGCACCTCTGGCGAGGGACCTTCGAGTAACACGCAGGAACTCAGACCAAAGGCCAGTGCGACTCCGCCCGCAATCACTGCGGCCACGCGCTGTGCTCGATTCACCACCATGTCTCAAGTGTATTGAGCGGGATGGAGTTTCCTGAGTGAATGCCTAGTGACGAGAGCTGTCCACAGAAATGCTTCCGAGCGCACGCAAGCCGACTTATCCACAATTTCGATCTCTGCTGAGGCGGCACGGCAGCCAGTCATTGAAGCTATAAGTGCGATTCGGTTACCGGGATACCCACTCGCGCCAGAATCCAAATCCCAAATCAGCATGTAGGAGTTTAAATGTCCCAACACATCAGCGCAGTCGGCCAAATCGCAACAGAACCAAAGCTGTACACGCCCTCGGGCGGTGTACAATTTTGCACGTTTCGACTAGCTAGCACCGAGCGTCGGTTTGATGCGCAACGCAAAGAGTGGGTCGACGGAGATACCAACTGGTTCACCGTGAATTCATTCCGCAGCCTCGCCGTAAATGCCAGCGCATCTTTTTCCAAAGGCGATCGCGTAGTCGTGACTGGCCGACTCAGGGTTCGTCAATGGGAGACCGATGAGAAGAAGGGAAACTCAGTTGAAATAGATGTCGACGGCATCGGACATGACGTGCGTTGGGGTGTATCGAGATTCACGAAGCAACAAGTCGAGCAGCCCACTTCGTCGCGCGAGAGTGGGACAGGTACGAATGAGGCTGACGGCAGCGCAGCGGCGTCTTTACTGACACACAGCGGATCGGCATCAGGTCAGCTAAGCGAGGCTCAAAACGATGCATCATCCAGAGAGAACGCTACCGATTCCGCAGATCAAGCGGCACGTGAACCAGAGCTGGTCGATGCGCCGTTCTAGCAGCTGCCGACTAGTTTCCAATTCGGTTGGAAATTGCAGCTATTAGCCGGTCAAGTGTGAAATACACGTATCCAATGAGCATGAGCCCTATCGAGAGCCCGCCGATCCAGAGTGCGACGCCTCCATTTCCGTACACGACCACATTCATGAATGGGTAGGGATAGCTCGATCCCTCGAGAAATTCCCCACCCAGTGCGCCGTATACAAACGCCAACACCAGGTAACCGAACGGAATAAAAGCCCAGCGAATCGGATCGGCGGCTCTCAATTGTCCCTTTGGTACGAACAGCAACCAGTCAACTATGAGGAGTAAAGGTGTAACAACGTGAATGAGGTTATCTGTGAGAGAAAACGCCTCATAGTCGCCCGCCTGCACGAATTCTGAAGGCACAAGGACAAAGATGTACACCAGCATCGTGACTGTAATTGCCATCATGATTGCGGCGCTCCATCGAGCTGACGGAGTGGAGTGTCCTCGCGTACCGAATGCCGCAATATCCCGAATCGTTGAAAGAACTAGGAGCAACACCCACACCAGGCATAACGCGTTACTCAGCACCGTGTAGAACAGCCATGCTTTAGGGCTTGGCTCTTCGGTAAACATCCCGGTAATACGAATGATCCCGATTGTAATGAGCACGAGCGCAACGCATCGAAATGGGAGCGCAATCGTTCGCAGTACAAGCGCCCCGGAATCCCAGACGCTCTCTGCACGCGTGCGCGAGATGATTGCATCTTTGCTCATGCACAAATCATAGGAGATATTCAGCAAACCCCGCGCGTACCTTATTTACCTTCGGCACTGCCACAGCAAGGCAGTAACCCTGGGAGGGGTTCTTGGCGAAGAAATCCTGGTGCTCCTCCGGCCCTGGGTACACCGTGTTCAGCGGGGTGATCTCGGTAACTACCCCTCCACCCCAATACTCATTAGCACGGTCCTTCGCCGACTCAAACGCTTCGCGTTGATCCTCATCTGCATAGAACATTGCCGATCGATATTGCGTACCGATGTCATGGCCTTGGCGATTGAGCTGCCGTGGATCGTGCATAGTGAAAAATGCGTCGAGAACAACCTCTGCCGGGATGACTGACTCGTCGAAAGTGACCTCAACTGCTTCGGCGTGCCCGGTGCTTCCCGTGCACACAAGCTCATAGCTCGGATTCGGCGTCGTTCCTCCGGTGAAACAGGAATGCACACGTGTAATGCCTCGCAGCACTCGATATGCCGCATCTAGACACCAATAGCACCCGCCTGCGAGCACAAAAGTTGTTGCCATGATTCAACCTCCTACAGTTTCCACCATTCGTCATCCGGCGATACCGGCAGCTGCCGCTTGTGCCTGGTAGCGAGATAACGGCTCTCGAGATTGCCCGCTGACGCCTCTGCAATCTGTTCACCCCGTAAGTAGGCGTCGATCTCCTCGTAAGTCACCCCGAGGCTCGATTCATCTGACTGTCCAGGCTCTCCGTCGAGCAGATCCGCAGTCGGCTCCTTCTTCCACAGCCGCTCAGGCGCCCCAAGTTCGACGAGCAAGGTTGCACCCTGGCTTTTCGTAAGCCCTTGCAGTGGGATTACGTCGGCGGCACCATCGCCAAACTTCGTAAAGAACCCCGTCAGGGCCTCCGCCGCGTGGTCAGTGCCGATCACGAGCAAGCCACGGTCTCCCGCAAGAGCGTACTGCGCCACCATACGAGCTCGGGCTTTGATGTTCCCCTTATTGAAATCGGAAACGTCTTCTCCAAGCGCCCCTGATATTTCAGACGCCATGCCATCGACCGAAGAGGCAATATTCACCGAAACAGATTGGTCTGGCTGAATGAACGACAGCGCGAGCTGTGCATCTGCTTCATCTCGTTGCACACCGTACGGCAGTCGCATCGCCCAGAATTCGGCTTCATGGCCTCGGCCTCGCATTCGCTCAACAGCGAGCTGTGCGAGTCTTCCTGCGAGAGAGGAATCTTGCCCACCAGAAATACCGAGCACAAACCCGCGGACACCCGGAATATTTTCGGCATATGAGGCTAGAAATTCAACCCGTCGTTCAATTTCCTGCTCAGCATCAATCTCCGGGTTAACTCCCAGTTCGCGAATGATGCGCTGCTGCAATGTAGTCATGATACCAACTCCTCAATTCCTTGGAGGCACCGCGACCCTAGCAGTCCCTTGAGTTCTCCGAACAACTCGCTCGACACTCGAACGCGCTGAGGCAATTCAAAGACTCGCACCGCGTGCTGGGTGGCAAGATTTAGGCGTATCTCGCTGTCTCCACGGTGCCGTTCAAGTGTCTGTTTCAACTCACCCAACACCTCCTCGGTGGCCCGGCTGTCGTTCATCGTTATCGAGATCGACTGCGATTCGTCTTGCACCGCGGCGTCGATACCCCTCACTCCATATGCGTGCATTGACATGCCGTCATCTCGCGCGTTGAGTTTTCCTCGGAGCGCCACGATGGTATCCGGTTGTAGGAGCGAACCAAATTCTTGATACGACTTGCCCATAAAGAGGGCTTGAATCTCTCCCGTGAAGTCTTCAATTGTCACCATGCCATAGAGGTTTCCAGACTTCGCGGTACGGTGTTGCACGCTCGTCAGGAGGCCCGCAATCACAACGGTCTCACCGTCAAAGTTTGCATCAGGGTTTGTGGCCTGTTCAACCGTCACTGAGGCCTCTTTAGCCAGCGTCGTCTCGAGTCCTCGCAGCGGGTGATCTGACACGTAAAGTCCGAGCATCTCGCGCTCAAATGCGAGCTTGTCCTTCTTCGTCCATTCCGGCCTGTCTGGCACGTGGGAAACCGGTGCAGCTTCGGTGCCTGAAGCTTCGGCAGCCTCCGCAAACAGGCTGTCGAAATCGAACCCGACGTCTCCGTTTTCCTCAGCACGCTTCTCTTTCACCGCGCTTTCAACAGCACTCTCGTGAACCTCGAGAAGAGCACGCCGCGTGCCCCCGAGCCCATCGAACGCCCCTGCCTTAATCAGTGACTCGACCGTGCGCTTGTTCAGCGCGGGCAACGCAACCTTCTTCAAGAAATCGTGGAACGTTTCAAAACTGCCCTTCGATTCGCGCGCCTCGCGAATCGCCTCGACAACGTTCCATCCCACGTTACGTACTGCGCCGAGTCCGAAGCGAATATCGTCACCAACTGCGGCAAAGTTCGCGAACGAATCATTCACTGCGGGTGGGAGTACGTGGATACCCATGCGGCGGCACTCATTGAGGTAGATCGCAAGCTTGTCTTTTGAGTCGCCGACGCTCGTCAACAGCGCTGCCATGTACTCGGCCGGGTAGTGCGCCTTCAGATACGCGGTCCAATAACTCACGACACCATACGCGGCCGAGTGAGCCTTGTTGAAGGCGTAGTCGGAGAACGGCAGCAGAATGTCCCAGAGTGCCTTCACCGCTGCGTCAGAAAATCCGCGCTCGTGCATGCCACCGGCAAAGCCTTCGTACTGCTTATCGAGCTCTTCCTTCTTCTTCTTGCCCATTGCTCGGCGAAGAATGTCTGCTTGTCCAAGCGAGAAGCCAGCAACACGCTGGGCAATCGACATCACCTGTTCCTGATAGATGATGAGGCCGTAAGTCGTTTCGAGAATGTCCTTGAGTGGTTCCTCGAGCTCGGGGTGGATCGGCGTGATCTCTTGCAGCCCGTTCTTTCGCAGCGCGTAATTGGTGTGTGAATCGGCACCCATCGGCCCGGGTCGATACAGCGCGAGCACTGCCGAAATATCTTCGAAGTTGTCTGGCTTCATCAGGCGCAGCAACCCGCGCATTGGGCCGCCATCGAGCTGGAACACGCCGAGCGTGTCGCCGCGAGCGAGCAACTCATACGAGGGCTGATCATCGAGTTCGAGTCGCTCGAGATCGAGTTCTTCGCCCCGGTTCAGCTGAATATTCTCGAGCGCGTCAGAAATGATCGTGAGGTTACGTAACCCAAGAAAATCCATCTTGATGAGGCCGAGTGTCTCACAGGTTGGGTAGTCAAACTGGGTGACAATTTGACCGTCTTGTTCGCGCTTCTGCAGGGGAATAATGTCGATGAGCGGATCGCTCGACATGATCACACCTGCCGCGTGCACGCCCCACTGCCGCTTCAGGCCCTCGAGCCCAAGCGCTGTCTCATAGACCCGCTTCGCATCAGGGTCCTCCTGGAGTACAGCACGGAACTCCGAGGCCTCTTTGTATCGCGGATGCTCGGGGTCAGTAATACCCGCGAGTGGAATATCCTTCGCCATGACGGCGGGCGGCATTGCTTTTGTGAGCTTCTCGCCCATGCCAAACGGAAATCCGAGCACTCGAGACGAGTCTTTGAGC
This sequence comes from Leucobacter denitrificans, assembly GCF_014396385.1. Lineage (NCBI taxonomy): Bacteria > Bacillati > Actinomycetota > Actinomycetes > Micrococcales > Microbacteriaceae > Leucobacter > Leucobacter denitrificans. The sequence continues at coordinate 616,135 of NZ_CP060716.1, forward strand.
GCCTGCTTCGATTTGATGGTGCCATACGTCACGATCTGCGCAACACGCTCGTCGCCGTATTTTTCGGTGACATAGCGGATCACTTCGCCACGTCTGCGATCATCGAAGTCGACGTCGAAGTCGGGCATCGAAACGCGGTCTGGATTCAAGAAACGCTCGAAAATGAGGCCGTGCTGCAGTGGGTCGAGATCCGTGATTCGCATCGCGTACGCGGCCATCGAACCCGCACCGGATCCACGCCCAGGGCCCACGCGTATTCCGTTGTCTTTCGCCCAGTTAATGAAGTCGGCGACCACGAGGAAGTACCCGGGAAAGCCCATCTGGGTGATCACGCCGGTCTCGTACTCTGCCTGTTTACGCACGTCGTCAGGGATGCCGTTTGGGTACCGGTAGACCAGCCCCTTCTCGACTTCTTTGACGAACCAGCTCTCCTCAGTTTCACCCTCAGGAACTGGGTAATTCGGCATGTAGTTTGCCGATGTATTGAAGCTGACATCACAGCGCTCAGCAATGCGCAGAGTGTTATCGCAAGCCTCAGGAAGCTCCCGGAAAATGTGGCGCATCTCGGCTGCGCTCTTGAGGTAGTACCCAGATCCGCTGAACTGGAATCTGTTCGGGTCGTCGAGTCGTGAACCCGATTGCACGCAAAGCAACGCCGAATGAGACTCTGCATCGTGCTCGTGAACATAGTGCAGGTCATTCGTGGCAAGCAGAGGAATGCCGAGGTCTTTTGCGATGGCGAGCAGCTCAGTCTGCACACGACGCTCAATCTCGAGCCCGTGATCCATAATCTCGCAGAAAAAATTCTCTTTGCCAAAGATGTCTTGGAATTCGGCAGCGGCTTGCCGTGCTTCTTTCACCTGCCCGAGGCGAAGTCGAGTGTGGATCTCGCCAGAGGGGCACCCTGTCGTCGCAATGAGGCCCTCTGAATACTTTTGCAGCAGCTCGCGGTCCATACGTGGCTTGAAGTAGTACCCCTCAAGTGAGGAGTAGCTCGAAAGCCGGAAGAGGTTGTGCATGCCCTCGGTCGTTTCCGAAAGCATCGTCATGTGCGTGTAAGCGCCAGCACCCGACACGTCGTCACCGCCGCCGTCACCCCACCGCACCCGCGTGCGGTCTGAGCGATGTGTGCCCGGTGTGAGGTATGCCTCGATGCCGATGATGGGCTTCACCCCGACATCATTCGCAGCGCGCCAGAAATCGAACGCCCCGTAGGTGTTGCCGTGGTCGGTAATCGCGATCGCCGGCATTCCCTGCTCCGCGACCGCTGACACCAGCGGTTTTACTCGAGCTGCTCCATCGAGCATCGAATACTCACTGTGTGTGTGAAGATGTACGAATCCGTCGGTTTCAGACACCCAAGCCCCTTCCGTGATCGCCTTCCAAGACTACCCCGCCTTCCACGAGGACGAACACCGAGAAGCTCAGAATCAGCTGCGGGAATCCGACCCCGAGAGCACCTCAATAGCGTGCTGCAGGTCGGCAGGATACTGTGACTCAAACTCGACCGGTTCGCCATTGCCCGGGTGCCTAAACCCGAGTCGCATAGCGTGCAGCCACTGCCTCGTGAGGCCTAATCGTTCAGACAGCACGGGATCCGCACCATACATCGTGTCGCCGACACACGGGTGCCGCTGCGCCGACATGTGCACACGGATTTGATGCGTTCTGCCTGTCTCGAGCTCGACCTCAAGCAGTGTCGCGAAGGGAAACGCCTCAAGCGTCGTGTAGTGGGTGACCGAAGGCTTACCGCTCGTCGTGACCGCAAACTTCCATTCGTGACCGGGATGCCGACCGATGTTGCCCTCAATGGTTCCGGAGAACGGGTCAGGGTGCCCCTGCACGACCGTGTGATAGATCTTGTCTACCTCTCGCGCCTTAAATGCGCGCTTCAACAAACTGTATGCCCGTTCGCTCTTTGCGACGACCATCAGGCCACTCGTGCCCGCATCGAGACGGTGCACAATCCCCTGACGCTCGGGCGGACCAGAAGTGGCAATGCGATACCCGGTGCCAGCAAGAGCACCGAGCACTGTCGGGCCAGTCCACCCCTGCGACGGGTGCGCTGCGACCCCCGCGGGCTTGTCGACCACTACGAGATCTTCATCGTCATACACGATGCCAAAGTCTGGAAGCTGCACGGGTACAACCTCTGGCCCAGTCTTCTCTTCCCAGCTGACCTCGAGCAGTGCTCCCGCATGTAGACGGTCTGACTTTCCGAGCACGACCCCATCGAGAAGCACGCCTCCCGCAGCAATGGCGTCTTGAGCGAAGCTCCGGGAAAAACCTAAAAGCTTCGCGAGTGCAGCGTCGGTGCGCTCTCCGGCTAGGCCGTCAGGCACGGGTAAACTACGGTGTTCCATCAGTGCTCCGCGTATCCCCAGTTTCACCGGTATCGTCGGTTGCTTCTTCTGATGCCTCCGAGGCCTCAGAGGGCTCTGTCTCCTCAGTGCCCGCCGAAAGCTTACTCTGGTCGGATTCGTCGATTTCAGGGTGGCGAGGGTGCCTCCCGCCCTCGATTCTTAGCCCAAACAGTGTGACTGCGATAAACAGAAGCATGCCGACAACGATGCCGATATCCGCCACATTGTAGATCGCAGGGTTAAACCCCAACCACATCCACGGAGTCAGGATGAAGTCAACGACGTGACCCTGCGGAAACCCGGGCTCGCGAATGAGCCGGTCTGTGAGGTTGCCGAGCACTCCCCCAAGCAGTAGCCCAAGGAAGATCGCCCACGGCACTGACCTCAGCTTGCGAATCTGCCAGAGGATCACTCCAACAACGACAACGGCAAGGATGGTAAAAATCCAGGTTTGTCCGGTGGCCATCGAGAACGCAGCCCCTGGGTTCCGCGCGAAGTGCCACTGCAGAAACTCGCCGAACACGTCGACGGTTTCTCCGTATGGAAGATTGGCCTCTACCCAGTTCTTACTGAGTTGATCGGCCGCATAGATGATAAGCGCGATAGCAAATAGCAACAGCGGCACCAACACTCGCCGACGAGTGCTAGGTACCGCTGCAGCAGTTTGTTCTTGATCCACCCTGAATTAACCGAGGCTGTCAGGCCTCGTGAGCGGCTCTGGCGAGCTGTCGAGGTCTTTGAGCTGTGACTGAATGTAGGAACGGAGAGTTGAGCGGTACTCGTTCTCGAATCCGCGGAGCTCGGCGACGGTCTCCTGCAGGCCCTCCATCTCTTCGGCGTGTGCCTTGAGATCTTCGGTGCGGCGACGCTGCGCCTCATCAACGAGCTCGTGTGCGGTGCGCTCAGCATCTTCGATCATCTGAGTGCTCTTGGCCTCAGCCTCACCGATGAGCTTGTCTCGAGTCGTCTCGCCCTCACTGACGTACTTGTCGTGGAGTTCGAGTGCCATCTGCAGCATTGCGCTCGACTTGAGTGCGTCTGGGCGCTGAGCAGGCTCTTCGGGAGCGGCTGCCTCTTCCGGCTGAGCCTGGGGTTCGGGCACGGGAGCATCGACCACAATTGTCTCTGCAGACGGGTGAACCGCAGGGGCGCCACTCTCGCTCTGTGCCGCTTCGAGCTGCTCGGTGAGTTCGTCGATCTTGGCCTGGAGCTCCGCTTTCTCAGCTTCGCGCTCACGCAGTTCCTCAACGATTGTGTCAAGAAAGTCATCAACCTGGTCGAGATCGTAGCCGTCACGGAACTTCGTGATCGTGAACTTCTGATTCACGACTTCTTCAGGAGTCAAGGCCATCGTTCATTCTCTTTCTGTCGGAAGGATCGCTCACGCAATCATCTCAATAACGCTAGCAAACTCTCGGCAAATATACGGTGATTAGAACCCGCCTGGCACCAATGAAAGCAAAATTATGCAGGCAATCATGGTGAGGAACCAGCCGAGGTCAATTGCCACCTGTCCGAGACGGATTGGAGGCAAGATCTTGCGGAACATGCGTATGGGTGGATCAGTGATAGTAAATACGGCCTCGATGACGATTGCCAAGAAGCCGCGGGGCCTGAAATTTCTCGCAAGCACGGTGATCCAGTCAAGGACAAACCTTACCCAAAGCAGAAAAATAAACAGCCTAAGTGCGACACGGATAACCGTGCCAATGGCCCAAACGATCTCCACTACGCGCTAGGTGCGACGAAAAATGAGCCTTCTGCGCTTGCTTCGGGCTCGTCGCTCCCGATCTCGATGTGCTCAGGTGAGAGCAGGAAGACCTTGCTTGTCACACGCTCGATGCGTCCATTCAATCCGAGCGTAAGCCCACTCGAAAAGTCGATAAGACGCTTTGCTTCGTCTTCGCTCATACGCGAAAGGTTCATGATGACGGGAACGCCCTCACGGAAGCTCTCAGCGATGACCTGCGCGTCGCGATACGCAGTCGGATGCACGGTCAAAATCTCGTTCATCGTCTGCGGAGTCTGCGCACGAACAGGGGTGACCCGTCGAAGCGGAGTCACAGCTGCCCGCTGAGCCGGGGCTGGCTTGGAAGCCGGCGCCGCGGGCGCACTTGCAGGTGCACGGTCCGACGTGGACTGAGCGGTGGGTTCCTCTTCGAGGCCCTCTTCCGCAAGCCCAAGGAACACCATTGTCTTCTTCAGCGGATTACTCATGTGTTCTCCCAACGGTTATTGCATTCGAGACTATCTCGCATCGGGGCGATTTCCGGTGATTGCACTGCCGATTCGCAGGTGTGTCGCCCCTGCCGCAATCGCTGCAGGGTAGTCGTGGGTCATTCCCGCTGAAATCGACGTAGCGTCGGGAGCGAGTGCGCGCACACGATCCGCATACCCAGCAAGCCGCTCGAACGCCGATTCTGCGGGCTCTTCGAGGGGTGCGACCGACATGACGCCGCGCAAACGGAGCGTGCTCGTCTCCAAGATTCGCTCGGTCAATGACTCAATGTCTGCGGGGCTTGCCCCGCCGCGACCTGGGTCGTCAGTGAGGTTTATCTGAAGAAACGCGTCAATTGTGTGGTCGATGCCTGCGAGCGAGTCCACGAGCTTCGCTCGGTCAATCGAGTGGATCGCCGATGCGTACTGCGCAGCTTGCTTCGCCTTCTTGGTTTGCAGTTGGCCAATGAAGTGCCAGTTCAGCTCGAGGTCAGATAACTCGGCTGCCTTCTCCTGCGCCTCTTGGTGGCGATTCTCGCCGACATCGGTCACACCGAGTTCCGCGAGTTGCGTTACGAGGCTCGCAGGGTGAAACTTGGTGACCACGATGAGCGTGATCTCATCCGAATTTCGCCCTGCAGCACGACAGGCCTCTTCAATACCCGAGCGCACCGTGAGCAACCGGTCACGGAGTGCATCATCTACCTGCACACCCGCAGTCATCGAAATCGCCTACCTCAGGAACTCTGGAATGTCGAGATCGTCGTCATCATCGCCGTCGAATGCTGGATCGCGCAGCTGTTCTTCAACTGGCGGGTGCGCAAGCGCGCCGCCGAACTCAACGGCCCCATCGAGTGGCTGCGAGTCGTTGACGCGTGCCTGCGAGGCGCCGACGGGCACCGGTACACCGATCGCTGACCCTTCAGTGGCCTCTTCGATGCCCTCAACGCGTCCTCCACGACGTCCGGCAGCTGCGGGGGCTGTAGCCCGACCACCAGGGGTCGGTTCTTCATCGAACCCGGCAGCAATCACTGTGACACGAACCTCGTCGCCGAGGGTTTCGTCAATAACGGTACCGAAGATGATGTTCGCCTCTGCGTGCACAACGTCTTGCACGAGCGTCGAAGCCTCGGTGATCTCGCTGAGCGCGAGGTTCGAGGAACCCTGGATCGAGAAGAGCACGCCATGAGCGCCCTCGATTGAAGCTTCGAGGAGTGGAGATGCAACAGCGAGCTCGGCAGCCTTGATCGCCCTGTCGGCACCGCGAGCAGAGCCAATGCCCATGAGTGCAGAGCCCGCGCCCTGCATAACCGACTTCACGTCCGCAAAGTCGAGGTTAATGAGACCCGGCGTGGTGATGAGGTCAGTAATACCCTGCACACCGGCAAGCAACACCTGATCGGCTGCCGCGAACGCGTCGATCATGCTGATTCCCGGCTCACTGATTTCGAGCAGGCGGTCATTCGGCACAACGATGAGCGTGTCTACGGCCTCGCGAAGCGTGTTCACGCCCGCGTCTGCCTGGGCGGCGCGTCGCTTTCCTTCGAAGCTGAACGGCCTCGTCACGACACCAATGGTGAGTGCGCCGATCGACTTCGCGATGCGGGCCACTACGGGTGCGGCACCAGTTCCAGTGCCACCGCCCTCGCCCGCGGTCACAAACACCATGTCGGCACCGGCGAGCGCTTCCTCGATTTCTTCTGCGTGGTCTTCCGCTGCTCTGCGTCCGACCTCTGGGTCTGCGCCGGCCCCGAGGCCGCGCGTGAGTTCGCGGCCAACATCGAGCTTGACGTCGGCGTCGCTCAGCAGCAACGCCTGGGCATCGGTGTTCACAGCGATGAATTCGACTCCGCGAAGGCCGAGCTCGATCATGCGGTTCACGGCGTTGACGCCGCCGCCGCCGACACCCACGACCTTGATCACCGCGAGGTAGTTCTGGTTCATGGCACCTAGTCCCCTCAACCCTAAAGTTTTAGTTGAACTTCAAAGTTAGTATTAGCGTATACGTTTCGAAATAACGCTAGGGCTGGATGCCCGCCAGACGGGTTCGACACGCCGCCCGGGTCGATCACAAACCCAAACTTGGAACACAACCAGTGCTCCCTACTTGAAAATAGGCGCCGAAGTCGATGAAACATCTATGTGACTCACCGCGCGCCCCTCAAGTGCTTCAAGCATGGTTTGCAGCAAGAGCGCCTTGCGCTGAGTCTCATCCGCGCTCCCCCAAAACACCTCGATACCGCTCGCAAGCACGAACGTCACGTCTTGATTCGACGTTGCCTTGGCGGATACGAGTTGACTACGAAGTTCGGCGGGCATGTCTCGGACAATTTTGGACGCCGCGTGGAACGCTGGCGACGAGGTTGTACGCAAGCTCCCCTCACCGATGGGCACACCTTCCGGTTTTTCGGTTGATTCTGCGACCAATACCCCGGCAGCGTCATACTGCCGAAACACGCCATCTTGCTCAAGCGAGATTGCGGGAACACGTTCTTCGATGCGTACGAGAAGTGTGTGCGGAGGAATCCGTTCAACCCCAAAACGCTGGATGAGCGGGAACCCTTCGAGCGACCGAAGCACTTCGTTCTCATCGACAAGTGCCAAGGGAACCCCCTCGAAGCGCTGCAATGCTGCGGTTACTTCCTCGACATTCACGGCTTGCGCGCCCTCGACTTGCACGTCGCGCACCGACATCAGCGGTGTAAATGCTCCCACGATCACGAAGACCAGGAGGAGAAGTATCGCCCCCACTGAGATGAGCAGGCGTCGCCTCGCGTGACGGATCGCCTGGGTAAAACGCCTGGTCTCTCGCCGTAGCCGCTTCTTCTGCTGTCGCTCGGCCGCTCGAACTCGCCGTTCTGCAGCCTGAATCGGATCCGCCGGCTTACTGCCAAACGACAACAGCCCACGTGTTTTGGGAGCCTGCGCTTCCTCAGTCGCGGTTTCTCGCACCATCTCGGTGGACGGCTCTGCACTGCGGTCATGCCCCGGCTCCACCGCAGACTCCGAGCTCACCGCTAACTCTGGATCGACCGGCAGCGCTGTGGCTTTCGGCACTTCCGGTGTCTCTGGCAGATCCGGTGTGTTCGTCGTCGAGAACGGTCGTCGCTCAAACCCTCCTGGCCGTCTCACGAGTCTCCCGGGTCTTCGCCAAGCGCGCTCACGAGTTGCGGCACGATCTTGTACACCGACCCTGCACCCACAACGAGCACCAGGTCACCGGGTTCGGCGAGCTCGCGAACGCGCTTGGTGGCGCGCTCCCAGTCGTCGATGTACTCGCCGCGTGCTCGGTCAGCGAACGCATCGGTCACAATCGCACCGGTGGTCGAAGGATCGGGTGCCTCGCGAACACGGTCGATTTCAAGCACAATCGTGTGATCCGCGCCACTCTCAAACGCCTCGGCAAATTCCTTGAAAAAGGTTCGCGTGCGGCTGTACAGGTGTGGCTGATGTACGACGATGAGCTTACCCTCACCTGCCACTGATCGAGCAGACTCGAGGAGCGCGCGCACCTCAGTGGGATGGTGTGCATAGTCGTCGTAAACGCGAACACCGCCGGGGTCACCGTGGAACTCGAATCTGCGCTGCGTTCCCTCGAATTCGGCGATTGCCCGAAGTGATGTCGCGGGGTCGAGCCCGAGACCCGTGAGCACCGCGAGTGCTCCCGCCGCATTCACTGCGTTGTACGCCCCAAATACGCGCAGGGTCTCACGATAGACCTCACCAGCGAGCTCTACCTCGAGCGTCGCGGGCCCAGTCGTGTCGACAGAGACGATGCGAACGTCAGCGTCAGCTGCGTACCCGAACGTTCGAACACGCGGCGTCCCTGATTCCTCCTTGAGTGCAGCGAGAACTTCTTGCGCCCCCGCGTCATCGGCAGAAATGACTAGGAGTTCGCGCGCGTTTCTCGCAAAGTCGACAAACGCCTGCATGAAGTGCTCGCGCGACCCGTAAAAATCGAGATGCTCCGGATCCACATTCGTGACGAGGGCGACGGAGGTGTCGTAGATAAGGAATGACTTGTCACTCTCATCAGCCTCGATGACAAACAGGTCGTCCGCACCGTGTGCAGAGGCAACGCCGAGCGACGCAATGACACTGCCGTTCGCAAACGATGGATCGAGCCCAAGACCGAGCAAGCCTGTCACGATCATGCCAGTCGATGTGGTCTTCCCGTGCGCACCAGCTACCGCTACGAGGCTCTTTCCACGCGCGAGCCAAGCAAGTGCTTGGGAGCGGTGAAGCACCGGGATTCCACGTTCGACTGCGGAGCGGTACTCGGGATTATCGGGCGAGAGTGCGCCCGTAATCACGAGCGTGTCTACGTCGCCAACATGCGTGGCATCGTGCCCGATCCACACTCGCACACCCAGCGCCTCGAGCGCGTCGGTGCTGTAGTTCGCTGCGCGATCAGAACCCGTCACCTGCACCCCGTTAGCGTGCATCATGTGCGCGATCGCGCTCATGCCCGCGCCGCCAATACCGACGAAATGCACCCGTCCGAGGTCGTTCGGAATCTCCATCTCGAGATCGGGGTAAATCATACGGCGCTCCTCATTGCTGTGCCCGTCAAGACTACCGCGCGGGCGATGAAGTGGGCCGGTTCCCCGCACTACGCCCCTGGCGCGTCGCGGTGCGCTGTGCGTCGAGTTCGCTGGGAATCAGCGGAAGGGCGATGGCTGGCGTCAGCGCAACAAGTGCCAGAGCTGCGGGAATACCAACGAATCCGATGAGCCCGCCAACGAGCGAGGGCACGACCGCTGATGCAAGGAACTGCCCAGTGTTTTGTGTTCCGAGGGCGCGGCCAGCCCACTGCGGGCCCGCGATCTCCGCAACGGCCGTGAACGCGAGGCCATTGTCAGCGACGCTCACGCAACTCGCCACGACAAAGATGATCGCTGCGGGAATTGCCCACTCTGCCCATCCAAACGCAGCAGCGACGAGCAGCACGACGACGCCCGCAATAGCGACCTGGCGCAGTGGCCGCAGCCTCGAGGCAACCTTGTCGCTCCATATGCCGGCGACAATCCTGCCGCCAGCACCGAGCAACTGCGCAGTGGCGACGAGTGCCCCAGCCGCGAGCGCGCTCCAGCCAAAATCAACGGTGAACCAAACGAGCCCGAATGTAGAGAGCACGAATTGTGGCACAACGAGCAGCACCGACACCGCGTGAATTCGAGCCAGGGTCCAGGACTCGCGGTATGGATTGCTGCCGAGCGCGGCAACCGTGCGCGGGGCCAATTCGGGATCCACCACAGCGGCGACGCAGCATACGAGCGCAATGAGCGTCAGCGCGCCACCAAACGCGAGGGCGCCCAAGATTCCATAGTGGATCGCGAGCGTTGGAACAGCAATAGCGGCAATGGCCATGCCGATCGGCTGACAGGTTTGACGTATTCCCATCGCAAGGCCGCGGCGCTCAGCTGGGAACCACCCCGCGATAAGACGCCCGCTCGCGTTATTGATGCACGCTGACATTGCCCCACTCACTACCAGCGCAACGCCGAGCATCACGAATCCGTGCGCAAGCATCGACCCTGCGACGGCGAGCACGGTAAGCGCAAGGCCGATGATGAGCACGTTCCGCTCGCCGTAGCGATCGGCCGCCGCGCCCCATGCGATGAGCGACAAAACGAGCCCGAGGTGCGGTGCACCAGCGAGCAAGCCCGCACTTGCGAGGTTCATGCCCTCGTACTGGTGCAGATAGGGAATGAGAAAAGCGGGGGTTGCCACTACGACGGTCGTCGCGGCCTGACCGAGCACCATGACGGCGAGCATGAGCCAGGGGCGTGGGGTGATGCGAAGTGTGAGGCGCGACACCTTACTGCGCCGCCGCGCGTGCTTCGAGCACCATGTCAAACAACCGCGCTGTGCCGTCGAGCGACCCCGCCCCGCGCGCACGGGTCGACATGTCGCCGAGGCGTACGGGGTCATGCAAGAGCGGAAGCAACGTGCCTCGAACCCATGCGGACGTGAGCTCGGCGTCGTCAACAAGCAACGCCCCACCAGCTTGCACTACGTCCCGGGCATTCGCCCGCTGCTCGCCATTGCCATGACCCAGCGGAACAAATACTGCGGGAACTCCGAGCCCCGCGAGCTCACTCACGGTCGTCGAGCCAGCCCTCGAAACGGCGAGGTCGCACGCCGCAAACGCGAGATCCATGCGGTCGCAGTACTCAATCACGTGATAGCCAGGCACCCCCGGATCCTCGATCTCGGTGAGTCCGCCCCACACGTGCAGCACCTGCGCGCCGGAGTCGATGATAGCCCGCGCAGATCCCGAAATTCCGCGATTGATTGCGCGCGCGCCGAGCGATCCACCGGTCACGAGCAGCGTGGGTCGTTCTGGGTCGAGTCCAAAGTGCTCACGAGCACTCTCCCGCAGCCCCGCGAGGTCGAGCGACTCAATCTCGGGGCGCAGCGGCATCCCGGTTGCTCGCGCGCCTCGAATCGGTGTGCTCGCGAACGTCACAGCGACGTAGGGGGTGGATCGCGCTCCGAGCTTATTCGCCATCCCGGGTTTCGCGTTTGCCTCGTGGATCACAAACGGCACCCGCTCGCGAGCTGCCGCCTGGTACGCGGGCGCTGAAGCGTATCCGCCAAACCCCACAACAACATCGACGTCGCGTTCCCTGATGAGCGCTCGAACGGCGCGAATTGCCCGCTGATACTTGAACGGAAACTTCAGCGCATACAGTCCTGGCTTCCTCGGAAACGGGAGACGCTCAATCGTTTGCAACTCATACCCGCGTTCGGGTACGAGTCGCGCCTCGAGCCCCTCTGCTGTGCCCAGCACAACGATCTCCGCGTCAGCTTCGCGGCGCCTGATGAAGTCGGCAAGTGCAAGCAGCGGATTCACGTGACCGGCGGTGCCACCGCCGGCGAGCAGGTACGTTGTCATGACCTCTATCGTCCCACGTGACCCTGGTGTGCCAGTTCATGTTGATAGTCACCAGCATCGCGGGCGACCGAGATCACAACTCCCATAGTGATCAGACACGAAATCAATGCGGTGCCACCGGCGCTGATGAGTGGGAGCGGCACCCCGAGCACCGGGAACAGGCCGATCACCACACCAATGTTGAGGAATGCTTGGCCCACGATCCACACAAGTGCGCCACCGACAACGGCTCGACCAAAGCGATCGCGTGCGCGCGAAATCACGCGCAGCATGACAACCGCGAGCACAATGAAGAGCACCACGACGAGCATCGCACCGATAAACCCGAGTTCCTCGCCGATGATCGCAAAAATATAGTCGTTGTCTGCTGCAGGCAGCCAGTTCCACTTCGCCTTGGATCCACCGAGGCCGACGCCGAAGAGACCTCCGCTCGCCAGCGCCCATAGGCCGTGCTGGGGCTGCCAGCCGAGACCGCTGTAATCGTCGTTGCCGCTGGCGTGGCCGAAGAGACGCTGCATACGGTTCTCGCTCGTCACCACGAAAAATGCAATCGCTAGCAGCCCGCCGACGACGACGAGCGAGAGTGACTTCCAGCTGACGCCCCCGAAGAACATTGCGCCAATCACGAGCGCCGACATGACCATCGTCGTGCCAAGGTCGCGCCCGAGCAGCACGAGTCCGAGCGCGAGAAGCGCACCCGGCACGATCACTGGAATGAGTTCATGTGACATCTTGCCGAGCAACGGTTCCTTCTTGAGAAGCACCGTGCCGATCCACACGATCAGTGCGAGCTTCAGCGCCTCAGACGGCTGTGCGCCGAATGAACCGATTTGAATCCAGTTTCGGTTTCCGCCAACCTCAAAGCCGAGTGGAGTGAACACGAGCATTTGCAGCAGAAGACCTGCGGCGAAGAAGGTCCACGCCCATCGCTTCCAAAATTCAAGTGTTCGAGTTGCCGCGAAAATCATGAGCGGAAGCCCGACCACCGCGAAAATCATCTGACGCCAAAACACACCGAGGAAGCCCTGATCCTGCGTGTACGAGGTGATCGACGACGCCGAGAGCACCATAATGAGTCCGATGCCGGTCAGGAGCAGCGTGATGCCCCAGAGCAGTGCGACGGTCTTATCGCTTCCTGATTTGAGGCTTTCACCGAGGCTAATCCGGGCACTCGCAACCATGCCGGGCTGATTCGCACTCCCCGCATTCCCGGTGTTGCCTCGTCTCGCCACCCGCTACTCCTCGCTCTCGCGAAGTTCGCGATACGCCACTTGAAACGCGTCGCCACGGTCAGAGTAGTTCTCAAACTGATCCATCGAAGCCGTCGCCGGAGACAGCAGTACGGTGTCGCCCTCGACTGCGATCGTCGAAGCGGCCCTCACTGCCTCGCGCATTACTTCAATGCCTCGCTCTGCGAGCACCTCGATCACCGGCACTTCGGGCGCGTGCTTGGCGAGAATCGCCAGCACCTCGCTTCGATCCGCACCGATGACCACTGCACCGCGCAGCCTCGACGCGTGGCCCGCCACGAGATCTGAGATATCCACGCCCTTAAGCAGCCCGCCAAGCACCCACACCACACTGCGGTGAGCCTGGAGCGACGCATTCGCAGCGTGCACGTTGGTGGCCTTTGAATCGTCGATCCACCACACACCGCGCCACTCGCCGAGTTGCTGGGCCCGGTGCGCGTCGGGAACAAAGTCCAAGACCGCCCGCGCGATGTCTGCGGGAGCTACCCCGCACGCCCGCGCAAGGGCGCTCGCAGCGAGAATATTCTGTACCATGTGGGGCGCGGCAAGGCCACGCTCCGCGAGTTCTTCTACTGTTGCGAGTTCAAGTGCTGAGTTGCGTCGATCATCGTGAAAACCACGGTCGACGAGAATGCCCTCAACGACACCGAGTCCGCTCATAGGCGGGGTATCGAGCCCGAAGCTCACCGCTCGCGCGCCCTCTACGACGTCGGCTTCCTCGACCATGCGCAGCGTCTCTGAGTCAGCACGGTTATAGACACACGCGACTTTTGTCTGCTCGTAAACCTTGGCTTTTGCGGCCCAGTACCCGCTCTCGCCTCCGTGCCAGTCGAGATGGTCGTCGGCAAAGTTTAGGCACACGCTCGAGTGCGGTGACATCGAGTACACACGCTCGAGTTGAAAGCTCGAAAGCTCGAGCACAATCGCGTCATATCCCAGTGGATCGCGGAGCACATCGAGCAGCGGAGTGCCGATGTTGCCTGCCGGAACCGCACGTAGCCCGCCGGCAAGCAGCATGTGCGCTGTGAGCTGCGTCGTAGTCGTCTTGCCGTTTGTTCCGGTGACGCAAATCCAATCTGCAATGCGGTCGGTTTTATCGCGCAGTCGCCACCCGAGCTCAATATCGCCCCATACTGCCACATCCTGCGACTGGGCCCACACGACCACCGGGTGCTTTGCCGGGTAACCGGGTGACACAACGATGAGCTCGGGCGCAAATGCCTGAAGCTCCGCAATCTGCGCTTCATCAGATTCCGCAAGTGCGCGCTCCGAACCGATCACGTCGAGCAAGCGCTCGCGATCCTCGTCGGGTTTGCCGTACACAACGCGCACCTGGGCGCCGAGCTCGACCAGCGTGTCAGCAACGGAAAAGCCAGTGGCTCCGAGGCCGAGCACAGCTACTCGAAGCCCCGACCAGTCGTGATGCCAACTGGTAAGTGCCGCCAGCCGTTGCTCCACTCCACTCACTGCTGCAGCACCCATTCTGCGTAGAAGGCGCCAATGCCAACAATTGCGAAGAGCCCAGCAATGATCCAGAACCTCACGACGATTGTCACTTCGGCCCAGCCCTTGAGCTCAAAGTGGTGATGTACTGGGCTCATACGGAAGATACGTTTACCCTTGGTGATCTTGAAGTACACGCGCTGGAGAATTACCGACCCGGTCTCGAGCAAGAAGAGGCCACCGATGAGCACGAGGAGGAATTCGGTTCGAGTGAGAATCGCGAGGGCAGCAATCGCGCCACCAATTCCCATCGATCCGGTGTCGCCCATGAACACGTGCGCGGGGTTGGTGTTCCACCAGAGGAAGCCAGCTACGCCACCCAGGAACGCTGCAGCGATCACCGCGAGATCCATCGGGTCGCGAACGGAGTAGCAACCTGCCTCACCCGGGTCATACGCGCAGTTCTGCGCCGATTGCCAGAACCCAATGATGAGATACGCTCCGAACGCGAAGATCGCTGAGCCTGCCGCAAGCCCGTCGAGCCCGTCTGTGACGTTGACCGCGTTCGTAGTGGCGGTCACAATGACCATGACCCACAGAATGAACAGAATCGTGCCGGCAATGACGCCGAGCGCCATGAAGTCGATTGGCAGGTCGCGGAACAGCGAAATATGAGTCGAGGCCGGAGTGAGGCCCTGCTCATTTGCGAATTGCAGGCCCAGGAGCGCGAACGCAACCGCGATCACGACCTGGCCAAAAATCTTTGCCCATCCGCCAAGTCCAGCGGACTGCTGCTGCCTGGTCTTCATGAAGTCATCGATGAAGCCCACGAACCCCGCACCGACGGCCATCAAGATGACAAGCAGTGCCGAGGGCGAGGGCGACTCCCCCATGATGAGCTTGCCCACAAAATAGGCGAGCACCGAACCCGAGAGAAAAATAAGGCCGCCCATCGTGGGCGTACCGCGCTTTACCTCGTGCTCCTTGGGGCCATCGACGCGAATGGGTTGTCCCCACTTCAGCCGATTAAAGGCGCGGATGAAGACCGGGGTGAGGAGGAGCGAGTAGAGCAGCGAGAATCCCGCGGCAATAAGCATGGCGATCATGCGTAGGCCTCCCCCAACCTGTCACCGAGGACTTGCAGACCCGCGGCGTTCGAAGATTTTACGAGCACGGTGTCGTCGTGCTGAAGTGTGCGAAGCAAATAATCATATGCCTCATCGAGCGATTCGAAGAACACACTCTCGCCGTCCCACGATCCCTCATTGATCGCGCTGATGTGCAGATGCCGCGCTTCCTTACCTACGACAACGAGCTCACTGATCCGCAATCGTACCGCCTGGAGCGCGATGCGAATGTGTTCCTCGACCGAGTACTCGCCAAGTTCGCTCATCGCGCCGAGCACTGCGACCGAGCGCCCCTCTGGCTTTCGTATCTGCGCCAGCGTGCGAAGCGCCGCACTCATTGAATCTGGGCTCGCGTTGTAGGCATCGTTGATGATCGTAATGCCGTCGCGCCCACCGAGCACCTGCATTCGCCCCGGCGCAGCGAGCGAGGCGCTTTCGAGCACTCGCACGACGTCTTCGAGCGAGAGTCCGAGTGTCACCCCGATTGCGGCCGCCGCGAGTGCGTTCATCACGTGATGCTCGCCGAGCACCTTGAAGAATACTGGCGCCGATTCGCCTGACGCATGCAGGGTGAACGAGGTACCAGCGCCGCTCGATACGATGTCGCTCGCCCGTACATCTGCTTCTGGGTGTTGCCCGAACCACAGCACGCGAGCTTCGGTGAGCTCTGCCATTTTGGCAACGCGCGGATCATCACGGTTCAACACCGCAACACCCGTGGCGTCAAGGCTTCTCACCATTTCGCTCTTCGCGCGGTACGTCGCCTCGATGCCGCCGAATTCCCCGGCGTGCGCAAGCCCGACCGACAGCACGACTCCGATATGGGGTTTTGCGAGCGCTGTCAGTCGCGAAATCTCGCCCTCTGCGCTCGCCCCCATTTCGACCACGAGGGTCTCTGTCTCGGGCGTGGCGCGCAGCATCGTGAGTGGGCCACCCACCTCGTTGTTGAACGACTTCTCGCTCGAAACGGTCGCTCCGCGCACCTCGGCCATGCTTGCGGCAAGGTTCTTCGTGGTCGTTTTGCCGTTGGATCCGGTAATTCCCACGATCGTGAGACGCCCGCTCTCGCGAAGAGAGTGGATCGACGCCTGCGCAAGGCGCCCCAGCGCCTCCGTGGAGTCATCAACAATGATCTGCGAGACAGGGGTACTGTCACCGAGCTCGTCACCGCTCAGTTCGCGTTCAACTACGAGCAGCGCAGCACCAGCGCGCACTGCGTTCCCCGCGAACAGGTGTCCATCGGTTCCTTCTCCGCGCCTCGCGAAGAAAATATCGCCCTCTCGCACTTCGCGTGAGTCGGTCTGGGCATTGCCGTGAGCAATTGCATCGCTCGACTCGCCCGGGGCAAGAGCAAGCCGCCCCTGAACCGCAGCGGCAATCTCTGAAAAAGTGATCTCAATCACGCAAGTAATCCTGCCTCGCGAAGCGCAACACGTACCTCATCCCGCGCCGAATACGGCAGAAACTCCCCCGCGACTTCTTGGTAGTCTTCGTGTCCCGGCCCGGCATACACAATGACGTCGCCGGGCGAGGCCAGCGATATTGCGAGGCGGATCGCGGATCGCGGATCTGCCTCCTCGTATACGCGTGCGTGATTCGCCGACCGGGCGCCCGTGAGCAGCTGTGCGCGAATCTGCTCGGGCGGTTCAGAGCGAGGATGGTAATCGCAGACGATGAGCGTGTCTGAACCCTGTGCCGCGATCCGCCCCATCTCTTCACGCTTTGTGGTGTCGCGATCGCCGTCTGCTCCGAACATGAAGATGATGTTACCTTCGACGACCTCGCCGAGTGCGTCGAGCATTGCTGCGAACGAGCCGGGCGTGTGACCGTAGTCGACGTAGAATCTTGGCCCCTCGCCGCCCTCTGTGATCTCTTCGAGCCGACCCGGAATATGAATGGGGATGAGTCCCTTTTCCAGTCCACTTGAGACTCGCTCGAGCGGGATTCCTGCTTCGTGCAGCATGATGAGCGAAAGTGCGGCGTTCTCAGCCATGAACTTGCCAAACACCGGCACGCGTCCGCGAAACTGCCCGCCCGGTCCCTGCAGCACGAACGAAACCCCGTCGAGATCTTGTCTCGTCACCGCGAGGTGCCAGTCGGCGCTCTGCCCGTACTCGGTCGCAAGTGTCGTCACTGGGATCTGTGCCTCGCGGGCCAGCCGCTGACCATACGGGCCGTCAACGACGACGACCCCCCGCTCTGCGTGTTCGGGGGTGAATAGTGCGGCCTTTGCAGCAAAGTAATGCTCCATGTCGCCGTACTCTTCGAGGTGATCTTGAGAGAGGTTATTGAAGGCAACAACATCGAAGTGAACGCCGTCAATGCGATGCCGATCCACTGCCTGCGCAGAGACCTCGAGCGCCACGCCTTCGACCCCACGTTCGACCATGCGAGCAAGGAGCCCGTGGAGCTCTGACGACTCAGGGCTCGTCAAGTCGCTCACGATGACCTCGTCGCCGATGCGGCGTTCAGCAGTGGAGCTCAGCCCGGGGGCAACACTCGCGGCCTCGAGGAGCTGAGCAATGAGATACACAATGCTCGTCTTGCCATTCGTGCCGGTGACGCCAAAAACCTTCGCCGAAAGTTCGTCGGTGCCGTACACCTCGGCAGAAACCGCACCAAGGATTGCGCGCGGATGCCCGAGTGTCACCGCCACTGGCAGCGACCGAACACCTGCCGCATTCACAATGTTTCGCCCAGCTACGTCGGTCAATAGCGCAGCCGCGCCCCGCTCGAGCGCGTCTGCCGCGAACGTCGCACCGTGATGCTTCGCCCCTGGCATGCCCACGTAGAGATCACCCGGTCGTACGTCGCGTGAGTTGATCGTCACTCCGGTGATGAGCACGTCTGCGGAATCGGCTGAAAGCTCGAATCCGAAGTGGCTGGCAAGTTGGCCGAGAGGAATCGCTGAGGTGTGTTGAGGTCTGATCGTAAGATCACCGTTGCTGATGGTCACGTGTATCCATCCTACTCGCCGATTACAGCTCGTCGCCTGTGGGGAGCTTGACGTAGCTTCCACTCGAGGGTGGTAGATGGAACGTGCGAATCGTCGCTTCAGCGGCATCATGGAATGCGCTGACAGCCGCCTGACCACCGTTGCCTGTCGACGGGAACCCCACTGACGCAACAATCACATACTGTGGATCATCAACGGGCAAGATGCCCGCGAAACTGTACACGTAGTCGCCCCGGTACCCGCCGGCCCCATCAGACTGTTCCGCAGTGCCGGTCTTACCGCCGATGCGGTAACCCGGAATTGTGCTGTACTGGTTGAGGAATCCCTCGCCCGCACTCGTTTCGAGCATGTCGAGCATTGTCGCAGCAGTTGACTCCGAGATCACGCGTACGCTTTCGCCGTGATCAGGCGCCGACTCTGTGCCATCCTCTTTGATGCAACTCTTGACGACTGTCGGGGGCACGCGCACCCCCTTGTTCGCAAAGGTTTGGTACACACTCGCGGTTTGCACAATCGTTGACGAGAGACCCTGTCCAAACATCGTCACATAGTTCGTCTGCGCATCCCAGTTTTCCGGAGCGTGCAGCAGCCCCGCATCCTCAAGCGGCATACCCGCATTCGTGGATTGACCAAGACCGAACTTCGTGAAGTAGTCATAGCGTTGCTCGGCACTGAGCCTCGACCCGAGCATCGAAATACCTACGTTCGATGAGTGCACGAGAATACCCGTGAGCGTCCAGTCCATAGTTGGGTGCTGGAACGAGTCACTAAACGAAACGCCGCCCTCGGGCTGCCAGCTGTAGGGAGTCGAGACTGTCGTATTTGGAGTCGCTTTCCCCTCTTCAACGAGTGCCGCAGCAGTAATCGCCTTGTATGTTGACCCGGGTTCGTAGGGCCAGGTGAACGACCGAGCGCTCCACCTTGAGCTGTCAGATGCGCCTGGGTCGTTGGGATCCACCGAATCGTCTTCGGCAACGGCAAGCAATTCGCCCGTCTTTACGTCCATCACGACGAGATACCCGTATTCGGCACCAACCTCTTGCACCTTTTGATTAATTACTTGCTGTGCTTGCCACTGCAGATCGAGATCGAGCGTGAGGTGGATCGTGCCACCGTTCTCAACCTTCTTGGTCTGCACGACGCTGCCCGGTAGTTGCACGCCGTCTGCACCGCGCTCATATGTTTCCGCGCCGTCGACACCGGTGAGGCACTCATTTTGCGAAAGTTCGACTCCGGCGCCGGTGCTCTCGTCTTCGCCAGCGAACCCGACGATATTGCCACCGACTGCCCCGTTTGGATACACCCGTTCGTGCTGGCTCTCAAACGTGAGCCAAGGGATCTGTAGCCGCTTGAGCTGTTGCAGTTGCGTGAGGTCGACGCCTCGCTTCACATAAGCAAAATCAGACTTTTCGTTAATCTCGAGCGCATCGTCGACAATCTTCTTGATTTCGTCACCCGTTTGACCGGTGATCTCGCCAATTTCTGCGTACGCTTCTTCCGTCGTGACAGTCACAGTGCCGACCCCGCGTTCGGTATCGGCTCGCGTGAACTTTGCGCCGTTCAGTTGGGCATTCTTCGGCGAGAGTTGCACGTCGAAACGCTCGTCCGTCGTAGCAAGAATCTCGCCATTCCGGTCGACAATGTCGCCGCGCACGCTCGAGATCGTAATGGGCACTGCACGCTTGTCTTTCGATGCCGCATTGAGTGTTGCTGCGTTCACGACTTGCACGTCGATCAAGCGAATCGCGAATGCTGCGGCTGCAATGAGCACAATGAGGAAGAAGACGATGTTTCGTCCTCTCGCCCCGCGCAGGGTTTGCCACAACACTTCAGCTCTCTCCTTTGCGCGGCCCGCGCTTAGTGCGTCTGTGGAGCGGGCAGCTTGCCTTCCCATCGTACGGCTGCTTCGACATCTACCTTGGGAGCTTCATCCGTGTCGCGAGGAGTCAACAGGCCCTGGGCATCAACGATTGGCAAAGCTTCAAGCTGCGAATTAGGAACCAGGTTCTTACCCGCTTCCTTGGTCGCGGATTCCAGCGATCCTTGAATCTTGCCGTCACTCAGGCGGATCGTTGCTGGAGCCACGTTCTGCACCATTCCCAAAGCGGTCGCGTTCTCGGCGAGGTTCTGTGGAGAGGCAAGCTTGTCGAGGTTCTGCGAGAGCACGCGCTCAACGCGCAACAGGTCTCGCTGTTCGATCTCCAGGGCGTTACTCTCGTACGCTCCCTCTGAAACCGCGATGCTCAGCGAAAGCTGGGCCGCGAAGATTCCGAGGATAACGCCGACCGCAATGATTGCTCCGAGGACGGGGCTCTTGCGTGGCTTTGTCGCAGGCGTGGTGACCGGTGCGAGGTGTGTGTCGCGCTTTCTCCCTGGCGCTTCGGCGGGGTGGGCACTGCGTGTCAGCCGGAGCTCATCGAGCTCGATGGGCACAGTCGCGTTCACGGTCTCTCCCTCATACGTTCGGCGGCACGGAGCCTCACTGGAATAGCGCGTGGGTTCGCCTCACGCTCTGCCTCACTCGCCTGCTCGGCGCCACGCACGAGCAAGCGAAGTTCTGCGCGATGTTCAGGGAGCTCAACTGGCAATCCCTGTGGCGCGGTGGATCGGCTTCGCGCCTGGAGGATGCGCTTGACGATGCGATCTTCAAGCGACTGGTACGACATGACGACGATGCGACCGCCGACACTGAGTCGATCGATCGCGGCGGGAATCGCCCGCTCAAGCGTCGAGAGCTCGCCGTTGACCTCAATGCGCAGGGCCTGGAATACCCGCTTTGCCGGATGCCGTTTGCTCAGCATCGCTGCTGGCGTTGCTGCCTGAAGAATGTCGACGAGTTGAGCACTTCGAACGATCGGCGTTTCCTCGCGTGCTGCGATGATTGCGCGCGCATACCGCCCGGCGAGTGGCTCATCACCGTAGCGCTCGAACAGCTCCCGAAGCCTGCCCTCGGGCTCTTCTGCGAGGATCTCCGCTGCAGTGCGACCAGCTGTCTGATCCATGCGCATATCGAGTGGCGCATCTTGCGCGTATGCAAAACCGCGCTCGGCCTCATCAAGTTGGAGCGACGAGACCCCGAGATCGAAGAGCGCACCGTCAATAGCGCCCACTCCGGCAACCTCAAGAGCGCGGTCGATCTCGTCGTACACCGCGTGAACGGGAACGAATCGGTCACCAAATCGCGAGAGTCGCTCACCTGCGAGTGCAAGTGCCTCTGTGTCCCGGTCAAGCCCTACGACCGTTAGACCCGGATACCTCGCAAGCATTGCCTCGGTGTGTCCGCCCATGCCGAGGGTGGCATCAAGCACTACGGCGCCTTCGCGTTCTAATGCAGACGCAAGGAGTTCGACGCAGCGCTCGAGCATCACCGAAATGTGCAGCTGAGCTGCGTCACGTGGGGTTGAATCAGTCATTAGCTCTCCCGGCTAGAACATGCCGGGAATCACCTCCTCCTGAATTTCGGAGAATGCTGATTCCTGCTCGCCGAGGTACTTCTCCCATGCCTCTGCATCCCAAATCTCAGCACGTGACCCGGCACCGATGACGGCAACGTCACGTTCAAGACCGGCGTACTCGCGCAGCCCCTGTGGCACGGTCACCCGGCTCTGCTTGTCGGGAGTCTCCGGATGAGCGCCGGACAAGAACACGCGGAGGTAATCGCGCGCCTGCTTTGAGGTAACTGGCGCCTGGCGAATGCGTTCGTGCATCGATTCGAACTCGTGCTCACTGAATACGTACAGGCAACGTTCCTGCCCACGCGTCATTACGAGTCCGTCGGCAAGCTCATTGCGAAATTTTGAGGGAAGGATGAGGCGGCCTTTTTCGTCAAGACGAGGCGTGAAGGTACCGAGAAACACGGGGCCCTCCTCTCCTCGTTAATCGCATTCACTCCAAGGTACTCCACTTTGCTCCACTTTTTGCACTAATTCAGAAACTTTTCCCAATATTCCCTAGTTTTTCCCCGAAATTACTTGGGGAGCAAAGTGGAGGTAAAATCACTATAAGGGCGAACAGTTCTTTCGATCGGTGGCTGGCGCCTACAACCGCGCATTCAACGCTCACGCAAAACGGCATAAAAAAAGACCGCAGCAACAGCTACGGTCTTTTGGTGGAGTGAAGTGGAGCGCTAGCGCCCGTCACCCATTCGTTCGTCCCAGCGACGTTCCATTCGTTCGCTCAGTGATTCCTTCTGCGAACCAGACGGCCGCTTCCCCGATGAAGTTGAGTCTTCAAACTCGTCGATCTCAGTTCGCTTCGAAAACATGACGAGCACCCCGCCCAGCATCGCGATGAAGCCGAGTAGTCCGAGCCAGAACTGTTGGATCGCGGCGCCACCAATAAGGAGCCCAATGCCAACGAGCGCTAGTAGCGTTCCGAGCACGAGCGAACGGTAGTTGAATCGACGAGGTTGACCAGAAGCAGCAGGCAACAAATCGGCCTCGCTCTGGTAGAGCCTGCGCTCCATCTCATCGAGCAGCCGCTGTTCGTGTTCTGACAGCGCCATGATGCCCTCCGCCGTGTAATTGTGGTTGTCTCACCAGTTTACTTCGGCGCCCGCGGATAGGCTAGTCGGGTGGAAGAAACGACAAGACTCGCAGGGCTTATACAGGAGCGCCTGAACGACATAATCGCGACCCATCGCGATGCTCTCGAGGCACTGGGCGCAGATTCTGTGTCCCTTATTGATGAGGCGCTGAAGTTCCTTACCGGCGGTAAGCGCTTCCGAGCGCTCTTTGCAGTGCACGGTTATCGAGCGGTGTCGCCGCTTGACATCCTCGGTGAGATCGGCGACGAGTTCTCGGCTTTGCTTGACGTCGCCTGCGCGCTCGAGCTTTTCCATGCTGCTGCGCTGATCCACGATGACATCATCGACCGGTCAGACACCCGGCGCGGGCGCCCATCGGTACATCGCAATTTCGAACAGTTGCATAAAAACACCGGGTTGCGGGGGCACGCGGCACACTTTGGCGTTTCGAGCGCGATACTGCTTGGTGACCTGCTTCAATCCTGGGCAGACGAGGCGATGTCTGATGCGTGCGAGGCGATAGCGGATCGTGCCGCTGCCCGAGCCGCTAGGCAGCATTTCAATCGCATGCGCAGCGAAGTTGCACTTGGACAGTATCTCGACGTGCTCGAAGAACAGCGTGCCGGCTTCGCGGAGCACTCGGAGCAACTCGATCGGTCGACCCGCGTGCTCGTCTATAAGTCGGCAAAATACAGCGTTGAGGCCCCGCTGCTCATCGGCGCTGCGCTCGCGGGCGCCACAGAAGATCAAGAACACGCTCTGTCAGGATTCGGACTTCCGGTCGGTGTCGCGTTCCAGCTTCGCGACGACTTGCTCGGAGTGTTTGGAAACGCCCAGGTCACTGGCAAGCCGAGCGGTGACGACCTCGTCGAAGGCAAACGAACCGTACTCGTAACGCTCACCCGGGAGCAGTTGCCCGCGACTCAGCGTCGAATTTTCGACGACATGCTCGGGACTGAGCTCGATGAGGAACAAATCGAGATGCTGCAGCGCACGATTCGCGAGAGCGGCGCTGAACGGCAAGTCGAGCAGATGATTGGTCGCAACATTGAGCGCGCCCGCGATGCATTCGACAATGCTGACCTTGACGCTGCGTCAGTGGCACGGCTCACGAAGCTCGCCGAGCGTGCGGCGCAAAGAAGCGCCTAGGAGCCGAAGAGCGCGAGACTCTGAGTGAGGTTACGAGCGTCAGCGCTACTAAAACGCGAGGCTCTGCGTTGCCCTGCGCACGGCGCTCTTGCGACCGTCGCGAAGCACAGCGATGGGTCGTTCGCCAAGCTCATCATTCTCCTGAAGCAGCCAATGCACCGCTTCCTCCTCCGAGAAGCCGCTGTCAAGGAGCGCAAGGAGCGTGCCTCGGAGCGATGGAATCACGTCTCCGTTTTGCACAAACTCCGCTGGGACTTGGACAATGCCGTCGATCTTTACCGACGCAAGATAGTGTTCTTCGAGCAGGCGATGCACTTTGCCCACTGAACAGCCAAACAGCTCAACAAGTTCGGGGACGGTCAGGTACTCGGTTGCGGGGTTCTCTTCCACACCATCAACAATGCCAGGTCGCGCAATTCGTCGCAATGCAGAGCAGGACTCGATCAGGTCACTTTCGAGCTTCACGGCGCGGATCAGCTAATTTGCACACGCCATTCCGTAGGCTTTGCGCGTGACCTCTGCACCCATCGACCCGTTGCTCGGGCGCACGCTGAACGAGCGGTACGTGATCCGCTCTCGTATCGCGCGCGGCGGCATGGCGATGGTGTATCTCGCGACCGATCTGCGTCTCGAGCGCAAGGTTGCCGTGAAGGTGATGCATGATCACCTCGCCGAAGATGAGAACTTCACTCGGCGGTTTGACCGCGAAGCAAGAAGCGCTGCTCGTCTCGCGCACGCAAATCTCGTGAATGTTTTTGACCAGGGTCACGATCTCGGGCGCACCTACCTCGTGATGGAGTACCTGCCAAATATCACCCTTCGCCAGCTACTCAAGAAGCAAAAGCGTCTCACGCTTGACCAGGCGCTCGAAATAAGTGAGGCGGTTCTCGGTGGGCTCGCTGCAGCGCATCACGCCGGTATTGTGCACCGAGACCTCAAGCCAGAAAATGTTCTGCTCGTTGATGATGGCCGCATTAAGATCGGTGACTTTGGTCTCGCCCGCGCGGTAAGCGCAAATACCACGACAGGCCAGGCGCTGCTCGGCACCATCGCGTACCTCTCCCCCGAACTCGTCACGCGCGGCATCGCAGACGAGCGAAGTGATCTCTACGCGTTCGGCATCATGCTCTATGAGATGCTGACGGGAGTGCAGCCGTTCACCGGCGAACAACCGATGCAGATCGCGTATCAGCACGCTCACTCAGATGTCCCGCCACCCTCCGAGCACAGTCAGGTCTCCACTCCTGCTGTCGACGAGTTCGTCATGTGGCTCACGAGGCGTGACGCTGACCTGCGACCCATCGACGCAAGTGAAGCACTCGATCGTCTCGAACCAATCCGCGATGATCCATATGCCGCGATTGCTCCGCTATTTTTGCGCGAAGGCGAAGAGCCCGAGGAACCGCTTGCCGCCACGACTGTGCTGGGAAACGAACTCGATGACGTCGCAACGACGCACATTACCCCGTCCACCGCGGTGCTCGATCCACTACAGAGCGCGAGTATCGCGAATGCGCTCCCGTCCGAAAATGATCGTGCGTCCGGTGGCAGCACTACCGCAACGTCGCGTTCGACATCGCCGGTAGAACGCGCTCAGAATAGTGGCACCAGGCGCTCAAAGCGGGGTCGGTGGATCGCGGGAGCGCTCATCCTCCTCTTGCTTATTGCCGGAGGGCTCGGATACTGGTTCGGTCAGGGTCCCGGATCGAAGGTAACAATTCCTGAGATTTCCGGTCTCACGATGGAGACCGCGACCGCGGAACTCGAGCAACTCGATCTGTTTGTCGAAACGACCGTGTGTTCGAGCCTCACGGTGGAAGCCGGTCTTGCCGCCGAGATTACCCCGGCCCCGGGTACTCGTGTGGATCGCAACACGACCACCACTGTCTGTGAATCGTCCGGCCCAGAGATGCTCGACGTTCCCACGATTGTTGGACTCTCGCTCGAGGACGCGGTGCAGCTCATCACTGACTCCAGGTTCCAGTTCGGTGAAGTTGTCGATACGCGATTCTCTGAAGCAGAGGCTGACGCTGTACTCGCGGCGCTCGATGAATCTGACGCTCCACTCGGTGAGACGTTCCCAGAGCAGGGAATAATAAACCTGGTTGTTTCTGCGGGCTCGATACCTAGTGTGTTCGGAATGAGTGAGACTGAGGCAACGAACACTCTCGCAGCACGGGAACTCGTCGTTGACGAGTCACTGAATACCCAGGTTCACAATGATGAGGTCCCGATCGGTGCGGCCATTGCAGTACTTCCCTCAACCGATCCTGTACGGCCGGGCGATGCTGTAGGTTTGCAGCTCTCACTCGGCCCAGAACTGTTCGAGATTCCAGACGTATCGGGCATGGGGCTTCAGGAAGCGATGGACACGCTAAGTGCCGCAGGCTTTAACCCGACAACGCTAGTTCCTGATCGCCTCAGAGAATTTGCTGAGGCAAGCGGTACGAGACCAGGCGCCGGCGAGCGAGTGCCTAAGGGCTCAGACGTGCGCGTTACAGCTCAAGTTTCGCTATAGAACTCGGAGAGCAAATCGGCCGGAGCTCCACGGCACGTTATCGCCCGTTGCGCTCCGACCGACCCTCTACGCCCGCTTGAGTTCTTCGGCGACCTGGAACGCAAGCTCGAGTGACTGCCTATGATTCAGGCGTGGATCGACCACCGACTCATAGCGCGTTGCAAGTGCCTCCTCGTCGATATTCTCTGCCCCGCCGAGCACCTCGGTCACATCGTCGCCAGTGACCTCGACGTGAATACCACCGGGGATCGTGCCGACCTCGCGGTGCGCCTCGAAGAATCCGAGAAGTTCGTTCATGACATCGTCGAATCGGCGCGTCTTATAACCCGTCGCCGTTGTGATGCCGTTGCCGTGCATCGGGTCGGTGATCCACAGTGGCTGCGCGCCCGAGTCGCGCACACCGGCGAGGAGGCCAGGCAGCACGTCGCGGATCTTGCCAGCGCCCATGCGCGTAATGAACGTCAGACGACCGGGCTCTCGCTCGGGGTCAATCTTGTCGATAAGGCGCAGAGCGTCATCAACGGTTGCTGTCGGACCAAGCTTCACGCCGATTGGATTGCGCACCTTCGAAAGGTAGTCAACGTGTGCGCCGTCTATGTCTCGTGTGCGCTCCCCGATCCACAGCATGTGGCCCGAGGTGTCGTACAGGTTGCCCGTGCGGGAATCGATTCGAGTGAGCGGCCGCTCGTAATCGAGCAAGAGTGCTTCGTGGCTCACGTAGAACTCGGTTTGCGTGAGTGCGGTGTGGTCTACCCCACACGCATCCATAAATCGAAGTGCGCGATCTATTTCGGCTGCCAATGCCTCGTACCGACGGTTCGCGGGATTAGAAACAAAGCCCTGATTCCACGCGTGGACCTGCCTGAGATCAGCAAACCCACCCTGGGTAAACGCCCGAATGAGGTTCAGCGTCGATGCCGACACATGGTACCCCTGCACAAGCCTGCTTGGGTCTGGAGTTCGTGATTGCTCAGTGAACTCGTAACCGTTCACGAGGTCACCTCGGTACGCGGGAAGTGTGACGCCCTCGCGAGTTTCATTATCACTCGAACGTGGCTTTGCGAACTGACCAGCCATGCGACCGACCTTGATCACTGGCATTGAAGCACCGTAGGTAAGCACAACTGCCATCTGAAGCAGTGTCTTTACGCGATCTCGGATTCTATCTGCGGTCGCAGCCTCGAATGTTTCGGCGCAATCGCCACCCTGCAGCAGAAAGGCTTCGCCTCGTGCCGCAGCAGCAAGCCGCTCACGAAGCTGGTCAGCCTCACCGGCAAAGACCAGTGGCGGCTGTGTCGATAGCTCTTGCTTTGCAGCTTCAACTGCTCGAGCATCAGGCCAACTCGGCTGCTGCTTTGCCTCGAGCAAACGATACGTGTCGAGCTGCTCGAAGATCTGCTGCGCCGATAGGGTCTGCTTGCTCACTGCATTCATGGCCATCCTGTATAAATATCGCAGTACCGCCCCAAATGACGGCACCCCTTAAGCGTACCCAACTCCTCTGACATCCACGCACACTCGGCGGACGCCCGAAGCGAACGAAGACGCGCTCTGCGGAAACTTGGTTGAGGCGAACAACTATCGCTGTCGCACGCTCGACGCGTAGACGTCGACGTACTCCTGATCGCTCAGTTTCTGAATCTCGAGCATGATCTCATCGGTAACGCTTCGAAGTACGAACCTGTCCGCACTGAGGCCTTCAAACCGTGTGAAGTCGAGTGGCTTACCGATCACGGTGCCGATTCGACGGATTCGCGGAAACTTCACGCCGATCGGCATTGCCTTTTCAGTGTCGATCATCACGATGGGAACGACCGTCGCGCCGGACTCGAGCACGAGTCGCGCGACGCCGGTGCGGCCCCGGTAGAGCCTCGCATCTGGGCTGCGAGTCCCTTCGGGGTAGATACCGAGTACGTCACCGCGGTCAAGAACGCTCAGCCCCGTATTCAGCGAAGCTTCTGACGCCTTGCCCCCGAACGGTCGATCGGAAGCTGACCAACAGCAAGCATGAAGGTCTTTACCAACCATCCCTTTAGGCCTTTACCGGTGAAATAGTCGCTCTTCGCGAGAAAGTACACCCGCCGATCCACCATAAGTGGCATAAAAAACGAATCGATAACAGATAGGTGGTTCCCAACAATAATGACTGGTCCACTCTCAGGGATATTCTCGGCGCCTTCGACCCAGGGTCGGTACACCGTCTTCAGAAACGGCCCGATGATCAGGTGTTTAAAGAACCAGTAGAGCACGGCCTGATTTTTCCCTTCGTCGACCCCCAGAATAGCGGAGACCTACAACCGAAACCGCATGGGGATAGGCTTTGGACATAAAATCGGTGGCAACGCTACCCGTTGAATGTACTGGCACACACAGTCCCGACACGAACAAAGGAGTTCCCGTGAATTTGTCCGAGACCCCAATCATTGTCCCCGAGGCTCCGGAGGACAACATTACGGATCTCCTTGAGGAGCGAGTGCAGGCCACTCCAGATCGCGCGCTCTTCGCAGTTCCCGAGAATGGCGGCTGGAGAGATATCAGTGCCGCAGAGTTCCGCCGCCAGGTCATCGCGCTCGCTAAGGGGTTTGTTGCTGCAGGCGTGCAGCCAGGCGACCACATCGCGTTCATGTGCAAGACGAGCTACGAATGGACGCTCGTAGACTTTGCACTCTTCTATGCCGGCGCAATCATGGTGCCTGTCTACGAGACATCGTCTGCGATGCAGATCCACTGGATCCTCGAAGACTCTGAAGCACGAGGACTCATGGTTGAGACGAGCGCACAGTTTGACAGGTTCTCTGAAATCAAAGACCAGGCCACCGCGGTCGACCTTATCTGGCGTCTCGACGAAGATGCCATCAGCGCATTGAGTGCTTCGGGCGCCGAGGTCGAAGATGCAGAGATTGAGCGCCGCAGAAATCTCGCGCAGGGTTCCGACATTGCAACGCTCATTTACACCTCGGGTTCGACCGGTCGCCCGAAGGGCTGCGTACTCACGCACTCGAATTTTGTGGATCTCTCGCGTAACTCAGCAGCTGCCCTCACTGAGGTCGTTAACGCACCGGGCAGCTCAACGCTGCTCTTTGTGACGCTCGCACACGTGTTCGCACGGTTCATTTCGGTGCTCAGTGTGTGCGGAGGTGTTCGAGTAGGTCACCAAGCAGACACGAGCCAATTGCTCCCCGCACTCGGAACATTCCACCCGTCGTTCCTCCTTGCCGTTCCGCGCGTGTTTGAGAAGGTCTACAACTCTGCAGAGCAGAACACTGAGGCCGAAGGCAAGGGGAAGATCTTCCGAGCTGCAGCGAAGGTTGCCGTGGAGCACTCTGAAGCACTCGACGCCGGCAAGGTTCCCTTCATGCTTGGTATGAAGTTCAAGATCTTTGATCTTCTCGTGTACTCGAAGCTGCGCGACAAGCTCGGTGGACGCGTGCAGTTTGCGGTCTCAGGATCCGCACCACTCAGCCGCTACCTCGGCCACTTCTACCGCAGCCTTGGAATAAAGATTCTCGAAGGTTATGGCCTGACTGAGACCACCGCCCCCGTGTCAGTGAACCTTCCGAGCAAGTTCAAGATTGGCACCGTTGGGCCGGCGCTCCCAGGCCACACAGTACGCATCGCGGAAGACGGCGAAATTGAAGTGAAGGGCATCGACGTATTCAAGGAGTACTGGAAGAACCCCGAGGCCACCGCTGCGGTATTCACCGACGATGGGTTCTTCAAGACAGGTGACATTGGCGCGCTCGATGAGGATGGTTACCTCACGATCACGGGCCGCAAGAAGGAGATCATCGTGACCGCAGGCGGCAAGAACGTCGCGCCTGCCGCACTTGAAGATCCAATTCGCGCAAACACAATCATCGGCCAGGTCGTCGTCGTTGGCGATCAGAAGCCGTTCATCGCCGCGTTGATCACGCTCGATCCCGAGATGCTTCCCGCATGGTTGAAAAACCAGGGCGAGGACCCAACCATGACGCTCGAAGAGGCAGTGAAGAACCCCAAGGTCATCGCCGAGGTTCAACGCGCAGTCGACGAGGGAAATAAGTTTGTCTCTCGCGCTGAGTCGATTCGCAAATTCGAGATCCTCCCGACTGAGTTCATCGAAGCAAATGGCCACCTCACACCTAAGATGAGCATCAAGCGCGACAACATTCTGCGTGACTTCGCGAGCGAGATCTCAAGTATCTACGGGGAGAATCCGCAGACGGAGCACGTGCAGACGCACCCCTAATCAATACTCACTAACGTCAGGTTGTGGTGCCACTCGAAGACTTCCTCGGGTGGCACCACTTTTTATATCTCGGTTTAGAACCACCTTGAGGTGCGAATCTGCCTCATTGCTTCTCCGCGTGTCTCACGGTCGAGCCTCGAGATGTAGAGTTTGCCGTCGAGGTGGTCGCACTCATGTTGCAGAGCCTGCGCTTTGAGACCCTCCCCTATGATTGTCACTTCACTGCCATCGAGCAATATGCCGCGTACAGTCGCTCGAGGGTACCTCGTGACCGTAAACCACAGGTCCGGCACTGACAAACACCCCTCGCCCATTTCCTCAGGGTCCCCACTCACCTCAACCAACTCTGGATTCAACACGTACTCGATGACGCCGTCGATATTCAGGCTGAATGCGCGGTGGGTGTATCCAATCTGCGTCGCGGCGAGACCCGCTCGCCCGTCGAAATCGACGGTGTCGCACAGGTCCGTCACCATCGCGTGAATTCCGGCGTCAATTTCGGAAATTTCATCGCAAACGGTGCGAAGCACCGGATCCCCAAACAGTCGTATTTCGCGCACAGCCATGCGTTGATGCTATCGGCTACATAATCATCCAAGCCTCAATCAGGCTTCATCCACTAAACTCGAACCGTGCATGTATTGAGTGTGAGTTCCCTAAAAGGTGGCGTCGGCAAGACCACAGTAACGCTGGGGCTTGCGTCAGCGGCGTTTTCGCGCGGTCTTCGCACACTGGTCGTCGATCTTGATCCGCAGTCAGACGTCTCAACAGGCCTGGCCGTCGATCCTGAAGGCTATTCGAATATCGCAGACGTTCTTGAGAGCCCGAAAGAGAAAACGGTCCGTCAGGCGATCGCTCCGAGCGGGTGGAATGAGTTCCACGAAGGCGGCAAGATCGACCTCCTGGTGGGTAGCCCATCTGCAATCAACTTTGATGGCCCGCACCCGTCGGCGCGGGACATTTGGAAGTTGGAAGAGGCACTCGCAATTGTCGAGTCCGATTACGACCTCGTGCTAGTGGACTCTGCTCCGTCATTGAATGCGCTCACGCGCACAGCGTGGGCAGCGAGCGACCGCGTAATGATCGTGACAGAGCCAAGCCTGTTCGCTGTAGCAGCGACCGACCGCGCGCTGCGCGCGATCGAAGAGATCCGCCGAGGTGTGAGCCCTCGCTTGCAGCCGCTCGGCATTCTCGTGAACCGCACCCAGGCGCAGTCTGTGGAGCACCAGTTCCGTGTTCGCGAGTTGCGCGAGATGTTCGGCCCGCTCGTACTTACGCCTCAGCTGCCTGAGCGACCAGCGCTGCAACAGGCCCAGGGTGCCGCAAAGCCAGTGCATCTCTGGCCCGGAGAACCAGCACAAGAGATGGCCGCGAACTTCGATATCGTGCTCGACCGCGTACTGCGATCGATGAAGAAGGCTAAAGACTAACGAGAACTCGTTACTAAGACGTCTTGCGCTTAGAGCGACGAGCGGCAAGTTCATCGGTAGGAGCGTGAGCCGCGGGCTTCTCGCGGTGGTCGTCGAGGTCAACGAGCGACGTTTCGACTTCGCGCAGCACCTTACCGACAGCAATGCCGAACACGCCCTGCCCCCTGCTCACAAGGTCAATAACCTCGTCGTTGGAGGTGCAGAGGTACACACTCATGCCGTCACTCATGAGCGTCGTCTGCGAGAGATCGTGCACTCCGGCTGCGTGCAATTGCCCGACTGCCGTACGAATCTGCTGCAGCGAAATGCCAGTGTCGAGCAGTCGCTTCACGAGCTTAAGAACGAGGATGTCGCGGAACCCATAGAGTCGCTGTGAGCCTGAACCGCTGGCTTCTCGCACGGTGGGCTCTACGAGGCCGGTGCGCGCCCAGTAGTCGAGCTGTCGATAGCTGATGCCGGCCGCGCGGGCAGCCACTGCGCCCTTGAAACCACCGTCGACATTTGGACGAGGAAGCCCGTCGTCGAAGAGCAGGTCGGCAGAGAGCGGATACGCATCAACAACAGCATCAGTGCCATCAATTGGCGGTTCCGTATGCTCCATTGTCGACCCTCTCTTGTGACTTGAACTCCATCAACGCTATCTGTGTGGGGTACCCCGTGCAACGACCGTGAGCACCGATTTCATAACTTCGACCTTAAAGTTCAAGTTGAAGGTGAGAAAAGGGCGAAACGACGCTGTTTTAGAGTGTGCCAAACTTTCGTCGCAACACGCCGGAGCGCACTGTCTCGAGATACTCAACGAGCTCAAGCGAACCGTCGACCGCGCTCGGAGAACCCTTCTTCTCGCCCCGCGATGAAATTGCGTGAGCCAACAGTTCGGCGTCGCGCTCTGCCGCAATGCGGAGCGACCGAAGGTGCCTCGGTGTCAGGCCAGCCTGTGCAAGTTTGAGAAGTGCAGCGAGCTGCCCGACAGCGTCAAGCGGAAAGACCTCGGCTGCTGGCAGCAGACCTGCCGCAATGGCTTCACCAAGAAAACGCTTGTTCGCACCGGTCGTGCGACACAGCTCCTCACTCGAGATCACCTGTTTCGCAGACAGGATCGTCGACGCACTACGCTTCGATGCCCCGGGAATAACGGGATCTCGCCCCGAATCAAGCTCGTCGAGCACCTCGCCAATCTTCTTGAGCGGAAGGTAGTGATCTCGCTGTAGCGTGAGAATGAGACGGATGCGCTCTACGTGTTCTTGAGAGAACTTGCGGTAGCCCGACTTGGTACGCTCAGGCTCGACAAGACCCTGATCCTCGAGAAACCGGAGCTTCGACGGTGTCAGGTCTGCAAATTCGTCTTCGAGATTCGCAAGCACCTGTCCGATACTCAGCAGACCGTGCGCTGCTGGACTAACCGCGCGAAGCGGAGCGGCCGCCATCAGTTCGCACCGGGAAGATCAAACCGAGACGCAAAGAAGGTGAATCTGAATTTACCCACCTGCACCTCTACCCCATCATCAAGTGCGACTTCACCTTCGATCCGCTCACCATCGGAATATGTGCCGTTAAGCGACCCAAGATCAACCACTGAAAAGGTCGTACCTGAACGGCGGAACTCCGCGTGCTTTCGAGAAACCGTCACGTCGTCGAGAAAAATATCAACGGCCGGGTGACGGCCTGCGACCGTCACATCTCTGTCGAGCAAAAAGCGCGCACCAAGGTCGGGGCCGCGACGCACGACAAGAAGCGCAGCACCCGAAGGCAATGCCTCGACTGCATCGCGCTCATCGACCCCAAGATCGGTAACGTTTGCGCGGATCATCGCATTGAGGTCTTCACGGAATTGCTCCGTTGCCTTTACCTCGGTGTTATGACCTCGCTTATCGCTCGCCACTGTCTCACCCGTTTCCGTGCTCAGCGGGGAGTTTCACCCCAATACCGTCCCCCTACGCTACCGCAGCTAGGCCCTTCCGCGCACGTTCCTGCACGAAAAACTGACGGATCTCGGCGCGTCGCGAGTCATCATTCTCCGGCTGAGGATATGCGCCTACTCGTGCGACTCGAGAAACTCGTAAACTTCGTGCGAATCCACACCGGGAAACGTGCCTGTTGGGAGCGCTGCGAGCAGGCTCGTCGGGGTGGCTGCTTCTGGCCACGCGGCAGCTTGCCACTTCTGCGTAAGGTCGGCTGACGCACGCCTACAGCAAGTCTCATCCGGGCAAAATGACCGTGTCCGATGGTCCGTCTCGCGCCCACGGAACCACCGCACGTCTTCGAACCGAACCCCGACGCTCACTGAATACATGCCTTCCTTCGCTTTTTCGATGCGCGAGGTGCACCAGTAGGTACCGCCGGAAGACATGTCCGTGTACTGATACCAGGGGTTGAACCTATCTGGCTGCGCGAAAACCGTTCGAGCAGTCCAGTTTCGGCACACGGTCGCCCCCTCAAGATTTCCGAGCGCGTCAGACGGAAATCGCACCCCGTCATTCTCATAGGCCTTAATGAGGGTTCCCGACTCGTGCACTTTCGTGAAGTGCACGTTCAAGTCGAGCCACTGGGTTGCCAGGTTCGTGAACCGGTGCGCGGCCATTTCATACGAAACCGCGAACTCGTCCCTCAAATCCTCCATAGAGATCTCGCGTCGCTGCTTCGCGTTCTTGAGCGAATCAACTGCGGCGCCCTCCGGAAGCAGCACGGCACCCGCGAGGTAGTTCGCCTCAACACGCTGCCGCAAAAAGTCTGCGTAGCTGCGCGGCTCTTCGTGTTCGCACACCAGGCTCGCCAGGGCTCGCAGGATCGGCGCACGCGCGTCACGTGACGACTGCCCCGCGCTCATGTAAATTCGCCCATTTCGCCGATCGATTACCGAACGGGTCGAGTGCGGCAGGTCAGACACATAGTGAAGCGAGAATCCGAGCTTCTCAGAAACGCGCGCAATCGTCTGTTGCAGCACCGGCCCCCTGAATACCCGGCGCTGTCCAGAAGATCTTTCGCGACTCGCTCAAGGTCTTCGAAGTAGTTCCCGGCCACACGCATCTCCGCACGAAGCTCAGTATTGGTTCTGCGCGCTTCCTCAGGGGTGGCAGCTCGCTCTCGGTGCAGTCGCTCAACTTCTTGGTGCAGGCCAATGATGGCTTGCAGCGTTTCGTCGTTCACGGTTTTTGAAACGCGGATCGGCTCAAGGCCCAACGACCTAAACACAGTGCCCCGTTGAGCTCGCTCAACGGCGATCTCGAGCGCCGCTCGCTCACTCGGTGCCTCATCTACCAAGAGCTGATCCACACTCGACTGCAGTGCGGTCGCAAGCGCGCGCAGGAGCGGCAGCTTCGGTTCACGCTTGCCATTCTCAATCGCTGAGATCTGCGACGGTGCGCGACCAACCGCCGCCGCGAGCGTCTCAAGTTTCATGCCGAGCTCGGTGCGACGCTCGCGAATTCTGCGCCCGAGAACCAGCGCATCTCCCCCGTCGCTCGAGTCATCGACAACTTGAACTTCTAACACCTGACTTGCCATTTCACCATGATGACAGACTCAAATAGTTTCAGCAAGTAGAAAAAGTGGGATATTTCTACTTGAAATTCTCTACCTCGCCGTATTGACCAGCCTAAAAATAGAACTACCAAGCAATCACCCACTCAGGGCCTCACGGCAGGAGTCGATACTATGAACACCGAAACGGCAACCCGTTCCGAGACCACCGCACCCGCTTCAGAGCGCACACACTCGTATGCAGCTCCAGCGATTGAGCCGGTCCTCGAACTCAACGGTCGCCCGCTCGAGCGGAGCGACGAGATCCTCACACCAGAGGCGCTTCAGTTCATTCTAGAGCTGCACCACCGCTTCGCACGGGCACGCCACGAACGCCTCGCAGATCGCCAGCGTCGCAGCTTCGAGATCGGCAACGGTCGCGACCCGAAGTTCCGCGATGACACCAAGCACATTCGCGAGGACTCATCGTGGAAGGTCGCACCGCCCGCACCGGGACTCGAGGACCGTCGCGTTGAAATCACCGGCCCAACCGACCCGAAAATGACGATCAACGCAATGAACTCGGGTGCTCGCGTGTGGCTTGCCGACCAGGAAGACGCAACAAGCCCGACCTGGGAAAACGTCATCGGCGGCCAGCTGTCGCTCTACGACGCAATTCGCGGTCAGCTCGAGTACACCAGCGCCGAGGGCAAGCAGTACCGCGTCACGGCGGAACGCACACCCACAATCGTTATGCGCCCACGCGGTTGGCACATGGTTGAAAAGAACATGCGGTTTACCGATTCGAACGGCCAGTCATGCGCCGCGTCAGGAAGCCTCGTGGACTTTGGTCTCTATGTCTTCCACAATGCCAAGCAGCTTATCGAGAACGGTCAGGGACCGTACTTCTACCTGGCGAAAATCGAGTCGAGCGAGGAAGCGAAACTCTGGGACGATGTATTCACCTTCACGGAGTCATACCTTGGGCTCGAACGCGGCACGATTCGCGCTACTGTGCTCATCGAGACAATCCCCGCAGCATTCGAGATGGAGGAGATCCTCTACGTACTCAGGGACCACATGGCCGGACTCAATGCGGGCCGCTGGGACTACATCTTCTCAATCATCAAGTACTACCGCGGCCGCGGCGCACGGTTCGTACTCCCCGATCGCAGCGAGGTGACCATGTCGGTGCCGTTCATGCGGGCATACACCGAATTGCTCGTGAAGACCGCGCACAAGCGTGGAGCACACGCAATCGGCGGCATGAGCGCGTTCATTCCAAACCGTCGTGACCCCGAGGTCACGCGACGCGCGGAAGAGAAGGTGCGCGCAGATAAGCAACGCGAGGCGAACGATGGTTTCGACGGCACCTGGGTTGCGCACCCCGATCTCATCCCGGTCGCGCAGTCTGTGTTCGACGCGACTCTCGGCGAGCGTCCGAACCAAGTGGATCGGCAGCGCGACGATGTCGAGGTCACTGCCGAACAGCTGCTTGATGTTCGCATCGGGCGTGCTATCACCGAGGCCGGTGTGCGCGAGAATGTGTCGATCGGAGTTCGCTACATCGAGTCGTGGATCCGCGGTATCGGCGCTGCTGCAATCGATAACCTCATGGAAGACGCAGCCACCGCAGAGATCAGCCGTTCGCAGATTTGGCAGTGGATCCACCAGGATCAGTCGACCGACAGCGGCGTGCGCATCACGCGAGAATGGGTCGCTGGAATCCTCGCAGAAACGATTGCGGGATTCGATCGATTTGAGGGTGACCGCTACGACGACGCTGCCGAACTATTTACTGAGGTAGCGCTCGGCGAGGCATTCCCAACATTCCTCACGCTGCCCGCGTACACCAAGCACCTGGTCGACCTCTAAGCGGTTAGTCTTCGCCAGACCGCTTCCCAGCACGGGCGATCGCCGGGCCGAGTTCGTCGACGAGTAATATATCGTCGTCGAGCTCGCCTGTGCGATATGCAGCACGTCCCACCATGTGCGCAGCTGCGGGAGCAGTGATCGACTGAAACACAAACACCGGCATCAGCGCGAGAAGTACGCCCCACGAACGCTGATCGAGCGCTACCGCTGCAATGACGAGCAGTAGCCCAAAGATCTGTGGTTTCGTGGCTGCGTGCAACCGGCTCAGTGCGTCGGTAAAACGCAGCAAGCCAAACCCGGCGGCGGCTGAGAGTAACCCGGCAAGCACCAAGCATACGAGTGCGGCCACATCTAGTATCGCGTCAAACATGGTGATCGCCCCCCATACCCTGCGGCAATCGGTGCTCCGCGCGTCGCTTCACGTATCGCGCCACCACGATAGTCGCAAATGTCGCCGTTGCAGCAATTCCCGCCATCAGCGGGATGGAATCGGTGTGCCCTCGCGCCACCATATCTGCACCGAGTGCGAGCATGACCGTTGTGAGCAAGACATCAGATGCGATCATACGATCAAGGATTGTCGGGCCGCGGGCAATGCGCAGAAGCGCAGCGATCGCGGTGAACGTGAGTCCGGCACCGACCACCGCGAGCATGAGAACCTCAAACGTCATTTGCGCACCGCCTTCACTTCACTGCGAGATCCGAGCGCGAGAATAAGTAGGCGCTCAATTGTCGCAACTTCCCGCCGCATGTTCATGATCTCTTTCTGAGACGGCGTATTCAACACGTGGAGATACAGAATCGATCCAAACCGATCCACCTCAGCGACGAGCGAACCGGGAATCAACGAAATTGTGAGCCCCACGAGAGTAAGAATGAAGTCTGACTTTGTACGTAGCTTCACCGCAATTATCGATGTCATCGGTGGAGAGCCCGGCCGAATCGCAAGCCAACCCACCTGAAATGATGCATATGCGAGGTTCCAGAGGAAGTACGCCACGTAGCGCAACGCATACCAAAGGTTGAATCGCCCCGCGAGTTCAACGGGCGGCAGGTAGAACAGGCGCATCACCATGATCGATACGAGCACTCCGCTCACCACGGACATGGGCGAGATCTCTTGCCAGAACATCATCCACATGATGACGAGTCCGACGAGGAGCGGCAGCTCGTGAAAACGAACGAACATCTCAAGGCCCCGAGCCGTACGGCGCTTGCGCCTAATCATGGCCGACCTCCTCACCGAGCGATGTAGATCCGCTGCCACCGTTCACATGCTTCGCCTCGAGCACGAGTGAAGCGAGCTTCCCATGGTCCGTGAGGTCGTCTCCCGCGCGCTCGGCGAAGCCAAAGAGCGGACCGGCCGCGAAGGTGAGCACAAGACTCACGCCAATCATCCCGATCGTCGCCGCGATCATGAGACGTGGAATACCCTTTTTCTCACGCGTCGGCAGTGCGTCTGGCGCATCCTGCAATCGCTCAAAGAGTTTCTCTTCGCGTTCGCGCAAGAGCACTGCCTCATTCGAGGCCGTGCGAGGAGCCCCCTGCGCTTCCTGTGCCTTCACCTTTGGGCGCCAGAACGCGAGTGTCCAGGCGCGGGCAAGTGCGTATAGCGTCAGCAGTGACACCGCTGCGCCGATACCAATGAGCCAGTACGCTGCAGTGGACTCAATCTGGGCGCCCGCAGTAAACAGCCCGAGCTTGCCAAGGAACCCAGAGAACGGTGGAATGCCGCCAAGGTTCAACATAGGCAGGAAGAAAAGCACGGCGATAATCGGCGAACTCCGCATGAGCCCACCGAGTCCAGCGAGTGACGTGGTTCCGCCCTGGCGCTCGACGAGGCCAACGGCGAGGAACAGCGTGGTCTGCACGATGATGTGGTGGGCAATGTAATACACCGTCGCCCCGAAACCAACAGAGGTCGCGATTGCGATGCCGAATATCATGTAGCCGATGTGACTCACGAGAATGAACGAGAGCATTCGTTTCACGTCGAGTTGTGAAACTGCACCAAGAATTCCGACGATGAGCGTTGCTCCCGCGACACCCATGAGCAGTGGGTCGATATTCGAATGCGGGAAGAGCATCGTCTGTGTGCGGATAATCGCGTACACACCGACTTTTGTGAGCAACCCGGCGAAGACAGCGGTCACCGGTGCTGGCGCAGTTGGGTATGAATCTGGCAGCCAAAACGCGAGCGGAAAAACTGCGGCCTTAATGCCAAACGCGATGATCAGGGTGAGGTTGAGGATGAGCTGAAGTTCGCTCGGTAGTTCAGCGATGCGGGCAGTAAGCTGCGCCATATTCACGGTGCCCGTCGCCCCATATACAAGCGCGATGGCCGCAAGGAAGAGCACTGACGATACGAGGGAGACGACCACGTACGTGACTCCGGCGCGAATGCGCTGCGCAGTACCACCGAGCGTGATGAGCACGTAGCTCGCGACGAGCAGAATTTCGAACCCGACATACAGATTAAACAGGTCGCCAGCGATGAAGGCGTTGAAAACGCCTGCGCCGAGCACGAGATAGGTCGGGTAATAGATGGAAACCGGTGTTTCCTCGTCGCCATCGGCAAGACCCTGACCGATTGAGAACAGGAACACCGATAGCAGCACAACCGCGGAAACGGCGAGCATGAGCGCCGAAACTCGGTCGACGACGAGCGAAATGCCGTATGGCGCTGCCCAACCGCCGACCTGCATAATGAGCGGGCCGGTCTTGTCGACGATGAACATCAGAATGATGCCGATAATCGATACTGCGGTCAGAGCAACGAGAGTGATCCCACGCTGCAGAGCACGATGCCCTGGAACGGCAAGCGCAAGTGCTGCACCCGCGAGCGGAATGAGCACGACGATCGGTACGAGAAAGGTCATGATTGGCCTCCCTCGCCCGGCCCCGTTTTCGATTTGCCTGAATCACTTACATCGCCCGAACCATCCGAGCTATCTAAGTCATCTGAGTCCTCAGAGTCGTCTCCGGGTATGTCATCCTCAAACTCAGTCGCATCTTCAAGATCCTCCTCAGTAACCTCTTCGGTGGTGAGGGTCTCGGCTCGCGAAATTTCGAGATCGTCGCGGTCGTCCTCGACTCGGTCTTCAAGGATGCGCGACAGTCGCCAGGACCGG
The DNA here is from genome assembly GCF_014396385.1 of Leucobacter denitrificans. Lineage (NCBI taxonomy): Bacteria > Bacillati > Actinomycetota > Actinomycetes > Micrococcales > Microbacteriaceae > Leucobacter > Leucobacter denitrificans. The sequence continues at coordinate 656,707 of NZ_CP060716.1, forward strand.
TAAATGAGTGCGAGCAGGAACGCACTCACGCCGAAAGTAATGACGATCGCCGTGAGAATGAACGCTTGTGGCAGTGGATCGCTCATCGAACCATCGTCGTCTCCCCCAACTATCGGTGAGCTTCCAAACTCTCCGGACATGAGGAAGATCAACAGGTTCGTTGCATTTCCGACGAGGAGGAAGCCGAGCAGAATGCGTGTGAGGCTCCGATCCAGCATGAGATAGACACCTGCGGTGTACATCACCACCATCACGGCCACGAGGACGAGGGGCATGGTCATTGCGCGTGCTCCTCTGCAAATGAAACTGGGTCGGACTCTTCATGCTCATCGATCTCTGAACCAAGGCTTCTCAGCACATCGAGGATGAGACCGAACACGACGAGATACACGCCAATATCAAACAGCGTTGACGTGACGAGCGGCAAGGAGCCAAAAATACCGAGATCTACATCAACCCAGGTCGAGGAGAGCGCCGGCTGCCCGAAAAATAGCGGCAGCATCGCCATCGACACCGACAGGGCAAGACCGATACCGAGGATTCGACCAGCATCAAGTGGCACCGTAGCGCGCAGCTCATACCGACCACCCGCGAGGTACCGGGCGACGAGCGCGAGCCCAGCCGCGAGACCTCCCGCGAAGCCACCGCCCGGGCTGTTGTGGCCAGAGAGGAGAAGGAATATCGAGAGCAATAGCAGCGCGTGGAAGATGAGTCGAACTATCACCTCGAGAATGATCGAGCGACGTCTCGGATCGAGTTTGGAACCGGCCAACAGCCAGTTCATGCGGCTCTCGGGGTCGCCTGGATCCGCGACACGCATAAGATGAGCGCGAGTAGCATCGCGTGCCGCACGCCTACTGAGGTGAGGACTCCGGTCAATGCGAGTGTTGAGAAAGACGAGTGAGGCTACGCCAGTCGCGGCAGCGAGAATGACCGAGAGCTCCCCCATCGTGTCCCACGCACGTATATCGACAAGCATCACATTGACGACGTTGAACCCGTGCCCACCTTCAACGGCAAGCTGCGGCAGGGCGAGCGAGATTGGATCTGCGATGCGACCACCAAGGGAAATCACGGCGACAGCCCCGAGCACGAGCCCCAGCCCTAGCCCAAGTAGTAGCCGTCCGACTCGATGCGAACGCGTAGCATGCTCCCGCATGCGTGCGGGCAGCCTACGAATCACGAGCACGAACGCGATGAGCGTAATGGTCTCAACAAGCAGTTGGGTAAGACCAAGATCGGGAGCTCCATGCAGCGCAAAAATGACGGCCATCCCGTACCCGGTGACTCCGACGAGTACACCTGCTTGGAATCGAGTTCGCGCTCGAATTGCGAACACTGCCGCAACAATCATCACGACCGCAATTGGGATCTCGACGGGATTTGCAATGAACTCGAGTTCTTCCGGCCACTGGTTGGTCGCAAGTATGGTGCCGCCAAGTGTGCACACGAGTGTCGTGAGGATCACCGCAAGATAGAACGGAAGCGATCCACGCTGGGTGATCGAGGTCAAACGAACGGCAAGGAGATCGAGCCAGTGCGTTGCCAACCAGTACATGTGGGAGGCAGAAAAACGCTCGGCAGCGGGAGGGAGCGCACCAGCGATGCGTTTTGCGGGGAAGAAAAAGAAGATGCCCACGCCGATAACTAACGCTGAAAGTAGGAGCGGAACACTCAAACCGTGCCACAGCGCCAAGTGGGTGACGCCCAAGTCGCCGGAAACTAGGCCGGGAACTGCCGCCTGAACCAGTGGATCGAGCATCGGTGCACCAAAGCCGTAGACGATGGTGATGATCGCGAACAGTGCTGGCGCAACCAAGAACGTGCGCGAAGGAGTCTCTTCAATTGGCGTGTCAGGTACACCGGGTTTCCGGGCAAACGCACCCCAGATGAACCGGCACATGTATGCAACCGTGAGCATGCTTCCCGCAACAGCAACGCATAACGCAACCATTGCAATCGGCTGCTCTCGGCCAAGGGCAAGCAACTCCGTGAAGGCTGACTCTTTCGCGACAAAGCCAAAGAACGGTGGCACTCCCGACATCGAAGCAGCAACGAGCACCGCAATGAACGCGAGCACCGGGAACTGGGAAGCAACACCGCTGAGCCGGCGAAGGTCGCGCACACCAGTTGATGAGTCGATAATTCCAACGGTAAGGAACAACGGCGCCTTCGCTACTGCGTGTGCGAAGAGCAACACGAGTCCAGCGAATGTTGCGCGCGGATCCCCCACGCCAATGACCATCACCAGCAGCCCGAGCTGGCTCACCGTGCCGTGCGCGACGATGAGTTTAATGTCGAACTGCCGAAGTGCGCGGATCCCGCCGTGAATCATCGTGTAACCGCCGAGGATCACAAGGACCCACCGGTAGCCGGGCACATCAGCGAATGGCTCACTCATTCGGACGAGTAAAAACACCCCGGCCTTCACCATCGCTGCAGCATGTAGGTAAGCACTCACTGGCGTGGGCGCAGCCATAGCTCCGGGCAGCCAAAAGTGGAAGGGGAAAATCGCAGACTTAGAAATCGCACCAAGCAAAACGAGATATACAGAGACGGTGACGATCGTACCCCGTGGTGGATCGGCAATGATCTCCGACAGCAAGGGTGTTCCTGATGCATGTACGAGCAACACAAACCCAACAAACATTGCGAGACCGCCGAGTGTGGTGATCATCAATGCCTGGAGAGCTGCAGAGTTGGCAGTGCGCAATCTGAGCACGTGGCCAATAAGCAGGAACGAGAAGACAGTTGTCGCTTCCCAAAAAATAAAGAGTAGGTACAGATTGTCTGAGATCACGAGGCCGAGCATGCTCGTTGCAAAGCCCATGAATACTGCAGAGAAGCGCGGAAGACCAGTGTCACCGTCGTCGAAGTAGTTGTTGCAGTACAGCAGCACGAGAGCGCCTGCTCCGGTGACAAGGAGTGCAAATAGTGCAGCGAACGCATCGAGCCTGAACGTGAGATTCAGCTGGAGCCACGGAATCCACTCTAGGTGTTCTACAAGCGCATCGCCCGAAAAGGCTGGAATCGAGAGTGCGACCATGACAGCAAACGACGCAGCCATGACCACTGCGAAGAAGAGAAAGGCCCGACGACCGAAGCGCCGTGCGATTGGATGTGCAATCAAGGAAACGATGGAAAGAGCGAGTAACACTCCCGTCATCGCCCCCATAGGCAGCCTGCTTTCGCTCAGTTGTCTTGTCCAGCTTCAAGTTTATCGGACTCAGTGCAGCTACCCTGACCAGAAGCGGAACCCCGCTGACGCTCATAGTGAAATCGATGCTCAAAAACTTCTTGGGGAGGGAACGTAGGCGAAACTACGGCCCAAGTATTGAAGTCCTGAAATGCAGAAAGGCCCTGGAACGAATCTGTTCCAGGGCCTTTCCCTTCAAAAAATGTTCGGCGGTGTCCTACTCTCCCACGAGGTCCCCCTCGCAGTACCATCGGCGCAGTCAGCCTTAGCTTCCGGGTTCGGAATGTGACCGGGCGTTTCCCTGACGCTATAACCACCGAAACTCTATTGACATATACACACCCCACCAACCACAGGCCTAAGTCACTCAAACCCAGGGGGTGTGGCCGTACGTCAAGAACCACAAAGTAGACGCGAACATCGTTACACTTACAAACTCATGCCCCAAAACACTATTTGGGATGAAGTCAAGTCATCGGCTTATTAGTACCAGTCAGCTCCACACCTTACAGCGCTTCCACATCTGGCCTATCAACCCAGTAATCTACTGGGAGCCTCACACACCCTAAAGGTGTACGGAGATCTCATCTCGAGGCCGGCTTCCCGCTTAGATGCTTTCAGCGGTTATCCATCCCGAACGTAGCCAACCAGCCATGCCCTTGGCAGAACAACTGGCACACCAGAGGTCCGTCCAACCCGGTCCTCTCGTACTAGGGTCAGATCCTCTCAAATCTCCAACGCGCGCAGAGGATAGGGACCGAACTGTCTCACGACGTTCTAAACCCAGCTCGCGTACCGCTTTAATGGGCGAACAGCCCAACCCTTGGGACCGACTCCAGCCCCAGGATGCGACGAGCCGACATCGAGGTGCCAAACCATGCCGTCGATATGGACTCTTGGGCAAGATCAGCCTGTTATCCCCGAGGTACCTTTTATCCGTTGAGCGACAGCGCTTCCACAAGCCACTGCCGGATCACTAGTCCCGACTTTCGTCCCTGCTCGACCTGTCAGTCTCACAGTCAAGCTCCCTTGTGCACTTACACTCGCCACCTGATTACCAACCAGGTTGAGGGAACCTTTGGGCGCCTCCGTTACATTTTGGGAGGCAACCGCCCCAGTTAAACTACCCACCAGGCACTGTCCGAAAACCCGATCAGGGTTCGTCGTTAGATATCCAATATGACCAGAGTGGTATTTCAACAACGACTCCACCAACACTAGCGTGCCAGCTTCACAGTCTCCCACCTATCCTACACAAGCCACACCGAACACCAATACCAAGCTGTAGTAAAGGTCACGGGGTCTTTCCGTCCTTCTGCGCGTAACGAGCATCTTTACTCGTACTGCAATTTCGCCGAGTTTATGGTGGAGACAGCTGGGGAATCGTTACGCCATTCGTGCAGGTCGGAACTTACCCGACAAGGAATTTCGCTACCTTAGGATGGTTATAGTTACCACCGCCGTTTACTGGGGCTTAAATTCACAGCTTCGCAGTCCGAAGACCACTAACCGCTCCTCTTAACCTTCCAGCACCGGGCAGGCGTCAGTCCGTATACGTCCACTTGCGTGTTAGCACGGACCTGTGTTTTTAGTAAACAGTCGTTCCCCACTGGTCTCTGCGGCCACCACACCCTTTCCCAAGCAAGTTGGTATAAGTGGATGGCCCCCCTTCTCCCGAAGTTACGGGGGCATTTTGCCGAGTTCCTTCACCATAATTATCTCGATCTCCTGAGTATTCTCTACCTGACCACCTGTGTCGGTTTGGGGTACGGGCAACTAGCAACCTCACGTCGATGCTTTTCTCGGCAGCATAGGATCACCTGCTTCCCCATACGGGTCCGCATCGTATCTCACCCAAAGCCAGAAACTATTCATAACTGACGGGCTACATACTTACACCGGGACAACCATCGCCCGGCACAGGCTACCTTCCTGCGTCACACCTCACGCTCACCACCCGAGTTCGGGTTCGCAGCCGCCACCCCACATCACCCGAAGGATCCGCAGAATATTGGTTTGCTTAGCACTACTCGTTAGGTCTTGAACGGTTACCAGCCGGTACGGGAATATCAACCCGTTGTCCATCGACTACGCCTGTCGGCCTCGCCTTAGGTCCCGACTTACCCAGGGAAGATTAGCTTGACCCTGGAACCCTTGGTCTTCCGGAGGACGGGTTTCTCACCCGTCTTTCGCTACTCATGCCTGCATTCTCACTCGTGTGGCATCCACGACTGGTTCACACCGCCGCTTCACTCGCCACACGACGCTCTCCTACCCATCCATACGGCTGGACCACGAAGGCCTACCACATATATGAATGCCACAACTTCGGTGGCGTGCTTGAGCCCCGTTACATTGTCGGCGCGGAATCACTTGACCAGTGAGCTATTACGCACTCTTTCAAGGGTGGCTGCTTCTAAGCCAACCTCCTGGTTGTCACAGCAACTCCACATCCTTTTCCACTTAGCACGCGCTTTGGGACCTTAGTTGGTGATCTGGGTTGTTTCCCTCTCGACTATGAAGCTTATCCCCCACAGTCTCACTGCTGCGCTCTCACTTACCGGCATTCGGAGTTTAGCTGACGTCAGTAACCTTGTAGGGCCCATCGGCCATCCAGTAGCTCTACCTCCGGCAAGAAACACGCAACGCTGCACCTAAATGCATTTCGGAGAGAACCAGCTATCACGAAGTTTGATTGGCCTTTCACCCCTATCCACAGCTCATCCCCTCAGTTTTCAACCTAAGTGGGTTCGGCCCTCCACGCGCTCTTACACACGCTTCAGCCTGGCCATGGATAGATCACTTCGCTTCGGGTCTAGGACATGCGACTTAGATCGCCCTATTCAGACTCGCTTTCGCTACGGCTACCCCACACGGGTTAACCTCGCCACATATCGCTAACTCGCAGGCTCATTCTTCAAAAGGCACGCCGTCACACCTACAAGGGTGCTCCGACGGATTGTAAGCAAACGGTTTCAGGTACTATTTCACTCCCCTCCCGGGGTACTTTTCACCTTTCCCTCACGGTACTAGTCCGCTATCGGTCATCTGGGAGTATTTAGGCTTATCAGGTGGTCCTGACAGATTCACACGGGATTTCTCGGGCCCCGTGCTACTTGGGATATCTTTCACGCGGCCAAGGCATTTCGCATACGGGGCTCTCACCCACTCCGGCCAGCCGTTCCAAGCTGTTCCGCTATACCTTGACACTCACGTCGGCTGCATGGCAGCGCAGCCAGAAAGATCCCACAACCCCGATGATGCAACCCCTGCCAGGTATCACACACCACCGGTTTAGCCTCATCCAGTTTCGCTCGCCACTACTCCCGGAATCACATGTTGTTTTCTCTTCCTGTGGGTACTGAGATGTTTCACTTCCCCACGTTCCCTCTACCCGCCCTATATATTCAGGCGGGAGTCACTAGGTCAGCAAGCCGCCTAGCGGGGTTTCCCCATTCGGAAATCCTCGAATCACAGCCCGTTTATCGGCTCCCCGAGGCTTATCGCAGATTACTACGTCCTTCTTCGGCTCCAGATGCCTAGGCATCCACCGTTTGCTCTTCGAAACTTGAAATCACATAAGTAAATAATTACAGAAACACACACCCACCCCCGAAAGGGTTGATGCATGAAACCAATGAGACACACACAACCAAAAAATGATCATGCATGTATCGAAGATGCTCGCGTCCACTGTGTAGTTCTCAACGTACGGTCAAACCCACCCCACCACACAACACGTTGCGGCAGCATGGACTGAAGAAACCAAGCACACCCACCCACCCCAAAAAATCGGGACAAGCAAATGGTCTGGGTCTCCAGGACCCAACAGTATGCACTCAAAAAAGCCATTCCCTCAAACGCGCAAACATTTCCAACCAGCCCCGAAGACCTGGCGTACTCACTCACACACCCAATTGAATGCTTATGTTGTCAAATGTTCCACCCATGAGCACCCAGCAGTGAACATTCGTCACTGATCTGAGTATTCTGCGCCACCAAACGGTGACGAGTGCTCCTTAGAAAGGAGGTGATCCAGCCGCACCTTCCGGTACGGCTACCTTGTTACGACTTAGTCCTAATCACCAGTCCCACCTTCGACAGCTCCCTCCACAAGGGTTAGGCCACCGGCTTCGGGTGTTACCGACTTTCATGACTTGACGGGCGGTGTGTACAAGGCCCGGGAACGTATTCACCGCAGCGTTGCTGATCTGCGATTACTAGCGACTCCGACTTCATGGGGTCGAGTTGCAGACCCCAATCCGAACTGAGACCGACTTTTTGGGATTCGCTCCACCTCGCGGTATCGCAGCCCATTGTATCGGCCATTGTAGCATGCGTGAAGCCCAAGACATAAGGGGCATGATGATTTGACGTCATCCCCACCTTCCTCCGTGTTGACCACGGCAGTATCCCATGAGTTCCCACCATAACGTGCTGGCAACATAGGACGAGGGTTGCGCTCGTTGCCGGACTTAACCGAACATCTCACGACACGAGCTGACGACAACCATGCACCACCTGTATACGAGTGTCCAAAGAGTTCTGTATCTCTACAGCGTTCTCGTATATGTCAAGCCTTGGTAAGGTTCTTCGCGTTGCATCGAATTAATCCGCATGCTCCGCCGCTTGTGCGGGCCCCCGTCAATTCCTTTGAGTTTTAGCCTTGCGGCCGTACTCCCCAGGCGGGGAACTTAATGCGTTAGCTACGACACAGAACCCGTGGAACAGGCCCTACATCTAGTTCCCAACGTTTACGGCATGGACTACCAGGGTATCTAATCCTGTTCGCTCCCCATGCTTTCGCTCCTCAGCGTCAGTAGCGGCCCAGAGATCTGCCTTCGCCATCGGTGTTCCTCCTGATATCTGCGCATTCCACCGCTACACCAGGAATTCCAATCTCCCCTACCGCACTCTAGCCTGCCCGTACCCACTGCAGGCCCGGGGTTGAGCCCCGGGATTTCACAGCAGACGCGACAAGCCGCCTACGAGCTCTTTACGCCCAATAATTCCGGACAACGCTTGCACCCTACGTATTACCGCGGCTGCTGGCACGTAGTTAGCCGGTGCTTTTTCTGCAGGTACCGTCACTTTCGCTTCTTCCCTACTAAAAGAGGTTTACAACCCGAAGGCCGTCATCCCTCACGCGGCGTTGCTGCATCAGGCTTGCGCCCATTGTGCAATATTCCCCACTGCTGCCTCCCGTAGGAGTCTGGGCCGTGTCTCAGTCCCAGTGTGGCCGGTCACCCTCTCAGGCCGGCTACCCGTCGTCGCCTTGGTGAGCCATTACCTCACCAACAAGCTGATAGGCCGTGAGTCCATCCCCAACCGATAAATCTTTCCACCCACACACCATGCGGTGATAGGTCATATCCAGTATTAGACACCGTTTCCAGCGCTTATCCCAGAGTCAGGGGCAGGTTACTCACGTGTTACTCACCCGTTCGCCACTCTTCCACCCCTGCAAGCAGGGGCTTCATCGTTCGACTTGCATGTGTTAAGCACGCCGCCAGCGTTCGTCCTGAGCCAGGATCAAACTCTCCGTAAAAAATTACATGCACCACAACCAGCGGAATAAGCATGATCGTGAATGCGAGTTCAACCTGACAAACAACAAACATCAATACTGACGTTCATATAATTTTGTCCAAAAGGAATCGCCATCAACACAACCCAAACGGGTTATGCGACGGGATAAAAAATTGGCATTTGACAATTTAAGTGCACACTATTGAGTTCTCAAGAACCAGACACCCCCCGTACCGACCCAACCGGGCCCTCCGAAAAGCAACCTGTCTACCGTATCACATGTAATGTGATCGATGCGCATGAAATCAACCGAACCGCCCTGCGGCCCGGCTTCGTTGCGCTGACAAAGGAATACATTACGCCGATCAACCCCGGAGCGCAAACACAGGCCGTTTTCCGGGCGTGTCGCCAAGTGGTGCCTCGTGGTGAGTAATTGAACACCACATACGCGGGCGAAGGCGCGCGCAACCTGCTCGCAGATTGGTGGTGCTTAGATAGTCGGGTGACCGCAGACAAATCTCCATCTCCTGCCGACTTCAGCTTCGATATCGAGCACCGCCTCGAAAGCGACGGTGCTCACGCAAGTGACGGTCGCCCGCTCGGGCGGGCGGGCGTGATCCACACCCCACACGGAGATATTCAGACGCCCGCCTTCATTCCCGTAGGAACGAAGGCGACGGTGAAGGCGATTCTTCCCGATACCGTGAAGCAGTTCGGCGGTCAAGCTGTGCTCGCGAATGCGTATCACCTGTTTCTGCAGCCAGGCAGCGACATCGTTGACGAAGCCGGTGGGTTCGGCAAGTTCATGAATTGGGACGGGCCGACGTTCACCGACTCCGGCGGGTTTCAGGTGATGTCACTCGGTGTCGGGTTCAAGAAAGTGATCTCGATGTCGGAGAGTGCTTACGCCGACGCGGAGGTAATCGCGAAGAACAAAGAGCGGCTCGCGCACGTCGACGAAGACGGGGTGACCTTCAAGTCGTTCTTGAACGGCGACATGCACCGGTTTACCCCTGAGGTTTCGATGCAGATTCAGCACCAACTCGGCGCAGACATCATGTTCGCTTTCGACGAGTGCACGACCCTGCTCAACACTCGCGCATATCAAGAAGATTCGGTCGCGCGCACCGAGCGCTGGGCGGTTCGCTGCCTCGATGAGCATGCGAAGTTGACAGCGGATCGGCAGCACCGCCCCTACCAAGCCCTCTTCGGGGTCGTGCAGGGAGCACAATACGAAGACTTGCGCCGCCAAGCGGCACGGGGCCTCGCGAATCTTCGCGGCAGCGAAGCCACTGAACAGGAATTCGATGGCTTTGGCCTCGGCGGAGCGCTCGAGAAGAGTGAGCTCGGCACGATCGTCGGATGGATGACCGAAGAGTTGCCCCAGTCAAAGCCTCGGCACCTTCTCGGAATCTCAGAGCCGGACGACCTGTTTGCCGCAATCGCCGCGGGAGCCGACACCTTCGACTGCGTCGCGCCATCACGTCAGGCCCGCGGCGGCACGATGTACTCGAGCTCTGGTCGCATCAACGCAAAGGCAGCGCCCCAGAGGCGTCGCTTCGAACCCCTCGATCCAGAGTGCGACTGCTACACGTGCGAAAACTACACGGCGGCATACCTGCATCACCTGTTCAAGGCGAAAGAGATGCTCGGGTCTACGCTTGCGACGATCCACAACGAACGGTTTATCGTTCGACTCGTCGACCGTATTCGCGAGTCAATTATCGACGGTACATTTGCCGAATTGCGCGAGGATGTTCTCAGCCGTCAGTACGGCCGAGAGTTCGCCAAGGCAGCGGCAGCAGCAGTTACGCCGCGCTTCGCTCCTCAGCTCGGCGCACCGCAGAAATAACCCGCGTCGTAATCGGCAAGAGCACGACCTCAGCGAGCACCTTCACCACGTAACCGAGCACGACATACATCACGAAGTCGATGCCGGTAATGATTCCTGCGAACGCGATCGTGCAAAACAGAAGCGTATCGACCAACTGACCAGCTACGGTCGAGCCGATCAAGCGCGAACGCAGGAAGCGACCCTTAGTCTGCTTGCGCATGCGATCAAGCACCCACGCGTTGAGGAGCTGCCCCGCAAGAAACGCGATTAGACTTGCCGCGACAATTCGAGGTACGAACCCGAGCACTGCAGCAAAGGCTTCTTGGTTTTCCCATCCGGCGGCGGGCGGCGAAACCTGAACGATGAAAATTGTGAGCGACGCAACCGCTGCCAGCGCGAACGCAACAAAAATCGCGCGTCTCGAGGCTTTCAAGCCATACACCTCTGCAATAACGTCGCCGAGGATGTACGCGAGCGGGAAGAGGAACACTCCCCCGTCGAACACGAGCGGCAGAGAGAACGACCCGAATGTGATCGCACCAAAGGCAATCGGCTTCACTGCGACAACATTGGAAATGAGCAGCACTCCGACGAATGCCGCTGAGATTACCGCATAGCGGGAACCCGCAGATGCCGACCTCGCACCGGGAGTAAGGTACTTGCGTTCGTCGCCGGCGCCCGACTCGGTACTTTCTGAAGTGTTGTCTTTCATTGCCGCAACGTTCTCGTTACTCATCAACTTGTCCTACCCCGAGGGCTCCCCGGATCATGTCCATATTCAGCCGCGCAGCAACCCGCGCGCCATTGCCCGCTGCGATGATGAGCTGCTGCGGGCCGGGCGGTACGATGTCGCCCGCCGCGTAGACCCCCCGAATTGAGGTTTCGCCGCGCTCATCCACGACGACGAGTCCCCAGCTGTCCCTAGTGATCTCTAAGTCTCCGAGAAACTCTACCGGAGCATGCCATCTTGGTCGAACGAATCCGCCAACACGCGGAATGATCTCTCCGTCGGCAAGCCGAACCCCGGTCATGTCGGCGCGCTCACCGACGATGTCGTCGATGATTCGGCGCTCAACACGAATCCCGATTGATGCGAGCTGCTGTTCCTGATCAGGCCGAACCGTTTCGGCCCCGTTGGTAAAGACAATGAGATCAGAACTAAATCGAGAGATGAGCAGCGCCCGCGCGAACAGGTCGTTCGTTTCGCCGATGAGCGCGAGCGGCTTGTCCGTCTTCTCAAATCCGTCACACTCTACGCACGAGTGCAGCGCGGTGCCGTAATACGCGCGGATCATGGGAAGAGCCGGCAGTTCCTCAGTAAGACCGGCCGCAAGCAGCACTCTGCGAGCTACGAGTTCGACATCAGCCGATCCACGAATGCCGGTCGCGCGAACGCGGAACCCAATACCGTCTGGAAAACCGACGGAGAGTGCCTCGTCGCGAGTAAGCGGAGCGACCTCTCGCACCATCGACTGAGCGAAGCGCGCCGTCGGATACTCCTCGAACTCTTCGCGCCCAAGTCGTCTCAGCTCGAGTGGAGAGGCACCGTCACGCGTCAGAAACCCGTGCGACTGCAGAGTGGCAGAGTGCCTCGGCCGGTTCGAATCGAGAATCGCGATGCGTCGGTTTGCACGCACGAGCTGCAGCCCCGCAGAAAGTCCGGCGGGGCCCCCACCAAGAATCGCGACACCATATGGCGCGTCGGGGTTGCTCGCTACAGTCTCGATCACGCTCAAACCTCATTCCATGTCGGTACCAGAAAGCTGATTCTTGAGTCGGTTCAGTCGCGCGAGAGTCTCATCGCGACCGAGCAGCTCGAACGACTCAAAGAGAGGCGGTGACACTCGGCGACCCGATGCTGCCACTCGCAGCGCGCCAAAGGCGACGCGAGGCTTCAAGCCAAGGCCCTCGATGAGCGCCGCCTGCAGCTCTTCCTGAATCTTCGACGTGATCCACTCGTCTTCACCGAGGCGTTCAAGTGCCGAGACGCTCGTTGCGAGCACCAATGGCGCATCATCTTTGAGCGACTTCATTGCGTCGTCTTCATACACGAGCGCGTCAGAGCTCGTAAACAAGAAACCGAGCATCGGCACAACCTCAGAAAGCACGGTGATGCGGCTCTGCACGAGGGGAACAGCGGCGCGCACGGTTTCGCGCTGCGCCTCAGTTGCCTCGATCGGAAGCGCCCCGCCAGCAACCAGGTACGGCATGATGCGCTGGTAGAAATCGTCTTCCGAGAGCAGCCGAATGTGGTCTGCGTTGATCGCGTCGGCCTTCTTCTGGTCAAAGCGCGCAGGGTTGGGGTTGACGTCTACGACGTCGAATGCCGCAACCATCTCGTCGCGGGAGAACACATCGCGATCCGCAGAAATTGACCACCCAAGCAGCGACAGATAGTTCAACAGGCCCTCAGGAATGAAGCCGCGCTCGCGATGGTGCAACAGATTCGACTCGGGGTCGCGCTTCGACAGCTTCTTGTTGCCCTCGCCCATGACGTAGGGAAGGTGGCCGAAGCGCGGAATCGCTGTCTCAATGCCGAGCTCTACGAGCGCGCGGTGAAGCGCCACCTGGCGGGGTGTCGACGACAACAGGTCTTCGCCGCGGAGCACATGGGTGATGCCCATAAGCGCATCGTCGACTGGGTTCGTGAGCGTGTACAGCGGAGCACCGTTCGGGCGCACCACGACAAAGTCGATCGTCGAACCGGCAGGGAAACTGATTGGCCCACGCACGAGGTCGTCGAAGCTCAGGTCGATGTCGGGAACGCGGAACCGAAGCGCGGGCTCGCGCCCCTCTGCGCGGAACGCCGCACGCTGTTCCTCAGTGAGGTCGCGGTCGAAGTTGTCGTAACCGAGCTGCTTCGCACGCCCATTGGCCTCGTTACGCGCGTCGATCTCTTCCGACGTCGAGTAGCTCTCGTAGAGGTAGCCGGCGGCCTTGAGCTTCTCAGCGATCTCACGATAAATCTCGCCGCGCTGCGACTGGCGGTACGGCTCGTGCGGCCCACCGACATCAATTCCTTCGTCCCAGTGGAGGCCGAGCCACCTCAGGGAGTCAAGAATCTGGCCGTAGCTCTCTTCACTGTCACGCGCCGCATCGGTATCTTCGATGCGGAAGACGAACGTGCCTCCCGTATGCCGGGCATACGCCCAGTTGAACAGTGCGGTGCGCACCATCCCAACGTGTGGCGTGCCCGTGGGCGACGGGCAGAAGCGTACGCGAACGTCGCTCCCCTCTGCGGTTGAAAACTGTGGATCAGCGCTAATAGACATCCCCACCAGTTTAGTGCTGCTTTGGCACGCGAAGCTTCGGATACAGTGAGGCGATCACTCCGACAACAAGAATGAAACCGCACACGAGCGCAAGAAATGCGTAATCACTCGCCGCATAGACCACCCCGGCAAGCACCCCGGCGGTCGCACCCGATGCGCTCATACACGCGTCGGATCGACCCTGCCACCTCGGTCGCTCCTGCACCTCAGTGAGGTCGGTGAGCAGTGCCGCACCCGCAACCGTCACTGCACCCCAGCCGACGCCAACGAGTGTGAGTGCAACCTGCACGAGAAGGAAGTCGGAATCTGCCGCGTAAGCGAGCACGATCGAGAGCGCGAAGATCACCCATCCGAGAAAAATGACGGGAAGGCGACCTACTTTCGTTGCGAGCACCCCGAAGACCGGCGAGAGCGCGTACATACCCGCGATATGCAGGCTCAGCGTCACGCCGACCACGGGCTCACCGTGTGGATCGTGGTGCATGATGTGCAGAGGTGCCATGGCCATGAGACCAACCATGAGCGCCTGGGCAACACCTATCATCACGATGACGGTAATCTTTGGGAGCCTCGCGAGATCAGGCACCGCAACTGGGGCGTCTCCGCGCTCGGTCGCCGCTGAGACCTCTCGGTCGCTGATGGCTCGCGCGGTGAGCAGCGGATCGGGGCGAAGCCCAACCCAGTTCACGACAGCTGCGAGTGCCTGTGCACCGAATGTGAACACGAACACCCCGGAGAGCGGTGGAATCCCGATCCACTCACCAACGACGGCACCCGGCGCCATGAGGTTTGGCCCCACGACCGCACCAATGGTGATCGCCCAGACGACGAGCGAGAGATCGCGTGCGCGGTTGCGCGGGAGGGCGAGGTCGGTCGCGGCGAATCGCGACATGAGCTGCACTGCGCTTGCTACACCCAGCGTCGCGATGCCGAGCACCACCACTGGCCAGAGCCCGAGCGAGGCACCCGCGACCGCGATCGCGGCACCCACCATCGCAACGAGACTCCCGAGCACGACCGCCATGCGCCGCCCGTATCGGGCAGCGACCCGCGCGAGCGGGATACCCGCGATCGCCGCTCCGCCATTGAGCGCCGCCGACGCGAATCCAGAAATTGCTTCGCTTCCACTCACCTCAGCAAGCAGCAGCGCTCCGACAGAAATGCCTGCTCCAATGCCAAGGCCGCCAAGAATCGTGGCGATCGAGAGCACGATGACGGTGCGCCTCTGTAGGCGACCGCCGAGCTCGAGCGGGTGGGGCGAGGTGTGTGCCCACACCTTGAGGCTCATGCTGGCGTGAGGCCCCACGCGCCGCCATCGACGCGTGAAAGCAATCGCTTGGCGAGCCGAACCTGCGGGCTCTCATTGACCGTCGCCATCGACAGTAAGCCGATGGTGCGGTGGCGGGGTGGATCGAGTTGCATGGAAAGCGCGTCGCTTGGTAGCGCTGGAGCAGCCGCGAGCGCTAGCCCCGGTACGAGCGCAACCGCGCCGCCTGCCGCAGCCATCGCGAGCATTGCGGGCACGTTGTCGGTCGACTGAATGATGTCTGGCTCGAATCCCGCGCTGTGCGCCGCTGAGAGCAGGTGTCCTCGACACTTCTCGCACCCTGCGATCCAGTGTTCCTCGGAGAACTCGCTGAGCTGCACTGGGGTGTCAGCGGATCGCGCACCGAAGATCTGATCTGCGCGGTCATTCGACACGACGAGGTGCACGTCCTCGCTCCACAGCGGAAGAAATGCGCTGCCTGCGGGCCGTTCGGCTGCGCCCTCGTAGTCAAAAATGAGAGCACAGTCGACCTCACCATCGCGCAGCATCTCTGTTGCGGCGGGTGGTTCTGCCTCGGTGTACTGCAGCACTACTTCGGGGCCTCGACGGTGAGCGCTCGCATAATTGCGGGCACAATCGTCGCCGATGCCGACGGAAACCCGACAAGCCGCAGCGTTCCAGCCCGCTCACCGCGGAGATCTTCAATCGCGGCGATCGCAGCGTCAATCTCACTCACAACCGTGCGCCCGTGTTCGGCAAGAATGTTGCCGGCGGTGGTGAGACGAATGCCTCGCCCCGACCGCTCGATCAGCGGAACCGCGAGCCGAGTTTCAACGCGCTTAATGCGTTGGCTCACGGCCGGCTGGCTGAGCCCGAGAGCAGCAGCCGTCGCAGTAAGCGACCCAGTAACCGCGAGCGTGTGCAGTATTCGCAACTCAGTCGAGTCGATCGAACCGAGTTGATCTGCTTTCGGGTTGGTAGTCACGCCAATCACTATAACTCACCCAAAAGCGTGAGAAAAGATTCATTCGATCCGCTTATGAAAGCGGTGAATTACTGCGCCGCAGCGAACGCCTCGGCCTCTGCCTTATCTTGCTCGGTAGCCACAAGCTGCCCGCACGCGCCGTCGATTTCCTTGCCGCGTGTGTCGCGCAGTGTCGTCGGAACGCCAGCGGCGTTGAGCCGATCCACAAATTCTCGCGTCACCTCGCGCGATGACGACGTCCAGATTGAGCCAGGGGTCGGATTCAGTGGGATGGGGTTCACGTGCACCCATCCGCGGCCGCGGGAGTTGAGTTTGTCAGCGAGCAAGTCGGCGCGCCAGGCGTGGTCGTTCATGTCTTTGATGAGCGCGTACTCGATCGACACGCGACGGCCGGTCTTCTCGTAGTAGTGATAGGCGGCGTCGAGTACTTCCTCAACCTTCCATCGGCTGTTGACAGGAATGAGATCGTCGCGCAGCGCATCGTCTGGCGCGTGCAGCGAGAGCGCAAAGGTGATGGGAATATCTTCGTCGGCGAGTTTGCGGATCGCGGGGGCAAGCCCCACCGTCGACACCGTAATGCCACGCGCGCTCATGCCCAGCCCCTCAGGAGACGGAGCAATCATGCGATGGACAGCGTTCATGACCCGCTTGTAGTTCGCGAGTGGCTCCCCCATGCCCATGAACACGATGTTGTTCACCCGCTCGGGTTCAGCGCCGTTACCGACCGTGCGTTTGCGGCCGAGACCGCCCTCGGCAATGACTCGGTTGGCCTGAACAATCTGGTCGAGAATCTCTGCGGTCGACATGTTGCGCGTGAGACCTGCCTGACCGGTCGCGCAGAACGGGCAGTTCATTCCGCAGCCGCACTGACTCGATACGCAGAGGGTGATGCGACCCGGGTAGCGCATGAGCACCGATTCGACGAGTGCACCGTCGAACAGGCGCCAAAGGAACTTAATCGTCGCACCGTCGTCGGTAACGAGACGCTTCACTTCGGTGAGCAGCGGCGGGAAGAAGGCCTCAGCCAGCTCCTCACGCCGATCTTTTGGCAGATCAGTCATCTCTTTGGGGCTAGTTGTGCGGTGCTCAAAGTAGTGCACAGAGAGTTGCTTCGCGCGAAACTTCGGCAGACCCATCTCGACGACCTTCGCTTCTCGCTCAGCGAGCGTCAAGTCAGCGAGGTGTGTGGCGGGCTGCTTCACGCGCGGTGACGCGAACTGCAGCGTTGGCCGACCGTCGGGAGTCGTAAGTTGCTTCCAACCTTCGGCCTTCGGCTTCACCTGCGGGCGCACGCGATCGGTCGCGGGCCGCGTCTTCATGAGTTTTGACTCGGAGGGCGGCGGGACGGCAGCGGGTCCGTGGTTGAGCTTATTGGGATCCATAACTGTCTATTGTCTCACCCCGAGCCAGAGGATTGCCCGACCGTCAGATTGTCCCCGAATCGGCAGCTCGACCTCTACCCGCTAGCGGACCGTGTTTCGGAGTATGCCGAGACCCTCGATCTCAACCTCGACGGTGTCGCCCGCTTCGAGGCGCCCAACGCCCGCGGGTGTGCCAGTGAGGATCACGTCTCCTGGCAGGAGCGTGAACGCCTGCGACGCGTGAGCGACGATCTTCGCGAGCGAGAAGATGAGTTGGGAGGTGCGGCCATCCTGCCGAATCTCACCATTCACCTTCGTTGTGATGCGCGCGTCAGACAGGTCCGGATCCGTCTCGATCACGGGCCCGAGCGGGCAGAACGTGTCAAACCCTTTACCCCGCGCCCACTGGCCATCGGCGATCTGAATGTCCCGCGCCGTCACGTCATTTGCGCACGTAAACCCAAACACGTATTCGAGAGCGCGATCCTCTGGAACGTCCTTCGCGATCGCCCCGATGATCAGAGCGAGTTCGCCCTCGTGCTCAACACGGTCAGAGATCGACGGGCGCACAATCGCGTCGCCAGGGCCAATCACCGAAGTATTGGGCTTGAGAAAGAGCAGCGGTTCTTTGGGCGCGTCTCCCCCGGTCTCGCCCTTCATCTCCTCAATATGGTCGGCATAGTTCTTACCGACACACACTACTTTCGAGCGCGGGATCACCGGCGCGAGCAGCCGCACATCTTGGAACTTGGTTCGACGGCCCGTCGTGTCAAAGCCCGTGAGAAACGGATCTCCTGAGAGTTCGACAAGCTCAATGCCCGACCCGTCTTCGGCTTCGTCAAGAATGCCGTAGGAGATCTCTCCTCCGACCTCATAACGCGCGATCTTCACCTGATCTCCTATGCAGCCGCGTGAGCGGGCACGATAACTTCGAGCCAGCCGTGACGATCTTCTCGAGTTCCGTACTGAATACCCGTGAGTTCTTCGCGAAGCGAGAGCGTGAGTTCGCCGGGCGCATTATCTCCAAAGTCGATTGTGAAGTCCGGTGACTTCAATTGACCAATCGGGGTGATGACAGCCGCAGTGCCACACGCGAACGCCTCGGTGATTGAGCCGTCGGCAACACCCTCGCGCCACTCAGATACGGTGACCGCACGTTCCTCAACGCTGTAGCCGCGATCTTGCGCAAGCTGAATGAGGCTCTTGCGGGTAATGCCAGGGAGAATATTGCCATTGAGCTCAGGGGTGACAAGTGTGTTGTCGCTACGCACGAGGAAAAGGTTCATGCCACCCAGTTCGTCGATCGTGTCGACGGTGTTCGAGTCAGTAAAGAGCACCTGCTGGCACCCGTTCTCGGCAGCCTGGTTCTGCGGCAGCAGCGAAGCGGCGTAGTTGCCACCGCACTTTGCAGCACCCGTGCCACCCTGGCCAGCGCGCGAGAGTCCCTGCGAGAGCCAGATCGACACCGGCTTCACGCCACCAGTGAAGTACGCACCAGAAGGGCTCGCGATTATCAAGAAGCGAGCGCGCTGAGCCGCACGCACCCCGAGGAAGCTCTCGTCGGCAATCATGAACGGACGAATGTAGAGCGTCTGATCGTCACCGGAGGGAACCCACTCGGCGTCGATCTCAACCAGCTTGCGCACAGATTCGACAAACAGCTCAACTGGCAGTTCAGGCAGCGCCATGCGCCTCGCTGAGTCGTTCAGCCTGCGCGCGTTCTCCTCAGCACGGAAGGTCACAATTGAGCCGTCTGCGCGGCGGTACGCCTTGAGCCCCTCGAAAATCTCTTGTCCGTAGTGGAGCACTGATGAGGCTGGGTTCATTGATATTGGGCCGAACGGCAGAATCTCGGCGTCGTGCCACCCCTCGTCCTGAGTCCAGACAATCGAGACCATGTGATCGGTGAAGTGGTCGCCAAAGCCCGGATTCGCGAGTACCGCTTCGCGATCTTCGGCGCTACGGCGTTCGGCCTCGGTGATGGTGAAGGTGAGGTCAGTCATGACATCCGCTCTCGTAAAAGATGAAGTGAAGTGTGTGGATCAGCCACGCGACGGAAGCGCCGCGACGATCGCATCGCCAATCTGGGTAGTTGACCGAGCCTCGGTGCCACGCGACGAAAGGTCTGTGCGGACTGCCGCTCGGAGGCGATCGCCCTCGGCCTGCAGGCCGAGGTGGTCGAGCATGAGACCCGCGGAAAGAATTGCCGCGGTGGGATCTGCCTTCTGCTGGCCCGCGATGTCGGGGGCAGAGCCGTGTACCGGTTCAAACATGCTCGGGAAGTTGCCGTCGGGATTGATGTTTCCCGACGCCGCTAACCCAATGCCGCCGCCGATTGCGCCGGCCAAATCTGTGAGGATATCTCCGAACAGGTTATCAGTAACCAAGACGTCAAATTGCGCAGGGTCTTGCACCATGTGGATCGTCGCCGCGTCAACGTGCATGTAATTCACGCTAACCTCGGGATACTTCGCCCCGATGTTTTCGACGATACGCTGCCAGGTCGCACCAGCGTGCACCAGCACATTGGTCTTGTGGACCCAGGTGAGCTTCTTGCGCGGCCTTGACTTCGCGGTTTCAAATGCGAATCGCACGATCCGCTCAACACCGAATGCGGTGTTCACCGAGACCTCGGTGGCAACCTCTGCTGGTGTGCCGCCGCGGAGCGTACCGCCGTTGCCGACATACGGCCCCTCGGTGCCCTCACGAACAACGACAAAGTCAACCTCGCCCGGGTTCTCGAGCGGTGAGGTTACACCGGGATAGAGCGTGCACGGGCGCACATTTGCGTAATGCTCGAAGTCGAAGCGCAGCTTCAACAAGAGACCGCGCTCGATATTTGCTTCGCGCAGACGCGGATCGCCGGGAACGCCGCCAACCGCGCCGAACAAGATAACGTCGTGTTCGGCAATTGCTGCCTGCTCTGCCTCGGGAAGCGTCTCGCCTGTCTCAAGAAAACGCTCGGCGCCGAGCTTGAACTCGGTGCGCTCAAACTGCACATCTGAACCCGCGATAACGGCGTCAAGGACTCGGTTCGCTTGTTCGGTAACCTCCGGCCCAATTCCATCTCCGGGAATTACAGCAAGCTTGATCGTGCGGGTCACTCAACACTCCTCTTCGCGCATAGTCAACGTACTTCAGCACGCGTGATACCAGCATAGTCCCGCCTTGGACCACGCAGATACGCCGAAAGCCCCACCCGAAGGTGAGGCTTTCGTTCCGGTGACCCCAGCGGGATTCGAACCCGCGTTACCGCCGTGAGAGGGCGGCGTACTAGGCCGCTATACGATGGGGCCGGACGCATTATCAAACATTTTCAGGGCCTAAGCCCGCGTTGACAACTCATATATATTGGCACACTCTGCCCGCGCGACACAAATCGAACCCCAAAACGCCGACATTCGCGCGAGTCGTGGACCTACGTCAGTAGGTAAACGGCAGTCAGACCTACGTCAGCAGTTCGTCAGGCTTCGGTCGGAACGGTCGGGCGGGAAGGTTCGGGCCGTCCCAGACCTTAATGATTCCCCAGCAGACCGCAGCAATCGGCACGGCAAGCACGGCACCCAATATGCCGCTCAGCACGGTGCCAATGGTCAGTGCGAGCAAGATGACCAGCGAGTGCAGCTTGAGCGCGCGCCCCATGAGCACGGGTTGCAAGAAGTTGCCCTCAAGCTGGTTCACCAGCACCACGACGCCAACCACAAGCACTGCGCTGAGCGGGCCGTTTGCTACAAGAGCGACGAGCGCCGCGATAATGCCAGCGAGCGTTGCACCGACGATTGGTATGAACGCGAGGATAAAGACGAGCACCGAGAGCGGGAGCGCGAGTGGCACCTTCAATATCGCGAGGCCGATGCCAATACCGATCGCGTCAACCGCGGCGACTGCCGCCGTGCCCCGCACGTATGCGCCAAGGGTCTCGACGGTCTTGCTGCCCACGCGCTTCACACGCGCAAGGCTGTGTCCATGGAACGGGCGTTGCATGAACTTCCAGATGCCCGGTCCGTCTTTCAAGAAGAAGAACAGCACCACGACCATGAGCACGAGTCCCGTAATGAAGTTGGCAGCAACTCCGACGCCAGCCAGCGCGCCCGAGCCAAATTGTGCACTCGTCAAGAAATCAATCACCATGTCGCCCCAGTGCGACAGCTGTTCCTCGTCGGGCGCAAATGGCAGCGTGTTGACCCAGGCGATCACCTGCGTAAAGCCGTCTTGGGCCTGCTGAGCGAGCTCATCCCACTGGTCGCGCACCGCCCAGACGATGAGCCACCCGATCCCCGTAAGCAGCACCACAATACCGAGTAGCACGAGCACCGTCGACAGCACTCTCGGCACTCCCCTGCGGTCCATCCACCCCATGACCGGGGCAAACGTGCTCGCGAAGATGAGCGCAAGCAGGATAGGGATGATGACAGTCGTGAGCTGGCGCATGCCGTACACGACGAGCGCGGTGAGTCCGAGCACAATGATGATCTGCAACGCGCGCGTGGCCACCATGCCGAATGTGTCTGTCCACGGCCGCGGCTTCGACTCAAGTTCTTCCTCGAGCTCGTCGAACTCGCTTGCGATCGCGCCCGTCACCGCGAGCTCAAGGCGATCCACCCTGCGTTCAATTCTTCGTGTGCGCAACCAGCCAAACATTGAACTCCTACCGTCGTTCGTCGTATCTACACGTTGTCGCGTATGTACGAGCGCAGTTCTTGTTCGTCGCCGCTCATCTCTGTGACGTGCTGCGGCAAGTCGAGAAGCCCGGCGAGCCGCTCTGGCATGCCTATGCGCTCCCCTGTCGCTTCGAACACGATCTCGGGAAACTTCGCCGGCTTTGCGGTCTCGAGCACGATCATGGGCACCCCGGGCTCAACGTGCTCGCGCGCGACCTTCACGCCGTCGGCAGTATGTGGATCGATAATCACACCGGTCGCCGCGTGCACGCTGCGAATCGTTTCCACGCGGTCTTGGTGCGTGCTCGTACCGCTCTGGAACCCGAACTCGGACTTGAACCGAGGCAACTCTGCCGAGAGGTCGATCTTGCCGTTCTCGTCAAGTTCACGCCACGCGGCCGCGAGGCGCTCGGGATCTCTGCCAAGCAGGTCGAACACGAAGCGCTCAAGGTTCGAGGCCTTCGAGATGTCCATTGACGGGCTTGAGGTCGCGTGCGTATCGGCTGCGCCGCGCGGCGCATAGATGCCGGTGCGGAAGAACTCGTCGAGTACGTTGTTCTCGTTTGCGGCGAGCACGAGACGGCGGATCGGCAGCCCCATCTCACGCGCGAGATGGCCCGAGAGGATATTGCCAAAGTTGCCAGAGGGCACGGTGACAGAAATTTTGAATGTTTCGAGCGCCTCGGCGTCGAGGCCGTCGCTCGCGCGAAGCCACGCCCAGAAGTAGTAGACGAGCTGGGCTGAGATGCGGCCGAGGTTGATCGAGTTCACCGTGCCGAGGCTGTGCTCACGCTTGAATTCGAGATCGCCAGACAGCGCCTTGACGAGGTTCTGACAGTCATCAAAGACCCCAGCAACAGCGATGTTGTGAATGTTCTCGTCGGTGAGCGAGTACATCTGGGCCCGCTGGAAATCACTCATGCGACCCTGCGGCGAGAGCATGAACACGTTGATGCCGTACTTGCCGCGAAGCGCGTACTCGGCAGCGGAGCCGGTGTCACCCGACGTCGCACCGATGATATTGAGCGTGCGACCGGTCTTTGCGAGTACGTACTCGAGCGACTGCCCGAGAAACTGCATCGCAATGTCTTTGAACGCGAGTGTTGGCCCTTCTGACAGGCCGAGCAGCGAAATACCATCGCTGAGCTCGGTGAGCGGGATCACGCCCTCACTGAAATTCTCTGACGAGTAGGCGCGCTCGCACATCGTCGCGAGGTCTTTGCCCGGAATGTCGGTAGCAAAATACGAGAGAATCTCGGTCGCGAGAGCGGGGTAATCGAGACCGCGCCACGATTCGATGCGATCTCGTGAGATCTGAGGAATTGTCTCGGGCACCACCAGACCGCCATCGGTCGCAAGCCCTTCAAGAAGGATCGCACTGTACGGTGCGGGCTCCATGCCGCCTCGGGTCGAGATGAATTCCACCAAAACTCCTATCGATTGCTGCTCACAAGTCTAGACGTGCACTGTTCGCCGCCTCGGCATTCCCGGGCAACTCGCCTGGTAATTGCCAGGAAACGAAGGTCTCACCAAGAAACCGGAAGTGCCTTACCCTCTTCGTACCCGGCTGCGGACTGCAGGCCGACGCGAGCGTTCACATGGAACTCGGGGAGAGTTGCAGAGCCAGCGTAGGTGAACGACGAGCGGACGCCAGAGGTGATCATGTCGATGAGATCTTCGACGCTCGGCCGCTGTGGATCGAGATAGATCTTTGACGACGAGATACCCTCGGCAAAGAGTTCCTTGCGCGCCCGCTCGTACGCGTCGAGCTGGGCGAAGCGCCCCTGCACGGCCTTCGTCGAGGCCATGCCCCACGACTCTTTGTACTGCTTGTCGGAACTGTCGGTGAGCAGCTCCCCTGGCGACTCGGCAGTGCCCGCGAACCACGAGCCAATCATCACCGACCCCGCACCCGCGGCGATCGCAAGGGCCACGTCGCGCGGGTAGCGTACGCCGCCGTCGGCCCACACGTGTGCGCCGAGCTCGCGTGCGGCCTGTGCCGTCTCGTGCACTGCTGAGAACTGTGGGCGCCCCACTGCCGTCATCATGCGGGTCGTACACATTGCGCCCGGCCCGACGCCAACCTTGAGAATCGAGGCGCCCGCATCTACGAGATCGTGTACTCCGTCGGCCGTCACGATGTTGCCTGCGACGATCGGCAGGCCGAGCGAAAGCTTCGAGATCTCGCGGAGCGCGCGGAGCATTCCCTCTTGGTGCCCGTGTGCAGTGTCGACGACGAGCACGTCTGCTCCCGCTGCAGCGAGGGCACGCGCTTTGGCAGCGGCATCGCCATTAATGCCCACGGCGACGGCCACTGCGAGTCGTCCGGAGGCGTCGAGCGCCGGGCGGTACAACGAGGTACGCAGCGCTGAGCGCTTTGAGAGCGTTCCTCGCACCACGCCTTCAGACACGACCACGACGGCCTCGCTGTGCCCAGCTCCGTGATGAGCGTCTGCGGCTTCTTGCTCGAGCAGGCCGTGCACAGCGTCGAACACTGCGCGTGGATCACCTGCCTGGGAACCCAGAGAAGCAAGGTCGAGCGCGGGCACCTTGGCTCCAACGAGGTCGCCGAGCTTCGCGTCTTGTGGCACGCTTGCGAGCCTGGTTGCGGCGAGCACGCCGAGTACCCGGTCTTGGGTGAGCTGTGCGTCGCGATCCACACGTGCGACAACCACGCTCTGCCCCTCAGCGACCGGCACCAGGCGCAGCGCGTCAGCGGCCGTCTGCTCGGGTGACAGCACGATCGGCGAATCGAACGCGACCGGCTGAGCCTTGACCCACTGAATCGCTGAGATGAGCTCGTCGGTGCTCATGTCTTGCGGCAGCACGCCGAGCCCGCCTCGGCGTGCGAGCACGGCGGCGAGACGAGGCCCGGTCACAGAGTTCATGTTTGATGCGACGAGCGGAATCGTCGCGGGCGTACCGTCGTGCGGAGCGAGATCTACTGCGAGGCGGCTCTGCACCGCCGATCGCCTCGGAACGAGGAATACGTCAGAGTATGTGAGATCGAGTGTGGGCTGGGCACCAATAAACTCCATATTGACGAGGCTACCGTGTGCGCGTCACAGTAGGCTTTGACAGTTCATGAACACTTTACTTCAGTAGGGGAATACATGTTTAAGGGTTTCAAAGACTTTTTGCTGCGTGGAAACGTTGTCGATCTCGCGGTTGCCGTGGTTATTGGCGCAGCGTTCAATGAGATCGTCGGGAAGGTCGTCGATTCACTGATCACCCCGATCGTCGGCATGTTCTTCGCGGCCGATTCGCTCGACACCGCGCTGCTCATCGGCTTGCCGGGTGGCGGCACGATCGCGCTCGGTGCGGTCATTGGTGCGATCATCAACTTCGTCATCGTTGCGGCGGTCGTCTACTTCGCGTTCGTGCTGCCAATGAACAAGCTTCGCAAGCCGACCGAAGAAGAACCAGCGGTGCTCACCGAGCAAGAGCTGCTCACCGAAATTCGCGACCTGCTTGCGTCGCAGCAGAACGCTCAGCGGTAAGTTGCTGCTCCCTGCGCTTATTGTTGCCGTAGCCGCCGGTTGGTGAGCGCAGTGGCTTGCGCGCTCCACGGATCTTCGGGCCACGGGTGCTTCGGGTAGCGTCCGCGCATTTCCTTGCGCACCTGTGCGTACGGGCCGTTCCAGAACGACGCGAGGTCTGAGGTCACCGCGAGCGGGCCGCGGCCCGGCGAGAGCAGGTGAAATTGGATCGGCACCCTGCCATCCACGAGCCTCGGCGATTCGGCGAGCCCGAAGAGCTCCTGAAGCTTAGCCGCGACGACGGGGCCCGTGTGTTCCGCGGTGTCTGTCTCGTAGTTAATGCGCGCGGATCCACCCGACGGTAGCCGGAGCCGCTCGGGAGCGAGCTCGTCGAGCCTGGCCGCTTCTGGCCACGGCAGCAGCCGCCGCAGGGCACTCGTCACGTCGATGCCGTGAAGAGAAGCGTCGGCCCGAAGGGTGCGCAGGTCGGGGCCGAGCCAGTCCTCGAGCGAATCGAGCAGCGCTGAGTCGCTAACGTCGGGCCATGGCTCGCCGACTTCGCGGTGGATCAGCGCGAGCCGCCCCCGCAGCGACAGTGCCGAGTCTGACCACCTGAGGGCCGCGAGAGCTTCCTCGCGCAGGTGCGCTGCGATCGCGGGGCCGGTGTCTGTATCGCGCGGAGTGACGGGGGTATCTGAGAGCGGGATCGCTCCAAGGCTCCGTCGTTCGCGTACTCGCACACGGCCGCTCTCGATCCGCGCATCGCGGGTGTGAGCGACGAGCGACCCAGCAATGTGGATCGCCTGCTCTTCACCAAGCGGTGCGGCGAGCCTGATCACCGCACCCGTACCGTCTGCAGAACGGCCCTCGGCGCGTTGCACCTCGTATACAGCGATCCACTCACTGCCCTGTAAGGAACTGCCTTCTGGGATCGCGGCCCGCGTGCCGCTCGCGAACAGGTACGCGCGACCCGAGGAGTTGACGCGTCGCGCGATCCACTCGGGCCTCGCGAGCGCAACGACGGTGCCTACTGCGTCGGTGGTGGCAGTGGTAAGTGTGGTGGATCCGGTTCTTTCATCACCCTCAACCGCTTCTCGGGCGAGCCGTTCAAGACGCCGTGCCTCGTGCTGCCACCGCTTGGCACCCGGCGCTCGCCCAGTGCGCAATTGCCTGAGCAGTCCGACGAGGTCTGCATCTGACGCCCGGTGGTCGTCGGAACACGCCGCAACAACCTCGGCCGAGAGCTGCGCATCACCGAGTTCGGTTGCGCCTGAGAGCAGCGCGCGGGCGTCTCTCACTCCGGTCGGCAGGCGAGATACCTTCGTTCCCTGGGGCGTGATGCGGCCGCTGCCATCGACCAGGTCGAGCGACTTCAGCACACCTTCTGCGCGATCCATCGCGCCTGTAGGAGGCATGGTGAGCAGCGAGAGACCGCGCCCGCCTGGCGCGCCCCAGGCGGCGAGCACGAGTGCAGCGTCGAGCAGATCGGCCGACAGAATCTCAGGGGGCGCCTCAGCGGGCATGCGGGCAAAGTCAGCTTCGCTGTAAGCGCGAACGGTTCGCCCGGGCCCCTGCCTGGCCGCACGGCCGGCGCGCTGTTCGGCACTCGACCGCGACGCGCTCACCGTGACCAGACCGGTCATGTCGCGAGCAGCGTCGCGCCGCACCTCCCGCGACAGGCCGGAGTCGATCACGAGCCGAACTCCGGGCACGGTGAGCGCGCTCTCGGCGAGTGAGGTGCTCACGACAATGCGGTGAGGTTGATCCTTTAATCTGCCACGCACAGCGCGATCTTGCTCTTTCGATGAGATGCGCCCGTGGAGCGGGAGCACATCGACCGATCCACCACGCGCCCTGAGCAGTCGTACGACCTCGTCAACCTCGCGTGCGCCTGGTACGAACACGAGTGCGTCACTTTCGTTGTCGCTGTGAGCCTGAGCCTGGGCCTGAGCCTGAGCCGCGAGGGTGACGTCTGCAAGGTGCGAGAGGTACTCCCGGGTTACGCCGCGCTGGTCGAGGCGCGCCCCAGCAAAGGGCTCGTAGTCGATCTGCAACGGGTGGAGCACCGACGGAACGTATACGATCTCGCTGCCACCCAGCAGCTCGGCGACGGCCTGAGCGTTGAGTGTCGCCGACATTGCGGTGAGGGTGAGGTCGTCGCGCAGCGTGCGCAGTTCTGCGAGCATGCCGAGCAGCAGGTCGTTGTCTACGGATCGCTCGTGCACCTCGTCGAGCACGACCGCTGCGATGCCCTCGAGTCCCGGATCAGAGAGGAGCCTGCGTATGAGCACACCGGGCGTCACGACCTCGATGCGGGTACGTGCGCTGACCCGCCGCTCGCCACGGAAAGTGAACCCGACGCGTTCGCCGAGCTCACTGCCGTCGAGCTGGGCGAGGCGCGACGCTGCTGCGCGAACCGCGACGCGTCGGGGCTGGGTAAGAATGATCCGCTGCCCCACAACGTTTGCGACGAGTGGCGGAACGAACGTCGTCTTACCGGTGCCGGGCGGCGCGGTCACCACCATCGCACCCGTACGCGCCGCGCGTTCGAGTTGGGCTTGCGACCTCGCGACCGGGAGGCCCGCGCCTATCTTCGACAGATCGAAGGTGTGCTGATCCACTGCGAATGCGCCCGCGCTATTCGCTCGCGTTCATGCGGGCGAGGAAGATCGCTTCAGCGGCAAGCGCCTTCTTGTAAGACCCGAGGTGCAGGGACTCGTTGGGGCTGTGGGCGCGCGAGTCTGGATCCTCGACACCCGTGACGAGAATCTCGGCCTTCGGAAACTCCTGCACGAGTTCGGCGATGAACGGAATCGATCCACCGATGCCCATGTCGACCGGGGCTTTCTCGAAGCCGGCAGCCATCGCCTCACGCATGTGCGCGACCGCAGGGCCCGTGGTATCGACGAGGAACGGCTGCCCCAGGCCCACGTCGTCGATGGTGAGCCGCGCGCCAAACGGTGCGTGCGCGTGGAGGTGCGCCGAGAGCGCCTCGAAGAACTCGTTCGGGTCTTGGCCCGGTGCCACGCGCGCGGAAATGCGCACGGTGACGCTCGGGGTGAGTGTGTTCGACGCGTTCGCGATGCTCGGCGCGTCGATGCCGGTGACGGTGATTGCGGGTTGCGCCCAGATGCGCGAGAGGATCGCCCCGCGCCCAATCGTCGACACTCCGTCGAGAAGACCCGACTCTTCCCTGAGACGCTCTTCGCTGTACTCGGGTGTTTCGATGTCGGCGCTCGTGAGCCCTTCGACGGCGACCGAGCCATCTTCGTTCCAGAGCGTGTCGAGGAGCTTGATGGTCGCAAGCATGGCATCGGGCAGCGCGCCACCGAACATGCCCGAGTGCGTGGCGTGTGCCATGGTGTCGACCCGAAGGTTGAACGCGCAGGCGCCGCGGAGCGCGACGGTGAGCGCAGGTGTGTCGACGTCCCAGTTACCCGAGTCGGCAACGATGATGGCGTCGGCCGCGAGCAACTCTTTGTTCTCACGAAGGAAGTTACCGAATGACTGCGACGCCCACTCCTCCTCGCCCTCGATGAACACGGCGAGCCCGAGGTCGAAGTCTGAACCCGCGACTGCGGCGAGCGCGCGCACTGCAGTCACGTGCGCCATGACGCCGGCTTTGTCGTCGGCTGCGCCTCGCGCAAAGAGTCGGTCGCCTACCCGGGTGGGTTCGAACGGCGGCGTGTCCCACTCATCGTCGTTGCCCGGGGGTTGCGCGTCGTGGTGCGCGTAGAGCAGTACGGTTGGTGCGCCGTTTTTCGGTGCGCGTCGCGCGATGACGGCGGGGTGACCAAGCTCCGGATCCGCCATGTCTTCTTGCCCGTCGATGGGCGCGCGACGCACCTCAACCAGGTCGAAGACCCCGGTGGATCGCATGAGCTCAGCAACCCGCTCGGCGCTCGTGTGCAGGTGCGCTGGATCGAATGCGGGCCACGAGACAGATGGGATGCGCACAAGCTCGCAAAGCTCGTTGATGGTGCTCTCAAACTGTGTGTCGATGTGCTGTCGAATCGCGGTCTCGCGTGCGTCGCTCATGTAGTTATATGCCCTCGTAGTTCTCAGGTATCAGAAGAGTCTGACCATAAGTCCTTTTCAATTTCGGCGCAACCTGCCAACATAACGATATGGGCTTTCTTATGTATGGCGGAACTCAAGAATACGAGTTCGAAGACCGCACTCTCGCTCACCTGAAGGTTGCGATCACGATCAAGCTGCGTCGCCAGGAGAGCTTTCTCATGAGCTGGACGAATCCGGCGGAGAAAGGCGGTGGCCGCGTTTCGATCTGGCTCACCCCAAATGTTCCGCTCACGTTCCGTTTTAACGGAAGCCGGCCACCACAACTCGATAAGACGTGGCTCGCAGTATTGAATGAGCTCTCAAACACACCAAGGGGTCTCGTCGTCATTACCGAAGACGAGGCTCGACGGCACGCTGCAGAGAATTAGGAGATCATCATGGGCCACCTGCACTACGGCGGTCTCGAGTCATTCGAGTTTGACGATTACACGCTCTCTCACCTGAGAACGGTGATCCTCGGGAAGATGGGGCTGCAGGAGAGTCTTGTGTTTACGTGGACGGATGGCTCACAGCAGCACAGTATTTGGGTTCATCCGGCGGTTCCGATCCACTTCGAGTTTGATGATGTGGAAGTTCCTGACATCGATCCCGAGTGGCTCGAGCACCTGCTTTCGCTCGCGAATTCGCCAGCGGGCCTGCGCGTGGGCAAGCGCCAGGAGGATTCGGCTGCCAAGCAGCCCGCAACGGAGTGACCCCGGCGGAACTCAGAGGTGCTTGCCGCCCGTAACTGGCACCACCGCACCCGACACGTACGACGCGTCCTCCGAGGCGAGGTACACGTACGCTCCAGCGAGCTCGGCGGGCTGCCCTGGTCGACCAAGCGGGGTGTCTTCGCCGAAATGCTGCTGCTTCTCGTCCCACCCGGTACCCGGAATTAGCGGCGTCCAGATCGGGCCCGGCGCGACCGCGTTGACCCGCACACCGCGCTTGCCCTGCTCTTCGGCGAGCGCCCGCGTGAACCCCATGAGCGCCGACTTTGTCATGGCGTAGTCGAGTAGGTCGGGGCTCGGATCGAACGACTGGATCGATGCGGTCACGATGACAGACGAGCCCGGTTCGAGGTTCGGGGCAGCCTCGCGCATCATGAGCAGTGGTGCGACAAGGTTCGTCTCGAACACCTCGAGTATCGACTCGCGTGAGATCGCTGCGTTCTTGTCGCGCTTGTGCTGAATGCCCGCGTTGAGCACAAGAATGTCTAGGCCTCCGAGATCCGCCACGGTCTGCTCGATCACCCGAACACACTGAGCTTCTTCGCGCAGGTCGCCCGGGAGCAGTACGCACTGCCGACCCGCTTCTTCGACGAGCCTCCGAACGTCCTTCGCGTCTTCCTGCTCCTCTGGCAGGTACGAAATCGCAACATTGGCGCCCTCTCGCGCATATGCAATTGCGACGGCGCGCCCGATACCGGAGTCTCCACCGGTGATGAGCGCACGGAGGCCCTCAAGGCGCCCTGACCCCTTGTACGTATCTTCGCCGTGGTCGGGTTCTGGCGTCATCTCGTCGGTTTGCCCCGGCTGGGATTGGTGCTGCTCGGGCAGGGGTGGCTTCGGGTACTTCGAACGTGGATCCTGGTTCGGGGTCATGGCGTTTCCTCCTCGCGGCTTGGCGGAGCTAGTGGTTGCGAAGCTTCTCGATGAGCTCGACTTTCTTCAGGTCTGAGTACCCGGTAATGTCGAGCTCTTTTGCGCGCTCGCGGAGTTCTTCTACGGTGCGATCCTCGTAGTCCTCGGCCTCGCCGCCGCGCTCGCCGATCTTCGAGCGGCCCTCTTTCGCGGCCGCGTTCGCAATTCTGGCGGCCTTCTCTTTCGAGGCGCCGTCCTCACGGAGGCTCTCGTACAGTTCTTCGTCATTGATGCGTGGGTTTGGCATGATTGTGCGTCCTCTCGGCTAGACAGCTCAGCTAATGCTCACAACGCTAAGCCGCGAGAACCCGACAGACGAGGCCCTCGACGCGAGCGTGCATCGCGGGTATGCTGCCGGGATCTAGCCGTTCGCACTTGCCTTACACACAGGCCTTACACATGCGCCGCACCAGGTGCAAGCCTCTGCCGACTAATGCAGGCGCGGCCTAGCTTCGAACCATGAAACTCATGTTTAGCCTCTGGGCTGGAATCGTTCTCGTCGGCTTAATTGCGATGTTCGCGATTGTGCTGCTCGGGAGGTGACCATGCGCACGCAACAGTCTGGCCGCGTGAAAGACCACGCGCTTTCGCTCGTATTTGCCGCCGCATTTATTCTCACGCTCATCGGTCAGTCAATCGCTGGTCTGTTCGATCACAACGAGGATCAGCTCACGCACGGTGGGCCGGTGTCTTCATGGTGGGAGTTCGTCACGTCGTCAGAGTTCGTGGTCGATGTGGCGGAGAACTGGCAGTCGGAGTACCTGCAGTTCTTTCTGTTCATTCTCGCGACGGTGTGGCTCGTGCAGCGCGGGTCACCCGAGTCGAAGAAGACCGGCGACGAGGGAGTCGGGAGCGACGAAGATCAGCTCATCGGAGAGCACGCGCGAGACGACTCGCCAGCCTGGGCGAAGGTTCGCGGGTTTCGCCTGTGGCTCTTCAGCAACTCACTGCTCATCATGATGGGCACGATCTTTGTGCTGTCGTGGTTCGTGCAGGGCCTCGCGGGCACGACCGTGACGAACTCGGAGAACGCGCTGCACGGCGAACCGCCGATCTCGTTTGGTGAGTACCTGCTGTCGGCCGATTTCTGGAACCGCACGCTGCAGAACTGGCAATCCGAGCTGCTCGCGGTCGGTTCGATGGTGGCGTACTCGATCTTCCTTAGGCAGCGTGGATCGGCGGAGTCAAAACCCGTTGGTGTGCCGCACCGGCTGTCAGCGATCGAGTCGGACTAGATATCCTCACCGATCGGCAAACCCCGGGATCGGATCGGTCGGCACGACGACGACGTCTTGAATCTTCCAGTCAATGTCGGCGACTCCCGCGCTCACCTCGCTGAGTTGCTCGAGCGTCACCGAATCTTCTCGCGGCGTCACGAATATCTCGGCGTGGAACACCTGCCCCATGTCTCGCAGGCGGATCCCGTAGTCCTTGACCCACTCTTTCGATTCGAGGAGCGCAAGAATTTCATCTCGCACCGGGTGCGGATTCTTGTTGTTACAGGTGCGAGCACGGCGATCGGTCAGGTCTTGTACCGCTGCGGAGCAGTTCTTGTAACCATCC
This sequence comes from Leucobacter denitrificans, assembly GCF_014396385.1. Classification (NCBI taxonomy): domain Bacteria; kingdom Bacillati; phylum Actinomycetota; class Actinomycetes; order Micrococcales; family Microbacteriaceae; genus Leucobacter; species Leucobacter denitrificans. The sequence continues at coordinate 689,556 of NZ_CP060716.1, forward strand.
CAAATAATGCCGAGCGAGATGAAAATAGCTGCCGTGCCGTCGAGCCACCAGAGGCCCAACCCGATTCCCGCCACACCGATGATCGATGCGACGTTGGTTTGCCAGTCGGCCTTCGCCATGTCGGCATCCGCGTACAGCAGCTTGTTGTGCAGTATCGGCGCGAGCTTCGCCTTCGCTGGTCCGTACATGAAGACTGGGCCCACGATGATCACTACCATGACGGCGATCATCACCCACCCAAACCAGATGGTCGTGCCGAACAGCTCGATTTCGCCGAGCTTGGTTCGCTTGCCGTCAACGAACCCTTCGATGAGTCCGGTCACCGCGTCGAACGCTAGGATCGCGCCGACCGCGAGCAGGGCTGCGCCAGCGAGGAGGTGCCCGATCCCCATCGCCCGGTGGTTGCCATAAGGGTGCTCCTTGGAGGGTATGCGCTTCGTAAATAGCAAGGCGATGAGGAACGAGATCTGCGGGAGGAGCGAAAGCATGTCTTCGATCCACGCTGTCGTCATTGCTTGCGATCCACCGAGCACAAACGACACTGCCGTGATCGTACAGATGGTGTACCCGATGGTGAAGAATTGCCACTTCACCGCGCTTTTCAGCGCGCGAGCGTGCTTCTTCGGTAGTTCTTCTTTATCGGCTTGCTGATAGCCTTCACGATTCGTGACCATGACGATGAGTATCGGCCGCGGTGCCCGGCGGCGTCATCCCCTTGACAGTGGGAGGTGCGGGGTTCACTAGATGCCTCCGACTACCGTTCACTACCGCATCAATAACTTCGTTCGCAAGCCCCTAGCTGGCGGGGCGCGGGTCGTTCTACCGTCGTACTCATCAAGTCACTTCTGACCTGATGCCTGGGCGAAGATCGCTCAGCGACGAAAGGAGCAAGATCATGGGCTTCATTGCATTTCTGATTCTCGGTCTCATCGCGGGCGCAATCGCCAAAGCAATTCTGCCGGGACGCCAAGGCGGCGGATGGTTTGTCACACTCCTACTCGGTGTCATTGGCGCCATGCTCGGCGGCTGGCTAGGTGGCCTGCTTTTCGACGCGAACCTCGAAGAGTTCTGGTCGCTTCAATCCTGGGCACTCGCAATTGGCGGATCGATCATCGTGCTTCTCATCTACGGCCTGATCTTCGGCCGTAAGCGCGCAACAGATTGAGCAAGGCCGACTAGGCGCAACAATCTACAAAGGGAGTGAACACGTATGACACACAATTCAGACACGCACAGCGATTCAGACACGCGTGGCAACGACAATATCGAGGAGCCAACGCACGGCGACCCCGGTGTTGAGCGAACGTCGACCGTGCCGAAAGGGTCTCCGCACGAGAATCCCGACTCCCCTGAGGATGTCGAGACCGACCCCGCACTCGACGACCGGCTCGGCTCCGACTGGATCGACGAGGGCGGCGCTACATCAGTCGGCCCCGCGACCTCGGTGCCCGGTGGTGTTGAGACCGAGGAGTCGAAACGCCAGGTGCGCATCGACCGCGAGCGCGAGGAGAAAGAAGAAGAGAACCTCTAGCGCCGCGAACACACTGCGAGCGTTCGCTGCTCATCGATACTGAAGTGGAGCCGTTCGCGAAAGCGCTTACGACGCACACGTTCAATGACCCTCGGGTGACTCACGAGATCGAGCACCCGGGGGTCAACGTATGAGCCCTTCGTCACTGCCTCCGTGTTCCCAAGCCGCTCTGCCGCGATTCGCACCGCGTCGCGCAACACGCTTGCGCGGCCATGTTCGGTGGTGAGTGCCGTTCGGAGCTCCGCGGGATCCACCGCAAAAATCGCCCCCACCACGGCGACCGTGCCGCCCCAGGTGCGAAAGTCTTTCGCGCTAAATTCACGGCCGAGATGCCGACGCACGTACGCATTGACGTGGCGGCTGTGAAGCGGGTGAGGGTTCGGGTCTGCGTCCTCATCTGCACTCTGCCCCGCTTCAACGAAGCGAAACACCTCATCGCCGGGCAATTCAAGTAGCTGCGCGATAACCCTTGCCGCTCGCGGATCTCGCACGCGGCGCTTCTGCTCTTTGCCGCTCTTGCCCACAAAGTTGAACTCCACGATCGTGGGCGATACGTCAAGATGCTTCCGTTGAAGAGTCGTGATGCCAAAACTCCCGTGGCGCGAGGCGTACTCAGCGTTTCCCACTCGAAACAGCTGCTCGTCGATGAGGTGGATCACGCACCCGGCCACCCGATCACGGCCGAGCGACCGGCTGCGCAAGTCGCGATCCACCCTCGCCCGCAACTTGGGCAGCGCGCGCCCAAATCGCACCATACGCGCGAACTTGCGCTGATCTTGGCGCTTAACAAACGACGGGTGGTAGATCGCCTGCGTTCGCCCCGCCGCGTCTACGCCCTTTGCCTGCACCTTCGCAGTTGCGGAGCGGGAAATCTCAACGTCAGTCCAGGCGGGCGGGATCGCGAGAGCCTCGATTCGCTCAACCGACGCGCGCCCAGTGATGCGGCGCGCCCCCAAGCGGTACTCGAATGTATCGCCCGTATTTTCGCGCGTAATGTTGCGGGTTCGCTTCGCCGGATTCTGCTTCGTGACCATCTCCCGCCTCTACTCGTGTCGTATCTAGAACTGTGACCTGAGTCTAAAACTCGACGAAGTTCTTGTCATTGGGGTGGACAGAACCCATATATTTGGTACAAGCGACGAGTTATATAGACACTCGATGGGTTTTGCATCGCCGCTTGTAAGGGGGCATCGGTGTTCGACGCGAATGTCTTAGACGTCACGCAAGAGCTCAGCGCGTGCCTTCTCGGGTATCTCGGCGTTCCTCATCGGCGGCACTCTGGGAACGCTTGTTGGCTGGCGCCCCATCTTCTTCATCACGCTCGGACTCGCCGTCGTCGTGTTTCTGTTGAGCTTCAAACTGCGCGGCGACCGCGGCAATCCGTCGGTCAAGATTGACCTTGTGGCCTCAGTGCTCATTGGTGCGGCGATCGTTGTGCTCACCCTGGGCTTCAACAACCTGAATGCCTGGGGCATCCTTCCCGCCGAAGAGGCGGCGCCGTTCAGTCTGGTGGGGCCCTCCCCCGCACCGATCTTCATCGTGCTCGGTGTCGTGCTCGGCCAATGCTTCTTCCTCTGGACTCGCAGGCGCACCAGGCTCGGCAAGGTGCCGCTCGTCGACCTGAGCGTGCTCAAGCACCCGACCGAGCGCGCCGCTGTGTACGCGATGTTCATCATCGTGGCGATGGAGGCGGCCGTGAACTTCACGGTGCCGACGTACATTCAGGTGGTGCAGGGGCGTACTCCGTTCGACACGTCGCTCGCGATGATGCCGTTCAACCTCACCGTGTTCATCACGGCGACCCTCATCGTGCGCTTCTATAAGCGCTACACACCACGCACCATCGCACTCTTCTCGTTCACGCTCACAACAGTCGCGCTCGTCTGGCTCTCGCTCGTCGTGACGAACAACTGGGAGACCTTCCCCACGATCATCGGCCTCATCGCCTTTGGCATTGGTCAGGGCGCGCTCGTGACCCTTGTGTTCAATGTGCTCGTGACAGCAGCACCAAAGGAGCTTGCTGGCGACGTTGGTTCGATTCGCGGAACGGCGCAGAACCTCGCCTCGGCAGTCGGCACCGCTGTGATGGGTGCGGTGCTCGTCACGATCCTGAGCTTCGGAATCACCAACGCCGTGAACGATCACCCCGAGCTACCGGAAGAGCTTGTGGCCCAGGTGGATCTCGACAACGCCAACTTCATCAGCAACGACGAGCTGCGCGACCTGCTTGAGGGAACCGACGCCGATGAGGCTCAGGTCGAAGCCGCCATCAGTATCAACGAGGAGGAGCGACTGCGCACGCTGAAGCTCGGGTTCCTGTTGCTCGCGGGCCTCAGTGCGCTTGCCGCGATCCCGGCATCTCGACTGCCGAGGTACAAGCCGGAAGAGATTCCTGTGGATCCTGAGACGCTCGTGGAGCCGGAACCAGCGAAGTAGCTCGCGTCAATCCGCGCCTACTTGCGTCCGGTGAACTCGTCCATCGATGAGTAAACGTGGAACACGCGATCGGCGGCTACGTCCCACAAACGTGTCGGCAAGACCCCGCGTAGCGCCATCGCGAGTTTCACGGTCCACGGGCGCATCACCATGGGTGTGCCCTTGAGCATGCCGGTCCAGGCTGCGCTCACAGCTTTCCGTGGCGTCATGATTGGCGTGAATAGCGGGCCGCGCGCGCCCGCGAACATTCCGGTCGAGATGTAGCTTGGGCAGAATGTCGTCACGCGCACGTGGTCGTGTGCGGATCGCTCAAGCTCGAGCCTGAGCGACTCGCTCCACCCGATCATGGCCCACTTCGACGACGCATAGACACTCATGCGCGGGTTCGCGAGTGTTCCTGCGGCAGACGCAATGTTGAGGATGCGCTTTGGGCGCGATCGATCGGCGATCATTGCGGGGAGCACCTCGCGTGCGATCCACATCGGTGCGAGCGCGTTCACGCGCATCGTGAGCTCAATGTCGCGCTCGGCGTCATGTTCCCAGAACAGGCTGCTGCGCACGATGCCCGCGTTGTTCACGAGGATGTCGGGGTCACCGAGGTCCTCTCGCACCTGAGTCATCGCGGCTGCGACAGACTCGCGATCCGCAATATCGACGACGTACGCCCGCACGTTCGCGGGGGTACCGCGCCGCGCCGAAGCACTCCCGAGCTCGCGGGCGAGGTCGTCCACGCGTGCCTCGTCGACGTCCCAAAGCACAATCGTTTTCGCGCCCTCGCGCACGGCACGCCTCGCGTAGAGCTCTCCCATTCCGCGGGCGGCACCGGTGATGAGCACGGTTGAACCAGATACGACAGCATTCATACGCCCAGCCTATTTGCGGCTGTCGCGCATGCCTCGATGGTTGGTGGTTATCGCAGAGCGGCAACCGCGAGGTCGGTGCGATCGGTGACGATACCGTCAATTCCCATGCGCACGAGCTCTCGCATGCGCCCAGGACTATTCACTGTCCACACGTGCACCTCAACACCGTGGCGGTGAGCGGCTTCGATGAGGCGCTGGCTGAGCACTCGAATCGGCCCTTGCCGCTCCGGGATCTGCAGCGCGTCGATCCCCTGAAACGCCCGCGCCTGGAGCGCGCGCGACCGCAGCGCGACCGCGAGCAGAATGCGCACCATCACGCCTTGGCTTGCGCTCGTCACGACAAGGGTTGTTGCACCGACGCGTGACGCGGCCGCGAGACCCCGCGTCCGCCGCTCGTCCGAGAAGCTGGCGAGGAGCACGCGATCCGCCGCAATTTGCCCGATGAGTGCGCCCGCGGGCTCGACGGTGCCGTCGATCTTGAGGTCGAGATTCCACCGTGCACCCGGAAACTCGGTGAGTGCCGCCTCGAGCGAGAGCAATCCTCCGCGCACAGCCATGAGTCGTTCCAGCTCGCCGTACTCGACCTCAGAGACGGCGCGTGGATCGTCGAGGGTGCGCGAGAGGTCTTCATCGTGAAAGAGCACGACTGTACCGTCGCGCGTCACGTGGCAGTCAGACTCGAGGTAGTCGGCCCCAGCGGCGAGCGCGTTCGCGAACGCAGCGCGCGTGTTTTCGAGGATGCCGTCTCGTGCCAAGTCTTCGGGCACGAATCCGCGGTGAGCGAAGATGCGTGGTTTTGGGCTGTCGAAGAACGGATGGACCATTGCTCCAGTGTATGAGGAGCGGACGAGGTTACCTGGTGCGTGAGGGCGTCGTCGATTCTCAACTATGCAGCCAACGGTATGGTTCGCTCGCTACGCTGAATTAAGCGATCGGCAACCGCCTTTGGCTCCATGGGCCACTTCTGGCCCGCAACGGAACAGGTGCCGCTCATGACAGCCACACTTTCTCATACCCAAGCTTTCGAGGGCCTCGGCCCGATCCGCCCCACTCGGGCCCGCACGGGCGATTATCCGAGCATCGGTCGCGCGTACTCAAAGGTCTCGGAGGTGGTGCGCGAATCAGGTCTGCTCCGCCGTGCGCCATGGTTCTATCTCAGTGTTGGAGCCGCAATCGCGGTGGCACTCGGCGGCGCGATCACCGGGTTCATTTTGCTTGGCGACAGCTGGTTCCAGCTACTCATCGCGGGTGCGCTCGGGATCATCTTCACGCAGATCGCATTCCTCGCGCACGAGGCCGCGCACCGGCAGATTCTCGCGCTCGGGCCAGCGAACGATCGGCTCGCCGTCATTCTTGCCGGGAGCATCGGCATGAGTTATTCATGGTGGGACTCAAAGCACTCTCGTCACCACGCGAACCCAAATCGCGTTGGCAAAGACCCTGATATCGACGTCGACACCATCTCATTTGTCGAAGAAGATGCGGCCAAGTCGCGCGGATTCATTCGGGCGATCACGAAGTATCAGGGGTGGCTCTTCTTCCCGCTACTCACACTCGAGGGCCTGAACCTGCACAAGCAGAGCTTCGCGCACCTCTTCTCGCGAGGGCCGGTCAAGGGTCGTTGGACGGAGCTCTCCATCATCGCCGCGCGATTCGTGCTGCTGTTTGCGCCGATCTTCTACTTTCTGCCACTGGGCATGGCGTTCGCCTTCCTCGGTGTGCAGTTTGCCGTGTTCGGCGTCTACATGGGCGCTTCGTTTGCCCCGAACCACAAGGGAATGCCGGTGTTCGCGCACGATGCAAAGTTCGACTTCTTCACGAAGCAGGTGCGAACCTCGAGAAACATTCGCGGCGGCTGGTGGGCCACAACGCTCATGGGCGGCCTGAACTACCAGGTGGAGCATCACCTCTTCCCGAGCATGGCGAGGCCGCACCTCGCAAAGACTCGAGCGATTGTACGGGAGTACTGCGAGAAGCTCGACGTGCCCTATACAGAAACGTCGCTGCTGCGTTCCTACGCGATCGTGATCGAATACCTGAACCGGGTCGGGCTCGCGGCCCGGGATCCGTTCGAGTGCCCGATCACCGCCGAGTACCGGCGGGCTTAGCGCTTAAGCTCGCACGCGGATCGCCGCAGGTTGCACACTGATCTCGATGCGGGTGGTCTCGTGGAGATCGTCCCCGTCGACCTCGAAGACGCGCGGTGTATCAAGCTCGATGACGAGCGAGGTGATGCGGCTGTGATCCGCACTCGCACTGCTTTCAGCAGTGAGACCGTCTTCTGACTTATCCTTGCGCTTGAGCAGCCGCATGAGACCGTTATCCCACACCATGTTGCGCATGGTGTCGATCCATCCCGCGACGCCGTCGGCGCTCAACACGAGCAAGTCAAGTTCGCCGTCTGATGGATCGGCGTCGGGAAGCAGCGTGATGCCGCCCTGCAGCATGCCACAATTGCCGACAAGGAGTGTGTGGGCCTCGAGCCTGGTGGGTGCTTCGCCATCGAACGAAGCAGTCATTTCGACGAGGTCGCTCGCCGCGACGGCCCGCCCGAGTGATTCGATATAGGCGAGCCAGCCAGCCTTGTCTTTCAGGTCATCGTTCGTCTCGGTGATCATGTGCGCGTCGATGCCGAAGCCTGCCATTACCGCGAAGGCGTATCGGGTTGTCGCAGCGCCAGTATCAACGCCCGGCTCACCGCCCGTCTCACCGCCAGCCCCGCCAACCGTTCCGAGTTCGGCCCACCCGAGATCGAGCGGTCGTGACTCGCCGCTGAGTGCGAGGGTGAAGGCTCCGGAAAGATCCCCGAGAGGAACGCCAAGGTTTCGCGCGAGTAGGTTTCCGGTTCCCATTGGGATGATGCCGAGGTCGGCGGATCGCTGTGCATCGCCGGCCCGCTGCTCGTTCGCCAGCTGCTCAGCCACAGCCCGCACGGTGCCATCGCCGCCGACGGCGAGTACGAGGTCGGCACCCGCCGCTAACGCTGCCGCCGTGGCCCTCTGCCCCGGATCGTCTTCGAGAGTCTCGTGCCAGGTGATCTCGGGAACCTCGAAATCTGATTCCCCGGTCGCGTCAAGGGCCGACGCGAGGGCCTTTTCGAGCGCATCGCGCTCGGCCTTTGATGGGTTCCAAACAATGCCTACGTGGATGCCAACGTGCGTTGTGTTCATAGCGCGACCTTAGCGGCTGGCTGGGCCATTTTCAACGGGGTTACATTGACTCTCTCAGGAGGGTTAACTGTGGGGCGAACTGGCGTAATTACCGCGCCAAAACTGTCACATGCAAGGGAGACCACAATGTCAAAACTTTCAGGAAAGCGAGTCGCGGTACTCGCTACGAACGGTTACGAGGATTCGGAACTCACGGAGCCCGTAGATGCGCTCACGAACAATGGCGCGGAGGTTGAGATTGTCTCCACGCAGCCAGGCTCAATTAAGGGCAAGAACGGTCACACCATTGACGTTTCCATCACCTCGGAACAGGCAAACGCGAGCGATTATGATGCCCTCGTGCTGCCGGGTGGCGTCGTGAACGGCGACACGATCCGCGTCGATGAGCACGCGGTGTCATTCACGCGCGACTTCTTCGAGCAGCAGAAGCCGGTCGCGGCGATTTGCCACGGCGGGTGGATCCTCACCGACGCCGACGTCGTACGCGGCAGAAAGCTCACGTCATTCAAGAGCCTCAAAACAGACTTGCGTAATGCTGGAGCCGAATGGGTCGACGAAGAGGTCGTTGTCGATAACGGACTCGTGACGAGCCGCACCCCCGATGATCTTCCGGCGTTCAACAGGAAGCTCGTCGAAGAGGTCGGCGAGGGGAAGCACAAGGGGCAGACGGCTTAAGCGTCCGACCGCGCAGACCTCAATTACGCAACACGCAATTACGCAACACTGGCAGCCCCGGCGTTCTCGATCAGCGAACAGACCCAGATGCCAATGAGCGCGATGCCAGCCATGCTGAGCATGCAGATCGCGAGCACGCGAAGGCGTAGCTTCTGCTGATCGACCGTGAATCTCACCACGAGCATCGCGACGTAGAGTGCGATGACCACGATCCCAACTGTGAGGGCCAGAGGCGCTGAGCGCCCACTCCCGAGAAACACGAGTGCCCCAAACGGGATGACGCTCATGAGCATGAAGAGTCCGCCCATGACAATCCAGATGGTGCCCTTTGACTGCTGAAGTGCGGGCTGATTGATCATCTTCATGGGGTCGGGGCGCGGCTCGTTCTGCGCCGGGTTCTCGCTCTGCTCATTCATACCCCCAGAATAAGCACGGATTGGCCATCTCACGCATTGGGGTTGCAATTTATCGGAGTAGGTGTTGAGCGGGGGTTGTGGGTGTGCTTACGCCCCTACTCCACGACCTCTACTGCACAGAGATGACCAATCCGCGGTTCTCGTACGACGACCGCATGAGTTCTTCGATCCACTCTCTTGAGAGTTCGTCGGGTTCGGTGTCGGAAAATTGAAAGACAATTGGCGTGTCAGGAGACACCCAGAGCGAAGTCGATCCGGCGTGCTTGGCCTCACCGTTTTCGTCTTCGCTCGTGTGCACGATGGTGAGCGGAAACGCCTCTTGGCCGCGCAACTTGGCGAACGTGACTGAGCGCAGATGGGCAAGCGTGTTGTCGTCGATTTCGATGGTGTGCGCGTTGCCGTAGCTGAGGGTTCCCATGAGTGAGAATATAGCGCCTGGTCATACCACCCCGTAGGGTGGTGTATCGCCGCGGCGGTGACCCTAAGATTGATGGTCCGGTGGCAACATTCCGTGCGCGATGCCCCAGCGCACTGCCTGCGATCTGCGCTCGACCCCCATTTTTCGGTAGGCGGATCGGATATACGACTTCAACGAATTCACCGTGACATAAATGCGGTCGGCGATCTCGGGGTTCGTGTATCCCTGCGTGATGAGGGCGATCACTTCTGCCTCGCGCACGCTCAAGCCCTCGCGTTTGCCTGGCCACGACCCGATATCCTCTGCCGGCGAGTTCGGTACTGGTGAGTTCGGTGCTGACGGGTTCGGTACTGGCTCTCGGTCGGGAACACCTGCGGGCACCACCACGGCTCCCCCTGCGATGCGCACAAGGCTGTCTACGAGTTCGGGTGCGCCCAGCGACTTGCTCAGATATCCCGTGACCCCTTTTGCGAGGGCCTCCGCGACGAGGTGTTCGTGTGTGTTCCAGCTGTAGACGACGACTTTGCCAGAACGCGTGTCGGCCAGGATCGCAGCAAGGTCGTCTTGGTTGGACTGTGCTCGACCGAAGGTGTCGTAGAGGGTGAGGTCGACGGGTTGTTGTCTACCAACCAGCCCACCGACCTCGGTATCGACCACCTCGATTCGGTCGGAGAATGGCGCGAGCATCGCTTTGAGGCCTGCCACGACCACTTCGTAGTCGTTGGTGAGGCGGATTTGCAGTGGTGTGATGTCAATCAAACGATTCCAAGTCCTCGGTTGCGGGCCCCTCGAGCCTCGTGCCATCGGGGGCGAAGCGTGAGCCGTGCAGGGGGCAGTCCCAGGTGCGTTCGGCTCGGTTCCAGCTCAGGACTCCACCGAGGTGCGTGCAAATGCCGGAGACAGCGCAGACTCTGCCGTCGACTCGCGAGACTGCGACTGGTTTGGCACCGTCACGAACGACGCGCCCACGTCCCTCTTCGAGGTTGCGTACGGCGTCACTGTCTCGGCTCTCGGCCCCAATCGCGTCGGCCCAGTCACTCGCAAGGTGCGCAGCAACCTGCGTGTTGGCGGCGAGCGCGTCGCGCACTGCGGGAAGCTTCAGGTTGTGCTCGCGCAGGGTCATCGCCCATTCGAGGTGACCGCCGAGCATGTCTGCGGCGATGGTGAGACCCGCGGCGACGCCGTTCGTCATGCCCCACTTGTTGAAGCCGGTCGCGGTGTAGATGCGGTCGCCGCCGCGCGGCAGAGGTCCCGCAAACGGGACCCTCGTGTGGCTTCGATAGTCTTGCGCCGCCCACCACGTGACTCGCTCGGAAACGGGAAAGTGCGCGCTCACCCACCCGTCGATCTCGCGCAGGGCGTTCACGCCGCTGCCGCGGCCAGCGACGTGTGACTCTCCCCCGACGACGAGTAGTTCGCTCCCGGTGCCGTCGTGAGCAGTGCGGAGGGAGTGGGGTGCGCCGCCGCCAACCGCGAGGTACATGCCCCGCGGGATCTCGGCGTATGGCACTCGATAGGCGGAGACGTACGCGCGCGATGGTTCGTGCTTTGCGAAGAAGAGTCCGCGATCGAGGATCGGCGTGCCGGTCGCGAGCACGCACCGGTCTGCGGTCATCGTTCCGAGGTCGGTTTCGATTTCGAGGTGGTCGCCTTCAGTGTCAATGTCCCGAACCGGGCAGTGCTCCACAATGACGCCGTCACGCTCACGCAGCTCTCGCGCGAGCGTGACGAGCACGTCGAGCGGCTGCAACTGGGCCTGGTCTGGCAGGGTGAATGCTCCAGCGGTCTCAAACGGTAGCCCAGTCGTACGAGCCCACTCGGCCTCGACGCCCGCAACAGACGCCGCTTCGAATTCTTCCTCGAGTAACTCCTGGTGCTCACTATCGCGCACATATGTGAACGCGGGCCGTCGCTCGACGGCGATTCCGTCGGTCTCAAGCTGGCGCAGTAGCCAGGCTTGTCCTTCGCGGTTCGCCTCGGCGTACGCCTGCAGTACGTCATCTCCGGCGTGGTCGCGCACCTCTGAGAGTACGGTGCCCTGCAGCAGACTGAGCTTGCCTGTGGTGTTGCCGGTGGTGCCGTCGCCGATCCGCCTCGACTCGAGCACGGTGACCCGCTGGCCCGCGCGAGCGAGCAACACCGCGGTCACGAGGCCGGTGAGACCGGCGCCCACAACGACGGTGTCGCATCTGCGCGGTGCGTGCGAGTCAGACGCGATGCTCGGGCCGGTCATTCGCCAGAGCGACTTCGGGCGTGGCAGTTGTACAGGCTCGGGGTCAAACAAGAAACTCATACCAGCGACTGTAATTTGGGGCGCCGCATCCCATAAAGCCCGTTGACAAGTGGATCGTCAGTACTTACGTGTTCTGCTCGATCAATTCGGCGAGCGCGGTGAGCGCCGCGCAGATCGTCTGTTCCATGACCTCAACGGGCTCTCCATCGAACCTGAAGTGCTCGATAATTGGCTCGCGGCCAGCGGTGAAGGTTGCGAGGTAGACGGTTCCGGGAGGTTGCCCCTCGTCTGGGCCGGGCCCGCCGACGCCGGTAAGCGCGACGGTGTAGTTGGCGCCGAGCATGTGCGCGGTCGAGCAGGCCATCGCCGCCGCTGTCTCTGGTGTCACTACGGGGCCGACTGGGGTTTCGAGCAGGTTGTACTTCACCTCGGGGTGGTACGCGACGATTCCACCGCGATACCACTCGCCCGCCTCGGGTGCGGCGGAGAATGCGGCGGCGAGCTGTCCGCCGGTGAGCGACTCCGCGGTTCCGACCGTGCAGCCTGCGTCACGGACCGCTGCAATGAGCCGTTCGATGCACCGATCCACATCGTTGCCGAGTGCAGAATCGACCATCAGCTCGCCTTTCGTTCAGTTGCTTTGGTTTTTGTTGTGCTTTTCGCCGTGCTCTTCTTGGCTGTGCTTTTCTTCGCTGTGTTTTTCGTCGCGCTCTTCTTGGCTGCACCCTTTGCTGCTGTGCTCTTCTTTGCCGGGCTTCCCCGCTTCGCCGAACTCCCCCGCTTCGCGGCCCTCGATTTGGCGACGCTCTGCTTGAGTGCTTCCATGAGGTCGATCACTTCGGCACCTTCGTGCTCTGTCTCACCGAAGGTCTCCTCGGTGTCGAGTGAGTCGCCCGCTTTGCGCTTCGCCTCGATGAGCTTGCGCAGTTGCTCCTGGTATTCATCAGTGAATTGGTCGGGCTTGAAGTCGTCGGAGTAGCTCTTCACGAGCGAGGCCGAGAGCTGCAGTTCTTTCGCGCTGATGCGCACGCGCTGCTCGAGCGCGGGGAACGCCGCTTCGCGCACCTCGTCTGGCCAGAGCAGGGTCTGCAGCACGATGACGTCGTCGCGCACGCGAAGCGCCGCGAGCCTCGTCTTCTGTCTGAGCGCGAACTGCACGATGGCGGTGCGGTCGGTTTTCTCGAGCGTGCGACGAAGCAGCACGTACGCTTTCGTGGTTTTGCCGGATGGCTCGAGATAGTAGGTGCGTTCGAACATGATGGGATCCACCTGGTCGCTCGGCACGAACTCGAGCACCGAGATATCGCGATCTCGCTCTTGCGGAATGGACTTGAGGTCCTGCTTCGTGAGCACGATCGTGTCTTCGTCGTCGGCGTAGGCGCGGTCGATGTGTTTGTATTTGACGGTCTGCCCGCACACCTCGCAGCGGCGTTGATAGCGGATCCTTCCGCCGTCTTTGTCATGCACCTGGTGCAGGTCGACGTCGTGATCCTCGGTGGCACTGTATAACTTGACTGGCACATTCACGAGTCCGAACGTGATGGCTCCGCTCCATATCGCTCTCATGCGTACAGTAAAGACCACCCGCGTGTCAAAGGGCTACGCCTTGCGCCTCGGTGTGTGAATCATGTAGGTATGGCGAAAGATGGGCAATTCGTATGGGTTGATGGGCGCAAGCTGCGGGTCACGAACCTCGACAAGGTGCTGTACCCCTCGACTGGCACGACGAAGGGTGAGGTGCTTGCGTACTACAGCGCGATCGCTGAGACCATGCTGCCACACTGTGTGGATCGGCCAGCCACCCGCAAACGCTGGCCCGATGGTGTTGGTGAAGACGGCAAGCAGAATTCGTTCTTTCAGAAGGACATCGGCGAGGGCGCGCCCGAGTGGGTGGCGACGGGCGAGATTCAGCACAAGGATCATGTGAATGAGTACCCGCTTGTGAACGATGAGGCGACGCTTGTGTGGCTAGCGCAGCTCGCGTCGCTTGAGATCCATGTGCCGCAGTGGCGGTTCGACAGCGCGGGCAAGCAGCAAAACCCCGATCGTATGGTGTTCGATCTCGACCCCGGCGAAGGTGTGAAGCTGACCGAGGTCGCCGACGTCGCGTTTCTGGTGCGGGATATTTTGAGCGATATGGGGCTTCCGTCGATTCCGCTCACGAGTGGGAGCTCGGGGATCCACCTCTATGCGGCGCTCGATGGCACACTGTCGTCAGATGAGGTCGCGAAGGTGGCGAAAGAGCTCGCGCGGTCTCTTGAGGCGGATCACCCCGACGACATCACGAGTTCAATGAAGCGTTCGCTGCGGCCCGGCAAGGTGTTTATTGACTGGAGCCAGAACAATGCCGCGAAGACGACGGTTGCGCCGTACTCGTTGCGGGGGCGGATCGCCCCCACGGTCGCGGCCCCGCGCACCTGGCGGGAGCTGGCTTCGCCGCACCTCAAGCACCTGCGGTTCGATGAGGTGTTGAAGCGTGTTGAGCGGCGTGGGGATCCGCTTGCGGAGTTGTTGCGGGATGACGCTGGCGAGCGGGGCCTGGCTGAACGCGGCGCCGAGAAGCTCAACGAGTACCGCGCGAAGCGCGACGCGTCGAAGACCTCCGAGCCCGTGCCGCGGGCGGGGCGCCGTGATGTCGAGGACTCTCGTGCCGCCGATGCCGGTAGCGGCTCCGATGCGGAGGGCGACAGTATCGGCTTTGCTAGCGGTGCCGCCGCAAATACTGACGCTCGCTCCTCGCTCCCCCGATTCGTGATTCAGCGTCACCAGGCGCGGCGGCTGCACTACGATTTCAGGCTTGAGCACGACGGTGTGCTGGTGAGCTGGGCGATTCCTAAGGGGCCGCCGACCGACCCGAAGGTAAATCACCTTGCGGTACCTACCGAGGATCATCCGATGTCGTACCGGCATTTCGAAGGGGTAATCCCCAAGGGCGAGTACGGTGCTGGCAAGGTCGAGATCTGGGACTCGGGACACTACGAGCTCGAGAAGTGGCGGGACGACGAGGTCATCGTCACATTGCACGGCGCTCCCGGCGGAGGGCTCAGCGGTGGGCTCGGTGAGAGTGGTCACTGCAGTGGATCAAAGCGCTTCGCGCTTTTCCGCGCCGGAGAGTCTGGCGGCAAGCCAAGGTGGATGATCCACCTCATGAGCCCCGCCAACGCCACTCATGCCACCAGTGCCGAGAGTGCCACCAGCGCCACCAGCGTCGAGCGTGCTCAACCTGTCTCCTCAATGCGCGCGCCGCTGACAAAGCAAACGTCCCCCTCAACGCCAACGCAATCGCGAACACCAACGTTGTCACCCATGCTCGCCTTGGCAGGATCCGAGGCCGAGTTCTCTCGCCTGGATCTAGATGAGTGGGGCTTTGAAATGAAGTGGGATGGGATTCGAGCCCTGGTCGAAATAGCACACGATCGCACACTCATTCGTAGCAGGTCGGGTGCTGATATCAGCGAAAGCTATCCGGAGTTCTTTGGTCTTGCGGAGTATGTAAACGCCGAAGCAGCGGTACTCGATGGGGAGATTGTGACGCTCGGCCCTGATGGAGCTCCGAGCTTCAGCTTGCTGCAGCAGCGGTTCGGGCTCACGAATGAGCGCGACATCGCTCGCGCGCGACGTGCGGCACCTGCCTCGCTGCTGGTGTTCGACGTGTTGGAGGTGAATGGGCAGGACTGCACGAGGCTGCCGTATCGTCAACGTCGTGAGCTGCTGCAGGGCCTCGTCGAAGTGTCTGCTGGCTCTGAGGCGACGGGCGGAGCACCTGTCGCGGTTCCGGATCACTTCGACGGAACAGCGCAGGACGCCGCCGATGCGAGCGCCGAACTAGGTCTCGAAGGCGTGGTCGCGAAGCGCTGGAACAGCGCGTATCACCCGGGAGAACGCTCTGGCGATTGGATGAAGTTTCCGATCATGCACACCGATGAGGCCGTGGTGATCGGGTGGCGCGAGAGCACCTCAGATGCGAAGGGGTTCGCCTCGCTCCTGCTCGCCGATCGCACCGAGACAGGAGACCTCAGCTACGCGGGACGGGTCGGAACGGGGTTCTCGTCGGCGGAACGCCGGCGGATCCGCACCCTGCTCGAACCACTGCAGACGTCGAAGCCTGTGGTTGACGTTCCCGCCGAGGCGCAGCGAGATGCTCAGTGGGTGCGCCCCAAACTCATTGGTGAGGTCATATCGAAGGGACGCACCCGAACCGGGAGCTTTCGGCAGCCAGTGTGGAGGGGTTGGCGGCCCGATAAAACGCTGGCCTCGATGAACTAGCCGGGATCCATGCCGATGACCTTGCTGGGATCCGCCTCGATGAGCTTGCCCAGGATCGCAACCTCGGGCTAGCTCAAGCTCATAAAGTTCGAGGACTAGTTCACGTCTTCATGACCGCGCCGGGCCGGAGACGAGGACACATCCTCACCCTGCTCTTCGAGGGCCTCACGAGGATCGTCGGTCGTCACTTCAACCGCCTGCTCCTCTTCGGGAGAGACCTTGGGCTCAGCTTCGTCCCGGTGATCGGTGACGGTCAGCTCCTCGTCCTCGCTAATCTCTTCGTTCTGTTCCCAGATTTCGGCCATGCTCGCGCCTCGCTCTCTGCTCGTTTAATGCGTTTCACCAACGCAACTGGGATCCGTTCCCGTTACCTGTGAGCGGATCCCAGTTGCCCTAAAACTTCTCCTAAGTCGTCTATTCGACGTATGGATCCACCGGATCACCTGCTGCGGTTCTGCGCTGTCTGCGCGAGAAGTACAGCACTAGTGAAATAAGGAAGATCAGTGCGCCGGCCCCCATGAGCAGGTAGCCAACGAAAACGAGATCGATCCAGTCGACCGTGAGGTTGAGCGCGAACGAGAGAATCGCTCCAATGACGAAAAGCACAATGCCAGATCCCATACCCATGATGGTTCCTCCTTTGGTGTGTGTTGCCCTCACTCTCTCGTCAGCATCGGAACTAACGCTAGGGGGTTGACAGGAAACCCCAAGGCTGAGTTGTGTTTTTGGGCCGGGATGTGGGAAGGCAGGGTAACCCTCTGTGTCTCAGGTCGCAAGGGTGTGGTGGTGAGGTATGAGGACGGCGAGCCTGGTGGAGTCCATGATGCAAGAGACAGAGAACAGGATGATTGCCATGTCAGAAACTTCTACTTCGAGTTCCGCTTCGAATTCCGCCGCTAACACCTCTACTTCTACGAGCACGCCGGCCAGCCCCATTCGTGACAAGGACTACAACCTTATTTGCGTGCTCGAGGCTTCGCTGAAGAATGCATACCAGCTCGTGCAATACATCGAAGACGCGAAAGCCGCGGGCGACGACGAATTAGCAGAATGGTTCAGCAAGATTCAACACAACAGCCTGAAGGCTGGCGAGCAGGGTAAACGCATGCTCGCCTCGCGCCTCAGTTGATCAGAAGCGGCTATCTAATGGAGCAAAACTCATCTGATTGACCGGGCTAGTCGAGACCTTGTGCGTAACAGGCGCATACCCTTCAAAATGGGAACTCGACTTCGGGCCCGAGGCGTTGCTCAATCGGCCGCCTTGGGTCCACTCGCGTGGCCCACTCCGGTATTTCGGGAGCGTCAGAAGACAGATCGGCTGATGCTTTCGATGTGTGCCCATCAGGCGGATCAGCTGAAGCTTCTGCGCTGTGATCTACGAGGAGGTTGACGCGCGACTCAGCGACTGGCGCCGAGGTTTGCCCAGCGCTGCTCTCTCCCACCTTGAATCGCACACGACTCGGCGGCCGATCGACACGTCGTCGACCGGTTGGACTCGTCCACTCGTAGTTTCCGTCGGGGCGCTGAATCACCTTCCACCCGGAGTGGTGCTTGAGCCGGTGATGCGACTTGCACAGGTGCCCGAGATTTGTTGTGGTCGTCGGCCCACCAAGCGCCGCGTCTACCGTGTGGTCGATCTCGCAGCGATGCGCCGGCATCTGGCACCCGAGAAATCTGCAGCGCTCATCGCGAATCGCGAGGAAACGCTTCTGCTGCTCGGAAGGGCGGTAGCGATCAACCGAGAGAACGTTGCCCGTCTCTGGATCGGTGATCGCCGAGAACCACACTGGAGCCTCGGCCGCTATGCGCTTCGCCATCGAGACTGGGATCGGCCCATAACCCTGGAGTTCAGGGAGTGGAAGTTGAGAGTGACGCACATTCGCTGAGTGAGCACCTGGGGACTGAGAATCCGCGGACTGAGAATCCGCGGACTGAGAACCTGCGAACTGAGAACCTGCGAACTGATGGCCCGTAGATTTTGAGCCCGCAATATTGCTCGAGTCTGCATCGAGCAAGTGCGATAGTGGCGTCGAGACCTGAACTATGCCCTGAATCGAAAAGTACTGACCAGTCGCGGCGCCTTCAGCGCTAAGCGTGTCGCCGTCAAGAAGCAGTTCGCTGAACACGTCGGCACGAAGTTCTCCAAGTGAGCGGCGCTTCGCAACGAAAGGCGCAGCTGATTCAGCCGAGGGTGATTCAGCCGAGCGCGAGTCAGACGAGGGCGCTTCAGCTGATGGTGATTCGGCCGGGGTCGCGGGCTCTGAAGCATTCGATTCCACCGCACCCGCGTCAACTGCGGCCTGCTGCTTCGCAGCCTGAGTGATGCGCGAGAAGATCGCCGAGGCCGTATCGGCCGGGAGGTAAGCCCCAAGCTCAGCCATTCCGTCTTCCCGCGGCGTCAGCCACACATTACGATTCTGCTTTTCTCGCTCATGCCGCTCCTCAAGTGACACCCGTGCATGCTGCTCCGCAACTCGCCTCGCGAACGTGCGCAAGCGGTTAGGAGACTCCACCTCAGCAACCTCAAGCACACGTGCCTCAAAGCTCGCCCGCACCGCACGAGTCTCTTCGGTGTCAGGCACGCCGAGTTCGCCGATGAGACTGCCCGCATCGAGTACGACGAGAGCATGGGCCCGAGCGATCTTTGCCTCACGCAACGCGTCAACCGTTGCGGGGTACTGAGTCACGAGCTGCGCCGCCTGACTAACCTGACGCTCGGTGCTCCTCTCGGTCACATGTAATGCGACCGCTGCCTCAGCTATCGTCGCACGGTACGCGAAGGAGCGCTCAAGCGGGGAATCGTCATTGCACTGCTGCGCCTCAAGCGCCGCAACACGCTCGAGCTCGGCAAGCGCGACGAGCCGATCAGCCTCAGCCCTGCGGGCCAAACGCTCCGCCTCCTCCAGAGCACAAAGTGCAGCTGCCAACGCATCAAGGTTCGGAGAATCCGCGCCAAACGCGACCCGGCGCTCAGGTGCACCTGAGCCAGGATCGTGAGGGGTGGGCTGCGAATTCATACCCCTATTCCATCACCCGCTTCAGACGAATAAGGGGTTATGCACAGAACAGAGCACCAACTCACACTCGAAAAGAGCCATAAGCCACCTGTGAGCGGAGATAAATCCAGACAAGACCTCCTGATCAGGGATTTTCCAGCTTCTCCAACTCCCCTTCGGCCTCCTCCTGCGCATCCCGCAGCTCGCGCGCAGCGACATGAAGCCGGTCCTCGGCACGACGCACCCGGTGCTGCGCGAACGTCGAGGCGCCGTACTTCTCGCGCACGCGATCCACTGACTCGGCGGTTGCGACGACGATGTAGCAAGCAGCCACCAGAATCACCTGCGCCGACAAGTTGAACCACAACAACAAAGCAACCAGCGTCGCGAACGATGCCAGCAGCGGGTTCGACGTCGCACCGCGCACGAAGAGACTCGAAAGCTCCTGCAGCACGATGAGGCCGGCGCCGCCGAGCATGGAGCCGATCCACAGCGCACGAGCGGGTGGCCGCACGCCCGAAAGCATGCGAAACACCAGCGCAATCGCGAGCGTGTTTATTGCGAACACGACCAAGACTCCGACCCCGCGCGTGAGCACATCGACAACTGGGGAACGCGAGAACCCAAGCCACGAGGCCACGGTCTCAATGCCCATCGAACCAACAAACGAGAACGCCGCCGCAACGGCGAGCAACCCGCCAAAGCAGAGAGCAACGAGCAGGTTGCGGGCGATGACCCAGAGAAAGAATCCGTCGGTCATGGGCTGGTCGGCGATGACGCGCAGCGCCCTGCGTAGGCTCGTGATCGCGCCGATCGTGGCACCGATGAGACCGAGCAGAGACGCGATGCCGACGAGCGTGAAGCCGGTGGGTGCGTCGATCTTGCTTGGATCCACCACGTCGGTGAGCCCGGGAATCACGCTATCGAGCGCCTCGGTGAGCGCCCGCATCGCATCGGGATTATTGCCGAGCCACAGCGCCGCCAGCGAGAACCCGAGCAGCACGGCGGCGAAGACGCTGAAGAGCACGCGGTACGTCACGCTATCGGCGAGCCGCGGCCCCTGATGCTCGGAGTAGCGCAGCACCGTGCGCACGAGCCGCAACTCAAGCGCCCACGCAATGGCCTTGCGAATGAACTCCTTCATGCCTACACCTTTCCGTGAAGCGGGGTGGATCGCCACACCCTCTCCCTCCCCCAAATCCTGGCACGCCCTGGTACCCAAGCGCAGGGGGTTGCGCTCGCCGCACGAAGTCCACTAAATGCTCCATACGCCAATCACCCGCGCGACACCACCCCCTTGCTCGGGAAACCAGGCAAAAAGAGTATGGGGATATCGATCCGCGACAGCATGAAAACAAACGCACGAAAACAATCGCGCAAAATGCAACCGCACGAAAAAGTACAGCACCAATCCCGAAAGGACCCCACATGCGCGCACTGACCTGGCAGGGCAAACGGAACGTGAGCGTCGAGACGGTCGACGACCCGGGATTACAGCACCCCGACGACGCAATCATCGAGGTCACGTCGACGGCGATCTGCGGCTCTGATCTGCACCTGTACGAGGTGCTGACGCCGTTCATGGACGAGGGCGACATCATCGGCCACGAGTGCATGGGCAGGGTCGTCGAGGCGGGCCCCGAGTCGAATCTCACCGCCGACGATCGTGTGGTCATTCCGTTCACGATCTCGTGCGGATCGTGCTGGATGTGCCAGCGCGGCCTCACCTCGCAGTGCGAGACGACGCAGGTGCGCGAGCATGGCAGCGGAGCCGCGCTCTTCGGGTACTCGAGGCTCTACGGATCAGTTCCGGGCGGGCAGGCTGAGTTTCTTCGGGTCCCAAAAGCCAATTACAACCCAATCTCGGTCGCGCACGACCTTCCCGACGAGCGCTACCTCTTCTTGAGCGACATTCTGCCGACTGCGTGGCAGGGAGTGCAGTACGCCGGAATCAAACGGGGCGACACCCTCGCCGTGTACGGGCTCGGCCCGGTCGGCCAGTTCGTGGCGCGCATCGGCATGCACCTGGGTGCTGAGGTGCACGCGATCGATCCACTGCCGGAGCGCCGGGCGCTCGCCGCGCGATACGGAGTGCGGGTGTACGATCTCACCGAGGATCTGCACGACGAGATTCGCGACGCGACCGAGGGCCGCGGCCCAGACGCGGTGGTCGATGCGGTGGGCATGGAGGCGCACGGCTCCCCCGTCGCGCATTTCGCGCAGCACGCCGCCACCATGCTGCCCGACCCGGTTGCGCGCAAGTTCTTCGAGACCGCGGGGGTGGATCGCCTCGCTGCACTCCACGCGTCGATCGATCTCGTGCGCCGCGGTGGCACGGTCTCGCTCAGCGGGGTTTATGGCGGCATAGCCGACCCGATGCCGATGCTCACGCTGTTCGATAAGCAGATTCAGTTGCGCATGGGTCAGTGCAATGTAAAGCGGTGGATCGATGACCTCCTACCGCTTATTGAAGACCCGGCGGATCCGCTCGGCACCATGGACCTCGTGACGCATCGCGTGCCCCTCTCTGAGGCGCCCGACGCGTACAAGATGTTTCAGGAGAAGACCGACGGCTGCATCAAGGTCGTGCTCGACCCGAAGGCGTGACTCTCGCCTACCCGCGCACCGGTAATATGTGTGCATTCAAGCGATGATGCAAAGAGACAGGGTGTGCTGGTGCATCGAAAGCAAGCGGAGTCAGCTCACCATTCAAGTCTGACCAGGTACCTCTTCGACCTCTTGTCGACTGCTGGCGGCATTTACGGCCTCATCATTGTTGCCGGTGTGATCATCGTGTCGAATAATCTCACCGCTGCGACGTGGGAAGCATTGCTCGCGGTTGTTGCAACGCTCGTCGTCTTTTTTGCTGCGCACGCATATGCGGCGACGCTTGCTGAGATGAGCAACCGCGACCTCTCGTTTCTCGCTGCACTCAGGCGCGGAGTGGCGGATTCGATAGGCATGATCGCAATAGGAATATTCCCCGTTCTCGTGTTGCTCCTCGGTGTGCTTGGAATTCTGAAACCCGTGAACGCGGTTTGGTTAGCGCTGCTGCTCGACGTGCTGTTGCTCGGAGTGCTCGGCTGGTTCGTGACTGCAGCCCGCATTCAATCCACGCTCGCGCGATTCGGCGGGGCACTCCTCACGAGTGCATTCGGTGGCATCATCATCGCGCTGAAAGCACTCATTCACTAACTAATTGCAGCCGCCCTTTGGCAACGTCTCCGTCATTCGGCGGAGGCGGCCGAGGCCTCGAGTATGGTGCGATCATTACAACAGATCATCATTCGCTCACAGAGGAGCACCCACATGGATTTCAACCGCACACTCCCCCGCCGAGTCGTCGTGACCGGAGCACAGTCTGGCATCGGCCGCGCGGTCAGCGAGGCCGTAATCGCGTCAGGCGGAAAGGTGTTCGGAATCGATCGCACGGAAGGCGCCTGGGAGGCCGCAGGCTTCACCGCCCGCACCGCCGACATCACTGATGCAGGGAGCGTGACGCAGGTGTTCGAAGAAGTCGAGTCAATTCTCGGTGGATCGCCCGACGCCGTCGTGCACTGCGCCGGTATCTATCGTCACTCGGCAATCGAATCGACGTCGCTCGATGAGTGGAATCTCAGCATGACGGTGAACAGCACGGGCTCCTTTCTCGTTTCACAGGCGGCGAGCCGAGTGATGGAATCAGGCGCAATCGTGTTACTTACCTCGGTTGCCTACGCACGAGGCGACAGGCTCGAGCCATGTCTGGAGCTCAGCGGGGTGGCTGGCTTCGGCAAGTCCAGTGCCGACCTCCATGACCGCCCTGCAGGTCGTTGTGGACATGCTCATGAGCGAGGCCGGGAATGGACTGTGCAGCGACCCGCGCTCCGAGAGCCATGCCGCCGGGACCACTGAAAAGCTCCCCCATGCGGAAGGTCAGGTTGGACATCTGCATTATTCCTCGGACTTCTCGATTTTGGTGTTCGGCGGTAGTCTACCGGCGCCTGTTAGTGCAAGTCTTGGACTCGCCGTTCTCGGACGTCGTTTCTAAAGTTAGTAGGCACGACCGACATTTGAGTTCCGACTCTTGCGTTGGATGCTGGGAGTCCTTGGCCCAACCGTACCCGACTCCAGGCCTCCGCACGATTTCTCCTGGCATCGCGGCGTATCATGCGTCCCCTTCTCCGATTCTGACCAAGTCAGGTTCTAGGTTCCGTGTGTTGGCAGCAGCGATATCGACTTGCGCACTCGCTCTCGTAACGTTTCATCCTCAATCCATATGTAGGTTCCTCGGATACCGCGCGTCAAAAGTACGGCATAAATGTTGCGCACATACTCTAATAAGTCCTCGTCGCTAAACTTGATGCCGAGCATGTTGTTGTTCGCTTTGCCGCGTGCATCGAAGTAGCGCGAGCGCTCAAAGCGAGTACGACCTGAAATAGGGTCGAGGACAAGGTCGCCCCCGATAATGACGCCCGCATAGTTCAGGTCATAACCCTGAATCGTATGAATTGATCCCACCTCGTTCACCGACGTCTTTGAGTTCACCCAATCGGTCATTGTTCTGTTCCACTGCAGCCTACTTTCACCGATTTCTATGTCGTATGCCTGCTTGTCAGTGCGGCTCTTCCACTTCCACGCATAACCCGCGACCAACCGTGAAAGACCGAATTCCTCATTGCGGCGGAGAACTTCACGTCTCATCTCGTCGAAGTCGTCGAAAAACCGGAGATCGTACTCACCGAAATCCTGCGGGTCTGGGGTTCCCCCAGCAAGCATCTCTTTGACGAAGCCCACATAGTCAGCTTCAGCCCTCACCCGCATCTGTGTCACGAGCCGATAGAACCTATCTTTTGATTCCGTGACACTAATCAGCGCATCAAGTTCGGCGCGCGGCAGGTCAGCAGGACGAACCGCCTGATCCGAGTCGATGAGGAACAGTTGATGCGCGCTTTGGTGCTCAATCCAATCCAGCTGGCTATGTTGCGCGCCATTTGGACCAAATAATCGATCGTTGATTTCACCGAATTGCTTTGTGAGAGTCCCCATCGCCTGAGCAGATCGGCGATTAAGTCTGTGGGCCTCGTCAACTATGAGTAGATCAAATTTCTCAGTTGCCTCACCTACATCGAATGGGGTGAGGACCATATCGGGACTGAGCCCCGGCACCCTCTTGAACACGGCTTGGATTGACGCCCGCAATGACTGTTGCGGAATCACCAGACCAATGCGGAAGCCCGTTAATAGTTCACGATGCCCAGGCACGAAAAAGTCGGCGAACATCGAATCCTGATCTACTTGTTCCTCATAATCGTGATGCTGGATATCGCTAAGAAGTTTCATGAGATAGATAGCGAGGATCGTCTTGCCAGTGCCTGGATTTCCTTGCACGACGATAGTGCTACCAATACCTGACTCAATGTCTTTGAAGAGTCCTTCGAGGATGTCTTCTGCAGCGATTGCCTGATCATGTGTCAGTGCCTTGAAGGGTGACAACTTGAACAAGTCACTGTTCTCGATCTCCGGAATCGTTCGGGTGAAGTAGCCTTCGGAACGGAGCTGATCAAAGACATCGACAAAAGTTTCGCGGTAACGCTCACGTGAGAAGTAGTCAGAATCGGTTATGCCATCATTCCGATTGAGTACGCGAAACTTACCGTCACCCGCAAATAGGCGGATGAGGAATGATTCAAGATCTAGACAGGCAGACTTATTGAAGGTCTCATCGACCACAACTTGCACGCGTTCAAGGTGGTGTTTCGCTTCTGTCGCGAGGTGTTGGTTCAAACGGGCTACACCGTTAAGCGTTTCCCCAATATAGAGGTCATCCGTATCGCTAATCGTGTAGACGACCGGCCAATTCGAATGTTTGCGATCTCGCTGCCCCCACTTAGTGACACCAGATGCAGTGAAGTCAAATTTCTCAATACTAAAGCCGGTCATACTTCGTACTCCTGCCGCGCGATCTCTCCGTGGGGTACTTTGATTTAGTTTTCTCAAGTTTCTCGAGCATTATTTGCTCAGGGTCGACACCGAGTCGATCTGCCAATAAGTATGCGTAAGTCAAGACATCTGCGAGCTCTTCAATGAGTTCCTGCTCCGATTCCGACGCAGACGCATCCCATTGAAAATGTTCAAGCAGCTCAGCCGCCTCGATCGAAATGCTCTTTGCAAGGTTCTCAGGGGTGTGAAATTGAGCCCAATCGCGTTCATTGACAAATGCCCGCAGCTCGTCCCTCACTGACAAATCAGACATGTGTCACACGCTAGCAGTCTGTTGCACCCGTGATCACGTTCTACTGATGCGATATGGAACCAACAACTCGCTATCGACGTCACGTAAAAACTTCTGGAAGGGGAAGGTCGGAAAAATTTGGCCCGTCACCATCAGCTAAGTTTCACCCCCGTCACCTCGCTGAGCAACCTCAGAAGATCCTCCTGAAACCCAACGTCGTGCACCGCGGGGTGCGGTTCGCGCAGCTGCTGATAGTGCCAGTAACGTCCGCTCACGAGGGTCTCTGGGTTGTTGGTAGTGGCGAGCCACGCCTGCGTGACGTGGCCGAGCGTGATGTCACCGGTCGCCTTTGGGCCGCCCATGCGCGTGGGCATCCAGCCCGGATCCACCGCGTGCGAGAGCACGCCAGACCAACGCCGAGCGACCGCCGCCATGAGTGTCGTCACGAAGAGCTTGCTGTCGTTGTACGACATGGGCCGAGCGCCGCTCCAGTCGACGCGCAAAAGGTCGGCGACGCCCTGCTTGTGCAGCCCGCTACTCAGATAGATGAGGCGCCGCACCGGAGTGATGCGCGCCGTGAGAATGTAGGGCGCGAGCACGTTCACGTTCAGTACGTCGGCGCCCTCCCACACCCCGCAGTTGTGCACCACGACGTCGATCGGACCGAGAGCGAGCGCCTGATCCGCAACGTCATTCACCTCATCGAGGCGCGCGAAGTCACCGACAACGCACTGGGCTCCACGGTCTAAGAGATCCACCACTGCCTCGCGCCGCTTCGCATTGCGCGCGTGCAGAATCACCTCGTGCCCATCGTCAAGCAGCGACTCGGCGGTCGAGCGCCCCAGCCCATCGGTCGATCCGGTCACCAGAATGCGTGACATCACTCCCCTCAAGCTCGATGCGCAGAATGCGGTCGTCGCCGTCGCGCGGGCTGCCCCGCCCATCGGTGTTGTTCGTCAGCACCCAGAGCGCACCATCGGGAGCCACCACCACATCACGCAGGCGCCCGTTTTCCCCCACGAAGTACTCGGTCGACGTGCCCAGATCTGCCAGCGGCACCGCCCGCAGTCGCTCACCGCGCAGGTTCGCAACAAACACCGTGTCGCCCGCGGTCGCGATGCCGCTCGGGCTCGCCTCGCTCGTCGCCCACTGCTGCACCGGATCCACGAAGCCGACCTCGTCGCCGATGCCCTCGACCTCGGGCCACCCGTAGTTGTTGCCCGCATCGATGACGTTGAGTTCATCCCAGGTGTTCTGGCCGAACTCGCTCGCGATCATGGTTCCGTCGCTCGCCCACGCGATGCCCTGCGGGTTTCGGTGCCCGAGGGTGAAGACGGGTGAGCCGTTGCTTGGATTGTCTGGCGGCACGTCGCCCTCTGGGGTGAGCCGCAGAATCTTGCCCGCGAGCGAGTCGGGGTCTTGCGCGAGCCCGGCGTCACCCGCGTCGCCCGCGGTCACGTAGAGCATGCCGTCTGGGCCGAACGCGATGCGCCCGCCGTTGTGGTTGCCGGCCGCGGGGATCTCGTCGATGATCACTTGTGGATCGCCAAGCGTCAGCTCGCCTGGGTCTCCCTCGAGTGCGAAGCGCTCAACCCGGTTGCCGTCTGCCGCCGTGAAGTAGGCGTACAGATACCCCTCATGCACCGCAATCCCGAGCAGGCCGCCCTCTCCCCTGGGCGTCACGCCGTCGATCCTCGCGACCTCGCGCGTGGTGCGGTCGGAGTTAGCGCCGCCTTCGATTTCGAGGATTCGGGCGGTGTCTCGTTCGCTCACGAGGGCGGTGAAGTCTTCTGAGCCTTCGTCGCCAGTGTTGTCTGCCGGGACTAACGCGACAGACCACGGAACCTCGAGCCCCTCAGCGATCACCTCGACCGTGCCGAGGCCGGGCACCTCCTCTTCGTTCTGAGGCGGAGCCACCCTCGGGCCGTACAAACCACCACCGGTGCCGCCCGAGCAACCCGCGACGAGCGCGAGCGAAAGCGCGGCGACGAGTGCGGCTCCAGAAACAGTCAGAGCCCTGCGATCCTGCCACCGACTCATCATGTACTCCGATCCTTCATCGATCCCGAATTCGTACGTTCCCGAATTCGTGCAGTCCCGTTACCGCATCACTCGCGCAGCTGCCCGAGCACCTCGTTGAGCGCTTCGGTTGACGAGGGGTGTGTCCAGATGCCGTCGCGTAACTCGCTCGCGGTCACCCCGGCCCGCATCGCGAGCGCCACGAGGTTGATGACCTCTTGTGAGTCGACGTGGAAGAGCCGGGCGCCGAACACTTTGTCGGTCTCTGCGTCGACGACGAACTTGATGATGCCGCGAGCATCACGCAGTGTCTTCGGCCTCGGCATCGCCTTCACGTCCACGACCTGCGCGAACGCCGTCTTCACGCGGTGCCCCTGCTCGGTAGCCTCACCCTCGGTCATACCGACGCTCGAGAACGGCGGGGTGATGAACACCGTCGATGGCACGCCGACGCGGTCGCTGACGCGACGCTCGCCCGATCCACTCACCGCATCGAGCACTACGCGGTAATCGTCGAGCGAAATGAATGTTTGCTGCAGGCCACCGCGCACGTCGCCCATTGCGTACACGCCCGCGGCCGTGGTGCGCAGCTGGTCGTCGACGACGACCGCTCCCCGCGCATCAATGTCGACCCCGGCGGCGGCGAGGTTCAGGTCGTCGGTTGCGGGCCTGCGCCCCGTCGCTAAGAGCACGGCGTCGGCGGCGAGCGCCGATCCACCGTCAAGGCGCACGACCACCTCGCTGTCGCCGTCTTCGAATGACGTCGGTTCGGTGTTCGTGCGAATCTCGATACCGCTCTCGGTGAGCACGCTCGCGACCGCGCCTGCGACATCTGCGTCTTCGCGCGGCAGAATCCGCTCGCCTCGCACCAAAAGCGTCACCTGCGAGCCGAACTGCTGAAACATCGACGCGAATTCGAGCCCGATGGGCCCAGCCCCCACAATCGCGAGTCGCTTCGGGAACGGGCGCACATGCTGCAGCGACGTCGAGTCGTGCACGCGGGGCCCGTCGGCGCCGGGCAGATCGGGCATTACGGGTACGGCCCCCGTGTTGATCACCACGGTTTCGGCGACGATGCGCAGGTGTTCGGCGCGGCCAGATCCACCCCCTCGCGGCTCGACCTCGACCTCGCGCTCGGCAACGAACCGTGCGCGGCCGTCAACGACGGTTACGAGATCACGGTCATTCAGCATCGCGAAGTTCACCGCGTTGAGCTTCGCGATGAGCTGGTCGCGCGTCTCGACCGCCTCGGTGAAATACGTGTGTGGATCGTCACCCCGTCGCCGCACACTCGCCTCGTGCACGAGCGCCTTCGTCGGCACACAGCCAATGTTGATGCACGTGCCGCCATACATATCGGAGGACTGCTCGACCATCGCAACCGTCTTGCCCTGCGACGCCATCGCGGCGGCGAAAGTCTTGCCGCCCTTGCCCCACCCGATCACGAGCACATCGACCTCGAGTGTTGGGGTCGAAACACTCGACCGAAACTCACTCCCTTGCGCGTCAGCCATGCCTACAGGTCTAGCACGTGGGGCTCATGACCGAAAGCGGGTAGCCAACCGGCGAAATCGGGCGGATACTGGCAAGGCACCTCCGTTCAACATCGCAGTTCAGCACTCAAGGAGCAGTCATGTCATACAAGGTTGGTTACTTCGTCGGAAGCCTCTCGTCCACCTCGGTGAATCGGATCCTCTCGAAGGCGCTCATCAACGTCGCGCCAGATGATCTCGAGTTCACGGAGATCCCGATCCGCCAATTGCCGCTCTACAGCCCCGATTACGACGCCGACTACCCGGCCGAGGGCAAGGCGCTCAAGCAGGCGATCGAGGCAAGCGACGCAATTCTCTTTGTGACGCCCGAGTACAACCGGTCTATTCCCGGCGCGCTCAAGAATGCCATCGACTGGGCGTCGCGGCCATGGGGTCAGAACTCGTTCGACCACATGCCCACCGCGGTCGCGGGTGCGTCGATCGGCGTTATCGGAACGGCTGTAGCCCAGCAGTCGCTGCGCGCCGTAATGTCGTTCTGCAATGCGCGCCAGATGACCGCACCCGAGGCGTACATCCATTTCAATCCAGACGTGTACCAAGACGACGGCACCATTACCAATGCAGACACCGAAGAGTTTCTCCGGGGCTTCATGGCCGAATTCCGTGAGCACATCGAACGCGTGCACACCGTGCTGCCGCGGAGCTCGTGAGTTCAACGACAACTGTCAGCGAGTTCCAAGTTGTCGGGAACACCACTGTCGATAAGGTAAGCGAGACCACAACTGACCCACGAGAAGGAATCCCGTGCGCCATACCCGTTCGTCCTCTGATCAGGAGGGTCGACAACCGACCCCTCACGTTTTGAGAGGGGGTAGGGTTCAGTGATCGGCGCGGTGCTCACACTGCTGCTCGGCATTCTACTCACGCTGGCAATCATCGTCGCGTGCGGCTTCTTCGTCGCCCAAGAATTCGCGTACATGTCGGTTGACCGTTCGCGAATGACGGCGCTCGCCGAGAAGGGCGACGCGAAGGCGAAGCGCGTGCTCGCAATTACCAAGCGCACGTCGTTCATGCTCTCGGGCGCACAGCTCGGCATTACTGTGACGGGTCTGCTCATTGGCTACGTTGCCGAGCCGCTCATTGGCGAATCCATCGGTACGCTCCTTGGCGGGGTCGGCATCGACCCGGTCGTCTCCGTGCTCATCGGCACGACCGCAGCGCTCATTCTCGCGACGATCGTCACCATGATCTTTGGCGAGCTCTATCCGAAGAACCTCGCGATCGCTAGCCCAGAACCACTTGCCCGCGCGCTTGCGGTGCCGACCCGGGTGTACCTCGTGCTGTTCGGGTGGCTCATCACCATCTTCGATAAAGCCGCCAATTTGCTTCTTCGCATGGTGCGGATCGAACCGCTCGAAGACGTCGACGAAAGTGCGACCCCTCGCGACCTTGAAGCAATCTTTGATGAATCTCGACGAAGCGGTCATCTGCCGGATGAGTTGTCGATCGTGTTCGACCGCATTCTCGACTTCCCGCAGCGCGACGTTGAGCACGCGATGGTTCCGAGATCCCGCGTCGACGCCGTCGCCGCAAGCACTACGGTGGGCCAGATCCTCTCGATGATGTCGACCGGACACACGCGATACCCGGTGGTTGGCGGACAAGACGATCCAATTGGCATAGTCGAACTCATCGACGTCTTGCGCGGCAACTACGACCCCGCCACCCCGGTCACCGAGGTGATGCGTGAGCCCGTCGTACTCCCAACGGCGATGCTGCTCCCGGCCGCACTGCTCCGCATGCGCGAGACCCGCAATGAACTCGTGTGCGTCGTCGATGAGTACGGCAACTTCGACGGAATTCTCACCATCGAAGACCTCACCGAAGAAGTGATCGGCGAGATCGAGGACGAGCACGACGAAGAGTCAACGGGCGAAGTGAACATCGGGGCCGACGCCTGGCAGCTCTCGGGCGACGTGCACCTCGACGAGCTCGAGCGAATCATCGACTACGATCTCCCCCACGACGACGCCGAAACCATTGCGGGCCTCCTGATCCACGAACACGGCGACCTGCTGCCCGAGGGCAGCACCGTGCGCATCGATCTGCCCGAGCGCACCTCAGAAATGGTCGAGGGCGTCGCGGTCACGCGCTGGCTCGAGATTCAAGTGGTCGAGGTTGAACGGCACGTGCCCTCGCAGGTGCTCGTGAAGTTGTTTGAAGAAGACGAGGCAGATGCGGTGACTGAGCTCATCGATGGCAATGCTACGGACGAGGGGGTGACGCGATGAGCTGGTGGATGGTCACCATCATTACCGTCGCTCTGATCGTGGCGAGCGCGTTCTTCGTCATCGTCGAGTTCGCATTGCTCGCGGCCAGGCGCCACCGGCTCGAGGCTGAGGCAGATGAGAGCCGGGCCGCGCGAGCTGCGCTGCGCAGCATGAACGAGCTCACCGTCATGCTCGCGTTCGCGCAGCTCGGCATCACGATCTGTACCTTCTTGCTCGGGGCTGTGACGAAGCCCGCGCTCGACTACGCACTCTCCCCCGTACTCACCGCGTGGGGCTGGCCGTACGTCGTAGCCGACATCACCGCCTTTATGATCGCGCTCATCATCGTCACGTTCCTCCACCTCGTCATCGGCGAGATGGCGCCGAAATCGTGGGCAATCGCGCATCCCGAGGTGGCTGCGAAGGCGACCGCGGGTGCGGCACGCGTGATGACGTGGCCCCTGCGCCCGTTCCTATTGTGGATCAACCACATTGCGAACCGCCTCGTGAAAGCGTCAGGCGTCGAACCCGTCGAAAAGGCTGCCGCCGGCGGACAGGATGCGGACACGATCCAGCAACTCGTCACGCACTCGCGCGCGGCCGGGTCGCTCGACGATCAGTTCGCCGAACCTATCTCGCGCACCATCGCGCTCGGCGCCCTCACCATGGGTGACCTCGTGAACACCGAGCAGCGCCCAACCTCGGTATCTTCGAGCGCGACCGTTGCTGACTTGCAGCTCGCGGCCGCGACATCAGGTCACCTCCGCATTCTGGTCGGTGACGGCCCGAACTGTCGAGTGGCCCACGTGCGAGATACGCTCACCATCACACCCGAGACGCGTGCCGAGAGCATCGCTCGGCAACCGCTCGTGCTCACCCCAGAAGACTCCGCGTACGACGCGCTCGCCACGATGCGCAAGCAGAGGGAGCAGCTCGCTCTCGTCGTGGGTGACAACCGCTTATTCGGCGTCATCACGCTCGACGACCTGCTGCGTGAGGTGCTGCCCGGATCCACCGACACCGGCGAGGTCGGAGTCGAGATACAACCGGAGAAAGAAATTCGCAACCTCTAGCGTGGCTTGGTGCGTGCGGGTTAGTGTCTCTGCATGAGTCACGTACCTGAGCACCATTCCATCAACTACGTCGAGATAACGGTCACCGACCTTGAGCGCGCAAAGCAGTTCTACACGAACGCGTTCAACTGGGTCTTCAAGGATTACGGCCCCACATATGCCGCAATTCTTGGACCGAGCGGATTCGATGAGGTCGGCGGGTTACTGGTCGCCGAGAAACCACGGCCGACCGGCGGCCCGTTCGTGCTGCTGTACTCGGCGAACCTCGACGCGTCAGCCGCCGCGATCGTTGCGGCAGGTGGCGAGGTTACAGAGGGGCCATACGAGTTCCCGGGAGGGCGCAGGCTCCACTTCACTGACCCCTCAGGCAACGAGCTCGGGGTGTGGGCTGAGCACTAGGCGTTTGCGAGTGCTGTGCGCCCGTTGAGTGGTCACTTTGGTGCGCCTCCGAGATAAGAAGCGCACCGAAGCGACAACTGAACAGTGAGTTAGTTCAACGCGAAGCCAAAATTACCCGAGGCGGCGCTCGTCAATCGTGGTTTCGAGTGTGGCGCCGTTGAGCACAAGGTACAACTGCCCCTCTGTGGCTGAGCAGGTGAGTGTGTTGCGCCGCTCAAGCGAATCCGCGGCCGCATCGATGAACCTTCGGTCGAATGCTCGCACGGCGATGCCCTCCGCTCGGTGGATCGTCTTCCCCGCCCACGACCCGAGTAGCTGATCGACGTCACGGTGTGTGTACACAGCAGCGGAGCCAGCGAGCTTCGAGCCGTGGTGCAGCCGCGCGGCGTCGGGTGCACCCACTTCGATCCACTTTGTGATCTGCCCGGTAAGATCGCGCACGAGCAGCGCTGGTTCATCAGTTGACGAGACTCCCCCGGCACCGAACGCGATGCCCTCCTCGTATTCGAGCAGGTAAGCGAGCACACGGGTCACCATATAGGCGTCGGTTTCTGAGGGGTGCCGGGCGACACGTAGCGAAAGTTGCTCGTAGACCTCGCGATCCACATCTGAAAGTTCAACCTCGAATGTGTGGATCGTCGCACCTATCGTCATGGTGTACGAGCTTATCGCGGGCGGTCGCGCTGCCCACGCAATCCCCTACGCCTCGTCCCATCCTTCTTGCGGCACCGTGCAGCGCTCGCGGAAGACGAACTGCGACGGCGGCTTGCGCTCGCGGCTCGACCAGTCGATGACCGGGCGACTCGGCTGCTCAGGCACGTACCCGAGCCGATACAGCGCCATGAGTTCGAGGTCGTCGGGCACCTCGAGCAGCTCGGTCAGTCGTTTCCACTGCGAGGGCATCTCCATCGGAAACGAGATGAACTGAATGCCCATGCCGAGTTCGACGGTGGTGAGCCAGATGTTCTCCATCGCGGCGCCGAGACTGAACTGGCAGTAGAAATCGGCGAGCGGGTGCGCGTTGCGCTCAGCACGGTCGAGCATCACCCCGAAGATCAGCGGCGACCCCGCGACAAGCTTGCGGTTCTCCTCGCCGAGCGTCTGCGGCACGCGAAGCGCCCGCATCGCGGTCACTCCGGCCGGGGTGAACACCGCCTTGGTGAACGGGCGCAAAGCTGCGGGCAGCTTGTCGAAGTACATGCCCGATCGGTGCTCCGCCATCTCCTCTGCGCTAAACCTGAAGTGGTGCCGGTAGCGCTTGAAGAACGAGCCCTCAGAGATCACTGCGGTCATCGACTCGCCGCTCACGCGCGCGATGGTGTCGATCGTGTCGCGATCCTCAATCACCACGAACCGCCACGGCTGACTGTTGAACTGCGACGGCGCCGAGGCCGCCGCCTTGATGAGTAACTGCTGGTGATCCTCCGACACCTTGTCGGGCAAGAACGGTCCGTTCGTTGTGCGACGGCCGAACAGTGCGTCGAGAAATTCCACGGGGGCTCCTTTCGGGAGGCGGGTCGGAAGCGTGGGTCGGCGTTCAGGTGGTTACGGGTGAGAGATCCACACCCCGAGCGCAGCGAGATAACAGGGCGCCGCGCTCAGGCCGACCGCCGCGTGGCGTGCGGTGTGTCTGCGAACCGGAGTGGTGACGAACGGCAGCAGCGCGAGCGGCACGAGCGCGACGACGAGCAGCGCGGCGCGCACCCAGTGAGCGGGCACGGCCGCAACGATCGCGACCACGGTGAGCGCGGCCGTCACCACGAACAGCGCCGTGTGCCAGCGCCGGTTGATGCGTCGGCCGCGAAGGCTCAACGTGCCAACCGTGACGGTCGCGAGGTAGGCAAGCACCGCAAGCGGCGTGAATGGAATTGCCTGCATGATCTGCAAGAACGCCCTCCCGCCTTTGGCAGCGCCCGGCCGCGGCCCGGTGCTGTGAGTTGTTTCGAGTGAACCGGTCGGGGCCGGGTTGTGTCAAGGGGTTCCCCTGAGGGCGCCACGGGGTGTTCGATAGGGAGATGACCGCCCGCATACTCTCGATCGGCACCGCGGTGCCAGGCCCGCCGTTCGACCAGGCCGCGGCACGAGACCTCTTCGCCGCGCAACCCGGCATCGACCGGCTCGCCGCGCGGCTCATCCACTCGGCGTTCGACCATTCGGCGATCGAGACTCGGCACGCGGTCATTGGGGGCCAAGGCGCCGGTGGTGGATCGGGTCCCGGCGAGCCCGTGCTCGGTGGATCTGCACAGAGTGGATCCGCACAAAGTGGATCAGAGCTCTGGCACCCCGCCTTCGTCGACGACAGCGGGGTGATTCGCACACCCACGACCGGCGAGCGAAACGCGATCTACCGCGCTGAGGCGCCTGCGCTGTTTGCGGACGCGGCGCGATCCGCCCTCTCGGAGGCCGAGTTCACCCCGGGCGAGGTGTCCCACGTCGTGACCGCCTCGTGCACCGGGTTCTTCTCACCGGGCCCCGACTTTCTGCTCGTGCGCGACCTCGGGCTCGCGACCACGGTCCCACGCACGCACATTGGTTTCATGGGGTGCTCGGCGGCGTTCCCCGCCCTGCGCACTGCGTCGCAGATCTGTGCTGCCGACCCCTCGGCCGTCGTGCTCGTGGTGTGTGCTGAGATTTGCTCGATCCACCTGCGATCGTCGACCGACACCGAGCAGATCGTCGCCTCTGCGGTCTTCGCCGATGGTGCCGCCGCGGCCGTCGTCGTGGGTGCCGACCACGCAACCCCGCCCGCGAGCCCCTCGCTCCAACTCGGCGAATTCAACACCTTCATCACCGACGAGGGTGAGGGCGACATGGACTGGACCGTCGGCGACCAGGGATTCGAGATGCGCCTCACGGCAAATGTGCCGCGCATCATCGGGCGCGAGATCGCGGGCGTCGCGGCGCAACTGCCCGGAATTGAGTTCTCCGATGCGTGGGCCGTGCACCCGGGTGGGCGCAGCGTGCTCGACCGCGCGCAGGCCGGTCTCGGGTTGCGTGATGACGCTCTGGATCACTCGCGCGCCGTGCTGCGCGAGTACGGCAACATGTCGAGCGCGACCGTGCTGTTTATATTGCGTCGGCTGCTGCGCGACGACTCGCTGCGCGACGGCGCGCAGGTCGCGGGGCTCGCGTTCGGGCCCGGGCTGACGGTCGAGGCTGCGCGGTTCGTCAGGCAGGCGGGGTGAACGGTATCGAGGGCGTAGGCGGTGTGAGCGATAACGAGCGGCTGAACACGGCGTCGCGGGGATTTCTAGCGAGCCTCGACACACGCGATACCCGCCTCACCGAACTCATGGATAACCCCGCCTGCGACAAGCGCGAGCTCCGCCGCACCCTTGAGCGGTTTCGGTTGATCAATCGCCTCGTGAGCGGATGGGGTCGCGCGTACCGTTCCCAACTCCGGCCAGTGCTCGCGGAACTCCAAAGCCAGGGACAGGTCGACTCGCGTGCGCGACCCGAACCCCAAATACGTTCTGGTAACCAAACGCGGCTCCACGCTTACAGACAACGCCCTATCCGCATCCTAGACATCGGCTGCGGTGGAGGCGACGTACTTCGGCGCATTGTGCGGCTCGCGCGGCGCGACGGTTTCGAGGTCGAGGCACTCGGCATCGATGTGGATCCCACCGCTATCGCGGTCGCGCAGTCCCACCAGTCGCGGAACCCCGTTTCGGGCCTCACCTTTCGACAGGCGACGAGCAGAGACCTTGTTGCCGAGGGCGCAAGATTCAACATCGTGATCTCGAATCACCTGATCCACCATCTCGGCGCCTCAGAACACAGTGACGCCGAACCCAGCGGCTCTGAGTTCACCGAACTGTTCGCGGACTCGGCGCGGCTCGCGATCCACCTCTGCGTGCACTCAGACATTGCGCGACACCGCCTCGCCTACGCCGCCTACGCGCTGCTCGCGGCACCCCTCACCATCGGCACCTTCGCCTACACCGATGGGCTGCGCAGCATTCGCCGCAGCTACACGCACGCCGAACTCGTCGATCTCCTTCCGTCGAACTGGCGCGTCGAGCGGGCGACCCCCTTCCGCCTCCTCGCGGTGCTCAAGCGATAGGGCGGACTCAGCCCCAGTGAGCGTCAGGCGAAGTCCGAGCGTCATGCGAAGGATTTTCGGCTGAGCGTTAGCCTGATGCTTGATTTTCGCCTGGTCGCTAAATGGGGTGGGTGGATCGGCACCCGGGCAGATGTGGATCGCGCTTCCGAATTAACTGCGCTTATCTGACGCCAAAGTTGAGCTTATGCGTCAGAGTGTTACAGCCGACTTTCACAAATCGCGAAAGGCCCGGCATGCTTATACTCATGCCCGAAACGATCGAGACACAGCAGACCGCGCCCGCGGGTCGCGTGCGCATCGAGAACGTTGAGCGCACCTTCTCCACGCAGGAGGGTC
This sequence comes from Leucobacter denitrificans, assembly GCF_014396385.1. Taxonomy (NCBI): domain Bacteria; kingdom Bacillati; phylum Actinomycetota; class Actinomycetes; order Micrococcales; family Microbacteriaceae; genus Leucobacter; species Leucobacter denitrificans. The sequence goes on from NZ_CP060716.1 coordinate 726,430, forward strand.
CTCGCACCGTTCTGCGCGACCTCGATCTCGACGTAAACTCTGGCGAGATCATCGCGATTGTCGGCCCGTCAGGCTGCGGCAAGTCGACGCTGCTTCGCCTCGTTGGCGGGCTCGACTCCCCGACTGAGGGCGCGATCACCATTGATGAGGATCGCATTCGCGCGCACGACGACCACACGGCGATCGCGTTTCAGGAGCCCCGGCTGCTCCCGTGGCGCACCATCGCGCAGAACGTTGCGCTCGGACTCCCCCGCGGTACCCGCGGCCGCCAGGCGAAGGAACGCGTCGCCGAGCTCCTCGAGCTCGTGGGCCTCACCCATGCGGCAGACCAGCGTCCGCGGGAGGTCTCGGGCGGCATGGCCCAGCGCGCCTCGCTCGCACGCGCCCTCGCGCGCAGCCCCCGCGTGCTGCTGCTCGATGAGCCGTTTGGGGCCCTCGACGCACTCACGCGCCTGAAGATGCACGACCTGCTGCTTGAGATCCACCGCGCACAGCCCACGACGATTGTGCTCGTCACGCACGACGTCGAAGAGGCAATCTATCTTGCGGATCGCGTGCTCATGCTTCGTAATCTGCATGCAACCGACGCCGAGCCAGAGCGCCCCCGCGCAAAAGTTGTGGCCCTCGGTTCGAGCTCGGGTATTGGCGCGCTGGGATCCGCTCGAACTTCTGAATCACCCCACGAGACCGCGGTAAAAACCCGACCTACAAACGGCTCGATCGCCCGTCTCGTCTCTGTACCTGGCACACGCCCGCGCGATCGCGGCGCACGTGCTTTCACCGATCTGCGCACCGGCCTGCTTGACGGGCTCGGTGTTCACAAACACATCACCAAGGAGAACGCATGAGTATCACGAAGAAGACCACACGATCGATTACCGCGACCGCTGTCGCTGGCCTCCTCGCGCTCTCAATGGCAGGATGCGTTCAGGGCGAAGGTGGCGGATCCGAGGCACCTGCTGAGGGCAGCGAGTGGTCGACCAACACGCTCTCGATTGACTGGGCAACTTACAACCCGCTGAGCCTCGTCATCAAGGACCAGGGCCTCATCGAAGAGGCACTCGGCGACACTGTCGAGGTCGAGTGGCTGCAGTCGGCTGGCAGCAACAAGGCAAACGAGATGCTCCGTTCGGGTTCGGTTGACGTCGGCTCGACCGCTGGTTCGGCCGCGCTCTTCGCTCGCGCCAATGGCTCGCCCATCAAGGTCATCAACATCTACTCGCAGCCAGAGTGGTCGGCGATCGTGGTTGACGCAGACAGCGAGATCACCGACGTTGCTCAGCTCAAGGGCCAGTCGGTCGCTGCGACCAAGGGTACCGACCCATACTTCTTCCTCCTCCAGGCGCTCGAAGAGGCAGGCCTCACGATCGACGACGTCGAGGTGCAGAACGTGCAGCACGCTGACGGCTGGTCACTGCTCGCCGGTGGATCAGTGCAGGCATGGAGCGGTCTCGATCCGATCATGGCCGGGGCAGAGCAGGATTCGGGCGCAAAGCTCATCTACCGCAACGTTGACTTCAACACCTACGGCTTCTTGAACGCGACCGAAGACTTTATCGAGAACCACGCTGACGTCGCACAGGTCGTCGTCGATGCCTACGAAGAGGCTCGCGCATGGGCAGCTGAGAACCCAGACGAGGTTGCGCAGCTGCTTGCTGATGCAGCGTCGATCGACATCGAGGTTGCGAAGAAGGTCATCGCTGAGCGCTCGAACCTGGACGTATCGGGCGTCCCGGGCCAGGCTCAGGTCGACGTGCTCAACGCGATCGCTCCGATCATCGCCGAGTCGGGCGACGTCTCGGGCGGCCAGGAGGCCCTCGACAAGGCAATCTCTGAGATCGTGTTCGATGAGTTCGCTCTGAAGGCAACCGAATGACTGATGGGGTAACCACGACCACAGGGGCGGCGCAGCAGCGTGCGCCCCTGTGGTCGCTTACTTGGGTCAAGATCGCGGGCGGATTTATTGTTCCGCTCGTCATTCTCGCGCTCTGGCATTACGTCACGACGACTGGCATCGTGCCGACGTACCGGCTTCCGACGCCGTGGTCGGTCGTCGAGGCCGGCATTGAGCTCGTGCAGCGCGGCGAGCTCTGGCTGCATATCGCGATCTCGGTGCAGCGCGTGTTCATCGGCTTTGCCGCTGGATCACTTATCGCACTCGCATTCGCCGCCATCGTTGGTCTCTCGCGCATCGGCGGGGTGCTCCTCGCTCCCACGCTCGTTGCGCTCCGCGCCGTGCCGTCGCTGGCCTGGGTGCCGCTGCTCATTCTCTGGCTGCAGGTTGGTGAGGAGTCGAAGATCACGCTGATCGCGATCGGCGCGTTCTTCCCCGTGTACACCACGGTCGCCGACGCGCTGCGCCACGTGAACCCGCAGATTGTCGAGGCCGGCCGCACGTTCGGCCTGCGCGGCTGGTCGCTGTTCCTCACCGTGCAGCTGCCGGCGGTCGTGCCATCGGTCGTGTCTGGCCTGCGCCTCGCGCTCGCTCAGGCGTGGCTGTTCCTCGTCGCCGCCGAGCTTCTCGGCGCTTCGATGGGTCTCGGCTGGATGCTCAACGACTCGCAGCAGACCGGTCGCGTCGACCGTATCCTCCTCGCTATCGTGCTCCTCGCTCTGCTCGGCACCATCACGAACGCGATTCTCGTTGTGTTCGAGAAGGCTGTGCTGAAGAGGTGGATGTGACCGCAGAAGCTGGCCTCGTCGAGAACCGTCTCGTCGAGACGCGCTCCTACCCCGCCCCTGCGGCGTTCGCCGCCCAGGCGAATGTCGACGCGTCAGTCTACGAGACCGCAAACGCAGACCCGGTAGCGTTCTGGGAGGCCGCCGCGCGCAGACTCGATTGGGTGACGCCGTGGCACACTGCGCACACGTGGTCGCCTCCGGTCGAAGGCCCCGACGGTCTCACCGTGCCCGAGGCCACGTGGTTTGCGGGCGGCACCCTCAATGTCGCTGTCAATTGTGTGGATCGTCACGTTGACGCAGGTCGCGGCAATAAAACGGCGCTCTTCTTTGAGGGCGAACCCGGCGACCGCGTCACCGTGAGCTACGCCGACCTGCAGCGCCGAGTGGCCCAGGCCGCGAACGCGCTCATCCAACTCGGAATCGGGCCGGGCGACCGCGTTGTCATCTACCTGCCCGTGCTCATCGAGACCGTCGTCATCACCCTCGCGTGCGCGCGCATCGGCGCGGTGCACTCGCTGGTGTTCGGCGGATTCTCGGCCGAGGCCGTGCGGTTCCGACTCGAAGACACCCGCGCAAAGTTGCTCGTCACGACCGACGGGCAAAATCGCCGTGGCAAGCAGGTAGAGGTGAAGTCGGCTGCCGATATCGCAGCGGCGGATCTGTCCCACCTCGAACACGTACTCGTTGTGCGCCGCACCGGGCAAGACATCGCCTGGACCGAGGGCCGCGACGTCTGGTGGCACGAAGCCGTCGACACGCAACCAGACACGCACACTCCGCAGGCGTTCGACTCAGAGCACCCGCTCTTCATCATCTACACCTCGGGTACGACGGGCACCCCGAAGGGTCTCGTGCACACTTCCGGCGGATACCTCACGCACGCGAGCTACGCGCACTGGTCGCACTTCGATGCGAAACCCGACGACGTGCACTGGTGCACCGCAGACCTCGCGTGGGTCACCGCGCACACGTACGAGATCTACGGCCCGCTCTCGAACGGCCTCACCCAGGTCATCTACGAGGGCACGCCCGACACCCCGCACCGCGAGCGGCACCTCGAGATCATCGAGCGCTACGGCGTGACCGTCTATTACACGGCTCCCACACTGATCCGCTCGTTTATGACCTGGTTCGGCGATGACCTGCCGACCGGCCACGACCTCTCGTCGATTCGCTTGCTCGGCACTGTCGGCGAGGCAATCAACCCCGAGGCGTGGGTCTGGTTCCGCCGCAACTTTGGTCGCGACGAGACACCCGTAATCGATACATGGTGGCAGTCCGAGACCGGCGCCGCGATGATCGTGCCGCTCCCTGGCGTCACAACGCTCAAACCGGGTTCCGCCACCGTTGCGCTGCCGGGAATCGACATGGCCGTCGTTGACGAGTCGGGCACCCCGGTTGAACCCGGCAGGTCAGGAACGCTCGTCGCGAGGCGCCCGTGGCCCGGCATGGCCCGCACCGTGTGGGGTAATCCCGAGCGCTACCGCGACTCGTACTGGGCCCCCTTTGCGGGCCACGGCGAGCACGGCGCGTACTATGTTGCGGGCGACGGAGCTACCGTAGACGCCGACGGGTATATCTGGATCCTCGGACGCCTCGACGACGTCGTGAACGTCTCGGGCCACCGACTTTCGACCATAGAGATTGAATCGTCGTTGGTCTCGCACCCCGCGGTTGGCGAGGCGGGCGTGACCGGCGTGTTTGATCCGCTCACTGGCCAAGCGGTCGCGGCATTCGTCGTCGATGGATCGGCCGGCGCCGCCTCACACGACGAGCTTCGCGCCCAGGTCGCCCACGACATTGGGCCGATCGCGAAACCGCAGATCATTGTGCGGGTTCCTGAACTTCCCAAAACTCGCTCGGGTAAAATTCTGCGACGGCTGCTTGCGCAGCTGTGGCAGGGCGATCCGCTCGGCGATACCACCAGCCTGCAAAACCCCTGGGCCATCGATGGCGTGCGCGAAGCCGTGCGCGAGGCCCGCGACAAGGAGACCAAATGAGTGAGCACCAGTTCGGGTTCCGCACCCGAGCCCTCCACGCTGGAGGCACCCCCGACGCGACCACAGGCGCCCGGGCCGTGCCGATCTACCAGACCACATCGTTCGTGTTCGACAACTCGAAAGACGCAGCGAACCTCTTCGCCCTGCAGAAGTACGGCAACATCTACTCGCGCATCGGCAACCCGACCGTCGCGGCTCTCGAAGAGCGCATCGCGTCGCTCGAGGGTGGCATCGGCGCGGTCGCGACCGCGAGCGGCATGTCTGCCGAATTCATCACGTTTGCCGCGCTCGTCGGTCAGGGCGACCACATCGTCGCATCGGCGCAGCTTTACGGTGGCACCGTCACCCAACTCGACGTGACGCTTCGCCGCTTCGGCGTCGACACCACGTTCGTGGCGAGCGCCGACCCCGAGGAGTTCCGCAAGGAGATTCGCGCGAACACCAAGGCGCTCTACGTCGAGGTCATCGGTAACCCCGGCGGCGAGATCGCCGACATCGAGGGGCTCGCAGCCGTCGCGCACGAGGCCGGTATTCCGCTCGTCGTCGATGCGACCCTCGCGACCCCGTACCTCGTGCGCCCAATCGAGTACGGTGCTGACATCGTGATCCACTCGGTCACCAAGTTCCTCGGCGGCCACGGCACCACACTCGGCGGCGTCGTCGTCGAGGCGGGCACCTTCAACTGGGGCAACGGCAAGTTCCCCACGATGACCGAGCCGGTCGAGTCATACGGCGGCATCTCGTGGTGGGACAACTTCGGCGAGTACGGCTTCCTCACGAAGCTCCGCAGCGAGCAGCTTCGCGACATCGGCCCCTCGCTCAGCCCGCAGTCTGCGTTCAACCTGCTGCAGGGCGTCGAGACGCTGCCGCAGCGCATCGACGCGCACGTCGCAAACGCACGCATCGTTGCTGAGTGGCTCGCTGATGACCCACGTATCTCGTTCGTCACGTGGGCCGGCCTCGACGGCCACCCACACCAGGAGCGCGCGCAGAAGTACCTGCCGCTCGGCCCCGGTTCGGTGTTTGCGTTCGGCGTGCGCCCGTCGGGTGACTTTGCCTCTGACGCCGAACGCCAGCAGGCGGCGCGCGAAACCGGTGAGAAGTTCATCGACTCGCTGCAGCTCGCGAGCCACCTCGCGAACATCGGTGACGCGCGTACGCTCGTGATCCACCCCGGCTCGACGACCCACCAGCAGCTCTCTGACGAACAGCTCGAAAAGGCTGGCGTGCCTGCTGACCTGATCCGCATTTCGGTCGGTATCGAGGACCCAGAAGACATCGTGTGGGATCTGGATCAGGCCCTCACCCTCGCGACAGGAGAAACCCGATGAGCGACGCGAACACCCCCGCTACTGCACCCCAGGGCGACGCTTGCGCGCTGCCCGCGCCTGCCGCGTCTGGCCCCGCGCACGCCGAGCGCACTTGGCAGGGGCCGACCGCTCCTGAGCGCCTCGGAATTCTGCGCCGCGCCAAGTCGATCGCGATTGTCGGCGCGTCAAACAACCCCTCGCGCGCGAGCTACTTCGTTGCGACGTACCTGCTCTCGAGCTCACCGTACGACGTGTACTTCGTGAACCCTCGCGCGACCGAGATTCTCGGTCAGCCCGTCTACGCGTCGCTCGCAGACCTGCCGGTCGTGCCCGACATCGTTGACGTGTTCCGCAAGGATGAGGACCTGCCCGGCGTCGCTCGGGAGGCCGTCGAGATCGGCGCGAAGGCGCTCTGGCTGCAGCTCGGTTCATGGAATGAGGAAGCCGCTGCAATTGCCGAGGATGCGGGGCTCGACGTGGTGATGGATCGCTGCGTGAAGATCGAGCACGCTCGCTTCCACGGTGGGCTGCACCTCGCAGGCTTCGACACCGGCGTGATCTCGTCGAAGCGCCAGGTCGTCGCGTAGGTCTACGAGCGGCGGTCGGGCTCAGCCTCTGAGTCGAGTTCGGCTGCAGCTTTGACTTCGTCGCGGCGATCCGCCTCTTTGAGTTCGAGGCCCGATGCGCTCGCAAGGAACAGGTGCTTCACCGCGCGCGTGAGTGCACGGAACCCCTCGGTTGCTACCGCCACGTCTGGGGCTGAGTGGTCGAGCCCGAGCGTCGTGAGCGCGTCAGCGATGGCGCCAGCGGCGAGGTAGTCCTCGACCGCAAACTCCCCCGCGTCGCCAGCCAGCACGAGGTTGATGGTGGTGCGGCCCGCGCGAGCGAGCTGCTCCTTGTACACAGCTTTTGCTGTGGCAGTGGCGTTGCGAAGCGATCCACTGAACACTGCCGGGCCATGCGCGAGGCCGACCGCCTGCGCGACGAGCGCGTCGTCTGCGCCGATCGCATCTACGACCACCACAATGTCAGCTTCAGCGAGCCGCTCGAGCCCCTTCGATCCCCATCCGAGTCGTACCTGATAGTTCCATTGTGAGCGAGCGTCAGTCATGCCATCAGCTTAGGCTCACTGCCGGAGCTCAAGCGTCAATGTTGCGCGTAGTTACGACCTTGCTCTGCACTATTGCGCTCGATTACGCAACGGGTCCTCGCAACTCAGTGCAAGGGCGTAGAGTTGAGGCATGGCATACGAAGTTTCAAAGACCGAAGAAGAATGGCGCGCCGAGCTCGGTGAGGAAAAGTATGCGGTACTTCGCCAAGCCGGCACTGAACGTGCATGGACTGGCGAGCTGCTCGACGAAGAGCGCGCCGGGCTCTACACCTGCGCCGCGTGTGGCAACGAGCTCTTCAAGAGCGGCACAAAGTTCGACTCGAACTGCGGCTGGCCAAGTTTCTACGAGTCGGTGCGCGACGACGCGGTTGAGCTGCTCGAAGACAACTCGCTCGGCATCACTCGCACCGAGGTGCGCTGCGCGAAGTGCGGCGGCCACCTGGGCCACGTCTTCCCCGACGGATTCGGCACGCCGACCGGCAACCGCTACTGCATGAACTCGCTCTCGCTCGAGTTCAAGCCCGAAGAGGACTAGTGCGTCGCGGCTAGTCGCCGCACTCTGGCGCATTCGGGCCGGAGGCATGCCCGCCTCGCAGTGCCCGAACTACACTGGATCGCATGACCCGTCTGCTCGTTGTTCACCACTCACCTACCCCAGCGGTGCAGAGCATCGCCGATGCGGTACTCGCTGGCACCAACCACGAGGCAATCGAGGGCGTCGAGATTGTCGAACGCCAGGCACTTGAGGCCACCGTCGATGATGTACTCTCGGCAGACGGGTACCTGCTCGGCACTACGGCGAACTTCGGTTACATCTCGGGTGCGCTCAAGCACTTTTTCGATACGACGTTCAATGCGACGCACGAGGTCACTGCAAAGCGTCCGTTTTCATACTGGATCCACGGCGGCTACGACACCACCGGCGCCGAAAACGCGATCAAGTCGATCACCACCGGATACGGGTGGAGCCTGGTTGCCGATCCACTCGTATTCACCGGGGAAGTCGACGACGCACACCTTGAGCGAGCGACCGAGCTTGGCGCCTCGGTCGCCGCATTGCTCATGGAGTAAGGGGTACGGCAAAGGCCCAGAGCGCTTTCGCACCCTGGGCCTTCACTCGTGTGGATCACGGCAGTTACTTGGCGACGAAGTAGAGTCGCTTGTTCGCGAACTCGCCAATCCCGACAGGACCCATCTCGCGGCCAAAGCCCGAACGCTTTACGCCACCAAACGGCATCTCAGCAGCCTCAGCAGCAATCGTGTTCACATGCGCCATGCCGACCTCAAGCTTCGACGCGACACGAGCCGCGCGAGCCTCATCTGTGGAGAACACTGATCCACCAAGACCGAGCGCGCAATCGTTCGCGAGTTCAAGTGCCTCTTCGTCACTCGACACGCGGTACACGGTCGCAACCGGGCCGAACATCTCTTCGCGGTACGACTGCGACTCGCGCGGCACATCGACGAGCACGGTCGGCGAGTAGTACGCACCAGGGCCGTCGGACAGCACACCGCCCGCGAGCACGCGCGCCCCCTCGGCGACCGCCTGCTTCACCTGCGCATCAACGGTCTCAGCGGCAGCACGGGTCGACATCGGCGCGTACTCCCCCTCACCAATGTTCAGCTGATCGCCGGGCTTGAGCCCATCAGCGAGCTTCACGAGCTCTGCGACGAACTCGTCGTAAATGTCATCCATCACGATGAGGCGCTTGTTCGAGTTGCACACCTGACCGACGTTGTACGTGCGGAAATCCCAAGCGGTCTTCGCAACCTCAGCCACATTGTCGGAATCGAGCACCACCATCGGGTCGATACCACCGAGCTCGAGCACGCACTTCTTCAGGTGCGTGCCCGCCTGCGCACCGATGATCGCGCCTGCGCGCTCGGAACCGGTGAGCGAGACGCCCTGCACGCGCGGATCGGCGATCATTGTCGCGATCTGATCGTGCGAGGTGAATAGCGCCTGGTAACCGCCCACGGGTACGCCGGCCTGCTCCATAATCTCCTGGATGACGAGGTTCGAGCGGGCGCAGATGTCTGCGTGCTTCAAGAGGATCGTGTTGCCGAGCACGAGGTTCGGCGCTGCGAAACGCGCGACCTGGTAGTACGGGAAGTTCCACGGCATGACGCCGAGCAGCACCCCCACGGGCAGGTGCTCGATGACTGCCTTGCCCGGGATCGTCGACGGGATCTCGTAATCAGTGATGAGGCCCGGGCCGTACACGGCGTAGTACTCGATGATGTCGGTTGCGAAATCCACTTCGTCGAGGCTCTCAGCGATGGTCTTGCCCATCTCGAGCGCAATAATCTCGGCGAGTTCCTCACGGCGCTCCGCGAAGATCTCAGCGACTCGCTTCACGACCTCGGCGCGCTCCTGCACGCTCCGCTCACGCCACTCGCGGTACACCGCATCCGCGGCCGCAAGTTGCTCCTCGACACGCTCATCGGTCGCCGACTCGAAAGTTTCTACAATCTCGCCTGTGGCCGGGTTTTGAACGCGATACTTCGCCATGTTTCACCTTTTCTAATGAGAGAAATACTCCGCCTCTCACCGTACCAATACGGCCTGATCATGTCGATCGGTAGAACGACCTAGCGGAGCGTCATTCAGGCTTCGGTTGCGCTAACGGTGGCACCGGTGGACGCTATTTCAACTTTAGATTGCTTAAAGTAGAAATAGCTGATGGATCCTCTCACATAGAAGAGACGAAGTGGATCCACGAGGCTTGAAAACTAACTTCTAGAGCGTTAGCTTCCAAGCATTATTTCCCTCTCGCAATTCCCCGGCTCAACCACCACAGGCGAATCTACAAACACAAAAACCCCGGCAGAACCGGGGTCTTAAAGTGTTCAAAACTTGGCTGGGATACCAGGACTCGAACCTAGAATGACGGTACCAGAAACCGTAGTGTTGCCAATTACACCATATCCCAAAGGGTGATTCTGCAACCGTTTCCGGCGCAGCACCAAGAGATAACTTTACCGTGAAACGGCCCGGAACTCAAAACGACACCTTCCTTTTTCAAGGAACCGGCGTACGGTGGAAGGTAACCCTAGGAGGTGCATCATGAAACACGCAACATCCAAGAAGACTGGATCCGAGAAGGCTGCCGCGGAGACGACCCCAGCGGCAAAGAAGCCCTATCTTGAGCCCGGGCATGCTGCGAGCATGCGAGATGCCGGGAACGGGCAGGGAACATACCGCAGGTGGTCGGGTGGCAAGACCATCGATCATCCAGTGATGGACGGCGCAACGCAAAGCTGGAAGGCCGACCACGACTCGGAGAACCCGTGGCGCGGGCTCACAGACCCAGGTCTGATCGTGCACCCGGCGTGGAAGCGCCGCGAGAAGCGGAACTGGTTCTGGAGGTAGTTCCGCAGACGCCAGCTAGGCAGTGATCCGCTCGCGCACGAGCGGGCCTGGTTGGTGTGCGCCTTGCTGCGCCTCCGCGTCGATCTCCCACGCCCCTCGATCGCCTCGAGCGCGCGTGGGAAGCGCGCCGCATCGTCTGCCGACAATGTGAAGAGCGGCTGACCGGCGGTCACAACATCACCCGGCTTCGCGTGAAGGTCGATACCCGCTGCGAAGATCACCGGATCCACCGCACGAGCACGCCCCGCACCGAGTCGCCACGCACCGATACCGAACGGCAGCGCCTCAAGCCGAGAAACAACACCCGACACCGGCGCGGTCACCACGTGGGTTTCGCGCGCGACCGGCAGGGCCGCATCGGGGTCGCCGTCTTGTGCGCGGATCATCTTGCGCCACGCATCCATCGCCTGCCCGTTATCGAGCGCACCTGCCACGTCAGCGTCTCCGAGCCCGACAAGCGCAAGCATCTCCTGCGCGAGCGCGATGGTGAGTTCGCGCACATCGGCTGGACCCCCGCCAGCAAGAATCTCGACCGACTCTCGCACCTCATTGGCATTGCCGATCGCGAGTCCGAGCGGCACATTCATGTCAGTGAGCAACGCCGATGTGTTCACCCCGGAGTCGGTGCCGAGCGCCACCATCGTCTCGGCGAGCTCTTTCGCCATTGCGTAGTCCTGCATGAACGCGCCCGAGCCGAACTTCACGTCGAGCACGAGCGCACCCGTACCCTCGGCGATCTTCTTCGACATGATGCTCGAGGCGATGAGCGGAATGCAGTCAACCGTGCCCGTCACGTCGCGCAGCGCATACAGCTTCTTGTCTGCGGGGCGAGGCCCGATCCAGCAGCGCAAATGACCGCGCCCACCTCGCCGTCGAGCTGCGCGAACATCTCTTCGTTCGAGAGCGCTGCGCGCCACCCCGGAATCGATTCGAGTTTGTCGAGCGTGCCACCCGTGTGCCCGAGCCCGCGGCCCGACAGCTGCGGCACGGCAACACCAAATGAGGCGACGAGCGGCGCGAGCGGCAGGGTGATCTTGTCGCCGACTCCCCCTGTCGAGTGCTTATCGACCGTCGGCTTCGAGAGCCCGTCGAAACTCATGCGCTCGCCAGACTCGATCATCGCGTCGGTCATCACGCGAATCTCGTCGCGCCCCATGCCGCGCTGAAACACCGCCATCGCAAACGACGCCATCTGCGCGTCAGAGACATACCCCCGCGTGTAGGCGTCGATCATCCAGCGCAGTGCGGGCTCTGACACCTCGCCGCCGTCGCGCTTCGAGCGGATCACGTCAACAGCATCAAACGGTTCGACACTCACGGGAAAGTCCTTTCAAAAGTTAAGAAACGATGCGGTCGATATCGCGCGGACCGAACGCGTCGGGCAGTACCTCGTCGATTGTGCGGATCCCTGACACCGTTTCAAGCAGCATGCCCTCTGCAGAGTGCTCGAACAACAACTGGCGGCACCTGCCACACGGCATGATCGTTTCACCGTCGCGGTTTACACACACGAACGCGACGAGCTTACCGCCACCACCCATGTGCAGATCCCCCACCATCGTGCACTCGGCGCATAGCGTCACGCCGTACGAAGCGTTTTCGATGTTGCAGCCCGAGACTATGCGCCCATCCTCGGTGAGTGCGGCCGCACCCACCTGGTATTTCGAATACGGCACGTACGCGTGCTCGAGTGCCGCGACGGCGGCCTCGCGAATCGCGGCCCAATCGATGTCTGCCACTTACACCCCTAAGACTTGATATACGGTTTGCCAGAAGCCGCGGGGCCGCGCGACCGACCAACGAGGCCTGCGACCGCAAAGATCGTGACAACGTACGGCAGCATGAGCATGAACTGGCTCGGCACCGGCGAACCGATGACCGACAGCACGCCCTGCAGGTTCGACGCGAAGCCGAACAGCAGCGCGGCGAGCGTCGCCTTAATCGGATCCCACTTACCGAAGATGACCGCGGCAAGCGCGATGAAGCCAGCACCGGCCGTCATCTCGCGGTTGAACGAAGGCACTGAGGCAAGCGTGTAAAACGCGCCGCCCATGCCCGCGATTGCTCCGGCGAGCATGAGGTTAAGGTATCTGGTGCGCGCCACCTTGATGCCGACGGTGTCTGCCGCCTGCGGATGCTCGCCCACCGCGCGAAGCCTCAGGCCCCAGCGCGTGCGATACATGGCGAACCACACGAGGAACACCACGACGTACATAATGTAGACGATGATGGTCTGCCTGAAGAACACCGGCCCGATGACGGGAATCTCGCTGAGCCCTGGGATCGCGAACGCCTTGAACGGCTGCGGCGAGTTGAGCAGTGCCGAGTTGGGTGCGAGCACCTTCGAGAACAGGAACGTGGTGACGCCGACGACGAGCACGTTCAGCACGACACCGACGATGACCTGGTCGACGAAGTAGGAGATCGCGAAGACGCCCAGCACGAGCGACACGAGCACTGCCGCAACCATCGCGGCTACGATTCCGGCGGTGCCAGCGATCGCGACGGCAGCAGCGTCAGAGATCGACGCGTTCTTGAGTGCGCCGTTGAACACGACTGAAGCAACGACAGCTGCCGAGAAGGCTCCAGCCAGCAGCTGGGCCTCGATCGCGATATTCACGACACCAACGCGCTCACCGATCACACCGCCGAGGGCGCCGAACACGAGCGGGGTTGCGAGCGCGAGTGCGCCGCCCAGCAACCCGATCATCGGAAGCGTGGCGCCCGCTGCGGCCCAAGCGAGAAACCCGACGAGCAGCACGAAGACGTACACGCTCGTGAGCCATAGCGGTGTGCGCTTGCCCTGCTGGGTGCGCAGCGCCGAGTAGCCCGCACAGAGCACGAGCAGCACCGCTGCGATCCACGCAGTCGTTGTCGCGGGCAACGCGACGTCGGGCACCGAAGTGAGTTCATGACCACCGCTCAATCTGAACGTGGTGACGCCCTCGCGCGGGGCGAGCAGCGGGAGCAGGGTGAAGAGAATCGCGAAGATGCCGAAGATGACCGGCGCCTTCCATGAGGTTACGGAGACGCGTCGGAGTTGCTCGCTGAGCGGCTGGTCTGCGGCCGCGGTCGTGGTGGTGCTCATGCCGACACCTCCTTCTTATTGCGAAGTTTTCGCGCCTTGCGTTCTGGATCGGGCAGGTGGAACATAGCGCGCACGAGCGGCGGCGCAGCGATGAACAGCACGATGAGTGACTGCACGACGAGCACAATCTCGACCGGCACGCCCTGCGATGCCTGCATCGCGAAGCCACCGGCCTTGAATGCGCCGAAGAGCACTCCGGCGCCGAGAATACCGAGTGGTGAGGATCGGCCGAGCAGCGCGACCGTGATCGCGTCGAAGCCGATGCCCGCGTCGATATCGCCTCCGAAGCCGCTCGTGACAGTGCCCTGCACCTGGCTCACACCAGCGATACCTACGAGCGCACCTGCGATGAGCATCGCGGTAAAGTACACGCGGCTCACGTTGATGCCCGCGGTCTTCGCAGCCTCGGGGTTGAGGCCAACGGCGCGGAACCGGAAACCGATGCTCGACCGCTCAATGAGCCACCAGGTGAACGCAACCGCGATGAGCGCGAGAATGAGCCCAGCGTGCAGGTTGAACTGGGGTCCGAGAATTTTCGGGAGCACGACCGAATCCGGCATCGCCGCGGTCTTCGGGTTCTGCGACCCCGGAGCCTGCAGCACACCCTGCGTCGCGAGCATCCACGCGAGCAAATACAGCGCAATGTGGTTGAGCATGATCGTCACGATCACCTCGTGCGCGCCCGTCTTCGCCTTGAGAAAACCGGCAATTCCCGCCCACAGGGCGCCCGCGGCCATGCCCGCCGCGGTCGCAACAAGCATGTGGATCGGCCAAGGCATCGACATCGTCGTGCCGACGTAACCTGCAGCTGCAGCAGCCATCAGCAGCTGACCTTGACCACCAATGTTGAACATGCCAGCGCGGAACGCGAGTCCAACGCCGAGGCCCGCCGCGATGAGCGGGGTTGCGAACTTCAGCGTTTCGGTAAGGGGGCGAATGCCTCGCACGAAGGTATCTGCGGTGTAGTTGTAGACGGATCCCCTGAACAGTGCCGCATAGGCCCCAGAGACCGAATCCCAGATCGCAGCGAACGTGTCGCCCGGCCTGGAGAAGAAGTACCCGGCCGCCGCCTGCACGTCTTTATCGGTGAAAGCAATCATGATCGACCCCACGATGATCGCGGCAAGCACCGAGAACAGCGAGATGATCGCGTTGCCGGTGGTGATATCTGTGAAGGCCTTGCGCCAGCGCGATACCTCGGGGGCGGTGAGCGGGCTCTGTGTTTCGGTCATGCCTGTGCTCCTGCCATCATCAAGCCGAGGCGGTCACGCGGTGTGTCTCCGGGCACAATTCCCACGACCTTTCCGCGATACATCACCATGATTCGATCTGCGAGTGCCGTCACCTCATCAAGCTCTGTAGAAATCACGATGACCGGCACCCCCGAGTCTCGAGTTTCGACAATGCGCTGGTGAATGAATTCGATCGAGCCGACATCGACACCGCGTGTGGGCTGCGCCGCGACAAACAGTTCGAGATCTCGGCTGAGCTCGCGCGCAATCACCACCTTCTGCTGGTTGCCGCCCGACAGGCTGCCCGCGGGCTGCGTTGGGCCCTGCGTGCGAATATCAAACTCTTGGATCTTCTCGGTCGCAAACTCGGTGAGCGTGCCGAGCTGCAGCGTTGCAGACTTCACAAACGGTTCGCCGTGTGAACGATCGAGCATCATGTTCTCGGCCACCGTGAACTCTTTCACGAGGCCGTCGACGCTGCGGTCTTCAGGCACAAACCCCACGCCCTCGTCGAGAATGTCGCGCACAGAACGGCCCAGCAACTCTTTGCCGCCGAGCTTTACGCTGCCTCGCGCACTGTCGGCAAGCCCCACGATTGCCTCGGTGAGCTCGGTTTGGCCGTTGCCTTGCACGCCCGCAATCGCGAGCACCTCGCCGCGCTTAACGTCAAAGCTCACGTCATCGACGAGCACAATGCCCGAAGCGTCGGTCACGGTCAGGCCCTCCACCTGCAGCGCGACGTCGCCGAGTTTCGGCGCGTCTTTCTGCACTGTGAGTTCGACCGGGCGCCCCACCATCAGCGACGCCAGCTCGGCGTTGCTTGCGGTTGGAGCCGCTTCGCCCACGACTTTGCCCAGGCGGATCACCGTAATGCGATCCGCCACCTCACGCACCTCGCGCAATTTGTGCGTAATGAACACAATCGACGTGCCCTCATCGCGAAGCTGGCGCATCGTCGCCATGAGTTCGTCGGTTTCTTGCGGGGTGAGCACGGCGGTCGGCTCGTCGAACACCAGAATCTTCGCGTCGCGCGAGAGCGCCTTGATGATCTCAACTCGCTGCTGCACGCCCACGGGAAGGTTCTCGACGAGCGCGTCGGGATCCACATGGAACCCAAACCGGTCTGAAATCTCGCGCACACGCTGCCTCGCCGCGGCAAGATCGAGGATGCCCGCGCCCTTCGTGTTCTCGTGGCCAAGCATGACGTTCTCGGCGACCGTGAACACGGGAATAAGCATGAAGTGCTGGTGCACCATGCCGACTCCCGCAGCCATTGCGTCACCGGGGCCGTCAAAGTGCTGCACCTCACCATCAAGGAGAATCTCGCCCTCGTCTGCACGGTACAGTCCGTACAGCACATTCATGAGGGTCGATTTACCAGCGCCGTTTTCGCCCAGCAGAGAGTGGATCTCCCCCTCGTTCACAACGAGATCAATATGATCATTCGCGGTAAAGGCACCAAACCTCTTTGTGATGCCTCGAAGTTCAAGCTTCATGTGCTCGATCCTAGTGGTGAGTAGTGTCGCACAAAAGGCTCGGGAGCGGCCAGCCTCTGCCAGTCACTCCCGAGCCCTGTGAGATGAATTAGTTCAGGTACGACGTCACAGTGACGTTGCCGTCGATGATGTCTTGCTGCAGCGCCTCAACCTCGGCGACGAGCTCAGCATCTACCTTGTCTTCGAAGTTGTGGAGCGGAGCAAGTGCCACGCCCTCGTTCTCGAGGGTGCCGACGTACGCCTCAGGATCGAACTCACCGTTCGCGCTCGACATAACTGCTTCGTAGACCGAGAGATCCATTGACTTCAGAATCGAGGTGAGCACGAAGTCCTGGGTGCTCTCATCAGTGTTGAACAGGTCAGCGTCAACGCCTACGAGCGCAACGTCGCGGTTCGACTCCTTGATAGCCTGCAGCGCCGACTGGTAGATCGGGCCACCAACTGGGAGCAGCACGTCTACATCTTGATCGAGGATGTTCTGCGCCACGGTCTTCGCGTCCTGGTTCGCTTCGAACCCGCCGGTGAATGAGCCAGTCGTGCCGTCCCAGCCAACAACCTGCACGTCAGCGTCCTTGACCTCGTTGTAGTGGTTCACTCCCTGGAGGAAGCCGTCCATAAAGATCGTGACGGTTGGGAACTCCATGCCACCGAAGGTGCCGACCTTGCCTGACTCAGAGTAGCCAGCCGAGAGGTAGCCAGCGAGGAACGCTGCCTGAGCGGTGTCATAGAGCAACGGCTTGACATTCTCTGCGTCTTTGTTGCCATCGAAGTCATTGTCAGCTGCATCGTCAACGAGAATGTAGTCGATATCGCTGTTCGCTGTCGCCGACTCGACCGTGGCAGCCGAGAGCGCGAAGCCCACCGAAACGATCGCGTTGCAGCCCTCGCTCACCATGCTCTCGAGGTTCGGAGCAAAGTCGGTCTCACCGTTCGACTCGGCCTGAGTCACCTCGACGCCGAGTTCGTCGGCAGCCTTAACGACACCCTCATACGAGAGCTGGTTGAACGAACGATCGTCGAAGCCGCCAGCATCTGAAACGATGCAGGGTGTGAAATCGACTGCAGCTGCGTCGCCGTTCGATTCCTCCGGCGCCTGCCCACAGGCCGAAAGCCCGAGAACCAAGCCAGCAGCGGCGGTGGCGCCGAGCAGCTTCTTAGTGGTGGAGATAGTCATTCATGCCTCCCAGAATGAGTGCTCACGACAGCCGTGGGCAGTTCTTACTCAATGATAAGTTCTACCCCACCAAGGCTGGGTTGGCACACCGGTAGTAGAAATGGTTGTGATTCTGATATGAAACTGTTTGCGAACAGGGGTTTGCTTGGTGAAATCCGCTAGATCGTTGGTGGATTCCTCCATCCCATTCGCTAAGAAACCGGATCAGCGCCGCGACCGTCGAGCGCATCGATGTAGCGCAGCACAATTCCCTCACGCAGTGCCCACGGAGAGATCGTGAGCGTCGGCACGCCAAAGACCTTCATCGCGGTGCGCAACACGACAGCTCCCGCCATGATCTGGTACCCGCGCTCGGGAGTGATACCGGGCAAGTATTCCCTGACCGATCCCGGCATATCGCGCAGGGTCGGCTCCCACTCTCGAAGGCCTGTGTAGTGCAGGGGCGCGAGGTCGCCAGTGTCTGGGTCTGGCGGTCCACCGATGAGCCTTGCGAGTGAGCGGATCGTTTTCGAGGTTCCAACCACTCGCTTTGGCTTTGGCCTGCCCCTAAAGAGTTCGTTGCGAACCTTCGTGAACTCTGCCCTGGCGTGAGCTCGCAAGCGCGAGATGTCGTCGGCTGACGGCGGGTCTTGCGGCAAATACAAAATGGTGGATCGACCCGCACCCAGCGGTAGCGAAACCTGTACATCGGGGTACTCGTCGGCGCCTTGGGCGATCTCGAACGATCCACCGCCAATGTCGAAAAGCAAGATCTCGCCGGCCGACCAACCGAGCCAGCGGCGCACCGCAAGCATGGTGATACGCGCCTCGTCTTCGCCCGAAAGCACATCGAGCTTCACGCCGGTCTCGCGCTCGATTCGGGCGAGCACCTCTTCGCCGTTCGCAGCTTCGCGCAGTGCGCTCGTCGCCGTCGCGATCTGGTCATCGACGCCGATCTCTTTAACCATGGCCACGGCCTCGTTGATCGCCGAGATGATGCCGGTAATGCCCTCTTCGGTAATTGCGCCCTGGTCGTCGAGGTAGCGCATGAGCCGCAACGTCGAGCGCTGCGAGTGATACGGGTTCGGACTCGCTCCCGGGTGTGCGTCAACCACCAACAGGTGAACTGTGTTTGAACCTACGTCGATCACACCGAGTCGCATGGTGAGATTCTATGCTGAATGCATGGCTTCCCCCGATTTCACCATCGACCCCGCATCATCAGTTCCGCCTTTTCGGCAGCTTCACGACAGTGTTGTCGCGGCCGTCAAGTCGGGCGCGCTCGTTCCCGGCGCGAAGCTGCCAACCGTGCGGGCGCTTGCGGCTGAGCTCGGCTTGGCGACGAACACCGTGGCGTCTGCCTACCGCTCGCTTGAGGCGGCAGGCGTGGTTGAGGGGCGGGGCCGGGCGGGCACGTTTGTTCAGTTCGGTGACGACCCGATCGAGTCGGGTGCGCGCCAAATCGCGCTCGATGCTGCGCGGGGGTTGCGCGATCTCGGTGTGGATCGCGCCCGCGCCCTCAAACTGCTGGGAGAGGCCTTCGACGCCTAGTAGCCGGAGTCGGCTGAGGTCGAGCCTTCTGACTCCCAATCGGCGACGATGGCGGCGGTTGCGGAAACACCGAAGCGGGTTGCTCCTGCTTCCCACATTTCGCGCGCCGTCTCAGCTGTGCGAATACCACCCGAGGCTTTCACACCGAGGCGGTCGCCCACTGTTTCTGCCATGAGGCGCACTGCGTGCGCGCTCGCGCCGCCTGCTGAGTGGAAGCCGGTCGAGGTCTTCACAAAGTCAGCACCGGCGCTCTCCGAAGCCTGGCTGCAGGCAACAATCTGCTCATCGGACAGTGACGCGCTTTCAATAATCACCTTGAGCACGTGGTCGGGGCACGCGTCGCGCACGGCGCGAATCTCTGCGCGCAACCCTTCCCAATCAGCCGCCTGCACGAGGCCCGGGTTCACGACCATGTCGATCTCGTCTGCACCGTCGCGCACGGCCTGGGCTGCTTCGAACGCCTTTGCCTCGGCGGTGTGCACTCCCGACGGAAAGCCCACGACGGTCACGATTTCGCGGCCGCGCTTGTCGACCGGAAGCAGCGAGGGGCTCACGCACACGCGCTTTACACCGAGTTCTGCAGCATCTTCGAGAAATGCGTCGAGGTCGGCCTTCGTCGTTGTAGGTGCCAAAAGGGTGTGATCGGCGACCTCAAGAAAGTGTTGCGGGGTAAGTGCAGTCATGCCTCGATTGTAGGTGGTGCGGCGCATGTGGCACTCAGCCCGCGTTCAGCGGCCCGACTCGAGTGACTCGAACCGCGGGTTCGCCCAGTTCTTCAGAGGCGGCGAGGTCAATTTCGCCGACGATGCCCCAGTCGTGATCACCCTGCGGGTCTGCGAACACCTGCCTGAATTGCCAGTGGCCCTCACTCGCAGTGGATCGATCGAGGCTCAGCAGCGCCGCAGCCCGAGCGGATGCGTCAACCCCGATTTCCTCGTACTCGGTGAAGTAGCCATCGAGCGCTTCTCGCCAACGGTCACCTCCGAACCCCTGCGGAGCGTCGAGCTCATCAAGCTCGCTGTATCTCTCGAAGGCAGCAGCCTGCACCCGACGGAACAGCGCGTTTCGAATCATCACCAGGAATGCGCGCTCGTTTGCGAGCACGGACCGTGTCGACGGAGGCGTGAGTTCACCCGCCTCCTCTGCTTCGTGGCGAGCGGCGATCTCTTCGGCTCGCTCGGGATGCTGCAGTTCTTCCCACTCATCGATGAGGCTCGAATCAACCTGCCGCACGAGTTCACCGAGCCAGTCGATGAGCTCTTCGAGTTCGGGAGACTTCGCAGATTCTGGAATCGTTCGCTCAAATGCGCGGAAGGCATCGGAAAGGTAGCGAAGCACGCCGCCCTCGGCCCGACCGAGCTGGTAAAACGACACCAGATCGCGAAACCCGAAGGCCCTCTCGATCATGTCTCGAACGACCGACTTCGGGCGCAGTTCGTAGTCCCGCGCCCAGGGAACGTCTTTGACGTATACCTCGTACGCTTCGCCCAGCAACTCCGCGAGAGGCTTTGGATACGTCACTTCCTCGAGCAATTCCATACGCTCGTCGTACTCGATCCCCTCGGCCTTCATCGCCCCGATGGCCTCGCCCCGCGCGCGATGCTCTTGGGCTCGCAGAATCGCACGTGGATCTTCGAGCGTGGCCTCGATGATCGAGATCACGTCGAGCGCGTAGGTTGCAGACTCGGGGTCGAGTAGCTCAATCGCAGCGAGCGCAAACGGTGAAAGCGGCTGGTTCAGTGCGAAGTTCGATTGCAGTTCGACCGTGAGACGAAGCAGGCGCTGCCCGTTCTCCTCGTGCACCTCGACGATTCCGCCGTTGCGCAGCGTACGGAAGATCTCGATCGCGGTGCGCGCGTGCTCATACTGCTTGGCTTTGGGCTCGTGGCTGTCGAAGATGAGCATCTGCATCGTGTTGAGCGCCTCGCCCTCCCACGATTCTCCACGGCCGATGACGCCGAGCACCATTGAGTGAGTGACACGCATTCGGCTCACGAGCGGTTCGGGTTGCGAGCCAACCAGCTTTTCGAGGGTTTGCTCGCTCCACCCCACGAAACCCTGGGGTGGTGTTTTCTTCTTGGGCCCCTTACCGATCTTCTTGCCAGCCGCTGCTTTCGCCAGGGCCTTCGCGCTCTGCTTCGCGTTTTCGACCTCGTGCTCCGGCGCGAGCACGACCACATCACCCTCGGTGTCGTATCCGGCGCGACCCGCGCGGCCAGCGATCTGGTGAAACTCGCGCGCAGAGAGCCTGCGCATTTTCTCGCCGTCAAATTTCGTCAGGGCAGAGATGACGACCGTGCGGATCGGCACATTGATTCCGACCCCAAGGGTGTCAGTGCCGCAAATGACTTTGAGTAGCCCTCGTTGTGCGAGTTGCTCGACGAGGCGCCGATACTTCGGCAGCATGCCAGCATGGTGCACCCCGATGCCGGAGCGTACGAGCCGTGAGAGTGTCTGCCCGAATCCTGCGGAGAACCGAAAGCCCCCAATGACCTCGGCAATTTTGTCACGCCCCGCTCGATCCACCACTTTGATACTCGATAACGCCTGGGCCTGCTCGACCGCGTGCGACTGGTTGAAATGCACGAGATAGGCAGGCGTCTCACCGTCTGCGACCAACTGTTCGACGACCTCGTGCGCGGGCGCTACCGCGTATCGAAACTCGAGCGGTACAGGGCGTTCCACTCCGGTAACCAGCGCGGTATCTCTGCCAGTCGCATCTGACAGGTCTGCAGCAAGCTCAGTGACATCACCAAGAGTTGCCGACATGAGCAGAAACTGCGCATCGTGCATAAGCAGCAACGGCACTTGCCATGCCCAACCGCGATCAGGGTCTGCATAGTAGTGAAACTCGTCCATGATCACCTGCGTGATTCCGCCCGCATCAGCGTTGTCAACGTCTTTGTCGCGGATGGCGAGGTTTGCGAGGATCTCCGCGGTGCAGCAGAGGATCGGCGCGTCAGCATTGATCGAGCTGTCCCCAGTCACCATGCCGACGTTCGCAGCACCGAAAACGCTCACGAGATCGAAGAACTTCTCGCTCACTAGAGCTTTGATCGGCGCCGTGTACACAGTGCGACGCCCCTCAGCGAGCGCAATGAAGTGAGCCCCCATTGCGACGAGCGACTTGCCCGTACCTGTAGGTGTCGCGAGTATGACGTTGCTGCCAAGCGTGATTCCGAGAATCGCTTCCTCCTGCGCCGGATACAGCCGAAGTCCGCGCTCTTCCCACGCCCACTGTTCGAACGACGCGTAGGCTTCGTCGGGCTCTGTGAAAACGGTCGTTTCGAGCAGTCGCCCCAGGTTCATACTTGGAAGTCTTTCTCGGCTTCGTCAATTTCTCGCTGTACGCGCTCAACCTCTGCGAATTTTGCCTGCATTGTCGGATTGCCGCGCGTGAGCTTCTTGATCGACATCTCTTGTGCCTTGTTGTTGGCGAGCCGAAGGTTGTTCTCTGACTTCAGCAGGTTTTCTTTCACTTTTTGCATTTCGGTGATCGACTTATCGATGCGCTCGATCGCTGCCTGAAACTGCCTCGATGCCAGATCGTAGTTCTTGCCAAAGGAGTCTTTGAAGTTATCTAGGTGCTCCTCGAAATGCGTGATGTCAATGTTTTGAGCCTTCACGAGTTCGAGCTCGGTCTTGTACTTCATCGCGTTCAACCCGGCGTTGCGCATGAGCGTGATGATCTGAATGAAGAACTGCGGCCGCACCACGTACATCTTCGGGTACTTGTGCGATACATCGACGATGCCGGTGTTGTATAGCTCGCTGTCTGGCTCAAGCAGAGAAACGAGCACCGCGTACTCGCACCCTTTCTCATTGCGATCCTTGTCGAGCTCTTTCAAGAAGTCTTCGTTCTTGTGCTTAGTGGCGGTCGTGTCGGCCTCGTTCTTCATCTCGAACATGATCGAGACGATCTCAACCCCGTTCGCATCGGTATCGCGAAAGATGAAGTCGCCTTTGCTGCCGGTTCGAGCGTCATTGTCTTTCTCGAAGTAGGCATTAGGAAACGCCATCGCTCGAACCTGGTTGAAGCTGTTCTCGCAGTGCTGTTCGAGCGTCTCACCGATCATCTTCGTGGAGAGCCGAGCCTTCAGGTCACGCAGACGTTCGATCTGCTCTTCACGATCTTTGATCTGAATCTCGTAGCGCTCTTTCAGCGACTGCTCGGCAAGTTGCTTCTCCAGTTCTGCTCGCTCGAGCCCGTTTTTGAACTCATCTCGCTGCTTTTCAACGACACCAACCGCCTCAGTGATCGCCAATTGCTGGTTCAAGCCGATCGACTCAAGCTTTGACTTGAGCTCTTGCACTTCGGCATTTTTCTCTGCAGCAACGCGCTGCACCTCAGCCTCGAGTTTCGACTCAGCAAGTTGAGCCGCCGCTGCCTGGTCTCGCTTCAGCTGGGCGAGCTCATTCTGCAATCCGTCTCGCTGCTTCTCAACCTCACCGAGCGCCTCTGCTACCGCGAGCTTCTGCGAGGTCTCCCCCGCTTCAAGCGCCGATTTGAGCTGTTGAATTTCAGCGTCTTTCGCTGCCGCAGCCTGCTGCAACTTCGCAGCGGCATTCGCTCGCTCTATCTCGAGCGCACTCTGCTTCTCCTGATCCGCCAATTCAAGGCGCTCGTGAAGCTGCTGCTCAAACTCAGCGTCTCGAACCTGTTTGAGAATGTCGGCGTACCCTGCCTCATCAACAGTGAACGCCTTGCCGCAGTGCGGGCACTTGATCTCACGCATCTGTCCTCCTCAGGTATGTTCGACAGCTAGCCTGGCACAGACCACCGACATCGAAGCTTCCAATGCGAAGGGCGCGTGCCCCGCTACGCTGGAACGCATGGCCAATCCCCTGCTCTTCCAACCGTACTTGCTTCGCGGGCTCGAGATCCGCAATCGACTCTGGGTTGCGCCTATGTGCCAGTACTCGGCGTTCGACCTCGACGGCGTTCCCGGCAACTGGCATCTGCAACATCTCGGTGGGCTCGCGCGCGGTGGTGCGGGACTCGTAATCGTTGAGGCAACGGCAGTGACTCCCGAGGGGCGCATTTCACCGCAAGATCTTGGCCTGTGGAATGAAGAGCAGGAACGCGCCTTCGCTCGCATCACACCGCTCGCGCACGCACACGGGGCCAAGATCGCGATCCAGCTGGCTCACGCGGGGCGCAAGGCGAGCACACCACCAATGTTCCCGGGCGAGGGTTCTGGTTCAATTCCCGAAGACCAGGGTGGCTGGCAGACCGTCGCGCCGTCTGCGATTCCGTTCAGCGAGGATTTCACCACACCGCGTGAACTCACCGTCGACGAGATCACGAGCACCGTGCAGGCCTTTGTCGACGCCGCATCACGCGCCGTGCGCGCGGGGTTTGACGCGGTCGAGATCCACGCCGCTCACGGCTACCTACTGCATGAGTTTCTTTCGCCGATCTCGAACACGCGGCAAGACGAATACGGTGGGTCGCTCGAAAACCGTGCCCGGCTCGCCCGCGAAGTCGTACGTGCTGTTCGCGCAGAACACCCAGACCTGCCAATGCTCGTGCGTATTTCGGCGACCGACTGGGTCGACGGCGGGTTCTCGCCTCATGACGCCTCGATCGTCGGCTCCTGGCTTATCGAAGACGGCGCAGACCTCATTGACGTCTCGTCTGGCGCGAATGTTGCCGGAGCCCACATTCCTACCGGCCCCTCGTACCAAGTGGCGCTCGCCTCACAGGTGCGCGAGCGCGGCACACCAGTCAGCGCTGTCGGGCTCATCACCACGGCGTTCCAGGCCGAGGGCATTCTCGCCTCTGGTCAGGCCGACGTCATTCTCCTCGGCCGGCCTCTGCTCGCGAATCCGCACCTGCCTATCTCGTGGGCGGCCGAGCTGCGGGCTCCTAGCGCCGACAGCCTCGTACCAAAGCAATACGCACGTGCCAGATTCTAAAGTTTCGCTCAGCGACGCAGACCTTTTAAACGTGCGCATGCGCGCGCTCGGCCTCGACGGCGCAGGGGTCGGCGATCCGCGGCCAGGTGAACGGCCAACTGAGCGCGTGCTCGCGGTGGTACACCACCTGTTCGCGCTGCAGGGCCAGGACTGGCGGTCATCGCAGTGGGCAGTCGGCTCACGCGCACCTGACCTCACGGCAGCCAACGTGCGCGAGGCTCTGGGCGAACGACTCATTGTGCGCTCTTGGCCAATGCGCGGCACGGTGCACCTCGTGGCCGCGCAAGATATTGGGTGGATCCAGAGCCTTACAAACCCACGCATGCTCGCCGGTGCGCCGAAGCGCCGCGAGTACCTCGGTATGAGCGACGCAGTGCTCGAGCGAGTGACCGACATCACAGTGCAAGCTCTCTCGGGAGGCAAAAGCCTGAGCCGCGATGAACTCGGCACGGTGTGGACCGAGGCGGGCGTTGAATGGCAGTCGAACTGGCGGTATCACCTCATTTGGTGGCTCTGTCAGAACGGAATCACCACCTTCGGTCCCGTCGACGCCGATTCTGAACCGCGCATCGTGCTCGCATCAGAGTGGATCGAGAGTCCCCGAAGCCTGACAGGCGACGAAGCGCTCCAGGAACTCGCGGCGCGATACGTTCGCGGGCGCGGCGCGGCTTCGCAGAAAGACCTCGCGTGGTGGACCAATATGAAGGCGACGGACGTGAAGCGTGCGTTCCTGCTCGCCGAGGAGTCGGGCGCGGTGATGGCGGCGCAGCGGGACACAGTTACTGGCGCGGCCGGTGCGCTCTGGGTCGATCCACACAGCCTCGATGCGGCGACGGAGCAGCCCAGCGCCGAACCAACCTGGCGCTTGCTCGCAGCCTTCGACGAGCACTTGCTCGGGTACAACAATCGCGAACCGCAGCTCGCTCCCGGAATGCTGGATCGCATTGTGCCCGGCAAGAACGGCATGTTCCTCGCAACCATCGTGTGCGACGGCCGTGTCGTCGGAACTTGGCGCAGAAATACCAAGAACTCTGCCCTCGAACTCACCGCGTTTCCCGGCGAGACGATCGACACCCAAGCGCTCGAACCCGAGATTACGCGCCTGGCAGATTTTTACGATTTCAGTTTTTCTCAGGTAGTTGTGACGTGAGATTCTAGAGGTTATGGAGTTTGGACTCATCGCCGTAGCCGCAGTCATCGTGCTTGTCGGTGTGTCACTCCTCAGCGGTCGAATCGGTATCGCAGCACCGTTAGCACTCGTGCTCGTCGGCATCGGCATCGGGTACATTCCCGGGGTTCCGCTCATCGTGATCGACCCCGAGATTATTTTGCTCGGCGTTCTTCCGCCCATCTTGTACGCGGCGGCCGTGAACGTGCCATTCGTTGATTTTCGGCGGAATTTGAGACCCGTCGCGGGACTCTCGGTCTTGTTGGTGCTTATATCTGCGGTAATTGTCGGAGTGCTGCTGCACCTTGCCGTTCCCCAGCTACCTCTCCCGGTCGCAATCGCACTTGGTGCAGTGATCAGCCCGCCCGACGCCGTGGCAGCAACGTCGATTGGTAAGCGCCTCGGCCTGCCAGAACGCATCATCTCGATCCTCGAGGGCGAGAGCCTCGTCAACGATGCGACCTCGCTCGTACTCCTGCGCACCGCCCTCGCCGCGGTTGGCGGCGGCTTCGTCTTTTGGAACGCCGCGGGTTCGTTCGCGTATTCCGTAGTCGCCGCACTCGCCGTTGGGCTCATCATGGGCGTTATTACTGTGTGGATCCGGTCGCGCATCAACAACCCGGTCTACGACACGCTCATCTCGTTTGTCGTGCCCTTCATCTCGTTCATTCCGGCAGAAGAGATCGGCGCTTCTGGTGTACTCGCGGTCGTGGTAACCGGGCTCTACACCGGGCACTCTTCGGCACGCCACTTCAACGCCATCACCCGCACGAACGAGCGCCTGAACTGGCGCACGCTGCAGTTCATCCTCGAAAACGGCGTGTTCTTGCTCATGGGTCTGCAGCTTCACGAACTCGTCAACGAGGTGCTCGGATCACCGTTCCATCTTGGCAAGATCACACTTATTTCGGTCTGTCTCGTCGCCCTGCTGATCGTGTGTCGCGCCCTGTTTATCGTTCCGCTCATCTTCTCGATGCGGGGTCAGGAGCGAAGAAATCAGTCGCGCGGAGACAGCATCTCGAGGCTTGAAGAGCGCCTCGCACGAAAAGGCAAGGGCGACGATGAGCGCGCAGCCAGGCGGATTCAGCTTCTCAGGCAACGGGCTCAGGCCGATCTCGACCACGACCTCGAGCAGCAACTCGGCTGGCGCGAGGGCGTCGTACTCAGCTGGAGCGCGATGCGCGGCGTTGTCACGCTTGCTGCCGCCCAATCGATCCCCTCCGAGGTTCCCTACCGCCCCCAGATCGTGCTCATCGCGTTCCTCGTCGCGGTGTTCACGCTGCTCTTACACGGGCTCACACTTCCCGCAGTGATTCGCTGGCTCTGGCCCGCGGGCGTGAAGAGCGGACTCGATCGCACTGAGCTCGCAGCTCTCGGGCGCGACCTAGTCGAGGCCGGAGTTGACGCCATCGACGACGAGTTGAGTCTCGAAACCGAGGATCCGGAGCGCACGATCTCGCCCGATGCGGCAGTCGAACGCGCAAAGACGAGCACTCGAAATGCGATCGCACCACTGAGTTTTGATGCACCGCCTACCGGTGCGCACCCGACAACCGAAACGCCCGCAGCCGCCTACGCCCGACTCGCTCGCCTCGCGCTTGAAGCTCAGCGCACCGCGCTCAATGAGGAGCGCGCAATCGGCCGCTATAGTTCGAAAGCGATTCGCGCGGCCGAGCTCGCTCTCGACGCACACGAGGCTCGCATCACGCCGTTCAATCACTGACCCGATAGGGATCAGACGATTTCAACACCAGCCGCCGCAAGCTCCTTGAGGGCCGCCACCGAAGACTCAGCGGCAACGCCCGCGATGAGGTCGCTGAGCACGCGCACCCGCAAGCCTTGATTCACTGCATCGAGTGCCGATGCCCGCACACAATAATCGGTCGCGATGCCAACAACATCGAGCTCGTCGATTCCTCGCGAGCGGAGAACCTCTGCAAGCGTGCTGCCGTCTACTGCTTCACCCTCGAACGCAGAGTAGGCGGGCTCCCCCATGCCTTTGCGAACATGCACATCGATGTGATCGATGTCTAGCGACGGGTGATAGTCGGCCCCATTCGTGTCCGCAACACAGTGCACAGGCCAGGTCGAGACAAAATCTGGATCCGCACCCTCACTCGCAAAATGCCCGCCGTTGTCGCCCTCGGCGTCGTGCCAATCACGTGACGCGGCAATGAGTTCGTACTGCTCCGAGCTTCGCGGGTCTTGCAGGAGTTCGGTCACGCCTGAGGCAACCCTCGATCCGCCTTCGACCCCGAGCGCACCACCCTCAGTGAAGTCATTCTGCACGTCAACGATCAGCAGTGCACGAGCCACAGCGATCCACCTTTCGATTCGATGCCCTGAAGCACCACACTACGTGGGAGCCGAGGACTTCGCCAGGCAGGCCGTCTCACCCGACAAACTAGGCCGAACGCACCGGATTTTGGTGATGGCTGAACACAATGCTCGTGCGGGTTGACGAAACTGCGGGGTGCGCCGAAAGGTGCTCCATGACGAAATCTCGCACGTGGTCTGAGTCGCGAGCCGCGAGATGGATGATGAAGTCTTCGACGCCACCCAGGAAGAACAGCTGCATCACTTCAGGAAGCGCGCGAAGCTCGTCGCTCATCTCGGCGATGCGCTGCCGCGCACCCGACCGCACAGTGACGCTGACGAGCACCTGCAGATCGAGACCCATTGCACGCGGATCGACCGACGCGGTGAACCCCGAGATCACACCCCGCGTCACGAGGTTACGCACGCGCGCAATGCAGGTCGAGGCCGCAACGCCCACACGCTCAGCGAGCTCAGCATTCGTAATTCGACCGTTCAACTGGAGCTCGTCTAAGATCTTGCGGTCGATGGCGTCTAGATCGAGCTCTGGGCGCAGATTCTTCGAGTCCATGGGCAAAATCTCTCCTCAGCTTCACCTACCAGGGGCATCCGCACGAAATCCGAAGAGAATTCATCAAATCTCGATGGAAATCGAATATACTTCAACCCTAGCGCGACTCTTCCGTGGTTTCGACCCCTGAAGTCGAAATACGACGGAGTATCTCGCGAAATTCAATCGACACAATTTACGCATTTATTTGGAGAAGATCATGCGCGTCGGTATTCCCACCGAAATCAAGAACAACGAGAATCGCGTCGCCATCACGCAGGCTGGCGTGTTCGAACTCAAGCGTCGCGGTCACGAGGTTCTCGTGCAGGCGGGCGCTGGCCTCGGATCAGCGATCACTGATGACGAGTACATCGCAGCGGGCGCAACCATCGTTCCATCGGCAGACCAGGTGTGGGCAGACGCCGACATGATCCTCAAAGTCAAGGAGCCGATCCCCGCCGAGTACGACAAGATGCGCAAGGATCAGGTGCTGTTCACCTACCTGCACCTCGCAGCAGACAAGACGCTCAGCGAGGCAGTCGTAAAGTCGGGCACCACCGCGATCGCGTACGAGACCGTGCAGTTGCCAAACCGCGGGCTTCCGCTGCTCGCCCCAATGTCTGAGGTTGCCGGCCGCCTTTCGGTGCAGGTTGGCGCCTACTCACTTATGAAGGCAAACGGCGGCCGCGGCATGCTGCTCGGCGGCGTCACGGCTACCCGTCGCGGCAAGGTCGTCGTCATCGGCGGCGGCGCTGCTGGCGAGCAGGCGGCACGCATCGCCTACGGTATGGGTGCAGACGTCACTGTCATCGACATCTTCATTCCACGCTTGAAGCAGCTTGAAGACGAGTTCAACGGTCGTATTCAGACCCGCACCTCGAACGCGCACAACATCACTGAGGCTCTGAAGGAAGCGGATCTCGTGATCGGCTCGGTGCTCATCCCAGGTGAGAAGGCGCCGAAGCTCGTCACCGACGAGATGGTTGCGCAGATGAAGCCGGGCTCGGTGCTCGTCGATATCGCGATCGACCAGGGCGGCTGCTTCGAGAACTCGCGTCCGACCACGCACGACGACCCCACCTTCCAGGTGCACAACTCGATCTACTACTGCGTTGCGAACATGCCGGGCGCCGTGCCAGAGACCTCGACTGCTGCACTCACGAACGCAACGCTGCCGTACATCGTTGCGATCGCTGACAAGGGTTGGGTCAAGGCACTCTCAGACGACGAGGCACTCGCGAAGGGCCTCAACGCACACGACGGAGTCATCACGTTCAAGGGTGTCGCAGACGCGTTCCCTGAGCTCGACTTCAAGAGCGTCGACGAGGTCCTCGCAGCGAACGCGTAAGTTTCGCAGCGCCCACAGGCGTAACCTGGGATATATGGATCTCAAGTTTTCATTCGGAGGGGCGTCACCTGATCATCACGATCACGGTGGCGCCCCTTCCGGCATTCCGCTGCCCTTTGCTGGTTCGGCAACCGCGCCCGTGTCGACCTCGGGCGAACTCGATGTTGTTGTGCGTATCGATAATTCAGCAGATGCGCCGCTCGTTGTCGCCGAGGTCATAACGGGCGACGGGGTGACGTATGCGCGCGGCGACGTGAGTGTGGATCCGACAGATGCCGCAGCTCTTGCGAAGGCAACGCGATCCGCCATTTCTCGCGCAGTGGCGGGGCTTGAGGGCCCACTCGCCGAATCAATCACGGCGGTTGAGCTGAGCTTTCAGACCGCAGCGGAGGTACTCCCGATCCTCGGAATCGACACCGAATCGCCCGTCGTCACCGAAGCGCTCCAGGCGCGACTCGGCATCAACACGGGCACACCGATCCGGCTCACCGCGTAGCGGACTACTATCGGATTGTGGCACTCAGTCTTCGCAAGCTCCTACTTAATCCTTCACTGCATCTGAGAGTGTTGGTTGGCGGCGATGACGGTGATGATGCGACATCACGAGCGCTCGACCGCGAGTTTGAATGGTTGCACGCCACAGACCTCATAGACCCGACCCAGTTTCTCGGCCCTGCCGAGGTGATCCTCACCCTCGGTTGGCAGTTTCCCATTACTGATCCGGCAGACGAGTCCATTCCCGTGGTTCGCAAGAGTAACGCCGAGGTCGCCGAGATCTACGAGAACTACGCCGCACTCATCGCCGCGCACGGGGTCATCGGTGTGGGCTTCGGCAGTGATGTCATCCACCGGGGCGTCCCCCGTGGCCTTGAGGACGCCTGCAGGCGTCACGGCCTCATTCTCTTCGACGTACCCTACGAGATCTCGTTCATGGATCTTCTGCAAGAGGCAGCGCGTATCGTGCAGCGCGATCAGAGCGACCGCTCGATCCGCTCACTCCGGGCACAGAAGGCGATCGCGAACGCCGCAACGCGACGCGACGGGCTCACCGCCACACTCCGTGAGACCGCCAGGCAACTCGGGTGCGGTGTCGCGCTCTACGATCCGCTCGGACGACCGGTGACCACAGTGGATCCGCCTGACGGCCGGAATGTACGCGAGGACGAACTCACTCCGATCGTGCAGCGAACCCTGGCATCTGGGCATCGATTTCACTCGGTGCAGGCCGGTCCCGAACTTGAGGTCGTACTGCAGCTGCTCGGCGAATCGAACCACCCGAGCGGCATGCTCGCGCTCACACTCAGTCGTGGATTTGACGATGTCTCACGAAACGTACTGTCGAGCGTTCTTGCGCTTGTGAGCGTTTCACTCGAGCAAAACCAGGCGCTCACCTCCTTGCACGGAACCCTACGTGAGGCTCTCCTGCAGCTCATGGTCACGGGCAATGTCTCGGTGACTCGGCACATCAGCGAGAGCTTGTGGGGCAACATGCCAGAACCACCACTCGTGGCTCTCGTCGGGATCTCTCAGAGTCACGAGGCCGCACAGCTCCTTCCCGCGCTCGAACCGTTGCATCTGGAGGAGGATCTGCCCATATTCTTCGCACAGTGGCACGAGAATCTCGCACTACTCGCGCGAGACCGCGACGTCGATCGGGTCATTGCGCACCTAGACGATCTCGACCTAGTTATTGGTCGATCACGCTGCGATCGTTGGGAGGGTCTCGAACTTGCGCTCGAGGAGGCCGAACGCGCGGCAACGTATGGTGAGCGAAAAAGAAGCACCGGAGTCACGCTCTTTTCGGAGATCTGGAGCGAGGGTCTTACCGACCTCATTGATGCGTCAGAGGCCGCGCACGTAGCGCGGCGTCTCCTCGGCCCCCTTCAAATCCTCGATGCTGAGCGAGGGGGCGAGCTCATCACCACGCTCCGCGTCTGGCAGTCACACTTCGGCAAGGGTCTCGTCGATCTCGACTCAATGGTCACTGACCGCATCAAGCTTGAGGACGTTAACGCAGCGTTTGCCGAGATGCGTCAGGGCCGCGGAATTCGCAGCGTCATCGAGTACTAATCCACGTTGTTTCGAGAGCTCGCGCGCCCGGTCACAGTTGTGTGGATCGGGCGCGCAAGCTGTTTCATGCCTTCTGAAACGCGATAATGCGCTCGAGCGCCTCGGTGACTGCGGCTTCTCCGGCAGCGTACGAGAGGCGCACCGCCCGGTGGCCGGCCACGGGGTCGAAGTCGCTGCCAGGAACCACCGCCACGTCTGCTTGTTCGAGCAGTGCCCGGGCATAGGTCGAGGAGTCGCCGAAGCGTTCGAGCTGTGGGCCAAGTTCTGAATAGTAGTAGAACGCACCGTCTGACGGCGCCGAAGTGCCCCAATTAAGGTCTTGTGCTGCGTCGAGGATCAAAGTCCTCGCCCGAGCGAACGTTTCTACGACTGCATCGCGTTCGGCATAGGTCTCGGGAGTGAAAGCGCGCATCGCGAGTTCCTGCGCTGGCGCGGGTGGCGAAAGTGCAAAGTTCGACGCGAGAGACTCGAATGGCGCAACAAGTTCTTTCGGCAGAATTGCCCAACCCAGGCGCCACCCGGTCATGCCCCAGTACTTTGAGAACGAACTGATGACGATTGACTCGCGGCTCAATTCAATCGCGCTTACGCCACGTGGATCGGGTGCCCCCGGTTCAGGGAATGTAATGCCGTGATAGATCTCGTCACTTATGAGTCGCACGCCATGTTTGTTGCACCAGTCACTCAGTGCAGTGAGTTCTTCGCGGCCGAGCATTGTGCCGGTTGGATTTGCGGGTGACGCGACAATGAGCCCCGCGAGCTGGCCGTGCTCGGACACCGCTGCTTCAAGCAGTTCGGGTGTCGGCTGATATCGAGTCTCTGGTCCCGTCGGAATCTCGATGACCTCGATGCCGAGGGCAGTGAGGATGTTTCGATACGCGGGGTACCCCGGGCTCACGAGCGCGACCTTGTCTCCGGGATCGAACGCCGTAAGGAACACGAGTTGAAAGGCTCCGGATGATCCCGTCGTTACGGCAACGGTTGCCGGATCTACGGAAACGCCATACCACTCGAGGTAGTGGGTAGCGATTGCTTCGCGCAGCGGAATCGTTCCGAGGGGGCCCGTGTACCCCGCGGGCTGCAGCGTTCCAGGAGCGGGCCTGGCACTCGGTTCTCCGGCGCAGAGCGACACGACGTCGTGTCCAGCAGCGCGGCGCTTTGCTACCTCGTCGGTAATCTGCATCACCTCAAACGCGGGTACTGCAGAGCGCTTCGAGGCCCCCGCAGTGCGGGGCGCTGCCAAAGGGCGCTCTGGGACGTCTGCGGGTGTCACAGAATCAAGGCTCAGCGACGGCGGCGTCTTAAAGGGTCCGGGAACTTTCACCATTCCTCCACGTTACCCGCGCTCGGTAAGCCGAAGGTAGCCAGAAAGCGCTGAGAGCCCTTCAGCCGAGGTAGGGAGCCCGTCGCCGAGCCGAGGACTCGAGAATAGGTAGCTTGCCCACTGCGCCCTGCTGATCGCGACATTGAGACGGTTCCGCATCAGAAGGAACTCGAGTCCGCGCGGAACGTCTTCAGCGCTCGAAGCGGCGAGGCTGACGAGTGAGAACACGGCTTCTTGCCCCTGAAACCGATCCACGGTGCCCACCCGAATGTCACCGAACCCAGCAGCTCGCAACGCATCGCTCACGCACTCCACCTGTGCGTTGTATGCGGCCACAACAATTATGTCGCCCGCTTCGATCGGGCGAGACGACACCACCGTTCCAGCTTGGTTCTTCTGGCGGAGCTTGAGCCCGCCACCGAGCAGCCTCCGCACGGTGTTCACAATCTCGGCTGCTTCTTCGGGCGAACTCGTCGCGTTTCCGGTGTGCTCAACTGGAATCCAGTGGAGTCCCGGCTCAGGGCTCTCCCCCGATTCAACTTCGACCTCACGTAACCGCGTGCTCTGGTGCGAACGAAGGCGATGCTCGTACGAAAGCTCTGACACCACCGCCGAGAGAGCCGGATGCATGCGCCGCGTGTCGGCGAGGAAGTATCCGTAACCGTCTGGCATTGTCTCGTGCTCGCCCAGAAGCCAGCTCAGCGCCGACATATTCACTGGCTCGGGGTGGGCCCCTTGAGAAACCTGCGGGAGCTGTTGCTGATCACCAAGCAACAGGAGTCGCTTGGCAGAGACAGAAGCCGCAATTGTGGGTGCGAGCGAGAATTGTCCCGCCTCATCAATGACCAGTAGGTCGAGGCTTCGTCTCGCTATCCGGTCAGGGTGCGCGAAATCCCAAGCAGTACCTCCGATGACCGCGCCCACGCCTTCGTGCTCGTACAAGAAGCGCGCGTGACCGTTCGCTCTCAACACCGTGTACGACGGGGCTGGCGCATCCTCGTCGAGTTTGCCGCTCTGCGGAACTTTGGCCACTCTCGAGGGGTCAAGCCCCGCCCGCACAACCGCCTCAAGCACGTTCTCAACGACCTTGTGCGACTGCGCAACGACTCCGATGCGCCAACCGTGCGACTCCACGAGCTTTCGAATGACCCGGGCTGCAAGGTACGTCTTGCCGGTTCCCGGAGGGCCCTGAACCGCGAGCGACGAGTGCTCAAGGTCGAGCAAGGTCGACGTCACCGCACCAATGACCCGGTGATCTTCGTCACCACCAGTTCGAAGGGCCTGACCTGATTGTGGATCTACAAGCGACTCACCGCCCGAAAGAACTGGCTTTGAGCGTGTCAGCAGTTCATACACCGGATCTTTGAACCGAGTGGCTGAAGCGGTCGCGGCCGCAAGCTGTCGCCCCCAGTGCTCGATGGCTGGCTTCTGCTGACCTGCGTTCGGAGGCGGCCCTGGCGTGAGTGCGATCGGCAACGTATCAAATCGCTCGAGCGCTTGGCCGAGCGACTCTTCGATAGTTACCCCATCGTCGTGCCGATCCACGATTCTGACCTGGCGTGATGCCCTCGCCCCCGGTTCACTACGATGAGGAAATGGCGCGGGTAGGTCGTACATCGCAAACACTTGAGTACCTGGTTTGAGCGAACTCCCCGGTGCGATCGTGCCAACGAGCCTGACCGTGCGCTTCTCACTGCGCGCCCGATAAGGCTTATGCCAGTCTTCCTCAACGTAGCTCACGTCGGGTTCGATGACCACGACATCTCGCGTGTCCGCCCAGTCCTCGATCGGGTCGGTTAGCCTCGCGTAGTGAGCCCACCAGAACGACTTTTGCTCGCGGGAGTGATAGTCGATTGCGCTCGATGCAAGTTTCAGCGCGGTGCGGGCTGCCGGCTCCTCAGCCATCTCAGCTAAGCCGAGCAGTTCTGCACCGATCGCGCTGAGCTCAATCGGTGGATCCTCCGCGCGATCTACCGTGTCGATCGGAAACGGTTCGACTGCGTGCTCCTTGGCGATCTCGAGTAGCCAGTCACGCAGACGAAGCGTCGAAACGCAGTCGTACCTGTTGTAGTCAGCGATCGCGTCGAGTCTGCGTTGGCCCTCAAGATTCACCTCAGGCAGGTGCGAGCGCAATTGCTCGCTCGCTTCAGCGAACTCCACAACCGACTGTGCACCGCTCGTCACACCCTCTTCGTCGCGAAGCTCTGCCCCATGTATAACGGCTCGAGTTTCTTGATCGAGTACGAGCGTGAGCCGACCCGGAGCGCGCGTCGCACAATAGGATAAAGATCGACAAGCACGTGTTCCCGGAGCAGTTCGTCGACCTCTGCTTCGCAGACCCCGTGGCGGGCAGCTATCGAAAGTAGGTGCGTGCGCTCGTACGAGGCGTAGTGGTAGATGCGCATGCCCGAAAACCTGCGCCGTCGCTCTCGAACTAGAGCGATGAATGTCTCAAGCGCCTTCCGCTCTTCGCTCAGGGAGTGCGCCCAGATCGAGGTAAACGACTCGTCAGCGTCAACCATGCCGAAGAGGTAGTCAAGGTTCCACTTCGCAATACCATCGTCGTCTGTCTCGCGGTAGAACGGATCACCCTCGAAGTCGAAAAACAGGTCTCCCGGGTCTGGGTGCGGAATCGCAGCCAGCTCATGCGGTGCAATTACCCGGAACGGCGGCGGGCCTTCGGTCTCTGCCGCCACCTGAACGGCTGCCTGCAGAGCAAGCCGTTGAAACACCGCGCTCGTCATGCCAGGCACCAGCGACTGTTCGACCTGATCTACCCGTGCCGCAACCGCATCTAACGTCGTGAGCCCGGCCGCCAAAAGCGCGTTGCGCTGCCGAATATTAATGCCCGCAATGAGCAGTGGATCTCTCGTGCGCACCACCTCGGGCTCGCACACTTCGCAGCGCCCACACATGGCGAAGCGCTCATCGCCCCAGGCAATCGGCGAAGCAGTCGCCCTGCTGCCGTCGCTGCCTACCGCGCTGAACCGTTCGAGCAGTATTTCGTGCAGTCTCGCCCTGCGCCGTCGAAACACCGGCGCGATGTCATCAATGCGGTGTGTGGATCGCTCACCACTGCCCAGAATGAGGGTCGCCTCGGGAGCAACAGACACCCCAATTCGCTCAAGCTGTTCCGCATATGCCGCGAGCTGCATGAGCGCCGTAACCTTTGCACGCCGCGCGAGCTTGGTGTCTTGCACTTCGTACTCGCCGCTCGGCAGCAGCTCGAGAAAGTCGGCGAAGCCGATAAACCCGATCGCTGCATCGCCCTCATGGGTTCGCGGTCGCTGTGCAGGATCGAAAAAGGTCGCCTGAAACACAATCTCGGCGCGTCCATCAAGCGCGCTTCGGGTGAGCAACGCGACTTGCTCGAGCGCATCCGGTTCCATCGTTTCGGGCCTCGGGATCATCACGACGCCGCCCGGCTCTCCTGCGGTGCCGTCACCAAACACCGAGCGTAGGCGGGCAAGCTCGGCTTCTTCATGCACGTCTCCGAGCGCACCGGCTCGTGCGAGCATTGGGTCGTCGTCAGCTGGCACTTCGACATCACGCCCGAGCTTCTCGTCAACCCGCCGCAAAAATGCGAACTCGCAGGTGCTCGCTGCGGTCAGGTCGCTTGCGCTCGTCACGATGAGCGGACCAGCATCGGTTTCCCGTACGAACATCGCGCTCCTTCCGAGGTGCTAGATCTCGGGGCTCCGAGATCCACACCTGAACGCTACCGCGTGCCACTGACATCGACCGAAATCGCGCTGTATCTCACCAGAACTTTCTCATTGCGATCCGCTAAACTAGAAAAGTTGGCGTCTCAACCCGCCACGCGTCGCACTCACCGCACCGCCCGCTCTTCTTGAGCCTGGGCGCCGTTCGGCCCGATCCGCGGCGAACGGTTGCGCGATCCCGCGCACTCGACACCCGGCAACGCTACGCCCTCGTGAGTCCCAGACTCACCGATTAAATTTACGCGTGCCTGCCACCAGCACGAAAGGTCCACGTGACCGAACAAGCTTCTCAACCAACTCAGACATTCGCCGATCTCGGCGTGCCCGCACCCATTGCGCATGCACTCGAGAAGAACGGCAAGACCGAACCCTTTCCGATTCAGCGCGACACACTGCCAGACACGCTCAAGGGCCGCGACGTCCTCGGGCGCGGGCGCACGGGGTCAGGCAAGACCATCGCCTTCGGCATCCCACTCGTCGCAAACCTCGCAGGAGGCGAGGCTGGTATTGATGCCCACGAAGCCGCACACAAGCGCAAACCTTCGAGGCCCCGCGGTATTGTGCTCGCGCCGACTCGCGAACTTGTCACCCAGATCGCCGAGACCATCAAGATGCTCGGTGACCCCGCAGGCATCAAGGTCACCACGATCTTCGGTGGCATTCCCCAGCGTCGACAAGAGGCCGCACTTGAGGCTGGCGTTGACATCGTGGTTGCCGCTCCTGGGCGGCTTGACGACCTCATGCGCCAGGGCGTCATCAGCCTCGACGGCGTTGAGATCACCGTGCTTGACGAGGCCGAC
Organism: Leucobacter denitrificans; assembly: GCF_014396385.1. NCBI lineage: Bacteria > Bacillati > Actinomycetota > Actinomycetes > Micrococcales > Microbacteriaceae > Leucobacter > Leucobacter denitrificans. Next base: position 764,643 of record NZ_CP060716.1, read on the forward strand.
CATATGGCAGACATGGGCTTTCTCCCGGTCGTCACCCGCATCATGAACAAAACCCCGGAGCAGGGGCAGCGGCTGCTCTTCAGCGCAACGCTCGATAACGGTGTCGACAACATCGTGAAGAAGTACCTGACTAACCCTGTGCTGCACTCGGTCGACTCAGCAGAATCACCGGTGCCGCAACTCACGCACCACGTGTTCGAGGTCGCAGGCAAGGGTCAGAAAGACGCCCTCATCGAGGCACTCGCCTCGGGCACTGCGCGCCGAATCCTCTTCACCCGCATGAAGCACCAGGCGAAGAAGCTTGCGAAGCAGCTCACGGCGGCTGGCATTCCCGCTGTCGAGTTGCAGGGCAACCTCTCGCAGAACGCTCGCGATCGTAACCTCGCAGAGTTCGTTTCGGGCGAAGCACGGGTGCTCGTCGCGACCGATGTTGCGGCGCGCGGCGTGCACGTCGACGGGGTCGACCTCGTCGTGCACATCGATCCACCCGTCGAGCACAAGGCGTACCTGCACCGCTCGGGCCGCACCGCTCGCGCGGGCAATGAGGGCGACGTCGTTACCATCGTGTTGCCTGAGCAGCGCGGCGAGATGAAGCAGCTCATGCGGGCGGCGAAGATTCGCGTCTCCCCTATTCACGTCGACCCGATGTCGTCGAATGTCTCACGCGAAGTTCTCGACCTTATTGGCGAGATTGCGCCACGGGTCGATCCAAAGCTTACTGAGAAGCGACGCGCCGAGGCGCAGGCTGCGCAGCAGCGCGCGGCAGGGCACAATCCCGCGGGTCAGGGCAAGTCCTCTGGCGCCAACGCAAGGCGCAAGCGGTCGCGCGGCCGCGGCGGCAGTGGCGGTGGTTCGGACCAGGGCACCAGGCAGGGTGGCGGCAACAAGCAGCGCAGCGGTCAGCAAGGCCAGCGCAGCGGTGGCCAGCGCGGCCAGCGTGGCTCCGGCCAGCGTGGCTCCGGCCAGCGTGGCGGCCAGCGCTAGCCCAATCCGAGTCGAAGTTTGCCCTTAATCCATCAAAGATAACCGCAGGCTTTGACTCGGATTTGTTTGGGACTGGTCGAGTAGGGAATTCGCGCCGCCCCAAAGTTAGGGCAGAATAGAAGTATCTGCGACGATTTAGCCGCACGTACCCAGACTTCCGAGGAGAGACCGTGAAGATTCGCACCCGCATCGCCACCGCAGTAACCGTCGCATTGGCGACTGTGTTCATTGGCGCACCCGCATTCGCCTCAGAAGAGGGTGAGCGAATCGATACGCTCGCAGAGTTCTCGTCGGCAGGCCAGCCGGTTGATGTTCTCGCTATCTCGATCGTCGGCATCGTGCTGCTCGCGGTCGTGCTCATCGGTTCGACCTTGGTCGGCAACCTCTTCGAGAAGAAGAACTAACTCACTTACTAAAGAACGGGCGAGTGCGACAGTGTCAGCACCCGCCCGTTCTTGCGTTCCCGGTGAGTTTTTGCCCAGCTAGTTTGCGCTCGCGGTGAGCGGATCGCGCACAACCCTGAACGTCGCCACGAGTGGGTCAGCGGCTCCCCGCACAAACCCTGTCGGTGAGGCCGCGACTGCCTGCAAGAATGTGACGGTCTCCTCCGTGATCTCCTCCCCCGGAACGAGGTTCGGGATACCCGGCGGGTAAGCGGCGAGCGTGTCTGCCGAGATCTGGCCAATAGCCTGGTGTGCAGTCACCACGATGCTCTCAGCGAAGTACGCTGCACGCGGCAGCATACGAAGCGTTCCTGCCTCAGGCAGTTCCGGGAAAGCAGTGGTGTTGCCTTCACTCACGCCTGCTGCAGCAGTATCTCCGCGCAGTGCGTCTGACTCAGCTGCAACTTCCTCGAGCGCGGCCATGACGCGGTCAAGATCCGGAGCCGCTAACGCACCGATGACCGCAACAATCGCGGTCGCCGTCGACATCTCAAAGTACACGCCGTGCTCAGCGATAACACGGTCCCGCACCCAGTGGCCGCTCTGACCGAGTCTCGAAACATCTATGGGAATGCGCAGCGGATCTGTGGCAACGATGTCGGGGAACGCCCCGAAGCCATCGCTAATTACCGAGTAGTGTTCGCTCAGTCTGAGCCGATCCCGCAGGGCCTCTGAAAGACGTATTGCCTCGCCGATCTCATCGTGCTTGTTCACGAGCGCGTGACGCGCCGCGTCGAGCGAGCCCATCAGGATAGCGCTCGCCGAGGTCGACGACGTCATCGTGTACGAACGCGCAACGAGGGGCTCAAGTCGATCTGCAAACTCGGTCTCACCAAGATGCAACATCGCCGATTGTGTGAGCGAGCCCGCAAGCTTGTGCGTGCTCGAGATGACGAGGTCAGCGCCGAGCTTTGCAGGCGACTCTGGCAGATCCTCGTGGAAACCAAAGTGTGCGCCCCAAGCACCATCGACGATGAGCGCAGCGCCGTGACTGTGCGCGACACGGGCGAGGCCCGCGACGTCTGCGGTGGAGCCGAAGTAGCTCGGCGACACGACATAGACGCTGTGTACGTCGCGCCCGGCCTCGGCCTCGGTCGCGAGCGCTTCGCCGAGCGCCTCAGGAGTGAGCCCGTGAGCAATGCCGTGCTCGTGGTCGACGTTCGGGGCGATAAAGGCCGGAATGAGACCCGCGAGCAACACGCCGTCGGTGAAGCTTGAGTGCGAGCTTCGCTGCATGAGCACCCGCTCGCCAAGCCCTCGCACCGCAAATGCAGCAGTACGGTTGCCCTGCGACGCTCCATTCGTCAAGAACCACGTGCGCCGCGCACCCCACGCCTCGGCCGCGAGGCGTTGCGCCTGCGCGAGCGGAGAGTCGCTTCCGAGGTCAATGCCGTCGAGCATGAGCGGCACGTCGAGTTGCACCAGTCGCTCACCAAACACCTGTGCGAGGTGGTCGCCACCAGCGTTCGGCGTACACCCGTGGCCCGGAACCATGAGGCTTTGCGGGTTTGCATCAGCGAAGCGCTCGAGCGCCTCCGTATAAGGCGCAACGCGCTGTGATACCTGGATGTCAGTGAGCATAGTTCTATCGTGGCGTGGTGGATCGGCGCACAGAACCCCCAGATACGCTCTTTGGCGACATATACTCTATGGAACACCGAGTGATGAATATCACCCAAACCTCAGTTATTTCGGGAGCACAATGATCGATCTCAGGCAGTTGCAGGCGTTGAGTGCGGTGGCCGAAGAAGGATCGGTTGCTCGAGCTGCCATTCGTCTTGGATGGAGCCAGCCCACCGTCGACTACCACCTCAAGAACCTTGACCGTCTGGTCGGCACAGAGCTCACCGCACGCAGTACGCGAGGCAGCCGCCTCACCACCGCGGGGCAACTCATGCTCGAACGTGGCGAGGAGATACTCGGACTCGCTGATCGCACACTCACCGACGTTCGCGATCTCGCTGAACTCGGCCATGTGCGATTGAGGTTCGGCATTTTCCCCTCCGCCGCCGCGAGGCTCCTTCCAGGCATTGCCCTCAGACTTGGTGAACTTGGTATCGAACTCGATGCGACACTCGAAGAGGTGATGCCCCTCGTTGCAGGCGTGAATCAACACACCCTCGACGCCGCACTCATCTATGCGGCGGGTGGCTACGATCTCCCCCTACGGTCAGAAGTGCACACCACGCACGTGTTCACTGACCCGATGCTCCTCGCGCTTCCCGCTCACCATGAACTTGCCGACGTCGAGCGGTTCGACATCGACACCCTTCTCACGCTTCGAGGCGAGAACTGGGTGATGGGATCCACCCCCGGTGACACCATCGATGACCTCGTGCGAGAGATGTACGCGGCGACCGGAAAGGAGCCGACCTTCGCGATTCGCACCGACGACTACGCCGTTGTACTAGCGCTGATCGCAGCGAACATGGGCGTCGCACTCATACCAAGCCTGTTGCAGGGGCTAGCGCCCGAAGGAGTTGTGCTCAGGCCCATCACCGACGAACGGTTCACCCGCGAACTACTGCTCGCAGCCCCAGCGGGCCCGGGAGGCCCGAGCACCGCAGTGCGGCAACTGGCCGAGGCCGTGCGTCGGTCTATCTCAGCGTTAGGCTAGTGGCCCCCGTGCGCCGCGGCACTCACCTCATCTTCACGAATGAAGATCGCAATTACCGCACCCACGCAGGCGACCGCGCCGCCCAGGTAGAACGCAACACTCGTACCGTGAGCGAGTGCTGAGCTTCCGACAGCGTCAGGAGATCCGGCAAATGCGACAGAGACCAGCGTCATGATCGTGACGAAAAGTGCGGTTCCCGCTGCACCAGCAACCTGCTGAACCGTTGAGATCAAAGCGCTGCCGTGCGACGCGAGGTGAAGCGGAAGCGATCCAAGCGATACAGAGAAGACCGGCGTAAAGACTCCGGCGAGCCCAACGCTCAGCAGCAGGTGCGTACCGACCACCTGCCAGATGCTCGTTGACTCACCCATGAGCCCCATCGCTCCAAGCGCGGCGGCAGTAATGAATGCACCTGGAATAAGCATCGGGCGAACGCCGTGTGCGTCGATAATGCGACCGACAAGTGGCCCGAGCAATCCCATGAGCAGCCCGCCGGGAAGCAGCACCAGACCGGCCTCAATTGGCTTGTATCCCAGCACATTCTGCAGGTAGATCGGCAGCAGGATCAGTGACCCAAACAGCGCCATCGAGCTGCAGATGAGCAGCACCGTTGACAGCGCATACGGGCGGCTGCGGAAGGTACGCAAATCGAGGAGCGCACGGTCTTCACGCTGAAGTGAAATTTGGCGCCAAACAAAGAGCACGAGCGCCACGACACCAACGATGACCGGAATGAATGGTTCGACAAATTGTTCGCCGTTCGCCGCGGCGCCGGCCTCGCTCAAACCGAAGACAAGCCCGCCGAACGCGAGCGCCGACAGCACCACCGAAACGATGTCGATCCGCACGACCTTGCGAATACCCACGTTCGGCATGCGCAACGAACCGAGCACGAGTGCGATGATCGCGATCGGGAGCACGAGCAAGAAGAGCCAGCGCCAGCTCAATACCTCGAGAATGAGCCCCGCGATTGTTGGCCCCAGCGCCGGAGCAACCGACATCACGATCGCAATGCGCCCCATGAGTTGGCCGCGGAGTTGCACAGGAACGAGCGTCACCACCGTGGTCATGAGCAGCGGCAGCATCACCGCCGTACCCGATGCCTGCACGACACGACCGAGAATGAGCAATGCGAGCCCCGGAGCAACCGCAGAGATGAGCGTGCCGAGGCTGAACAGCGACATAGCCGCGATAAAGAGCGCCCGAGTCGGAACGCGTTGGATGAGCATTCCCGTGATCGGAATGACCACGCTCATGGTGAGCAAGAACGCTGTGGTGAGCCACTGCCCCTCTGCGGCGGTGATATCGAGCGCTACCATGAGTACCGGCAGGGCCAGGCCCATGATGGTTTCGTTAAGAATCACGACGAACGACGAACCAAGCAACAACCAAATTGCGAGTTTCTCTCGAGTTCCGAACGCCCGTTCGGCCGACTCTTGCGTGTTTTCCGATACAGATTCGGCGGGGTGCGTAGACATAGACTGCCTATTCTATTGTGAAATGACCGTCTACCATTGGCACATGGCGAACTATTCTGACGAAGAGGCAGCACTCGCTGACGGGATCCAGATTGTGCACGAACCCGATGCGAGCAGGTTCGCCGTGTATCAGCAGCAAGATGAGGCTCGATCACTCGTGGGCGAAGCGCACTATTCGCTTCGGCGCTCTGGCAAAGTCGACTTCGACCACACGCTCATCATTCCGAGGCTTCGCGGCACCGGCCTATCCAATCTGCTCGCGCAGCACGCACTCACCTCAGACGTCGCGAAGTCGAACGAGATCACCGCGTCATGCTGGTTTATTGCGCAGTACCTCGCGAGGAATCCCGAGCTCGCGCACTAGCAGCTGAGTGCGCCACGTACTCTACGGCCGCTTCGCGCCCTTGAACTTGACGAGTCCCTTGAGATTATTCTTTGGCGCCTGCTGCTGCACGAGTGCAGTGAGATCTTTCTCGATGAGCTGCTGAATACGGCCCTCGCGCTCGCTACGGTACTCCTCATCGTGACCACCACTGTAATAGGGATGGCTTGCGCGCTCTTTCAGCGAGTTACCGATCTCTTCCCAGGCGAGCTTTCGTGCCCGCTCGGCTGTCTCGCTAACGTACGTATCGTTCTCAGTGCGCTCCCTGAGCTCTGCGGCGACCTTCTCGTACACCTCTTGCCGGTGCCGAAGCGTGCGATTGTCGCCGCTACCGTACTCGGTTTCACTCCAAGCACTGCGGCCACGGTCTCGTATCTCGCCCCGCACGCGCGAAATATGTCGCGCGTCTCGCTCTCGCTCAACCGCGAGTTCATTCAGCGAATCCCGAACCATCTCGAGAATCTGCTCTTCGCGATAGTCGGCGTGCTCTTTGAGCGCGTTCATAATGATCGCGTTTTTCACCCGCATGCGCACCGCGACATCAGCAACCAGCAGACCCTGTTCAACGATCTCTTCGACCGGAGCGAGCACCCGCTTTGGGAGGCGCCGTGGAGGTGTATTGCGCGACCTACGCCTGGTAAACCAACCCATTCAGGGCCCTCCTGTCCTCACCACATCCATTATCTCCCACTACCGGGGTGTGTGAGCAGCACTTGCCCAGGTTACGGTGCGAGAATTGCCGGGATCCCGCTGATCGGGATGCGGACGAGGGAGCAGTACCCGCAATCGACGACTGCCAGGAAGTAACAATGACCCTCGCATGGATCATTCTTATTGCCAGCGGCCTCCTCGAAGCCGTCTGGGCGACCTCACTCGAAGCCTCTCAGGGCTTCAAAAAACTCAAACCGTCTCTGCTCTTCGCTGCGTCTGTGAGCGCGAGCATGGTCGGCTTATCGTACGCAATGAACACCATCCCCGTCGGCACCGCTTACGCGGTATGGGTCGGGATCGGCGCGGTGCTCACAGCTGCGTGGGCGATGCTCAGCGGCGCTGAACGACCAACGGTCATCCGCGTACTGCTGCTCATCGGTCTCATCGGCTGTGTCGTAGGCCTCAAGGTGGTGAGCTAGGTGACTAAGAAGGTTTCTACTGGCGCCCACTGGGTCGCACTCTTCGCGAGCGCTGGCCTCGAAGCTGCATGGGCACTCGCCCTCAGCGCGTCAAACGGATTCACCGTTCCACTGTGGACCATTGTGTTTCTTGTCTGCGGTGTACTCAGCATGGTGGGTCTCGGCTACGCGATGCGCGGCATTCCGATCAGTGTTGCCTACGCAATATGGACCGGAATCGGAGCTGCCCTCACGGTTTCTATCGCGATGATCTTGGGTTCTGAACCCGTTTCGGTGCTCAAGATCATCTTCTTGGGAGGAATCGTCGCGTGCGTCGTCGGTCTGCGCTTTACTGGCGAACCAACATCGGCGCAGGAACCCGCGACAGATCGTTCAATCGCTGAGGTCTGACACCCAAACTGAGTTCGAGGCGGTGGTGCCGAGAATTACCGGAGCACCACCCGCCTCGCCCCTTACGATTACCGCAACGGTTTCTGAGTAGGGCTCGCTGGGCTGCACCTCAAGTTCTGCGTCGACCACGATCCCGCGCGAAGCAAAGTACTGCAGCATGCCCGCGTCTGAGTCAGAAATGCGTTCGACTCGCACTGTAGACGGCGCGGTGGCGTCGGCGAGGAGCACGGCCTCGGGTCGGTGCACCCGGCCGTCTGCGCTCGGGATCGGATCGCCGTGCGGGTCTCTCGTCGGATATCCGAGAACACGGTCGATGCGATCCACCAAATCGTCGGTGACGGCGTGTTCGAGGCGGTCTGCCACGTCGTGCACCTCGTCCCACGAATATTCGAGTTGGCGCACGAGGAACGTCTCGAGCAGGCGGTGCCGACGGGTCATAAGCACGGCGAGTTCGCGACCCTCTGCCGTAAGGGTAACGGTGCCGTACCTCGCATGATCGATGAGTTCGTGCTCCGAGAGCTTGCGCAGCGCGTCAGATACCGTCGAGAGTCGCACCCCTGCCGTTTCAGCGATTGCAGAGTTCGTGATGGGCGCGTCTGACCACTCCTCAAGGCTCCAGATGACCTTGAGGTAGTTCTGCATGCTCGCAGTAATATTTTCGACGCTCACTCGATCAAGGGTACCTGCCCCGCGGCTTGCCGGAAGGGGCGCGCGGGAGGACACTAAGAATATGAGCACTCCTGAGATTGCGGTTGCTCGCATCTATGACAGTCTGGGCGACGCTTCGGCCGATTCGCACACGGTGCGCGTGTTGGTGGATCGCCTCTGGCCTCGCGGGGTGAGCCGCGAACAGGCAGCCATAGACCTCTGGCCCAAGGAAGTGACCCCGAGCAACGATCTCAGAAAGTCGTGGCACGCCGATCCACAGGGACACGAGCCCGAGCATTTCGAGGAGTTCAAAGCCTCATACCGTGAGGAGTTGCAGACAGATGCTGCGCAAGATGCGCTCGCAGAACTCGCGACTGCATTACGCGAGGAGAGGAGCGTGCTCCTCCTCACCGCTGCTAAAGATCCCGAGGTCAGTCACGTTCCGGTGATCCGCGAGGCGCTCAGCGATGCGCTACGCACCTCATAACTCATGAGGTTTCGAGGATGCGCCGAAGTGCGCGGAGCGCTTCATCGAACTCTGCGTTGTCCGATCCACCGAGCCCTATGACGATGCCGGCCATGCCATCACCTTGGCGCTGCCAATATGCGCCAAGTGGCTGAGCTCCGAGCGCCGCTTCCTGCGCGGCAGCAACAGCGCTTGCTTCTCGGTCGCGTAACCGTGACTGGTTGGCGCCCACAAATTCGAGCACCGCGTGCAGGCCGCCATCCATTGGTCGAACGATCACGCCGGGCACGCCAGCGAACCTTTCAGAGACCAAATCCCTTCGTTCGGCGTATCGCCGCAGCAATCTGGCCGTGTGGCGTCGAAGTTCGCCGCTCGCAAGATAGTGAGCGAGCGCAGACTGCACTACCGCAGAAACCGGCCCTCCGAGCTCATGCCGTGCGGGCTCGACGAGCGAGCGAATCGAACGTGGCACCACCATGAACCCCGCAGACAGAGCAGGCGCGACGGTGCGCGAGAATGTGCCGAGCAACACCACCGAACCGGTTACCGCATCATCAAGTGCCGCAAGCGTCGGAAGCGGGCTTCCCGTGTAGCGCAGCTCCGAATCGAAATCGTCCTCCACGATAATCACGCCGGAAGTGTGTGCCCACGCTAGGAGTTCTCGCCGACGCACGAGCGGTAGCGATCCGCCGAGTGGGTACTGATGACTCGGCGTCACAATCACCACATCGAGCATGCCCTGCGGAAGCCTCGAGGTGTCGAGCCCCTCATCATCTGCCGGAAGCGCCACAATCTGAGCGCCGTGACGCGCAGCGACGCCGCGAAGCGACGGGAGCCCCGGGTCTTCGACCCCAACGGTCAGGCTTCTCCCCCGCGTCGTGCCGAGTGCCGTGAGCAAGAGGCCAAGCCCGTCTCTGGTTCCGGCGGTCACGATGACATCGCTCGCTGGCCGCGCGGTCGCACGCATACGGCGCAGGTGATCCGCAATCTCCTCGCGAAGCTGTGGATCGCCGAGCGGCGGAGCCACAACATGTGCCCTGACGGCCGCTTCACGCCAGGCCGCTCGCCACGCGGGACTATCGATTGCGCTCGGGATCGGCACGCCGGGTCGAAGCGGGCCGCGCGCAGCCTCGGTGGGGAGTTGACCCAACCCGGGTTCGAGCGTCTCACCTGTCTCCGGAGCCGCGTGCTTTACGTGCGTCGCACCGAGCTCAGGATTCACCTCGGTTCCCCGGCCGTGCTTTGCGACGAGGTAGCCCTCGGCAATGAGTTGTTCATATGAGGAGACAACCACCCCGCGGGCAACCCCTAGGCGACGCGCGAGTTCGCGAGTCGCGGGAACCGTTTCGCCAGCACGCAGTGTTCCTGCGTCGATCGCATCTCTCAGCGCCGCCGCGAGCTGCATCGGGAGTGATACCTCTAATGCGCGATCCAGCTGCACGGGAAATTCCCGCGCAGCACTGGACGGCCGCGAATTAGGCATCGCGCGAGAGCCCGAGACCATCCTCGCCTGCGTCAAGCGGAGCGAGTATCTGCGCAAGATCAGCATTTTCAAGCTGCTCGATCGTGCGCGGATCCCACTTCGGGTTTCGATCCTTGTCGATGACCTGCGCGCGCACTCCCTCAGCGAAGTTCGGGAGCGTCGCAAACCTGGGCAGGATACGGAAATCGTCTTCGAGCACTCCCGCAAGGTCGAGCGACTCGGCACGGGTTCTCGCGATCTGCGCGAGGGTGGCAGCGACGGACACCGGTGACATTTCGCGAATCAACTTGGCGATACTGCGAGCCTCCTCATGGGTACTCGCCTCGAGCGCGGTGACGAGTCTGAGCGCTGCTCCCGCAGGATCCGCCACGACGCCCCGCTCATCACCCAGCGCAGCATCTGCGATCTCGTCAAACCACTCGCGCACCTGCAAAAGCGGCGACTCGGGTGCGGGCTCCGCGACGCTCGCAATCGCCGACTCAGGGTCAGTTCCAGCGGCGAGCGCCTCGCGCAGCGTCTCTAGGCGTTCGCTCGGCACGTAATGGTCAGCAAACCCGAGCGCGATTGCGTCGCCCGGAGTGAGCTCTCCTGCGGTGATTGCGAGGTACTCGCCGAGTCTTCCCGGTGCGCGAGCGAGCAGCAGGTGACCTCCGACGTCTGGCATGAGCCCGATCCGCACCTCTGGCATAGCGAGCCGACTGCGCTCGGTGACGACCCTGTATGCCGCGTGCCCACCGAGTCCGATGCCGCCACCCATGGTGATGCCGTCCATGATCGCGACGACGGGCACCGCCGATGTGTGCACCTCGTGGTCGAGCGAGTACTCGAGGCGAAAGAGCACTCGCGTATCTGCAACCTGCGCAATCTCTTTGATGTCGCCGCCACCGCAGAATCCTCGTTCTCCGGCACCGTCGAGCAAGAAGACGGTTGACTCCCCTGGCTCTGCGAACGCCTCGCGCAGCGCCTGAAACATTTCAATGTTCAGCGCGTTGATGGCGCGTGGGCGATTCAGAGTGACGTGGGTGAGCGCTCCCTCGCGCTTCACGAGAATGAGTGGTTCAGTTGCCGCAACAGTCATGGCGCCACGCTAGCAGGAACTTAGGGCTGAGGGTTGCGGCCGTCGTACTGCTGGAACGAGCGCGCAGTGCGCAACAGGATGAGCATGACGCCGACGATGACCAGACCACCAAGGAGTGCGGGCGCCCAGATTGCGAGTGCGGTCGCAGCAACGCCCGCAATGAGGTCGCCGACGCGCGGCCCTCCGGCAACCACGACATAGAAAATTCCCTGCATGCGACCGATGACATGGTCTGGAGCAGCCGACTGCAGGATCGTGGTGCGGAACACAGAACTCACGTTGTCAGAGGCACCCGCCCAGGCAAGGGCGATGCAACCGAGCACGATGGCGGGGAGCACGGGCGCTACTTCTGCGAGGCCCGAGTCGGTCGGCAATGGGGAGAACGCGGGAATCCCCGCGAAAAGCCCGGTAACGAGCAGCACGAGTCCGAATGCCAGCGTCGCTACACCGTACGAAGCGATTGCGAGGGTCACTGCGCGACCCTGCCTGCGCACGGCGCCGAGTGGGCCAGAGAATAGGCTCGACAGCAGCGAGCCGATGGCAAACGCTGCGGTGAGCGCACCCACGGTGACGGCTCCTCCCCAAGCACAAGCGCGCCTGCGGCAGGGAAGACGACCCTTGGCTGACCGAACGTCATCGCGATGATGTCCCAGATGAAGGTCGCCCGCACGTTCGGCGCGTGGCGGAGGAACCTCAGGCTCTCGCCCGCAGAACTGAGTGCTGCCCGCAACGGATGTTGCGCTTCGGCCCCAGGCTCACGCGTCGGACGTATCTGAGGCAGACCGAGAATACCGAAGAATCCCGCGGTAAAGAGCACTACATCGACAAGGAATGTCCACGGAACTCCGACAATGGCCACGAGCACACCCGCGAGCGCGGGACCGACGGTGATCGCGGTGCCCATGGTAATGCCGTTGAGCGCAGCGGCAGCAGGAAGAAGCTGAGGTGAGAGCAGCCGCGGGTAGATCGCACCTCTTGCCGTACCCATGATCGTTGCCGAGGCCGCATTCAGCGCGGCGAGCGCGTAGTACGGCCAGGTGGCCGACACCCCGAGAAACGCGATGGCGGTCATGGTGCCGATGCTCAGCCACGCGATAATTGAGGTGACGAGCGCGACTTTGCGCCGGTCGAAAATGTCTGAGAGCGCGCCGCCGACGAATCCCGCGAGAACCATGGGCCCAAGCGCCCAGAGCGCCACGAGTGACACCGCGAGTGTGGATCCGGTGAGGTTGTAGATGTGTAGCCCCACAGCGATGATCGTCATCTGAGAGCCGATCTGTGAGATCGAGTTGCCAATCCACAATCGCGCAAAAGCGGGACTCACGCGAAGCGGCGTTGTGTCGACCAGGAGGCGGCGGATGCCTCGTTTCTCGCCGCGCTCGGGTGTGCTCACCAGTGAACGCTATCAGAGCGGATAGGCTCCCTGTGTGCTTGATGACAGGTATGACAATGACCCGATTGCCCGAATGAAACCGCGGCGTGGCCCGGTGCAGCGCACCGAGGTTCCGCTCACGCGCGGCCTCGTAGTCGAGCACAGCCTGACTGAGTTTTGTGGGGCCGTAGTTGACGCTCGCGACGGAGTGCTCAAGCTCGAAGATTTCGATGGTGCCGTGCGGTCGTTTCCGCTTTCTGACGGGTTTCTCGTCGACGGGGTGCCAGCTAAGTTCGTTGCGCCGCAGAAGCAGGCAGCGCCTCGGCGGCGCACAGCGTCCGGCTCGTTTGCTACGCCCGAAGCGCGAGCACGGGTCGCTATGCCGAGCCGTATTTTTGTCGAGGGCAAGCACGATGCTGAGCTGGTCGAGCAGGTGTGGGGGTCTGACCTCAGGCACGAGGGCGTTGTTGTTGAGTTGCTCGAGGGGGCGGATCGCTTAGAAGAGGTGCTCGCAGCATTCAAGCCTGCAACCGACCGACGTGCCGGGGTACTCCTCGACCACCTGGTTCCCGGCAGTAAGGAATCGCGGATCGCAGATGCGATCGCACGTGGACCGCATGGTGCTCACACGCTGATTGTCGGGCACCCTTACATCGATATCTGGGAGGCAGTGAAACCAGCACGTCTTGGCCTCGAAGCCTGGCCCAAGATTCCCCGCGGAACCGATTGGAAGACCGGGATCTGTCGGGAGCTCGGATGGCCCGCAGAGGAGATGGCGGATATCGCAGACGCTTGGTCGCGCATCCGCGGGCGGGTGCGCACCTTCCGCGACTTGGAGCCGGAGCTCATCGGACGGGTTGAGCATCTCATCGACTTTGTTACCGTTGGATAGTAAACGAAAATTCACCAGGTTTTCGGCGTATCCTGAGACTGTCGCATTCCCGAGTAGGTGGTGCAATGAGCGCGCGAACACAGCCGATTTTTCTTCTCATGCCGCAGTGGCAGGGCTCCTCAGCCTCACGTGCGATGCTGCTTATGGATGGGGCGGCGCACCTTCGCGGCGACCTTCCGCAGTCAGCGAGCCTTGAGGTTCCCGTGCCCGCACACGCGGGCGATGCCCTCGGCACACCAATTGCGCGGCTGAGTTCACTGCTCGCAACGAGAAACGCCGCACGCGAACTCCTGCGTGAACGTCATGAGCCGCCGATTACCCTGGGTGGCGACTGTGCCTCGTCACTCGCCGGAATCGAGCGTGCAATCGAACGCGACCCCGGCACCGTCGTACTGTGGTTTGATGCGCACCCAGATCTGCAGCACCCGAGCACATCGCCATCGGGCGCGGCGTCGGGCATGACGCTTCGGCACGCGCTCGGCGACGGGGTTCCCGATCTCATTTCAACCTCACCCGTCGCACCCGAGCAGGTGCTTATTATCGGCGCACGCGAGGTTGACGCCGAAGAGCACGTGACGATTGAAGAGCTCGGGATCCACCGCCACGAAGTGCGTGAGGCGAACGAGCAGTCAGACCGCATTAGTGAGTGGATCGAGCGCACGCGTGCGACAAGCGTGTACGTGCACATCGACCTCGATGTGCTTGATCCGGCGGGCTTCTCGTCAGTACATGCGCCTGTGCCGTTTGGTATGGATATTGGCACTCTCACTCAGGCCATTCGAGCTGCAGTCGCGCTCGTGCCACTCGCGGGCGCGGCGATCTGCGAGTTCGCTCCCGCCGATTCGGCGATGGCAGACGAAGATGCGCCCACGGTGCTTCGAATCCTCGCCGCGCTCACCTCGGGTGGAGCACGTTGAGCGTCACGGGCCGCAACTGGCCTTTTTCGTGGATCGGCTACGCGTACGCAACCCTCGTTGGGTTCGTGTGGGGATCGATCTGGAGCACCGGCAAAGTCGAGCGCATCGACGGGCTCTGGGTATTTCGAGGCATGCCGAAGTGGACGTTCAAGCGCGGCGGAAGCTGCATCGGCGCGTGCTACCTCACTCGCACCAATGATTCCCCTCTTGTGCTCAGACACGAGCGCATTCATAAGGCACAGTGGCGCAAGTACGGGTTTGCCATGCCGGTGCTCTACGCGCTCGCGGGTCGCGATCCGCTTAACAACCGTTTTGAGATCGAGGCCGGCCTGAAAGACGGTGGGTACATTCGCTCGCCGCGATCCACCACGTAACAACCTTGCAACGAGACCACGATTCTTGGTGACACCCACGAACGGTGCGCGTATTCTCTCTTTCAGCAACCGCGCAACGTAGCGCAGTCATTCAGTTTTTGAATTATTCACTGTTCTGCCTGCGATCGCGATTAGCCCTCGCAGGCTCCCGCTATCGAAACCTGCACCGCCGTGCACCGAGGAGTCCCACGTGAGCGAGAAGGCCACACCAACGTACGAGAAGCGCACGCGTTCGAAGACCCCACTCATCGTCGCGATCATTGTCGTGCTCGCGCTCGTCGTTGCGGCAGTGCTGTATTTCACGCTGCGTCGCGCAGCTGCGCCACGAGAAGCAAAGACAGACATCAACGTTGGGCTCGTGCTCGAGCCCACGAGCCTCGACGTGCGCACCAACGCCGGTGTCGCGACCGGGCAGATTCTCATCGACAACGTGTACGAGGGTCTCGTCGGTATTACCCCGGGCACAGTCGCCGACATTCAGCCTGTGCTTGCGACCGAAATGCCAGAAGTGAGCGAGGATGGCCTCGTCTACTCGTTCACCATTCGCGACGGCGTGAAGTTTCACAGCGGCTCTGACCTCGCAATAAGCGACATCGTCGATTCGCTCACCGCAACCCTCGTGCCCGACAACGTCGGCTTTAGCGCTGAGGTCGAAGCTGTCGGTGACAATCAGGTGCAGATCACGCTGGAACAGCCGAACTCACTGCTCCTTTGGCAGCTCGCCAACACGCCGGGTCTCATTCTCGAGTCTGCGGCAACGAACAACCTCCAAAACTCCGCCAACGGAACGGGCCCATTCGTGTTCTCGGACTGGAAGCAGGGTGACAGCCTCACACTTGAGAAGAACACCGACTACTGGGGTGAACCAGCGAGTGTCGAGTCCGCGACATTCCGCTTCTTCCCCGAGGGCCGGGCCGCAGTCAACGCTCTCAAAGATGGCGACATCGACGTGCACACGGCGCTGCTCTCTCCGCTCCGCGCCGAGTTCGAGGGCAACGCAGACTTCACCATGGTTCGGGCAGCGAGTACCGACGTGTTCACGCTTGCGTACAACAATGCTCGGGCCCCATTCGATGACATCCGGGTGCGCAAGGCCCTCAGCATGGCTATCGACAGCGAGGCACTTGTGGCGAGCCAGAACGGCGATGCCAAGGTGCTCGGCAGCCCGATCACCGAGGGCGAGCCCGGCTACACCGATCTCACCGACGTGAACGCCTACGACCCTGAGGCGGCTCGTCAACTGCTCGCTGAGGCTGGTCAGCAGAACCTGAGCCTCACCATAACGGTGCCGAACTTCTATGAGACCTCGTCGCTCGATCTCATCACCAGCCAGTTCGCCGAGATTGGGGTTTCGGCAAAGGTGAACCCCGTCGAGTTTCCGACCTGGCTGAGCGAGGTGTACACGAACCACGACTTCGACCTCAGCTACGTTGACCACGCTGAGGCGCGCGACTTCAGCAACTACGTTCGCGAGGGCTACTACTTCGGTTACAGCAACCCCGAGGTGAATGCGCTCTACGCAGAGGCAATTTCGAGCATCGATCCAGTGCAAGAAGATGAGCTTCTGCAGCAGGCCGCGACGCTGGTCGCCGAAGACGCGCCCGCGAAGTGGCTGTTCAACTACACGCCAACAAATGTCGTGAGTTCGCACGTATCCGGGTTTCCCGAAGTCAACACCAATTCGCGCGTAAATCTTGCGGGTGTGACGGTCGAGTAGCCGCCGTGCCTCGGTTCTGAGGCACTATTGTCGAACTGTGACGCGATTCATACTCGGCCGCGTGGGCCTCCTGGCAATTGCCTGGTTGCTCGCGAGCGTGCTCATCTTCGCGACACTGCGCATTCTGCCGGGCGACGTCGCCCTGGTCATCGGCGGTTCGAAGGCCTCGCCCGAGCGCACGGCACAGCTTCGCGAAGCACTCGGGCTCAACCAGCCAATCCTCACGCAGTATTTCGAGTGGATCGGCGGGGTGCTGCGTTTCGATCTCGGCGAATCCGTGCTCACCGGCGCATCGATCTCCGCAGAGCTCATTGAAAAAGCCGAGGTCACCGTGCCGCTCACGCTGCTTTCGCTCGCGATCGTGCTGGTCGTTGCGCTGCCGCTCGGTGTGTTCGCGGCGTACAAGCGCAGCTCTGCACTCGGACAGGTCGTGCAGGCTTCGAGCGTGCTCGTCTCTGCGATTCCCGTAGTGTGGGCCGGCCTTCTCGGCATCATCGTGCTCTCTACATGGCTCCAGTGGTTGCCGTCGCAAGGCTTTCCTCGGGACGGATGGAGCGAACCCTGGCTCGCCTTCCGCGCGCTCATCCTGCCCGCACTCACTATCGGCCTGATTGAGGGTGCGATCCTCTTTCGCTTCGTACGCAGCGCCACTCTGCGCGCGCTCGAGGCCGATCATGTGCGCACTGCGATGTCGCAGGGTAATTCGCGGCTTCGGGCGCTCCTCGCGCATGGCCTGCCAGGTGTTGGCCTCTCGGTCGTCTCAGTGCTCGGCCTTCAAGCCGCAGCGCTGCTCGTGGGTGCCGTTGTGGTTGAGCAGCTTTTCAGCCTGCCGGGGCTCGGCCGCATGCTCGTCACCGACGTCGGAAACCGCGATCTCACAAAGGTGCAGTCCACCATTCTCGTGATGACGGGCATTATTCTCGCCCTCGGCGCGCTGGTCGACGTTGTGCACAGGCTCATTGATCCACGCATGAAGGGCAGCTCAGAAGAATGAGAATCCTTCGTCGCGTCATGGGCACCCCATCAGGGTGCTTCGCTGTCTGCGTGTTCGCACTGGTCGCGGGCGCTGCTCTCGTTTCATTCGTGTGGCTTCCTCAAGACCCGAACGCGGCGAGCGCGTCTCGGCTGTGGCTGCCGCCGCATGGTGAGCACTGGCTAGGCACCGATGGCAGTGGCCGCGACATCGCGTCGAGACTTATCGCGGGCAGTCGTGTGTCGCTCGGCGTAGCGCTCGGAACCGGACTGCTCGCCAGCATCATCGGCTTTGCGCTCGCGCTCCCCGGTGGGCTCGGCAACCGGCCGGTGCGCGAGGTTGTCGCGGTCTCGATCGATGTGCTCGTCGCGTTTCCGACAATTCTGCTTGCGATTATGCTCACGGCGGTGTTCGGCAGCGGGATCCCGATTGTCATCATCTCGCTCGGGGTGGCTTTTGGCGTGTCGATCGGGCGTGTACTTCGTGCAGAGCTGCGTCAGGTCGCGGAGGCCGACTTTGTGCTCGCGGCGCGTGTGGCTGGGCTCTCGAAGTCTCGCATTCTGATTCGGCATCTTATTCCGAGCGTGCGACCGGTCTTCGTCGTGCAGCTCACGCTGTCGATGGGCACCGCGGTGCTTGCAGAGGCAAGCTTGAGTTACCTCGGCTTTGGCGCACCCAAAGCGGTGCCGTCGTGGGGCGTGATGCTCTCTGAGACCCAGCGCTATATTTCGATCTATCCCGAGACCGTGCTGTGGCCGGGGCTCGCGATCACGCTGCTCGTGCTCGCGTTCTTCCTCTTCGGCGACGCGCTCAGAGACGCACTCGATGTGCGCGCTCCTGCGGATGAGACCGCGGAGGTGATGCCATGAACCGCCTGCGTGACGCCGAGCACGATTCGGGTGCCGTCTCACTTGAGGTCGAAAGTCTCAAGGTGGCTTTTGGTGACAAAGAGATCATCCACGGTGTGAGTTTTTCGCTCGCGGCGGGCGAGCGGCTCGGCATCATTGGTGGATCGGGATCCGGCAAGACCATCACCGCTCTCGCTATTGCAGGACTCCTCCCGACCGAGGCAAGCGTATCTGGCTCAGTGCGCATGAACGGCCGTGAGCTTATCGGGCTCTCGGATCGTGATCTCTCCCCTATTCGCGGCGAGCGCATCGCTATGGTCTTCCAAGAGCCAAAGACGGCGTTGAGCCCCTTCCGCAAGCTCGGGAAGCAGATGACGGCGGCTCTTGCACTGCACTACCGGCTGAGCCGTGCAGAGCGGCGCGATGCCGCAATGCGGCTGGCACGGCAGGTGGGCCTGAAAGACCCCGAGCGAATGGTTCGCGCGTACCCGCACGAGGTGTCTGGCGGCCAGAGGCAGCGCGCAGCGATTGCCGCGGCCGTGAGCGCGTCGCCGGGCTTGCTCCTAGCAGATGAGCCGACCTCGGCGCTTGATGTGACGGTGCAGCGCGGCATTCTCGAACTCTTTACCGAGATCACCGAGAGCAATTCGTGCTCGCTCATCTGCATTACTCACGACATCGCAGTCGTGAATGAGGTAGCGGATCGGGTGCTCGTCTTTGCAGACGGCGGTATCGTCGAACAGGGAACGGTGCAGGAGATTCTCGAGCGACCGCAGCACACGATTACGCAGTCTTTGATTGCGGCGGCGGGAGGTGTGGCGTGACCGATCCACACCCCCTCGTGCGCCTCGACCGCGTCACGAAGACCTTTCGCACCCCGCCTCGCGGTCTCTTCGAACGGGCGGGCAGCGTGACCGGCCTCGAAGATGCGACGCTTGAGATCAACGCCGGCGAAAGCGTCGCAATCGTCGGCGAGTCTGGCTCTGGGAAGACGACGCTCATACGCCAAATGCTCGGCCTGAGCACCCCAACCTCGGGCACCGTGAGCTTCGCGGGCAGAGAGGTGCGGCCGAGGCAAGACTCGCTGGGGTGGCTGCGACGCCGAACCGGGCTCGTGTTTCAAGACCCGTACTCGTCGTTCAACCCGCGTCGCACGATCGGCCAGTCAGTCGCTGAGTCGCTCGAGGGCAGCCAGATCGAAGGCGACCACCGCGCAATGGTTGCCGCGATGCTCGAACGGGTCGGGCTTCCTGCTGACTCAGCATCGCGGTATCCGCACGCATTTTCTGGGGGCCAGAGGCAGCGGATCGCGCTCGCCCGCGCCCTCGTTCATCGGCCCGAACTACTCGTTGGAGACGAGCCCGTAAGCGCGCTCGATGTGCTCGTTCGCGCGCGCGTGTTGTCGCTGCTCACAGAACTTCGTGAGGAGTTCGGACTCACGCTCGTCACCATCACGCACGATCTTGGCATTGTGCCGAAGCTCGCGGAGCGCACCATCGTGATGCACGGTGGGCGGATCGTGGAGGATGGGCCAACCGCCCAGCTTCTCGAATCGCCAACGCACCCCTACACGAGAGAACTCGTCGCTTCGAGACTCACGCTGCCAGATTCAACCTGGCGAGGCTAGCGCCTCGGCCTTGTGCCGAATCTACGCCTTCGAGGGCTCTGTGTTCAGCCCACGCAGGATCGCGTCGCGAAGGTCTGAGGGCGCGCAATTCTCACGCTCTTCCTCGCACGCGCGGCGCACAACGTCGGTCAATCGCGCACACGCCGATTCCTCGTCTTGGCACGACGCACAGTGCTCAAGGTGCTCTCTGATCGGAGCCGACTCTTCAGCACACAATTCACCGCGCAACAGCTCGTAAATATTGGCTTTCGCTTTATCGCATCCGCAATCACTCATCGCGCGGCTCCTTTCGACTTATCGCCTGCATTCTGTTTGCCTGCAACTAGTCCAACGCCCTGCTCGCGCGCGTATTCCCCAAGTACCTGACGAAGTTTCGAGCGGCCCCGGTGCAATCTACTCATCACGGTGCCAATGGGCACCTCTTGGATGTCTGCGATCTCTTGATAGCTGAACCCTTCAACGTCTGCGAGGTAGACCGCCATGCGGAAATCCTCGGCGAGATCATTGAGCGCTCTCGTCACGATTGAGTCAGGAGTACGGTCGATCGCCTCTGCCTCAGCGGAGCGCGACGACATTGCCGTGGTGGACTCTGCGCCGCCAAGTTGCCAGTCCTCCAGCTCCTCCACCGCACCCATGTAGGGCTGCCGCTGCTTCTTTCGGTACGTGTTGATGTAGCTGTTCGTCATGATGCGATACAGCCAAGCTTTGAGGTTGGTCCCCTCTTCGAATGAGGCGAATGCCGAGTAAGCCTTGAGGAATGTCTCTTGCACGAGATCTTGCGCGTCTTGCGGGTTGCGCGTCATCTTCATCGCCGCACCATAGAGCTGGTCGAGAAGCGGAAGCGCCTCCTCAGTAAACCTGGTCTGGAGGTGCTCTGCGGTCTCGTCTTGCCCGGCGGTCGAGTCTCGCGGAGTGCTATTCACGCTTCGATCCTAGCTCTTCGAACCGAGAAGCCTCGGCTGAGGGTAAGCTCGAGAGTAATGTTTGCAGCAAAAATGAACCGAGGCAAAGACGGCGAGGAAGTTCGCTCTGGTGACGTTGTGGGCGAAGAGGTTGCCCTCTGGGCGGCGCCGACGGTAAGCGCACCGATTCAATCGAGAGTGTCGATCCCCGGGTCGAAGTCGCTCACTGGCCGTGAACTCATTCTCGCCGCGCTCGCTGACGGCCCCGGCACACTCAGGTTTCCGCTTCGTTCACGAGACACCGACCTCATGGTCGACGCGCTGAAGCTGCTCGGCACGAGCATCGAGCCGCTTCCTGGCAAGAACCCGTTCGGCCCCGATCTGAGAATCACCCCCGCCGCCGAGCTCACCGGCTCGACGAGCATCGAGTGTGGGCTCGCCGGCACCGTCATGCGGTTCATGCCTGCGGTCGCGGCGCTCTCGCTCGGCCCGGTCGCATTCGACGGTGACCCCTACGCTCGCAAGCGCCCTATGCGCCCGGTGCTCGAAGCGCTGCGCTCGCTCGGCGCCGATATTTCCGACGATGGGCGTGGATCGCTGCCCTTCACCGTGCACGGCGCGGGGTCTCTGCGAGGAGGCCGTGTCGAGGTCGACGCGTCGCTCTCGAGCCAGTTTGTTTCTGCACTCCTGCTCGCCGCGCCGAGGTTCGCCGAGGGTGTGCACGTGATCCACACCGGCGAACGTCTGCCGAGTGTGCCGCACATCGAGATGACGCTCGAGGCACTGCGTGCACGCGGCGTCGAAGCTGACTCGCCCGCAGTCGGTGAGTGGCGCGTCGCACCCGGGCCGATTGCAGCGCGCGACCTTGAGATTGAGCCCGATCTGTCGAACGCTGCCCCGTTCCTCGCGGCCGCACTCGCTACTGGTGGGTCAGTGTCGATCCCGAACTGGCCCGCCGACACCACCCAGGTGGGCGACACCCTGCGCACCCTACTTCCGGAGTTTGGAGCGACTGCGACGCTTGAGAACGGTGTGCTCACCGTGGCAAGCAGCGGGCCTCTCCGCGGAGTGAACCTGCACATTCCCGAGGCTGGCGAACTGTCGCCGACCTTCGTGGGTCTTGCGGCGCTTGCCGCGCAGACGAAGCCTGACGGCTCCCCCGGCGAGCCGAGCACGATCACCGGAATCGGGCACACGCGCCATCACGAGACCGACCGCATCGCGGCACTGGTTACCGAGATCAACGCCCTCGGCGGCCGAGCTGAGGAGCTCGAGGATGGCATTGCGATCCACCCCGCCCAGCTGCACGGTGGCCTGTGGCACGCCTA
This sequence comes from Leucobacter denitrificans, assembly GCF_014396385.1. Lineage (NCBI taxonomy): Bacteria > Bacillati > Actinomycetota > Actinomycetes > Micrococcales > Microbacteriaceae > Leucobacter > Leucobacter denitrificans. The sequence continues at coordinate 786,692 of NZ_CP060716.1, forward strand.
CGCCGACCACCGAATCGCGTCGACCGGTGCACTCATTGGCCTCGCGGTAGCGGGTGTCGAGGTTGACGACATTGCGACGACCTCGAAGACACTTCCTGAGTTCCCTGAGCTCTGGTTGGGGCTTGCGGGGGTCGAGCCAGCGCCAGCAGGCGACGACAGTGGCGACGACAGTTCTGGCGTCACTACGTCTGGTTTCGTGTCGGGTGGAGCCCTGCTCGATGGCATGGGCAACTTCATCGGCGGGTCCTGAGTCGTGAGCTGGTTCACCGTCGACGATGATGACGACGACGTTCCGTACGGCGAGTACGCCGACCACGAGGTGCGTCAGCGCCCGAACCCGAAGGCGAATCGGCCCCGCACAAAGCGCCGCCCTGAGCACTCCGACGCGGTTACCGGCATGGTCACGGCGGTGGATCGCGGTCGTTACACCGCCCTCATTCCTGGCGACGCTCGCTCCTCTGAGCGAACGGTGCTCGCAGCGCGCGCTCGCGAACTGCGCAACACCGCCATTGTGATTGGCGACCGAGTGCACCTCGTGGGCGACGTGAGCGGTGACGAAGGGTCACTCGCCCGTATTGTCGGTCTCGACGACCGCACGACACTGCTTCGCAGGAGCGCCGACGACAGCGACAGGCTCGAGCGGGTCATGGTTGCAAATGCCGAGCAGATGCTCATCGTTGTTGCGGCCGCGAATCCCGAGCCTCGCGTTCGCTTGGTGGATCGCTACCTCGTCGCGGCCTATGACGCCGGCATGCAGCCACTCCTGTGCATCACCAAGACCGACCTCGCCTCGCCAGACTCGTTTCTCGAGAACTTTGCGGCACTCGAGGTTCCGGTGTTTCGTTCGGCACCCGGCGCCTGGCCACTCGAGGAAATTCGCGAGGCGCTCGCGGGCAAGACAACCGTCTTCGTCGGTCACTCTGGGGTAGGGAAATCTACGTTGATCAACGCGCTCGTGCCTGACGCAGATCGCGCCGTGGGTCACGTCAACGAAGTGACGGGTCGCGGTCGACACACCTCGTCGTCGTCAGTCGCACTGCGCGTCGCTACCCTGGGTGCGGAAGGCGGCGAATCGGGCTGGGTGGTCGACACCCCGGGTGTGCGCTCCTTTGGCCTCGGACACGTCACGAACGATGGAATCCTGCGCGGTTTCACCGATTTGGTGCCCTATCTCGACGAGTGTCCCCGCGGGTGCACCCACACGTCGGACGCACCCGATTGCGAGCTCGATGCCGCGATTGCAGACGGGCGACTCGACGCTATTGGTGCGCAGCGAGTCGAGTCTCTGAGGCGCCTGCTCTCGTAGCGGCCGCACCAGCACCAGCACCAGCACCAGCACCAGCACCAGCATTCAAGCAGGAGTTCCTCACTCAAACGGGCGCTTCTTGCGAAGTCGTCCTGTTTGGCTGCAGAAAACCGCCTCTTTGCTGCATGCCATCAGCAAAGAGGCGCCCAGGGGTAACCCCGGGCGCCTTTCACAACGCTACGCGCTAGATGTTGTCAATGACCTCGTTCAGGGTTGCTGAGGGTCGCATGATCTGTGCCACGAGCTTCACATCTGGAAGGTAGTAGCCACCGATGTCGGCTGGCTTACCCTGTACTGCGAGCAGCTCTGCGACGATCTCTGATTCCTTCGAGACGAGCGCTTCTGCAACCGGTGCAAACTTCTGCGCCAGCTCAGCGTCTTCCGACTGGTGAGCGAGCTCCTGAGCCCAGTACTGCGCGAGGTAGTAGTGGCTGCCACGGTTGTCAGTGGTTCCGAGCTTGCGGCCCGGTGAGCGGTCCAACTCAAGGAATGTGCCTGTTGCGCGATCAAGGGTATCGGCAAGCACCTTCGCCTTCGCGTTGCCCGCGAACTCAGAGAAGTGCTCAAGCGACGCTGCGAGTGCAAAGAACTCGCCGAGCGAATCCCAGCGCAGGTAGTCTTCCTCGAGCAACTGCTGCACGTGCTTCGGCGCCGACCCGCCAGCACCAGTCTCGAAGAGGCCACCGCCCGCGAGCAGCGGAACAATCGAGAGCATCTTGGCACTGGTTCCGACCTCGAGGATCGGGAAAAGGTCGGTGAGGTAGTCACGAAGCACGTTGCCCGTCACCGAGATGGTGTTTTCACCGCGACGAATGCGCTCAAGTGAGAACTTCGTTGCGTCAGCTGGTGCGAGGATGCGGATATCGAGTCCGTCAGTATCGTGACCCGCAAGGTACTCGTTCACCTTGGCGATGAGCTGCGCGTCGTGTGCGCGTGCTTCGTCGAGCCAGAACACTGCGGGCGCACCGGTCGCGCGGGCACGCGTGACCGCGAGCTTCACCCAGTCGCGAATCGGGGTGTCCTTCGTCTGAGTACCGCGCCAGATATCGCCAACCTGCACCTCGTGCGAGATGAGCACCTCACCAGCGCTGTTGACGACCTCAACGCGGCCTGGAACAGAGATCTCAAACGTCTTGTCGTGGCTGCCGTATTCCTCAGCTGCCTGAGCCATGAGGCCCACGTTCGGAACCGTGCCGATGGTCGCGGGATCGAGCGGCCCATTTGCAATCGAGTCTTCGATAGCGGCCTGGTAGACACCCGCGTACGACGAGTCAGGAATCACAGCGAGCGTGTCTGCCTCGCCACCGTCTGCGCCCCACAGCTTTCCACCGTTGCGGATCAGAGCCGGCATCGAAGCGTCGACAATCACGTCTGAAGGGACATGCAGGTTTGTGATGCCCTTGTCACTGTTCACGTACGACAGACGAGGCCCGCGCGCAATAACCGCGTTGATCTCGTCTGCGATGTTCTGGCCGCCAGGCACCTTGTCGAGGCCCGCGAGAATCGCGCCCAGGCCGTTGTTTGGCGTGAGTCCTGCTTCTTCAAGCGCGAGACCGTGCGCGTCGAATACGTCTTTGAAGAACGCTTTGACTGCGTGACCGAACAGAATCGGGTCGCTGACCTTCATCATGGTTGCCTTGAGGTGGAGCGAGTACAGCACGTCGTCTGCCTTCGCGGTTTCGAGCGTCTCAGCAAGGAAACGATCGAGCGCGCGCGCCGAGAGGAACGTAGCGTCGACAACCTCACCCTCAAGAACAGGGAGGCTCTCTTTGAGCACAGTCTCGGTGCCATCTTCAGAGATCAAGCGGATCTTGAGCGTGTCGTCAGCAGGCAACACGATCGACTTCTCATTTGAGAAAAAGTCATCGTGCCCCATTGTCACAACGCGCGTCTTCGAGCCATCGCTGAATGGCTTGTTTACGTGTGGGTGCTTACGCGCATACCCCTTCACCGCAAGCGGTGCACGACGGTCGCTGTTGCCCTGACGCAGCACAGGGTTTACTGCAGAACCCTTGATGCGGTCGTAGCGAGCCTGAGCCTCAGTTTCTTCGTCAGTTTCTGGCTCTTCTGGGTAGTCAGGAACGTCGTAGCCCTTTGCCTGCAGCTCAGCAATTGCTGCTTTGAGTTGTGGGATCGACGCAGAGATGTTTGGAAGCTTGATGATATTAGCTTCGGGAGCTTTCGCCAGTTCACCCAACTCTGCCAGCGCATCGCCTACCTGCTGTTCCGGCTTGAGGCGCTCTGGGAACGCCGAAAGAATGCGCCCCGCGAGCGAGATATCGCGTGTGTCGAAAGCAACACCTGCTGCGCCGGCAAACGCCTCCACAATCGGAAGAAGTGAGGCAGTTGCGAGTGCTGGAGCCTCATCAGTATGGGTATAAATGATGGTGGAGTCAGTCACGTGGGGTTGTTCTCCCGTTCAAGTTTTGGTGCTGGGTTTAGCCCCTATAGCTTAGCCCATTCAGCGAAAAGTATCTCGATGTCGAGAGAAATGTAGATTCTTTGCTCAGGTAGCACTCGGTATGGTGATTGTCATGACAGAACGCGTGATCCTCGAGCCCGGAATGCCCGCCCCAGAATTCTCACTCACCGATCAAGACGGCAACGTTCTTTCTCTTGCCGACCTTCGTGGCACTCGAGTCATCGTGTTCTTTTACCCCCAGGCCATGACACCAGCCTGCACAATGCAGGCGTGCGAGTTTCAGGAGTCAACCGAGCCATTCGAAGCCGCGGGCTTTCGCGTGCTCGGCATTTCACGCGACGACGTCGAGAAGCTTAAGCGATTCGCCGACCGCGACAGCATCGAATACCCATTGCTTAGCGATCCAGACACCGAGGTGCATCGCGCATACGGCGCATTCGGTGAGAAGAACAGCTACGGTCGCATCGTTGAAGGCGTGATTCGCTCGACCTTCGTGATCGATAGCGAGGGCAAGATCGAACACGCACTGTACAACGTGAAGGCAACCGGCCACGTCGCACGCGTGCGAAAGCTACTCAGCGTCTGAACTTAATCGACGTCTGGATTGCTCGGATCTGAGCCTTCCAGAGGCTGCGGCTCGGTGGGCCGGATCATCAGAGCTGCCACGAAACCAACCACAGCGAGAAGCAGCATCACGCTCCCAACAAGCGGGGTACCAATGATGCCTTGGAGTACCCCGGCTCCCGCTGCGAACATGAGAATGTGCAACACCACCGATGAGGCGCGCACCCAATTGCCGAGTTTTCGGATTAGGCCAAGCAACGTGATGCCCACCCACACGATGCACACGATCAAACTGATGAGCAGACCGACCCAAATCGGTGCGAGCACATCCCTGTTCGGATCTGTATCTGGAAACGTCGGAAGCATGCCGATAAGCAGGAAGATACCTGCCAGACACTCGACAGTAAGGACCGCAGCAAGCACTCTCCGCGCCATAATTTGCCGCACATTCGGCATGATTCTGTGCCCTTTCTCGAAACAACTACAAAAAGACTATTGTCTTTCGTTCATTTCCGTGGAACCATATATTCATCGAGTTCGCGCACGCCGGTGTGAGCATTCTCAATCACGTAGGCAAATTACACCGCGCGAACATCTAGGCTAACCAGCCTCGCTGAGTCGCGCGCTGACACGAGAGCATCGCGCGTGCGACGCAGAGGAGGAAACATGGATTGGCGTGAACAGGCAGCGTGCCTCACTGTAGATCCGGAGCTATTTTTTCCGGTTGGCAACACCGGACCAGCGGTAGACCAGATTGAGCGGGCAAAGTCCGTGTGCGCTCGCTGCCCAGTGACCGAGATGTGCCTTCAGTACGCAATGGACACCGGTCAGGATTCAGGCGTATGGGGCGGACTCAGCGAAGACGAGCGTCGTGCTCTCAAGCGCCGCGCCGCTCGCGCACGTCGCGCCTCCTAATCCGTCGCGCTTCTCAAGCGCAGACAACGAAAAAGCCCGGGCCGCGGCCCGGGCTTTTTCGTTGTCTAGAACCTAGTCGGTACCAGAGTCAAACGCGGCCGAGAGACCGAGTTCGTCGGCGTCTTCGTCGATCCCGCCAACTGCATCAGCAATCTGCTCAGCGCCGCCAGCTTCAAGCTTGCCGACGAGTTCTGCCGTCGATCCACCGACCAGCCCGAGGGCTGCGTACTGCTCGAGACGAGCGCGCGAATCTGCGATATCGAGGTTGCGCATCGTGAGCTGACCAATACGATCTTCAGGGCCGAAGGCCGCACCCACCGTACGCTCCATCGAGAGCTTCTCGGGGTGGTAGCTGAGGTTCGGGCCAGTCGTGTTCAAGATCGTGTAGTCATCGCCACGACGCAGACGAAGCGTGACTTCACCCGTGATTGCAGAACCAACCCAGCGCTGCAGCGATTCACGCAACATCAGTGACTGTGGGTCGAGCCAGCGGCCCTCGTACATGAGGCGACCGAGCTTGCGACCGTCGTTGTGGTAGCTCGCGAGCGTGTCTTCATTGTGGATCGCGTTGACCAGCCGCTCGTAGGTAATGTGCAGGAGCGCCATACCCGGAGCTTCGTAGATTCCACGCGACTTCGCCTCGATGATGCGGTTCTCAATCTGGTCTGAGACTCCGAGACCGTGGCGGCCGCCAATGGCGTTCGCTTCGTAAACGAGTGCGACCGGGTCGTCGAACTCGACGCCGTTGATTGCGACCGGTCGGCCGGCTTCGAAGCGCACCGAAACTTCTTCGGTCTGCACCTCGACGTCGTCGCGCCACGCAGCAACACCCATAATTGGCTGAACGATGTCGAGCCCCGCATCGAGGAACTCGAGCGTCTTTGCCTCGTGCGTCGCGCCCCAAATATTTGCGTCAGTTGAGTAGGCCTTCTCAGCCGAGTCGCGGTAGGGGTACCCGTGCTCGACGAGCCACTCGCTCATCTCTTGGCGGCCACCCAGCTCTTCAACGAACTGACTGTCAAGCCAAGGCTTGTAGATGCGAAGGTTCGGGTTCGCCATGAGCCCGTAGCGGTAGAACCGCTCGATGTCGTTGCCCTTGTAGGTCGAGCCGTCGCCCCAGATCTCAACGCCGTCTTCCTTCATAGCACGCACGAGGAGCGTACCGGTGACGGCACGACCGAGGGGCGTGGTGTTGAAGTAGGTCTTGCCACCAGAGCGAACGTTGAATGCACCGGTCTGGAGTGCTACGAAGCCCTCTTCTACCAGCGGACGCTTCGCATCAACGAAACGCGCGATCTCGGCACCGTAATCCTTGGCACGACCGACAACACCCTCGATATCTGGTTCGTCGTACTGACCAATATCTGCGGTATAGGTGCAGGGCACCGCACCCTTGTCGCGCATCCACGCAACAGCACAGGAGGTGTCGAGACCTCCGGAGAAGGCGATGCCGACGCGCTCGCCCACGGGAAGGGAAGAAAGAACCTTGGACATGCTCTCTATCCTAAAGGCTTCGCGGAGGCCCTCAGTACCGCCCTAGCGAATGTCCATCTCTCGCGGGTTCGAACCAAAGTTGCGCTGCTCATCGAGCGCATCAATCGCGGCGACCTCTTCGGCCGTGAGTTGAAAGTCAAAGAGCTGTGCATTCTCAACCATGCGCTCGGCACGAACTGTCTTCGGAAAAACAATGCGGCCTGCCTGCGCATGCCAGCGCAGGATAATCTGTGCGGGGGTTTTGCCGTGCGCTGCGGCGGCAGCGGCGATGACATCGCGCTTGAAGAGATCCGACTTGCCCTGCGCAAGCGGACCCCAGGCCTCAATCTTGATGCCCTTTTCAGCACAGTAGGCCACGAGTTCCTTGCGCTGATGCAGCGGGTGCAACTCGATTTGGTTCACCGTCGGCACGACCCCGGTAGCGTCAATGATCTCTTCGAGGTGCTCAATCTCAAAGTTTGAAACGCCGATCGATGTTGCGCGCCCCGACTCAGCGATTTTGGCGAGTGATCTCCAAGCTGCTAGAGCTTCACCGAACATTGGCTGGGGCCAGTGCACAAGGTAGAGGTCGACACGGTCGAGGCCCAGCCTGCCTAGGCTCTCCTCAAACGCTCCTTCCGCCCGCGTCTGCTCCGAGTTCCACAGCTTCGTCGTAACAAAAAGGTCCTCTCGTGCAACTCCGCTGCGCGCAATCGCGGCCCCAACTTCAGCCTCGTTCCGATAGATCGCAGCGGTGTCAATGTGGCGGTACCCGGCCTCGAGCGCATCAATTACTACGCGCTCTGCCTCGCCCGGATCCACTTTGAACACACCGATGCCCAACTGCGGAATCTCATTACCGTCGTGAAGCGTGATGTTCGGAATGTTCAGCTGCGTCATTGCGTCTCCCTCATTGCGTCGCGCGTTCCGCGCACCATTCCAGGATAATGGTGTGGTCATGTCTAATGCCCAAGGCTTACCCCACATACAGTTTCCGGAAGATCTTCCGGTTTCGCAGATGCGCGACGAGATCGCGAAGGCAATCACCGACCATCAGGTCGTCATTGTTGCGGGAGAAACCGGATCGGGCAAGACAACACAGCTCCCAAAGATCGCGCTTTCACTCGGGCGAGAAGCCATCGCGCACACCCAGCCGCGACGCATCGCCGCACGCACCATTGCCGAGCGCATTGCAGAAGAGACTGGCACGGAGCTCGGCGGCCTCGTGGGCTACCAGGTGAGGTTCACAGACCAGGTGTCTAAGGACACGAAGATCCGCCTGATGACAGACGGTATTTTGCTCAACGCGATCCACCGAGACCGTGACCTCAAGGCGTATGACACCATCATCATCGATGAGGCGCACGAGCGTACGCTGAACATCGACTTTTTGTTGGGCTACCTGCAAACCCTGTTGCCGCGTCGCCCAGATCTCAAGGTGATTATTACCTCGGCAACGATCGACCCCGAGTCATTTGCGAAGCACTTTGCAGACCCAAAGACGAAGAAGCCCGCCCCGATCATCGAGGTTTCGGGCCGCAGCTATCCGGTCGAGATCCGTTACCGGCCGCTCGTCGAGGAGACAGAACAGCCTGACCCGAAGGGTGGCGCACCGAAAATTCGGCGCATCGAGCGAGACCTCTTCGACGCGATCGGCGAAGCAGTCGGAGAGTTGGGGCGTGAGGCCCCGGGCGACGTGCTCGTGTTTCTTTCGGGCGAGGCCGAAATTCGAGACGCCGCCGACGCGCTCAAAGGCCAAGTGGCGAGGGCACGAACGCCCACGGAAATTCTGCCTCTCTACGGTCGCCTATCGTCTGCCGAGCAACATCGCGTGTTCGAGCGCGCAAAGCAGCCGGGCGGGCGACGCATTGTGCTCGCAACAAACGTTGCCGAGACCTCACTGACCGTGCCCGGGATTCGCTACGTCATCGACGCGGGAACAGCGAGAATTTCCCGGTACTCGGCCCGCAGCAAGGTGCAGCGGCTCCCAATCGAGGCGATCTCTCAGGCGAGCGCGAAGCAGCGTTCTGGCCGTTCGGGTCGAACGAGTGCGGGCATTGCGATCCGACTCTACAGCGAAGAAGATTTCGAGTCTCGCCCGGCGTTCACCGAACCCGAGATTCGGCGCACGGGCCTCGCGAGCGTCATCCTCCAGATGCTCGCGCTCGGCCTCGGCGATATTGCGGGCTTCCCGTTCCTCACTCCCCCGGATCAGCGCGGCATTGCTGACGGCCTCGGGTTACTTGCTGAGCTCGGAGCGGTGCGCACGAATGGCAAGGGATCGCGCGCGAAACACACCATCACGCAAACGGGCCGTCAGCTCGCGAGGCTCCCGATCGAGCCCAGGTTCGCCCGAATGGTCATCGAGGCGAAGCGGCACGAGGTGGTTCCCGAAGTTCTCGCAATCGTTGCGGGGCTCACGATTCAAGACGTTCGCGAGCGACCCCAGGCAGAGCGCGGCAAGGCTGATCAGTTGCACGCGCGGTTCGCTGATCCGCTCGGCGACCTCATGACGCTGCTGAACCTCTGGAACTATCTGCAGGAGCAGCAGCGCGAGCTCTCGTCGAGCGCATTTCGCAGGCTGTGCAAGGCCGAGTTCCTCAACTTCCTCCGTGTTCGCGAGTGGATGGATTTGGTGCGTCAGCTCTCGCGTGCGGCAGGGGTGAAGGGCCGCGTCGGCGAGGTGAAAGGCGGATCGGCAGACGCGATCCACCGATCTGTGCTCGCGGGGCTGCTCTCGCAACTCGGTGTTCGCGACGACCGCCAGGAGCGCAAGATCGCGGGAGCCCGCGGCTCGGCAGCACCCGGCGCGGTGAAGCGCAAACCGGCGCAGGAGTATCTCGGTTCGCGCGGCACGCGGTTCGTGCTCTACCCGGGCTCGGTGCTTGCGAAGAAGCCACCCGAGGTTGTGATGAGCGTCGAGCTCGTAGAGACCTCACGGCTATTTGCGAGGTCTAACGCGGTGGTGGATCCGGAGTGGGCAGAGGAGCTCGCCGGTTCGCTCGCGAAGCGGCAGATCTCGGAACCCCACTGGGAGCGCAAGCAAGGGGCTGCAGTCGCGAACGAGCGAGTGACGCTCTACGGTGTGCCAATCGTTGCGGGGCGACGTGTGCAGCTTTCGCGGTTCGATCTGCCGCTCGCCCGCGAGCTTTTTATTCGCCACGCGCTCGTCGACGGCGAATGGTATGCGGGAACGCAGAGTTCGCCTCACGCGTTTGATCGCGCGAACACCCAGCTCAGGCGCGAACTCGAACAGCTCGAGGAGCGCACGAGGCGCCGCGACATTGTGAGCGACGATGAGGCAATTTTTGAGTTCTACGATGCGCGAATCCCGGCGAATATCGCGAGCACGCGTGACTTCGAGGGATGGTGGAAGGAGAAGCGGTCTACCGATCCACACTTCTTGCACCTGCGGCGTGAGGAACTGCTCGAGAGCGACGACGACCCCGTTGACGATCGCGAGTACCCCAGGCAGTGGCAGCACGGCGACCAGACCTTAAAGCTCAAGTACCGGTTCGATCCGACCGCCGAAGACGACGGCGTGACCGTGAATGTGCCGTTGCCGCTACTCCCCCGACTTGAGCCGCACGACTTCGAGAAACTTGTGCCGGGAATGCGCGAGGAGCTCGTCACCGCACTCATCAAGACGCTCCCGAAGGCGATTCGTAAGCATGTCGTACCCGCCGCTGATTGGGCGCGCACGCTGCTCGGCTCCGTGGGCGAGCACGTCGACGATGGACGGCTCACCGAACTGCTTGCCAACGAGATCAAGCGCCGCACGAGCGTGCAAGTCACAGCAGAAGATTTCGACCTCGAGCGGCTGCCTACACACCTCACACCCACGTTTCGTGTCATCGACGGTCGCGGTCGCACTGTCGGCAGCGGCAAGAACCTCGTCGATCTGCAAGCTAAGCATAAGGAACAGGCGACGAAGGGTGTTGCGAAGGTCGCGCAGGCGTCACTTCCGAAGAGTGACCTCGAACGCACAGGGGTTACTGCTTGGGAGTTCGGCGATCTCCCGAAACACGTCGATTCGTCGTTCGCGAAGGGTCGCGCAGGCAGCGCGGGCGTGGTGCGGGCGTACCCCGCAATTGTGGATCGGCGCACGGCCGTCGACCTCGTGCTCGTTGCAGATGAAGCAGAGCAGCAACGGCTGACCCGCCGAGGGATAAGACGTCTCGTCGCACTCTCGAGCCCGTCGCCCGCGAGCTACATTCGCGACCATCTGTCGAACCAAGAAAAGCTGCTACTCGGAGCGGGTCCCTACCGGTCGCTCGACCTCGCGATCGCCGATGTATCGCTCGCGGTCGCCGACCGCGTGATCCGCCGCCACGCACCTGATGGACTCGTCTGGCGAGCCGCCGACTTCGAGCAAATCGCTAACGACTACGCAAGCAGCCTCATCAACGAGATTTATGCGGCAATTGCGCTCACCGCCAAGGTGCTCGACGGGTTGCGACTGGCACGCAAGGCCATTGATGAGGCGAAATCCATTCAGGTGCTTGGCCAGGTGGCCGACGCCGCAAAGCAGATTGACGGCCTCGTGTTCGACGGCTTTGTGTCGCGCACAGGCCTCGCTGCACTCGAGCGAATCCCTGTGTATCTTGAGGCGATCCGCATTCGAATGCGCGGGTTGCAAGAGAATTCGGGCCGCGACCGCGCGTGGCAAAACGAGGTGGATCGGGCACTCATACTCTTCTCGGAGGCAGGTGGCACGATCCCACTTCCCGCAGACCCACCACCCCACCTTGAGCGCACGCGCTGGCTCATCGAGGAGCTGCGTGTGAGCCTATTTGCTCAGCAATTGCGCACCTCTGAGCCGGTGTCACTGCAACGAATTCAAAAGGCTCTCGCGACGAGGTGATAAAAGCTCCGCGGGGTGGCTAGACTCTGCTGGTGGGAATTTATCGGGAACTTGGTCGCCATCCGGGCGTCTACCGCGTGCTGGCATCGCAACTCACCGCGCGCTTTCCGTTCGGCATGCTGTCGATCATCATTCTGCTGCACATGCAGCTGCAGTACGGCGACTACACTTCGGCCGGTATCGTGCTCGCCGCGCAGAGTGTTGGCCAGGCGATAGCAGGCCCCCTCACGAGTCGCCTCATGGGCACGTTGGGCATGCGCCGCGTGCTCGCAACGACCTCGATCGTCTGCAGCGCCCTGCTTGTGACCATCGCGTTCGTACACCTGCCATTGCTCATCGTGACCGCGCTTGCTTTCCTCATCGGCATCACGACTCCGCCAATTACTCCGGCGGTTCGCACGCTGTACCCGCGCATGGTTCCCGGCAATCAGATTTCTGCCCTGTTTTCGCTCGACGCAGCTGCCCAGGAAATCATCTGGGTTGTGGGTCCCGTCGTCGCAGTCTTCGCCTCGTCGCAGTTCGGCACCCCTGTCGGCCTGTGCGTTGCCGCTGCGGCCATGCTCATCGGTGGTGCCTGGTTCATCACGACTCCTCTCATGTCAGTGGTGAAGCTCCCGAAGTCTCGCACGCGGCTCGGAGTGGTGCTTCGCAGACCAACCGTGCTCATTTCCACGGTGATCGGCTTCTTCTTTGTCGCATCGTTTGCCGCGATTGAGGCGGGCGTCGTGCGAGCATTCGCACCTACCGACGGCTCGGCATCACACGGCAGTCTCGAGTCAGGCCTCGTGCTCGCATTCTTTGCTGGTGGATCGCTCGTCGGCGGACTAATAATCGGGCATCGCCCAGTGCGCCCGTGGTCGGCGTTCGTGCGTATCGCAATTGTGCTTGCCGGCACCGCCGCGTGCCTCGTGAGCCTGAATATGTGGTGGCTCTCAGCCGTGCTCTTCTTGGGTGGCATCGGCACCGCGCCAACGTTCGCCGCGATTTCGAGCATGATTGGTGCGACGGTCAAGTTCTCAGAGACCGCCGAGGCATTCGGGTGGATCGGAACGGGGCAACTCGTCGGAGTCGCTGCGGGCTCGGCAATTGGCGGCGTGGCCATCGACGCGATGGGTGCGCACGGCGCGATCTACGTTTCCGTGGGTCTGCTGGTCGTCGCGGCAATTATTGCAGCGAGCACGACTCGCTGGATCCCGGATCTCAAAGGCATCGACATCGAGCAGCCACCAGAAACCGGGACAATCGCAATCCCGCTTCCGTAACGTTTTGCTGCGGCATCTGTGCGTGACAGCTCTCGCTGAGTATGTTGATCGCATGAAGAGACTCCGCACATTCCTCGGCGTTACCGCCCTGCTCGTGCTCCTGCCCCTCACTGCGTGCTCTGCGCCGCCGAGTTCGACTGAAGCGCGCGACCTCGGAGGGGTCGAGATGAACGACGGAGGTGCGGTCGGTGGATCCGCCGCCGACTCGTCGGTCACCTCGCCCGAAAGCATGGTCATGACCGATGACCGCTCGATCATTCGCACGGGCAGCCTCGACCTCGAGGTTGAGAGCGTGAGTGAAGCCTCAGAAGAGATCGCTTCAATAGTGGATCGCCTTGGCGGCGAGGTCGCTTCGCAGCAGGTGTCCGGCGATGGGGATGCGACACAAAATGGGAGCATCACGCTTCGCGTTCCCACGGACAGCTTTAATGAGGCATTCGACGCGTTCTCTGAGGTCGGTACTGTGCGCTCAGAACAGCGCGGGAGTGACGATGTGACTGAGGTCCACGTCGATCTTGCTGCTCGCGTGAAGGCTCTGGAAACTTCGGTGGGCAGGCTCACAGACCTTCTCGAGACTGCGGAATCGACAAGCGACCTCCTCGAAATTGAAAGCGCGCTTTCTGCGAGGCAAGCTGAGCTCGATGGTTTGAAGGCACAGCTCGAGTCACTCGAGGGTCAAATTGAGCAGGCCACGATCTCGATTTGGATGACCGAGCCGAGTGTCTTGCCCGGCGGTGGACCGCAGAATTTCTGGGAGGCGCTCAAGGCAGGAGTAGCATCCATCGGCAGCTTCGCCTCCGGTCTTGTGATCTTCGTCGGCATCATCTTGCCGTGGCTACTCATTCTCGGCGTCATCGCCGCAGCCGTGCTCATCCCTATCGGTATCCGCAGGAAGAAACGGAAGATGCCGACTCCGACGGAATCGGTGAACAATTTGCCCAGAGAGTGACGATACGAACACTATTTCGCCTGGATCCCACCTGAAAACGCAAGGCGCGCCGAACTAGTATTGGCGCGCGTGGTGTGCGAGACTTGGAGTCCCAAACACCGACGAAGTCACTAAGGAGTGAGTCATCTATGGGCACCTTCGCCGTCATCAACCCGGCTACTGGCGAGACCCTCGCTGAGTACCCGGAAGCGACCGCAGCCGATATTGAAGCAGCACTCGCTGCAACCCAAAAGACCTACCAAGAGTGGTCACGTAAGACGACCGTCGCCGAGCGTGCAGCGCTCGCAACCCGCGCTGCAGAACTCTTCGAGGAGCGCAAAGAAGAACTCGGCGAAATCATCAACCGCGAGATGGGCAAGCCCCTCGACCAGTCGATCGGCGAGGCAGAGTTCTCTGGTGCGATCACCGCAGCCTTCGCAAACAACGCTGAGGCTTGGCTTGCTGATGAACCACTCGAGGTCGAAGACGGCCTGAAGACATTCTTCCGCTTCCAGGGCACCGGCGTAATCCTCGGCATCATGCCGTGGAACTACCCGTACTACCAGGTTGCTCGCTTCGCAGTGCCGAACCTCATTCTTGGCAACACCATCGTGCTCAAGCACGCAGCACAGTGCCCAGAGTCGGCACTCGCGCTCGAAAAACTCTTCCGCGACGCAGGCTTCCCTGAGGGCGCATACGTAAACGTATTCGCGAGCCACGAGCAGATCTCTGACATCATCGCTGACGACCGCATCGCGGGCGTCTCGCTGACCGGTTCAGAGCGTGCGGGCGCAATCGTCGCAGAGCAAGCTGGCCGCGCACTCAAGAAGTGCGTACTCGAACTCGGCGGATCTGATGTGTTCCTCGTGCTCGACACGAAGGATATCGACCACGCAGTCGAGCACGCTGTTGGCGGCCGCATGGAGAACACCGGCCAGGCATGTAATGGTTCGAAGCGCATCGTCGTCATGGACTCGATCTACGATGAGTTCTCGAAGAAGTTCCTCGAGGCCATCGCTGGCCAGAGCTACGGAAACGACTTCGGCCCGCTCTCGTCTGCGGCTGCAACGAAGACCCTTACCTCGCAGGTGCAGGGCGCGATCGATCAGGGCGCTGACGTGCTCGTCGGCAACAACACCCCCGACGGCAACGTCTTCACCCCGACCGTCATCGGTGGTGTGACCCCATCGATGGACGTGTACAGCCAGGAGCTCTTCGGCCCCGTTGCACAGCTGTACAAGGTCTCGAGCGATGAGGAAGCGATTGAACTCGCGAACTCCTCACCGTACGGCCTCGGCTCGGTCGTGATCTGTGATGACCTCGAGCGCGCTGAGCAGGTTGGTAACCAGCTCGACGTGGGCATGGTCTTCATCGGTGGAGCCGGCCTCGAAGGTGCCGATGTTCCATTCGGTGGCGTGAAGAAGTCGGGCTACGGGCGCGAGCTCGGTAAGGTCGGCATGCTTGAATTCGCCAACAAGAAGCTCTTCCGCTTCGCAGGTTAAGACCTAACACAAAGAACGGTTCGGCTCTCATTTGAGGGCCGAACCGTTCTTTATGTATCTGCGTTGTCGTTAGCTAGCAGCTAACGACCGCACAACTTACCAGCGAGGCTTGCGCTTTCCGTCGGCACGGTTGTTGCCGAAGTCACGGCCACCGCGATCGCCCCGATCGTTGCGGTCACGATCGCCGCGATATCCACCGCGGTCTCCGCGGTCGTCACGGCCGTAGCCACCTCGATCACCGCGGTCGTTTCGATCGCCTCGGTATCCACCGCGATCACCGCGATTGTCCCGGTCACCCCGGTATCCGCCGCGATCCGATCCACGGTCGCCACGGTAACCGCCACGGCCACCGCGATCTGATCCGCGGTCACCGCGGTCTTCAAATCCCCGACCACGCGGAGCTGGGCCATTGTCTTCTTTGAGCTCGATGAGCTTGCCGCTCACACGAGTCGCACGCAGAGCGTCGAGCGCCTCGCGCGAAAGACTCTTCGGCAGTTCGACGAGCGAGAAGTCATCGCGAATCTGGATACGACCGAAGTCATCACGGGTGAGCCCGCCCTCGTTCGCGATAGCACCGATGATCTGACCGGGGTTGATCTTCTGGCGGTGTCCTACCTCGATGCGGTACATGCGCAAGTCGTCGCGCTGAGTGCGCTGGCGGCGCTCTCCGCGGTCGCCACGGTCGTCGCGGCCACGCCCACGGTCGCTGCCCGCGTCTTCAAGGAAACGCTGCGCCTGCTGGCGGTCGCGCGCGAATTTTTGATCGTCTGATTCGTCAAGGAGCAGCGGTGTGCTGCCCTGCGAAACCACCGCAAGTGCGGCAGCAACATCGTTCTCGGGCACGTCGTGATGACGCACGTAGTGATCAATGATGTCGCGGAACTTCTCGATGCGATCGGTCTCGTCGAGTGCTGCGGTGATTGCATCGTCAAAGCGAGATAGGCGCGTTGCGTTCACCTCGTCGACGCGCGGCAGCTGCATCTGCGTAAGAGGCTGCTTGGTCGCTCGCTCGATCGACGAAAGCATGCGGCGTTCGCGAGGCGTAACAAAGCTGATCGCATCACCTGTACGGCCCGCACGCCCGGTGCGGCCGATGCGGTGTACGTATGACTCGGTATCGATCGGCAGATCGTAGTTGACGACGTGGCTGATGCGCTCAACATCAAGGCCGCGCGCAGCGACGTCTGTCGCGACGAGGATATCGAGGCGGCCGTCTTTCAGAGACTGCACGGTGCGCTCGCGCACGTTCTGCGGAATGTCGCCGTTGATCGCAGCGGCTGAGTAGCCACGCGCGCGCAGCTTCTCTGCGACCTGCTCGGAATCGCCACGCGTGCGGGTGAACACAATGAGCCCGTCGAAAGTTTCGACCTCGAGGATGCGGGTGAGCGCATCGAGCTTCTGCATGTACGACACCACGAGGTACCGCTGGGTGATGTTCGCCGAAGTCTGCGTCTTCCCGGCGATCTTCACCTCTTCAGGGTCGTTGAGGTACTGCTGCGAGATGCGACGAATCTGCGCCGGCATTGTCGCCGAGAACAGTGCAACCTGTTTCTCTTCTGGTGTGTCAGCGAGGATCGTCTCGACGTCTTCCGCGAAGCCCATCTTCAGCATCTCGTCGGCCTCATCGAGCACGAGGTACTTGATCTCTGAAAGATCGAGCGAACCACGCTTCAGGTGATCCATAATTCGACCAGGCGTGCCCACGACGATGTCAACGCCGCGCCTGAGCGCAGAGAGCTGCTGACCGTAAGCCTGGCCACCGTACACCGGCAGCAGGTGCACCTGCGGCAGCTTCGAAGCGTAGCTCTCGAACGCCTCACAGACCTGGAGCGCGAGCTCTCGAGTTGGCGCGAGCACGAGCGCCTGAGGCACACCCTGGCCGGGTTCGATGCGGGAAAGAATGGGGAGGGCGAACGCGGCAGTCTTACCGGTTCCGGTCTGGGCAAGACCAACAACATCGCGGCCCTGAAGCAGGGTCGGAATAGTTGCGGCCTGGATCGCCGAAGGGGTTTCGTAACCTACGGCGGTGATTGCCTCAAGTACCTCGGGTGCGAGGCCAAGATCGGCAAAAGTCGTGCGCTGCTCGTCTACGGGGTCTGTATCGGGCGCGTTATTCTCAGAAGAGGGCATCGTATCAGTCTACACGCCCCGAGTCACTCCCAAGTGACTACGTTCGTGATTCGCGGCGGGCATGCCTCCGCGTCGGTCGCGCCTCCACTCACAGTGAGAGGAACGACCGACACGGATCCACCGGTTAGGCGTGTGGCGTGACTACCGCTCGACCGCTCAACTTGCCGTCGTGCAGGTCGTGATACGCCTGGAGCGCCTGATCCATCGAGTAGGTCTTGACGCTCGGCGAGATCTTCCCTGCCCGGTACAGCGCGACCACTTCGTAGAGTTCCTCGATCGTTCCCCAGTAGGTGTTCGTGAGTTCGGCCTCGTAGGGGTTCGAGTAGAAATCCCAACTCGTCGGTTGACCCGCGACTCCAACGATCGTGATGCGACCTCGGCGGGCGATGACCTGCTGGGCAACCTTAATCGTGGGGGTAATGCCTACAAAGTCGAACACCGCGTCGACACCCTGACCGCCGGTGAGCTCACGGACCCGATCCGCCTGCCCCTCACCGCCCTCAACTGGAATCGCACCCGACTTCTCTGCCTCAGCCATTGCCTCGGGCTTCATGTCGGTCGCGTATACCGTGGCGCCGGTGATAGCGGTAAGAATCTGCACTGCGATCTGCCCGAGTCCACCGAGCCCAATCACGAGCACGCTTTTGCCACCGCCCTGCAGCTTCGGGAGCGCGAGTTTGATTGCGTGATACGGCGTCAGGCCCGCGTCTGAGAGAGGCGCTGCGGCCACGGGGTCGGCATCACCGAGCGGAACAAGGTTGCGCGCGGGAACCGTCATGTATTCGGCCATTCCGCCGTCGCGACCGAGCCCGGTCGCGAGATAGGGCTGCTCTGCCGCGTTGTAGCAGTAGGTGTCTTGACCTCTGGAGCACGCCGGACACTGCCCGCAGCCAATGGGACCGTAAGACAGGTACGCATCACCGACATTCACGCCGGTCACGCCTTCGCCGAGTTCCTCAACCCATCCAGAATTCTCGTGGCCGAGCGTGTAGCTCGGTGCGAGCTGGTCACCCATGCTCTCATCAAACTGTTCGAAGATCGCAACATCGGAGTGGCAAGCGCCAGCGCCTGCAATCTTGAGCAGCACCTCACCGGGCCCCGGTTTTGGGCGCTCAACCTCTTCGATTGTGGGGAATGTCTTCCAAGCTGTAAATCGTACTGCTTTCATGATGCACTCCTTGCTGCGCGCACGGGGCGGTACTCAGGGCAACTACAAGCACCGACTTAACACCCAGTACTTACGCACTTTCGATCGTATGCACGCACCGCGCGAATTTCTAGTGAGTCTGGGATACCGGACAACTGCCAAGGTGAACCGATTGAACAGCACGACAGTTCGCGGTGAGATGGAACCAACACTTCGAAAGGACCGTCATGGCACTTCCAGGCGCACGCCCAGTCCGCGCACCTCGCGGCACGACCATCTCAGCGAAGAGCTGGCAAACCGAGGCTCCCCTTCGCATGCTCATGAACAACCTCGATCCCGAGGTGGCTGAGCGACCTGACGATCTCGTTGTGTACGGAGGAACCGGACGCGCCGCGCGGTCATGGGATGCCTACGACGCAATCGTCGACACCCTGCGTGATCTCGAGGAAGACGAGACGCTCCTCGTGCAGTCTGGCAAACCAGTCGGGGTGTTCCGCACGAATGTGTGGGCGCCACGAGTGCTCATTGCGACCTCGAACCTCGTCGGCGACTGGGCGAACTGGCCCGAGTTTCGAAAGCTCGAGGCCGAGGGGCTCATCATGTACGGCCAGATGACCGCGGGGTCGTGGATCTACATCGGCACCCAGGGCATTTTGCAGGGCACATTCGAGACGTTCGCGGCGGTGGCACGAAAGCGGTTCGACGGAACGCTCGCCGGAACGATCACGCTCACCGGTGGCTGCGGCGGAATGGGCGGCGCGCAGCCGCTCGCTGTCACGCTCAATGATGGGGCTTGCCTCATTGTCGACGTCGATGAGACCCGTCTACGTCGTCGGGCCGGAAAACGATACCTCGACGAGGTTGTCACAGACATCGACGAGGCGATCGAAAAGGTGCAGCAAGCAAAGAAAGAACGACGTGGATGGTCGGTCGGTCTCGTCGGCAACGCGGCAGAGGTATTCCCGGAGCTATTGCGCAGGCATCGGGCTGGTGAGATCCACATCGATATCGTGACCGACCAGACGAGCGCGCATGATCCACTCTCGTACCTGCCGATCGGATACGAAGTAGCCACCTGGCACGAGCGAGCAGAGGCCGACCCGGAATTATTCACCGCCGATGCACAGGCCTCAATGGCCGCGCATGTGCGGGCGATGGTCGAGTTTCAAGACGAGGGTTCTGAGGTCTTTGACTACGGAAACTCGATTCGCGACGAGGCCCGAAAGGGCGGGTACGATCGCGCGTTCGAGTTTCCCGGATTCGTTCCGGCGTACATTCGCCCACTGTTCTGTGAGGGGCTCGGTCCATTCAGATGGGCCGCGCTCTCTGGCGATCCCGAAGATATTCGTGTCACCGACGAGGCAATTCTCGAGCTGTTTCCAGAAAACGAGCATCTCAGGCGGTGGATCCGCGCAGCGCAAGAACGCGTCGAGTTTGAGGGCCTGCCAGCCCGCATCTGCTGGCTCGGGTATGGCGAGCGCGCCAAGGCCGCGGTGCGCTTCAACGAGCTCGTTGCCGAGGGCAAAATCTCGGCACCGATCGTGATCGGCCGCGACCACCTCGACTCTGGGTCTGTCGCGTCGCCTTACCGCGAGACCGAGTCGATGGCCGACGGGTCAGATGCGATTGCCGACTGGCCGCTCTTGAACGCGCTCACCGCAACCTCCTCGGGTGCTACGTGGGTGTCGCTGCACCATGGGGGCGGAGTGGGCATCGGCCGCTCGATCCACTCGGGACAGGTCTCGGTCGCCGACGGCAGCGAGTTGGCCGCGGAAAAACTTCAGCGTCTGCTCACGAACGACCCGGGCATGGGTGTGATTCGACACGTCGACGCCGGGTATCAGCGGGCGGCAGACGTCGCCGCCGAGCGTGGCGTGCGGGTTCCAATGGAGCCGACGATCCGCAACACAGACGAGGCCTGGTGAGCCACCATGTCCTCCCTGCTCATCGACAACATCGCCGAACTCACGACGAATGACCCTGAGTTGGGGCCGGGCGTCGGCGGCCGAGTGCACGATGCCGCGGTCGTGGTCGAAGCGGATCGCATTGCCTGGGTCGGCCCCGCCTCAAAAGCCCCGCAGGCGGACACGCGATATGACGCGGGAGGGCGAGCACTGCTGCCCGGCTGGGTCGACTCGCACACCCACATGGTGTTCGCGGGCGATCGCGGAGCGGAGTTCGAGGCCCGCATGGCGGGAACTGCATATGCCGCTGGAGGAATCAATGTCACGGTGGCCGCTACCAGGGAGGCGAGCGACGAGTCGCTCTACCAAAACCTCGTGCGGCTCACGAACGAGGCTCGGCGCGACGGCACGACAACTATTGAGACGAAGACAGGGTACGGGCTCACCACAGAGGATGAGGTGCGGTCAGCACGCATCGCCGCGCGCGTGGTTGATGCAGTGACATTTCTCGGTGCTCACGTCGTGCCAAACGGTACTTCACCCGATGCGTACCTCGACCTCGTCACTGGCCCAATGCTCGACGCGGTCGCGCCGCATGTGAGTGCGGTCGATGTGTTTTGCGAGCAGGGCGCGTTCGACGAGGCCGCATCTCGACGGGTGCTCGAAACCGCGCGCTCGCGGGGCCTCGCGACCCGCGTGCACGGCAACCAGCTCGGTCACGGCCCCGGAGTTCAGCTCGCGGTTAAGTACGGTTCGTTGAGTGTGGATCACCTCGGCTTCCTCAGCCCAGCCGACATTGCGGCCCTCGCTGAATCCCCCACCGTCGCGACGGTGCTCCCAGCCTGTGACCTGTCTACGCGAATGCCCTTCGCACCGGCCCGAGACCTCCTCGATGCCGGCGCTACACTCGCTATCGCCTCGAACTGTAACCCCGGCACCTCGTTCACGAATTCGATGGCGTTCTGCGTCGCAACCGCGGTGCTGCAGATGAGGCTGACAGTCGAAGAGGCGGTGCGCGCAGCGACACTCGGCGGGGCGACTGCACTCGGCATGCACCGCGACGGGTGGGTCGATCCACGCGGCAATGCGCAACCAAGAGTTGGCATGGTCGCACCGGGTGCGCGCGCCGACCTGCACCTTATCGATGCGCCGTCTGCGAGCCATCTCGCTTATCGCCCCGGCATGCGCCTCACTCGCGCGGTGTGGATCGCCGGCCGTGAATTCGGTCAGTGAGCGTCTCGGCTACAGCACGGACCTCGGCGGCAATCTCGCCGTATTCCGATTCTGGAATATCCTCGTCTCGGAACGTAAGCGCAATCGCGGCGACCGGCCAAGACCGGTGATCGAGCACTGCCGAAGCAACCGACGAGAACCCCGCTGTCACTGATCCACGCTCGACCGCGAAACCCCGCGTCACTGTGTCGTCGAGCACGGTACGCAGCTTCGAATACCTATCGATGCTGCGCTCGTTTTCAAGACGGTGGGTGAATGCCTGCTCGTTCGGATAAAGCGCCCGCACCTGTGCTTTCGGCAGCGCAGCGAGGACCGCACGCCCGCTCGCGGTGAGATGCATCGGCAGCCTCACATCGACATCGGTGACGAGTGACGGCGCACCGTGAGCGCGCTCCTCGATCACGTAGAGCACTTCGTTGCCGCTCGGAACGGCGAGGTGCCCGCTCAATCCCATGCGATCCACAAGATGCGCGATGAGAGGCCGACCGAGTCTCGCGAGCGGCTCCTGCTTCTCGTACGCGAGGCTCAGCTCAACAGCCGCAATGCCGAGCCCGTACCGCCGCTCCTCGGGCAGGTGCATGACGAAGCCGTGCTCCTGCATCGTCGCAAGCAATTGGTACACACTCGAGCGCGGCAACTCGAGCTGCGAGGCGATGATGCTCGCGGGTACGGGCCCACGCGATCGAGCGAGCAGACTCAGAATGCGCAGCGACTGATCGGCTGCTGGCACCTTGGGCACGCTCATGCAGGCAGCCTACGCGAGTGGGGCGCCGAGCGCCGTCTCGACGGTATCGAGTACTGCCCCGCTCTCAACGAACTCGTGCGCCTCCGCGATAGTCGGCGAGAGAAAGCTGTCGGTATCGGGCGCAGGAATGCGCGTGCGAAACAGTTCGTGTACCGCGGCGGTCGCAGGTGCTGGCGTGCCTCCACCATATGCGGCTCGGAAATCCAGAGCCCTCGTCGATGTGAGCAATTCGATGCTCAGCACTCGCGAGAGACCGTCGATCGCCTTCCTGAGCTTGAGGCCCGCAGCCCACCCCATCGACACGTGGTCCTCTTGCATGGCAGATGACGGGATCGAGTCGACCGACGCGGGAGCCGCGAGGCGCTTGAGCTCGGACACGATACCCGCGGCCGTGTATTGCGCGATCATGAGCCCGGAGTCGAGGCCGGCATCGGCCGCGAGGAATGGTGGGAGCCCGTGGTTGCGGGCAACGTCGAGGAATCGATCGGTGCGGCGCTCCGAGATGCTCGCGAGATCGGCAACGGCGATCGCGAGAAAATCGAGCACGTAGCCGACGGGGGCACCGTGGAAGTTGCCGTTTGATTCAACTCGCCCGTCGGGAAGCACCACCGGGTTGTCGATCGCCGAGGCGAGCTCCACCGCGGCGACACGGTCTGCGTGCGCGGCGGTGTCTCGTGCAGCACCGTGCACCTGCGGAGCACAGCGCAGCGAGTACGCGTCCTGCACGCGGGTGAATTCTCCCTCGCGCGGCCGCTGAATGAGATTCGAGTCCTTGAGCAGCTTTGCCATGTTTGCAGCCGCCACCGCCTGACCGGGGTGAGGCCTGAGTGCGTGGAGATCCGACTGAAACACAGCATCTGTGCCCGTAAGCGCCTCGACGCTCGCCGCGGCAGCAAGGTCGGCAACCGCGAACAACCGATCGAGATCGTGCAGCGCGAGACACAGCATGCCGAGCATGCCGTCAGTGCCGTTAATCAGCGCCAAGCCCTCTTTCTCAAGAAGCACGATCGGTTCGATCGACGCTGCGGCGAGCGCATCCGCAGCCTCGACTGGCGCCTCTTCGCCTGCGACGTGCACGCGGCCTTCGGCCATGAGCGTGAGTGCGCAGTGTGCGAGTGGGCTGAGGTCGCCAGAGCAGCCGAGTGAGCCGTACTCGTGCACGATGGGGGTGATGCCCGCGTTGAGGATCGCGGCGTAGGTCTCGACCACGACGGGTCGTACTCCGGTGCGGCCTGTCGCGAGGGTCTGCAGCCTGAGCAGCATGAGCGCGCGCACGATTTCTCGGTCAACCTCGGCACCGCTGCCTGCGGCGTGCGAGCGGATGAGGCTGCGCTGCAGCTGTTTGCGCTTTTCGACCGGTATCTGCACCTTTGCGAGTGCCCCGAAGCCGGTTGACACCCCGTAGTGGGGCACGGTGTCGTCTGCGAGCGCGGCGATTACTTCGCTAGCCTGCGTGACGCGTTCGAGGGCCGACGCACTGATCTCGATACGTGCGCCGCCGCGTGCGACCGAGACGACGGCCTCGCGGCTCAGCGGAGCATCCCCAAGTACGACGTGCTCAAGTATCGGTGTGGTGGTGTGCTCACTCATGCTTCGATTTCATCCCACTCGCGGCATGATTGGGAGGGCATTACACCGAAGGCTGTCTGGGATACCGGACATATGAGCAACACTGCCTCTGACGCAACCACACGCGAACTTGCTACCTTGCAGTTATGAGCACGACACCCGAGCAGAGGCCGCTGGCTACCGATCCACTGTGGCCCCGCACGGGCGGTTGGAAGCGGCTTGCAGATGGGGAGCGCGTCGATCTTGCTCTCGTTGGCATTCCCACGTCGCAGACATCGCTCTCCCCCACCCAGGCACATCTCACCCCGGCAGCGGTTCGCCAGGCGCTGCGACGGTATTCGAGCCACATGGTGTCATCTGGTGGGCGCGGCGACGAGGCAGAACTTGTGCTCGACGATGCCCTGACGATTGCGGATGCTGGGGACGCGCACGATCCCGACTCTGAGCACGGCGAGGCCGCCGCCACCGAACTCGTGCGAGACCTCGCATCGCGCAGCGAGCTTGTCGTCATGCTCGGCGGCGACAACGCCCTCACGGTTCCCGCGGCGCTTGGTGTTGCGGGTGCAGATCTCAAAACAGCCGGGCTCATCACACTCGACGCACATCATGACCTTCGCGACGGGCGCAGCAATGGATCCCCGGTTCGCAGGCTCATCGAAGCTGGTCTCAACCCACGCCGCATCGTGCAGATCGGCATCGCCGATTTCGCGAACTCACGTGCCTACCGCAAGCGCGCGAAAGAGCTTGGTATTACGGTGATCCACCGCGATGAGTTGCACGAGCGACCGCTGCGCGAGATTGTCGCCGAGGCAGTGCGCATTGCCGGCGCTGGTGGGGGCCCAATTCATGTGGATCTTGACGTCGACGTCTGCGACCGCTCGGTCGCTCCGGCGTGCCCGGCATCGATTCCCGGGGGCATCCAAGCGCATGAGCTTCGACTCGCCACTCGTTTGCTCGCAACACACCCTCAGGTGAAGGGCATCGACATTGCAGAGGTCGATGCGAGCGCTGACGCCCCCGACGGGCGCACCGTGCGGCTCGCGGCGCTCTGCGTCTTGGAAGCGGCTGCGGGGCTCGCAATCAGGCTGAATCGAGGCGCCAGTCAATAGGATCGGCACCCTGCGCCGCGAGTAAGGCATTCACGCGACTGAACGGCTTCGAACCAAAGAACCCGCGCGAAGCTGAAAGCGGCGAGGGGTGCGCGCTCTCAATCAGCGGTACGCCCTCCAGCGCGGGTGCGAGCTTCCGTGCATCATTGCCCCAGAGAATGGCGACGAGCGGCCCACCACGGGTTGCGAGGGCGCGGATCGCCTGCTCAGTCACAGCCTCCCAACCTTTTCTGCGGTGCGACCCTGCCTCACCCGCCCGAACCGTGAGCACTCGGTTCATGAGCATGACTCCCCGATCCGCCCACCCGCTGAGGTCGGCATGTTGAGCGGGCACGATATCGAGATCATCGTGCAACTCTCGATAGATGTTCGCGATGCTGCGCGGAATCGGGCGAACGTGGCGATCTGCCGCAAACGCGAGCCCGATCGGGTGGCCAGGTGTCGGGTAGGGGTCTTGCCCCACGACGAGCACCCGCACGTCAGCGAGCGGTCGCTCAAATGCCGCGAACACGCGATCTTCAGCAGGAAGCACCAGCGCCCCCGCAGCGCGTTCGCTCTCGAGAAACCGGTCGATATCGCTGAGCTGCTCTGCCATAGGTTCAAGCGCTTCGCGCCAATCGGGAGCTACCGTGTCTTCCCAGCGCAGCAACTACTGCTCCTGCGTCTTCGCCGCCAGCGGCCCCCGGTGCGCGTGAAACACGCTCGACTGCGCCACGGGACGAATGACGATGAGATCTTGGTTCACGTGCGGAGGCTGTTCGAACGCGCCGACAAGCACCTGTGCGACATCCTCTGCCGTGAGCGGGATGAGGTTCTCGTATGGTTTCTCGGCGTTCTCGGCATCACCGCGCAGCCGATTCAGGGTGAATTCCTCAGTGTGCACGAGTCCGGGGGCCAGCTCCATCACGCGAATCGGTTCGCCAGCGAGTTCGAACCGCAACACCTCAGTCACCGCGTGGGCGGCGTACTTCGCAGCGTTGTAGCCGCCACCTCCCGGGTATGCGGCAAGACCAGCAGTCGAGGTGAGGTTCAGTATGGATGCCCACCCATGTTTGGCCCCGCCCTCACCTGCCCTCGTCGCCTCCCGTAGCACGGGCAGAAGCGCAGCCGTCACGGAACGAAGACCGAGCACGTTCACTTCAAACATGCTCCGCCACTCATCGTTGTCTGAAGCCTCAACCGAGTCGGTGCCAATTGCCCCGCCCGCGTTGTTCACGAGCGCCGATGCTCCTCCGGTCTCGGCAACCTCCGCGGCCATGCGACGCACGGCCTCCTCGTCGGTAATGTCGCAGACGATCGCGTGTGCGCCGGTCTCGTCGGCAAGCTCCCGCAATCGATCCGCCCTGCGAGCGACCGCTACGACCTGCCAGCCGAGTTCTGCAAACCTGCGTACCGTTGCCGCACCAATCCCTGAGCTCGCTCCGGTCACCACTACGCGCTTAAGCATTCCGTCTCCTCGCCGTTCGGCCCATTACGTCTTATGTCGCATACGTTACGCTTCGTGTCGACGGGCATTGCATCGCCGAAGACGCGTGCCTACTGTCTATTGCAACACCACTCCATCGTATTCACTACGACAACCACACATCTAGGGAGCACAGCATGACCGACAAGACCTCATGGGGATTTGAGACCAAGCAGATCCACGCCGGCCAAGAGCCAGACGCGACGACCGGTGCTCGCGCACTGCCGATCCATCAGACCACCGCGTTCGTCTTCGACAGCACCGAACAGGCCGCGAACCGCTTCGCGCTTGCCGAGCTTGGTCCGATCTATACCCGCATCACGAACCCGACGCAGGAAGTTGCGGAGAACCGCATTGCAGCTCTCGAGGGCGGTTCAGCCGCGCTACTGCTCGCGAGTGGCCAGGCTGCCTCAACCTTCGCTGTGCTCAACATTGCGAACGCTGGCGACCACATCGTTTCGTCATCGTCGATCTACGGCGGTACCTACAACCTCTTCAAGTACTCGCTCGCAAAGCTCGGCATCGAAGTGACGTTCGTTGAGGATCAGGACAATCCAGAAGCATGGAAGCGCGCGGTTCGTCCGAACACCAAGCTCTTCTTCGCTGAGTCAATCGCGAACCCGCGCTCGAACGTGCTCGATATTCGCACGGTTGCCGACATCGCTCACGAGAACAACTTGCCGCTCATCATCGATAACACGATCGCGAGTCCGTACCTGGTGCGTCCGTTCGAACACGGCGCAGACATCGTCGTACACTCGGCAACGAAGTTCCTCGGCGGCCACGGCACAACCATGGGCGGCGTCATTGTCGATGGCGGCACGTTCCCATGGTCGCAGCACGCTGACAAGTTCCCCGGCCTCACGGAGCCCGACGAATCGTACAACGGCGTGAGCTATACCGGAGCCGTCGGCGACGCAATCGCGTACATCATCAAGGCGCGCGTGCAGTTGCTCCGCGACCTCGGCTCGGCTATTGCCCCGATCAACGCGTGGCTGCTGCTGCAGGGCATCGAGACCCTGTCGCTGCGTATCGAGCGTCACGTGCAGAACGCGCAGGAGATCGCGGAATGGCTCGAGGCACACGCCGATGTTGCGAGCGTTGCTTACTCGGGCCTCCCTTCGAGCCCCTGGTACGCGGTTGCGAACAAGTACGCACCAAAGGGTGTCGGCGCCGTACTCTCGTTCGAGCTCAAGGGCGGCGTTGATGCAGGCAAGGCGTTCGTGAACGCGCTCGACCTCTTCAGCCATGTTGCCAACATCGGAGATGTTCGCTCGCTGGTGATCCACCCCGCGTCAACGACCCACTCGCAGCTCACGCCAGAGCAGCAGCTCACCGCTGGTGTCACGCCAGGTCTCGTGCGCCTCTCGGTCGGTCTCGAGCAGATCGAAGACATCAAGGCAGATCTTGAGCGTGGATTCGCCGCGGCCCGCGAGGTCGTGAAGGCCGCCGCGTAGGTACTTCCCCACGAGGTACTCACCAGATACCTTATTTTGACCCGGCAGTAGATGCTGCTTCCGCAACACCGAAAGCGCATCTACTGCCGGGTCAAAGTGTGTTTTTGGGGTGGATCACGCGCCTTCGGCGCGGCGCACCATCTCGGGCACCCACAGCGGCACGAAGGGTGAAACACAGCCCGGCGAGGTCGGATAGTCGCGCAGCACGCCGAGACGCTCGCCCATCTCGAGCACCCGCGAGCGATGCTCGGGCGAGTTGATTCCAATCTCGCCCATCGCGAAGTTCATCGCCCACTGCAACCGCTCGGGTGCTTCAACGATTTCGGCGTCAATCTGGTCGAGCAGCGCGTCTCGGTCAATGTTCTGGTCGCTCTTCTTCACCCGCTGCGTCGTGAGATCCCACGCAGCAGCAGCGACAACAGGGTCTGCATCGTCAAACCACCGCTCGCGCAGAGCATCAGCGTGCGGCCCCTTCATCACGATGTAGCTCACGAGCCAATCCTGAACCTTCGGAACCCTCGCCTCGCGAAGCATCGCATCGAGCTCGTCTTCGCTGAAATCTTTCGGGCGGCTTACGAGCAGCGCGACGAGCCGCGAAGCGGTGTCGCCGGTCGCCCAGAGTTCACGCGCAAGGCCGGCGTCGCGACCCGCCTCTTTTGCAACCGCGCGCAGCTTGGTGAGATTCACGGCGTGGTCGTCGCCGTGCTTCTGATTCACCTCGAGAATTCGTGGATCAGCGAGCGCCTCGAGCCGCTCGCGCACCTCAGCTGATGTCAACGTCATAATCCGAGCCTACGCGCAGTTCTCGTAACAATGCGGCACGCAATTCGAATCCGGGCCACAATAGAGTCTTATGGACTGGCAGACCCCGGAGGATTCGTTCCTCACCGACTTCATCACCGATGCGCAGTTACGAGCACTCATGGGTCGACCACCGATCTCGGGTGGCTGGCGCGACGGAGATCCAGTTGGCGATCGCAAGTTCGTGTCGCTCGGCACGCTCACGACCGAGGCCGGTGAAGAACTCCCCCGCATTCGCATGGCGTATGAGCAATTCGGCGAGCTCAACGACCGTCGCGACAACGCGATCCTCGTGTTCCACGCGCTCACCGGAGATAGCCACCTCGTCGGCCCCGCGAGCGCGGGCCACCCGACCGACGGCTGGTGGAGCGAGATCGTTGGCCCGGGCAAACCGCTCGACACCGACAAGTTCTGCATCATTGCCCCGAACGTGCTCGGCGGGTGCCAAGGCTCCACCGGGCCAAGCTCACTCGCGCCCGATAACCGCGAGTGGGGCGCTCGGTTCCCGTACCTCACGATTCGCGACCAGGTGCATGTCACCGCGCAATTTGCCGACGAGCTCGGTGTGGATCGCTTCAGCGCCGTCATCGGCGGCTCCATGGGCGGCATGCACGCCCTCGAGTGGGGCGTCATGTACCAGGAGCGCACGGAGCGGCTTGCGGTCATCGCAGCACCGCCTGTGACGACCGCCGACCAGATCGGCCTGAACCTCGTGCAGCTCGAGGCGATCCGCTCTGACCCGGCCTACCACGGCGGCGACTACTACGACGCGCCAGACGGCATCGGCCCACATCACGGCCTCGCTACGGCCCGCAGGCTTGCGCTGCTCAACTATCGCAGCAACACCGAGCTCGACGACCGGTTTGGCCGCTCGTGGCAGTCGGCGGTCAGCCCGCTCGGTAAGGGCGGCCGGTTCGCTGTCGAGTCGTACCTCGATTTTCACGGCAACAAGTTCACCAGGCGCTTCGACGCGAACAGCTACGTCACGCTCGTGCAGGCCATGAACTCACACGACGTGGGGCGCGGGCGGGGTGGCGTGCGCGCTGCGTTGCAAACGATCGAGATTCCAACCCTCATTCTCGGCATTCCGAGCGACCGACTCTTCACGATTGAGGGGCAGGACGAGATCGCCATACACACTCCGGGCAGCCTCGACGGCGATCGGGCTACCCGGATTGACTCACCGTACGGTCACGACTCGTTCCTCATCGAGTTCGACCTCGTGGGCGAACAGCTCTTGCGACTGCTCGCGAGTTAGTCGCCGTAGCGCTGGCGGCGGGTCGCGTCTTGAATCTCTCCGACGAGCTCTTCGATAACGTCTTCGAGAAACACAGCGCCGAGCTCTGTACCTGACGCGTCGACGATTCGCGCCATGTGAATGCCGCGCAGCTGCATCTGAGCGAGCACGTCTTCGAGGTCTGTGTCGACGTGAAGCGTGAGCATCTCACGAATACGCTTCGGTGGAATCGGCTGGTCAATGAAGGTTTCGGTGGTGCGCACCAGGTCTTTAATGTGCGCAAACCCCGCGAGTCCCCCGTCGGGGTTCGAAATTGGGTATCTCGAGAATCCGTGCTTTGCGACCGAGAGTTCAACGTCGGCCGGTGTGGATCCCGCAGGAAGCACAATGAGACGATCTGGTGGGACAAGCACGTCGCCCGCCCGCTTGAGCGTGAACTCAAATGCTGCCGTGAGCGCACCGCTTCGGTCTTCGAGCACGCCTTCGCGCCTCGAGTGATCCACTATGCTCGCGACCTCTTCGAGGGTGTAAGTGCTCGTGTGCTCAGACTTCGGCTCGACGCGGAAGAGCCTCAGCACCCCGTTCGCGATCGCATTCAGCGCGGAGATGATGTGCCTGAACACGTGTGAGATCCAAACAAGCGGCGGGGCAAGCAGCAGTACCGCCCTATCTGGCAGCGAGAACGCGGCGTTCTTCGGCACCATCTCGCCAAACACCACGTGAAGGTACGTGACGATCAAGAGCGTGAGTATGAATGCTGAGATGCTCACGGTCTGGGCGTTCAGCCCGGTCCATGCGAGCGGCACTTCGAGCAGATGGTGGATCGCGGGCTCAGACACATTCAGAATCACGAGTGAACACACGGTAATACCCAGCTGACAGGTCGCCAGCATGAGCGTGACGTGCTCCATCGCAAACAGCGCGGTTTTTGCGCGCTTTGACCCAGCCTCTGCGAGCGGTTCAATCTGCGACCGCCTGGCCGAAATCACCGCAAACTCTGCGCCGACGAAGAACGCGTTCGCGATGAGCAGGAGCACCAACCACACAAGTCCTAGCCAGTCACTCATGAGATCACCCCTTCCTCACCAGCGTCTTTGGGCCCAGCAGCAGGCCCGATGTACCGCAGTCGCGCAATTCGTCGACCTTCCATGCGCTCGACGCGCAGTGTCGACCCGTCGGGCAGCTGCACCTCGGCGCCTGGTTCTGGAATTCGACCGAGTTCACGCAGCACGAAGCCCGCCACTGTGTCGAACTCGTCATCGTCTGGAACCTCAATGCCTGTCTGCTCCTGGAGTTCGTCTGGACGAAGGTCTGCCGGGAACGTCAGTTCATCGGCGGTGCCGATGACGCCCGCGGCTGCTCGGTCATGCTCGTCAGCAACTTCCCCAATGATCTCCTCCACAAGATCTTCAAGGGTCACGAGCCCGGCTGTGCCTCCGTATTCGTCGACAACAATTGCGAGTTGATACCCAGAAGACCTGAGCTGCTCAAGCAATTGGTCGACTCGAATAGTCTCCGGAACCCGAAGTGGCTCCTCTGTGAGCGCAGCAACCGGCACCTCGGCTCGCTTGGCGCGCGGAACAGACACTGCCTGCTTCACGTGAACAATACCGACGACATCGTCGCGATCCTCGTCGATGACGGGGAATCGTGAGAATCCGCTGCGACCAGAAAGCTCAAGCACTGCAGTTGCGGGTTCGAGCCGCTGTATGTTCACCATTCGCAGCCTCGGCGTCATTACGTCTGAGGCAGTGAGTTCCGAGAAGTGAAGGGTTCGATCGAGCAAGGTTGCCGTGTCGGCCTCAAGCAGGCCTTCGCTTGCCGAGTGACGCACGAGTGACGAGAGCTCTTCTGCCGACCGCGCGCCGGAAAGCTCTTCCTTGGGCTCAATACCGATAGATCGGAGCAGACCATTTGCACTGCCGTTCAGCACCTGCACTGCGGGCTTGAACACAAATGTGAATCCTGCTTGTAATGGCATCACGAGCTTTGCAGTCTGAAGCGGCATTGCAATCGCGAAGTTCTTGGGAACGAGTTCGCCGACAATCATTGAGAAGATCGTCGCGAGTGCCACCGCAATCGGCACGCTCACCAGGCGCTGAAATTCAGTGGGCAACCCAAGCGCGTTCAACGGCGCATCGAGAAATGTGCTGATGGCAGGCTCAAACAAATAGCCTGCGAGCAGTGTCGTCAGCGTGATCCCAAGTTGAGCACTCGACAGGTGAGTCGAGGTACGTGTGAGGCCGCGAATAACGATGTCGAGCCCGCGTTCGCCACCGCTGCGCCTGCGTTCGAGGTCTTGTCGATCGAGGGCTACGAGCGAGAACTCTGCAGCGACAAAAACGCCGGTGCCGAGTGTGAGGAGGATGCCGAGGGTGAGTTGCACCCACTCGTTCACCGCTCGACCCCATATATTTCAATGTTCCGCGAATAATCGCGGTTGGTACTCGGAGGGTCTGACGATCTTCGGGGGTCTGCGTCCATGATTCCCTCACTTTATCAGTGCGATTGGCAAATTCCATAGACAAAAGGCGTAGGCTTATAGGGTGTGCGATCACTTGGTCACGATGACTGTTCAAACTGCCAACATGCAGTTGCGCCGATCACACAATCTCGTCAACACTCATGGGAGAGGAATTCGCATTGGCTGAGGGAACGGATACCACAAATCACGATGGATCCGCAGAAGATTTTGGTGCTAATGCTTGGCTCGTCGATGAAATGTATAAAAAATACATCGTCGATAAGAACTCGGTAGACCAATCGTGGTGGCCGACGCTCGAGAAGTTTAAGGCTTCATCAACCGGCCCAGCCGCATCCTCTACTCCCCCCGCCGCGCCGGCTGCTCCAGCTGCACAGCAGTCCGGTAGTCACGCTGCTCCCCCAACGAGTCCGGTAACGCTCCCCGCGCGCACGACCAATGTCGCGCCGCGCACAGCACCAATTCCGGCCGAGGCGCCCCGCACGACGCCCAACCCCGTCATTGAAGCTGGCGAAGATCAGGTCACCGCGCTCAAGGGCATGGCACGCACGCTCGTCAAGAATATGGATGAGAGCCTCACGGTTCCAACCGCAACAAGCGTGCGCTCGGTCCCGGCCAAGCTCCTCATTGACAACCGCATTGTGATCAACAGCCACCTTCGACGCAGCCGCGGCGGAAAGGTGTCGTTCACTCACCTCATTGGCTGGGCACTCATTCAGACGCTCAAAGAACTTCCCGCGCAGAATGTGTCATACGCCGAGGTCGACGGAAAGCCGTCGGTCGTTGTTCCGGCCAACATTGGTCTCGGCATCGCAATTGACGTGCCAAAACCTGACGGCACAAGGTCTCTCCTCGTTCCCTCTGTGAAGCGGGCCGAGACCCTCGATTTCAACGAATTCCTCGCCGCCTACGAAGATCTCGTGAAGCGCGCTCGTGACAACAAGCTCACCGCTAACGACTTCCAGGGCACCACAATCTCGCTGACCAACCCGGGCGGCATTGG
The DNA here is from genome assembly GCF_014396385.1 of Leucobacter denitrificans. NCBI lineage: Bacteria > Bacillati > Actinomycetota > Actinomycetes > Micrococcales > Microbacteriaceae > Leucobacter > Leucobacter denitrificans. The sequence continues at coordinate 820,210 of NZ_CP060716.1, forward strand.
CACCGTTCACTCAGTGCCTCGCCTTATGAAGGGTCAGGGCTCGATCATTGGCGTGGGTGCCCTTGAGTACCCGGCTGAGTTTCAGGGCGCCTCAGAAGAAGTGCTCACCGAACTTGGCGTCTCAAAGACAATCACGCTCACGAGCACCTATGACCACCGTGTCATCCAGGGCGCTGGCAGTGGCGAGTTCCTCAAGCACGTCCATGAACGCCTCATCGGCGGCAAGAACTTCTACGAAGAGATCTTCGCGGCCCTCCGCATTCCATACAAGCCGATTCAGTGGGCGAACGACATTCGCGTCGATATCTCGGGCGCAATCGACAAATCGGCACGCGTTCAAGAGCTGATTAACGCGTTCCGCGTTCGTGGCCACCTCATGGCCGATATCGATCCACTTGAGTACGTGCAGCGCACGCACCCAGACCTCGAGATCGAAAACCACGGACTGACCTTCTGGGATCTAGACCGCGAGTTTGTGCCGGGCGGCATTGGCGGCCAGCGCACCATGAAGCTGCGCGATATTCTCGGGGTTCTGCGTGATTCGTACTGCCGCAAAATCGGCGTCGAGTACATGCACATTCAGGGGCCGGAAGAGCGCCTCTGGCTGCGTGAGCAACTCGAAGTTCCATACGCAAAGCCGGGCATTGAAGCGCAGATGCGTATCCTCGAGAAGCTCAACGAGGCCGAGGCGTTTGAGACCTTCCTGCAGACCAAGTACGTCGGCCAGAAGCGATTCAGCCTCGAGGGTGGCGAATCAGTCATTCCACTTCTCGACGCAATGCTCATCGACGCGGCTGAAGACGGCGTCGACAGTGTCGACATCGGCATGGCCCACCGCGGGCGCCTCAACGTGCTGTCAAACATCGCGGGCAAGACCTACGGTCAGATTTTCCGCGAGTTCGAGGGAACCGCGAAGAAGACCGGGTCGGGCGATGTGAAGTACCACCTCGGTACTTCTGGCGTGTTCACCGCTCCGAACGGCACGCAGGTGCCGATCCACCTCGCAGCGAACCCATCACATCTCGAAACGGTGAACGGCGTGCTCGAGGGCATCGTGCGCGCAAAACAAGACCTCAAGCCGATCGGCTCGTTCACTACGCTCCCCATCCTCATCCACGGTGATGCAGCGATGGCTGGTCAGGGCGTTGTCTATGAGACGCTCCAGATGTCGCAGCTCCGCGCATACCGCACGGGCGGTACGATCCACGTCATTATCAATAACCAGGTCGGATTCACGACGGTACCGATGGACTCCCGCACGGGCGTGTACTCGAGCGATGTGGGCAAGGTCGTGCAGGCACCGATCTTCCACGTAAATGGCGATGACCCAGAGTCGGTGGTTCGCGTGGCGAAGCTCGCATACGAGTATCGCCAGCGGTTCCACAAAGACGTCATTATTGACCTCATCTGCTACCGCCGCCGCGGTCACAACGAAGGTGACGATCCGTCGATGACGCAGCCGCTCATGACCGACCTCATTGAGGCGAAGCGATCCACACGTCGGCTGTACACCGAGGGCCTCGTCGGCCGCGGTGACATCACCCAGGAAGAGTACGAGAAGGCAAAGCAGGACTTCCAGGATCGCCTCGAGCAGGCGTTCATGGAGACTCACGCAGCGCAGACCGGTTCGATTCCTGTCATCGATCAGAGTGGCATTGCTGAGCACAACGAGCCCAGCGAGATCTCGACCGTCTCACTCGATACCGCGGTCGATGTCAGCGTAATCGAGCGAATCGGTGACGCGCACGCGAATGTTCCCGATGGCTTCACGGTGCATCGCAAGCTGCAGCAACTTCTGCAGCGACGCTTCGACATGACTCGAAACGGCTCGATCGACTGGGGCTTCGGCGAACTGCTGGCTCTCGGCTCACTGCTCGTCGAGGGCACCCCTGTTCGGTTTGTCGGTCAAGATGCGCGCCGCGGCACATTCACGCAGCGCCACGCGGTGTTCCATGACCGTAAGAACGGTCAGGAATGGCTACCGCTGCTGAACCTGTCAGACGACCAGGCTCGTTTCTGGATCTACGATTCGCTGCTCTCTGAGTACGCTGCACTCGCCTACGAGTACGGATACTCATTGCAGCGCGAAGACGCCCTCGTGGTGTGGGAAGCGCAGTTCGGTGACTTCGCGAATACCGCGCAAGCTGTGATCGATGAGTACGTAGCAGCTGCCGAGCAAAAGTGGGGCCAGCAGTCATCAGTCGTCATGCTTCTACCGCACGGGTACGAGGGCCAGGGGCCCGACCACTCGTCGGCTCGTATCGAGCGGTACCTGCAGCTGTGCGCCGAAGACAACATGATCGTCGCTCAGCCGTCAACGCCTGCGAACTACTTCCACCTGCTGCGTCGCCAGGCGTACGCTCGCCCACGCAAGCCGCTCATTGTGTTCACACCGAAGTCGATGCTTCGCCTGCGCGGTGCAACGTCGAACGTCGAAGATTTCACAAGTGGTACATTCCGTCCCGTTATTGACGATCCAAATATTGAAGATCGCAGTAGCGTCAAGCGGGTTATTCTCACTTCGGGCAAGGTCTACTACGACCTCGCTGGTGGTCTGCAGAAGAACCCTGATCCGCGAGTGGCAATTGTGCGCGTCGAGCAGTACTACCCGCTCCCCGCGATCGATCTCACACGTGTGCTCACCCAGTACCCGGATGCCGAGTTGGTGTGGGTACAGGATGAGCCAGAGAACCAGGGCGCATGGCCGTTCATCTCGCTCGTGCTCGCGAAGCACCTGAAGAACGACCGCATCCGCGTGGTTTCGCGTGCGGCCTCGGCGGCTCCGTCGACAGGTTCGGCGAAGGTGCACGCGGTGCAGCAAGAAGAACTCATCACCCGGGCGCTCAGCTTCGAGTAAAGATGTCAGAGCGGTGTACCCGGCGCGCACAAGAACTGCGCCCGGGTACACCGGAACTGACTGAATAACTCACCCATCCCAATGCAATGTCACATATTTGAAAGAAAAGGATTCCCATGGCAACCGAGACCCTTTCACCAGAGCTAGAGGCGGTCGTCGCTCGCGCGGCCGCCGCGGCACCCGCGTATGCCGCACTCACACCAGTTGAGCGCGCGCGTCTGCTCGTCGCACTCGCAGACGGACTCGATGCGGCCAAGGCAGACCTTGTGCAGATCGGTATGCGAGAGACCGGGCTCACCGAAGCACGCCTCAACGGCGAGGTGAATCGCACCGCCGTACAGTTGCGACTTTTCGCAGAGACTGTCGTTGACGGTTCGTACCTCGATGCGCGGATCGATTACGCAGATCCAAACTTTGTGCTCGGCCCCCGCCCAGATATTCGTCGTTCGCACATTCCACTCGGCCCGGTCATCAACTTCTCGGCGTCCAACTTCCCGTTCGCATTCTCGGTACTCGGTGGCGACAGCGCAGCGATTCTCGCCGCTGGATGCCCACTGATCGTCAAGGCGCACTCGGGCCACCCCGAACTCTCCGACGCAACCGCGGCGGTAGCTCTTGAGGCAGTGCGCAAGGTTGGGGCGCCCGAGGGCACCTTCCAGCTCGTCCACGGGCGCGAGGCAGGTGTCGCAATTCTCAAGGATGAGCGCATCAAGGCTGGCTCGTTCACCGGTTCAATCGGCGTTGGCCGGTTGCTTACCGACATCGCGGCCGCGCGGCCAACCCCAATTCCATTCTTCGGCGAGCTCGGCAGCGTGAACCCCGTGTTTATCACTGCCGACGCGATCGCCGAACGTGCTGGTGAGATTGCATCAGGCTTCCTCACAAGCGTTTCGGGCTCCGCGGGCCAGCTGTGCACCAAGCCGGGATTCGTCTTTATTCCCGAGGGGTCAGCATTGCCTGAGGCCGTGACCGCAGCAGCGGGTGAGCTGGCTGAGCACCGCCTGCTCGACCCCCGCATCGCTCAGAGCTTTAACGATCGCCGCGACACGATTCTCGAGACCGCAGGTGTCACTCCTCTCATTGAGGGCGGGGTGCGGTTTGACGACGACGGCCAGGGCTGGGCAAAGCCCACCGTCGTCACGGTGTCGCTTGACGATTTCCGCGCTGGCCATGAGGGCCTCGTCGAGGAGGCGTTCGGCCCGCTCTCTATCCTCGTTGAAGTGCCTGCGGGCACCGACCTCGCCGCGCTCATGCCTGAGTTCTACGAGGGCAACCTGACCGGAACCCTGCACCTCAGCACCGCCGAAGCCGAAGGCACTACAGAGAACGCGCCGGAACTCCGCGCCCTCGTTGCTGCACTCTCAAAGCAGGTGGGTCGCGTCCTCTTCAATGGCTGGTCAACCGGTGTCGCGGTGACTCCTGCGCAGCAGCACGGTGGCCCCTACCCCGCGACGAGCAACGACTCGAGCACCTCAGTGGGCACGGCCGCGATTCAGCGCTTCCTGCGTCCTGTCGCGTTCCAGAACGCCCCCGCGGCATTCCTGCCCGAGGCGCTGCGCGACGATAACCCGCTCGGTGTACCTCAGTCGATCGCCCAGGCTGGCGAATCAGGCGACTGGGGCAAGCGGTTCGGCGCCTAATCCCAACGCAGAAAGGCTGGGTGGATCATCTGGATCCACCCAGCCTTTCTGCGTTACTGCGTGCTTACCAGAGCACGGCAATTGCGACGTTCAGTGCGGCCAGCCCTGCGATCGCACCGAGCACGCCACCTGATGCCTGCTCCTTCTTGCGGTTCATGAGCACGACCACGAACAACGCGATGAGCACGAGAAGCTTGACGCCGATCTTTGCGTTGTCAGGCGATCCACCGGTCGCGTATACCATGCCAACGAGCGCTAGCCCCGTGACGAGCAAGAGGAGCGCACCGTGCATTATGCCGTTCGCGACCTTCGCCGTGCCCTTCTTCACGTTCATGAGTTGTGCAAGCGTTGAACCGAACACGGCACCAAAGCCGATGATGTGCAGAACGAGCAAGATGCCCTTGAGAATTTCCATGCCTCTATCGTAGGCTGGCGGGCCTCAGAACGTCGAAACGTCCATAGGTCAGACGTCGAAGAACCTTCTCGGCTGGCCCACGGACCCCACTGCGCTCGAGTAGATAGGCAAGCGCGACTGACAGCAGCCACACTCCCGTAGCAATTGCAAACGCCCCAGAGGTGTTGATCATTTCGCCCAGACCTAAGCCCCAATTCGACAGCAGCGGTGAGAGAATCACCGATTGGAACAGGTAAAAGCTCAATGATCGGCGCCCCACACCGGCTATCGCAAGCCACACTCCCCTGAGGGGAACTGACACCTTCGCCGCGACAAGCGCAAACAGCGCCACAAATCCAAAGCCGCCAAACATACCCATTGTCATACTCAGCACGGAGTAACCAGCGGCAGCCAGCTCGCCCACCTGCAATATGCCGCCAGTAATGAGCCCCGCGGGAATACCAGCCACAATGGCTATGCCCAGGCCAACAATCGCTGCAGTCTGAAGCGAAATGCGTGACGGTGCTCCCTCGAGCCAGCGTCGACGCGCGGCAAACATTCCCACGAGCACACAAAGTGGAACAGTAAGCATCAGAACAGTGAGTGGCGTACCGAGAACCCAGAAACCAAGCCTCATGAGCATTGCGAGTAGTGGGCTCTCCGTGCCAGCCGAATAGAAGTCATCACTGGAACCTGCGAGATCGGAAGATTCAATGTTCCAGGCCGCAGGCCCAACCACGGGGTCAAGCAACAGGAGACCTGCGACCAGCAGTAGGGAGACTCCAACGAGGAGTCCACCCACTACCCAAACCGTGATTTTCATCGCTCGCTCGGTACGCCAGAGGAATATAGGAGCCAGGATGAGACCAGTAAGACCGTATGCGCCAAGTATGTCGCCCTCAAAAAGCAGCACCGCGTGTACCGCTCCGAACGCGATTAGCCAGAGGTGGCGCCTGAGCATCATTTTGGAAATACTCACTCGATCCACCCCTCGCCGCCACCGCGACTCAAGAAACTGGACCATGCCGTACCCGAATAGGAAGGCGAACATCGGGTACACGCGCGCATCGATAAATACCGTCGCCACTGCACCGAGGGCTCGATCAAACGAGGTTCCGTCGATGGGGTGCATCGACATTCCATCCGTCGTGTGACCCCAAAGGTACAGCGACACGTTCGCGATAGCAATAAGGAGCAGCATGAGGCCGCGCGCAATGTCGGGGGCAACAATTCGCGCGGCCTGTTCGACCTGCGAAGCGGCTAACGGGTGAGCATTCATTCCTAGTGGAAGAAGTGGCGCTCGCCGGTGAAGTACATGGTGATGCCTGCGGCCTTCGCTGCCTCAACGACCTCGGCATCACGCACCGATCCACCGGGCTGCACGACCGCGCGCACACCCGCATCGAGCAGCACCTGCAGACCGTCAGCAAAGGGGAAGAACGCGTCAGATGCCGCAACCGAGCTCTTCGCTCGCTCACCCGCGCGTGACACTGCGAGTCGGCACGAATCCACTCGGTTCACCTGGCCCATACCAACACCGACCGAAGCGCCACCGTTTGTGAGCAGAATCGCGTTCGACTTCACAGCACGGCACGAGCGCCAAGCAAATTCAAGCTCAGCGAGCGTTTCAGCGTCTGCTGGCTCCCCCGTCGCGAGCGTCCACTCAGATGCCGACGCAAAGTGGCGGTCGGCATCTTGGATGAGGAAACCGCCAGAGACCTGGCGCAACTCCACAGGGTTCTGTTCGTACCCCTCAGGCAGCACAAGCAAGCGCACGTTCTTCTTCTGCGTGAGGATCGCCAGCGCCTCGGGCTCGAAACCTGGCGCGATGATGACCTCGGTGAAGATCTCAGAAACCGTCTTTGCCATACCCTCGGTGACGACGCGGTTCGCCGCGATCACTCCACCAAACGCAGATACTGGATCGCACGCGTGCGCGAGCTCGTGCGCGGCAGCAATTGGGTCAGCTGCACCCTCAGGAGCGACCGCGATACCGCAGGGGTTCGCGTGCTTGATGATTGCGACAGCGGGACGCTCGTGGTCGAATGCGGCCCGCAACGCAGCGTCGGCATCAACGTAGTTGTTGTATGACATCTCCTTGCCGTGCAACTGCTCGGCTTGAGCGATGCCCGCACCCTCTGTCTCGCTGAAGAGCGCCGCGCGCTGGTGGCTGTTCTCGCCGTAGCGCAGCACGGACTCGCGAAGCCCGAACACCTCGTACCCGACGTACCCCTCGGTCGTCGCAAAAATGCTGTCGATGTCAGATTCTGGCTGCTCCGACTCTTCCTCGACCTCAGCCTCCTCGCTCCAGTCAGCATCTTGCTGATCGAGGAACCAATTCGCCACAGCAGCGTCGTACTGCGCGGTGTGCACGAACGCTTCAGTCGCGAGCGAGCGACGCAGTTCGAGGGTTGTGCCACCGCTCTTCACTGCCTCGATGATCGAGTCGTACCGAGCAGGCGAAACGACAATCGCGGCGTTCGCATGGTTCTTCGCGGTCGCGCGAACCATCGCGGGGCCACCGATATCGATGTTCTCGACAACGTCTGCCGCAGGCTTACCCGCAGCAACCGTCTGCTCAAACGGATACAGGTTAACTACAACGAGTTCAAACGCCGCGAACCCGAGCTGCTCGAGCTGTTCGCGGTGATCAGCCAAACGAAGGTCAGCGAGCAGCCCCGAGTGAACCGCGGGGTGCAGCGTCTTCACTCGGCCGTCGAGTGCCTCAGCGAAGCCCGTCACCTCTGACACATCGGTGACCTGGTGGCCTGCGTCGCGAATGGTCTGCGCAGTCGAACCCGTTGAGACGATCTCAACACCGGCTTCGGCGAGCGCAGCAGCAAGCTCAAGCAGCCTCGATTTGTCGCTCACCGAAATCAGTGCTCGCTTCACCGCGATCGTGTCGCGGTGCTCGTAGAGGCTCGGGTCGTGACTCTGGACTGCCATGGGGCTCCTTGGGTTCGAGTGGTGTGGATTATGAAAATTGGGAAAGGTCTAGTTCGCCGGTCGCGATCTGGCGGATCGTATCGACGAGCAGCGGACGCTCCTGCTGCTTGATGCGCTCGTGGAGCCCATCTTCTGGCTCGCCCTCACGAATCTCAACGACAGATTGCCGCAGCACAGGACCCGTATCGACGCCCTCATCAATGACGTGCACGGTGACCCCAGTCTCGGTCGCACCCGCGGCGAGCGCGTCGCGCACGGCGTGCGCACCCGGGAACAGCGGGAGCAAGGCAGGGTGCGTGTTGATGAGGTTCGGCGAGAACTCTCGCACGAATCCAGCGGGGAGGATGCGCATGAGTCCGGCGCTCACGACGAGCCCGGGATTCGGCCCGGTTCCCACCCCGTGTTCCTGAATCGCGGCGGCGAGCGCCATGCCCCATTCCTCGCGCGAGTCGTAGTCAGACGGCCTGATGACAAAATGTGGAATGCCCGCGGCTGCCGCGTGAGCGAGGCCCGCAGCGTCGGTGTCTGCGCCAACGCAGACGACCTCTGCCGGGTAGAGCGGATCCCCAGCAGCCTCAATAATTGCCTTGAGGTTGCTTCCGCCGCCTGAGATAAGAACCGCGAGTTTCAGCACCCAGTTAGTCTACCTTCTGTGTGGTGGGCCCTGAACCTCACGAAACGTGTAGCACCTCGTGCGCTCGTGCGAACGGCTGGGCCGAGGCAAGGTGCGTGCGCTCCTGATCTGCCCATCGTTCCCAGTGCGGTGCGAACATCTCTCCATCGCGGGCTAGTGCGCGAAGCTTTCGTACCGAGTCGGGGCACTCGATCCACACACCATACGCCCCGCCACGCGTGCGCGCGGCCGCAAGCGAGTCTCGCGTGAGCGATCCACACCCTTCGATGATGAGGTGGGAGCCGGGGTCGAGCGTGACCTCGGCCCCAAATTCGCCCTCGAGCCAGTCGTAGCTGCGGTACCGCCCAGCGCGGAGCGCAACGGGGAGCCACGCGCTGCCGACTGCGAGGCCGTCCCAGCCTGGGTACAGTTCATCCATCCCCACGATTTGCGGTGTGGATCCGGTGGCCACAACCAGCTCTCGCGAAATTGCGTGGGCGAGCGTCGTCTTTCCCGAGCCTGAACGCCCATCAATGATGAGCACTGAGGGCTCCTCGGCGCGCTGCAAGAACCTGGCCGTGAGCGCGGCGATCTCCAATGTACTCACGATTCGAGCCTCCCTGCGCGCATGCGAACTACGCGATCCGCAATTGTCTTCGCTTCGCCCTCATCGTGTGTGACGAGCATTGCGGTGGTGTGAGTGGATCGCAGAAGTTCAGCGAGATCGTCGGCCAGGCGGTCGCGAAGTTCGCGGTCGAGTGCCGAAAGCGGCTCGTCGAGGAGAAGTAAGCGAGGTTTTGGTGCCAGCGCCCGAGCGAGCGAGACGCGCTGACGCTCCCCTCCCGACAGCTCTTGCACCGACCGAGACCCATACCCCGCGAGCCCAACCAGTTCAAGGAGTTCTGATACCCGCGCCTGTCGCTCATGGCGTGGCATGCGCTGCACCCGCAGACCGTAGGCAATGTTTTCGGCGACGCTCTTGTGCACGAACAGCTGCCCGTCTTGAAAGACCAGACCAAACCCGCGACGGTGCGGCGGAACGCCCACGAGGTTCTCGCCGTCCCAAGACACGGTTCCGGCCGCGAGCGGCTCGAGACCAGCAATCGCTCTGAGCAGCGTCGACTTGCCGCAGCCTGACGGGCCGAGCAGGGCCACGACCTCTCGCCGAGCTACCGAGAGACTCGCCTCTCGCACAACCGGTGTTCCCCTGGTGTACTCGACGCTCACGTCACTCACCACTAGACCTGACTGCACACTCACCAACTTCCAGTTGATACTCCGGCGGGCCGCAGTCGCTCCGCACCCAACATGATTCCTGCTGAGAGTACGCCCAACACCACCGAAGCGGCGAGCGCCGCGCCATAGCTTGCGGGCTCAGGATTACTGACGAGCGTTGCGATAACAACCGGTAGCGTCTGCGCGTCAGGTCGCACGAGAAACGCCGTCGCCCCAAACTCACCGAGCGAGACCGCGAACGCGAAGCCGAGCGCAAGCCCCGCCGTGCGCCCGAGGAGCGGAAAGTCGATGGTCGCGAGCACTCTCGCGGGCGTCGCTCCGAGCATCATCGCTGCCTCGCGTGTGCGCGTATCGATTCCCCGCAGCACCGGCAATAAGGTGCGCACAACGAGCGGAAGTGCGATGAGCGCCTGCGCGATCGGAATAAGCACGACCGAGGTTCGCAGGTCAAACCCGATGCCGAGCGGGCGGTGCATCGTGAGCAGCAGCCCGAATCCGAGCGTGACCGCCGAGATCCCGAGCGGCAACATGATGGCACTGTCGTATAGTGAGATCGTCCGCTGTAAGAGGCGCGAACGAGGCTTTCTCGACACCACGAGCACGACCAGCATGCCAAACACCACCGCGATAAGCGTCGCAAGGCATGCGATCCACAGTGAGAGCCCAATCGCGTCGAACACCGTGCCGCGAAGCGGCGAAGACTCGGGTGGATCCACAAGCGCCACGTAGTTCGCAAGTGTCACCCCAGTACCTTTCACCCCCTGCAGTGAGCGCCACACGAGCGCAGCGATCGGAAGCGCGTGGAGGAACACCAGGGTGGCGCCGAACACTATCAAGACTGGAGCGTCGCTTTGCCTCGGGGCACGTTCCTCATGCCGCATGCCATACGCTCGCTCGTGCTTCCTTCGCAGGAGCGACGAGGCTAGGAGCGCGAGCGCCACGATCACGAACTGCACGAGTGAGAGCACCGCGGCGGATCGAAGATCCAAGAACTGCACCGTGAGCCGGTAGATCTCGGTCTCGATATTCGCGAACTCTCGGCCGCCCAAGATAAGCACGACCCCGAACGATGTCGCGCAAAAGAGAAACACGAGCGCCCCCGCCGAGGCGATCGCGGGCCCGAGGGCAGGGAGCGTGATCGTGACGAAAGCCCGCACCGGCCCCGCACCGAGCATCCGCGCAGCTTGCGCCTGCCGCGAGTCAAGCTGTGACCAGTAGCCACCAACGGTTCGCGCCACCACCGTCACATTGAAAAACGCGAGGGCGAGCACGACAACGAGCAGTGATCGGTCGAGGCCGAGAAAGTACAGCGATCCACCGGGGCCGAACAGCGCGGTGAACGCGACGCCCACCACGACGGTCGGCAGCACGAACGGCACAGTGAGAAGACCTCGCAAGAAGCTTCGACCTCGAAATTTCAACTTGTAGAGCGCGAACGCCGCGGGAATTCCAAGCGCGATCGACAGCACAGTCGCAAGGCTCGCCTGCGCGAGAGTATTGCCGAGTACCCGCCAACTACGTTCGAGGCCCAGCACCTCGGGAATCCCAGCCAGATCTAGCCTGCCGTCGCTCGTGAAGCCCGTCGCGATTAGCGCAATGACGGGCCAGAGGAAGAAGACCCCGACGAACAGCGCGGGAATCGCGGCCGCAGCTCCCCAGGCGAGTGCCCTGGGGAGCCTGCGATCCACAACGTGCATGAGCCCTGCTTACAGGCCGACGGTGTCACCGAGTGTGCGCAGCCAGTCTTGCAGCCCGGCCTGCACCTCGCTCGAGGAGAGGTCGTGGGTCTGGCCCTCAGCGGGAAGCGGCGCGAACTCTGCCCATGCCGCCGGAAGCTCAGCGCTCTCATCGACCGGGTACATGTACATCTCGTCTGGGATTGACTGCTGGAACTCGCTTGAGAGTAGGTACTCGATCACGGCTTGCGCGCCCTCGGGGTTTGCAGCGCCCTCGAGCACGCCCGCGTATTCGACCTGTGTCGAGCAGGTGTCGAGCAGCGCACGGGTTGTCGATGCCGTGCCGTCTTCGTTTACGGTGAATGCTGGCGACGAGCTGTACGACAGCACGATCGGGCGGGTACCGGTATCGCTCGCACCGGTAAATTCACCGTAATATGCGTCGCTCCACCCCTGAACAATGCGCGCACCGTTCTCATCGAGCTGCTTCCAGTAGTCGGCGAAGCCCTCTTCGCCGAAGGCGGCAACTGTGGCGATCATGAACGAAGCGCCAGTGCTCGATGCCGTCGGGTCAAGCAGCACGGTGAGGTCGCGGTACTGCTCCTCGGTCAGGTCTTCGAAGGACTCGGGCTCTGCAATGCCCTGCTCTGCGAACCACGCCGTGTCGATATTGATGCAGGTCGCGCCCATATCGATCGGAACCAGTGGAACCGAGTCCTCCTCGGTGCCGTCGGGGTTCACCGCATGCGCGAGCTCAAGCGCGCCGGCTGGCAAGATGCTCGCATCAACCGGTGCCGCGACACCGCCATCAATGATGCGCGACGCGAACGTGTTGTCGACCCCGAAGAATGCGTCAGCGATCGGCGCGCCCTGGGTGAGCACAAGCTTGTTCGTGAGTTCGCCGCCATCTCCAGCAGTCATCACCTCGACGTCGTAGCCCGTTGCCTCCTTCGCCGCAGCCGAGAAGGCCTCGCCGTCGATGAAGCTGTCGTGCACCACAAGGGTGACGGCGCTCGATTCTGTGCCGGTCTCTGCCTCGTCGGCGCCACCGTTCGAGCAGCTCGTAAGTGCGAGAGCCGCAGCGAGTGGCAATGCCGAGATTGCTACGAGACGAGCAGTGGATCGATTCCGTACATACGTCATTGAAGATTCCTTCCTCCGCTGGCATGAACCAGATCAGGTGTAACGGTCGAAGCACGTCGTGCTCCCTCTCAGTCCCGCGCGTCGGGACTCCCGTGGATAACTCCCCCAGCCTAACGCTTCTTCCGGCGTCGGCGCCAATTGGGCTTCGGTTCCTCCTGCACCTCGTCGGCGCGATCCCATGAATATGCTTCTACGAGCGAGTCAGGGTCTGGGTCTGCAGGGTTGAGCGGCCCCGCAGGCTTCACCTGCTCTTCGGCCTGCTCACGCGCTCTTTGCGCTGCCTCCAGCGCCGCCTGCTGGTCGAAAAGCTCTGGCTCACGAATCGGCAGGTCAGGCTGTGGGGCCGTGACCTGCTCATCATCGTCATACTCACCGGTTTCGATCGGCTCGTGTGGTTCAGAGAGTGGATCGGGCTTAAGCCGTATCGGGGCCGGGAACTCCAAAGGTTCGGTGAGCTGATCATCGGCGTCAACTTCGAGATCGCCGTGCTGCCCGGATGTTGTGTGGTCCGAGGACGTCGCATACTGCGGTGGCACCGCGTGCAGCGCGGGAACCAGAGGCTCCTCGTCAGCACGTGCGTGCTCTGAGGCGGTGTTGGTTGATGAGAATGCGGAAGTCGTAAAGGACAGTGCACGCCGTGCAATGTTTGCTCGGGCAGCGAATCCGCCAAGCAAGCAGCCGACGCCGAGCTCAGCGGCCGCGAGACCAGCAGTAAGCCATAATTCTGGCCCGACGACTTCAAGGCGGCCGGGACCCAGCGATCCACTGGCAAGCCAGCTCAGGAGCGCGACACCAAGCCCGGTGACAATCGATGCGATGACTGCAACTGCAGTGAACCCGATGCCGGAGCATCGCCGCGCAGTCTTGCCGAATGCAGTGCCCACAGCTACGCCGACCAGCGTGAGCGCAACAGGGGCAAGAACGGCACCCATGCCCCAACCGTCGGGAATCGCGGCGAACACCGGCAGACCTGGCATAGGACCAAGCAACGCGCCAAACGGAGACGCAGAACTACCGAGACCAACCGCGAACCCCGCGCCAGTAAGCCAAGCACCACTCCACACCACGAATATCGGAAGCAACGCGAGCTGGAGCACGAACATCATGATCACGCCCCAGACGTCAAGCTGCATGGCTTGCCCTGCTCCGATCACTCGCGCAAACCCGATGACGATGGCACACGCGAATGCGATGGCTGCGAGGCCCACGTACCCGGCGACCAGCATGCCCACGAGTCGCGCAGCGCCTGCGGTTCGCTCACGAAGCACGCGGGTGCGCCGCACTTTCAGCGTGCCGAGCCACGCTCCGACCCTGGTCCACAGATCGTCCCACCACTCATGCTGCTCGGTCGCGGCCCGCACGAGAAACGCTCCCGCGGCCGGAACTCCGTAGACGAGTGCGGGAACGAGCACGGTGAGCGCGATGGGAAGAGCAGATATCGATACATACGTGTCCGCGCCGCCCGCAACTGCACCGAAGCCGACAGCGCCACCGAGAACACCGGCAGCCCCTCGTCCACCACGACCGCCAAGCCGCCATCCTGAACGCACCGCAAATGCAACAGACACCAGCGTTACTCCGAGTGGTGCCAGCGACAGCACAAAACTCATGGGCTCTGCCGCGAACCCGAGTGCCTGCATCGTCTCCGCCGATAGTTCAACTGTGAGCGGCACGAGATGCGCAAGCAACCATGCCGATCCAGCGATCTGCAAAACCTCGAGCGGCTCGGAAGACAAATCGAACGACAACCACCAAATGAGGAACGCGATCCCTGTCACGATGAGCAGCGTTGTAAGCGCAGCGGCGATACCTTCGATCGCAGTGATCGCGCCTGTCAGTAGTGCTCTCATCGCCCGAAAGTCTATCGTGTGGAGAAAGTAAAGCGCCCGCCCCGGGAAAACCGGGAGGGGCGCTTTACTGCGGGTTCTTACAGTGCGGCAAAAGCCTGTACCCCGCGCTTCGCTCCGTGGGCTGCCGCAGTAGCGGCACCAAGGCGTTCGCTATAAACGCGATGCGTTTACAGCGCTGCGAACGCCTTGCGAAGGAGTTCGGCGGTCTCGGTTGGTGTCTTGCCAACCTTCACGCCTGCAGCCTCAAGTGCTTCCTTCTTCGCCTGCGCAGTGCCAGCGGAGCCAGAAACGATTGCGCCTGCGTGGCCCATTGTCTTGCCCTCTGGCGCGGTGAAGCCTGCAACATAGCCAACAACCGGCTTCGTCACGTTCGCCTTGATGTACTCAGCGGCGCGCTCCTCAGCGTCACCGCCGATCTCACCAATCATGACGATTGCCTTGGTCTCGGGGTCAGCCTCAAACGCAGCGAGTGCGTCGATGTGCGTCGTGCCGATGACTGGGTCGCCGCCGATACCGATTGCGGTCGAGAAGCCGAGGTCACGGAGTTCGTACATCATCTGGTACGTGAGGGTACCCGACTTCGACACCAGGCCGATGGGGCCCTTGCCAGTGATCGTCGCAGGGGTGATACCCGCGAGCGCCTCGCCAGGCGTAATAATGCCTGGGCAGTTCGGACCAATGATGCGGGTCTTGTTGCCGGTGGCCTTTGCGTGTGCCCAGAGCTCAGCCGAGTCCTTAACGGGAACACCCTCTGTGATGATGACGAGCAGGCCGATGCCAGCGTCGATGGCCTCAACTGCTGCGTCTTTGGTGAATGCCGGTGGCACAAACGCCACCGAAACATCGGCACCGGTTGCCGCCATTGCCTCAGCAACTGTCGCGAAGACGGGCAGCTCAACTGCGTTACCCGCTGCGTCGGTGTGCGACACAGTGGTGCCAGCCTTACGGGCGTTCACGCCGCCAACGACCTGCGTGCCCGCTGCGAGCATGCGCGCGGTGTGCTTGGTGCCTTCGCCGCCGGTGATGCCCTGGACGATGACCTTGGAATCCTTGTTCAGGAAGATCGACATAGTTCTTCTTTTCTCTCTAGTACCAGGGGTGATTAGCGTGCGTTGGCGAGCTCGGCTGCCTTATCGGCACCCTCGTCCATCGTTGCAGCCTGGGTGACGAGCGGGTGGTTCGCCTCGTTGAGAATGCGACGCCCCTCTTCCACGTTGTTGCCGTCGAGGCGCACAACGAGCGGCTTGTTTGCTGCGTCGCCGAGCTTGTTCAGTGCGCCGACAATACCGTTGGCAACTGCGTCACACGCGGTGATGCCACCGAAGACGTTCACGAAGACTGACTTCACCTGCGGATCACCGAGGATAACGTCAAGGCCAGCTGCCATTACCTCTGCTGAGGCGCCGCCGCCGATGTCGAGGAAGTTCGCGGGCTTCACGTTGCCGTGGTTTTCGCCAGCGTATGCAACCACGTCGAGGGTTGACATCACGAGGCCGGCACCGTTACCGATGACACCTACCTCACCGTCAAGCTTCACGTAGTTGAGGTCTTGTGCCTTAGCCTTCGCTTCAAGCGGATCTTCAGCGCCCTTATCAGCGAGTGCCTCGTGACCTGCCTGGCGGAAGTCTGCGTTCTCGTCGAGCGAGACCTTACCGTCGAGCGCAACGATCTCCCCCTCACCGGTGAGCACCAGCGGGTTCACCTCAACGAGGGTTGCGTCTTCACCGACGTACACGTCGTAGAGCTTCTGGAAGACCGGAACGACCTTGCCAACGAGCTCTTCAGGGAACTTCGCAGCGCGAGCGATCTCTTCAGCCTTAGCTGCGTCGATGCCTGCAATCGGATCGACCTCGATGCGTGCGAGCGCTTCTGGCTTCTCAACCGCGAGTTGCTCGATTTCCATGCCGCCCTCAACGCTGCACAGCGAGAGGTACGAACGGTTAGCTCGGTCGAGGAGCACTGAGAAGTAAAACTCTTCTTTGATGTCAGCGCCGGCCGCAACCATGACACGCTTCACCACGTGACCCTTGATATCGAGGCCGAGGATTGCCTGCGCAGCCTCAAATGCCTCATCTGGGTTCTTGGCGACCTTCACGCCGCCAGCCTTGCCACGGCCACCTACCTTGACCTGCGCCTTCACAACGACAACACCACCGAGCTTCTCGGCGGCCGCGCGCACCTCTTCAGGAGTGTCCGCGACGATGCCGGCAAGCACCGGCACCCCGTATTGTTCGAAAAGATCGCGTGCCTGGTACTCGTACAGATCCACGTACTGTCCTTCGCTTGGGAATATTTCGGATTACCCGAGGCAAAAATGTCTCGACGTCGAGAGATATCGACTATCTGCCAGTCTAACACCGCGTGAAGTGCGGATCTCCTGACCGTTCCGCTCAGAGCTTTTCAATTGGGGCGAGCTTCACGAGCAGCTTTCTCTCGCCAACCGTGTCGAACGTGACATGCGCGATTCGCTTGGTTCCCGCCCCCGTAACCGCGTTCACGCGCCCCTCGCCGTACTCGTCGTGGCGGATCCGATCCCCCATCGCCAATTCAAGGTCACCGTTGTCGCGAACACTGCCGACAATCGTATTCGGGAAGCCGCCGCCAGCTGCCTGCGCCTCTTTTGCAGCACGCTTGCGTTCGCGCCACTTCTCGAGGGCCGACTGCATGTTGCCGCTCGCGGGTTCTGAAAGCGCAGCGGATCCACTGCCTGTTCCAAACGACACTTGAGAATCACGGTTTCGCGACCAAGAGGCGCTCGACGAACCGGCACCTGGTGATCGTGATGCGTTGAGCGCACGGGATTGAGTGCCCCCTTGACTCGTGACTTCGCCGGGAGACTGCCTCCAGTCGATGAGCGATTCAGGAATCTCTTGCAGGAACCTCGATGGCATCGCCACCGCGATGTCTCCAAACGTTGCACGCGTCGAAGCAAGTGTGATGAAGAGGCGCTTTCTCGCACGCGTAATTCCGACGTACATGAGACGGCGCTCCTCGTTAATACCGCCCACCTCATCGACGGACATCTGGTGCGGCAGCAGGCCCTCTTCAACGCCGGTAATGAACACGGCCGGATACTCCAGTCCCTTCGCAGTGTGCAGGGTCATGAGCGAAACAGTTCCGCTTTGGTCGTCAAGGTCGTCTGCGGCGGCGACAAGACTCACCTCTGTGAGAAATGCCAAGAGCCCGGCCCCTGGCTGCTGTGCGTCGAATTCTTTCGCAACCGCGAGGAGTTCTTCGAGGTTCTCGGCTCGCGCGTCATCTTGCGGATCGCGTTTCGCCCGCAGCTTCACAATCATCTCGGTTTCATCGAGCACGAGTTTCAGTACGTCGGCGACCGCAGCGTACTGAGGCGAAGCATCGGTGGCCTCATTATCCAGAGGGTCGGCCTGCGGTACACCAGCCGCATCGCCAAGCGCCAACGTAGTGGCCCGCTCAAGCATCTCTCCGAGCTCAACTACCGTAGTGCGCACCTTCGGACCAAGTGCCGGAATCTCTGCTGCGCGCAGCATCGCCTCGCGGAAGGTGATGCCCTCAGCTTCTTGGAAGTTCGCGAGATGCGCCTCAGCCATCGGGCCGACACCGCGCTTCGGAGTTCCGAGCATGCGTGACCAGGCGATGGGGTCATAGGGGTTCGCAATAGTAGTGAGGTACGCCATCGCGTCTTTGATCTCGGCTCGCTCGTAGAACTTTGTGCCACCAAGGACCCGGTACGGAATCGCAGCGCGAATGAGCAACTCTTCAAGAGCACGAGTTTGGGAGTTTGTACGGTAGAACACAGCGATGTCTCCGTACGCCATGCCCTCGGAGCGAAGCTCCTCGATCTCGTCTGCGACGAATCTCGCCTCGTCGTGCTGCGAGTAACCGGTAAAGCCGGTGATCTTTGCACCGTCGCCCTCAGCGGTCCACAATCGCTTTTCCTGGCGATCGAAATTATTGCCGATCACAGCGTTCGCCGCAGAAAGAATGTTCTGAGTCGATCGGTAGTTTTGCTCAAGCTTCACCACTTCAGCACCCGAGAAGTCACGCTCGAACTCGACAATATTTCGAATATCTGCACCGCGGAACGCGTAGATCGACTGATCTGAGTCGCCGACAACTGTGAGGCTTGCGCCAGGAATGCGCCCGAGCCCATCGAGCTCGCGTTCGCGCACCGGCGGCATGAGCCCATGAACCTCTTCAGGTTGCACCGGCTTCGTCAACTCACGAATCAGCGCGTACTGCGCGTGGTTCGTGTCCTGATACTCGTCGACAAGAATGTGCCTGAACCGCCGCTGGTAGATCGCAGCAACATCGGGATGAGCCCGAAACAGGTGCACAGTCTGACCGATGAGGTCATCGAAGTCGAACGCGTTCGCGCGCTTGAGCTCTTGTTCGTACGAGGTAAAGATCTCGTTGAAAATGCGCTCCCGCGGGTCTGAGCCGTTCATCGTCGCCGCGTGATCAGCGGCATCGGTGAGTTCGTTTTTCAACCTCGAGATCTTCGCGCCCGAGTTCGCCGGGGTAAAGCCGTACGTGTCTGCGTCGAGGTCTTTGATGATCCGCTTTAATAGCGCCCGCGAATCGGCCGAATCGTAGATCGTGAACCCAGATACGTACCCAAACCGCTCGGCCTCGCGCCGCAGAATTCGCACGCACGCGGAGTGGAACGTCGACACCCACATGCCCTCAACGTCAGCACCGAGCAAGCCCTGCATGCGCTCGCGCATCTCAGACGCTGCCTTATTCGTGAACGTGATAGCGAGAATCTGGCTTGGCCATGCTTCTTTCTCACGAATGAGATGCGCGATTCGGTGGGTCAACACGCGAGTCTTGCCAGAACCCGCCCCGGCAACGATCAAGAGAGCGGGGCCACGCGCGGTCACGGCTCGTCTTTGCTCAGGGTTGAGCCCATCGAGCAGTGGATCGGTACCAGCACCCGCATTCGCGCCGCCAAACGGCACACCTGGGTCGAGAAGTTCAAAGTCGCTCATTGTGAATACAGTCTAGGAGGCACCTCTGACAGAGAGCACCCAGAAGGCTCGAGATGCGAGAGAATGGTGCAATGCGTCGAACCGAGGTTGAACTGCCCACCGTGCTCATTTTCGCTACCGGTGGCACTATCGGAATGCATGATCTCGGCAAAGGCCTAGAGATAGACCCGAACTTTGGCGAGATCCTTGAGCATCGTGCGAACGAGATAGCGTTGCGTCTCGGATACCGCGCCCGCGTGAATCAGCTTCAGCCCGCAATCGAGAGCGCGAACGCAGACGAAGAGACTGCCCCAAAAATTGCTCGCGCTATACGTGCTCGAGTGGGAGCGATGCGCGCGAGCGCAGTAGTGGTTACGCACGGAACGGACACTCTTGCGTACACCGCATCGCGTCTCGCGTTCGAGCTCGCAGACCTCGGTGTACCAGTGACCATCACCGGCAGCCAGTTCCCACACGGAGCAGAACAGACTGACGCGTTCGACAATCTGTCCCTCGCGATCCGCACGGTCACCCAGGCTAACCCGAAAGCGCCCGTCTCAGTCGCGTTCGGTGGCACAGTGATTCCCGCGGTCCGGGCGACGAAGTCTGACGCTGAGGGGCTCATCGCGTTCCGTGCAGAACGAAAACTGGGTGGCGCGCCACGGGGTCTTCCGCAGCGATCAGTTGACGGTGGATCGTCGATCGCCCGAGTCGTCACTTTTCGATTCACCCCCGGCGTGAATGCAGCCGACCTCCTCGCTGCAGTTGGTGGTGGGCCAGACGCGCTCGTTCTCGAGTGCTACGGCGCGGGCAATGCACCCATGGCGCAGCGCGGCATTGCAGACGCACTCGCTGAGGTGAGCGCACGCATGCCGGTGGTCGCCGTCACTCAATGCGCCCTGGGCAGCGTCGACACCGAGCGCTACGCGGTCGGCCGCCAGTTTGCGGCGACGGG
Organism: Leucobacter denitrificans; assembly: GCF_014396385.1. Taxonomy (NCBI): domain Bacteria; kingdom Bacillati; phylum Actinomycetota; class Actinomycetes; order Micrococcales; family Microbacteriaceae; genus Leucobacter; species Leucobacter denitrificans. The sequence goes on from NZ_CP060716.1 coordinate 840,469, forward strand.
AGTCATCGGCGGCAGTGACCTCACGCTTGAGGCGGCCATCGCTAAGGTCGGGTACCTCATCGATCAGGGATTCACCCGGCCCGAGATTGCAGAGCTCATGCCACACAATCTTGTCGGCGAGCTCACTCCGTCAGCTGCCTGACGCCCCGCGTGCCGCCACCCCGAGATCGGGGTGATCTACGAAGATCCCGTCGACTCCCGAAGAGATGATGAGCGCAAACTCTGCCTGCCAATCGCCCCACTCCGCGTGACGCATCGAAGAATGAAATCGCATGTTCAGGTAGCGGTTCTCTGGCCTCAGCGTCCAGGTATATACGAGTAGCCCGCGTTCGTGTGCGCGCTGCGCGAGGTCGGTGGGGCCTGCTGCGAGACCGAATGGAGTCGTGCGAATGAGGCTGCTCTTATCGACGCTCACACCGTCGACCCGCCCGACCAAGCTGTCGAGGCCGGCATTCGTACGGTACCAACCGTAAGGGTTCGCACGCGGGCCGCCGGCCCTCGCTCGCGCTACCTCGTCGGCCGGTGCGCCAATGCGCTCGGCGAGAAACACAAGGCTCGCTCGCACTCCTGCATCGCGCAATTGCTCAAGCACCCCAAGCTCAAAGCATTCGATAACGAGTCGCTCAGGTCGATCCGCCCACCCGGCGGTACTGAGTTCTGACAGCAGCAACGCACCAATATCGACGCCGATCGACGCAAAATAGTCTGCGTGCTTCACCTCGACGATAACCGCGATCTCGCGCCCACTCGACGCGCTCTCCTGGTCGATAATGCGAAGCACATCGACAAGGCGCAAGATTGGCTCGGTTCGATCAAACTCCCTGTTTTCTGGGCGGATCCGCTTCAACCGCTCAACGCACCTGAGTTTCGAGAGCTCCGCCCAGGTAAAGTCCTCAGTGAACCAGCCTGTGAGCCGCTTTCCGTCGATCGTTTTCGTCGCGCGGCGATCCGCAAACTCTTTGCGCGAAGCAACATCGGTGGTGCCCGAAATCTCATTCTCATGACGCACCACAAGCACGCCGTCGCGAGTCACGACAATATCTGGTTCGACCGCATCGGCACCGAGCTCACACGCGAGCCGATACGAGGACTCGCTGTGCTCTGGCCGGTAACCGGGTGCGCCGCGGTGCCCAATCACCAGTGGGTGCAACGAATCGGAAACCATGCGTCAAGCCTACGACCCCAGGCAGCGCGCCGTCAGCGAACATCAGGCAGTGTCACAGCCAGGAGCTAACGTTGCGCCGATAGACTCAATTACATATTGCCCGATCCGCTTCGAAAGGTCCCAGCGCATGAGCAATCCCGCACTCAGCAATAACCCCGCTCTCAACGGCAAAACACTCACCGCCGAGGAGTTGCGCCGTATTTACGAACAGCCCGCAGCCGAAACGCACCGTCCAGGTGTTGATGCGCCAGCCGAGGCAGCACAGCCACCGGTCATCACGCCCTCAGATCGGCCAATGACCTATGAGAACACCATCTCGAAGACGGTGCTGCTCTTCGTCGTCGTGCTCGCACTCGGTGCCGTCGGTTGGTACATGCCGGCACTCATGATCCCCGGAGCAATTGCTGGCCTCGTGCTCGGACTCGTGAACGCGTTCAAGAAGGAGCCGAGCGTTCCACTCATCGTCGCATATGCGGCAGCGCAGGGCCTCTTCCTCGGCGGCATCTCGGGCACATTCGAAGCACTGTATCCAGGCATCGTGACGCAAGCGGTCGTCGGCACACTCTCGGTCTTCGGCGTCACGCTTCTCCTCTTCCGCAGCGGCAAGGTGCGCACGAGCCCTCGCATGACGAAGATCTTCCTCGTCGCCATGGTCGGCTACCTCGCGTTCTCGCTCGTCAACGTCGGCATGATGGTCTTCGGCGCAACCGACTCAGCGTGGGGCATGCGCAGTGGAACCCTCGGAATTGTCATCGGTATCCTTGCGGTACTCCTTGCCTCGTACTCACTCGTCATGGACTTCGAACTTATTCAGAACGGTGTCAAGAACCGTGTTCCTGAAAAGTGGGCATGGAGCGCAGCTTTCGGCCTCACAGTCACGCTCATCTGGCTGTACATCGAGATCCTGCGCATCATCGCAATCTTCCGCGATTAACAAGACGCATAGAAAATGCCCCCGGCCACAAGGCCGGGGGCATTTTCGTTATTCTGCTGTTCCCACTCGGGCGCTCACGCACCCGAGTGCCACACTGCGTCTATATCGAGTGGGTTACTCCCACTCGATTGTCCCGGGTGGCTTCGAGGTCACATCGAGCACCACTCGATTTACCTCTGGCACCTGGTTCGTGATCTTGTTCGAGATGCGTGCAAGCACGTCGTAGGGCACACGAGTCCAGTCGGCGGTCATCGCATCTTCCGACGACACCGGGCGCAACACGATGGGATGCCCGTAGGTACGGCCGTCACCCTGCACACCGACTGAGCGCACATCTGCGAGCAGCACGACGGGGCACTGCCAGATCTCACCGTCGAGCCCAGCTGCGGTCAGCTCAGCACGAGCGATCGCATCGGCCTCGCGAAGAATCTCGAGACGCTCGCGCGTGACCTCACCAACAATGCGGATACCTAGACCGGGGCCAGGGAACGGCTGACGACCGACAATCGCCTCGGGAATACCGAGCTCACGTCCGATCGCACGCACCTCATCTTTAAACAGTGCGCGAAGCGGCTCGATGAGTTCAAAGTCGAGGTCTTCAGGCAGACCACCGACATTGTGATGGCTCTTGATGTTCGCAGTCCCCGATCCACCGCCCGACTCGACAACATCGGGATAGAGCGTGCCCTGCACGAGGAACTTCACCTTTTCGCCCTCGGCCTTCGCCTCGGCGACAAGATCGAGCTGCACCTTCTCGAACGCGCGAATGAACTCGCGACCGATAATCTTACGCTTCTCCTCGGGATCGGTAACGCCCTCAAGGTGACCAAGGAAGATGTCGGCTGCGTCAACGGTGATGAGATGCACACCGGTCGAGGCAACATAGTCGCGCTCCACCTGCTCACGCTCGCCCTTGCGCAGCAGCCCGTGATCTACAAACACGGCGGTGAGCTGATCGCCAATGGCCTCATGCACGAGCGCAGTCGAGACAGCCGAGTCGACACCACCAGAAAGCGCCGAGATGACACGTGCGTTGCCAACCTGCTTGCGAATCGCCTCGATCTGCTCGGCGATAACATTGCCTGCGTTCCAATCAGAGGGAATGCCAGCAACATTGTGCAAGAAGTTCTCAAGCACCTTCTGGCCGTGGTCGGAGTGCTTCACCTCGGGGTGCCACTGCACACCATACTGTTTGCGTTCTGCCGATCCAAATGCCGCCACCGGGGTAACCGCGGTCGAAGCGAGCACCTCGAACCCCGCTGGGGCCTGCTGAACTGCGTCGCCGTGGCTCATCCACACATTTTGATCCGAGGGCTGGCCCTGGAGAATCGCTCCCCCGTCGCCCACAACCTGCGCCGCCGTTGCGCCGTACTCGCGGTCTCCCGTGTGCGCAACGGTGCCACCGAGGGCACGTGCCATGACCTGAAACCCGTAGCAAATACCAAGTGTCGGAATGCCGAGATCGAAGATTGCATCGTCAAACGCTGGCGCACCCTCTGCGTAGACCGACGACGGCCCACCCGAAAGCACGATGCCAAGTGGCTGCTTCGCGAGCACCTCGTCTGCCGTTATCGTGTGCGGCACCAGCTCGGAGTACACCCCCGCCTCGCGAACGCGTCGTGCGATGAGCTGTGCGTACTGTGCGCCGAAATCTACGACGAGTACGGGGCGGTGCCCGATATGCGCCTGCTCTGTCATGCTTGGCCTTTCATGGGAGTCGTCGACGGATCCGAGGCAGCGAGCGCGGCCTCCTTTTCATCGAGGAAGCTGGTGACCTCGCGGGCGACCCTGCCCTCGAGGAAGAATGACAGGAAGGGGATGACCCCGCCAAGTGCGATGAGCAGGAACTTGGTGAAGCCCCACCGCATCGGGCTCCACAGCAGGAAGTCTGAGATGAGGTACACCACGTAGAACCAGCCGTGCGCAATGAGGATCGCCTTGAACAGGTCGAAGCCCTCGCGAGGGAACTCGGCCTCCTGTCCCTCAGGCACGATAGGGAGGAATTCGGCGATCGCGTTCGGCGTGAAGAGAAATAGTGCAACGCCAAACGCGTACTTCATCACCATTACGGCGCACAGAAGCAACAGCATGATGCCGGTGATCACCGAAGTCACCTTATAGATGCTCAGTGAACGACGAATCCGGGGGTAGTCCTCGGGCTTGGGCTGCAGTTGCATGGCTTCCATTCTATGTCGGGTTTTGGGTTGCGGATTCGGCCGCGGCATTCGCCTCGGCCTCCATGAGCAACATCATTTCGTGCTCCTTCTCCCATGCATCGCGTGCGAGTCGGTACCAGAGGAACAGGGCGACCACTCCAAACACCACCCATTCGATGGCGTAGAAGACGTTGAGCCAGCTCACGCGCTCTGGTTCATCGGGCGCAACCGAGTCGATGGGAGTGAGCCCAGCCTCGCTCAGGAGTGTTGACGTAGCATCGTTGCTCGGGTGCAGCACGAGATACCCACCGTAAATCGGGCCCTCTGGCGCGGTATCCCAAATATTCACGAGGTGCGCGGGCAGCATGGTGCGCATAGTGTGTGGATCATCGCTGCGGGCTGGCGTCTCAGGGGCCTCGGGCGGCAAATACCTGCCCTCAATCATGAGGGTCTCAGCTGGCATCGCGTCGAGCCTCTCGATCGCTGACTGAGCTTCGGAGTCACTCGGCGCCCAACCAACTGCCACCGACAAACTCGCAACTTGCTCACCGTCACGCTCAAAGTGCGCAACCACCCAAGAGCCCAGTGCACGATCGGGGTCGTTCTCGGGGTCTTCTGATCCGCTATTCAATCGATCGCTCACGATTGCATAGTCGCCAGCGACAAAGGCGCCGTCGATAGATACCACAGCGCCCGCCGCGATCTCCGGTATTCCGGGAATCGGGTCGGTCAGCTCGTCAATTGGCCGAACGGTCTCTGTGTTTGTGAGTTCGTCGACATTGTGGCGGATCGCATTCTCCATCTGCCATTGACCGAGCCATGCAAACACACTCGCAACGACAAGAGCGAGGATCAGCGCCAGGATCCACTGGGGTCTGCGCATAACCTGCGCGAGCGTCGGCTCCCCGAGGTACTCAGGACGTCTTCTCGACATCGACTCAGCGCTCGGCGTAAACGATGCCGACCCGCTGGAACTCCTTCACATCGGAGTAACCGCTCGTCGCCATGGCGCGACGCAGCGCACCCACCAGGTTCGCACTGCCGTCGGCGATATGCGCGGGGCCGTTCATGATCTCTTCAAGAGGAACTGCCTGCTCAACGGCAACTCTGCGGCCGCGAGGCAGGTCATCGTGATGCGCCTCTTGGCCCCAGTGCCAGCCGCGGCCCGGAGCGTCGGTCGCGCGTGCGAGAGCAGCACCCAACATGACCGCGTCGGCGCCGCAGGCAATTGCCTTAATGAAGTCGCCCGACGTGCCAAGGCCACCGTCTGCGATTACGTGAACGTAGCGGCCACCTGATTCATCGAGATAATCGGTGCGTGCGCCCGCAACGTCTGCAATCGCCGTTGCCATTGGTGCGCGAATGCCGAGCGTAACCCTCGTGGTCGACGAAGCACCGCCACCAAACCCGACGAGCACGCCAGCAGCGCCGGTGCGCATGAGGTGAAGGGCAGACTGGTAGGTCGCCGCTCCCCCAACAATGACCGGCACATCGAGCTCGTAGATGAACTGCTTGAGGTTCAACGGCTCGCGGCCCTCAACCGAGACGTGTTCTGCTGAGACAGTGTTGCCGCGAATAACGAACAGGTCGACGCCCGCCTTGACGACGGTTTCGGTGAACTCTACTGTGCGGTGCGGCGACAATGCACCAGCGACGGTGACGCCAGCTTCACGCACCTGAGCGAGTCGGTCGCGAATCAGCTCGGGCTTGATCGGCTCAGCGTACAGTTCACGCATGCGCTTCACCGCAGTGACATCGTCTTGAATCTTCGAGATCTCGTCGAGCTTCGCTTCTGGATCGTCGTGACGAGTCCAGAGGCCCTCGAGGTTCAGAACACCGAGGCCACCGAGCTTACCGAGCTGGATTGCGGTGTCTGGGGACATAACCGAATCCATAGGAGCACCAAGGACTGGAATATCGAACTGAAATGCGTCAATGGTCCATGACGTAGATACCAGCTCTGGGTCTCGCGTGCGACGGGTTGGGACAATTCCGATCTCGTCGAATGTGTAGACGCGACGCGCGCGCTTGCCCTTGCCGATTTCGATCTCGTTGCTCACCCGACCAGTCTATCTGGAACACTCTGAGAGGCTGGCCGGGTGAGGCCGAGACACATGTTTACTTGCGGTAGTTTGGCGCTTCAACAACCATCTGGATGTCGTGCGGGTGGCTTTCTTTGAGGCCTGCTGATGTGATGCGCACAAACTCGCCGCGCTCTTTCAGCGCTTCGATGGAACGCGCACCGACGTAGAACATCGACTGGCGCAGGCCGCCGACCATCTGGTGAGCGACGGCCGATAGCGGGCCGCGGTATGGCACCTGGCCCTCGATGCCCTCAGGAATGAGCTTCTCATCGCTCGGAACGTCAGCCTGGAAGTAGCGGTCCTTCGAGTACGACGTGCGCTCTCCACGGGTTTGCAGCGCGCCCAGCGAGCCCATTCCCCGGTAGTTCTTGAACTGCTTGCCGCCCACGAACACAAGGTCGCCGGGGCTCTCGTCAGTGCCCGCGAGAAGCGACCCCATCATCACTGAGGATGCGCCCGCTACGAGTGCCTTTGCGATGTCGCCTGAGTGCTGAAGCCCACCGTCAGCAATGACCGGCACGCCTGCTGGCGTTGCCGCCTTCGCAGCCTCGTACACTGCCGTGACCTGTGGAACACCAACGCCAGCAATCACGCGAGTGGTGCAGATCGAGCCTGGGCCAACGCCCACCTTTACCGCGTCGGCACCGGCATCGACCATTGCTTTTGAACCGTTGTACGTTGCCACGTTGCCGCCGATTACATCGACGCCAGCGAAAGCCGGGTCGGCTTTGATCTTGGCGATGATGTCGAGCACTCCGCGGCTGTCACCGTTTGCGGTGTCAACAACGAGCACATCGACGCCCGATTCAAGCAGCGCACCGGCGCGCTTCCATGCGTCTCCGAAGAAGCCAACGGCCGCACCAACGCGCAGTCGGCCCGCCTCGTCCTTCGTGGAATTTGGATACTGCTCTTCCTTATCAAAGTCCTTTACCGTGATGAGGCCGGTGAGGCGCCCCTCGTTATCGACGAGCGGAAGCTTCTCAATCTTGTGTTTCTTGAAGAGGTCAGCGGCCGCCTCACGTGAAATACCAGCGGGAGCGGTAATCAGCGGCATACGCGTCATCGCGTCTTTAACCCGCACATTCGCGCGGTCTTTCACATCGATGAAACGCATGTCTCGGTTTGTAATGATACCGAGGAGCACGCCCGCGGAGTCGACGACCGGAAGACCAGATACGCGGTACTCGCCACACAGGGCATCAACCTCAGCGACCGTCGCGTCAACGTTCGTGGTCACAGGGTTCGTGATCATGCCCGCTTCAGAGCGCTTGACACGGTCGACCATCTCGGCCTGATCTTGGATCGACAGATTGCGGTGCAGAATTCCGAGGCCGCCCTGGCGCGCCATGGCAACCGCCATGCGGGTCTCAGTCACTGTGTCCATTGCCGCCGAGATCAGCGGAATACCCAAGCGGATGCGTCTCGTGAGCTGAGTTGAGGTGTCAGCCTCACTCGGAATGACGTCGGTATGCGCCGGAAGCAGCAGCACATCGTCGTAGGTGAGTCCAGTGAACGCGAAGGGGTCACGCTGTTCCATACAACCTCTTTAAGCTTGTGGCGGGAGAAGACGGGGGTTACTAGTCTAAGGGGATCTGACCGGTTATCGGCTGTACGGGCATACGGGACCGGGGTATCGTTCGCGTTTGGCGCAACATGTCAGCGATGAGCACGACGAGCGCGATCCACACCGCGATGAACCCAACCCACTGCCCGGGGCTCAGTGTCTCGTGCATGATGAAATAGCCAAACAAGAACCCAAACACCGGTGTCATGAACTGCAGAAAACCAAGGTACGTCAGGGGAAGTCGACGCGCAGCCTCACCGAACAAAATGAGCGGGGCAGCGGTCAGGAGTCCGCTGAGTAGCACGAGCACAGTCACGCCTGCGCCATGAGAAAGACCAGTGATCCCTACCATCGACGCGACGATGACTGCTTGGACGAGGCTCAAAGGAAGAACGACGAACGTTTCTACGGTGAGACCTGTGACACCATCGACATTGGGAATCCGCTGGTGCACCACTCCGTAAAGGCCGAACGACACCGCGAGGCCCAGCGCGATCCACGGTACCTGGCCGTACGAAATCGTCGAGTACAGTACTCCCGCGCCCGCAATGCACACTGCGATCCACTGCAATACATTGAGTTTCTCACGCCAAAAAATCACACCAAATAAGACCGTGAACAGTGGATTGATGAAATACCCGAGCGACGTCTCAAGAATGTTGCCTGAAACAACACCGATGACGAAAATCTGCCAATTGCTGTACAGCAGCAGAGATGCAAGCGCGAATGCCGCAAGCAATTTCGGATTCTTAAGGATCGCGACGACGAACGACCATCTTCGAGTGATCGTCACAATCAGCAGGCAGACAATCAGAGCCGTGACGACACGCCACGAAACAATCTCGAACGGATTGACCGCCGCTACGAGCGTGAAGTAGAGCGGAAACGCACCCCAGAGAAAGTATGCTCCGAACCCGTATCCCAGTCCAGATCGCGTCTTCCCCATGAGATCATCCTATGGCTCCGAAGCACCCACAAAATACATCGGGGCCCGCACCATAACTGGTGCAGGCCCCGATGTGAGTGAGCTGCTTAGCGCTCGATGACTGCGAGAATATCGCGGCTCGAGAGCACGAGGTACTCTTCGCCACCGGTCTTCACCTCGGTGCCGCCGAACTTCGAGTAGATAACGGTGTCGCCGACGTTCACGTCAACGGGAATGCGGGTACCGCTGTCCGACACGCGGCCGGGCCCTACTGCAACAACCTTGCCCTCCTGGGGCTTTTCCTTTGCACTGTCAGGAATAACGAGTCCAGAAGCAGTTGTCTGCTCTGCCTCGACCTGCTGGATAACGATACGATCCTCGAGCGGCTTGATGGCGACCGACACGGTTGACCTCTTTCCAAAGCTAATGGTTTCTCACCCAGACGGGTGCCTCTGTACGAGATTCTATGGCCCCCATTGGCACTCTTGCAAGGTGAGTGCCAACTCATTGGGGTGTGGATCGCGCACAGCGAACACAGCAACCGCGCGTGACCCGCGGCAGATGCGTTTACACCCCTGACTATGCTTGAAACCACACCCTTTTTCTTGCGAGGAGACCCCATGACCACCACCCCTCCCGAATACCCGCAGCAGCAGTATGCCCCTCAGACACCACAAGCGTCTCAGGCATACGGTCAGCAGCCATTGAACTATGCCTCGGGATACGCGGAGCAGAAGCCCCTCCCGACAAACACCACGGTGAAAGACACCAACACGTATTCACTAGTTGCGGTGATTCTCGCTTTCATCGTGCCACTCGCGGGCATCATTTTCGGCCACATCGGCCTCAGTCAGATCAAGCGAACTGGCGATGCAGGTCGCGGACTCGCCCTCACCGCACTGATTTATGGGTACTGCGTGTTCGCCCTCGGATTGATCTTCTTCGTTACCTACATTGGGTTCATCGTCATGATCATCAGTGCGGCGGCAGGCGCGGGCTCGGATTACTACTACTAAGCCGGTGACACGCGCGTCAACGCCTGGCTGGGATCAGCTGACGCAGCCGGGCGGCGCTCGCCTACTCGCTGAAATCTCTGCGCTTCGCCAGTCGGGTGAGACCCCCTCGGCAATTGCCCAGCGGGTTCGGTCAGAATCTTTCGACCATGACCTCATTGCTGCTGCCCTGACACAGTCAGACTTGCGGGAGCGAGCGGGCCAGAAGTTCGGCGCGCTCGCAGACCGCATGCTATTCACCCCCGCAGGGCTTGAACAGGCCTCGAGACTTGCGGTGGCAGAGCTTCATGCAACGAGATTCGCTACTGCTGGTGCAGCCTCAGTCGCAGACCTGGGGTGTGGGCTCGGGGCTGAGTCTCTCGCATTTCTCCGGGCAGGCATGCGCGTGCGCGCAGTCGAGATCGATGCACTCACCGCAGAATTTGCGCGACACAACCTTGCTGTGCAGGCTTCAGCTCTCGAGTCAGCAAAGTTCGATGTACTCCTGGGCGATGCTACCGAAGTAGGTGCGGGCGATGCCGACGCAGTATTTCTCGACCCAGCGCGCCGCACTTCGGGTCACCGCAACACAAAGCGGGTGTCCTCAGCCGACTACGCTCCTTCGCTCGATTTCACTTTCGGTGCGGCGCGTGCCGCGCGCTCTGGTGGGGTCAAACTTGGGCCGGGATTCGAACGGGAACTCATTCCCGAAGACGCAGAGGCACAGTGGGTGTCGATAGACGGCGCTCTCGTAGAAATGAGCCTCTGGTTTGGTGAAGCGGCACGGCCAGGCATTCGCCGCGTCGCAACCGTCATACATTCTGGAAGTAAGTCAACGGGCCCGAAATCGGTTTCAGAACTCACCAGTGAGTCCGACTCAGAAGACGCGCCTGCGCAGGAACTCGGCACCTACCTGTATGAGCCCGACGGTGCTGTGATCCGCTCTCGTCTCATCGGCAAGCTCGCCCGCGACCTTCATGCGGGCATGCTGCACGAGCACATCGCGTACCTCACCTCAGAAACGTTGCAAACAACCCCGTTTGCGCAGGCCTTTCGCATAGTCGAAGAATTGCCGTTTCGTGAGAAAGACTTGAAGCGAGCACTACAGGCGCGCAGCATAGGCAAGCTCGAAATAAAGAAGCGCGGCGTGGATGTTGATCCAGCCGCGCTTCGAACGCGCTTGCGCCTCAAAGGCGAGAATTCAGCAACACTGATTCTCACCCGTTCGGCGAGCAAGCACTTGGCGTTGCTCGCCGAACGGTGCTGAGTGCCTAGTAGCTACCCGACATGATCTGCGAGCAAGGCAGGGTCTGGCCGAGAAGCTCAGCCGACTCAGCCCCAGCAAGGCATGCTTCAAGTGCGTCAGTGGTCGCACCTGCGAGGCTGAAGATCGACACCATGATCACAATGCCAACGATGACACCGATCAGGCCGATGACGATACCAATGATCGCAGGAACGTTGCCCGCGCCAGCCTTCTTCGACTGCACGAGCGCGACGATGCTGAGGATCAGGCCGATGAGCGAGATTGGGAAGATGATCGAGACAATGAGCCCGACGATGCCGAGCGTCTTGCCCGGCACAGTTGCTGGCGCGCTATAGCCAGGAGCAGGGGCCGCGTAGTTTGGTGCGGGTGCTGCGTATGGTGCCCCCGGCGCCTGTGCCTGGTATGCAGGTTCTTGCGGCGCTGCGGGCGGTGCAGTCGGTGCCGCAGGCGGCTCAGTTGGCGCCGCAGGCGGGGCGGTTGGGGGTGCCGGTGGCACTGGCGGTGCCGATGGAACGTCACCTGCTGATGCCCCTGAGTTAGGCACTGGTTCGTTGTTCGGCGTGTTGTCGGACATATCGTTCCTTACAGGTTCGTGAGTAGCGTACGTGGTTCCCCCCGAAAATAACGATACCTGTACCTGCACGCCTTAGGGCAACTGAATGTCGGTAACCGGGAGTGTCGAGTCGGCACTAAACCCAAGCGATGAGGGCGAATGTCCGCTCATCACGAGCTGCGCGCCGAGCGAAGCGATCATCGCGCCATTGTCCGTACAGAGCGACAGCGGCGGTACTCGAAGTTCTACCCCCGCTGCGGCTGCACGCTCAGTCGCCTCCTCGCGCAGACGCGCGTTGGCGACCACGCCGCCTCCGAGAAGGAGCCTTGGTACCTCGAAGTCACGGCACGCGGCGAGCGCTTTCGTGAGCAGCACATCAACGACAGCCTCACGGAAACTTGCGGCCACGTCAGCGACAGGAATCTCTTCACCTGCCGCGGATCGCTGTTCCACCCATCGGGCAACCGAGGTCTTTAGGCCAGAGAACGAGAAGTCGTACCGGTGCTTCTCGAGGTACTTCGGCAGTGTGAGCCCACGCGGGAACCGAATGGCGTTAGGGTCGCCGTCTGCGGCGACCCTGTCAATGTGCGGGCCCCCTGGGTAGGGCAACCCCAGCAGCCGCGCAACTTTGTCAAAGGCTTCACCTGCAGCGTCGTCGATGGTTTCACCGAGTAATTCCACGTCTCCGACAAGATCTCGCACAAGAAGGAGCGAGGTGTGCCCCCCAGAAACCAACAGGGCGATGGTCGGCAATTCGAGCTCGCCAACAGCCCCCACGGCTTCGCGCAGACCCTCACCCTGGAGCACATCTGCCCCGACGTGCCCGACGAGATGGTTCACCGCGTAGAGAGGTTTGTCTAGAGACACAGCGAGTGCTTTCGCCGCAGAAACCCCCACCATGAGCGCTCCGGCAAGACCAGGGCCACCTGTCACAGCAATCGCATCAAGCTCGTGCAATTCAACCCCCGCGTCGGCGAGCGCCCGTTCGATTGTTGACGTCATAGATTCGAGGTGTGCTCGCGCGGCGATTTCGGGAATCACTCCCCCGAATCGCGCGTGCTCGTCCATTGACGAGGCGATCGCGTTGGCGAGCAGCGTACGACCGCGAACGATGCCGACGCCTGTTTCGTCGCAACTCGTCTCGATGCCAAGAACGAGGGGATCCGTCGTGTTCATCGCCTCTCCTTCATGTCGAGCCGCATGACGATCGCGTCGACGTCATCGGGTTGATAGTACCTGGGCCGGATGCCAATTTCCGCGAATCCCAGCGAGGCGTACAGCGCCCTCGGAACAGGCTTGTCAGCGCGCACCTCAAGAAACGTTTGGGTGGCGCCCCGTTCGGCTGCGGTATCGAGCAGAGTATTCATGAGCGCCCGTCCACATCCGCCTCCTCGCGTCCCAGGATCCACCGCGATGGTTTGGATATCACTTTCGTCACCGATCACGAGCAGCCCCGCGTATCCACGCACCTCGTCGGCCTCGTCTACAAGCACCACGTAGCGTCGATGATCCGCGTGCAATTCTTCGCGCATCATCTCGCGGCTCCAAGCCTCGGCACCGAAAACCGCACGCTCGATCTCCCAAATGGCGTCTAGGTCTGCCGGCTCCGCATCACGAATGTTCACGGCGTGACCGGTTTCGGCGCTGACGGCGGCATGACATCGGGCTGTCTCAGGTACAGCGCTCGATCCGCTTCGAACTCGCGCCCCGCGGCGAGCATTCTGGCGGCGAGGCGCACAAGAGCCGCGGCCGACACCCGCTCGGGCCGCGCTTCGTTGCTGACGCTCACATAGCCTTCCCGCGGTACGAGGTGTGGATCGGCGCTGCGCACCGGCACACCCGCCCAATCAAGCGCGCTGTACTCGGTCACAAACAACTCGCGTCGCTTCGCGTCTTGCACCACGCGTACGCCCGAGATCGCTCCCGTTTCGAGCAAGTCGAGTGCGGCTGCATCGTGGCTTACGAGGGGCAACACGCTCAGACCGCGTCCCACAGCAAACGCGTGTGCTGCGGCGATTCCAACGCGGAGGCCAGTGAACGGGCCAGGGCCCATGCCAGCGACCACATCGGTGATGCTTGACGCGTCGGTGGTGGCCGCTGCGAGCGCCTGTGCGATGAGCGTCCCGATGTGCTCTGCGTGCCCGCGCGGATCATCACTCGATACCTCTGCGATCCACCCACTAGCCCCAACTGCGACGCTCGTGCCGAGCGAGGTATCGATCGCGAGCATCACTCGCTGACCGAGTTCGGGGGCCTCGACCTTTCGAATTAGTGGTGCGCTCATGAGATCACTCCATCATGCCACCGGGTTCCGTGACCGGTCACCGTAATAACTCGCGGCTCGATCGGCGCGTCTTCTGTTGCGTCGTCCTCTGGTTCGCTGTCGCCGCCAACGGGTCGCTCGATCACTATCTCAACCCAGGAGTCGCGGGTGCCGGTGAGACCGCTACCCCACTCTGCGACGACGACCGACCCCTCAAAATCTAAATCGAGGTCTTCAATCTCGTCAATATTTGCGAGTCGGTAGGCATCCACGTGCACAAGCGGAGCACCGCCAACGAGCGATGGATGTGTTCGCGCGATGACGAATGTTGGGCTCTGCACGGGCCCGCGAACCCCGAGCCCCTCGCCGATGCCCCGAGTGAGCGTGGTCTTGCCCGCCCCCAGTGGACCCGTCAAGATCACGAGGTCACCAGCAGCAAGCACGCGCCCGAGCTTCACGCCGAGTTCATGCATGGCGTCGGGATGCTCTGCCGTAAATTGTTGCGCGTTACCCACTACTCAGCCGCCTGGCGTATCACTCGAGGGCCAATGCCCACGAGAATCTCATAGTTGATCGTGCGCATGAGTCGCGACCATACCTCAATAGCGGGATACCCACGCTCTGGGTCGCCAAACAGCACCACCGGTTCGCCGAGCTCGACGCGACCCGCAAGTGGCCCGACGTCGACGATGAACTGATCCATACCGATGCGACCGACGATCGGGCGCGGCTCCCCCGCAATCGTCACCCAAGCGCCGTTTCCGTTGAGCGCACGCGGCATGCCGTCAGCGTACCCAATCGGCACGAGTGCGAGCGTCGTCGCAACCTCGCACACATGGTTGAAGCCATATGAAACACCGGTGCCCGCAGGTACTCCGCGCAGCGCAACAATCTCAGAACGCAGCGTCATCGCGGGAACTAAGCCCAACTGCGCCGAGGTCTTCTCGACAAAAGGACTCAACCCATACGCCGCAAGCCCGACGCGCACTGTGTTGTAGTGAAGCTTCGGCCGAGAGAACGTAGCCGCGCTTGCAGCGAGGTGGATCATCTCAGGCTCGGACCCAGCCTCACGCAACATGCGTACTGCTTCGTCAAACACCTCGCCCTGTGCGTGGTCGGCTTCTTCCCCCGCGTTCGCAAGGTGGCTAAAGATGCCGCGGACACGCACGAGCCCCTCGCGTTCAAGTTCAGCGCCACGGGCGAACAGTGTCTCCCACTCTTCCTTGGCCGCACCGTTGCGGCTCAAGCCCGTATCTACCTTGAATTGCAGAGTCGCCGTCGTGCCAAGTTCTTTCGCCGCCGCCGCAAGCGCCTCGAGATGCGAGAGACGACTCACTCCCACCTCAATCGATGCCGAGATTGCCGGAGCAAAATCTACGCGCGGACCGTGGAGCCAGCACAGCAGTGGCGCAGTCACACCGGCGTCACGCAGCTGCAGCGCTTCTTCGAGATCTGCCGTGGCAATCATCGTCGCGCCGCCGCTCATCGCTGCCTCGGCCGCAATCACCGCACCGTGACCGTATCCGCAGGCCTTCACAACGACGATGATCTGACCGCCAGAGGTGACCTCACTGATCCTACGCACATTGTGGTGGATCGCCTCAATCGATACCTCGGCCACACGCATATTTCCGGTTCTCATCAGCTGGCACCCCCACCTTCAAGAACAACAAACGCCGTTGCGATTCCTGCCTCGTGCGTCATCGTGAGGTGAATCCGATCTGCCCCTCGGGTGCGCAGCACCGACTCGAGCGCGGGGTTCATAACGAACTCTGGCGCCCGGCGTTCGTCGCGGGTCACCTCGAAATCACCCCAAGTGAGGTGCCACGAATCGCCGAGTGCCTTGATCAGTGCTTCACGTGCGGCGAATCGCGCCGCAAGCGAGTGCCCAGCGAGCGACTGCTCTTGCGCGCTGAACAGGCGAGCGCGCAGCTTCGGAGTGCGCTCGAGCTGCCGCTCAAAACGCGCTATGTCGACCATGTCGACCCCGATGCCGACAATCACTCGACTGTTACCGATTTCGCGAGGTTTCGCGGCTGGTCAACATCGAGACCCTTCGCAGTCGACAGTTCGAGTGCGAACCACTGGAGCGGCACCACCTGAAGAATCGGGTCGAACAGTGCGTCGGAGAGCGGCAGGCGCACAACGTCGTCTGTGTACGGGAGAACCGCGGTGTCGCCCTTTTCGACGATCGCAATCACTCGCGCACCGCGAGCACGGATCTCTTGAATGTTCGAGACGACCTTCGCGTGCATGAGCGGCGAGGTGCGGGGGCTTGGCACAAGCACGAAAACTGGCTGGCCGTGATCAATGAGCGCAATCGGACCGTGCTTGAGCTCACCAGCCGCGAACCCCTCAGCGTGGATGTATGCGATCTCTTTGAGCTTGAGCGCACCCTCAAGTGCTGCCGGGTACCCGACGTGACGGCCGAGGAAGAGCACCGAGCGCGTATCCGCCATCCAGTGTGCGAGTTGGGCAATCTGCTCGTGCGTCGCTACAGCCTCTGCCATCTTCTCAGGAAGCGTCTCGAATTGGCGTACGGCCTCAGCTTCGGCGTCAGCCGCAAGCGTTCCCCGCACGCGGCCAAGATGCAGGCCAATCAGATACAGCGCCGTAATTTGCGCCACGAATGCCTTCGTTGATGCCACTGCGACTTCGGGCCCAGCGTGCGTGTACACCGCCGCATCCGATTCCCTGGGAATCGTCGCGCTCTGCGTGTTACACACCGATACCGTCGTGACACCGCGCTCGATCGCGTACTTCACCGCCATCAGGGTGTCCATCGTCTCCCCCGACTGGCTCACCGAGATCACCATAGTGCGATCCGTGAGCACCGGATCGCGGTACCGGAACTCGTGGCTGAGCTCGACCTGCACGGGCACCCGCGCCCACTGCTCAATCGCGTACGCGCCGATCATGCCAGCGTACGATGCGGTGCCGCAGGCGATGATGATGATGCGATCCACCTCGCGCAAGCGCGGCTCACCCAACTCGGTGAGTTCAGGGATATCGACGTGACCATCGACCAGGCGACCGCGAAGCGTGTTTCCGATCGCATCGGGCTGCTCACTGATCTCTTTCGCCATGAAGGACGACCAGCCACCCTTGTCGGCCGCCCCTGCGTCCCACTGGACTTCGTACTCCTCGAATTCGACGGGAGCCCCATCGAAATCGACGATACGAATAGCATCAGGTGTGATCACGGCGATGTTGTCTTCGTCGACCGCGATCGCACGCCTTGTCGACGACACGAATGCCGCGACGTCGGAGCCGAGGAAGTTTTCTCCGTCACCGACACCGACGACGAGCGGCGAGTGGTGCCTCGCGGCAACAACCTTGCCCGGCTCATTCTGATGCATCGCGAGCAGCGTGAAGGTACCGTGAAGCCGCTTCACGACACGCCGAAACGCAGTTTCAAGGTCGCCAGTTTCTTGCACCTCTAAACCGAGAAGTGCGGCGACCACCTCAGTGTCGGTTTCGCTCTCAAGCTCAGCACCGCGACTGGTCACCTCGTCACGCAGCTCGGCGAAGTTCTCCACGATGCCATTGTGGATCACTGCGAGCCTGCCCTCATCACCCAGGTGCGGGTGCGCATTCACGTCTGTTGGCCCGCCGTGCGTAGCCCAGCGAGTGTGACCAATACCCGTACCGGTCGCCTCGAGAGGGCTAACCTCAAGCACCCCTTCGAGGTTCGCGAGCTTGCCAGCCTTCTTGCGCACCGACACGCCACCTGCAGCGTCTATAACCGCAACGCCGGCGGAATCGTAGCCGCGGTACTCGAGCCGCCGCAGCCCGTTCAGCAGCGCTTCGACAGTATCATTCGGGCCGACGTATCCAACGATTCCACACATACGCGCAATTTTAGTGGCACGATAGGTGAACGATGAGCCAAAAACACAGCGAAGCCCAAGCCACCGATGATTTGAGCACAGAAACGGTGGGTCTTGATACACAAACGCTGATCCGCCCCGACCTCACCTCGCCGTTCACAGAGATCGACCGAGATGAGTGGGCACGACTTGCCGGCGAGACGCCGATGCCGCTGACTGAGCAAGAGGTCGACGCGTTTCGTGGGCTTGGCGAAGTGCTGGATCTCGTCGAAGTTTCTGAGGTGTATCGACCGCTAAGCCGCCTCATAAACCAGTATGCGATCGCCGCTCGCGAGATGCACCAGCGCACCAGAAAGTTCCTGCACCGCGAGAACGAACGACCGAGCACGTTCGTGATCGGTGTCGCCGGTTCTGTGGCTGTCGGCAAGTCAACGGTGGCTCGTATTCTTCGCGATTTGCTCGCCCGCTGGCCCGAAACGCCGAACGTGTCACTCGTGACCACCGATGGCTTTCTTTACCCAAATGCCGAACTAGACAGGCGTGGGCTTACGGACCGAAAGGGATTTCCTGAGTCGTACGATCGGCGGGCCCTGCTTCGTTTCGTTTCGCAGGTGAAGTCTGGCATGCCTGAGGTTCGCGCACCCCACTACAGTCACCTGTTTTACGACATTATTCCCGGTGAGTACACCGTGGTCAGGCAGCCTGACATTCTCATTGTTGAAGGGCTCAACGTCTTGCAACCACCGTCAATGTCTCACCCGCTCGCCGTGTCAGATCTTTTCGATTTTTCTGTCTATGTTGACGCCCGCACAAGCGACATCGAGACCTGGTTCACCCGCCGGTTTCTCAAGCTGCGTGAGAGCGCGTTCGCTGATCCGAACTCGTTCTTCACGCGGTTCTCTCAGCAGAGTGAGGAAGACGCGATCGCGTTCGCCCACGACGTCTGGAAGAGCGTGAATGAGCCGAACCTCATCGAAAATATTCGGCCAACGCGCGCACGGGCGACCCTTGTGCTGCGCAAAGAGTCAGACCACCGCGTGCAAAAGGTGCTGCTGCGCAAGCTGTAGTGCGGATCAGACCGCGAGGCGTTCCTTCACGATAGCGGCTAGGTCGTCAGCGAGCTGCTGAGCGTGATCAACATGTGAGGCCTCAACCATCACGCGCACGACAGGCTCAGTGCCAGAGGGGCGAAGCAACACGCGGCCGTTGCCAGCGAGCACCTCTTCGACCTGGCGAACTGCGGCCTGCAAGACCTCGTCGCTGCTTGCCTTCGTGCGATCCACACCGCGAACGTTGACCAGCACCTGCGGGTACACCTGCATGCACTCAGCGAGCTCGGCAAGTGACTTGCCAGTGCGAACAATCTCGGCCGCGATATGCAGGCCCGTGAGAATCCCGTCACCAGTTGTCGCGAACTCGCTCATGATCACGTGACCGGACTGTTCGCCACCAAGCGAATATCCGTGCTCGTTGATGGCCTCGAGCACATAGCGATCGCCTACACCGGTCTCGACAACATCGATACCGTTATCGGCCATCGCTAGCTTGAGACCAAGGTTCGACATAACAGTCGCGACAAGCGTGTTCTGCTCGAGCTTGCCCCGCGCAGACATCGACAGGGCAAGAATCGCCATGATCTTGTCGCCATCAATAAGATTGCCGGCCGCATCGACAGCGAGGCATCGATCTGCGTCACCATCGTGAGCAATACCGAGGTCTGCCCCAACTTCAATGACTTTCGCTGCAAGCGGTTCGACATGCGTGGATCCCACGCCGTCGTTAATGTTCATACCATCGGGATCATTGCCGATGACAGTCACCTTGGCGCCCGCGTCGCTAAATGCGTCAGGCGAGATACCAGAGGCCGCGCCATGAGCGCAGTCGAGCACTACGTGCAATCCGGCAAGGCTCAACCCCTCGAGTGTGCCGAGCAAGTGCACGAGGTAGCGATCTTCGGCGTCGGCGAATCTGCGGATCCGACCAACCTCGAAACCGGTCACCGCAACCGCAGGCTTGCTCATGGCAGCTTCGATGGCGTCTTCGACGTCGTCGGGGAGCTTGCGGCCACCCTCTGCGAAGAACTTGATGCCATTGTCGGGTGCGGGATTGTGTGAGGCAGACACCATCACACCAAAGTCGGCCCCCGTGTCTGCAACAAGGTATGCCGCAGCAGGTGTGGGAATCACACCAGCGTCAAGTACATCGACTCCGGCCGCAGCGAGACCGGCCGACACAGCTGCCGAGATAAACTCGCCAGAGACCCGCGGATCGCGCGCAACGATCGCGGTAGCGCGACGGCTCTCGCTTCGGGCGTTACGCCCGAGAACGAGAGCCGCTGCGTGCGCGAGGCCGAGGGCCAGGTCTGCGGTGATGTCCACCCCAGCCAGGCCCCGCACCCCGTCGGTGCCAAACAGGCGTCCCATTGAGGAACTCGCTCCTGTTTAGCGCTTCGAGTACTGAGGCGCCTTGCGGGCCTTCTTGAGACCGGCCTTCTTGCGCTCGATGACGCGAGCGTCGCGGCTGAGGAAGCCAGCCTTCTTGAGCGTTGGGCGGTTGTGCTCTGCATCGATCTCGTTGAGCGCACGTGCGATAGCGAGGCGCAGCGCACCTGCCTGGCCCGAGGGGCCGCCGCCAACGATGCGAGCGATCACGTCGTACGAGCCATTGAGCTCAAGCACGGTGAACGGGTCGGTGATGAGCTGCTGGTGCAGCTTGTTTGGGAAGTACTCAGCAAGCTCACGACCGTTTACGGTCATGGTGCCGCTGCCCGGAATGAGGCGAACACGAGCAATCGCACGCTTGCGACGGCCAACAGCAGCACCTGGAACGGTGAGTGCGGGGCGCGGAGCCTGGGTGGTTGCCTGCGATGCGGGGGTCTCGGTGGTGTAGCTCTCAGGGGCTACAGTCTGCTCTTCAGTCACGTTAAAGTCTCTCTTCTTCGTCTCTAGCGCGCTTACTGCGCAACCTGGTTGAAGGTGTATGGGGTGGGCTGCTGGGCAGCGTGCGGGTGCTCAGCACCTGCATAGACCTTCAGCTTGCGGAACAGATCTGCGCCAAGCGAGTTCTTGGGGAGCATGCCACGGATGGCCTTCTCAACAGCGCGCTGCGGGTTCTTCTCGAGAAGCTCGGTGTAGCTCACCGAGGTGAGGCCGCCCGGGAAACCCGAGTGACGGTATGCGCGCTTCTTGTCTGCCTTGTTGCCGGTGAGGACAACCTTGTCAGCGTTCACTACGATGACGTAGTCACCCATGTCCATGTGAGGAGCAAAGGTGGTCTTGTGCTTGCCGCGAAGCAATGCTGCGGCGTGCGATGCGAGGCGGCCGAGAACCACGTCGGTAGCGTCAATGACGATCCAATCGTGCTTCTGGTCAGCGGCCTTCGGCGAATATGTGCGAGTCACAATCGTGCTGCTTTCTGTCGAAATGGAGGAGTTCGTGAATCCCACTCCGATGCCGGTCTCGATCCATAACTGACTCGAGTTCCTGCGCGGTGGAGGGCTCAACAATTCGGGTGCATACGCACCAAGGATCTACTTTAGCACAGCTACTCACCTATTGCGTCCCGCCGAGCTCGAGTTTGCTCGGCACGCGCGGCGAGTTCGCTGGCATCGGGGTACACGATCTCTTCGAGCGACAGTCCGTGTGCGGGCATAACCGTGAACCTGCTTGTTCGTGAGCGTGCGTCACGCAGCTCGATGAGCTCATCGGAATCGATCCGCCCATGGCCGACCGCCACAACTGACCCCACGAGCGCCCGCACCATTGAATGGCAGAAGGCGTCTGCCTCAATTCGTGCCGCGTACGCCTCGTCATCTGTCTCACGCCAATCGAACACCAGCAATTCGCGCACCGAAGTCGCGCCCTCTCTCGCTTTGCAGAACGTCGCGAAGTCTTGCAGTCCGAGCAGTTGCTGCGAAACCTCTTGCATGAGTTCGAGATCAAGCTCGCGCGGCACTTCAGCAGTAAATCTCGCGGTAAGTGGATCTCGGCGCGCGCGCGCCGAACGCACCCGATATTCGTAGCGACGGCGAAGCGCGCCGAAGCGAGCGTCGAATTCCGCCGGTACCTCGTTCACCGAATGAATTGCGATATCGGGTGCGGATCGAGCCAACACCCCATTCAGTCGTCGAGTCATGAGCTGATCAAATGTCTGCACAGCTCCACCTGCTCGCTGGCTCCCACCCCACTTTGCGAACTGGTCGTGTGTCACATCGATGTGCGCAACCTGGCCTCGCGCGTGCACGCCAGCGTCGGTGCGTCCCCCGACAGTAAGCCTCACTCCCCCGGGCTCGGCGCGAAGCAGAGTCTCAAGTGCTGTTTCGATCTCGCCCTGTACGGTTCGCAGACCTGGTTGCACCGCCCACCCTGAGAAATCAGTGCCGTCATAGGCGAGGTCGAGTCTCAGACGGCGCGTTTTCACATGTCAATTCTGTCAGACCGACCGAAGCCAAGGGTAAAGCCACTAAAACGCAACTGTGCCCCGCAGGACAAACCTTGCGGGGCACAGTTGCTATTGCTCGGAAAGACTTACTCAGCCTTCTCCTCAGCAGCTTCCTCTGCGGGAGCCTCTGCTGCTTCTTCAGCAGGAGCTTCCTCAGCAGCTGCCTCTTCTTCGACCGGCGCCTCTTCGACTGCCTCAGCCTTCGGCTCTTCAGCCTTTGCTGCAGCCTTCTTTGGCTTCGGGTTCACTGGCTCGAGTACGAGCTCGATGACTGCGAGAGGCGCGTTGTCGCCCTTGCGGAAACCAGTCTTGATGATGCGGGTGTAGCCACCTTCGCGGTTCTCAACAAGCGGTGCGATCTCGGTGAAGAGCTCGTGCACGACCGACTTGTCGAGAATCTGGCGCATGACGCGACGACGTGCAGAAAGGTCTCCGCGCTTCGCAAAGGTTACGAGACGCTCGGCGACTGGCTGCAGACGCTTTGCCTTTGTCTCGGTGGTCTGGATTCGCTTGTGCTCGAACAGCTGAGATGCCATCTGGTTGAGCATGAGGCGCTCGTGAGCGGGGCCGCCTCCGAGGCGGGCGCCCTTTGTGGGCTTGGGCATGTGTGTACTCCTGTTGGTGTGCGATCAACGGCGACGCCGGATCGTTAGTTTGCGTCGTCCTCGTAGCTGTAGAAGTTGGTTCCGTCGAAGCCGGGAACCGCGTCCTTGAGCGAGAGGCCCATCTCGGCGAGCTTATCGCGCACCTCGAATACGGACTTCTGGCCGAAGTTACGAATGTTCATGAGCTGGGCTTCCGAAAGCGCAACAAGTTCGCTCACGGTGTTGATGCCCTCGCGCTTGAGGCAGTTGTAGCTGCGGACCGAAAGGTCGAGGTCTTCGATCGGAATCGAAAGTTCGCCTTCGGCTGCAACCTCAACCGGTGCTGGGCCAATCTCGACACCCTCAGCTGCAGTGTTCAACTCGCGAGCAAGACCGAAGAGTTCAACCAGCGTGGAGCCAGCAGAGGCGATTGCATCACGAGGTGAAATAGCGGGCTTGGTCTCAACGTCAACCACAAGGCGGTCGAAGTCGGTGCGCTCACCGGCACGAGTTGCCTCGACACGGTAGGTCACCTTGAGAACGGGCGAGTAGATCGAGTCAACCGGAATGCGGCCAACTTCAGCATCGTCGTTTCGGTTCTGCGCTGCTGAGACGTACCCACGTCCACGCTCGATGGTGAGCTCGAGTTCGAACTGCGCATCGTCGCCGAGAGTTGCAATTACGAGCTCTGGGTTGTGAACCTCGACACCTGCTGGTGCGGAGATATCAGCAGCTGTAACCTCGCCTGAACCGGTCTTACGCAGGTACGCGGTGATCGGCTCATCGTGCTCGCTTGAGACCACGAGGCCCTTGATGTTCAGGATGATCTCAGTGACATCTTCGGTGACACCGGGGATCGTGGTGAACTCGTGAGCTACTCCCTCGAAGCGAACGCTGGTAACAGCGGCGCCGGGGATCGACGAGAGCAGCGTACGACGGAGCGAGTTACCGAGCGTGTAGCCGAAGCCGGGCTCGAGGGGCTCGATCGAGAAGCGCGAGCGGTACTCGGAGATTGATTCTTCAGTCAGAGTGGGGCGCTGTGCAATGAGCACTTTGTTAGTTCCTTTCGCTGGAGTCCGCTATATGACTCATGCGGTAAGAGGGTGTTGGGAACGATCCGACAGGACCAGCGGCCCTGCCGGTGCTGCGCTGACGAACGCCAGCGCAGCAAAAAGACTCAAACGCGACGACGCTTGGGTGGGCGGCAGCCGTTGTGCGTCTGCGGTGTGACATCGTTGATCGATCCGACCTCGAGGCCAGCGGCCTGAAGTGAGCGGATGGCCGTCTCGCGTCCCGAGCCGGGACCCTTAACGAACACGTCGACCTTCTTCATGCCGTGCTCTTGCGCCTTGCGCGCCGCAGACTCAGCGGCAAGCTGAGCGGCGAACGGGGTCGACTTACGTGAACCCTTGAAGCCGACGCCACCTGATGAGGCCCAGCTGATTACGGCACCGGTCGAATCGGTGATGGAAACGATGGTGTTGTTGAACGTCGACTTAATGTGGGCCTGGCCCGCGACGACATTCTTCTTATCTTTGCGACGTGGCTTGCGCGCCGCCTGCTTAGGTGCAGCCATTGGGTATTCTCCTGAAAACTCTGTGTGATGGTCGGTGGGTACCGGAGTTACTTCTTCTTACCGGCGACGGTACGCTTCGGTCCCTTACGGGTACGCGCGTTCGTCTTTGTGCGCTGACCATGCACTGGCAGACCACGGCGGTGGCGGAGACCTTGGTAGCTGCCAATTTCGACCTTGCGGCGAATGTCTGCTGCTACCTCACGGCGGAGGTCACCCTCAACCTTGAAGTTGGCCTCGATGTGATCGCGAAGCTGAACGAGCTGCTCGTCAGTCAGATCCTTGACGCGGACATTGCCGTCGATCCCGGTATCAGCGAGTGTCTTGAGCGCGCTCGTGCGACCAACGCCATAAATATAAGTGAGCGCAATCTCTACGCGCTTGTCGCGCGGGATGTCTACGCCTGCAATACGTGCCATGCTTGGCTCTCCTTGCGGATTGGTGGAGGTGTGGTGCGCATCGGGGGATCGGGCCTCCGCCCGAGGTGTCCTCCAGTTAGCCTGGATTCTTCGATGCGCTGGTGTGTTATTGAATTATTGAATCTGCATGCGCCACAAGGGCGCAAAGAGTTATCCCTGACGCTGCTTGTGACGGGGGTTGCTCTTGCAGATCACCATGACGCGGCCGTGACGGCGGATCACCTTGCAGTGATCGCAGATTGGCTTGACGCTTGGCTGGACCTTCATGTTGTTTCCTTAGCGGTTCGCTGTCCTCGTACTTACGGATTGCCGCAAGCCGTTACTTCCCAATGAGCGCAGTCGAGCGTCTACTTGTAGCGGTAGACGATGCGACCACGGGTCAGATCGTACGGGGTCAGTTCTACGATCACGCGGTCTCCTGGAAGGATGCGGATGTAGTGCTGACGCATCTTTCCCGAGATGTGCGCGAGCACTTTGTGACCGTTGGTCAACTCAACCCGGAACATTGCGTTCGGGAGAGCCTCTGCGACCTGGCCCTCAATCTCGATGACGCCGTCTTTCTTCGCCATAGCCTCACTTATGCTTACTTTGAATCATCAGTCGTGCGAATGCCAACACCGATTTCGCAAACGCGAAAACAGGCGCAAAGCACCAAGGGACAACACTACCCCTGTAATTGCGTTTTGTAAAGTCGCGCTATGGAATCGGAACCGGCGTGATTCCGAGGGGTGCGAGCCCCTCTGCCCCACCATCTTCGGCCGTGAGTACCCAGATACCGCGCTCATGCACCGCAACGCTGTGTTCCCACTGGGCACTCATCGACCCATCAGCAATGGTTACGGTCCAATCGTCGTCCTGAATCACGGTTTCGATTGTGCCTGCGGAGATAATTGGTTCGATAGCAACGACAAGCCCAGGTTTCACTTCAGGCCCACGCTTTGCCACCGGCACATTAAAGACTTGCGGGTCTTCATGCATGCTTCGCCCGATACCGTGCCCAATGTAATCCTCGAGCACATTAAAGTCGCTGTGCTTGCGCACGTAGGCCGAAACCGATTCACCCACTTCATTGAGGTGTTCGGCGCGGGCGAGTCGTGCAATACCGTGCCACATTGCCTGCTCCGTGACATCAGAGAGCAACTGGTTAGCAGCTGAGATCTCAGGTCGCGCCTCGTCAGCAAGAGCTACGGTGATCGCAGCATCGCTGTTCCAACCGTTTATCACGGCGCCAACATCTAGAGAAACGATGTCACCCGCCTTGAGCGGCTGCTCATTCGGAATTGAATGAACGACGTCGGCATTCACGTTGGCACAGATAGTGTGGCGGTAACCGGGCTCGAGCATGAAATTGGGTGCTCCCCCGAGCGAGCGGATCGCGTCTTCAGCGATTGCATCAAGTGCGAGCGTGGTGATTCCAGGGCGGATCGCCTCACGCATCGCACGTAGCGCTGCAACGGCCGCGAGACCGGGCTCTACCATCAGCCGAAGCTGTGCGGGAGACTTATAAATCGACTTCCGCAGGAATCCACGTCGCGCCACGTCTATCGACCAAGCTTTGCTGTCAGCCCGTCGGATATACGCTGTGCAACCTCATCTATCTCACCGAGGCCGTTAACACGCACCAAGATGCCTCGTTCCTCGAAGAGTTCGACGAGTGGAAGCGTCTGTTCGGCGTAGACGTCTTGGCGGTGACGAATTACTTCCTCGGTATCGTCGGCGCGACCTTCGAGTTCGGCGCGCTTCAGAAGACGCGCCACTACTTCGTCAGTATCTGCTTCAAGAAGTAGCACAGCGTTAAGCGAGTCGCCCTGCACCATTTCTTCAAGAGCCTGCACCTGCTCGACGTTACGCGGGTAACCGTCGAGAAGATACCCTGAAACCGCATCATCCTGGTTCAACCGGTCCCGAACAATCTCGTTCGTGAGCGAGTCTGGAACGAGTTCCCCGCTCTCAATGATCGCCTGGACCTGCTTACCGAGTTCAGTCTGGCCTTTGATATTCGCTCGGAAGATATCTCCGGTAGAAATCGCTGGAATTCCGTAGTGTTCGGCAATTCGCGTGGCCTGGGTTCCCTTGCCTGCGCCGGGAGGACCAATGATGAGGAGTCGGGTTACTGTCACTTAAGGAGCCCTTCGTAGTGACGCTGTTGCAGCTGCGCGTCGATTTGCTTTACGGTCTCGAGGCCAACACCGACAATAATCAGAATCGATGCACCTCCGAATGGGAAGTTCTGGTTTGCCCCAAAGAACGAGAGGGCAATGAGCGGAATCAGTGCAACGATACCCAGGTAGAGAGAACCGGCGCTCGTAATCCGAGTCAAGACGTAGTTGAGGTATTCAGCAGTTGGTCGGCCCGCACGAATACCCGGAATGAAGCCGCTGTATTTCTTCATATTGTCAGCAACTTCTTCAGGGTTGAAGGTGATCTGAACGTAGAAGAAGGTGAAGCCGACAGTGAGCACGAAGAACACAAGCATGTAGAGCGGCTGATCGCCATACACGAGGTTGTTCTGCACCCACACGACCCAAGGCTGTGGCTCTTCGCCGGCCTTCGGCTGATTGAACTGCGCGATAAGCATCGGGAGGTACAGGATCGCTGACGCGAAGATGACCGGGATCACGCCAGCCATGTTCACCTTGATCGGAATATAGGTACTCGAACCGCCATATGTGCGGCGCCCAACAACACGCTTCGCATACTGAACCGGGATACGACGCTGTGACTGCTCAACGTATACAACGGCTGTCATCACGACAAGTCCGACCGCAATAACGAAGAAGAAGATCTCCCAGCCGCGCTGCTCCTGGATAACCCAAAGGGCGCTTGGGAAGGTTGCTGCGATCGAGGTGAAAATGAGCAGCGACATGCCATTGCCAATGCCACGTTCGGTGATGAGCTCGCCGAACCACATGATGAGGCCGGTACCCGCGGTCATCGTGATGATCATGATGAGGATCGCCCACCACTCTTGAGCGACGAGGTTTTGGCAGGCCTGGTTGGCCGAGGTGCCAAACAGTTGACCTGAACGAGCGACAGTGATCAGTGTGGTCGACTGCAACACCGCGAGTGCGATGGTGAGGTAACGAGTGTACTGGGTGAGTTTTGCCTGACCAGCCTGGCCTTCTTTATGAAGGGTCTCGAAGTGCGGAATCACAACTCGGAGAAGCTGGGTAATAATCGAGGCCGTAATGTACGGCATGATGCCAAGCGCAAAGATCGAGAGTTGCAGCAGTGCACCACCGCTGAACAGGTTGACCATGTCGTAGAGGCCGGCCGTGCCGCCTCCCTGGTTCGACGCGAGGCAGGCCTGCACATTATTGAAGTCAACAAACGGAGTTGGCACGAACGATCCGAGTCGGAACAACGCGACAATACCGAGCGTGAACACAATCTTCCGACGGAGGTCGGGTGTGCGGAAGATACGTCCGATGGCTCTGAACAAAACTCAGCCTCCTGGGTATTTCGCCGGATTCGTTCCGGCGAGGAGCAACTAGACCAGCCTACACGCGATGCGGGGCCAGCAAGATACAAGAAGGGGGTGTGGAGAGCCCGCGGGCACTCCACACCCCCTTCTCAATCAAGCATTGCTCGAATGAGTTACTTTACTTCTCCGCCGGCTGCGACGATCTTCTGCTCTGCTGAGCTCGAGACCTTATCGACCTGCACGGAAAGCTTGACCTTCAGGTCGCCGTTGCCCAGCACCTTGACAGGCTGGTTCTTGCGCACGGCGCCCTTTTCGACGAGCGCCTCGACGGTGACATCGCCACCCTTGGGGAACAGCTCTTCAAGCTTCGCCACGTTCACGACCTGGTACTCAGTGCGGAACGGGTTCTTGAACCCGCGCAGCTTCGGAGTACGCATGTGAAGCGGCATCTGGCCACCTTCGAAGCCGGCCTTGACCTGGTAGCGCGCCTTGGTGCCCTTGGTGCCGCGACCTGCGGTCTTACCCTTGGACGCCTCACCGCGACCCACGCGGGTCTTTGCAGTCTTCGAACCGGGAGCTGGGCGGAGGTGGTGTGCCTTCAGCACCTCACCGCGCTCTTCATTCTTCTCGCTCATGCGTCGACCTCCTCGACCTGGACCAGGTGAGCCACCGCACGAATGTATCCACGGTTTGCAACGGTATCTTCGCGAACGACCGACTGGCCGATCTTCTTGAGACCGAGGCTCCGCAGCGTATCGCGCTGATTCTGCTTCTCGCTGATCACTGACTTCGTCTGCGTAATCTTCAGGCTCTTTGACTTAGCCATTACGCACCTGCCTTTGCCTTCGCGGCAGCGTCGGCCGCAGCCTTCGCCTCAGCGCGCACGAGGCGAGCCGGGGCGACGCGGTCGAAGTCAAGGCCACGGCGAGCTGCTACGGAGCGGGGCTCCTCGAGCTGCCTCAGCGCCTCAACGGTCGCGTGCACAATGTTCAGAGTGTTCGATGAACCGAGCGACTTGCTCAGCACATCGTGGATACCAGCGCACTCGAGTACGGCGCGAACTGGGCCACCGGCGATAACACCGGTACCTGCTGCTGCCGGACGGAGCAGCACGACGCCTGCAGCGGCCTCGCCCTGCACCGGGTGCGGGATGGTGTTCGCAACACGTGGTACGCGGAAGAAGTTCTTCTTGGCCTCTTCGACGCCCTTCGAGATTGCGAGTGGAACTTCCTTCGCCTTGCCGTAGCCAACACCCACGGTGCCATTGCCATCGCCCACCACGACAAGCGCGGTGAAGCTGAAGCGACGGCCGCCCTTGACGACCTTCGACACACGGTTGATGGTAACGACGCGCTCGAGGAACTGGCTTTCCGAGCGGTCACGACCGCCACGCTCGTTGCGAGTACCGCGATCGCGGCTGCCGCGACGCTGTTCGCGGGGCTCGCTGCGGTGATCGGTAGCCTGCGCCTCAGCGGCTGGAGCCTCGTTCTGAGCCTCAGCAGTCACTTCCTGCTCCTTCGTTTCGTTGCTCACAGGGTCAGACCCCCTTCGCGAGCGCCGTCGGCGATCGCTGCGACACGGCCTGCGTAGCGGCTGCCGCCGCGGTCAAAGACGACAGCGGTAACGCCAGCGCCCTTTGCACGCTCGGCGACGAGCTCGCCAACCTTGCGTGCCTTAGCGGTCTTGTCTCCCTCGAATACGCGAAGATCAGCTTCCATCGTCGAAGCAGAAGCCACGGTGTGGCCCTTTGAATCGTCGATGACCTGAACGAACACATGACGCGAAGAGCGAGTCACAACGAGACGTGGACGCGCCTCGGTGCCGACAATCTTCTTGCGCAGGCGGGCGTGGCGGCGAACGCGCGCAGCCGAACGGCCCTTTGCACGGGTGATGTTAGCGGCCATGGTTACTTACCAGCCTTTCCAGCCTTGCGGCGAACGTTCTCGCCCGCATAGCGGATGCCCTTGCCCTTGTAGGGTTCTGGCTTCTTCAGCTTGCGGATGTTCGCGGCAGCCTCACCGACTGCCTGCTTTGAGATACCGCTGACGGTGATCTTGTTTGCACCCTCAACTGAGAGTGTGATGCCCTCAGGGGCGTCGTAGGTCACTGGGTGAGAGAAACCAAGTGCGAGCTCAAGGCCAGCACCCTTCTGCTGCACGCGGTAACCGGTGCCAACAACCTCGAGCGACTTCGAGTAGCCCTCGGTCACACCAATAATGTTGTTGTTGATGAGCGTGCGGGTCAGACCGTGCAGCGCTCGGGACTCACGCTCGTCGTCGGGACGGCTGACCTGGATCTGGCCATCTTCAACGGTTGCGCGAATCGGCTCGGCAATAACGAGCGACAGCTCGCCCTTCGAACCCTTGACCGTGACCTGCTGGCCATCGATCTTTACATCTACACCACCAGGAACGGTGATGGGAAGCTTTCCAATACGTGACATGACGACTTACCACACGTAGGCGAGCACTTCGCCGCCGACGCCCTTCTGCTCAGCCTCGCGGTCGGTCAACAGACCTGAGGAAGTGGACAGGATCGCGATGCCAAGACCACCGAGAACGCTCGGGAGTTCGGTCGAGCCCGCGTAAACGCGGAGACCTGGCTTGGACACGCGCTTCAGGCCTTCAATCGAAGGCTCGCGGTTCGGGCCGTACTTCAGCGTCATTGAAAGGGTCGTGCCAACGCGTGCTGGCTCTACCTTCCAGTCAGCAATGTAACCCTCACGCTTGAGGATCTCGGCGATCCGCTCCTTCAGCTTTGAGCCGGGAAGCGAAACGTCGTCATGATGTGCGCTATTTGCATTGCGCAACCGGGTGAGCATATCTGCTACCGGATCAGTCATCGTCATGAGTGACTCTACTTTCTCGCCTGGTATCGATAGCTGTTACACAACTACCGACCTGGGTGACACGCGAACTGGGTGCCCGGAACTCCGGGCACCCGATCCGCTTGGACTATTTAGTTATCTGCCTTGAACGGGAAGCCGAGCGCACGAAGCAGCGCGCGACCTTCGTCGTCGTTGGTGGCGGTGGTCACGATAGTGATATCGAATCCACGCACGCGATCAATCTTATCCTGATCGATCTCGTGGAACACACTCTGCTCGGTCAAACCGAAGGTGTAGTTGCCCGCACCGTCGAACTGCTTTGCCGAAAGTCCGCGGAAGTCACGGATACGAGGCAGAGCAAGTGTGATCAGACGATCAAGGAATTCCCACGCACGATCGCCACGAAGTGTGACGTGTGCGCCGATTGCCTGACCCTCACGAAGCTTAAACTGCGCAATCGACTTGCGTGCGAGTGTAACCTTCGGCTTCTGACCGGTGATCTTCACGAGGTCAGCGATTGCGCCCTCGATCACCTTGCTGTCACGGGCAGCTTCACCAACACCAGTGTTCACAACGATCTTCACGAGACCTGGAACCTGCATGATGTTTGCGTAGTTGAACTCCTCGCGGAGTGCCGGAACAATGTCGGCCCGGTACTTCTGCTTGAGGCGCGGCTGGATTTTGCCAGCAGCTACAGCAGTCTCAGTCATTAGAGGTCCTTCCCAGACTTCTTTGCGTAGCGCACGCGGACGGTCTTCTTCTTGCCGTCCTTCTCGATCTCCTCGACGCGGATACCAACGCGAGTTGGCTTCTTCGTCGACGGATCAATGAGTGCGACATTCGACACATGGATTGGAGCCTCAACAGTCTCGAGGCCACCCTCCTTTGCGCCGCGGTCGGACTGGCCGACGCGCACGTGCTTGGTTACGTAGTTAACGCCTTCGACGACCAGACGGTCAGTCTCAGTGAAAACCTCGATGACACGACCCTGTTTGCCACGGTATCCACCGCGCTCCTGAGTCGGGCCCGAGATGACCTCTACAAGGTCACCCTTCTTGATCTTTGCAGCCATAAGGGCTAGATCACCTCCGGTGCGAGCGAGACGATCTTCATGAACTTCTTGTCGCGAAGCTCACGGCCAACCGGACCGAAGATACGGGTGCCGCGAGGCTCCCCGTCTGCCTTCAGAATAACGGCGGCATTCTCGTCGAAACTGATGTACGAACCGTCAGCGCGACGGGTCGACTTGCGAGTACGAACGACGACTGCCTTGACGACATCGCCCTTCTTCACGTTTCCACCGGGGATTGCGTCCTTAACGGTTGCAACAATGGTGTCTCCAACGCCTGCGTAGCGGCGCTTCGATCCCCCGAGGACACGGATAGTGAGCAACTCCTTGGCGCCGGTGTTATCGGCCACCTTGAGTCGTGATTCCTGCTGAAGCACTTAGTAACTCCTTCACTCAGTAAGCGCGAGGCTTACTTAGCCTTCTCGAGGATCTCAACGAGACGCCAGCGCTTCGAAGCACTCAGCGGACGAGTCTCGTGGATGAGCACGAGATCGCCGATACCCGCGGTGTTCAGCTCATCATGAGCCTTCACCTTCGTTGAGCGTCGAAGAACCTTTCCGTAAAGCGGGTGCTTCACGCGGTCCTCAACCTCGACAACGATGGTCTTTTCCATCTTGTCGCTGACAACATAGCCACGGCGAGCCTTACGGTAGCCGCGCTGTTCCTTCTCGACCTCAGCCATATTTAGGCCTCCTTCGTTTCAGCGGCGGCATCCGCCTGCTCGGACTTCTTGGTGGTGGACTTCTTTCCGGAAGCCTTCTTCGCTGGAGCCGCAACCGGAGTGATCCGAATGCCGAGCTCACGCTCGCGAAGAACTGTGTAAATGCGTGCAATATCGCGCTTCACCTGGCGTACACGCCCGTGGTTTTCGAGCTGGCCAGTGGCCGACTGAAAACGCAGGTTGAAGAGCTCGGCCTTTGCCTTCTTGAGTTCTTCAGCGAGACGCTCGTTCTCAAAGCTGTCGAGCTCGGTGATGGCCAGTTCCTTGGTACCGATCGCCATTACGCGTCGCCCTCCTCACGCTTGATAATGCGGGCCTTGAGGGGCAGCTTGTGGATCGCGCGGGTCATAGCCTCGCGTGCGAGCTGCTCTTCGACACCGGCGACCTCGAAGAGGACGCGGCCCGGCTTGACATTGGCGACCCACCACTCAGGCGAACCCTTACCTGAACCCATGCGGGTTTCAGCAGGCTTCTTTGTGAGCGGACGGTCTGGGTAAATGTTGATCCACACCTTGCCACCGCGCTTGATGTGACGGGTCATCGCGATACGAGCGGACTCGATCTGACGGTTCGTCACGTAAGCGGGGGTAAGCGCCTGAATACCGAAATCACCGAATGCGACCTTGTTGCCGCCCTTCGACTGACCGCTGCGGCTCGGGTGGTGCTGCTTGCGGTACTTGACTCGACGGGGAATAAGCATGGTTACTTCTCCGCTCCTGCTGCAGCAGGTGCAGCCTCGGCCTGTGCACCACGGGGTGCACGGCGGCGATCGCCACGTTCGCGCGACGGCTTCTGAGCCGCCTGCTCACGTGCGAGTTCCTTATTCGTGAGGTCGCCCTTGTAGATCCAAACCTTCACGCCGATGCGGCCGAAGGTGGTCTTTGCCTCGTAGAAACCGTAATCGATGTTTGCGCGCAGGGTGTGCAGTGGCACACGCCCTTCGCGGTAGAACTCCGAACGGCTCATCTCGGCACCGCCGAGGCGGCCTGAGACCTGGATACGAACGCCCTTGGCACCAGCGCGCTGAGCACCCTGGAGGCCCTTACGCATTGCGCGACGGAATGCAACACGAGCAGCAAGCTGCTCTGCAATGCCCTGTGCAACGAGCTGAGCGTCAGCCTCAGGGTTCTTCACCTCGAGGATGTTGAGCTGGATCTGCTTACCGGTGAGCTTCTCGAGGTCAGCGCGAATGCGCTCAGCCTCTGCTCCGCGGCGGCCAATCACAATACCCGGACGGGCGGTGTGAATGTCGACGCGAACACGGTCACGGGTGCGCTCGATCTCTACGCGGGAAACGCCAGCGCGGTCGAGCGACTCGGTGAGGTGCTGACGGATCTTGATGTCCTCGGCGAGATAGTCAGCGTAACGCTGGCCCTTCTTCGTCGAGTCCGAGAACCAGCGCGACACATGGTCGGTGGTGATCCCGAGGCGGAAGCCGTAGGGATGAATCTTCTGGCCCATACCTAGGCTCCCTTCTTGGCGGCTGCAAGCTCATCAGCGGTCTGAAGAACGACCGTGATGTGGCTGGTCCGCTTGTTGATACGGAACGCACGGCCCTGAGCGCGGGGGCGGAAACGCTTGAGCGTTGCACCCTCGTCGACAAAGGCACGGGCGATGACGAGCTCGTCTTCGTTGAGACGCAGATTCTCTTTGTCAGCCTTTACACGCGCATTCGCGATCGCCGAAGCGACGAGCTTGAATACGGGCTCTGCAGCTGCCTGCGGTGCGAACTTCAGGATGGCAAGTGCTTCCTGTACGTTCTTTCCGCGAACGAGGTCTACGACGCGACGGGCCTTCTGGGGGGTGATGCGGATATGACGCACGCGGGCGATCGACTCCACCATTTCTCTTCCTCCTTCACGTCACCGCGTTAGCGGCGACGGCCCTTCTTGTCGTCCTTCACGTGACCGCGGAAGGTACGAGTCGGTGCAAATTCACCGAGCTTGTGACCGACCATGGTCTCCGTGACGAATACGGGGATGTGCTTGCGACCATCGTGAACTGCGATGGTGTGGCCCAGCATCGCTGGGATGATCATCGAACGGCGTGACCAAGTCTTGATCACGTTCTTTGAACCAGCTTCGTTCTGTGCAACAACCTTGCCAAGCAGGTGGTTGTCGACGAAGGGGCCCTTCTTGAGACTACGTGGCATCTTCTGCTCCTTACCTTCCTGCTAGCGCTTCTTGTTTCCGGATGGACGACGACGAACGATGAGCTTGTCGCTTTCCTTATTCGGATGACGCGTGCGGCCTTCTTTCTGACCCCACGGGCTGACCGGGTGACGACCACCCGAGGTGCGGCCTTCGCCACCACCGTGTGGGTGATCCACTGGGTTCATGACAACGCCACGAACGGTCGGGCGAACGCCCTTCCAGCGCAAACGACCGGCCTTGCCCCAGCTGATGTTCGACTGCTCAGCGTTACCCACTTCGCCGATGGTCGCGCGGCAGCGCGCATCGACGTTGCGGATCTCACCCGAGGGGAGACGCAGCTGAGCGTAGGGGCCGTCCTTCGCGACGAGACGAACTGACGCGCCTGCGGAGCGTGCCATTTTGGCGCCGCCACCGGGCTTGAGCTCGATCGCGTGCACAACGGTACCCGTAGGAATGTTGCGCAGCGGAAGGTTGTTGCCTGGCTTGATGTCAGCATTCGGACCCGACTCAACAACGTCGCCCTGGTTCAGCTTGTTCGGAGCCAGGATGTAACGCTTGGTGCCGTCAACGAAGTGCAGCAGCGCAATGCGCGCGGTGCGGTTCGGATCGTACTCGATGTGAGCAACCTTGGCGTTCACGCCGTCTTTGTCATTGCGACGGAAGTCGATGACGCGGTACTGGCGCTTGTGGCCACCGCCGATGTGGCGAGTGGTGATGCGGCCCTGGTTGTTGCGGCCACCCGTCTTAGGGAGCGGGCGGAGCAGCGACTTCTCAGGGGTCGAACGGGTGATTTCAGCGAAATCAGCAACGCTCGATCCGCGACGACCCGGGGTCGTCGGCTTGTACTTGCGAATAGCCATAGTGTGTTCCTTTTCGCCCCTTCTACAGCGCAGCCGTGAAGATGTCGATGGAGCCCGACTTCAGCTTGACGATGGCGCGCTTGGTGTCCTTGCGCTTGCCTGTGCCAAACTTCGTGCGGCGGGTCTTGCCCTTGCGGCTCAGCGTGTTGATCTTTGAGACCTTCACACCGAATACCTGCTCGATAGCGAGCTTGATCTCGGTCTTCGAAGCGGTCGGTGCTACCTCAAAGGTGTACTGACCATTTGCGTCGATGAGACCGTAGCTCTTCTCAGAGACGATCGGGCGGATGATGACGTCGTGTGCAGACTTGTTCAAGCTCACTTCGTGTCCTCCTTAGCGGCGCGACCGGCGACGAACGCGTCGAAGGCCGCCTTGGTGAAGACGAGATCGTCGCTGACAACCACGTCGTATGCATTGAGCTGATCGTGGAACAGCACGTGAACGTTCTGAAGATTACGAACGCTGAGCACGGTGGTCTCGTCGTCGCGGTCAACGACCACAACTACGCGATTGCCTGGAGCGACAGACGCGAGGAAATCGCGAGCAGTCTTTGTCGAAGGCTTTTCACCGATGCCGAAGCCTTCAACAACGTGCAAACGGTTCGCGCGAGCGCGGTCCGAGAGTACGCCACTGAGAGCAGCAGCAATCATCTTCTTGGGGGTGCGCTGCGAGTAATCGCGTGGCACCGGCCCGTGAACAATGCCGCCACCGCGGTGCTGCGGCATGCGAACCGAGCCCTGACGCGCGCGGCCAGTGCCCTTCTGCTTGAACGGCTTTACGCCCGAACCTGAGCGCTCGCCACGGGTCTTGGTCTTGTGGGTGCCCTGACGCGCAGCAGCAAGCTGTGCGGTGACCACCTGGTGGATCAGCGGAATATTGGTCTCGACGCCGAAGAGCGCTTCAGGAAGGTCAACCGACCCAGCCTTCTTGCCCTGTGCATCGAAAACTTCGAGCTTGGTAGCAGTAGCCATGAACTACGCCCCCTTCACTGCGTTGCGAACGAATACGAGACGACCGCGAGCTCCGGGAACTGCACCCTTAACAAGGATGAGACCCTTCTCTGCGTCGACGGCCTGCACAACGAGGTTCTGCACGGTAACGCGATCGCCGCCCATGCGACCAGCCATACGCTGGCCACGGAATACGCGACCCGGGGTAGCTGCGCCACCAATCGAGCCGGGCTTGCGGTGGTTACGGTGAGCACCGTGCGATGCTGAAACGCCCTTGAAGTTGTGGCGCTTCATGGTACCGGCGAAGCCCTTACCCTTCGAGGTTCCGACGACGTCGATCTTCTGACCGGCTTCGAAGGTGCCCTCAAGCGTGAGCTCCTGGCCGAGTGTGTACTCAGCAGCATCTGCGGTGCGAACCTCAGTGAGGTGACGGCGAGGGGTGACCCCTGCCTTCTCGAAGTGGCCAGCGGAAGGCTTGTTCACCTTGCGCGGATCAATCGCGCCCGCTGCGATCTGCACGGCGCTGTAGCCGTCGACCTCGGGGGTGCGGATCTGGGTAACCACGTTCGGAGCTACCTCAATGACAGTGACGGGAACGACGTTGCCGTTCTCATCCCAAACCTGCGTCATACCGAGCTTGGTGCCCAGGAGACCCTTTACATTGCGTACTGCAGTCATGTTCCGGAATCCCCCTTACAGCTTGATCTCGATGTTGACATCGGCAGGAAGGTCGAGGCGCATGAGCGAGTCAACGGCCTTCGGGGTGGGATCGACAATGTCGATGAGACGCTTGTGCGTGCGCTTTTCAAAGTGCTCGCGGCTGTCCTTGTACTTGTGTGGTGAACGGATCACTGCGATCACGTTCTTCTCCGTGGGGAGCGGCACTGGGCCGATAACGGTTGCACCCGCGCGGGTGACCGTGTCGACGATCTTGCGTGCCGAGTTGTCAATGACCTCGTGGTCATACGACTTCAGTCGGATGCGGATTTTCTGTCCCGCCATGTGACTCTCTACTTTCTCTTGCGTCATACCGTCGGCTTGTGACCGACGCATTGGACGTCTTGTTGCGTATCAGCGCCCTGGCAGTACGGCACCTCTCGGCGCCATGTGCTGGGTCTCTGTTCACCTGTCAATTCCTGCACACACAAAAACGGCCGGACGCATGTCTGGCCGCCAATTGGCGTGCGGGATGTGTTCGCTACCTGCGGCCTCATCACCTCGAAACCCGAGTGACAATGCACAGCCTGGCAGTGATCCGCATGCACGGAGTACTGAACCTGTCTATTTTGACACAGCGAATCCTCCGATGCAACCCGGGCGTGTCGCTCGTGCTTCGCACTCGCTGCCCGGGCCTCCCGGGAGCCCGAGACGGGCTCCCCAGCCAGTGCACAAAGGCCAGAAATGGCCTTTGCTCCTAGCGCTGGCTGCAGGCGTGTCGCTCGTGCTTCGCGGGCCCCTACCAGCGATCAAGCGAAACGATCACGGCGATTCGAAATCAGTATTGACAACCAATCAATACTGCCAGAGCGGTACGAAATTGCGGGGTATCCTGGGCAAAGTCGTTCAAGGAAGAGGGTTGCAGGGTGTCAGAGATACACGGGCGCGTCGTGAAACTTCACGATATCAACGAGGACGACATTGAGGTGTCACAGCCGAAGACGTCCGCAGCGGGTCTCAAAGCGGTTGGCGTTGCGTTTGAGCGCGGCCTGCAACAGGGCGGTGTGAGCCGCACTGTGCGATCGATGTTCCGAATTAACCAGCCCGATGGCGTTGATTGCCCGGGCTGCGCATGGCCAGAGTCGATCACCGGCGACCGCAAGAAAGTGGAGTTCTGCGAGAACGGTGCGAAGGCTCTCGCAGAAGAAAACACGCTGCGAATTGCGACACCAGACTGGTGGGCCGCCCACCCAATCTCAGAACTTGAGCAGAAGACCGAGTACTGGCTCGGACAGTCAGGGCGCATCACCCACCCCATGATTATTCGAGAGGGTGACACTCACTACTCCCCTATCCCCTGGGATGAAGCTTTCACAATCATTGGCGAGCATGTGCGCGCTACGACTGCGGATCGCTGCACGTTCTATACCTCGGGCCGCACCCCGAATGAGACCGCGTTCATGTACCAGCTCCTCGCGCGCTCGCTCGGTACGAACAACCTCCCCGACTGTTCCAACATGTGCCATGAGTCCTCGGGCGTCGCACTGAATCCCACGATCGGTATCGGCAAGGGAACCGTGTCGCTTGAAGACCTTGAGCAAGCGGAGCTCATCTTCGTCGTTGGCCAGAACCCCGGCACCAATCACCCGCGCATGCTTGGTTCGCTCGTCGAGTGCCGCAAGAACGGCGGCAAGGTCGTTGCGGTGAACCCTCTCCCAGAGGCAGGCCTGCTCCGTTTCAAGGATCCACAGACGCCAAAGGGACTTATCGGTGACGGCGAGCGCACGAGCGACGAGTTTCTTCAGATCAAGGTCGGTGGCGACCAGGCACTGTTTCAGGCGCTCGGGCACTTGCTATTGCAAAAAGAGGCAGAGGCTCCAGGTTCGGTGGTGGATCGCGACTTCGTCGCATCTTCCACGGAGGGCTTTGAAGCTTACGCCGCCGCTCGGGCGAACCTTGATTGGGATGAGATCCACAACGCGACGGGACTCGAGCGCAAGGAAATCGAGCACATTGCGGATCTGCTCGCCGCCTCAAAAGCAACCATTTTCTGTTGGGCCCTCGGAATTACTCAGCAACCCCACTCGGTGGACACCATCAAGGAGATCGTGAATCTTCTGCTATTGCAGGGCAACTTCGGAAAGCCCGGCGCTGGAGCATGCCCGGTGCGAGGTCACTCAAACGTGCAGGGAGACCGCACGTTCGGCATCTGGGAGAAGCCGACCGAAGACTTGCTCACGCGGATCGATACCGAGTTCGGAATCACCTCGCCGCGGCACCACGGCTACGATTCGACCGAGGCAATGGAGGCCATGCATCGCGGCGACGTCGACGTATTTGTCTCGCTCGGGGGCAACCTTGCACTCGCGAACTCCGATACCGAGTTTATGGAGGCGGGGCTCAAGAACACCGGCCTCACTGTGCACATTTCGACGAAGCCAAACCGGTCGCACGTCGTCCACGGCAAGACGTCGATCATCCTTCCGACGCTCGGACGAACCGACATCGATGACAAGCACCCGGGCGGCGCA
The DNA here is from genome assembly GCF_014396385.1 of Leucobacter denitrificans. Taxonomy (NCBI): domain Bacteria; kingdom Bacillati; phylum Actinomycetota; class Actinomycetes; order Micrococcales; family Microbacteriaceae; genus Leucobacter; species Leucobacter denitrificans. The sequence goes on from NZ_CP060716.1 coordinate 880,411, forward strand.
CAATTTCTCTCGGTCGAGAATTCAATGTCGGTAGTGAGCCGCACACAGGGGCGCCTAAAGCCTGTATCCGATCATTTGCTCGCCGAACCCGTAATCATCGCCCGCATGGCACACTCCATTTTTGGGCCGGAGCACACCGTCGACTGGAAGGCGATGGCCGATGACTACGACGTGATCCGCGATCACTGCTCGCGCGTGATTCCGGGCACAGAAGACTTCAATGCCCGCGTGCGCGCCGAGTTCGGATTCGTGCTGCCGAATCCCCCTCGCGACCGCCGGAGTTTCGCAAATCTTCAGGGTAGGGCCCAATTCTCGGTTCGCGACCTCGAATACCTCACCCCGCCTGCCGGACACCTGGTGCTGCAAACTCTTCGTTCGCACGATCAATACAACACCACGTTCTATGGGCTCGACGACCGGTACCGCGGCATCAAGAATGGCCGCAGGGTGATCCTCATTCATCCTGAGGATTTGCGCGAAACCGGGTTTGCCGACGGAGACGTCGTCGATGTCGTTTCAGTGTTTCGGGGCGAGGAGCGTCGCGCAGATAAGTTTCGTCTCGTCGCGTACCCAACAGCCCGCGGGTGCGTTGCAGCGTACTACCCCGAAGCAAACCCACTGGTGCACCGCGAGCTTGTGGCCCGCGAGTCCAACACCCCGGGTTTCAAGGCGGTTATGGTTCGGTTTGAAGCGTCGAGTCAATAATTCGATCGTCACGACTGTAGACGGTCATTGAGGGGTGGCGTAAAAATCCGACGAGTGTGAGCCCGGCTTCGCGCGCGAGTTGAACCGCAAGTGACGACGGCGCCGATACCGCAGCAAGCATCGGAACCCCGGCCATCAAGGCCTTTTGCGTAAGTTCAAAACTCGCTCTCCCCGACACCATCAACACTCGACCTTTGGCTGGGAGTTCGCCGTGTTCGAGCGCCCACCCGATAACCTTGTCGACCGCATTGTGACGCCCCACATCCTCGCGCAGCACGAGCATCTCCCCCGTGACTGCGTCGAAGAGCGCGGCCGCATGCAATCCACCAGTGCGATCAAACACGGCCTGCCCGGCGCGCAGCGTCTCAGGAAGCGTTGCGAGCACACTCGCTTCAATCACGAGCGGATCCTCATGCACCTCAAATCGCGAGGTCGTGCGAACCGCGTCAATACTCGCTTTTCCGCACACGCCACACGAACTCGTCGTATAGAAGTTTCGCTCGAGACTCGGGTCGGGCGGTGTCACTCCCGGCGCGAGCGTGAGATCGAGCACATTGTAGGTGTTCGCTTCGCCGTCGTTCGTACTCGCACAGTGGATCGCAGAGGCTAACTCCCCAGGCGCCCCAATCACGCCTTCCGACACCAAGAATCCCGCCGCCAACTCAACGTCGTGCCCTGGTGTGCGCATGGTCACCGCGAGCGGCGATCCACCCACTCGAATCTCGAGTGGCTCTTCACCCGCGACGAAATCTGCCCGCTGGGTGCGTCGCTCGCCGACCACAATGCGCGTGATGCGCTGACGCGAGGTTATTCGGGACATAGCTGCCGCAATCTACTTACGCCGGTAGGCGAGGTCGCGGATCGCCCGACCCTTCGCAATACCCTTGTTCTCGAACGCGGTGAGCACGCGCCCATCAAATCGATCGGCCCAGTCGCCATCGAAGTCGCGCTCAAAGTCTGGGGCTGCATCGAGTACCTCGCGCATGTGCTCCGCGTATTCCTCCCAGTCAGTACCGAGCCTCAGCACACCGCCGGGAGCGAGCACGCGGCTCGCGATTCTCGTGAAGTCTTCGTTGATGAGCCTGCGCTTGTGGTGGCGCGTCTTCTTCCAGGGGTCTGGGAAGAAGACCCAGATCTCTGACACCGAAGACTCTGGAAGGTACTTTTCGAGTAGCTCGGGGGCATTGACTTCGGCGAGCCTTAAGTTCTCGAGGCCCGCTTCTTTGGCTCGCAACACGGTTCGTGCGAGACCCGCACGAAATACCTCGACAGCCAGAAAGTTCTTCTCAGGGTGCGCTTCGGCTGCGTGCAGAATCTGGTGGCCCTGCCCCGATCCAATCTCTACGACAAGCGCCGCATCGCGACCGAAGATTTCGACTGGCTCACCGTGTTCGCCGTCTGCCACACTCGTCGCCGCCGGACCATGCTTGATATCGAGCACGAAATCGTCACGCGATTCTTCCCAGGCGCGAATTTGCGACGGTGTCATTCGCCCGCTTCTGCGCACGAATGAGACGGGCTTGTCGCGGAAGGTCGTGGAATCAAAGACCTTCTTGGTCTGGGGCTGTTCAGTCACCTCTATACGCTAACAAACCTGGAATGTGTGATCGCACTACGATGGAAATACGCAATCGGCGAAAGAGGGAGCAATGAAGCGAATACTGTTGGTCAACGGTCCAAACCTCAACCTCTTGGGCACTCGTGAACCTGAAGTATACGGAAGCGACACACTCGCCGATGTGGAGCGGCTCGCCACACGTGTTGCGAAGGAGTACGGCCTTGCTGTGCGAGCGGTGCAGAGCAACCACGAGGGCGCGATTATTGACGCTATCCACGAGGCGCGCAAAGACTGCGACGGCATCATCATTAACCCCGCAGGTCTCACTCACACCTCCGTTGCGCTACGCGATGCACTTGCGGGCGTTGCGTTGCCGTTTGGCGAGATCCACATATCAAATACGCACGCGCGTGAAGAATTTCGCCATCATTCCTACCTCTCGAGCCTCGCGGAGTTCGTGATCCTCGGCGCTGGAATTCAGGGATACGAGTTCGCGGTTCGGCGCATGGCGTCACTGCTCGCGCGCTAAGACACAGCCTGCAGAATCTACGTGCTCTTAGCCGCGCGCCGAAGCAGTGATGAATACATCGAGGAGCTGCGGGTTGTGTGCGTGCACGAGCACCGCAAAGACGACCGCGTCGAACAGCAAGTGAACGGTGACGACGTACCCGAGCGACTTTGTGCGCATGAAGATAATTCCCTGCATGAGCGCGAATGGAATCGTGAGGAGCGGGCCCCAGGCCCGATAGCCAAGTTCCCAGAGAAACGACACGAACACGACGGACTGCAGCAGGTTCGCGGCCCACATCGGGAAGTGTCGCAGCATCACCGTGAACACCGTGCAGATGAAGAAGAGCTCATCCCAAATCCCCACTGCACCGACGCCAATGAATAGCCGGGCAATGAGGTTCGGGGTCTCAACCTCAGGCCAGTTTGCGTACACGCCTGACGAAATGAAATAGAACGGCAGAATCAGCCAAGCAGCGATGAGCACGCCGACGAGCCATCCCCAGTGAAACTTGCCCCAGCGCCCGCCGCCGCGCCAGGGAAATCTTACGACTCGGTCACCATAGACGAAGCGTGACACAAGGTACGGGACGGCGACCGCGCCGCCCAGTGCGAGGGTGAATCTCAGCATTGCCCAATTGTCGAGCTCAGCCTCGAGCGAGATTGTGCGGATAATCGCGAGCCCTATGGCGACGAGTGAGAGGTCACGGAGCAGCGAGGGTGCTGCGGACGTCGCGGGCCCTCTGGACTCTCGGGGCGCTGCCTTGCGATCCACCACCCAGGCCACGCCGAGCCCTACGGCAAGTAGGGCCCACCCGATCCACAACGATTCGAGCACGAAGAACGCAGGCGCAGCGAGCACGGTGAGTATTGCGGCGAGCGCCGCGGTCGCGCTCGAGCGCGCGCCTGCCGGGTGGATCGTGATCTTCACGCCCCCAGGTTAGCGTCGAGCCCCGCATCTTCAACCGACACGCTCAAGAATTCGGCGCCGTTCGAGAACGTCGTAGATCGCAGCCAGGTCGAGAATTCTTGGTCAAGATCATCGTCGTATCGTTCGGTCATTCCAAATTCCGATAGCAACTCTTCAGCAGTGTCGAGCACGGAACCCCAGAGCAATTACAGCGATAGAAATTCGTCGTTTCATCAGGCGTCCTTTCGCGAGCCCCATGCGAGGTAAGAGGAAAGCCCAAGTACGAAGTACAGCCCGCCCACGATCCACGTTCCGAGCACGAGCAGTCCGGGTGAGAACATCGAGAGCACCATGATGGCACCGCCGATACTCGCGATGATGAGCGCCGACACCCTGACACCCACTGCAAACAGTACCGCGAGCACGAGTGCGCAAAGCATCACCAGCCACGCAACCAGATCGAGCTCAACTGACCCGCTCAGCGCCCCCGCACCGAGAAGCAGAGCGGGTGCCACTACAACGACCGCCCCCACCGCGCGCCAAATAGGAGCTTCGGCAAGCCGCAGACCCCGCTGCATGCGCCAGGGAACGATAACGGCTGCCCACATGAGCATTGCGACCGGCATGTAAAAGCTGCCAACGGTGAGAATACCGAGCAGGGCAAACCCCGTCACGACGACGGCGTTTGCCAGCGAGACCGCTGTGCGCCAAGTTGCCGGGAGCACAAGTGGGAGCAGCGCGAGAAGTGCAGGTGCGAACGCGAGCAACATGAACCCCGGACCATACGACTCAGAGAGTGTGGAATACACGATTTCGCTATCGGTCGTGACTCCGCTACTACTCGATTCCATGCTCACAGAAGCGAAACCCCGAGCGAGAAACGAAGCGAACACGCCGGCGAGTACGCTAAGCGCAACGGTCGCGAGACGCAGTGCGGTTGCCGCCCTCATCGACACCCGGTTCTCCCGCGCGGGGAGCCCGAGTTCCACACGGTACTGTGCCGCGAATGACGTCGGGCTACCCAGCGAAGCGAGGGCCTCTTGTGGCGAGGCGCCGCCCTCAAGTGCGTCTGCAACGTGTGCACGCACGTCATCGACTGCCGCGTCTCGAGCCGAACTGGGAGCATCGCTAAGCTCTCTGGTGAGCACACGCAAGTAGTCAGCTGTTTCGCGGTCAAACTTTTCGGGCGTCATTGTTCCTCCTTGAGCAGCCGCTCCACCTGGACTGCGAAGGTCCGCCAAGTCTCTTCAAATGTTGTGAGTAATTCACGACCTTCGCCCGTGATCGCGTAATAGCGACGCGGTCGCGATCCACCGCTCTCTTTCGCTGATTCCCATCTCGTATCAACCGCACCCGATTCCCGCATGCGTGCGAGCAGCGGGTAGAGGCTCCCCTCGCTCGCACTCAGGCCCCGTTCGACGAGCGCATTTGCGAGTTCGAGACCATACATGTCTCGGTGCGAGAGCATCGCGAGCACGCAGTACTCAAGCACTCCCTTACGGAGGTTCGTGGCAATCCGCTCACGCTGCGCATCCATACACAACACCATACCTTGCATAACAAGTATTGCAATGCACGATATCGTAGTCAGGATTCGAGAAGCGCGAAGTCGGTGGTTGCTATTAGCCTGAAACAATGAACTCTCAGCAGACAGTAGCGGCAGATGCTCATGACAGTATTCGCGTGCATGGAGCCCGTGAGAACAATCTGAAAGATGTGAGCGTCACGTTGCCCAAGCGGCGACTCACCGCAGTGACCGGTGTATCTGGCTCCGGTAAGAGTTCACTCGTGTTTGGCACAATCGCGGCAGAGTCGCAGCGCCTCATCAACGAGACATATTCGACGTTTGTGCAGGGCTTCATGCCGACACTGGCACGCCCCGACGTCGATGTGCTTGACGGCATCACGACCGCGATTCTTGTTGACCAGCAGCGCATGGGCGCAGACCCGAGGTCAACCGTCGGCACGGCGACCGATGCGAACGCGATGCTGCGCATTCTGTTCAGCCGGTTGGGCACGCCGCATATTGGGCCGGCAAAGGCGTTCTCCTTCAACGTCGCTTCGATTTCTGGGGCGGGCGCCGTCACGCTTGAGAAGGGCGGTCGCAAGACGAAGGAGCGGCGCGAATTCAAGATCGTTGGCGGCATGTGCCCGAGGTGCGAGGGGCGCGGTCAGGTGAGCGACTTCGATCTCACCGCCATTTACGACGAGAACAAGTCGCTCAACGAGGGCGCGCTCATGGTCCCCGGGTATTCGATTGACGGGTGGTACGGTCGCGTATTCGGCGGCAATGGCTTCTACGATCCAGACAAACCGATCAAAGACTTCACGAAGAAAGAACTCGACGCGCTTCTCTACAAAGAGCCAACAAAGATCAAGGTCGACGGAATCAACATCACCTACGAAGGCATGATTCCGCGAATCCAGAAGTCAATGCTTTCGAAAGATCGTGAGGCGATGCAGCCGCACATTCGCGCATTTGTGGATCGCGCGATCACGTTCGACACCTGCCCTGAATGCGAAGGCACCCGCCTGACCGAACTCGCTCGGTCTTCAAAGATTAAGGGCATTTCGATTGCCGACGCGTGCGCCATGCAAATCTCGGATCTCCTCGAGTGGGTGCGCGGTATTAGTGATGCGTCGGTCGCGCCGCTCCTCGAGAACCTACTCGGGACCTTGCAATCCTTCGTGGACATCGGCCTGGGATACCTTTCACTCGATCGCCCGGCGGGCACGCTTTCGGGCGGCGAGTCGCAGCGCACGAAGATGATCCGCCACTTGGGTTCGAGCCTCACTGATGTCACATACATCTTCGATGAGCCCTCGATCGGGCTGCACCCGCACGATATCGAGCGCATGAACGCGCTCCTGCTGCAGCTGCGTGACAAGGGTAATACGGTGCTCGTCGTCGAGCACAAACCCGAAATGATTCAGATCGCTGACCATGTGGTTGATCTCGGGCCGGGTGCCGGCTCCGGTGGTGGCGAGATCTGCTTCGAAGGTACGGTCGACGAGCTCCGAGACTCAGATACGGTGACGGGGAGGCACTTCGGAGACCGCGCAAAGCTCAAAGAACAGGTGCGGGAGAGCTCTGACACGATCGAGGTTCGAGGTGCGGATCTCAACAATCTACAGAACGTCGACGTGGACCTTCCCCTCGGAGTACTCACCGTCGTGACCGGTGTCGCAGGTTCTGGTAAGTCATCACTCATTCATGGCTACGTCACGAAACGCGAAGGGGTTGTAGCGGTCGATCAGTCGCCGATCAAGGGATCGCGCAGGTCAAACCCGGCAACGTACACGGGTGTCCTCGATCCGATACGCACGGCATTTGCGAAAGCGAACGGGGTAAAGCCAGCGCTGTTCTCCGCGAACTCCGAGGGCGCCTGCCCGGTGTGTAAGGGCGCGGGTGTTATTTACACCGACCTAGTGATGATGGCTGGTGTTGCGACACCGTGTGATGAGTGCGAGGGCCGACGGTATCAAGCCGAGGTGCTCGAATATCGACTCGGCGGCACCGATTCAGACGAGCACGGCAAGAACATCGCTGAGGTGCTCGAAATGTCCATGGCCGAGGCGCATGACTTCTTCGCGGGAACGTCACCAGCCGGGCCCGCGGCAAAGGTACCGAAGGCAGCCAAAATTCTCGAACGGCTCGTCGACGTGGGTCTCGGGTACCTCACGCTTGGCCAACCCCTCACCACACTCTCAGGCGGCGAGCGCCAGCGCGTAAAGCTCGCGATCGCTATGGCTGAGGAGGGCGGGGTGTACGTGCTCGATGAGCCGACCACCGGCCTCCACCTCGCTGACGTCGATCAGTTACTCAGCGTGCTCGACCGAATCGTTGACTCCGGCAAGAGTGTGATCGTCATTGAGCACCACCAGGCAGTGATGGCGCACGCAGACTGGATTATTGATCTGGGACCCGGAGCCGGCCATGACGGTGGAGAGGTCGTGTTTGAGGGCACTCCGGCAGACCTTGTGAAGTCGCGATCGACAACAACCGGCGAACACCTCGCACGGTACGTGGCGACCTAGCGCGACTTGCTCGCGCAGGCGACGCAGTGTTCGGCAAATGGTCGCACCTCGAGGCGTTCGGGCGGGATTTGTAGACCACACCGGGTGCACACTCCGTAGCTGCCCGCATCCCAGCGTTCAAGGGCCGCGAGCACCTCAGCCAGATCACTCCTAGCCTGAGCAGCGAGCCCTGTGAGCCTCGACCACTCCGTCGAAAGCGTGACCCCCTCTGGGTCGTGCTCGTCGTCGTCGTTTGCGTCGGCCCTGCTCAGCGTAAGCGTGTGAAGTTCTGCCTCGATCCGCTCGACTCGCGCGCTCACCTCGGCACGCAGACCGAGCAGCATGTCGTGCAACACGGCTACTCGTTTGCTGCTTGGGTAGCGGCCAGGGCCGACGGGAGTTCGTTGAGCGCATTGATGACGCGATGCAGTTCTCCAACCGCGCGAGGCTTCGGAATGAGTGTGACGCGCGCCAGCTCTGCGTGGTTGTCCCCCTCTTCAGGAAACGGATCGGAGAACGCGAACTTGCCCTGCGAGAGCAATCCCTCAAACCGCTCATTGAGCTCCTCAAGCTCGATGAGCGTAGGCTCGCTCTTGACATACAGCATGAGGGTGTCCTGTCCGCCAGCACGGGCACCTGGTTCTACCGGGAACCAGCGAAGGTCTTGGTAATTGCTCCAGAACTTGCGCACGTGCGCCACCGCCTCATCTGCGGAGTCGGTGATGAGCACCCGCTCGAGATCACCTGGTGTGGCGAAGCCTGCTGCCTCGATCTCTTCCACGACAAACCGCTCGAATCCGCGCCAGTAGCTCCCGCCGGCACGGTCGAGGAGCACGATGGGAACCGGCACCATCTTCCCCGTTTGTTGCAGCGTGAGGAGCTCAAACGTTTCGTCCATGGTGCCGAACCCGCCAGGGAGGCAAATGAACGCGCTCGATTCCTTCACCAGCATGAGCTTGCGGGTGAAGAAGTACTTCATCGCAACGCTCTGGGTCTCGTTCTCGAGGAACGCATTTGGTTCCTCTTCGAACGGCAGCCGAATCGACACTCCAAGGGATTGCTGAGGCCCGGCTCCGGTCGCTGCAGCTTCCATGATCCCTGGGCCAGCGCCGGTGACCACCATCCAGTCATCTTCGGCAAACGCGCGAGCGGTCTCCTCCGCGGCGATCGAGAGGAGGTCGCCAGGCTGAGTGCGCGCAGACCCGAAAATGGTGGCCTTGCGTATACCGGTGAACGGCTCGAAGATACGAAATGCGGCACGCATCTCCTCGACCGCAGCCGCGGTGATCTTGAGATTGAGTCGCGACGCCTCATCAGTGCCCAGGCCGACCCCCGACTCGAGGATTCGTCGAATGAGAGTGCGCTGCTTTGTGATTTCTGCGGCGGCTAAAAGGTCATCGATGGCGTCTGCAGTCGCGGGGCTCACTGGGGTCGTCATGGCCCCAGTCTAGGCCGATGCTCTGAGGCAAGAATGGGCGCAGACTAGTGTGGAGGCATGCTAGACCGCAGAACTCACCTCGCGTCCCCGCGCCATCGAGGAGAGCTCGCCCGTGTGCTTGAAGAGCTCCGCTCGAAGCACGAGGTACCGAGCGAGTTTCCCGAGGCTGCAGCGACCGAGGCGGAGGCAGCTGAGGCCGGGGTACCGCGCCTCGACCTCCGCGATATACCGTTCGTCACGCTCGACCCTGCAGATTCTCGTGACCTCGATCAGGCGTTCCATATCGAGCACACAAGCACGGGCATGGTGCTGCGCTATGCGATCGCCGATCTCCCTGGGTTCGTCGCACCGGGCGGAGCAATCGACCTCGAAGCGAGGCGACGTGGCCAAACGCTCTACCTGCCAGACGGGCGCGTTCCGCTCCACCCGCCGGTGCTCAGTGAGGGTAAAGCCTCACTTCTCCCCGATAAAGATCGCACGGCGTTTGTGTGGACCATTCCTGTGGATCAAGCAGGCGCAGCAGCAATCGGTGGTGCTGCAGTACCCGACGCACGGGTCGAACGCGCAAGGATCCGCTCTCGCGCCAAACTCAACTACGTGTCGGCCCAACAGTCGATTGATGCGGGAACACCTCACGAGCAAATAGAGCTACTTCGCGAGTTCGGGCTTCTCCGCATCGAGCAAGAAGCGCGTCGGGGTGGCGCAAGCCTGAACATGGCCGATGAGGAGATCGTGCGCGACGAGCACGGGTACCGCATCGTGCGCTCGTTTCCGCTCGCGGTCGAGGAGTGGAACGCCCAACTCTCATTGCTCACAGGGATGGTCGCTGCCCGCATCATGCTCGATGGCGGCATCGGAATCTTGCGCACCATGCCCTCACCAGACGATGAGGCACTCAGTGAGTTCCGATCACGCGTTGCGGCGCTCGGTAAGCCTTGGCCGTCTGATGTGAGCTACGGAGAGTACCTTCGCAGCGTCCCACGCGACGGTGAACACAGCGTTGCGGTATTGCACGCCGCGGCGAGTTTGTTCCGCGGTGCCGACTACGCCGTGTTCGGAGTACCTGGCGAGGACGGGGCACTCATCGCGCCGCCCGCGTCGCCGAACCAGGCTGCCATCGCTGCGCCGTACGCGCACGTGACGGCGCCGCTCAGGCGGTTGGTGGATCGCTGGACGCTCGTCATCTGTGAGGCGCTCTGTGCGGGAGCCGAGACTCCAGACTGGGTCACTCAAAGCCTCGCCGATATCCCGTCACTCATGCGGTCTTCCTCATCGCTTGCTGGGCGACTGAATTCGGCAATCATCGACCGAGTGGAAGCTGCGCTACTTCGTGACCGCGTTGGCGAGGTCTTCTCCGCAACGGTGTTGCAAGCGCGCGAGAGTTCTGCGCGCGTACTCGTCGAGGATCCACCAGTTACCGCGAACGCGGAGTTTGCGGGCGTCGTTGCAGGTCAACTCATCTCCGTGCGTGTCACGCGCGCAGACGTGCTTACCGGTGAGATTGAGCTCGAGGCTGTCTAGCCTCAGTTTCAAACTGCGGGTGAAACCGTTCTACAACTACACCGTGACGACTTCGGGGGCACCCGACTCGCGCTCGTGCCCCATTTCGTTGGCAATGCGGTTCGCCTCTTCGATGAGAGTCGCCACAATCTCCGCCTCGGGCACGGTCTTGATGACCTCGCCCTTCACAAAAATCTGGCCCTTGCCATTGCCCGAAGCCACGCCGAGATCTGCCTCGCGTGCCTCACCGGGACCATTTACGACGCAGCCCATAACCGCGACGCGGAGCGGGACCGTCATGCCCTCGAGGCCCTTCGTAACCTCATCAGCGAGCGTGTACACGTCGACCTGTGCGCGGCCGCACGACGGGCACGACACGATCTCGAGTCGGCGCTCACGCAAGTTGAGGGACTGCAGAATCTGAAGCCCAACCTTGATCTCTTCCGCTGGCGGCGCCGAGAGCGAAACACGAATCGTGTCACCAATGCCCTCGGAGAGCAAGATACCGAATGCCGTTGCACTCTTGATCGTGCCCTGGAACGCGGGGCCCGCCTCGGTCACGCCGAGGTGCAGTGGCCAGTCGCCCTTCGCCGCAAGCTGGCGGTACGCGTTGACCATAACGATCGGGTCATTGTGCTTCACCGAAATCTTGAAGTCGTGAAAGTCGTGCTCTTCAAACAACGACGCTTCCCACACCGCACTCTCGACGAGTGCCTCAGCGGTCGGCTTGCCGTACTTCTGCAGAAGCCTGCGATCGAGTGACCCTGCGTTCACGCCGATGCGGAGGGACACTCCCGCGTCTTTCGCGGCCTTCGCGATCTCACCCACGTTGCCGTCGAACTGGCGAATATTGCCGGGGTTCACGCGAACTGCCGCGCAGCCCGCATCGATCGCCGCGTAAATATACCGAGGCTGGAAGTGAATATCTGCGATAACCGGAATCTGGCTCTTCTTCGCGATGATGTGCAGCACGTCAGCGTCGTCTTGGCTCGGCACCGCGACGCGCACGATGTCACACCCCGAAGCCGTCAGCTCGGCGATCTGCTGAAGCGTGCCGTTGATGTCTGTCGTCGGCGTCGTGGTCATCGATTGCACAGAGATCTGCGAATCACTGCCCACACCAACTGAACCGACCTTAATCTGCCGGGTCTTTCGCCGAGGTGCTAATACTGCCGGTATCTTCGGCATTCCCAAATTCACTGCTGCCACGGAAGCGAGTCTACCCGGGCTCCCTGAGTCCCAGCGTGTACTCACCGTGTGAGCTTCGGCCCGCGGTTAGCCGAACAGATTCACCGGTTTCACGATGTCGGCGTACATAAGCAGCACGCTCATCGCGCCGAGTGCAATCACGACAACAAAGGTGACGGGCACCATCTTGGCCGTATCAACGGGGCCCGGATCAGGTTTGCGCAACAGCCGCGCGAGTCCCCGCTTGAGCCATTCATAAATCGCGCCAGCGACATGTCCGCCGTCGAGAGGCATGAGCGGAACGAGGTTGAATACCAGTAGCGCGACGTTGAGCGAGCCGACAAGACTCACCATGAACTGCGCGCGCGCCGCGATCGGCGCCTGATCCATACTCGCTACCTCGCCAGCGAGGCGCCCGACGCCAACAACACTCATTGGCCCGTTGGGGTCGCGTTCTTCAGCGCCAAACGCTGCATTCCACACGTCGACCATGCGCTCCGGAAGTCGAATAATCACTCCCGCGACGTTCTTCACGTTCTCACCCACGAACGCCGGCACCTCTGAAACCGGCTGACGCACCGTTTCGGTCGCTGGCGTCGCACCGATCATGCCGACGGTCTCGGTGATCGGGTTGTCATTCGCGTCGACGACTACCTGACCGCTGTCGTCGAACACGTACCGTTCGTTTGCTTGCGGGGTGAGCGTGAGGTCGTGTGTGGATCCATCGCGTTCAACCGAGACGGAAAGCGAAATGCCTGGCGACTCACTCACAATCGTACGGAACTGTTCCCAGTCTTCGATCGCTACCCCATCGACCGCAAGGAGGGTGTCCCCCGGGAGCATGCCGGCTTCAGCTGCGGGTGCGGCCGGGTCGTCACTAGAGCAGGTGGTGGCGGAACTCGACGCAGGCACAAGACACTCGCTGAGATATGCGAGCGTCGTGCTGCTCTGCGCCACCCCGAAACCGCAAATTACGATCGCGAAGAACACAAACGCGAGCACAAGATTCATGAACGGACCACCGAGCATGATGATGATCTTTTTCCATGCCGGCAACCGGTAGAAGGTTCTGTCGTCTTCTCCGTGGGCAATCGACTCTGCGCTTGCATCGCGAGCGTCGTCGATGAGCCCGGCGATACCCCGCCGAGGCTCGGGCACGTTCTCGGCTTCCGCAGTAATTTGGCCGCCCGAGTGATGTCGCTGAATCCCTGCAGGAGCTTCTTCCACGACCGAGTTCAAGAAGCCGGTTGATGCCTCCCTGGGCGCTTCTCCGGGTTTCGCGGGTGGGTACATGCCAATCATTGACACGTACCCGCCCAGCGGAAGCATTTTTATGCCGTATTCGGTCTCACCTTTCTTGCGAGACCACAGCGTGCGCCCGAAGCCAACCATGTACTGGGTGACTTTTACCCCGAACAGCTTGGCAGGTACGAGGTGACCGATTTCGTGCAGCGCGATTGAGACTGCGAGTCCCACCAGAACGATGAGAATCCCGAGCACATAGAGCAAGACGGTCATCACTGAAACAGGCTAGCGCGGGCGGCTGTGAGCAACCCAGTGATGAACGTGTGAATTAGCTCACTTCTGCGTCGTTAGCCGAAGCGTACTCCTCAGGCGTGAGCAGCGGGCCCTCCTCGGAAACCTCGACGCGGAACAGCCAGCCTGCACCGTATGGGTCGCTGTTTACAATTGCGGGGTCATCGGTTGCCGCATCGTTCACCTCGACAACGCTGCCGGTGACCGGTGAGTACAGCTCCGAGACCGACTTCGTCGACTCGATCTCGCCGCACACCTCGCCAGCGGTCAGTTGCTGCCCAACCTCGGGGAGGTCGATGTAGACAATCTCGCCGAGTGCGTCAGCAGCAACCTCGCTGACGCCAACTGTGGCGGGGCTTTCTGAGTTGATCCACTCATGCTCTTCTGAATAGCGGTAACCCGCGTGTACCTTGCTCATGCTTGCTCCTTTAACTGGAATGTATGTGTGCGCAGACTAGCTCTGTCGCTGATAGAACGGAAGTGATACGACTTCGAACGGCTCTGGCTTGCCGCGCAGATCCACCGCGACGGCAGTGCCAATTTCGGCGAACGCAGCATCGATTCGCGCGAGGGCAACTGGGTGGCCTAGTGTCGGGCTCGGCAGACCGCTCGTGATCTGACCGATCTGTTCGCCCGGAGTACCGTCTGCCGCCACCGCGTGCACCGCATAGCCCGAGCGCCCGGCGCGACGGCCCGCACCAGAGAGGCCCACGAGTACCTGCGCGGAACCCTCGGCCTTCACTACTTCGAGGGCCGCACGACCTATGAAGTCCTCTGACTTCTTGAACGAGACAACGCCGCCGAGTCCCGCCTCAAACGGCGTGGTGTCGAGACCGAGTTCGTTCCCGTACAGTGGCATTCCGGCCTCAAGCCTCAGCGAATCACGCGCTGCCAGACCACACGGAATAAGCCCGTGTGACGACCCTGCGTCGAGGAGCAGTTGCCAGATCTTTGCCGCCCGCTCGTTTGGCAAGAACAACTCGAAGCCGTCTTCGCCGGTGTACCCGGTGCGCGCGAGCATGATGTCGACGCCACCGATCTCGATCGAGGTCCACGCGTAGTACGCGAGGTCACGCACTGCCTGATGCTGCGACTCGTCGGTGACCGCACTCACAATTGCCTCTGAAGCAGGCCCTTGCACCGCGATCAGGCTGGTCTCGCTCGATGCGTCACGCACCTCAACAGCAAAGCCTGCAGCCCGCTCAGCGAGCACGTCGGCAACAACCTCAGCATTGCCCGCGTTAGGAACCACGAGGAATCGGGTCTCGGAGACGCGGTAAATGATGAGGTCATCGATAATCCCGCCGGCCTCATTGCAGAGGAGCGAGTACTTCGCCTTTCCGACCTTCATAATCGCGAGATTTCCGACGAGTGCTGTGTTCAAGTACGTGGCCGCGTCGTCGCCAGTAACCCAGACCTCCCCCATGTGCGAGAGGTCAAACAGGCCTGCCGCCTCGCGCACCGCGTGGTGCTCAGCGAGTTCGCGGTCGTACCGCAGCGGCATGTCCCAGCCACCGAAGTCGGTGAATGAGGCACCAAGCTTTTCGTGCTCGGCGTGTAGTGCAGTGTGCTTCGTCATGGCTTACTCCTCAAACGCTTCAATGGGTGGGCACGAGCATACGAGGTTTCGGTCGCCGAAGGCACCATCGATCCTCGAGACTGGCGGGAAGTACTTGTCGACCCGCAGACGCTCGCTCGGGAACGCCCCTTGCTCGCGGCTGTAGGGGCGCTCCCAGCTATCGCTCACCACGACCGACGCCGGGTGTGGTGCGTTGCGCAGCGGTGATTCCTCGACTGCGTACGCGCCCGAGATGACCTCGTCGATCTCTGCACGAATCGTCACCATTGCTTCGATGAATCGCTCGATCTCTCCGAGATCCTCCGACTCGGTCGGCTCGACCATGAGCGTGCCAGCCACCGGGAAGGCGAGGGTCGGCGCATGGAAACCGAAGTCGATGAGACGCTTGGCAACGTCTTCCGCGGTAACTCCCGACTTGGTGGTGAGCTCACGGAGGTCGAGAATGCACTCGTGCGCGACGAGACCCTCGTTGCCTGTGAACAACACTGGGAAGTGCTCACGGAGCCTCGCCGCAATGTAGTTCGCGCTGAGCAGCGCGGTCTTGCTTGCCTGGGTGAGGCCCTCGGCGCCCATCATCGCAACGTATGCGTACGAGATCGGCAGCACTCCCGCAGAGCCGAACACGGTCGCCGCGACAGGGATTCCGTCACCGGTCGTGATCTCACCCTCGGTAGTTGGGTTGCCAGGAAGGTACGGGAGCAGATGCTCGGCAACCGCGACCGGGCCAACACCTGGGCCACCGCCGCCGTGTGGAATTGCGAATGTCTTGTGCAGGTTCAGGTGGGAGACATCGCCGCCGAATTCACCGGGCTGTGCGAGGCCAACGAGCGCATTCATGTTTGCGCCATCGATATACACCTGGCCGCCCGCTGCGTGCACCTTCTCGCACACGTCGCGCACATCCGCGTCGTACACACCGTACGTTGACGGGTACGTGATCATAATCGCCGACAGCACATCGCGATGCGCTTCGATCTTGGCGTCGAGATCCGCCATATCGATCGCACCCTCGTCAGTGTTCTTGACGACCACGACGCGCATGCCCGCAAGAACCGCAGAGGCCGCGTTCGTGCCGTGGGCCGACGCGGGAATGAGGCACACGTCGCGCTCGGTATCACCGTTCGCGAGGTGGTAGCCGCGAATCGCGAGCAACCCGGCGTACTCGCCCTGCGAACCGGCATTCGGTTGCAGCGAGATGCCAGCGTAGCCCGTGATCTCGATGAGCCATGCCTCGAGGCGGTGGATCAGCTCACGCCAACCCACGCTCTGCTCTTCTGGCACGTACGGGTGGATCCCAGCAAACTCCGGCCACGAGATCGATTCCATCTCTGCTGCGGAGTTCAGCTTCATCGTGCACGAGCCGAGCGGAATCATCGTGCGGTCGAGCGCGAGGTCGCGGTCGGAAAGCCTGCGGAGGTAGCGCATCATCTGCGTTTCCGAGCGGATCTCGTTGAAGATTGGGTGGGTGAGGTATTCGCTCGTGCGAGCAACCGAGGCGGGGAATGCGAGCGAGTCGATTGGATCCACCGCGCTGAGTTCCGCACCAAACACGCGCGCGACACCCTCTACCGTTTCCGCAGTCGTCGTTTCATCGAACGACACCCCGACAGTGTCCGCATCGACGAGCCTGAGGTTAAAGCCTGCTGCCGCAGCATCGGCGACGATTGCCTTGGCACGGCCCGGCACACTCGCCCACACGGTATCGAAGTAAGTTTCGCTCGCGACCGAGATGCCAGCTGCGGCGAGCGCTGCGGCGAAGTTCTGCGCGTGCGCGTGGGTGCGCTTCGCGATTGCCTCGAGCCCGTCGGGCCCGTGGTACACGGCGTACATCGACGCGGTGATCGCAAGCAGCGCCTGCGCGGTGCAGATGTTGCTCGTCGCCTTCTCGCGGCGAATGTGCTGCTCACGAGTTTGCAGCGCGAGGCGGTACGCGGTGCGGCCCTCTTGATCCTTCGATACGCCGACGAGCCGACCGGGCAGCGAGCGCTCGAGCCCCGCACGCACTGCGAGGTAGGCGGCGTGTGGGCCACCGAAGAAGAGCGGCACTCCGAAACGCTGAGTGTTGCCTACCGCGACATCTGCGCCCTGCTCCCCCGGAGGAACGATGAGCGTCAGTGCGAGCAGGTCGGCGACCACTGTGACCATCGCGCCGCGATCCTTCGCTTCCCGGATCGTCGCCGTGTGATCCACAACGGCACCGTTGTTGCCCGGCTGCTGCAGCACGATGCCAGAGATTGGCCCCTCGGGCAGGCCCTGCGACAGGTCTGCAATCTCGACCTCGAAACCGAGCGCCTGAGCGCGACCCTGCACGACCTTGATGGTCTGCGGAAAGAGGTTCGAGTCGAGCACGGTCTTCGCGTCTGCGGCAGCCTTGTTTGCGCGGCGCATGAGCAGCACCGCTTCTGCGGTCGCGGAGCTCTCGTCGAGCATTGACGCGTTCGCGATGGGAAGCGCTGTGAGATCAGAAACCATGGTCTGGAAGTTGAGGAGCGCCTCAAGCCGACCCTGCGAGATCTCTGGCTGATACGGCGTGTAGGCCGTGTACCACGAAGGACTCTCGAGCACGTTGCGGCGAATGACCGGCGGAGTGTGTGTTCCGTAAAACCCCTGCCCAATGAGCTGGGTCTTCACGACATTCATGCTCGCAAGTCTGCGGAGTTCCGCGAGGCTATCTTCTTCCGTGAGCGCTGGCGGAAGGTCGAGAGCTTTCGAGCTGCGAATCGATGCGGGTACTGCCGTGTCGACGAGCGCGTCGAGGGTGTCGTAGCCGAGCGTATCGAGCATGACCTGCTGATCAGCAGGGGCCGCAATACCTATATGCCTATTCGCGAACGCGGGTGACGATGCCTGTTGAGTCAAAGGTGGATCTCCAGAAGTCAGGGCCATCTCGGCCTGTGAAAGATCCTCCCCGCTCTGTACGTGACCTGAGAGATTCGGCGAAGTGTCGCTGCGACACCAGACCTTGCACCGTCGGTGAGCGGGATTGCCCGCTGCTTTTCAGAGTTGCCTGTGCATGCGGTACATGTGCCTGAGAGTTTCCCGGGGAGGGATTGCTCCTACGGCGTCGGGATTCTCACCCGATCTCTCCCGCGATGCATAAGCGGCGTGTTCAGTTATGCACCCGATTCTACCCGTAGTCCCGAGCAAACCGCGACCGCTCGCCTACTTGTCGAAAAGCTTGTGAGCTGCTGCGCGGGCCCAGCGTTCAGCTTCGGCAAGCGACTCGAGCGTGAGTTGCTGTGGAGGCTCGTGGCGATCCACCACCGCACTCACGGTGTCGACGATTTGAGTGAAGCGGATCTTGCCGTCGTGAAACGCGTCGACCGCTTCTTCGTTCGCCGCGTTGAACACGGCCGGGTACGTTTCTCGTTTGCGCCCGACGTGCTTCGCGAGCGCAACCGCCGGAAACGCTTGCTCGTCGAGCGGTTCGAATTCCCACTTCGTCGCCTGGCTCCAATCGAGTGGTGCGCCCGCGCCCGCGAGGCGATCGGGCCAGGTGAGTCCGAGCGCGATGGGCAAGCGCATGTCGGGCGGCGAGGCCTGCGCGATTGTGGATCCATCGATGAACTCAACCATCGAATGCACGATCGACTGCGGATGCACGACAACGTCGATGTCGCCGTAGGATACACCGAACAGCAGATGCGCCTCGATGACTTCGAGCCCCTTGTTCATGAGCGTTGCGGAGTTGGTGGTGACGACGCGACCCATGTCCCACGTGGGATGCGCGAGCGCCTGCGCCGGAGTAACGTGCTCGAGTTCGGCGCGCGAGCGACCGCGGAACGGCCCGCCAGACGCAGTGAGCACAAGGCGCTTCACCTCGTTTTTCGCCCCCGAACGCAATGCCTGCGCAATTGCTGAGTGCTCGGAGTCGACCGGCACGATCTGCCCCGGCTTCGCGAGACCAGTCACCAGATCTCCACCAACGATGAGCGACTCTTTGTTTGCGAGCGCGAGAGTGCGCCCCGCTTTGAGTGCGGCGATTGTCGGGCCGAGCCCCACAGAGCCGGTGATGCCGTTCAACACCACATCTGCAGTGACATCTCGCACGAGCTGCGTCGCTGCCTCTGCACCAAGACCCGTGTGCTGAACATTGAACTCTTCAGCCTGCTCGCGCAGTCGCTCAGCATTCGAGCCAGCGATGAGCCCCACTACCTGAAAACGGCTCGGCTGCCGCCTTATGACGTCAAGCGCCTGCTCGCCGATCGAACCAGTGGATCCCAAAATAACAACGCGCTTCATGCACACCATTCTGCATGAAGCGCGTTGTCGCGTGCTTATTCGGCGTGCACCGTGCCGAGGATATCGAGCACGAACACCATCACGTCGTCGGGCTCGTGACCCATTTGCTCGAGACTTGCAGCCCCGTATCCGCCGTCTTCAGCTGGAACGACAGAAATGATCTGCGATCCGACTTTCTGCCCTTCGAGGGCCTTCTGGAAGCCGCCGATGACCTGTGTCGTCAAGAAGTCAGTGGGTGCGCCACGGCTCCAGCTCGAGTCGAACTCTTCGCCTGTGCGCCAGATAACGCCTCGATAGTTCACGTAGACGCGGTCACCGGCTTGCACGGTCTCGCCGTCGCCCTCGATGATGGTCGCAATGCTGAGCTCGGTCGGCGCGTCGACGCCCTCTGGCATAGTGATCGTCGGTGCGCCGTCGTCATCAAGCTTGACCGTAGGGAATCCGTCAGGAGCGGCGACCGCTTTACCCTCAGCCCGGCTCAGTAGCTCGTCTGCTTCGAGTGTGCCCGGCTCCGTCGACGCTGCCGAATCCGCGACCTCACCAAACTCCATCACGATGACGATTGAGTCTTCCTCGGTGATGCCTTCGAGGCCGGTCTCCTCAGCAGCCGCGGTGCCGAATACGTCAGCGTACGGGGTGACGATTGCAATCTGCTCACCTGGCACAGCACAGCGGATTCCCTCGTACGCCCAGGTAGCAAGCTGCTCCTGAGCTGCGGGAATCGGGCTCGTCGCTACCTGCTGCAGGCTCGTGCCGTCGGCACCATTGAACATCGACATAGCGACCTCAATGGTTTGGTCGGCGGTTGGGCTCTCACCTTCACCTTCCTTGAGAACCGAGCGCTCGGTTGCCTCGACCGAGACCGGCGTCTCCGAGGTAATTTCGAGGTCGTTGCCCACTTCACCGGTGACCTCGATTGTCTTGCTCGCACTGCCTGGCGCGAGGCAGTCTTCACCCGACGCGTCAGTGTTTGCTCCCCCACCGGCAGAACAGCCGGTGAGCAGCAGCGCAGTGGCAGCGAGTGGTACGAATACACGTGAAAGTTTCACTGAGGTCCTGTCTGAGTGAGTGGCTGGCGGTACATCGCCACATGGTCGATGTAGTAATTCTGGTGCATCTGGCTATCGAGACCCTGAGAATAACTGCGCCGCGCTACCGATTGGCCAAAGCTGCGGCATACAGTTCTTTCGACGGGATCCCTGTTAGTTCAGAGACCTCCCGCGTCACATCCTTCAAGCGTTCACCCGCGGCAACTCGCGCAGTGACTTCGGCAAGCGCCGTCTCAGGCGACACTGACTGCGCGGGTGCGCCGCCAACGACGAGCACGATCTCGCCGCGAACGCCTCCGGCGGCCCACTCAGCGAGTTCACCCAGCCCGCCGCGCTTGATCTCCTCATGCAGCTTGGTGAGTTCTCGGCATACAGCCGCGCGCCGATCCACACCGAAGGCTGCGGCGAGGTCGTTGAGCGCCTGAACAACCCGCGAGGGTGACTCGAAAAACACGAGTGTGCGCCGCTCATGGGCAAGCTCCTTGAGCAGGCGTGCCCGCTCGCCAGGCTTGCGTGGCATAAAACCCTCAAACGCGAAACGGTCGGTCGGAAGACCCGATGCGGCGAGCGCGGTGACGACTGCGGAGGGTCCGGGGATCACACTCACCTGCACGCCCGCTTCGGCCGCGAGCTGCACGACGCGGTATCCCGGGTCAGAGACGGTCGGCATTCCGGCGTCACTCACGAGCACGATGTCTTCGTGCTTCGCTCGCTCTACGAGACGTGCGGCGCGTTCGTGCTCGTTGTGGTCGTGAAGCGCGACGAGCTCAGCGCGCGTCTCAATCTCGAGAAGCCGGAGTAACTGGGCCGTATGCCTGGTGTCCTCGGCCGCAATGACCTTGGCGTGAGCGAGTGTGTCGCGAAGCCTTGGCGAGGCGTCTCCGAGGTTTCCGATAGGCGTCGCCGCGAGCAGAATCATGCCCCAATCGTACGGGCATTTGCGTGTGGTGCTGCGCTTTTCAGGTAGGCTTGGGCGGCTATGCACGACTCTCACCCCACTCCGACGCTCATTTCGCGAACCGGCGTGACCTACTTCCCGCTTGCCCTCATCGCACGCCTGCCGTTCGCGATGATGGTGGTGGGCGTGCTCACGCTCATCGTGTCTGCGCGTGGATCGCTCGAGCTCGGCGGCTTGGCATCGGCTGTTGTGGGAGTTGGGTCAGCACTCGTGAGCCCATTCGTTGGCGCCGCAGCAGACCGGTTTGGGCAGCGAATCGCGCTTCTCCTCACCGCGGTTTCTCACAGCATTTCGCTTGTTGCCCTCGCGTGGATCGCATACTCAGCAGCGCCCGATTTTTGGATGCTCGCGGTTGCATTCGCCGTAGGCGCGACGAGCCCGCAGGCCTCCCCCATGTCGCGCTCTCGTCTCGTGCTCATCATTCAGCACTTCTTGCCGGTCGAACGTCGCCCAAAGGCACTCGCAAAGGTGCTCGCCTACGAATCTGCGGCAGACGAAGTGGTGTTCGTCTTTGGCCCGGTGCTGGTCGGCGTGCTCGCGACAATATTTGGGGCGCGCACGCCAATCATCGCTGCCGCAGTGCTCACCATTCTTGTTATCACCGCGTTTGCGCTCCATCACACGAGCGCTCCCGCGAAAAGCGCAGCGGAGCGGGCGGAGACACTTGCTCCCGCGTCACACCTTGGCCGCCCGACATTGCTTGCCGTCGTCGCTGGCATCACCGGAGTGGGTCTGGTGTTTGGTACCACCCTCACCGCACTCACCGCTTTCATGCAGGAGCTTGGTGACCCTGAGGCTGCGGGCCTCTTCTACGGAATCATGGGTGTCGGTTCGGCGATCCTCGCGATTACAGTGTCACTGTTCTCACCCAAATTCACACTGAGGTACCGCTGGCTCGTCTTCGCGTCACTTGTTGTCATTGGTGAAGCGCTACTCGCAACCTCCGATTCGATTGCCCAAATCTCGCTTGGCCTCGCAGTTACTGGGTTCGGGATCGGGCCCCTGCTCGTTACGCTCTACGGTCTCGGCGCTGCGCGCAGCCCGGAGGGCCGATCCGCAACGGTCATGACGATGCTCGGGTCTGGTGTGATCCTCGGCCAATCGCTCGCTTCTGCAGTGACCGGAAGCGTGGCTGAAAACGTCAGTGTGAGCGCCTCGCTCGTGTTGCCACTCATCGCCGCAGCGTTCACGCTCGTGGTCGGCGGGCTGAACTGGGTGCTCACGCCGGCGGGTTCTGGCCGCGAGGCGTGACCTGATTCGCTGGCAGCGTAGCCTCCTGTGACACTCTCTCATCCGAGATTGTGGATCGAGTGGAAGAATGATTATATGAATGCTTTTCTCACCTCGTCCGAGGTTGCCGAATTGCGGGCTGCCTTCCCGTACTTTGCAGCTATTGATGCGACCGACGGATCAGCGCCGGCATATCTCGATTCAGCGGCAACTTCACAACGACCAGCAGTGGTACTCGACGCGGAGCGTGCATTCCTCGAACGTTCGAACGCAGCGGTGCACCGCGGTACGAGCGGAGCCGTTGGGGCAGCTACCGGAGCATTCGAAGGCGCACGCGATCTCATGGCCGAGTTTGTTGGTGCAGAGAGCTCGGAACAGATCGTGTGGGCCGAGAACGCCACCGATGCATTGAACCTGCTTGCGCTCGGAATTGGCGAAGCGAATTCCGGCAACGGCGTTTCGGGGTCGGAGCGATTCCACTTGGGTACGGGTGACGAGATTCTCGTTACTGAAGCCGAACACCACGCGAACCTCATTCCTTGGCAGCGTCTTGCGAACAAAACGGGAGCGACCCTCCGATACATTCCGGTCAATGAATATGGCGTGTGGAGCCTTGACGACGCGCGCGCGGCACTCAGCGATCGCACTCGAATCTTTGCGTTCGCACACGTGTCGAACGCGACGGGGTTTCACGCGCCGGTGCGTGAACTTGTCGATCTGGCGCATGCGGTGGGCGCGATTGTGGTGCTCGATGCGTGCCAGTCGGTGCCGCACATTCCGGTGAACTTCTCAGAACTCGGCGTTGATTTCGCAGCGTTCTCGGGCCATAAGATGCTCGGGCCGAACGGCATCGGAGTGCTCTATGGCACTGCTGAACTGCTCGCTGCGCTTCCCCCAGCCCGCACCGGCGGATCCGCAATTACCAAGGTGACCATGGATGCCGCGGAGTTCATGCCGCCCCCACTCAGGTTCGAACCTGGCACCCAGCCCGTTTCACAGGTCGTGGGCCTCGGGGCAGCTGTGCGATTCCTCACCGAGGTCGGCATGGATCGTATTGAGGCGCGCGAACACGAACTCGTCACCAGGCTCGCAGAAGGGCTCGCTGAGATTCGTGGTGTTCGACTCCTCGGCTCTCCAGATCTTTCACAGCGCGTTGCCCTCACCGCGATATCCGTCGAGGGCTTGCACGCGCACGACGTCGGGCAGTTCCTCGACGAGCGCGGTGTTCTCGTGCGCGTCGGCCACCACTGTGCACAACCGCTCCATCGCGCACTTGGTATGGCCTCGTCGACTCGAGCAAGTGTGCATGTCACGACCACCGAAGATGAGGTCGATCGATTTCTCGACGCGGTGCGCGGGGCGCAGAAGTACTTCGGGGTCGAGGTGGCAGCGTGAGTTCACTCGACAGCCTGTACCAAGAAGTCATTCTCGACCACTCGAAGCGACCGGTCGGTCGAGGTGAGCTAGAGGCCGCGCCCGGCACTCTGACTGCGACGCATCACGAGTTCAATCCGAGTTGCGGCGATGAGATCGATCTTTCGATCTCTGTGGATCCTGAGAGCGGCAAGATCACGGGCATGGCGTGGGAAGGAGACGGGTGCTCAATTTCTATGGCCTCCGCTTCCATCCTCTCTCAACTCGTGCGAGACGATGAACTCACGATCGCGGGAGCGACGGAACGTATTGACGCGTTTCGCGAGATGATCCAGGGTAAGACAAAGACACCAAACGAGGAGTTGCTGGGCGATGCTGTCGCTATGCAGGGCGTCTCGAAATTCGTGATGCGGGTGAAGTGCGCGATGCTTGCCTGGGTGGCGCTCGAAGCCGACCTCAAGCAGATTCAGGCTGCCGAGTAACTGGCAGTCACACTCCGCTCACAGTAGGCATATTGTGCTGAGCGGTCTGTGCGGCCTGTGGATGACCCACAATGAGTGCGAAGCGGGCATCATGCTCGGTGCATGACATCAACTTCTCGCACCACGCCCGAAGTGCTTCGTTGCACTAACACCGCCGATTTCCTCGCTGCACTTCCCCGACTTGTAGGGTTCACCGCTCCGCACAGTTTGTTCGTCGTGTTGTTCTCCGGAAGGCGCTCAAGCGCTTCGATCCGCCTCGATCTCCCAGACAGCGAGGATGCGCAGGAGATTTCAACGTACCTTGATGCTGTTGTCGAGGTGCTTCGTAGAAATTTTCCCCCTGAAACGCTCGAATCTCCCGCGTTGGTCATTTCGAGTGAGATGAGCTTTGCCGAAGCTCGCAACATTCCCTGGCGCACGCTTGCTCGTGGGTTACGGCGACGACTCACTCGTGAGGGAATGCCGCCGCGCGAAGTGTGCGGCATCGCACCTGACGGGTGGGTCAGCTATCTCGACCCCTCGGCACCACGAACTGGCCGACCGCTGAATGAGATTGCGGCAAGTCAAGTCGCATCTGACAAGCCGCAACCCACACTCGCATCGATCGGCCAATACGGCTCGCCACTCCCTGAAATGTGCGCATCGGTAGAGCAGGAACTTCTGCAGGCGCCACCAACAACCTCACACAAAGAGCGAGCGCAGGTCGCCAAGGAATTTGCCGCAGCAGTCCACTCCCATGCTGCGGCCGAGATTCCGAGCGCTCGAATAATGGCGGGCTTCATTCGCGTTTCCCAATTCCCCGACTGCTGGGACGTGATTCTCACCCACTTTTTAGATCAAGAAGCCGAGCGTGCGAGCGAACTACCTGAAAGCCGAATGCAGCAACGGAAATGTGCGGAGCTCATCGCTACCATTGCTGCTCACGCACCCGAAGATCTGAAACCCAACGTCTTCGCACTGTGTGCCGTGGTCTGGAGCTACGTTGGCTTACACTCGGTGGCGCAGCGTCAGCTCGACCTTGCGGCACAGCTTGACCCAGAGTGTTTTGGCGTGCGCATCGCGACACCCTTCGTCGAATCTCCGTACTTCCTGCCCAACGAGGCAACATGATTCGCCTGAAGAGTTTGTGCGTTCGCGCTAGTCACCTCGACAGCCTGACGGCCCACTCACTACATTGAGGTGCATGCCAACGCCGCCACCCTATCCGCACATGTTCGAGCCAATCACGCTTCCCGGCACCGCAATCACACTGCCAAACCGCGTGATTATGGGATCCATGCACATGGGGCACGAAGAGCTGCCCGGTGGCTTCGAACGGCTCGCAGCGTTCTACCGAGAGCGAGCAGCGAACGGTGTGGCGCTCATGGTCACCGGCGGCATTTCACCAAATGCCGCCGGTCGATTGAAGCCACACGCCGCGACAATGACCACCGAGGAAGACGCGGAGCCGCACCGACTCATTACCAAGGCCGTGCACGACGAAGGTTCGCGGATTGCGCTGCAGATTTTGCACGCCGGCCGCTACGGCGCACACCCTGACGCGGTCGCGCCAAGCCCCGTTGCGGCACCTATTTCTCCGATCACCCCGAGAGAACTCACCGATGCAGAAATTGTCGAGACGATCGAAGACTTTGTGCGTGCCGCGACCCTTGCACAGTCTGTCGGCTACGACGGGGTCGAGATCATGGGTTCCGAGGGTTACCTCATCAATGAATTCATCACGCTCGAGACGAACCACCGCACTGATCGCTGGGGTGGTGACATCGAGGGCAGATTCCGGTTTCCTCTCGAAATCGTTCGGCGAATACGTGAAGCGGTCGGCCCAGAGTTCATCATCATCTACCGACTCTCAATGCTCGACCTTGTACCTGGTGGATCGACACTCGCAGAAGTACTCGAACTGGCTGCCAGTGTGGAGGCCGCGGGGGCGACACTCATCAATACGGGCATCGGATGGCATGAGGCACGCATACCGACCATCGCTGCCTCTGTGCCTCGCGGCGCGTTTTCGTGGGTCACTCGCGAACTTCGAGGCCGTGTTGGCATTCCGCTCATTGCGACGAACCGTATCAATACCCCCGAGGTCGCCGAACGCATACTCGCTGACGGAGACGCAGACCTTGTTTCGCTCGCTCGGCCGTTTCTTGCCGATCCAGAGTTTGTCACGAAAGCCCGTGCCGGCGCCCCTGAGCGAATCAATACCTGCATCGCGTGCAATCAGGCGTGTCTCGACCACACATTTGCGAACAAGCTCTCTTCTTGTCTCGTTAATCCGAGAGCGGGACACGAGACGGAACTCGTCATCAGTCCAACTCGCCTCGCAAAACGCGTAGCGGTCGTGGGTGCCGGTCCCGCCGGGCTGTCGTGCGCCGTTACCGCTGCGGAACGTGGCCACAAGGTGACGCTGTTCGACAGTGGGTCGGGTATCGGCGGGCAAATCAATATCGCAATGCAGGTGCCTGGCAAGAGCGAGTTTCGCGAGACCCTGCGTTACTTTGGTGTGCGGATCGCAGAAACTGGAGTCGACCTCAGGCTGAATACGACCGTTGATGCGCGAGCGATTGCCGAAGCCGGGTTTGACGAGGTTGTCATTGCGACCGGAGTGTTACCGCGGCCGTTGAGCATTCCCGGTGCTGACCATGCTTCGGTGCTCGGATATCTTGACGTACTCCGAGACAAAGCTCCCGTTGGCGAAACTGTGGCCATCATTGGCGCAGGTGGAATCGGCTTCGACACTGCTGAGTTCCTCACTGAACCTGTTGGTTCTCCGGGGCTCTCGGGCGAACCCGACACACGCGAGGATTTTCTTGAACACTGGGGAGTTGATGCCGGGCATACGCATCCTGGTGGAATCACCACTCCACAACCTGTCACCCCTGCTCGACGTCTCACGATGCTGCAGCGCAAAGATGGCAAGCTCGGTGCCGGTCTTGGCAAGACGACCGGGTGGATCCACAGAACCGAGCTGGCCCGCCGCGGTGTCGAGATGATCGGCGGAGTCGAGTATGTGCGGATCGACGACGAAGGCCTCCACCTTACGGTCGACGATGAACCGCGTGTGCTTGAGGTAGATTCCATTGTCGTGTGTGCTGGGCAGGAACCCCGCCGAGACCTCGCTGACGAGCTCGCGACGCTCGGAATCACCTCGCACCTTATTGGCGGCGCAGATGTCGCGGGCGAGCTCGATGCGAAGCGCGCGATCAACCAAGGAACCAGGGTCGCCGCCGAAATCTAGACTGGGTGTCTATTCGCAACTTTCTACGTCGGTTGAGTTTCAGCTTACTCTGGTTCTACCAGAGCAATTTCTGGTGTACCGTGGATACAGATATTCGCATAACGGAGTGCCATGAAAAAGTCAGAACTTCAACCCGCAGCCGGGCTTCTCTCGCCGGCGAACCCATTCAAGAGTCATCGCTTCTACGAGAGCACCTTGAACGATGCTGCATTGAACTCTCTCATCGATTTGCTCATCGATATGCAACCCGGGCAGCAACTCCCGAGCGAACGCGAACTTACCCAGATACTCAACGTTAGCCGCAATACGCTTCGCGACCGCATTGGCCGACTCGAATCTATGGGTGCGCTTTCGCGTAAGGAACGTCAGGGCACGTTCTACACCGGCGTTCAGGCTGAGCAGACGAGCGACGTACTCATCCTCAGCCTCATGTTCCAGCAAATGACTCTCGAGTCACTCATTTCAGTGCGCCACGCGCTCGAGCGCCAGGCAGCGATTGAAGCGTGCGTGAACTCAACGCCAGAGAGTCTCGCTGAACTCGACGCGAGCATCGAGGCCATGAAGAACACTGAGGACGGCAAGGAACTGCTCGAAGCAGACGCCTCGTTCCACCGTGCGCTCTTTGCTGCCTCCGATTCGCCCGCACTACTCTTCTTCTCACGAATGCTGCACTCGGTACTCAAAGGAACACTCAAGCACCTCACACTCGAGCAAGACTTCGAGACCATGCGTCGCGTGCACACTGCGGTACTCGATGCGCTCAAAACTCGTGACCCACAAGCGGTCACCGAGGCAATTGACACGCACTTCGACTGGTTGCGTGAGCTGCGAAGCATCGAACGGGCAGCACAGGAGGTCTAGCTCCCGTACCGCCCGCACGGCCTGTACTACTGTGCCGCGGCTGGCGGTGCCGAGCTCTGCACGAGCCCACCGTCTACCGGAATGCACACGCCATTCACATATCGCGATTCGTCAGATGCGAGGAACAACGCGGCGTTCGCAACGTCGAAGGAGTCGCCCATCTTGCCTGTCGGCGAGAGCGCGTCACGCGCAGCAACCATCTCTTCCACGGTGTCGTACGCGCCGCTGATCTGCTTATAGATCATCGGTGTGTTGATGTACCCGGGTGCAACGGTATTCGCGCGGATCCCCTTCGACGCATACTCGAGCGCGAGGTTCTGCGTGAACTGCGTGACGGCGCCCTTCGTTGCCGAGTAGCTCGGGTAGTTGTACCCGATGTAGCGCATACCGCCAACTGACCCGATATTGATGATGCTGCCCGAGCCCTGCTTGAGCATGTGCGGAAGTACGTGCTTGCAGGTGAGAAACATGCTCGTGAGATTCACGTTGAGCACGAGGTTCCACTCTTCGAGTGGCTGCTCGATGGGCCCACCCATGCGGGCGATGCCGACGTTGTTGTGGAGCACGTCAATCGTGCCGAACTCTGTCACCGTGCGCTCAACTGCAGACTGCACCGAAGCGTCATCGGTGACGTTCCCGACGATTCCGAGCACCGCGGGTTCGATTCCGGCGGCTTCGCACTCTTCACGAATGCGCTGCACACCCCCGTCAACCGCGGCCTCGTTCATATCGACGATCGCGACGCGGGCCCCCTCGCGCGCGTAGGTGATCGCAGCCGCGAGGCCGTTATTGATCTCGCCGCCGATCGATCCACCGCCAAAAATGAGGCAGGTTTTGCCAAGCAGTCGGTTCATGAACTCTGTACCTTTCAAAAGATTTTGGGAAGAAAAAGGAGGGGATGGCGTGCCACCCCCTCCTCATTCACGGATTTACGCGAGTGTGCGCTTTACCGCTGCAACGATGTCGTCCTTCGACGGAATCACTGCTTCTTCAAGCACCTGTGCGTACGGAATCGGAGCTCGTGAGCCGCCGACGCGCACGGGAGCTGCATCGAGCTTGTCCCAAGCCGCCTCAACGGTCTGAGCGACGAACTCTGCGCCCCAGCCGTAGTCGCGAACTGCTTCGTGACCGACGACGAGGTGACGGGTCTTGCCCACCGACGCGTACACTGCATCCATATCGAATGGGTACAGGGTGCGTGGATCGATAACCTCGACCTCAATACCCTCTGCCGCGAGCTCTTCAGCTGCCTGCAGCGAGTACGAGAGGATCTGCTGAGTAGCCACGACGGTCGCGTGCTTGCCCTCGCGGGCGATGCGCGCCTGACCGAACGGAATCGCCTCGGTGCCAACTGGTCCACGATCGTAGTACTGGTTCTTGTGCTCCAGGAAGATCGTCGGGTTGTCGGAAGCCGCAGCGGTGCGCAGCAGACCGTAGGCGTCACCGGGGGTGCCCGGAACAACGACCTCGAGGCCTGGGATGTGCGCGAACAGCGTCTCGAGCGACTGTGAGTGCTGAGCAGCCTTACCGATACCCGATCCACCGTTTGAACGGATCGTGACGGGAACATCGAACTGGCCACCGAACATGTACCGGTTCTTCGCTGCCTGGTTGATGATGCCATCGAAGCCAAGGAACGAGAAGTCCGAGTACATGATCTCGAGGATCGGACGGGTGCCACGCGATGCAGCAGCCGACACTGCCGAAAGCAGCACCTCTTCACTGATCGGGGTGTCCATGACGCGCTCGCGACCGAACTTCTTGAGAAGACCACGGGTCACACCGTAGGTACCGCCGCCGGTACCCCAGGTCGTGATGTCTTCACCCAGGGTGAACGACTCCGGGTGGTCTTCCATGATTTGGTGCATCGCGGCGTTCAGTGCACGCCACGTCACCATGTCTTTTCCGGCGCTCATGCGCTTGCTCCCTTCGCGTACACATCAGTGAAGGCTTCGCTGACATCGGGGTATGGTGAGTTGCGCGCAAACTGCTCTGCAGCCTCGACCTCTTCGAACAGCTCCTTCGAAGTGGTCTCCCACTCCTCTGCGGTAATGACACCGGCCTCGATGAGCCGCGCAAGCAGCGTCTCGATCGGGTCGTTCGACTTCGCAGCCTCGACCTCTTCCTTGGTGCGGTAGATCTCGGTGTCGCCGGCCATGTGGCCGAGGTAGCGGTAGGTCTCGAGCACGAGCAGTGTCGGGCCCTCGCCCGCACGTGCGCGCTCGACAGCTGCCGTAGCGAGACCGTATACCTCTTCGAGGTTCATACCATCGCCACTAAACGACGGCACACCGTAAGCTTCACCGCGCTTGGTCAGGTCAGGCTGAGCAACCATGTCGTCGATCGACGCAGACTGTGCATAGTGGTTGTTCTCGAGAACGAAAATTACCGGCAGCTTCCAGATGGCAGCGAGGTTGAACGCCTCCGCAAGCACACCCTGGTTCGAAGCACCGTCACCGAAGTACGACACAGCGACGCTTCCGTCACCGAGCTGCTTCGATGCGAGTGCAGCACCCGTTGCGATACCGATGCCAGCGCCAACGATGCCGTTCGTGCCAAGCACGCCGAGCTCCTTGACACCAATGTGCATCGATCCACCCTTGCCGCCGCAGTAGCCGTCTTTACGACCGAGGATCTCAGCCATGGTGCGGCCGAAATCTGCTCCCTTAGCGAGCGTGTGTGCGTGACCGCGGTGGGTCGACGCAATTGCGTCCTTATCGGTGAGAGCGAGCGACACGCCAACGGCGATCGCCTCCATACCGAGCGACGGGTGGGTCGAGCCGCGAATGAGGCCCTCTTCTGAAAGCAGCGGCATGCGGCGCTCAAACTCACGGATCTTCGCCATGAGTTTCAGGCCCGCAAGGCCCTGCTCGTTTGCTTGATACTCAGTCATATCGTTCCCTTACGCGATGGTCGCGATGACCTCGTCGAGCTCGACCAGGTCACCCTCTTCCTTCTTGAACGTGATTACGCCGGCAGCCGGAGCGACAAGCTCGCTGACGAGCTTCGACGTCTCGAGCGATGCGATTGCCTGGCCCTCGGTGACGGTCGAGCCGTCTTCTACGAGCCATTCACCGAGATCGGCTTCTTCGTCGTCTCCGAGCAGTTCTTTGGTGAGGATGACGTCCATGATGTACTCCTTAGTTTCTTTCGGTAGGTGTGTAAAGCTTCTGACGTTTAACCAGCGATCGCAACCGTCTGGTCGATACGCTGCACAGTGAGTTCGAATGTTGCAGCCACAAGATTCTCGCCGCGAACAACTTCTCCGGCGCGGATTACGCCGTGGCGATCTACGAGGGTGCAGCTCAGGCGGGCCTGCAGCTCGCCGTCGACGGTACGCACATCGCCGATGAGCGCGATGACCTCGGTTGCCGGGCCATCGACGACAAACTGCTCGCCGCTCGCGCGGTCGATGAATGTCGCACCGACAAAGCTGCCGAGGCCAGCGCGAACCGATGCGGTCTCGTATCCTGCTTCAGCGCAGACCTTCAGTATGGCTTCGGTGATGTCTTCATTCGGCAGCACCCGCGCGATGATGGTGTCTGATTCCTGCTGCATCTCTGCACTCCGCTCTTCCGGTGTGAAAACCGGCATGTTCGTTTCCGGGTCTGTGGTGCTGCGCCAAAGCGCACCGTACACCGCGGTGACGATTGCAATAGGAGGAGGGTCACCAGCCTCCGTCTCGAGCCAAACGTGCCCGCCTTGAAGCGTGCCGTTCGGCGCCTGCCAGAAGCAATGACTGTGCATGTAGGGAGCATCGTCGCGTACACCGAGTGTGACTGAGCCATACATGAGAGGGGCCCGGTCATGTGCCTTGGTATCTGAGAAGCTCAGTGCGCGCTCAGAGGTGGCGACATCGGGAATGCAGTAACTGAGTGGCGAGTACTCTCCGCCGTGAAGCTCGGCGAAGCCGCTGTGGGCGCCAAGCGAAGCAAGAGCTTCGTGAAGTTGATCGACAATAGGCTTGCCGGGTTGCAGCTCGCAGATTGCGCGCCGCGTATGTACAGGAACCGAAATGATCCTGGGTTCCGTTTTGGGGCCTGGATGAACCAGTGGTTGCATCGTGGTCTCCTTCCAGCTTGTAGCGTGAGAAAGATATGTGGATCCACATGGGGTGCCCCGAGTGTGGGGCTTTGTCGGTGCGCGCCGGGGTGTGGCGCGCACCGACAAAAGGTACTACCTGTGTGAAATTGTTAACCGATTGCGGTGCCGCCGCACACCTTGAGTGTTTCGCCCGTAATGTACGTTGCGCCGCCCGATGCGAGGAATGCCACCGCGGTCGCGATGTCATCCGGCTGGCCGATGCGCTGGATCGGCTGCTGATCGACGGGGTATGGAACACCCTTGGTCATCGCTGTCTCCACTGGGCCAGGTGCCACGGTGTTGCAGGTGATCCCAAGAGGGCCCACCTCCTTAGCTACCCACTTCGTGAATGCGATGACGCCACCCTTCGAGGCTGCGTATGCGGGCCCGGTGCGCTTTGCGCCGTCGCCACCCGACATGGTGCCGCCAACGATGCCCGAAATCGAGCTTACATTGACGATAGCCCCGGAGCCTGCATTCTTCATGTGCGGATATACCGCAGCCTGAGTGAGAATGAAGGTTCCCTTGAGGTTGGTCTCGATGTCACGATCCCAAATCTCATCAGTCATCTCCTCAAGGGTGAGGCGCCCTGCGGTACCGGCGTTGTTCACCAGTACGTCGAGGGAACCCCACTCCGAAACCATGGAGTCGAGGCATGCGCTGACTGCGTCGCGATCTCGAATGTCTACGATCTCGCTGCGTGCGCGAACCGCGCCGCCAGTCTTCTCAGCAATCGCGGCCACTGTTTCTGCGCCGTCGATCACATCAATGATGAGCACATCTGATCCACGCGATGCGAGTTCAATCGCAATTGCCTGGCCGATGCCTCCGGCAGCGCCGGTAACGACGCTGACCTTGCCTTTGAAATCCTGAGACATTGTGTCCTTTTCTTGTGACGCTGGCTACAGACCGAGGAGGTCTGGGAGCCAGTTGCTGAGTGCCGGGACGAACGTGACGAGCATGAGCACGCCGATACCCGAGATCACGAACGGCATGACGCCCTTCGCGGCTTCACCGAACGGAATCTTCGCAATGCCGGCCGCAACGAACAGGTCGATGCCCACCGGAGGCGTGATCAAACCGATCGCAAGGTTCATCGTCATCATCACACCGATAGTGGTGAGATCCATACCGAGCTCAAGGAGCACTGGCACGAACAACGGGATGAAGAGATAGAACGCCGAAATTGCGTCAATGAACATACCCGCGATGAGCAGTGCAAGGTTGATGAGCAACACGAGCAAGACCATGCTGTCAGTCAGGTTCAGCATCCAATCAGAGACTGCGCGTGCGATCTGGTTCCTCGTGATCACGTATGCGAACAGCGTTGCCGCTGCAATGATGAGCATGATTCGACCAGACATGACGCCCGCAGAAGTGAAGATGTTAAACACTTCCTTGAACTTCAGGTCCCGCGTCACGAACAGACCAACGACGAGCGCGTACACCGAAGCAACCGCAGCAGACTCGGTCGGCGTGAAGATACCGCCGTAGATACCACCGAGAATAATCACGGGAACCAACAGACCCGGAATTGCCCGGAAAAATGCCTTGAAGATCACACGCGCAGGTGCACGATGAGTTCGCATTCCGAGTTCATCTGAATCAGAAGTTACCGCATCGTCATGCTCCATTGTCTGAACAGAAGAAGAGGCTGCGGCATCGTTCGATGCGTTTCCTGCCGTTGCCTCTGCAAGGAGCTTTCCACCTGTGTTCCGACCGAGAGCATGGTCTATATGTGAGCTTGCGCTCGCCTTTGCCATCGCCATCTCGCGTGGCAAGAACCGAGCAATGAAGTACAGCACGACCACAAGAATCAGGCCGGGCACTACACCCGCCATGAAGAGTCGACCAATCGTCACGCGATCGGCGCCACCGGCGTAGTCAGCGGCGACCACGGCGAACACGATGTACGCGATGCTCGGTGGCAGGATGATGCCAAGCTCGCCCGACGTAGCAACGAGAGCTGCCGAGTGGCGCTTGGTGTAGCCGTGCTTTGCAAGGGCAGGAATCAGGATGCCACCGATGGCAGCAACCGTCGCCGGCCCCGAGCCCGAGATTGAAGAGAAGAGCAGTGCGGTCAGGATCGCCGTGAGAGCGATGCCGTTCTTCATGTGACCGAAGCACGCGTCAGCAAACTCGACCAAACGTCTCGATATACCCGTGAGCTCCATAATGACGCCCGCGAGAATAAAGAACGGAATAGCGAGAAGTGTCTCTGAAGACAGACCGGCATAGAGAATGCTCGACGCAGGCGCAAGAGCCTTGATGCCACTGCTGTAGATGATCGTCGTGAGGGCCGAGAGACCCATCGAAACAGATACGGGAACACCAATGAACAGGCAGATGAGGAAGGTTCCGAAAAGTA
Source organism: Leucobacter denitrificans (assembly GCF_014396385.1). Lineage (NCBI taxonomy): Bacteria > Bacillati > Actinomycetota > Actinomycetes > Micrococcales > Microbacteriaceae > Leucobacter > Leucobacter denitrificans. The sequence continues at coordinate 915,231 of NZ_CP060716.1, forward strand.
CGAGCTCGATCATGAGCGTTCGCCCTCCTTATGGTGCAGACGCTCTTCGTCGCGTTCGCGAGTCTTCGCATCAATCTCAGCAGCGAGCTCCATGGCCTCAGCTTCTTCGCCCACGAACGCCTCACCGCCCTTGAGTCCAATAATTGCGATCTGGATCGTGCGGATCACACACAGCAGAGCGCCAAACGGCAGTGCCATCGAGAAAATCCACTGCGGAATCTGCAGCGACGGCGTAAGACGCCCAGAGTTGAGCTGCTTGAGCGCAGTGTCAATACCGAGGTAAACAAGCACCCCAAAGAAGATGAGCATGCCGAGGCACACGAGCACAATGATGACTTTGTGCAGTACACCGCGAGTTGAATCGCGGAGCAGGCTGAAGCTTGGGTGGCTACCGAGTCGCGTTGCAGCGGCGGCACCGACCATCGTCAGCAGTACAGCGAGGTTGATGAGCAACTCGCTCGTAAACGAAAAAGAGGCGTGGAAGACGTAGCGCGCCACCACATTGGCGAATGCCAAAAGCGTGATGAACAGGAATGTCAGCGCAATGATCGTATCTTCCACCCTGCGAAGGATGAGATCAAACATTTGATTTCCAATTCCAAGAAGAGGCGGTGCCAGGCACCGCCTCTTCTCATAGGGAATTACTGAGGTGTAACAGCCTCGAGAACTTCTGGAGTCCACTTGTCTGTGTATGCGTCGTAGATCGGCTGCAGAGCCTCGCGGAAGGCGGTGAGCTGCTCAGGAGTGAGCTCCGTCACCGTCATCTGCTCCTTCATCTCTGCGAGCTGCTCCGACTCCTTGTCGCGGCTGAGTTCGATCTGGTAGGCGTTTGCCTCGGCAGCTGCCTCGTCGACAATTGCCTTGTCCTCATCGCTGAGCTCGTTGTACATGTCAAGGTTCATGCCGAGGATCAGCGGATCGTACACGTAGTTCCATACCGAGAGGTAGTCCTGAACCTCCATGAGACCGTTCGAGTAGATCACATCGAAGGGGTTCTCCTGGCCGTCGATCGTGCCATTCTGCAGCGAGGTGAAGACCTCGGAGAAGTTCATGGTGACCGGGTCAGCACCGAGCTCCTTGTAGATCTCAATGAAGAGCTCCGAGCCTGCGACACGGAACTTCATGCCCGCGATGTCCTCAGGAGCGGTGATCTCCTTTGAGTTGTTCGTGAGCTGGCGGAAGCCTGACTCGCCGAAGCCGAGCATCTTGATGTTCATGTCTTCGGTGAGGCCCGCGTACGCGTCTGCTGCGCCAGCCTCGATTGCTGCATCAGCTTCTTCGTAGTTCTGGTAGAGGAACGGAGCGGTGATTGCTGAGAACCGGGGATCGATGCCCGAGTAAATGATGGGCGAGTTGTACGAGAACGCCTTGCTGCCATCAGAGAGCATCTCAACGCCCGCTGCGGGGTCGCCGCCCGAAAGCTGCTCGTTCGCGAAGATGTTGAGCGTCATACGCCCATCAGACTTCTCGTCGAGGAGTTCGCCGAACTTCTCAGCACCAGCCCACCAGGTCGAAGTCTCCGACACTGTGATGGTCATGTCCCAGTTATAGGTATCGCCGCTAGCGTCTCCGCCACCGTTCGAAGCACCGTCTCCCGAGCAAGCGGTAAGCGCGAGCGCGGAAGTAGCAAGAATTGCTACGAGTGCAGTCTTCTTCTTCAACTGATCTCCTCCTTGAGATATTAATTCCGAGTGGATGGTTGATTCCACACGGATCTCTCTGATGAATGCGCAGGATGTCCGCCCACTCATATGTTTCCATTACGTTTCGGGTGAAACGCACCGCTTCATTATGCATCCTCTGGTAGAACCAAGCAAGTCAGTTTCACTCAGTTTGGGGATGAAAAATCAGCAGCCACTCCCAGTGTGCGCGCAATTTCGCCAAATTGGGCAGAAAAGATTTCGGTTCCGTTACGGGATTGTGACGGAACTGGTTCAACCAGGCTGAGGTAACTAGATGATGGTGATGATGATCGGAATGGTCACAATTGCCACGAGACTTGTCACGAGCGTTACCGCGGCTACGAGTCGCGTGTCACCGTCGTATTCAAAGACCACGATGCTCGCGGTGGAAGACACTGGCATCGCAGCCATGACCACCGCGATTGCGATCCACAACACCCCAAGCTCGCCCCCGAGGAGCAGAGCCAAACCCAAGGTCGCGAGCGGGAGCACGAGCAGCTTGATCGCCGATGCACTGAGCACCGCGGCAATGGGAACTCCCCCTGAGGCCATGCCCTCAAATGCAGGTTTCACAGTCAGCCCCACCGCAAACATTGCCGCTGCAACCGCGGCGCTGCCGAACATCTCGATGCTCATGCTCATCACTTCGGGCACCTGCACCTCAAGCACGCTCACAAGCACTCCGGCAACCACACTCAGCACAATCGGGTTGATAAGAATCGAGCGTTTGAACACCCTCCAGAGCATGCCGCCGATGTCGCGCCATCTCTGCTCCGATCCTGCCCCTCGCGCGCTGCTAAACGATTTCAGTAGCGGATACCCGACCATGAATAATACGTTGTGCAGCAACTGTCCGATCGCGGCACCGAGCGCAGCATCGGGTCCGTAGACGCTCATCACAATTGGAATGCCGAGGTAACCAGCGTTCCCGTACGTTGCGGCAACGGCAAATGGCCCAGGAATGACGCGGTGCCCTCGCGAGCGCGACAATTTGCGCTGAATCAAAATGGCAACGTACGCCACGATGTACACGAGCGTCGTCGCGCCGAAGACGAGCCCGACGAACCCGAGCGGCACACCATCATTCATCGGCGCATTTGCGACGGCAACGAATATATAGGCCGGCAGCGAGAAGTAAAAGACAAACGCGTTAATGCCAGCCTGCGCACTCTGAAACTTCTTCGAGAATCCGGCCGCGATGCCAGCGCCGAGCAACACAAAGAGCGGAGCGATCACGGCGAGCACTTCGAGCACGGACTCACTCCTTCGGTCTTCATCGGCACGTGTCCTTTCAGGATGTTACCCTGGTTGGACCACGGAACCCTAAATCCAAGGGTCCGCGTTTTTGAGTGACTACCCATCAACATCAATGAGGACGTACCAGTGAGCGAATCAACTTCGACCGAAGACCAGAGCATCTACGGGACCACCGAAAAGGTCACCCGCATCCGCGCAACCATCGCAAAGCGCATGATGGAGTCGCTGCAGGGCTCGGCCCAGCTCACTGCAACGGTTGAGGTTGACCTCAGTGCGATCTCCGCCATCCGCGCCAAGGAAAAGGATGCGTTCCGCGCTCGCGAGGGTGCTGGCCTCAGCTACCTTCCCTTCATCGTCAAGGCTGCCGTTGAGGCTCTGCAGAAGTTCCCGAAGGTCAACGCAACGCTCGATCTTGAGGCCGGTCTGATCCGCTACTCAGAGGCCGAGAACGTCGGTATCGCGGTTGATACCCCTCGCGGTCTTCTCGTTCCTGTGATCCACAACGCAGGCCCGCAGAGCATTACTGAGCTTGCGAAGAACATCGCCGATGTTGCCTCGCGCTCGAACGAGGGCAAGGTCACCGCTGGTGATCTCGCGGGCGGCACCTTCACCGTCACGAACTACGGTTCGGTTGGCACGCTCATGGACACGCCGATCATCAACCAGCCGCAGGTTGCGATCTTGGGTACCGGCGCGCTCGTGCGCCGCCCGGTCGTCGTGAAAGACGAGAGCGGCGCCGAGTCGATCGAGATTCGCGACATGATGTACCTCTCAATGAGCTACGACCACCGCCTCGTCGACGGAGCAGACGCGGCTCGCTTCTTGAGCTTTGTGAAGGCTCGCCTCGAAGCCGGCGAGTTCTCGCTCTAAGCTTTTCGCGGCAACGGTTCGTTACCGCCAGAGGGGCCGTGTTCAGTCAGTTCGCAAGTGTTGCGATTTCGCTGAGCACGGCCTCTGCCACAACTAGGCTTGACGTCACGTTCGCTTCATTGACAACGTTGCTCAAGCTGAAGTGGTAGTCGCCCGCCTCGCCAGACGCTGCAATCTCATGGGTGGTTTGTGTGGCGTGTGGATCGGCAATGAGCCGCACCCGCGCCGCCTCCCAGAGCCCTGTCGCGTCTGCAAGGGCTGAGGCAACGTTGAGCGATGCCGGAAATTTGGTGACGGCTTCTGCCACCGTGCCCGAGAACAACTCTTCTTGTGAGGTGAGCCCGCGCAGACGAGCAGCCTCTCCCTCAGTCATCCACTGCTGAATAAGACTGTCGGCCCGCTTCGTCGACGTGAGCGTAACCTGCGTCACACCGCCAGGGATTCCTCCCGGTCTGGCTGCGGCCCGCAAAATATCGAGGCCGCCAATCGCGCCACTCGACCGCCGCAATCGCCCCGGCCCAGCCGTAAGCGACGTGCGCATTTCAGGGTCGGCGAGCGCCCCGATTGACACGATGAGCAGGTCACGGCCCGCTTGCACGATCGTCGGCCCAAGTTCGGCTACCGATGCGATACCCGCACACTCAACGATGAGATCTGACTCGTCGATTGCGCGTTCGATATCTGACCCGAAATCTGTGACGTTCAGGCCCTCGAACTGCTCAGTTGTTCCGGGGCGCCTGGTCACAACTCCGGCGAGCGTCACACCCGCAATGTGGCCGCTCGCAAGCTCGCGGATCACCCGCGCCCCGATCGCGCCGGTGCCAATTACCGAAACCCTAAGGTCGCCTCGCCCGGGGCGGTCGACCAGACCGCTTCGCCGCGCAACCGAGAGTGCTTCTGTGATGATGGTGTCGAGGCGATGCGCGCCAGCGCCCCGTTCGGCCCACCGCCAAATGCCCGCGAACACCGCTGCCGCATAGGCCGCCCCGGTGATCTCGGCAACCAGCGGATCACCCGTCGTGTGAATGCGCTCCGTGATCAGCGCGGCAAGCTCGGCCTGGCGTTGCGCACGACCCGTTGCGAGCTCAAGCGTTACGCCCATCGCTTCGGCATTCGCAATCGCGAGCGCGAGTGTGTGGGGCGGGTTCTCCGCGAGATGGGCCGCCATCGGCGAGAGCCTGTGGGTCGTCGAAGCCTCAGCGAGAAAGGCGTCGAGTGCGAACCAAATTGTCGCGGCTTTGCCGTCGAAGTAGTTGAAAAATGTGGATCGGCTCACGCCCGCACGTCGGGTGATGTCGGCAACGGTCGTCGCGTCGTACCCCTGCTCGAGAAAGAGCTCGCATGCAGCCTCTGCGAGGGTGTCGCACGAGGAGGCCTGGGGTCTCCCCCGCGCTACCGAAGTCATAGCGCCAGCTTAACGTGTGGGCGTATGCAGGAAGAGTCAGTCAGATGGTCTAAACTCGATTTGTTGTACTCGATCCATTAACTGCACTGATCGTGCATCTGCGAGCACACACACCGAGCATCTCCCACCCGAGATCCACACAAGAACCGAGGAATACTCACCACATGCGCATCAAACCGCTACTCCCACTCGGACTGATTGCATCCGCTGCACTCGTCCTCACAGCCTGCTCCACCGGCGGCACCGACGCCGAAGCGCCCGAAACAACTGAGGGCGGCACACTCGTGTACGCAACCGGAGACGCCGAGCCGAGCTGCCTCGATCCACACGTTGGCGGCAACTACCCACAGGCGCTCATCTCAACCCAGTACCTTGAGCCCCTCGTCGGTCGCGATGCAAGCGGCACCATTACCCCCTGGCTCGCCACCGAGTGGGAGACCAGTGAAGACGGCCTGACCTGGGACTTCACGCTCAAGGAGGGTGTCACCTTCACCGACGGCACCCCGCTTGATGCCGCAGCGATCAAGGCGAACGTCGAGCATCTTCAGGATCCAGAAACGCAGTCGTCGACCGGCTACCTCGCCGTGCAGAAGGTGGCAGAGGTCGAGGTCGTTGATGACACGCACGCCCGCTTCCACATGTCGGCCCCCGACTCGGCCCTGCTCGAGTCGATGAGCCAGCAGTGGACCGCGATTCAGTCACCTGCCGGAATCGAGCGCGGCATGGAGGCAAACTGCCAGGCCCCAATCGGCACCGGCCCCTTCGTCGTTGACGAGTGGGTACCTCAGGACCACGTGACGCTCGTACGCAACGAGGACTACCAGACACCCGGCCCCGAGAACGACCACGACGGCGGCGCTTTTGTCGACGCGATCGAGTGGCGCTTCATCCCAGACGCAGCAACGCGAAACGCAGCGCTCGTGTCTGGTGAGGTCAACATCGTCGACAACCCTCTTCCGGCCGACATCGTCGCTGCCGAGGCTGGCGACGAGATCTCCCACATCGATGCCCCTCGCCCAGGCGCCGTGAACCGAATCGAGCTGAACTCGAATCAGGCACCGTTCAACGACAGCAAGGTGCGTGAGGCATTCATTCGGGCCGCAAACCCAGACGCTGGCATCGACACCCTCTTCCAGGGCACCGCGCCGAGGTCACACTCACCACTCTCGAGCATCGAACCGCTCGGGTACAGCGACGAGTCGCTCTTTGCCTACGACCTCGACGAGGCCGCTAAGCTGCTCGACGAAGCAGGCTGGACCGAAGGAGCAGACGGCGTACGCGAGAAGGACGGCGAGAAGCTCACCGTTCGCTTCCCGGTCAGCACGAACCAGTCGACTGCGACCGAGCAGTCACTCTTCCAACAGATTCAGGCGAACGTCGCCGAGGTCGGATTCGACGTGCAGCTCGAGCCGCTCGATCTCAGCTCGTGGTACGGCGCACTCGCAGCACACGAGTACGAGGCAGTCAGTGCACCGTACACAAAGGTCGGGCCAGATGTGCTCCGCATCCTGTACCATTCGGCCAGCCTGGTACCCGCACCATCGGGCTACTTCGCGAACCTCGCCCAGCTGAACGACCCTGAGCTCGACGCGCTGCTCGACGAAGCATCGGCAACCCTCGATGCAGACACTCGCGCAGGCATTTACGAAGAGGCGCAACAGCGCATCCTCTCCACGTTCACTGTTCTGCCGCTCTATGACCAGCAGAACCACTTCCTCACCCAGGGCGTCGACGGCGTTACCACGCTCGGAACCGTCGCGACTCCCACCTTCGTGAACGCGAAGCTCACCGCGTAACCCTCGCATGTCAACACCTAAGAGCATCGCCGTCGCCGTGCTGAATAAGCTCGGCGCGGCGGTGCTCGTGGTGTGGCTCACCGCCACTGTCGTCTTCTTGGCGCTCAGGGCATCAGGTGATCCACTCGAAGCAATTCTCGGCGGCCCCGGTTCTCAAGCGAGCCCCGAGGCCGTCGCGCAAGCGCGCGCAGATTACGGCCTCGACCAGCCATTCTTCATGCAGTATCTCTCCCAGCTCTGGCGAGTAGCGACACTGCAGTTCGGCGACTCCTACGCCCGCAAGCAGCCAGTCGCAGACCTGCTTGCCGCAAACGTTCCCCCAACCCTTGTGCTCGCGACGTTGGCTTTCGTGCTCGCGTGGGTACTCGCGCTCGCTGCGACCCTTGCAGCGTCGACCGCGCGGGGTCGCCTGGGTCGTGCGATTCGATCCGCTCTCACCGGAATCGAGACCGTCTCGAGCGTCATGCCACAGTTCTTTCTCGGCGCCGTACTCATCTTGGTGTTCGCTTCGCAGCTGCAGTGGCTGCCCGCGACCGGAGGCGCTTCAGGCGGCGCCCGTGCGCTCATACTGCCCGTGATCACGCTCGCTGTTCCCATCGCCGGCTACCTCGCACACGTACTCCACGGGCCACTCACCGAAGCCGACACCGCACCGTTCGCAACCACCGCACGCTCGCGCGGCGCTTCGGAGTCCCGCGTGCTGCTGCGCCATACACTCAGGCACGCCGCACTCCCGGCTATCTCGCTTTCGGGGTGGGCCTATGGTTCGCTGCTGAGCGGCGCAGTGGTCGTCGAGGTGCTCTTCGCCCGGCAGGGCCTCGGCAGGCTCTTGCTCGAAGCCACAACCGTGCGCGATATGCCGGTCGTCATCGGGTCGATCACCATCGTCGCGCTGTTGTACGTCGTCGTACTCATCGTCACTGACATTGTCGAGCGGATCGTCGACCCCCGCGGCACTGCCCGTCGTGAACTCGCGAGCTCCGGCTCAGATGCATCAACCGAGGTGGTCGCATGACTATAACGGCAACGAGACCGCGGTTCTCTCTGCGCTCCCTCGAATCGGGATGGTTCTCGGTGACGATCTCAGCGCTGTTTCTCGCGTTCATCACCATTGCAGCGCTAGCGCCTTCACTCCTCGCCCCAGGCGATCCGCTTGCGATTGCGCCCACGGAAGGATTTGCGGAGCCCTCACTCGTACATCTCTTCGGTACCGACGAGTCGGGTCGTGACATCTACACCCGTGTGGTGCATGGCGCTGGCTCATCGGTCGGCATCGGCCTCGCCGCCACCGCGATCGGCGTGGTCGCCGGCGCTGTGCTCGGATTCGCCGCGGGTCTCGGGCCTCGCTGGCTCGATGCGGCTCTCGCACGGGTATTTGAGGTGCTCTTCGCGCTCCCCACGCTTGTCATAGCCCTGCTATTTGTGGCCGTGCTCGGAGGCGGCGCCTGGTCGGCAACCCTCGCGATCGGGCTTGCAACTATTCCCGGCTACGCCCGCATGATTCGCGCGCGAGTTCGCGGAATCGCGGCAAGCGGGTATGCCGAATGGGCGCGTCTTGACGGCGCCGGCCCGTTCAGCGTGTTTGCGAAACACATCGCCCCGAACTCGCTCTGGCCGCTGGTCTCTGCAGCCACCCTGGGTGTCGGCCAGTCGATCGTCTGGGTTGCCGCGCTCGGCTTCCTCGGTCTTGGTGCCGAGCCACCCGCACCCGAGTGGGGCGCGATGCTCGACGCGGGCAGGGTGTACCTCTCGAGTGCCTGGTGGATGACTGTGATGCCCGGCCTCACGATCGTCGCAACCGCAACCGCCCTCACTGTCATCGGGCGCCGCTTCGCAGCAGGAGGTAGCCGATGACTGGCACCGTGCTTGAGATTGCAAACCTCACGGTCACCCGAAAGGGCGCTGGAGGGGTGCGAGTCCCCGTGCTGCACGATATCAGCCTGTCGCTCGCTCCTGGCGAGTGCCTCGCGATTGTCGGCTCGTCTGGTGCTGGCAAGTCCGTGCTTTCGCGAACGTTGCTCGGGCTCACCGACGCGAGTGGCGGAAACTCGTGGCGTGTGGATGCCGAGCAGTTCGACATCGCCGGGCAAGACGTTCGTCGGGCCTCGCGCCGGCAGTGGCGCTCGCTCCGCGGCAGCGAGGTCGCGCTCGTGCTGCAAGACGCTCTGCAATCCCTCGATCCATTGCGAACTATCGAGGCTGAGGTAAGCGAGGCCCTTGCCATTCGCGGTGTGCCGCGGCGTGAACGTCGGGCGCAGACGATCCGCGCGCTTGAGGCGGCTGGCCTCCCCCATGCCGAGACGCTGCTGCACCTTCGCTCAGACGCTCTCTCGGGAGGAATGCGCCAGCGTGCCCTCATTGCCTCAGCACTGATCGGCAATCCATCAATCCTCATCGCAGATGAGCCGACGACCGCGCTCGACCCCGCAACTGCGCGGCAGGTACTCGATGAGTTCGCGCGGGTGCGTGATTCGGGAGCCTCCCTCGTTGTAGTGAGTCACGACCTTGCAGCTGTTGCTCGCATTGCCGACCGCATCGCGGTCATCGAAGACGGTACGTTTGTTGAAGTTGGCCACGCCACGCAGATACTTGAAGAGCCGCACCACCCAGCCACGAAGGCGCTCGTCGCCGCAATCCCCCATCGTGGGGCTGGCTCACGACCCGATGCCGCCCCTGCTGGCGAAGTACTCGCAGAGTTCACCAATGCAACGAGATCGTTCGGCGAGAGAGGCGGAAAGTACCTCGGCGTACGAGACGTCAATCTCACGGTCAATCGCGGCCAAATTCTCGGTGTTGCCGGTGGATCAGGCGAGGGCAAGACCACCCTGTCGCGAATCCTTGCCGGGGCTGAGCGCCTCGACTCGGGCAACCTCACGCTTCGCGATGGATCGCGCGTGCGACTCATTCCGCAGGATCCGCTTGCGACCTTCGATCCACGCTGGCGAACCGCCCGTATTCTTGCGGCAACCATCAAGCGCGCGGAGTATGCCGCGGGTGAGGCGCCCACGCCCGCAGCGCTCATGGAGCGTGTGGGTTTGAGTCCTGCGTTGCTCTCGCGGTATCCGTCAACGCTCTCTGGCGGAGAACGCCAGCGCGTGGCAATCGCGCGCGCGCTTGCGGCACGACCAAACATTCTGGTGTGTGACGAGGCGGTCTCGGCGCTCGACACCGTCACTCAAGCGGGCGTACTCGACCTGCTTGCCACACTCCGCAGCGAACTCGCCATTGTGTTCGTCTCGCACGACCTCTCGGCGCTCCTGTCGGTCGCCGACCGGGTCGTGGTGATGCAAGAGGGGCGGATCGCGACACCAGAAGAAACCGAAGCGTTTCTCGCCGTCGAACACGCGTAACGGCTGCTGCCTGCCCCCTGCTGCGTACCCTACCCAACACCTGCCGCACCCCCTGCCCAACGCTTCCCCAACTGTTCAGTGGTCACTTTGGTGCGCCAAACCTGGGCAATCTGCGTCAAAGCGCCCACCGAACCAGAACGTAACGTCAAGCTAGTTCGATAGCTTTGGGCTCTAACCTGAGCTATTCACGCGACCGAAGTGCTCAATAGATATTGAGCAGCCTCACATCAACTCGCTGTTGTTGAAGTCCTTACCGAAGGATTCCCTGCATCTCGATGCTCGGGACTAGACAATCAAAATGCGCAAGGCACGTTTCAATATGCGCAAGGTGCGCCAAATCGTGGTTTCTCGTCGTGCAAGAAACTAAATTAATTGACGCGCAGACACTTCAGATCACTAATACTGCGACATCAAATTCACGCCAGAGGAGAGTGATCATCAAACTAAAACAAATCGCCATTGGCGCACTCATTGCGGGAGCGATGGCGATCGGATCCGCATCGGCTGCGACTGCAACCGCGCCAGAAGCCGGCCCAACAAGCGAAGAAGTACCGCCACCCTTTTCTGACTCCACAAGCCTGTCGCCCGAAGATACCTCCCAGGCTCGAGGCGGGATTCAAAGCTTTGGGTTCAGAGCTGGCGTAGCAGCTGGTTGCTACGGAGAACTAGACAACGTCCACAAATCGGGCGGTATGGCTTCTGTGCACGGTCGAACCGTATGTGCCACCGGCAGCGGAAATTATGTGTCCCTATCTATTGGGTACATCGGTTGGTTCGGCGAGCGGTACGCGGTTGCTTATAATGATGCCGCAGCGTCCGGGAACAAGACCGCGTCAGGACAGGTAAAAAGTGTTTGTTCCGGTAAGGGACTTCAGACTTGGCGAGCATTTGGTTATCACAGCACCTTTCAAGGAGGTTCGACCAAGTACGGGAATACCACGAAAGACGGTCGTTTCAGTTGCTAATTAATAAGGGAATGAGTGTTGCCACCGCGCTGCTGGTGGCAACACTCATTCCCTGCGCTCTTACTGGATGTAGCGGGCCCAAGAGTACCTCGTTTGAGGAGGTGTCAGGTTTCCGAGAATACGAGCCACCCGCTCCCCACCCCCCCCAAATGCTTCGGTGAAAGATCAGAGCACGCTGGAGAGAGCGAGCAGTATTTGGCGAGAAAATGGTGAACTAAGGTCAAATGCAGCAATAGATGAAAACACCATACCCATTAACTACCTCCCACACACAGATGCCCTCCTAGTAGTGTTGGACTCTGAAGTTATTCCAATGGAGGTAAATTTCAGAACCTTCTCTGCGCTAACTGACACGGGCATCCCGGTTTCGAATATTCCTGATTTCGAAATCAAATGTACTGCCAACCCCGATGCCGTGTGTCATATGACTCCGCTAACTGACTCTGTCATTATTTCGATCAGCGCATCCATCCTTTCCGAAGGTATGAATGTACTGGAAGCGTACTATGCAACACAAGAGAAGATTGACGTTAAAGAGGGGGTGAACCATTATGCAGTTTCATGAGCATTCCGACTGGAGTAGCTGGACGTTAGCGCGCAATTTTGTTCCCGAGCAATACTGGGATCTTCCGTTAGCCCGCTTCTTCCTACCGGTGCTGGTCGAAGGAAAGGTCTTACGATGGTCTGAAATTTTGCCTAGTGCGGTGCTAGCGAGTTCTTCACTCGAGGAACTCAGAACAGGTTTATCTCTGTCCATGAACAATAGGCCTCTAACAATCAGCAGCGTACTCGACGCAAGAACTGCCATCGCATTGAGTACCGTTCTGGGGGACCTAAAACTCGATGGCGCATGGTGGCAAGGCTATGGAGAACAATTAGATGGCCCTCGCTGGGCGGTTTCGAGCGACTATGTACGTTCACCTTTTCCAATCTCTGGACTCCGGGAGGGTAGTCGTCTTCCCGAGTTTTGCTGGGACGCAGAAGGTGCCTTTGCATGGGGTGGGCGGCTCTACCCAGACTCATTTGTGATCGCAACGAGTGCTACTCGACTGCGATCCATCGCATCACACCCAGATTTGGATGTCGCTGGGCTCGAAATGGCTCGATCATTTCTTCCTTTAAGCGTGAACGACTAGCTGCCCTCGGCTGCCCGACAACACTCATCCTGGAGCGCAGGCAAAAACCCCCGCGATCCGAGCGGATCAGCGGGGGTTTTGGTATTGGATGGGAAAACTTGGGGGGATCCCGGTCCAGGGGGTGGGTGGTTTTGGGGGTTACCCACATATAGAAGATTACAGAGACGCAGCCTTGCGTCATACCCACCTTTGGCGAAAGATACCTGGACTTTTGTCTAGTACTTATCCAGGCCGATTTCCGCTATCGATTAGGCCATCGGCAGCCGCACCGAGACCAGCCAGGAACGGCTTTCAGGATCAGATTCATCGGGTCCGGCTGTGAACTCACCGCTCACTCCGAGCACGCGCTCGGCCATTCTATTGAGGCCAGTACCGGTCGAGGGTAGATCGCGTCGTGGAACATCGGGCAGCGGGCTATGAATCTTGAGGCTAACGGTCTCAGGTTCAAGCGAGATCTCGATCCGCACCTCACCCATACCCGCGTACTTCAATACATTCGTGGCAGACTCGCGCACAACTCTCGCGAAGATAATTTCAGCACCGCGCGGAATGTTTTCGTCATTTGGATCCCCTACACAAGCTACCGTTCGACCGGTAGCTTCAAACTCTTCCGTCGCTTCCTCAATCGCGGCAGCGAGATCCCCCGAGGGCACCCCAGTACCACGCGGCGCGTCTTCAGCCATCTGAATGACGAACCGGAGGTCACTCAGCGCCTTTCGCGCGGAGGTCTGAATTGCAGACTGCGACGTCGGCCGCGAATTCTCGTCGTCAACGAGTTGCACGTGCATGGCGATCACCGTGAGGTGATGCGCGATACTGTCGTGCAGCTCCCCTGCGATCCACTTACGCTCGGCGAGCACCGCTTCGCGCTCCCGCTCGGCCTGCTCGACAAGTTCTCGTTCAAGTCTGGTGCCACGGGCATAGGAAATGCGGAGCGCGAGGCCCACACCACCGGAGAGCGTGGCCGAGATGAGCACGAGTGCGATGCTCGTAGGCATCGTCGCGTCTTCTCCATACAGGAACGCGTACAGCGCATTGAGGATGAGCAAGCCACCCACATACGCGAAAATAATTGTGGTGCTCGCAAGCCGGAGCACCAGACCCGCTGCAATCGCTCCGGCAACAAGTGCCGGAGCCGCGGATCCAACGAACAATGAAACTGCAATGACGCCCGCAAGCGTACTCACCGCAATGAGCGGTGACCAGATGAACAGCGCGAAACTCAGGGTCGTCGCAATGCTCAGCAGAGTGCGGAACCAGTCAAGATCGGATGAGGTAAAGAATCCGACCAAATCTATGGAGACAATGCCGCCGATTAAGACGAGCACTGCAATGCGTTCGGGTCGGGTCAGTGGTTCAGCCTGGCCCAGTTGAAAGCGCGTAGAAGCACGTTCTGATTCCCCGCGAATCGTCATGCTTCCAAGTATCCCCTATTTGGCGTTTAGCCGATGCCGAGCAGCTTGGCGAGAAGTTCCCAGAAAGTCATTTATTTCACCCCCGTTTTGTATCCGAATGTCTAAGTAGTTCTAGTCTCGTGGGGGTTGTGCTTTTTCGTATCCTCCGTATGGTCAGACTATGACTAGCCAAAGGTCTAGTCTTTAATAAAGTGCTGAATATGGCCCGTAATACTTCACAAGCCCCGCAGAACTAAGATTGATTCATGGATGAAATTCGGGTTCTCATTACCGACGACGATCCGCTCGTGCGCCTCGCCCTCAAGCAGTTTGTGGCGCGCGCACCTGAAATCTCAGTCATCGGCGAGGCAGAGAACGGCTTCGAAGCGATAGAAGCTGTCGGCAACCTTCATCCCGACATTGTGATGATGGACGTACAGATGCCCGGCATGGGTGGCATTGAAGCGACCGGAGAGATCACCTCTCGCTGGCCGGAGGTGCTGGTGCTCGCGGTGACGACCCTGGACAATCGCGAAACCGTACTCCCTATGCTTAGCGCCGGGGCTTCGGGATACATGCTCAAGGACTCAAGTCCCGATGAGATTGTGAGCGCGCTCAGGCAAGCGCACCAGGGAACGAGCTCACTCTCACCACGAGTCGCAGCCATGCTGGTACAGCATGTACGTGAGGCGAAGCCGACAACGACCGGAGACTTGGAAGCACTTACAGCTCGCGAGACAGAGGTGCTTGAGAAGCTCGCAGAGGGAAAGTCGAACGCCGAGATCGCTGAGACCCTCCACGTCTCTGAGGGAACCGTTAAGGCGCACCTAGGCGGCATCATGACGAAGTGGCAGGTTCGCGACCGTGTGCAGGTGCTCGTAACCGCCGCGCGGGCTGGTCTCATCGACTTCAGCTGAGCGAAGTACTTTCACCTTCGTGCGCACGGAGCGAGATACCCTCGCTAAACAGGAATTCCGGTTCGTGTTCGAGCGCGAGTTGTGGCAGCCGTTCGCCCCTACTTCCCGGCCAGGCGAGTTGAGCCGCAGTGGATCGCGTGTCTGAGCTGTACGCACCATAGGTCCCGGCCCCAAGAGTTTTTCAGCGGCGCGAACAATGCGTCAATTTGGTGAATTGCTGCGGATTGGGTCCAAGTGGCGACCACCGCTTTGTGATGGCGCCCCGCCCAGGCGGTTGACTCACTGTGTGTCTCTGCCACGGCACGTCCGAGTGCGCGGATCTCGACGAGCTGTGTTACTGAATCCGCGAGCGCCGCCGCAATCCCGTCGCCGAGTGCTGCGTCCGCTCGATCCACAAGGACATATCAAGGTGATCGCCAATCTAACCCCGGCCTGGCTCCCCCCTTCTCGTCGATAGCGCGGGCACGCTCGGCGCTGAGCGCTACCCGTGACAATGGCGCCGCGCCGAGAGAACGTGGTCTTCATGGTTCAGAGATCGACTGGACGGAGCGTTCAGTCACCTTGCTTCTCGAATAGTTGCGAGTGCATCCCACGCAAAATCGCCACCAACTGTGTGAGGAACGGCGATCAACACGTCACCGTCGATCACGATGTCTTCCGTATAGGGATGATCGGCGCTCGCTCCTTGGAAGAAAGCTGCCTCGGCGTCACGCAGATCAACCTCTACGTAGACCGATGACCGAAGCGCATCAAGTAGTTCACTCTTTGCCAGCTCATCGATGACAGCCACGCCGATGCTGCCCCCACCGTCAGTCTGCCGGATACCGAAAGAGCAATACAGTTGTTGGTCGCCACCGTGCAGCGTTGCCATTGTGAGGGGACCGACCTGAAGCCGCATTTGCTCGACAATAACTTCATCAGAAGTATCGAACATCTCGATTCTTGGATCGGCTCGCTGCAATACTGACGCAGGGAGCAGCGCAACGCATGAATTTGGCAGCTGGGTTGTGGCCAATTGCTCCGGCTCTTCTTCAGGCACGGAAGAAGGCTCAGGTGAATCCTTGGACGTCACCGGTCCGGGAGTAGATTCGACCGGCGCAGTAACCGCCGAACAGCCAGTGAGCCCAACGACAGTGAACCAGGCAATTACCAACATTGCTGAGAGACGTGCAGAGAGAGAAGCCATGTCGTCAGCTTACCCACAGTGATTCGGCCTGCCTGGAGAAGCAAAGAAACCCCCGGAACTACCCATTTTCGATGGTGTTCCGGGGGCTATTGGTCGGGATGACAGGATTTGAACCTGCGACCCCGTCGTCCCGAACGACGTGCGCTACCAAGCTGCGCCACATCCCGATTGCGTTTTCACGCACGGATCAGTCTATCGGCTTGGCCGAAATTGCGAAAATTGCACGACCTAAGCGACGCTATACAAGGGTCGCGATGACGACTGGATCCAATTGACCAGGCCATGTCGCAGTCAGCGTTTGCACCGAGACACCAAGCTCAGAGATCGCACCGGGAACGTGAACGACGGTAAGTTTTGCGAGCCCCGTCGAAGCAACCGACGAGATGCCGTCGCGCGTCACTTCGGCAGCCCACATCTCGGGCACCGGAGCATCCATCTCTCCTGATCCACGCAACGGAACGGTGATCTCGCGGGGCTGTACGTTACCAGAGGCGTCTTCTACCAACTTGTCGGCACCACGCCCACCCTGCGCGATCGTCTGCGCAAGCGCCGCGCGATAGACCGGATCGCCAATCGCCTCGCTCGCCCACCGCTTGCCCAGCACACCGTGCTCCATCGTGCCCACTAGGAACTCCTCGCCTCCATCGAGCGGCGCGTTTCGATAGGTCATCGGCACGTGGTACACCGTCGAGTCTCCGGCGGTCAGCAATATGCCGTTGAGCCCTACCTCACCCTCTGGGTCGTCAAGACGGTACTCAGCGACCCGCTCAAGCTTCGTGGGGTCTCCCGAGAACCACGGTTGCGCAGGAAGCCACCCAGCAAGCAGTTCGAGCTTGCCGGGTACCAGGGTCGTGTGCGGGTGCATGATAGCCATGGACCCGATCCTACGCTCGACGCATGACGAGCGGCATGGTTGCGACCTGTGAACTTACTTCTGCTTGTTGCGTGACGCCGTGCGAGCGCGGGCGACAGCGTCGAGTTCGACCTTGCGAATACGAACGTGCTCAGGAGTAACCTCAACACACTCGTCCTCACGCGCAAACTCGAGGCATTCCTCGAGCGTGAGCTTGCGGGGCGGCGTCATGGATTCGAAGTTGTCAGCGTTCGATGAACGCATATTCGTGAGCTTCTTCTCCTTAGTGATGTTCACGTCCATGTCTTCCGAACGCGAGTTCTCACCGATCACCATTCCCTCGTACACCTCTTCGGTGGGCTGCACAAAGAAGCTCATGCGCTCCTGGAGGTTGATGATAGCGAACGGCGTGACAACACCCGAGCGATCGGCGACAATCGAGCCGTTATTACGAGTAACGATCTGCCCCGCCCACTCTGCGTAGCCGTGCGAAATCGCGTTCGCGATGCCGGTGCCGCGCGTGAGCGTCATGAACTCTGACCGGAAGCCAATGAGGCCGCGAGCCGGCACGATGAATTCCATGCGCACCCAGCCAGTGCCGTTGTTCACCATGTTCTCCATGCGCCCCTTACGGGCAGCGAGCAGCTGAGTAATCGCGCCAAGATGCTCCTCTGGCGTATCGATCGTGAGGTGCTCGTACGGTTCGTGGACTTTGCCGTCGACCGTCTTGGTCACAACCTGTGGCTTGCCAACGTTGAGTTCAAAGCCTTCACGGCGCATGTTCTCGACGAGGATCGCGAGTGCGAGCTCGCCGCGCCCCTGCACCTCCCAAGCGTCGGGACGGCCGGTGTCAAGCACGCGAAGCGACACGTTGCCGATGAGCTCGCGGTCGAGGCGATCCTTAATCATGCGGGCGGTGAGCTTGTGCCCCTTCACCTTACCGACGAGCGGCGAAGTATTCGCGCCGATCGTCATCGAAATCGCGGGTTCGTCGACCGTGATAGTCGGCAGCGGTCGCACATCTTCTGCGTCGGCGATGGTTTCACCAATAGTGATGTCTTCGATGCCAGCGATTGCCACGATGTCACCGGGGCCAGCCTGCTCTGCCGGGTAGCGGGTGAGCGCCTTCGTGAGCATGAGCTCAGTGATGCGCACGTTCTGCGTCGAGCCATCGTGCTTCACCCAAGCAACAGTCTGGCCCTTCTTGATCCACCCGTTGTGTACGCGAAGCAACGCGATGCGGCCAAGGAACGGTGAAGAGTCAAGGTTGGTCACGTGTGCCTGCAGCGGGTGCTCGTCATCGTGCACGGGGGCTGGAACACGCTCGAGAATCGTCTGGAATAGCGGTTCGAGATCAGGGTTGTCAGGCAACGACCCGTCAGCGGGGCGAGTGTGGCTCGCAGCGCCCGCGCGACCCGACAGATACACAGTCGGCACGTCGAGTACGGCATCAACGTCGATGTCTGGGTTGTCTTCTGAAAGATCAGATGCCAGCCCAAGCAACAGGTCTTGTGCCTCACCCTCAACCTCTTCGATGCGCGCATCGGGACGGTCAGTCTTGTTCACTGCGAGGATCACGGGAAGCTTTGCCTCGAGCGCCTTGCGCAGCACAAAGCGCGTCTGCGGCAGCGGGCCCTCACTTGAATCAACGAGGAGCACGACACCGTCAACCATGGAGAGTGCACGCTCTACCTCGCCACCGAAGTCGGCGTGCCCCGGCGTATCGACCACGTTAATGGTGATTGGGCCGTTCGTTGCGTGCTCGCCCTCGTAGCTGATCGCGGTGTTCTTAGCGAGGATCGTGATGCCCTTCTCGCGCTCGAGATCGTTCGAGTCCATCACTCGATCGTCGACATCAGCGTGTGCGTCGAACGAGTTCGTTTGACGCAGCATGGCGTCAACGAGAGTGGTCTTGCCGTGGTCGACGTGTGCGACGATGGCGACGTTACGAAGGTCTTCGCGAGTGGCGAGAGCCATAGAGGTGGATCCTTACGATCGTAAATATGCGAACGTTCTATATTACATGAGGCACATGTGAACTGCGAACAACCCCGAGGTTGCCGCAATGACAACGCTCGGGGCTGCTCGATCTGAACAGAGAATTACGTGTTCAGGCCAAGTTCAATCGACGCACCTGGGATTGCCGCGAGGAGGTTCTGTGTGTATTCCTCGCGTGGACTCTCGAAGACCTCTTCGGTCGTCGCCTGCTCCACGATCCGCCCCTGCTGCATCACGCACACACGGTCGGCAATGAGCCTCACGACCGCGAGATCGTGCGTAATAAACAGGTACGTCAGACCGAGATCGCGCTGCAGTTCGGCGAGCAGATCGAGAATCTGAGCCTGCACTAACACGTCAAGCGCGGAGACTGCCTCATCAAGCACGAGGATGTCTGGCTTGAGCGCGAGCCCACGGGCCACCGCGACACGCTGCCGCTGACCGCCCGAAAGCTCGTTCGGGTACCGCGTCGCAAGCTCGCGCGGCAGCGCAACCTGATCGAGCAGTTCGAGCACGCGCGCCTTTCGGCTCGCCTGGTCACCGATCTTGTGAATGTTGAGCGGCTCCATGATCGTGTTGCCGATGTTATGCAGTGGATCGAGTGAGCCGTACGGATCTTGGAACACCGGTTGAAGCGTGCGGCGCAATTCAAACAGCTGCCGCGCGGTGAACTTCGAGGTGTCCCTGCCAGCAACCTTGATGGTGCCGGCGGTTGGCTTCTCAAGCTGCAACACCATCTTTGCGATTGTTGACTTGCCGGAGCCGGACTCCCCTACAAGCGCGAGTGTCTCACCGCGGTTGATGGTGAAGGTTGCGCCTTCAACCGCGACAAAATCTTCATGCCCGAAGTTGCCCTTGCGCAGCTTGTATACCTTGCGCAGGTCTTCGACCTCAATGAGCGGCTCGCCAACCTGGGTCTTCGACGTGTGGTCATCAGCTACCGAGGCGATATCGAACTCAGACGTCGGAGCGGGTGCCAAGTCTGCGTCCGCACCAATACGCCGCGACGCGAGGCTCGGCGCTGCCGAGACCAAGCGCTTCGTGTAGGGGTGTTGCGGGTTCTGCAGAATCTCGCGACTCGGACCAGACTCAACGATGTTGCCCTTGTACATCACGATGAGCTTTTCGGCGCGTTCCGCCGCAAGGCCCAAGTCGTGGGTAATAAACACTACTGCGGTGCCGAGTTCACTCGTCAGGTGATCGAGATGATCCAGAACCACGCGCTGCACGGTCACGTCAAGCGCACTCG
This sequence comes from Leucobacter denitrificans, assembly GCF_014396385.1. NCBI lineage: Bacteria > Bacillati > Actinomycetota > Actinomycetes > Micrococcales > Microbacteriaceae > Leucobacter > Leucobacter denitrificans. Next base: position 935,289 of record NZ_CP060716.1, read on the forward strand.
TCGGCTCGTCAGCGATGAGCAACTGCGGCTTTGCCGACAGCCCGATGCCGATGAGTGCGCGCTGCTTCATGCCACCAGAGAACTGGTGCGGGTACTGGCGCATGCGACGCTCGGCGTCTTGCAGGCCGGCCTGCTCAAGCACCTCGATTGCGCGAGCTTTCACCGCTCTGCGTGACTTCGCGAGCCCGTTCGCACGGATCGCTTCCTCGACCTGAAATCCGATCGACCACACGGGGTTGAGATTCGACATCGGGTCCTGCGGCACGAGGCCTATCTCGCGCCCGCGAATCGTCTCCATGTCCTGCCGCCGAATGCCCACGAGCTCCTTGCCATTCCACTTCACCGATCCCTCGGTGATGTGTCCCGTGCCAGGGAGCAGGTTGATTACCGCGTGCATGGTTGTCGACTTGCCCGAACCAGACTCGCCGACAATTGCAACGGTCTCACCCGGGTACACGTCGAAGTTCACACCGTGTAGAACCTCGTTGGATGCCTTCTTCGTTCCAAACGCGACCTTGAGATCGCGCACACTGAGAATGGGATCGCTCATCGCTGTGCCCTCGCCTTCGGGTCAAGTGCGTCGCGAACGACCTCGCCGAGCATAATGAATGCGAGCACGGTCACGCTGAGCGCGATAGATGGATAAATGAGGTTCTCAGGGCGAGTACGCAGATCGCTCTGTGCCGCACTGATGTCGTTGCCCCAACTGATGTACTGTCCGGGCGGAAGACCGACACCGAGGAACGAGAGCACCGCTTCGGCTACGATCGCGGCCGAGAGTGACAGCGTAGTGACGACAATCACGGGCGCAATCGAGTTCGGGATCACGTGCTTCCAGAGCGTCTTCTGGCCCGAGAGACCAAGCGCCTCCGATGCCATCACGAAGTCGCTATTCTTCACTCTGAAGATTTCGGCGCGAAGGATACGAGCAGTCGAAGGCCAGGCGAAGCCACCGATCGCGAGCGAAATCACCCATATGTTGCGGTGATCGGAAAGCACGCTCATCACGACGATCGCAGCGAGGATGTAAGGAATCGAGAAGAAAATATCGCCGATGCGCGACAGGATCGTGTCGATGATTCCACCAAAGTAGCCAGCGAACGCACCGAAGAGCGAGCCAATCACAAAGGTCATAAGAATTACGATGAGGCCCACTGATACCGACGTCGAGGTGCCGTGGAGCATTCGGGAATAGATATCGCAGCCTTGCTTATTGAAGCCGAGCGGGTGACCGGGTGCTCCCGCACCATTCGACCGCGACAGTATGCATTCGCGTGGATCCACTGACGTAAACAATGTGGGAAAGAGTGCCACGACGGTAACGAGCAGAATAATTACCGCCGAGATCCAGAACATCGGGCGTCCGCGCATGTCTTCCCACGCGTCTGTCCAGAGGTTCTGCTTCTTCGCTTTTACCTTTACGGCGTCAACCGCGGCAACAGGTGTCTCGTCGAACGGGGCAACGAAGTGCTCGATGCCCGGCTTCTTGTCTTCTGGTTCTTGTGACTCAGGCATAACGAATCCTCGGATCGAGCACGGCGTACAGGAGGTCGACTATGAGGTTCACGCCGAGGTAGAACAGCACCATCACAGTCACGAACGACACAACGGTCGAGTTCTCGCCACGCAGAATGGCCTGGTAGAGCGTGTTGCCGACGCCCGGTACGTTGAAAATCGCCTCTGTGACCGTCGCGCCGACGAGCAGGACACCAAAGTTAGCGGCACTGTTCGTCACGGTCGGGATGAGGGAGTTACGAAGGATGTGTACCGGCACCACACGGCGACGCGGGAGCCCCTTTGCATATGCGGTGCGTACAAAGTCTTGATTCATCGTATCGATGACCGACGCTCGGGTGAGACGCATGCTCGTCGCAAAGAGCGTAATACCGATGACGATCGCGGGAAGCAGCATGTTGTAGAACGACACGTTCGAACCGACGGTCGTGCGGAAGATGCTCCACTGGATCGTGAGGAAGTACTGACCGATGAAGGCGACGACGAAGATCGGGAGGCTCATAAGCAGCAGGCCAACGATGAGGCTCACGTTGTCGAATACGCCACCCTTGCGCAGACCGGAGAACAGGCCGATGACAATCGCGAGGAAGAACTCGATTGCGATCGCCATAACGGCAAGGAGGCCTGTGACCGGGAAGGTACGAGCGAGGATGTCGCTCACCGGCTGGCCGCTGAAGCTCACGCCGAAGTCTCCGACAAAGATGCCCTTGAGATAGAGCAGGTACTGCACGAAGAAGGGTTTGTCGAGGTTGTACTGAGCCCGAAGCTTTTCCAGCACGATCGGATTTGGTGTCTTATCGCCGAACATGGCGACAATTGGGTCGCCCGGCATGGCGAACACCATGAAGTAGATGAGGAAGGTGGTTCCCAGCAGCACCGGGATCACCTGGAGGATACGGAAGATGATGTATCTCAGCATGAGCCACTCACCCTCCGTTCTGAGTTTGTCAACATGTTGGGTATTCTCTCGCAGTTTGTGTGCGATTCGTAGTCATGACTGCCTTGTCGCCAACCATAACCACGTAAAAACCCGTCCATCGCATTTGTGATGCCCGGACGGGCCAAGGCCCCGGGCAGTGTGCCCGGGGCCTTGGAATGGTGTTAGTTCTTGGTGATCTCGTGGTAGACGGGAACCGAGTTCCAGCCGAATTGCACGTTCTCAACCGATTCACCGAATCCGCCGGTGACGTTCGAGTACCAGAGAGGCGTTGCGGGGAGATCCTTGAGCAGGATTTCCTGTGCTTCCTGGAACAGCGCGTTTGCTGCCTCGATGTCGGTCTCCTGCGAGCCTTCGCTGAGGAGTGCGTCGAACTCAGGGTTCGAGTAGTCACCGTCGTTCGAACCAGCGTTGGTCGCATACAGCGGTCCGAGGAAGTTGAACAGGCCCGGGTAGTCGGCCTGCCAACCGGTGCGGAACGCGGTCTGGATGGTGCGGTTCGTGATCTCGGTACGAGCCTCAGCGAACGTCGGGTACGGGTGACCCACTGCGTCGATACCAAGGGTGTTCTTGATGCTGTTAGCTACAGCATCAACCCAAGCCTGGTGGCCGCCGTCAGCGTTGTACGCAATTTCGAAGGTGCCCTCCCATGGGGAGATCGCATCTGCTTCAGCCCACTTTGCCTGAGCTTCTTCAGGGTTGAATTCGAGAACCTCGGCGCCTGCGAGCGAGTCGCTCCAGCCGTCAATAACCGGCGAGGTGAAGTCACTTGCAGGAGTGCGGGTACCGTCGAAGATCACGTCAGTGATCTCGGTACGATCAATAGCCATCGAGAGAGCTGCACGGCGCAGTTCGCCCTCTTCACCATCGAAGTGAGCCAGGCGGCTCGGGATGGTGTACGACTGGAAGATAGCCGCTGGCTGGTTCACAGCGCGGTCACCAAGGTCGCTCTCGAAGTTTGCGAGCTGCGAATCGGGGATTGCGTCGAGCACGTCGAGGTTGCCGCCCTGCAGATCTGCGTAGGCCGCGTCCTGCGAAGCGTAGAAGATGATCTTCAGACCATCATTCATGACCTCGCGAGGCCCGTTGTAGTCCTCGTTCTTTGCGAGCTCAATCTCAACGTCGTGCTGCCAAGCGCCTTCGCCTGCAATCATGTACGGTCCGTTGCCGATCGGGTTCTGACCGAACGCATCGATATCTTCGAACGCAACATCAGGCAGCGGGTAGAACGCCGAGTAGCCGAGGCGAATCGGGAAGTCCGATGCTGGCTGCTTGAGCTTCACTGTGAAGGTGTAGTCATCGACAACTGTGAGGCCTGACATATCTTCGACAGCACCGTAGATGTCATCGTCGGTGCCGGCTTCGCCGTCAGGTCCATCGCTGATCTCGAAGCCTTCGATGTCTTCGAAGAAGTAGTTGCTCAGGTGCTGCAACTCGTTGCTTGCACCCTGGTTCCATGCCTTCACGAAGTTCTCTGCCTTAACAGAGGTGCCATCGGTGAAGACTGCGTCGTCGCGGAGCGTGATGGTGAACTCGCTCGAATCCTCGTTTGGTTCGATCGATTCAGCAACGTCGTTGTGCGCTGCACCTTCTGCGTCGTAGTAGACGAGCCCAGCGAAGATCGAGTCAAGAATCTTGCCGCCGCCAACCTCGTTGGTGTTGGTTGGGATCAGCGGGTTCTGTGGTTCGGATCCGTTGACAGTGATGATGCCGCCACCGGTAGCCTCGCCACCTTCTTCGCCGTCCCCGCCTGCTGAGCAACCGGCCAGCACCAGGGTGCCCGCCGCAGCGAGAGCGACAATGCCCCGCCCAATGCGTGAGTGCTTCACTGGTCCTCCTCCTTTTCGTTATGTAACTCCCCGATGTCACACCGACAGTTCATGCACATGAGTGCATCGGGAACCACGTTGGTATTACGGGGTTGAGCATAGCCACCTTTTCTCGGTGAATTTCCTTCAGGGGCAGCTCGTGACACAGTCGTGACTGAGATCTGTAATTTTCTCCAGTAATCACCAAAACTATGGAGGTGGAATTGTGCGATACCGCAAAACCTTGATCTCTCCATACTGAGGCTGGATAGCGTATTTCAGTAGGGTTCGGGCGCGCTCCGATACGCTAAAGCCGTGTCAGCACACCACCGAGAATTAGCGCCGCAGCCGATCCGCAACAAATTGAAATGGGAGCTCGCGATCGTGCTCGCGCTCTCATTTGGGTATTCGGGGGCGCGCGCAATCATCACGATTTTTGAGCGCCTCGCCCAAGAAGTCGAACTCTCCCAGCAGACCGCGACCATCAATCGCCCGCTCGCACAAGATCAGTGGTTCGACCTGCTGTACCAACTGCTAGGCATTGTGGGCGGACTTGCCCCGGTGGCACTCGTCATATACCTGCTCTGGAACGATGGTGCTCCACGTCTCACGAACCTCGGGCTCGGCGCCTACCCACCAGTCGCGAAGCAGCGCGGCTGGCTTCGCGAGACCGGTGGTGGGTTTATCCTCGCTGCCGCAATTGGCTTACCGGGCATCGTGTTCTATGTGTTTTCGAAGTGGATCGGCATCAACGCCACCGTCGTTCCCACAGCACTCGACGCATACTGGTGGACCGTACCGATTCTCATCCTGCAGGCACTGCGAGCAGCGCTCGGAGAAGAGCTCATCGTCGTCGCATACCTGTTTGACCGGCTCAAGCGGCTCGGCGTGGGTCCGCTAGCGACCATCATCACGAGCGCTCTCCTCCGAGGCAGCTATCACCTGTACCAGGGCTTTGGTGGTTTCATTGGGAACGTCGTGATGGGTCTCGTGTTCGGTTGGGCGTATCAGCGCTACGGCCGATCCCTCCCACTCATCGTCGCGCACTGGCTGCTCGACATCGTGAGCTTCGTAGGGTACCCGCTCGCACTCGCGCTTTGGCCGGCCTTCTTCGCTTAGGAGAGCGGTGTCGCGCTATCTGCCATGGCCTGCATGAGGCCCCAAACCTGATCGTAGAGTTCGGGCGCTGCTTCGCAGGTGCCAGCCGGACGAACCACGGTCCAGGTGTCGTCCTCGGCACGCTCGAGACCCCATGGACTCAAGCCCTCAGGGCTTCGCATCGCCGCACAACTATCAGGGAACGAGTTCATGAGACCCGACTGAATGAGCACCCGCTCGGGCGGACCTGCCTGATAAAACCACTCAACATTTGTGAACTGGTGAGACACGTCAACGGTAATTCCCGCATACGAAATTTCCATTGGGAATGTCGTACCGACATCTACCGCTGGCGCCTCGTCCACAGGGGGTTCCTCACTCGGAGTTTCACTTGGCGTCTCAGACGGAACCTCGCTTGGTTCCTCGCTCGGAGTTTCTTGAGTCGTGGGCGCATCGGCCGTTTGCTCCGGCTCCGAATCAGATCCGGTGATCGCGTTCACGAAAATGAACGCACCGATAAGCATGAGCACCGCAACGATTCCAACGATGATCCACGGAAGTGCGCGGCGCGAGCCCTTTCCTCGAGCGGGAACAGGACTCGTCGGCAACTCGTCTGCTGCAGTTCTCTGCTGCATTGGTGCAGCGAACTGTGAAGACGCGGCAACTGGCGCAGCTGAGACGGGTGGCGCGGCACCAGCCAACGAACCCATAACTTCCGTCTCCGGGACCTCTGGCAATTCGGGCAACCCCGCGAAGAGCTCAGCGATCTCGTCGGGCTCAGACGGGGTCATCGGCGTCGTCATCGGGAGCGTCGGGGCCGCTTTCGGTGCGGGCACCGGTTCAGGGAGGATCACAGGACGTAGATCTTCTGCTGCCTCGGGCTCGGTACCAGTCACAGCGTCAGAGCCAGTCAGGGATTCAGCACCCGCTTCAGAATTATCTGCGGTCTCATCTTCTTTTCCGGGCTCAGGCTTGGCTTCCGCCTCTGCCTCGGTGCGCGCTGACTCCTTGCCCGACTCCTCATCGTCGCGGGGGCCAAACAGCTCGTCCAGTGGGTTTCTACTCACAGCAACAGCCTAGAGGAATTAGCTTGAGGCTCGCAGCGCGCCAGCAACTGCGGAAATGTGTGGGGTGTCGGTGCCGCAGCAGCCACCGAATACCTGCAAGCTCGGAATATGGCGGGCGAGTTCAATCATCGCGTCCGAGAAAGCTGCTGGTTCGTCGCCCGGCCCATCCTCACCATCTCGCGCAGCATTGAGCCGAACGCCAATGATGCGAGCGGTTTCTGGCGCATGTGGATCCACACCGCGCAGCACCTCAGATGGGTGCGCGCAGTTCACCGCAAACCCAATCGCACCCCTGTCACTGTGCTCGTCAACCTCGCGAATCGCCTCGACGATACTGCTTCCGTCGGCGAGCTTACCGTCGGCTCCAACGGTGAACGACACCACGACCGGAATCGTTGCGGCGAGCGCGGCGCGCACAACGCCGAGTCCTTCTGCGGCATCGAGCGTGGTGACCGAGGTCACTCGATCCGCCCCTGCATCGGCGAGCGCGCGCACCTGCGGGCCGTGATATGCCTCGGCCTCTTCAGCGCTCATGCGCTGAGACGCTTCGTAGTCGTCAAACCTCGGCCCCACGACTCCGTTGATCTCAATCTGAGCGTTCGGCGCGACGCGGAGTACGTACTCGCGAAGCAGCGTGACCGCGTCGGTGTTCAAGGTGTTGAGCCGCGTATGTTGTGGATCTTCCTCTCCATCGACGAGCGCGATCCAATCTGGGTTTGCACGCCAGGTCGGGGTGTCGAGAAGCATCGGCAGGCTGTCGCGCTCGGTAAGCTCGAGGTAGGGGCGATAGTACTCACGCAGAGACTCACGCCCCGCCTCGGTGTCGAGCAGCACGAACGCAGCAAACTCGGGCAGTTCTTGCCCGAGACGATCTTCGAGTGCTGTCTCAATTCCTCCATCACCAAGCACCGGGGTGTCAAACACTGTAGTCATGCATCTGCCCTTTCTTCAGTCAGTAATGCGCGAATCTCGTCTCGTCTCTCAGTGAATGCAGAAACGCGAGCCTCATGCCTCGCCATGATGCCAGATTCTTTGAGCGCGAGGGTACCCGGGTCTCCATTTTCGAGGCCGACCCTCCAACGGTCGGCGATGAGCCCCATCCTGTGCGATACGGCATCGAGCAGCTGCGCTGCGCTCACTCCCCCGTAAGCCGTCGCTGCGACATGCAGTCTGCGTGCCACATCCTCAAGCGGAAGCTCGCGGAGCAGAGGTACTCCCGACCAGCAGAGAAATGCCAGGTCGTCAATAGGTTGGCCCGGGCCAGCACGGTCCCAGTCGATCATTCCCGCGAAGTCACCGTCGACAATGACCCAGTTATAGAGTCCTGGGTCATTGTGGCAAATAATCTCGCCGTTTTCGCGGTGGATCGGCTGCTCCCCCTGTCGCCACAGGTTACTCGTTGGTTCAAAGTCCTCGACCGCTCGGTGAAACTTGCTGAGCCACGCTGCTGCGTCTGCGAGTGCGGCATCTCTCACTTCGACCTGTTCTGGATCGAGCGTTTCACCCGGAAGGTAGTTCAGCACTTCGCGGCCCTCATCATCGAACCCGAGTACGTGCGGGATTCCCTCAAGGCGTTTCGTTCGCAAATGCTCCAGCAATTCGTGGACCGCCGGTGTCCATGGCCCGGTCGGGCGGTGCACGCGGGTTACGCCGTCAGCATCGCGTATGCGCCAGACGCCCCCTGATCCACCGGGAAGATATTCACTCTCGTTCACGGTTCGAGCTTAGAGGCGGCTTCCGCCTCACGTGCCGCTTTCTCGAGGGTTTCGACGTACTCGATCCACCATTCTCGCTCTTGCGCAGGGATGTTCGTTACTGTCGGGCGCAGACCAACGGCGCCGTCGATCAATTCGCGCAGAATATCTGCGTGACCCGCGTGCCGGTGCGTCTCAGCGATCATGTGAATGAGGAGGCGCCGCACGGTGGTCTCTTTGTTCTTCCACCACGGCACCACACCAGTAGCTTCGAGCCCCAGTTCGCGCACGATAGCGTCATCACTCTTCCAGGCGGTGCGGTACAGATCGACAATGAACTCACGTGATTCATCGTCTGTCGCCCACATATCTGAGTTATCGGGAGTGTCATCAGCTAGCCAGGGAGCATCGAACGCTCTCGATTGCCCAAGACAATCGGTGAAATATTCGTGTTCTACACCCGCGACATGCTTCACGAGGCCGAGAAGATTCGTGCCTGTAGGAGTCAAGGGACGACGAATGTCGTACTCACTGAGCCCCTCCAACTTCCACAGAAGCGCCTCCCTGGCCTCCTGCAAATATTGGAGCAGTAGTTCAATCTCGTTCGTGGGCGCTTCCTGGTGCTGGTTCACATTAGACCCTTCTAATTCGCTCCCGCACTTCTCGAATTTCGCGAAGATTAATGGGCGAGGTTGCCGGCTGCTCACCGTGCATCTGCACGTGCAGCTGCTGCATGCGGTTATCGAGTTCAGACGCAGTCACCGCGGCGCTCTTCAGGTCATCGAGCAACTGGGCCGGTACCTGGCGCTGGTATTTGTAGAAAATCTTGTGCTCAAGGCTCGCCCAAAAGTCCATCGCAATGGTGCGAAACTGCACCTCGACGGGCACATCAATGCGCCCGGTCGAGAGATACACCGGCACCGAAATAATGGTGTGCAGGCTCTTGTAGCCGTTTGACTTGGGGTGCTCAATGTAATCCTCGACCTCGAGCACAGTCACATCGTCTTGCTGCGTGAGCAGATCAAACAGCCGATACACATCGCGAATAAAGGCGCAGGTCACGCGCACTCCCGCGATGTCATGAATTTCGCGGCGGATCGAGTCCACATCGGGCTCGACTCCGCGACGCTCAACTTTCGAGATGAGACTCTCAGGCGTCTTCACTCGGCTCGTCACGTGCTCAATCGGGTTGTACTCGTGCATGTGCACGAACTCTTCACGGAGGATCGCGAGCTTTGTCTCAACCTCTTGCATCGCAAACTGATACTCGAGAAGGAACCGTTGCATTTGCTCCCCAAGCTCCCGTAGCTCGGAGGGTGAAATGGTGATCTCGTCACCAACAGCAACTGACATTCGCGGAACTGCCCCAGTGGTGCTCATGCCATGAGGCTAACCCGAAGCCATTTGAAACACCTGTGACTTCGTGCGCGTGTCTGGCGCCCAACCTCAAATGTGTATAAAAGTCGCATGGACGTTCAATCTGAGCGGACGTAGACTGCGCGAATGAACGCTTCAATACGTGTAACGATGCACACCTACGTCCTCGACTGCCCCGATTCACGCGCACTCGCAGAGTTCTATGCGAGCCTGCTCGGATGGGAGGTCGATGCGTCGGGCGCCGAGTACGACTGGGTAAATGTATTGCCTCCAGAAGGCGTGAGCACGAGTTTTCGGCTCGCGTTTCAGCAAGTACAGAACTACACTGCACCGGTCTGGCCAGACGGCCCGATTCCACAGCAGGCACACCTCGACTTCAGGGTGTCCTCACTCACCGAGGCAACTCCGATTGCCCTTGCCGCAGGAGCGACGCTGCATCCGGTACAACCCGGCGAGAACGATGGATGGACGGTGTTTCTAGATCCTGCAGGCCACCCGTTCTGTCTCACAGACTAAGCCGTAACTTCACCGCGAAGTGGCGGGTTCTACTCCCCCGCTTCGCACGAGAACGCCCACATCACCCCGTAGCGGTCGAAGACCTGCCCGTACCAGTCACCCCAGGGTGCTCGTTCGAACGGCATTCCTACCGATCCGCCCTGTTCGACAAACGCGTTGAAGAAACCGCGGGCCTCATCAACCGTGTCTGTGGTGTAAAGCATTGAGTACGCGGTATCTCGAAGCGGGTAGTCGCGATCGTCCATTGAATCGCTTCCGGCGATGACACCAACGGGCAGCGTGAGAGTTGCGTGCGCAACCGATTGTGGATCGGGTTCAAACGGCATGCCTTCGAGCTGCATGTCGCCGTATCGCACAAGCTCAAGCTCACCACCCAGCACCTCTTGCCAGTGCGTAAGCACCTCGTCGGTATTTCCCGGAAACGCGAAATATGTTGCAAGTGAAGCGGTCATGTTGCTCCTTCGTCGGTGAAGTTCACTTCTTCAAGTATGTGCGCCACCACCGACATTGAACACCCGAACTACAGCAAAAATGTGCGGAGCGCTTCGGTAAACGCCTGCGGCTGCTCCGAGTGCACCCAGTGTCCTGAGCCCTCAACCGTAACGAGTTCGACTTCAGGAAACAGGGACTTCATAATCGGTATTGCCTCGTCGCGCACATAATCTGACTTGTCACCACGGATCCACAGCACCGGACCACCGAAGCTCGGTGCTGAAATCCCAGGAAAGGCCATGATCGTGCGAAGCTCTGCGCGGAGCATGTCGAGATTCGGCTCCCATTCAAAGCCATTGTCGCCGTGCTTGAGATTCTGAAGTAGAAATCCGCGAACTCCAGCCTGCGGGATTGGACCCTTGAGCGCCTCGTCGGCCTCTGCTCGGCGCCCAACCTGCGCCAGATCCACACTCGCGAGCGAGTCGAGCAAATGGGCGAAGTTACCTTGCGCGGGATCAGATGTCACCGGAGCGATATCGACTACTACGAGCTTGCGCACGAGGTCGGGATGCCTGAGCGCGAGCACCATTGCGACCTTGCCGCCCATTGAATGACCCACAATGTCGATAGGCCCGCTCGCCGCGAAATCGGCGCGCAAGTGCTCGGCGGTGAGGTCGGCCATCTCCGCATAGTCAAACTCTGCAGTCCACGCCGACTTGCCGTGGTTTGGCAGGTCGACAAGCAGACTTTGCACCTCGGGCGCGAGCGCACCCGCAATGGTTGCAAAGTTGCGCCCCCGCCCAAACAGCCCGTGCAAAAATGCCACCCGGTGCGTCGCCTCGGCATCAGATTTGCCAGCGAGCATCGAAAAAACAGTTGGTTTCGAGGTTTCGGTCACCCCTCCAACTTACCCGGGCGAAGTGCGGCCCCCGCAAGTTTCATCAATGCCGCGCAATGTCAATCAGCCCAAAAGGTCCGTTCGCATCTCTCGCACTTGAGCACGAAGAGCTCTCACCATGGTGGCGACTTCCGGACGCTGCAGCGTATCCCGCCGAGAAACCATCCAATAGCTCAGCGAAATGTTCACGATGTCTTCCATAATCCGCACGAGCTCTCTGTGACGCGTAGCCATATAACCGGCCAACAGGCCGATGCCGGCACCAGCCCGCGTCGCCTCCACGTGCACAAATGTGCTGCTTCCCGAGATCGTTTCTTGTCGTTCCACGTCGAAGTCCTGCAGCATATCCAAGGCGTCCACCTGCAGCATCGTGTCCGCAAAATAGATCAATGGATGCTGCCCAAGCGTAGTGAGGTCGGTCGGCGCAACGTTGCGCTTGAGGTAGCTCTTCGACGCATAGAGTCCAAAGGTGTATTCGCACAGTTGAGACGTTTCTGCCCGATTCACTTGCGGCTCACCGACGACAATCTCAAGATCGATATCAGAGCGTTGCTGCAGCGCTCTTCGAGTCGTAGTGACAATCTCAATCGACACGTTTGGGTGCTCCTCTCGCACCCGAGCAGCGGCCGGGGTGAGAATGAATGACGCGAACCCGTCAGGGGCCGAGACTCTCACCACGCCGCGCACAACGCTCTCGTCGTTCGAGCGGCAAGGCGTCTGGCATGGCGAAAGTTGGCGATGAGACCTGGCAGTTTCACGAGGCCCAGGTGTACGCAGAGAAGAACTGGGGGCGCGAGGGATTCCCTGAGTCGTGGTGGTGGGGGCAGGCTCAGGGATTCGCTGAACCGGCAGCGTGCCTCGCGTTCGCGGGTGGTGTCGTCACGACCGGTCGCATGCGAGTAGAGGTCACCGCACTCGTGGTCCGCCTGTCCGACGGCCAGGTGATCCGCCTCGGCAACCCAGTCGTGAGCCCCGTGCGAACTCGCACGGGCGACGAGCACTGGCGGTTGTCGGGGCGCGGTTTTGGGTGGCGGATCGAAGTTTCTGCAACGGCGCCTCTCGATCAGGCATTCGTGTTGCCTGTTCCACTCCCGAGTGAGCACCGCAATGTTCCTGGCGATCTCGAGCACCTGGTCGGAGACCTCGAAGTGACGGTTCACCGGCACGGCCGCCGCGTGTGGAGCGGCCGCACATCGCTCGCTGCCCTAGAACACGGAGGCCTCAAACGCGCACGAAATGAATTGATCCGCCGCGGTCTCGACGAGACGATACCCTCAGCGCCTCCCGCAACACCTCAACCCTGACTCTGCGAGAGCAATCCACCAATTCAAATCTGAACTAGGTATGTGCGAATCTGGTTGATTTTTGCTGTTTTTGCGACCCCAGTAAAGAGGAACACGTGAGCGAAGTCTATGCGCCCCGCACCCGTGAGCATGAAACCATTGCAGGACGAGGCTCTGCCGTGATTGATCGCGGTAAACACCTCGACTTCTCGCACATCTTTCGGGAACGAAAGGGCAGCCTCGCTATCGAGCTCGGGCCACCCCACGACTTCCCACTGCACGTCGTCAGAGAGCAGAGGTCGCAGGCTCTCAATCTTTCCTGCAGCCCAATCCGCTGAGAACTGGCTCACGAGCAGGTTGCGAGGTGAGTTGCCACAGTCATCGGGGAGAGTAATCTTCATGATGCCCCTAACCGTACTCTAGGCGACCCGCCGATAGTGCGCGGCGAGCACGCCGTTACTCATTGGTTCCGCTGAAATCAGTTTCAACTGTCGTGCGCTTGGTAACCCGCCTTCGTACAGCTCGGGTCCATGCCCCGCAATCACTGGGTGGATCAGGAACCTGTACTCATCGATCAGGCCTAACCGGTCCAGCTCTTTGGCAAGCTTTCCGCTGCCGAGAAGCACCCCTTCGGGAGTGCTGTCCTTAAGTTCTTGAACTGCAGTCCGCAAGTCTCCGACGAGGTGGTGTGTGTTGGTCCACGGAAAATCATGTCTCGTCGTCGACATGACATACTTCGGCTTACTCTCAAGCTTGACCGCCCAATCACGTTCCGCTGCGGGAGCTTCGATTTCACCGCGGGCGACTGCCGGCCAATAACTCTCCATCAATTCGTAGGTGGTCCGGCCCCAGAGCATTGCCCCGGACTCATCCATTAGACGAGTGAAGTAGGCGTGCGTCTCGTCGTCAGCGATCCCTTCTTGGTGGTCGATACAACCATCGAGGGTGACATTAAGACTGAACGTCAAGCGAGGCATCGGCGGCACGCAAAGGAGCGATTTCGGCGATCTCATCGGCAACGCGATCCTCAGCAAGGTCGAGATCGTAGCGCACCTGCAGATTCATCCAGAACTGTGCAGACACACCAAAATATCTACTCAGACGAAGCGCAGTATCTGCTGTAATCGAGCGCTTACCGTGCACAATTTCATTAATGCGACGCGGGGGCACCCCGATTGACACGGCTAGCTTGTGTTGTGTGATACCAAAACCGGTGATGAAGTCCTCCATGAGCACCTCACCCGGATGAATCGGGGAGAGCTTGTCAATTGTAGTCAACGATTTCAACCCTTTCTGGCCCAGTTGCGGTCCACACGAAGCAAATCCGCCATTGATCAATAACCCTGATGCTATGTTCTCCGACCCTGTCGCCTTTCAGTGATTCGAGCCGGTTCCCTGGCGGAATCCGGAGGTCTTCGAGTGACACCGCTGCTTCCACCTGGCGCAGCTTCCGTAGCGCAACCGAATGAATCCGAGGATCGATCGACCTTACCCGTTCCCTACGCCACAATCGCTCAGTGTCCTTATTACCGAACGATCTAATCATGATATCAAAACATAACGCCAGGCGTTAATAACGTTTGGCGTTAGGCAAGAGGACACGTCCGGGCCTGTCCACTCAGTTCGGTGTTGAATCCATTTGTATAGTATCTGATTCCCATAGGTCGAGTCTGCATCCACGCGGGTCGGCTATCAGACCAAATCAGTCAGCCTGTGGAGAAAATGGGTCAACAACCTAATGTGAGCGATCACCCATCCTCGATCTCAAGGCGGAAGGCAAAGTGGAAGATCGCAGTCCTGACCCGATGTGGGAACGACCTGAAGCGGTCAAACAGGACTCTCTACACCAACGGATTCTGGGCGAACACACACGGCGTGCACATTGATTTGTGCCTTTTTATACCGTGACCAACCGTCGCCATTCGGCGCGTCCCACTGAAAGCTGCGCCCAGCACGGTTGAGACGGTCGTGCTCTTCTTCAGTAACCCAACATTTCTGCAGAAGACGATCAAAAATCTTAATCAAGTGCTCAGGTGAGCCAGCGGGACCACCAGCAATTGGTGAGTGGCTCGTGTTTGAGCGAGGATCGGCTTGGCGCGGATCAACAATCTCGATGATGATACGTTTCATGGGTACAACATGCTCGACAACTCTTTGTTCAAGAGGCAATCTCATGGCGTCGAGCGTCGCAAACGTAACAGCGTGAGCAGTGTCCAACTTTTCAAGAATTCGGCGAAGTCTTGCAGGGTATCCTCTTGACCCCTTAGACCACAGCCTTCCTCCTGAATCGAGAAACGGTCGGACCTCACCCTCAATGAGTTCAAATGTCTCGTTGGCTACTCGAAGGCGATACTCGTCACTGAATGCAACGTTGGAGCCGGACATCGAACTCAATCACTAACTCAGTTCGCGCGCTTGACCACGCTCGACTTGAGCTGCATGTTGCCAAAACCAGGCACGCGGGCATCGATGTCGTGACCGCCAGCGCCTCCGGGGTTGAGACGAATACCGGTCACCTTGGTGCCGACTTTGATGGTGCCGCCGCCACCGCCGGAGACCTTCACAGTTTTCACGAGCGTAACGGTGTCGCCATCAGAGAGCACGTTACCCACGGCATCCTTGATCACAGGCTCTTCAGGCTCACGCGCCTCAGCTTGATCTGCCGACCACTCGTGTCCGCACATGGGGCAAACGAGCAGCGCGCCTTGCTCGTACGCGTAAGGCCCGGCACACTCGGGGCACGGCGGCAACGAATCAGACATTGAACCGCCACTCGCAGACATCGCCGTCCTGCATGATGTAGTCCTTGCCCTCCATGCGGGCCTTGCCCTTCGCACGAGCCTCAGCAACAGACCCAGTCTCGACGAGGTCAGCAAACGAGATGATCTCGCCCTTAATGAAGCCCTTCTCGAAGTCGGTGTGGATAGCGCCAGCCGCCTGCGGCGCTGTCGACCCCTTCTTGATCGTCCAAGCGCGCGCCTCTTTCGGACCCGCCGTGAGGTAGGTCTGCAACCCAAGCGTGTCGAAGCCAATGCGCGCGAGCTGATCGAGACCGCTCTCCTCCTGGCCAATAGAAGCGAGGAGCTCCATGGCGTCCTCATCATCGAGCTCGATGAGTTCGCTCTCGAGCTTCGCGTCGAGGAAGATTGCCTTCGCAGGAGCGACTAGCGCAGCAAGCTCGTCGAGTTTCGACTTGTCGCCGAGCACGCCCTCGTCAACGTTGAAGACATAGAGGAACGGCTTCGCGGTGAGCAGACCGAGTTCGCGAATCGGCTCCAGATCCACACCCGCGAGCGAAAGCAACTTACCTTCGTCGAGCGCCTCTCGCGCAGCCTTCGCCGCTGCGACTACCGAGGGATCGATCTTCTTGTTCTTGAGCTCTTTCTCGTAGCGCACGAGTGCCTTGTCGAGCGTCTCCATGTCGGCGAGGATCAGCTCAGTGTTGATCGTCTCCATGTCACTCGACGGGTTCACATCCCCATCAACGTGAATGACATCGGGGTCAGAGAAGCCACGCACGACCTGTGCAATTGCGTCGGCCTCGCGAATGTTCGCAAGAAACTTATTGCCAAGCCCCTCACCCTCGCTTGCACCTTTCACGATGCCAGCGATGTCGACAAAACTCACGGGCGCAGGCAGGATCCGCTCACTCCCGAAAATCTCGGCTAGCTTGTCGAGTCGGGGGTCAGGAAGGTTCACGACACCAATGTTTGGCTCGATTGTTGCGAACGGGTAGTTCGCGGCGAGCGCGTCATTCTGGGTAAGTGCGTTGAAGAGGGTCGACTTGCCGACGTTCGGGAGTCCGACGATTCCAATAGTTAGAGCCACGAGGGTCCAGTCTACGCGACCGCGGGAGGCCAAACGCCGATGATCACCGCCATCACGACGAACGTCACGAACTCGTGCGCAATATTCATGATGGTGAGGCCGGCTGGTCTGCCCTCAAACGCATCGTGCGTAATGAACCGAGCAGCGGTGAACCCAGCCCACAAAATCACCGCGGTAAGCAGCGCCGCGAGCAAGAATGATCCACCGTAGAACTCATTTGAGATCCACGTTGCGCCCGCGAGTACCCACGCAGAAATGAGGCTCACGATCACGGTGACCACAATGGGTCCAACCGCACTCTTGCCTGAGTTGGGGTCGACTTTCGCTAGCCGCATCCAGGCATTACCAAACACCTTCGGGGTGTACCAGACTGAGCCAACGACCATCGTGGATATCGCGGCGATGATTACGGCCCAGTAATTAATGACGGGAATCATGGCAGTCTCCTTTGACTCACTCACCGAGCGGTGTACTAGCGAGTTTAGACGCTTGCAAGCGCATCGCACACGGTTGCTTGTCGGCGGGGTGTGTCAGGCTATACGCGTGCCCATAGATTTCACCGCTATCGACTTCGAGACCGCGAATAGCCACCCATCCTCTGCGTGTTCCGTTGGGCTCGTTCGTGTGCGTGACGGTGTTGTGGTGGATCAGGATTACTGGCTGATCCGACCCCCTGAGGGCCACGCCGAGTTCTTGCCTTTCAATGTGAAGATTCACAACATCACGGCAGAAATGGTTGCAGAATCGGCTCCATGGGAGGGGCAACTCGAGCGGCTTCGGGATTTCATCGGTACTGATGTCGCGGTTGCGCACAATGCGGCGTTCGATATGGGCGTGATTCGGGCGGCCTGCGCTGAGACAATCACGCCTACACCTCGACTGAAATACCTCTGCAGCGTGCTCGTCTCGCGAAAGACCTACGAGATTCCGTCGCACCGTCTTCCGCTCGCGGCTGAGGCCGCGGGATTCGGAGAGTTTGCCCATCACGATGCTCTCGCCGACGCCGAGGCGTGCGCGGCGATCATCATTGATGCGGCGAAGCGTCACGAGGTCGCCGATGTGAAAGCCCTCGCGAAGAAGGTCGGGCTCACAGTCCAGCAGCTCAAGGCGATTCCGCTGAAGCTGTGACTTCCACGTAGCCCGTCATAAGATGCCAGATATGACTGCAAAGGCGAGGATACGGGCTGCTGCAACGGCGATGCTCGTCATCACCGCAGTCACTCTTTCAGGGACGCCGAAATGGTTGTTTCGCCCGACCTCACATTAGAGCAGGCCGCAGAAATTGCGGCCGTGAGTTGCGCTCACGCAACCAAGATCACTCAGATATCACTCTCAACTACCGAGGGATACGGCGAGAACGGTCGGGTGGACTCCGTGATCGCTGAAGATTCATGCATCGACGAAAGTGCTCTCGTACGCTTCGCTCAGATGTGTTCGGCCATGAACGACCTGCTGGAACAGGGGTATGTTGGCGAGTTCTACGTCGAAGGAATCTACGGACCAGACGGGCGCCTCAGCGAGGCTCCCGCAGAACTCGATGGTCATTTCGGGCTGCGTGCAGGCGCAGCCGAAGAAGAAATGCTGATCGTTGCGCTGCGCGCGATCCACACCCGAATTTCTGACTCATCGTTGGAGTTCACTGGCTACGTGAGCGAGAACGGCACACTACTGTCACCCACCGAGAACACGCTGACCGCGCGACTCTCACCCGATACGAAACTTGATAAGCATCTCCCGTTCGTCAACACACTGTTCAGTGGCTGGCGCCACTCGGTTGCGGTGACTGACAACTCCGTCGCAGTACAGGTGAGCAACAGCCTCAATCTTGCATCTCAGCAGCTGCGGGATCTCATCGCTCAGGGTGAAGCTTCGGGAATCGAGGTCTGGACCAGACGCCGAAACTACCGCACACGAGCGTCTCGTCACCGATGCCCGCAGCGGCGTCTTCGATGAGGTGCGTCTCGGTGGCAACGGAATCGAAAGTGTGGATCAGATCGTCGAATAGTCAGGGTTTGTCGGTGGTCAATGACACCATGGGTGCATGACGATTTCTCCAGTGGTGTTCACGCTTTTGCTCGTGGTCGCGCTCGTGCTTGGCGCGGGAATTGGTGCGCTGATTATGGCGCTCCGGGGCCAGCGAGTGCAGCAAGAACTAGCCGTTTCTTCGGCCCGGTCCGAGGGGCTCGAGGAGCGGCTTCGAGAAGCTCAAGCAAACGCTGAACGGCGCATAGAGCTCGATCGTGAAGAGCAGCGAGTGCTGCAACAGCTCGCGCCGCTGCAGTCGAGCCTCGGCAAACTTGAGCGCACCGTGGTCGATATCGAGCAGCAGCGGGCGCGCCAGCACGGTGAGTTGACTGAGCAGTTGCGAGAGGCGGCCCGGGCCGAAGAGAAACTTCGCGGCACCGCCGAAAGCCTCGCGTCTGCGCTCCGTTCAAACAACACTCGTGGCCTGTGGGGCGAAACGCAACTGAAGCGCATCATCGAGGCGGCTGGCATGCTTGAGCATGTCGATTTCGAAGTACAACAGCATATTCAGACACTGAATGGGGCGGTACGGCCCGACCTCGTCGTGAAGCTGCCCGGCGGCAAATCGATTGCGATTGATGCGAAGGTGCCGTTCGATTCGTACCTCACGTCACAATCGGTTCGAGGTGACGAAGAGCAGACGTCCGCGCTCCTCGCGCAACACGCAAAGGCCATGCGCGACCACATCGTCACCCTGAGCGGTCGCGACTACGCCGCAGCGCTCGGTGACTCCCCAGAGTTTGTCATTGCGTTCGTGCCGAGCGAGTCCCTGCTGTCTGCAGCGCTCGATGCAGATCCCGTGCTCCTTGAATTCGCATTCGAACGCCGGGTGGCTCTCGCCTCACCTGTCAGTCTCTGGTCGATTCTCAAATCTGTCGCCTACAGCTGGCGCCAAGAATCGCTCTCGAACGAGGCCCGCACCCTCTTCGAGCTAGGCCGCGAACTGAACAAGCGACTCGGCACGACAGCTGGGCACCTCGACAAGCTCGGTCGAACACTGTCACGCAGCGTGCAAGATTACAACGCTTACGTCGGCTCGCTTGAACGCCAAGTACTGCCTACAACACGCAAAATCGGCGCGTTGAACGGCGACGCACTCAGTGAACCATCACAGCTCGAAGATGCGGTGAGACCGCTGGTTGCCCCAGAGTTCGCATCGCTCGAGCGTGTAGAGGCACAAAGCTCAAGCTCAGCGAACGAGAGCTGAGCGTCTCGGCGTCAGTTCTGGCTGTGTTAGTCCCAGCGGTTCGGATCCATGTCACTCGTGACGTGGCGAATTGTGCCAGAGTGTGAGCGCATCACAATGCTCTCCGCGCGAACGAATGGACCGCGACGCTGCACACCGTCAACGAATTCGGAGTCAGTGATGCCGGTCGCAACAAAGTAGCAGTTGTCACTCGCGACAAGGTCGTTAGCTTCGAGCACGCGGTCGAGATCATGCCCCGCGTCGATAGCTCGCTGGCGCTCCTCATCATCCTTTGGCCAGAGACGACCCTGAATGACTCCACCAAGCGCCTTCACCGCGCACGCGGTGATGATGCCCTCGGGGGTACCGCCGATACCGACACACAGGTCAATCCGCGAATCCCAACGCGCAGCGTTCACGCCACCAGCCACGTCGCCGTCCATAAGCAGACGCGTTCCAGCCCCAGCCTCACGAATCTCCTGAATCAAACCCTCGTGACGAGGGCGATCGAGCACTGCAACGCGAATGTCTGAAACATCAACACCCTTTGCCTTCGCGAGGTCACGAATGTTCGCTCCGATTGGCTTGCGAATATCGACAATGCCAACGCCATCGGGCCCGCACACCAGCTTGTCCATGTAGAAGACAGCTGACGGGTCGTACATGCTTCCGCGATCCGCCACAGCGATCACCGAGAGTGCGCCGGGGCGACCCTCGGCCGTGAGTCGCGTGCCGTCAATGGGGTCAACCGCGACATCGCAGTCAGCTCCGAGGCCGTTGCCCACTACTTCACCGTTGTACAACCATGGAGCGTCGTCTTTCTCGCCCTCGCCGATCACGACCGTGCCATTCATATTCACGGTCGAGAGGAAGCGGCGCATCGCATCGACAGCAGCACCATCTGCAGCGTTCTTGTCGCCACGCCCGATCCACGGAGTAGCGCGCATCGCGGCCGCTTCAGTGGCTCGCACGAGCTCCATCGCGAGGTTACGGTCGGGCTGCCAATCGCCGAGCGAAGTAGGTTCAGTCATGACACACAGACTACCGCGTAGACTGGGGTGGCCGCAGACACAAGAGCCAAGGAGCCCATATGCCAGTCGCAACCCCGGAACAGTACGCAGCAATGCTCGACGCAGCCAAGAATGGTGGCTTCGCATTCCCCGCGGTGAACGTTTCGAGTTCGCAGACTATTAACGCTGCTATTCAGGGATTCGCTGAGGCAGGCTCAGATGGCATTCTTCAGGTGAGCTTCGGTGGCGCAGACTACTTCGCTGGCCACACCGTGCAGAACCGCGTGGGCGGCGCAATTGCATTCGCGAAGTACGCCGAAGAGGTTGCGAAGGCGTACGGCGTCACCGTCGCTCTGCACACCGACCACTGCCCTAAGCAGCACCTCGACAACTTCGTGCTCCCCCTCGTCGCTGCGAGCGAAGAGCGCATTAAAGAGGGTGGGCTGCCCTACTTCCAGTCGCATATGTGGGACGGGTCGGCGGTACCGCTGACAGAGAATCTTGAGATCGCAAAAGAACTGCTCCCCCGCATGGCAGCGGCCGGCATCATCCTCGAGGTTGAGATCGGCGTCGTTGGTGGCGAAGAAGACGGCATCACCCACGAGATCAACGATCAGCTTTACACGACCCTCGAAGATGCGGTCGCAACGGTTGAGGCACTCGGGCTCGGCGAGCAGGGCCGCTACCTCACCGCGCTCACCTTCGGCAATGTGCACGGCGTGTACAAGCCGGGCGGTGTGAAGCTTCGCCCAGAACTCCTTGCAGAAATCCAATCGGGCCTCGCCGCTAAGTACGGCACTGGCGAAAAGCCGCTCGACCTTGTGTTCCATGGTGGATCGGGGTCGTCGGCTGAGGAAATCGCAGAAGCGGTTCGCAATGGCGTGATCAAGATGAATATCGACACCGACACACAGTATGCGTTCACGCGCCCCGTGGTCGACTTTATGCTCAAGAACTACGACGGCGTGCTCAAGATCGATGGCGAAGTTGGCAACAAGAAGACCTACGACCCACGTGCCTGGGGCAAGCAGGCGGAGAACAGCATGGCTGCTCGTATCGCGTTGGCCGCGGAACAGCTTGGTTCAGCCGGAAAGTCTGTGAGCAACTAGTGGCAACTGAGAACGAGGGCGACAACCGCCCGAAGCCGGAGTACGGAGAGTACGCGCCCGAGGGTTGGGAATGGAAGCCCGAGGGCGCGGAGGAGTCGGGCGCATCCGACGACACAGCCGCGGCGGCCGGCACATCGACACCCACGACCACACCGCCCAGCAACGCAGGCTCAGCGAATATGCCGGGCGTGCCACACAACCTCGGCGTAGGTGCGGCGCTACCGCCGCGAAGCAGCGCTAGTAAGCAGCAACACGGTCCGTCACAGGCAAACGCAGGTGCACCGTATCGTGCTGAGGCGCCGCAACAGGGACTAACGCAAGCCCCGTCGCAGGCGCCGCTGCATAATCAGGCCGCCCCGAGTTCATTAGCGCCGTCAACCGCCCCCGCACCCGCTGCCACCAAGCCGGCCCGCGGCGCAGACAAGGTTGTCACGATCCTGTTGCTCGTCGTCGGCCTCATCGGCGCTCTGCAGTCGGGACTCGCGATGATTAGCCTGAGTTCAACATTCCGCATCATCGGCACCGCACCAGGTTTCGAGAGCTTCACTGTTCCAAGCTGGATCGATCCGGCAGGAAAGATCATCGGCATCGCCCTGCTCGCGTTCTACGGCATCGTGCTCGTGTACTCGATCTGCCGACTGCGCGCGGGCAAGTTGACGTTCTGGGTGCCACTCGCGGCTGGGGCGATCGTCACTGTGCTCGTCATCGCCGTAGTGTTCATCGCGATTATGACGACCCCCGATCTCCTGAATGTCCTCGGCAATCCCGAAAAGTCAACGGAGCTCATCGAAAACCTGCAGGGTAGAACTGGCCTGTAGTCACCTCCGCTCAGCTACGCTGAGTTCATGAGTTCACCGTTGAGTTCAGCGTCGCCGAGCACCCCAGGCACGCCTGTTTCGTCTGGCAGGCTTCCGCGCTCGATCGTCTCGCGCTATGCCGCAGGGTCACTCGCTACGGGAGGGTTCGCAACGCTCCCCGGTTTGGTGCTCGTGTACTACCTCACCGACTCGCTCGGTGTCACTGCGCTCGCGGCTGGGGCAATCGTCACGCTCGCAAAGATTTGGGATGTCGTTATCGACCCCGTCATTGGCGGACTGAGCGACCGTGCCCTCGCGCGATCTGGATCGCGTCGCGGGCCGATGCTTCTCGGCACGGTTGGTTTGCCGCTCGCGTTTATCGCGATGTTTGCGGTTCCCGCGGGTCTCGGTTCCGTGGGAGCTTCAATCTGGGTCCTCGTTGCGTTTATCGCTGCGGCAACGTTCTTCAGTCTGTTCCAAATCCCCTACATCGCGCTCCCTGCCGAGCTCACCGACGGCTATAACGAGCGCACGAGATTGCTCACGTGGCGCGTCGTTGTTCTCACACTCGCAATCCTCCTGTTTGGTGCTGGCGGGCCAGAGATCCGCGATCTCTTCCCTGAGAATGCACTCCTCGGGTATCTCGTGATGGCCCTCGTTGCCGCGGTTCTACTCGCCATCGGCCTGGCAATCGCGACGAGCGTCGCGCCTCGATCCACACCCATCGTGCGCACCCACGAGACGAACTTGCTTTCGCACTACCGCGCGGGCATACGCGTGCTGCGCGAGAGTCGACCGTTTCGTACGCTGCTCGCTACGTTCATGTTGCAGGGCCTCGCAACGGGGCTCATGCTCGCGGGCGCCCAGTATGTGGCGACGTGGATTCTTCACAGCCAGGGCGCGGTCACCTATCTCTTTGTGGCGCTCATTGCTCCGGCGTTGCTTGTGGCACCGGTGTGGCGGTGGATCGCAGATCGCATCGGCAAGAAACGCACCTTTCGCATCGCGAGCGTGCTGTTCCTCCTCGCCACGATCGCCCTCACTGCAATGATTATTTGGCCGGGCATGTGGATCCTCGCACCGGTTGCCCTTGCAGGTGCGGCGTACGCGGGCATGCAAACGATGCCGATGGCAATGCTGCCTGACGTGATGAGTGAAGATGCTGCAACCTCAGGTGGAGGCGAAACTCGCGCTGGCGTATTCGGCGGAGTGTGGACTGCAGGTGAGACCGCAGGCATGGCGCTCGGTTCGACTGTTCTGGCAATTGTGCTTGCGGCGACTGGATATCTCGAATCGGTCGCGGGCATTTCGGTTACCCAACCTGCGAGCGCGATTTCGGGTATCGCGCTGTCGTTTAGTCTCGTGCCAGCCTTGCTAATGCTCGTGAGTCTCGTCACGCTGCGTCGTTACAGCCTTGGCGAAGGGCAACTGTGACCCCTGAAGAAATACTCGCCGAACTAAGGGAGCTGCGAGGTCGCGATGCGCCAACTCACGGCGGTCGTGTCTTCTCGTACGTGTACGACCCGGGCATGGAAGAGCTTGATGAACTCGCACGAGAGGCCGGCGAGCTCGCGCGACCGTTGAACGGGCTCGACCCAACCACGTTCCCCTCAATTGCGGCGATGGAGCGCGACATTGTCGGCTTCATGCGCCGCACGCTGCACGGCACCGGATCTGGGCTGCTTCGTAGCCCAGTAGTCGGAAGCGTGACGAGCGGCGGCACCGAGAGCTGCTTGCTCGCGGTGAAGACGGCACGCGACCTGTGGCGAGCGGAACACCCAGAACTCGCCCGACGACTTGCGCGCGAGGGGCGTCGCCCACGGCTCGTCACCACAACGCTCGTACATGCGGCATTTCAAAAGGCCGCGAAGCTCTTTGACCTTGAATGGGATCCGGTGCCGTGCGAGCCAGACGGCACCGCACCTGCTTCGCGAATTGTGGATCGGCTCGACGACGACGTCGCACTCGTAGTCGTTTCGGCGCCCACCTACCCGAGCGGGATCATTGACCCGATCGCTGAGGTCTCTGCGGCTGCACGCCGACTCGGCATTTCGTGTCACGTTGATGCGTGTTTTGGCGGACTTGCACTTCCCTGGTGGCCGCGTGTCGAACCGTGGGACTTTAGGCTTCGGGGTGTGACGAGCATCTCGGCAGACCTGCACAAGTTTGGCTACGCCCCCAAGGGTGTCTCCGTGCTGCTGCACCGCGGGAGGCGCAGGCATCGGGCGCAGTTCTTCGCGACCACGAGCTGGGCCGGGTATCCGGTCGTCAATCCGACGCTGCTTGGGTCTCGATCCGCATCACCGCTCGCCTCAGCATGGGCGATTACCAAACGACTGGGGCACGAAGGGTACGCGTCGCTCACGTCATCGTGCGCTCGGTCGGTGACGCAGATCACTCAGGCGGTCGCCTCAATACCGGGCCTTACGATCTGGGGTAACCCGACGGGTCCGGCGCTTGCGCTCATCGCAGACGAGTCGCTGCCAGCGCATGAGTGGGTGGATCCGCACCATCTCGCCGACGAGATGGTGCGCCATGGGTTCCGAATACAGCATCAACCGGGATCCACACAGCCAGATGGGGCCCGCCTCCCTCACAGTGCGCACCTCACGATCACGCCCGTGACCGAGCGGGCGCTTCCAGAATTCCTGGCAGCGCTTGAGCAAGCGGCAGATGCGGTGCGCGGAACGCCTCGTGCGGAAGCGCGCCTCGAGCTCGCAGCACTCACTGCGCTCGGCTTCGCACCGAGGAGCGTTGGCGGCCGCTTCAGGATGCCCTCACCGAGCGTGGCTTGGTTGATTCTGCGCGTCGCCGGAGTGAATCCTGGCGCAGACTCGCTGCCCGGGCGCCTTGCGCCGCTCATGACGCTCGTCGAACGGCTTCCGGCACCGGTCGCCGAGGCGTTGCTCACTGAGCTTCTCGCGAGGGTGAGCGAACCGTAAGTGGCGGGCCGTTAGCGCACCCGACCACCGAGCGCACGCTCATCGCGCTTGCCCGATGCGTCTTGACGCAGCTCCTTCGGCAACGAAAACACCAGGTCCTCCTCGGCCGTGACGGTCGCGCGCACGTCGGAATACCCTGCGTCGGCGAGGTCGTCGAGCAGCTCTTGCACGAGCACCTCGGGAACCGAGGCACCGCTCGTGACACCGACAGTGTTCACACCGTCGAGCCATTCCTGTTTCACTTCTGAGGCGTAATCGACGCGGTACGCGGCCTTCGCGCCGTACTCAAGCGCGACCTCCTTCAAGCGCACCGAGTTCGACGAGTTTGACGAACCGACCACGATTACAAGATCTGCCTGTGGGGCGATCTTCTTGATGGCAACCTGGCGGTTCTGTGTCGCGTAGCAAATGTCGTCGCTCGGCGGGTCTTGGAGGTTCGGGAACCGCTCGCGCAAGCGCCGCACCGTCTCCATCGTTTCATCGACAGAGAGCGTGGTCTGTGAAAGCCAAATGAGCTTGTCTGGGTTCTCAACCTCAAGAGTGTCGACGTCGTCTGGTGAATTCACGATCGTGATGTGATCGGGTGCCTCACCAGCAGTGCCCTCAACCTCTTCGTGGCCGGTGTGACCGATGAGCAGAATCTCCATGTCTTGCTTCGCAAACCGCACGGCCTCGCGATGCACCTTGGTCACCAGCGGGCACGTCGCGTCGATAGCGTGCAGATGGCGATCCTCAGCCGCCTGCACCACCGCGGGAGACACACCGTGTGCAGAGAACACGACGTTCGCGCCCTCGGGCACCTCGTCTACCTCCTCAACGAAGATGGCACCCATCTTCTCGAGCGTCTGCACCACGTGCACGTTGTGCACGATCTGCTTGCGCACGTACACGGGAGCCCCGAATCGGTCGAGTGCCTTCTCAACCGCGACGACCGCCCGATCCACCCCAGCGCAATACCCCCGGGGGGCAGCAAGCAACACACGTTTCTCGCCGCTCACGGGAAGGTCTTTGAGCCTCCCCACCTGACGCCGCATGCGCGGCATTGCAAGGCTCACTACGGGTGCCCCGATAGTCCGCTGATCCACAGTCGACACCTGATCACTCATACCCCCAAGTGTAGGCTGCCTTGCTGAGCGTCACCGGGTCGCACAGGTAGGCTCGAATTATGGCAGCAGAGACTCCGGCAACTCGCGACGCACCGTGGCCCGTGGGCGTCATGAGCGAAAAGATCGCGGCATGGATCGAGCGCTTGGGCCAGGTGTGGATCGAGGGTGAGGTCACCCAGTGGCAGGTGCGCGGCGGTCACGTGTACGGCAAACTGCGCGATCTCACGCAAGACGCGACCGTGAGCTTCACGGTGTGGCGGTCGGTCGCACAGCGCCTCACCAGCGAGTTTGCGCAGGGTGATCGCGTGGTCGCACTCGTGAAACCAAACTTTTGGGTCAAGGGTGGATCGCTGACGGTGCAGGTCTTCGAGCTTTCGCACGTGGGTCTCGGCGAACTGCTTGAGCGACTCGAACGATTGCGGCGTCAACTGCAAGCTGAGGGGCTGTTCGCGCTCGAACGCAAGAAGCAGTTGCCGTTCTTGCCCGGCCTCATTGGGCTTGTCACTGGCAAAGATTCCGACGCTGAGAAAGACGTCATTCGCAATGCGACGCTCAGGTGGCCCGGGGTGAAATTCAAGATCCACTACGCCGCGGTGCAGGGAGACCGTGCTGCCAAAGAGGTTGCTGCGGGAATTGCGGCGCTCGACGCGGACACAAAGGTCGATGTCATCATCGTGGCTCGCGGTGGCGGCGACTTCCAGAACCTCCTTCCGTTCTCAGATGAGCAGGTTGTACGCGCGGCCGCCGCGGCACGTGCGCCCATCGTTTCTGCGATCGGTCACGAAGCAGATCGGCCCCTGCTCGACGAGGTCGCAGATCTTCGTGCTTCCACGCCCACTGACGCTGCGAAGCGCGTGGTGCCCGATGTCGGCGAAGAGCTCGCCGGAATTGATCAGGCTCGCAGTCGCATGACGGGCAGACTGAGTCAGCTGCTCTCGCACGAGGCCGATCGCATTTCGCAGCTCCGTGCCCGGCCCGCGCTCGCTATGCCAGACCGCATCATTGACGAGCGCGCCGAAGAACTCGTGCGATGGGTGGCGCGCGGCGCCGAGCTGGCAGATCGTGCGATTGTGGATCGCGCGAGCGCCCTCGCCGAGTCCCGAGCACGCCTCGCCGCGCTCTCACCGAAGGCTACTCTCGAGCGCGGGTACGCGATCGTGCAGTTCGCTGGCGACGACCACTTGGGCGAGGTTGTGCGCGATCCTGATCACGCGCCCGCCAGCACCCCACTCACCGTCAATGTGGCAGGTGGCAGGCTTGGTGCGACGTCTACGGGCAGGCTCTGAGCGGGTGTAAGCATGGACGGCGCTGAGGGACCTATCGTCACGACACGATCCGGAAAAGTGCAGGGTATCTGGCAAGGATCCACCGCGATGTTTCGGGGAATACCGTACGCGGAGGAACCGACCGGACCGCTACGATTTGCGCGGCCAGTGCACAGAGAACCGTGGGATGGCGTATTCGACGCCACCGAGTTCGGCCCGACACCAATGCACGCCAAGACTGGCGAGCCCATCATCCCCGAACTCTCGGTTCCGGGAAGCGACATCTTAAACGTCAACGTGTGGACACCATCACTCGATCCCGAGGCAAAGCTTCCGGTCATCGTGTGGATCCACGGCGGCGGCTTCATCTCAGGCTCCCCCGCGAGCCCCTGGTATGACGGTCGAGCCTTTGCGCGCGATGGCGTAGTGCTCGTGACAATTTCGTACCGTCTCGGCTTTCGGGGGTTCGGGTGGATCGAAGGCGCGGTGCCCAATCGCGGCGTGCTCGATTGGATTTGTGCACTCGAGTGGGTGAACGGTCACATTGATGCGTTCGGCGGTGATCCCGACAAGGTCACCATCGCCGGGCAGTCTGCGGGCGGTGGCGCCGTGCTCACGCTCCTCGGCACTCCAGGAGCCGCCGGGCTCTTCAGCGCGGGGTACGCAATGTCGTCGGCAGTTGCGGATCCGTCAGTAGAAGCAGCCCGAGAACGCTCAGCGTATCTCGCCAAGCTCACCGGGGTCGATAACAATGTCACCGGGTTCTCGAAGCTTTCTGAGGCGAAGCTTCTTGAGATGCAGCCTCGCATCACCCAACCTGCCCCGCCGCATATGCTCCGAGAAGTTTCGCAGCTCCTCCGTGATGGGCTAATGATTGGCCCGGTCGCAGACGGAACTATCGTTCCGACCACTACGGTCGAATCGGTCTCGCATGGTCCCAACGCGAAAGTGCCACTGGTTCTCGGCTCAACCGAGGGCGAGCTCGTCGGCATGTTTGGTTCAAATCTGGTACTTGAGCACGTACCCAGACGCCTGACACTTCGTGCGCTCGGGGCATCTGCCGTTGCAGCGGATCGATGGCTCGATACCCCCATGGCGATAGGGCAAGAAAGCACCATCGAATTGCTCGAGCGATACGCATCTGACTCGGTCTTCCACATTTGGATCCCCCGCGTCGCTGCCGCACGAGCAGAGGCCGACGCTGGTCCTACTTGGTCGTACCGTTTTACCTGGCGCTCTGAAGATCCACCTTATTCGGGGCATTGCATTGACATTCCGTTTGTGTTCGACCGGCTTGATGCCCCTGGAGTGGCTGGGGTTGCGGGTGACGATCCACCCCAGGCCCTCGCCGACTCCGTGCACGGCGCACTCGTGAAGTTCGCAATCGATGGCACCCCTGGGTGGGAAGCAGACGACGCAGGAACCGGACCCAGCCACATTTTCGACGTTCCAGAACGTGAGTCGCCCGGCGCATACAGCACGGCACGCGCGCTCATGAGCTAGTCGCCCACGTAACGTGCATCCGCGGGCGAGTAGACTGGAGTTCATGACTGCCCAAAACGATGCAGACGTCGCAAGCCTGAGCTACGAACTCGCCCGCGATGAACTCATCCAGGTGGTGAACCGTCTCGAACAGGGCGGCACCTCGCTCGAAGAATCGCTCCAGCTCTGGGAACGCGGTGAGGCGTTAGCCACACGCTGTGAAGAATGGTTGATCGGCGCTCGCAAGCGTCTCGAAGCAGCGCGCAAAGGTGACGACGCTGCCGGGGCCGGTGACGCAGAGTAACTATGGCGAAGAAGCAACCGAATATTGTCGCTGAGCTTGGCCGCCCAGAGACCGCGAGCGAAACCGCAGCGCGTAAAGCCGAGAACAGTCGCCTATATCGGCAACGCAAGACCGTGAATAACCTCGTTTTTTCGTTGCTCGTCACGGTCGGGCTCGTGTTCGTGATTTATCTCATGGTGCCGCGCGCTGCCGGAGATTTCGAAGATCGGTCGGTTGATGTTGCGGCGCTCGCTGAGCGCGCAGGTGCGGATCGCGAGCTCGCAGTTCCCGACATGCCAGATACGTGGAAGGCGAAGCAGGCAACGCTTACCTCCGGCGACGATGGGGTGAGCTACTGGCAGATTCACTACACCACCGAGAACGAATCGTACGCGACAGTAGTGCAGGCGTTTCGCGAAGACGGCGAACCCGTCGAACCCGAATGGATCGCAGCAAAGCTCGAAGATCAAGACCCTACCGGGTCGGAGCAGCTCGGTGGCGTCAATTGGGTCGTCTACGACCACCCCGAGCGACGAGCTGATCAGGTGAATATGCGTTTCGGTCTCGAGGGCGAGATCGATGAGAACACTCTCCTGGTATTTGGAACTGATGATGGGGGTACGATCCGCGTGCTCGCCACACAGGTCGCAGCGAGCTTTGCTGGCGGCGACCCATCAGGTGCGGAAGGAGCACAATGAGCAGTAGCGTCACTCCAAGGGTCACCCCTCAGCAGGCCTGGGACACGTTCATCGCAGGTAATGAGCGATTCGTGAAGGGTGTATCAAACCACCCGAACCAAGATGTCGAGCGACGAACAGAACTCGTCAACACGCAGGCACCAGATGTAGCGCTCTTCGGTTGCTCAGACTCCCGTCTCGCTGCCGAGATTATTTTCGATCTTGGGCTCGGAGACCTCTTTATCGCTCGAAACATGGGCCACGTCGTCGCCGAATCAATCACGGCTTCTATGGAGTACGCGGTCGCATACCTCGGCTCGTCGCTCATAGTGGTGCTCGCCCACGATTCGTGTGGCGCCGTCGCTGCGGCGATCGACCAGTCGACACGCAACCCAAGCGACGTCACCCTGTCGGTCGCTAACACGCTCGCGCCGATCCAGCCCGCTGTTCAACAGCTCTGGCACCGTCAACATCACGAGACACCATACGTTGAGCCGAGCGAGATCGACGCAAACGCCGCGGGCCGCATTCACCTGAGCGCCACGGTGAACGAGCTGCTTCGCACTTCGCGTACCATCAGCGACGCGGTGGATCGCGGTGAGCTCGGCATTGTCGGCTGTCAGTACCGTCTCACCGAGGGTCGCGCCGTGCCGTACACCGCAGTTGGCCCGCTAAACATTGAACTCGCGCCCCTATAAGGCGTTTCCTCATTTCTCATTCCGAAATCCCACAACACACACAAGGAGTACCGTGACCGACATCGAGTACCGCATTGAGCACGACACCATGGGTGAAGTCCGCGTGCCAAAGAACGCGCTTTACGCCGCGCAGACGCAGCGTGCAGTAGAAAACTTCCCAATCTCGGGATCGGGCCTCGAACCCGCACAGATTGTCGCGCTTGCACGCATCAAGCGAGCAGCCGCCATCGCGAACAAGGAACTCGGAATTCTCGACGGCGCAATTGCCGATGCAATTGTTGCAGCAGCAGACGAAATCATCGGTGGCGACCACCACGGTGAGTTCCCGGTCGACACCTACCAGACCGGTTCTGGCACCTCGTCGAACATGAACATGAACGAGGTACTCTCGACCCTCGCGACGAAGCACCTCGGTGCGCCCGTGCACCCGAACGACCACGTCAATGCTTCGCAGTCGTCGAACGACGTGTTCCCGACCTCGGTGCACGTCGCGGTCACCGGCGCACTCATCGAGCAGCTCAAGCCGTCGCTCGCGCACCTCGCAGAGGCGCTCGAGGAGAAGGCCGAGCTGTGGAAGAGCGCAGTGAAGTCGGGCCGCACCCACCTCATGGACGCGACGCCGGTCACCCTCGGCCAGGAGTTCGGCGGCTACGCCGCACAGATCCGCTACGGCATCGAGCGCATCGATGCGGCGCTTCCCCGCGTCGCAGAGGTTCCCCAGGGCGGCACCGCAGTTGGCACCGGCATCAACACCCCGCTCGGCTTCCCAGAGAAGGTCATCGCGGAGATCGCAAACTCGAGCGGCCTGCCTATCACCGAGGCGCGCAACCACTTCGAGGCGCAGGCAAACCGTGACGGTCTCGTCGAGGCGTCTGGTGCGCTCCGCACCATCGCTGTGTCACTCACGAAGATCGCCGAAGACGTTCGCTGGATGGGCTCTGGCCCGAACACCGGCTTCGGTGAGCTGCACATCCCTGACCTGCAGCCAGGCTCGTCGATCATGCCGGGGAAGGTAAACCCGGTCATCCCCGAGGCTACCCTCATGGTGTGCGCACGCATCATCGGCAACGACGCAACCATCGCCTGGGGCGGCGCACGCGGCAACTTCGAGCTCAACGTGATGATCCCAGTCATGGGCACCGCACTGCTTGAGTCGATCCGCCTGCTCTCGAACGCAGCTCGCGTGTTCGCTGACAAGACCGTTGCTGGTCTCGAGGCAAACATCGAGCGCATGGAGACCCTCGCTGGCATGAGCCCGTCGACCGTCACCCCGCTCAACCGCCTCATCGGCTACGAGGCAGCCGCGAAGATCGCGAAGCACTCGGTCGCGAAGGGCATCACCGTTCGCGAGGCAGTGATAGATCTTGGGTATGTCGAGCGCGGCGAGGTCTCAGAGGCCGACCTCGACAAGGCACTCGATCTGCTGTCGATGACCCACCCAGGTGTCGCCAAGTAACCACAGCTACTAGCAAACACAGCTGCAGAGCAGCACGGAAGGGCGTCGAGGTGATACCTCGACGCCCTTCCTCGTTGTGCCCTACTACTCAGTCTCGAGCGTGCCCCGCACTGAAGCGGCGAGCGCGCTCGAGGTGGATGGGTGGAACATGCCCGCGAGCACATCGCGGTAGAGCCTAGCGAGTTCGCCGTCTGCCTGAAACCCGCGCGACCCAACGAGGCGCATTGCGACATCGATCGCGCTACGCGCCTCGTCCGTCACGAGATTGCGGCACGCTGCGAGCGCGAGGGGCCAGTCGTCGCGGGTTCGCTTCTCGTCGACGTCTCGGGCTAGGAGATTGAGTGAATCGAGCGAGCGGCGATGCGCGAGTGTTGCCTCCGTGAGCCGCGAAGCGATCTCGGGGTCGTCGATGCGGCTCAGTTGTGGATCGACCCGGTTCGGCTTATGGGCAGCCTCGCGGGCAAGCTCCAGCGCCCGATCCGCAATGCCCGCGTACACTGCTGCGGTGAGCAGCGAGAACGACGAGAAGATACCGAGAATGAGGGGGTGCTGACCCACAAGCGGCTCGACGTGTGCAGCGACATCATCGTGCGCGATACGAACCCCATCGAGCTTTGTCGTCCAGCTCTGGGTTGCTCGCATGCCGAGGGTGTTCCACTCCCCGAGGTGCGAGACAGCGCCCACACTCAGGCCATTGCTCGCCTGCTCCCTCGTGCGTGGTGCCGCGTTCTCGAGACCATCTCGGCGCACAAATCCGAACACGAGGGTGGGGTCAGCACCTTCGCCCTCATATTTTGCGTGCACACCAAGCCGTGTCCACACCGGCGACAGGGTGGTGAATACCTTCACGCCAGAAACAAGAAATCCGTCGTCGTCTTTTGTGGCGGTCGAGAATGCATCCATGAGCACCGCTTCGTTGCCGGCCTCAGAAATACCAAAGGCGAAGACCTCGCCCGCAATCGTGTCACGGAGCACCCAGTCCAGCGATCCTTCGGCGTCTCCTCCGAGCCCTCGCTCGTGCAAGAACCTCGCGACCTGCACCCAAACGAGGTGCATGTTCACACCGAGGGCCGTCGCTGGGGCGTGGGCTGCGAGTAACCGCTGTGCTGCGATGAGTTCTTCGAGGCTCAGGCCCGATCCACCCATCGACTCTGGTACCGAGGCCGCGAGATAACCGCTGGCTCGGAGATCTGCGAGATCTTCTGTGAAGAAACGATTCTCTGCATCGTATGCGGCTGCGCGGTTACGCACACGCTCAAGCAGATCAGACGGAAGAAGGCTGGAGATACGGTCAGATGCCATTTCTCCAGCCTACGGTGCTAATCCTCCAGCAGGTCAGTTACGAGAGCTGCGATGTCGCTGCGCTCGCTCCTGGTGAGTGTGACGTGGCCGAAGAGAGGATGCCCCTTCAGCTTCTCGATTACGGCCGCGATTCCGTCGTGGCGGCCAACCCGCAAGTTGTCGCGTTGCGCAACATCGTGGGTGAGCACGACCCGTGAGCGCTGACCAATACGGCTGAGCATCGTGAGCAGCACATTGCGCTCAAGAGACTGCGCTTCGTCAACAATTACGAATGCATCGTGCAGCGAACGACCACGAATGTGCGTGAGCGGTAGCACCTCGACGAGATCGCGAGCGACCACCTCATCAAGCACATTCTGCGACACGATAGAACCGAGAGTGTCGAAGACCGCCTGGCCCCACGGGTTCATCTTCTCTTGCTGATCACCGGGAAGGTAACCGAGTTCTTGGCCGCCGACGGCGTAGAGCGGCCGGAACACCATCACCTTGCGGTGCTGCTGCCGTTCGAGCACTGCCTCGAGACCTGCGGCGAGCGCGAGCGCCGACTTGCCGGTTCCCGCTCGACCACCAAGTGACACGATGCCAACCGTGGGATCGAGCAGCAGGTCAATCGCGAGGCGCTGCTCAGCACTTCGACCGTGTACCCCGAAGATCTCGCGGTCACCCCGCACGAGGCGAAGCGAGGCTTCTCCGTCAACCCTGCCGAGTGCCGATCCACTCAGTGAGTTGATGATGAGGCCGGTGCCCGGAGTGAGTTCGCGAACTGCCTCGATATTTTCGAGCCGCTCCTGCTCCCACAGGTCGTTCATGTGGTCGTCGTCGATGTCAATCTCGGCGGTTCCCGTGTAACTGTCGTCACCAGTCTGATCATTGCGGTACTCTTCGGCGCCCAGCCCGAGAGCTGCGGCTTTCACTCGCATCGGAAGATCTTTCGACACGACCGTGACCGCAAGGCCTTCGTTCGCGAGGTTCTGCGCCACCGAGAGTATGCGTGTGTCATTGTCGCTCAACCGCATGCCGCTTGGGAGCACATCTTGGTTTGAATGGTTGAGTTCAACCCGCAAGGTTCCGCCCGAATCCCCGACTGGAACAGGGAAGTCCAACCTCAGGTGCTGCTCGCGCAAGCCATCGAGCAGCCGAAGGGCTCGGCGAGCGAAGAAGCCGATCTCGGGATTATGACGTTTCTTCTCCAGCTCGGTGACCACCACAACGGGGAGCACAATGCTGTGCTCGGCGAAGCGGAAGATCGCTGACGGATCACTGAGCAATACGGAGGTGTCGAGCACATATGTGCGCTCCACCTGAGAAACCGGATTGTGCTCATCTTCCGCAAGCTGCTGGATAGGTGCTCGGGTATCGGCCACGGTGGCTCCTTCGCTCTGCCGGGTTGGTCCCAGCGAAACGAGTCGGCCGCAGCTTTCCGAGGGTGGCTTTGGCCTCCTCAACCAGGCGGGTTGCCTAGTACTCCACACCGTACGCCTTTTGGGTTAATAGCTGGTTTCGACACGCTGAAAGCAAAATGTGCAGGTGCAGGTGTCAAGCTAACTGCGGCATAGCAATTAGGGCTAGGCTTTCAGCCATGACCGACGCGAGAATAGTGCGCACACGAGCCGCACTTCACGATTCGATACTCGCACTCGCAACGCACAAGCCGTCGGGTGAAATTTCTGTCTCCGAGCTTGCGGCTCACGCTCAAATCAATCGCGTGACGTTCTACAAGCACTTTGCGAGTCCGGGTGAAGCCCTGGCAACGGCACTCAGTATCGAACTTGACGAGGCGCGCAAGCGTGACGGCCACCATCCACCGCATATCGACGCGTATACGTGGTACGTGCACGCCCTGGTGAATCAGATTGAGGCACGACGCCAGCTTTATACCATCGCGTTCCGAGAACGCGTCGAGGGTACCGTGCCGCTCATGCTCACGCGCAACCTCAATGATGTCGCTGCGGCGTACCTCACCAAGCGTCGCAAGAAGAAGCCCACGGTTCCAGACGTCGATATCGATGTCGCTGCGGCGTTTATCGCGGCCGGCACCATGAGTGCAATTTGGGTGTGGACGCTAGAGGGTGACGTGCATCAAGAACGCTTGTTCGAGAACCTCCACCACGTGCTACCCGAGTGGTTCCACGCCGAACGCAAGACCGACTAAGCAGAAATTGAATGGGGCTTCGTCGGCGCGAGCTCCGGCACCTTGCCGAACTGGCGTGTGAGCGCGAGGGCCACGATGCCTACCGCCACTGCGATCCAGCCCGCGACGCCCAACGGGTTTACGAGCGCGAGCGACAGTGGTGAATCTGCAGCAGCAATAATTGCGAAGGTGCCGGCTGCGGCGTTCAGAGAGCCGTGTGCGATCACGGCTGGCCACACCGAAGCGCTGCGCAACCGGAGCCACCCGAAGAACACACCCCAGACAATGCATCCAACCGCCATCAGAGCGACTCCGCGCCAGTCAGTAAGCCCAAAATTGTGGCCAAGCATGATGATGGGGCTATGCCACAGACCCCAGATCAGACCGCTAATTATGAGCGCCGGCCACGTGCCGAGCGGCATCAGGCTCGGGAGCAACCAGCCTCGCCACCCCAGCTCTTCACCAAAGGCGGGAATCATGTTCAAGATCGCACCAAACGGAATGAGCACTAACTGAACCACGACCAGGGTCTGAACACTCATGCCGATCTCAACGCCGCCGAGCGAGGCTGCAAATCCCGAGAAGTTCTCGAAATCAGGGGTGAGCCAGCCGCACAAGATCGCAACAGCAACGCTCAGCGCAACAAGCACAATCGGCGCGAGCAGCCCAATACCCAGAAACAACAGCACCCGTTTGACGGGTCTGAGTGGCCACAGCCCGAGAAAACGTGCACGCTCGGTACGGGGCCGTTTGCAAACGAAGACAACGATGAGCGTGGCAATCGCTGGCGTGAACATCATGGCCACGAGTAGCGCCTGCGCGAGTAGCTGAGCGCTGATCGAGGTCGCATCTCCAGGGTCCTGCAGCCACAGTGGCAAGGTGACCAGCCACGCGAGCCCGAAGGAAATAGCGATGTATACGAACACGCTGCCCCAGGGCACGCGCTTTGGACTCTTTGGATCGACCGGCAGTGTCTTACTCATCAGTGATCCACTGTAGCGGCGCCCTTGCGGCGCTCGCCAACTCCCGGGGTGTCAACCCCAGTAGGTTCGCTGATTACATTGCCCGTTTTGGCGCCTTTATCGGTGGCTCCTTGTGTATGTCGCTTTCGCTGTGTGGCTCGTGGAGTGTATGCAGGACTCCCTGCATATCGCCGTGAAGCAGGTCGTCGACCAATTCATCAACGGCGAAGGCGCTCCCTTCCCCCTCGGGAAGATGAACGCGTATCCCGGTGTTCTTTGAGGGCTGCTTCTTTTCGTTCATATCCTCAAGATACGCCAAGCTACGGCCAATAGACAGGGTGGCACCGAACGAAGGCGAATCGTTATCCGACCCGCGAGCACGGGTGTGGATCGCCAAAGGTCAGGGAATCTGGTACCCAGCAGCCTCAAAAAGTTCGTACCATTCGGCTCTCGTGAGCGTGATCTCCGCGCCAGCTACCGCCTCGTGGAGGCGACTTGCCTTCGTGGTACCAACGATGACCTCCATTTTTGCGGGATGCCGGGTGATCCACGCCGTAGCGATGGAAGTCGGGGTCGTGGCGTACTCTTTCGAGAGCTTATCGAGCACTCTGTGGAGCTTTGAAAGCTCAGGATGATCGAAGATCAAACCGTTGAAGAAACCGCGCTGGTATGGAGACCACGCCTGAAGCGTGATGCCGTTAATGCGCGAGTACTCGAGGAGCCCGCCGTCGCGGTTGGTCGACTGTTCGAGGCCCTCCATGTTCGCAGCAACGCCCTGCGCGACAAGTGCTGCGTGACCGAGCCCGAACTGCACCTGATTCACCTTGAGCGGCTGTGAAACATTCATCTTCAGTAGATCAATCTGCCTCGGCGTGTGGTTTGAGACGCCGAATGAGCGGACCTTGCCCGAGGACTCGAGAGCGTCAAAGGCCTGTGCAACTTCCTCGGGCTCAACGAGCGTGTCGGGTCGATGCAGCAGGAGCACATCCAGGTACTCGGTGCGGAGCGCTTCGAGCGACTCCTCAGCGCGGCGAATGATGTGCTCAGCAGAAAAATCGAACCCAGGAACCCCGGGACGAATACCGCACTTCGTCTGCAGTACGATCTGCTCGCGCTCGCTCGACGAGAGCTCAAGCGCCTCGCCAAAGAGCCGCTCGCAACCGTGCTCGCCACCGCCATACACGTCGGCGTGGTCGAACAGCTTCACCCCTGCTTCTCGTGCGCCGTGATAGAGGTCGCGAATCTGATTTGGTTCGAGCGTGGCGATCCGCATCATCCCCAGCCCGATGCGTGTGCTTTCTGATCTAGTCATCATGTGCTCCTTCGCACTCGGCTCTCACTTGCCTTCGCATTTCCAGTGTATCGACGCGGATCGGGCGCGCACTAGAACGTGAGAATCGCCTTCGTCGCTCTGCGTTCATCCATCGCGCGGTGCCCTTCGGCGGCCTTGTCTGCGGAAGCGAGAGCGAGACGCGTTGCTCTTTGTGTTTCTTCGGCAGGGTGGTTGACTGGGTACACCGGCGCGAAAGGAGCAGCTATGCGTCCCTACATTGACAAGGTTGCACCCGATGCGTGGAAGGCCGCGAGCGCGTACTCGGTCGCGATCAGCAGGAGCGCTGCTGCGCGAGGCCTGCTGCTCTCTGAGAACGAACTCATCAAGGTACGCACATCACAGATCAATGGCTGCGCATTCTGCCTCAACCTGCACTCTGGCGAGGCTCGCGAAGCAGGTGTGCCGCAGCAGAAGCTCGACATGCTTCCGGCCTGGCGCGAGACCGATCTCTACAACGAGCGCGAGCGCGCGGTGCTCGCAATCGCCGAGGCTGCGGCAAAGCTGCCACTCACCGAAGAGGCGAAGGCCGACCTTGCGGGCGCACAGTCGGTGCTCGGCGATGAGACATTCGTTGCGGCCGAGTGGATCGCCGTATCGATCAACATGTTCAACCGCATCTCGGTATTGAGCGAGCACCCCGTGCGAGAGCGCAAGGAATAGTTCCTCTTTCCATGCGTTTGCAAATATATGCGTAAGATCTTCGAGAGTGTCGTTATCGGCGCGGGTCAGGCGGGCCTCTCGGCCTCGTATCACCTGACGAGACTCGGCATTGATCACGTGGTGCTCGACAGCAACGATCGCCCGGGCGGCGCTTGGCAGCATCGCTGGGACGCTCTCACAATGCGCGACGTGCACGGGGTGGCTGAACTCCCCGGATCCACACCCCCACCGCTCAGCGCCGAGCGTGCCAATAGTGTCGTACCCGCGTACTTCGGCACATACGAGGCCGAGCACGACCTCCCAATTGTGCGCCCGGTCGTGGTGGATCGCGTGGAGAACGACGGCGAGATGCTTCTCGTGCGAGCGGGCGACCAGACCTGGCGTACTCGAACCATCGTCAACGCCACCGGAACATGGACGCAGCCCTTCGTGCCGTACTACCCGGGCGCCGAAACGTTCCAAGGCGAGCAATTGCACACGCACGAATATCCCGGACCCGAGCACTTCGTCGGCAAACGCACGATCGTGGTCGGCGGCGGGGCATCTGCGGTGCAGTTTCTTGGCGCGCTCGCACCGCTCACCGACACACTTTGGGTGACGCGCAAAGAACCCGTGTGGCGGGAAGATGAGTTCAACCCCGAGGCACGAATCGCTGCTGTGGGCCTTGTCGAAGAACGTGTGGCGCAGGGCTTGCCGCCAGAGAGCGTGGTGAGCGTTACTGGCCTGATGCTGCGCGAGCAAGAACGCGAGGCCGAACGACTCGGCGCGTACGCAACCCGCAAGCCAATGTTCGAGCGGATCGAACAGCACGGCGTGCGGTGGCAAGATGGCACGTTCGAACCAGTGGAGGTCATCCTGTGGGCGACGGGTTTCCGGCAGGCCATTCAGCATCTCGCGCCGCTCAAACTCCGCAGCCGCAACGGCGGCATCCAGCTCGATCGCGACGGGCGCGGAACCGGCGCGGTCGCTGATGCACGAGTACAGCTCGTTGGGTATGGCCCTTCTGCGAGCACGATCGGTGCTAACCGCGCGGGCCGATCCGCTGCGAATGGGGTTCGCAAATATCTGCGCAACAGCGCCCGCCACGAAGAGGTATTCGTGGCGGGCGCTGTTGCTGGCTAAATCCGTGCGTCGCTAGCTTGCCAGCAACTCGTCGGCATCACGCCCCGGGAGCGCAACAGTGACCTGGGTGCCCCATGGATCCTGCGTGATGACAGTGTTTCCGGTGTCCAGAAATTCGATCTTCTGTTCCCGGTACCTTGCGACGAGTTCGTCGAGGTCGTTGCGCGTCGGAAGCGTGATCGAAAGGTCACCCAATCCGAGTTGGGAACCGCGCGGGCCAGCGCCACTACTGTTCCAAGTATTCATCGCGACGTGGTGGTGGTACCCGCCCGCCGAGGCGAACAGTGCGCCCGGGTAATTCTCGACGGTGGGATCGAGCCCAAGCGAGTTTACGTAGAAGTCGCGTGCAACGCGCAGGTCACCGACCTGCAGATGCACATGCCCCACCTTGCCCGACTGCTTTTCAACGTTCGCGAAGATCTCTTCGTCAAGGTGCTGCTGGAGGTAGGCATTTGGGTCGAGGTAAATCGTATCCATGCGCAGGTCACCGTCGGCATAGAGCCATTCTTCGCGCGGGCGATCGACGTAGAGTTCGATTCCGTTGCCTTCGGGGTCAGTGAAGTAAAACGCCTCACTCACGAGGTGGTCGCTTGAACCCACGAACTTTGCGCGTGGATCCTGCGCGGAACGCAGCACTGTGGCCGAGAGGCTCGCCTTGTCCTCAAACAGGAACGCTGTATGGAAGAGCCCAGCGTCGCGTGGGCTTCCGGCTGGAAGGTCGGGTGTGTGCACGAGACGCACAAACGGAGTCTTGCCTCGCCCCAAAATGCGTACAGTTTCGGTGCCGCGAGCCCGCTCCTCGATTGGAGTAAGCGCAAGAGACTTCTCGTAGTAGTCGCTCATGAGCTCGAGGTCAGCAACACGCAGGCTCACCGCGTCCATTTCGAGCCCAGCAGTGATCACTGGTTCTTTGTTTACTGCCTGCTGATCCATCTCCATGCCTTCCATAAGACTCAAAGTTTGCATTACTTGCGGGTACAACTAACACAATACAGGAACGTTGGTTGTAATGGCAACTAATTGATACAATGGGGGCATGCACACTCCTCTCGCACATCCAGAGCGCGTGGCAATCGCCCGCCTGCACGCACTGCTCGAGCTCTTGCCAACAGCGCTCGACAAGCGACTGCGCCCAGCGGGAATCACGGCATTTGAGTACACCCTGCTCGAGACGCTCGCCGAGGCAGACGGCCAGCGCATGCGCATGAGCGAGGTCGCGGCAAAGACCAATGCGTCACTCCCCCGACTGTCGCGGGTCGCGAACTCGCTCGAACGTCGCGGCCTCACAGAGAGGTCTGCGTGCGCCGAAGATGCCAGGGCCACAAACCTCGTGCTCACCGAACTAGGAGCTGAGGCGTACCGGCTCTCGCAGGAGCTCTACGCGACGGCTGTTCGAGAACTCATACTCGACGGGCTCGAAAACCTTCCTGGCGACGGAATAGCGGGCCTCTCAAGCGTGACCTACGCGGTGCTATCAAGCCTGGACCCACGCGGGGCCAGCACGGCTGCTTGGTCTCCGCAGGCTTGCGCAGCCGATCCTGCTGCTGAGTCTGCTGACTCTGCCGAAGACCAGACCTGTGTTGCCGACCCGGTGGCCCCTGCCGACACCGACGAACCCGAAGTCTGCGCTGCCGATCCGCTCGCTACGCCAGAACGAGAGCTCGCTCAGCGCTAACCCACCCAGCCGCAGGTTCTCGGGTAGGTTTGTTGCGGCATGAACAAATCAACGACACTCCCCGAATCGGGCGCTCGCTACCGCCCCGAACCGTCGGTACTTACTGCACTCAAGACTCCGCGGCTCCTCACGAAAGAGGCGCTCGCCGGACTCGTGGTCGCGCTCGCGCTTATCCCCGAGGCGATCTCGTTCTCGATTATCGCCGGAGTCGATCCCAAGGTCGGGCTGTTCTCGTCGTTCATCATGGCAATCACCATCGCCTTTGTGGGCGGCCGCCCAGCGATGATCAGTGCAGCCACTGGCGCAGTGGCACTCGTGATCGCACCGGTTGCTCGAGAACACGGCATGGACTACTTTATCGCCACGGTCATGCTTGCTGGAGTGTTCCAGATTCTTCTCGCCCTGTTCGGTGTTGCAAAGCTCATGCGCTTCATCCCTCGCAGCGTCATGGTGGGCTTTGTAAATGCTCTCGCGATCCTCATCTTCATCGCGCAGTTCCCCCACCTCATCGGTGTGCCGTGGCTCGTGTATCCACTGGTGGCTCTCGGGTTGCTCATCATGGTGTTCATGCCGAAGATCACCCGGGTCATTCCGGCACCGCTGGTGTCAATCCTCATCGTCACCGCTGTCGTGATCGTGTTCGCGATCCAGGTTCCGACCGTTGGAGAGCAGGGTGAACTCCCCCGCAGCCTCCCCGAACTCTTCATTCCGCATGTGCCCTTGACCTGGGAAACGCTCACCATCATCGCACCGTATTCCCTGGCGATGGCGCTCGTTGGCCTCATGGAATCGCTCATGACAGCGAAGCTCGTCGATGCCATCACCGACACCCATTCGAACAAGACTCGCGAGTCCTGGGGTCAGGGCGTCGCCAACATCGTTTCCGGCCTGTTCGGCGGTATGGGCGGCTGCGCGATGATCGGCCAGACGATGATTAATGTGAAGGTATCGGGTGCCCGCACCCGCATCTCAACGTTCCTCGCAGGCGTATTCCTTCTCATCCTCATCGTGGTGCTCGGCGA
Source organism: Leucobacter denitrificans (assembly GCF_014396385.1). Lineage (NCBI taxonomy): Bacteria > Bacillati > Actinomycetota > Actinomycetes > Micrococcales > Microbacteriaceae > Leucobacter > Leucobacter denitrificans. The sequence continues at coordinate 977,985 of NZ_CP060716.1, forward strand.
TATTGTCGGCATCATCCCGATGGCCGCACTTGTTGCCGTCATGATCATGGTCACCATCGGCACCTTTGATTGGCACTCCATTGCGCCGTCGACGCTGAAGCGCCTCCCCAAGAGCGAGACGTTCGTCATGGTTGCGACCGTGGCAGTTGTCGTGGCGACGAATAATCTCGCCATCGGCGTGATCGTTGGCGTGTTTGTCGCGTCGGTGATGTTCGTGCGGCGGGTCGCTCACTTCGTCTCAGTGGATCGAAAACTCACCACCACCCAGGGCGTCGAGTCGGCCCACTACACCGTGACCGGCGAGCTCTTTTTCGCTTCGAGCAACGACCTCACAACCCTGTTCGAGTACACGCGCGACCCCGACCGCGTGGTCATAGACATGACCCAGTCCCACATCTGGGATGCATCGTCGGTTGCGGCCCTCGACGCGATTGTGACGAAGTATGCGCAACACGACAAGTCGGTCGAGCTCATCGGCATGAACGAGTACACCTCAAAGTTCCACACGAGGCTTTCGGGAGAACTCGGCGGCTAATCTTCGAGTCACGCCCATTCCAGGAGCCGTGGTCATCCCTTAGCGGGGCCAACCTCGTTCAGCGCGTCGCATTCCCAAAATGCGGATTCTACGCTTACGCTATGAACACGCAACGGCGCGTGTTGAACGTGGTTGCGCCTTCGAAAGGAGTCTCACATGTCTGACACCCTGACCCAGCCAACCACGGGCTCACGCCTGGCCGCCGAAGTCGTTGGAACATTCATACTTGTGCTTGGCGGAGTCGGCACCGCCGTATTCGCCGCAGGATTCGTGGGTGATCCAAGCAGCCCGGTCAACGTTGGCTTTCTTGGCGTCGCACTAGCTTTCGGGCTTACCATCGTAGTCGGCGTCTATGCGTTCGGCCCTATATCGGGCGGCCACTTCAACCCCGCCGTCACCTTGGGCCTCGCCGCCGCTGGACGCTTCGCCTGGAAGGATGTCGCGGGATACGTCATTGCCCAGATAGTCGGTGGCGCAATCGCTTCCTCGCTCATATTCGCGGTCGCAATGGGGCAACCGGGCGGTTACGACGGAACGCTTGGAGCCAACGGCTATGGAGATGCTTCTCCTGGCGGGTACAGCCTGCTCTCCGTAGGCCTCATAGAGGTCGTTCTCACTGCGGTGTTCCTCTTCGTCATCATCGGCGCAACGTCAGACCGTGCTCCCGCCGGGTTCGCAGGCATTGCGATCGGCCTCACACTGACACTTATCCACCTGATCTCAATCCCAATATCAAACACATCGGTGAACCCGGCGCGCTCTATTGCGAGCGCAATTTACGGTGGATCCGAAGCCCTCATACAGCTCTGGGCATTCCTCGTGTTCCCAGCTCTCGGCGGCCTGCTTGCGGGATGGCTATTCAAACCACTCTTCGAGGCTACGCGACGCGTACCAAGTGCCTAGAGTGCAGGGCGCTTAGAGTACCGAGCTAACTCAATCCCTGGGTATTCCCGACAAGCTTCGCGTTGAGAGCATCTCGGGTTGAGACTCCGAACTTTCGCATAATGCGATGCATATGGCTCTCCACAGTGCGAACACTCAATACCAAGTGGGTTGCAATGTCTTGATTACTCAAACCCTTCGCGGCGAGCGCAGCGACTTCGCGTTCTCGCTTCGAGAGGAATGTGCGCATCGTGCCAAATCGCGTGGTGTTGAATACTCTGCTGCCCGCCGAAGTTCGCAGGCGCCGTTCCTCTTTCAAGGCTTTCATTCGCGCAGGAATCGCATCTTTCTCGCCGAACCATTCCGCCGCGCGCCCATAGGCGGCGAGCGCGACACCATTTCGCGCATGTCGCTCGAGTATTTTCCCCGCTTGGAAAACACCTTCCGGATCTCGAGCCTCGAGGGCCGCAAGATAACGCCCCTGGGCGCCGAGCACCGTCGCGTCGGGAAATTCCTCAAGGAGTCGAAGCGTTTCCGCCAATCGATCCTTGTTCATCGAAATCTCGACGCTCGCGAGCATTCCAAGCTGTGCGGCATAGATCGCACCTCTTTCTTTTAGCGACTGGGACGCCTTCCATAGCGTTTCAGCGCCAGCCTGCGCATTCCCGTTGAGAATCTCAATTTGCGCGTCGATCCAAGCGATTTGCTGTCCGGGTAGGGGGCCATTCTCCTCACCCTCTGACCGCGCCATCTCGGCGTATTTCTGACACAGTGCAATTTGACCTTTGCTGGTCGCCAGAACAGAAGCACCAACGAGGATTGCTATACGGCTTCCGGGAGGAAGCGGCGAAAGCTCGCCCGTTGATAGCGCTACGTCGACAAGGCTGCCGAGCTCCTGCATATCCCCACTGTGCAAATGTGCATACGCGACCGCACCTGCGAACAGTCGGAACGCAGGGAGATCAAGCGATCCCCGGGCTTCGTCGAGACCATTGCTGAGATCCCGCAAGCCTGACTTGTAGTGCCCTTGCGCCAGCTGAGCCATGCCATAGAGAGCCCGCGCCGTGACCCTAATGCCTTCGGGGTCAAGGCGCTTAAGTTCTCGATAAACCCGCGTAGCATCTTTCAAGCGGCACCCAATCGTGAGCACCTGCAGTTGAGTTTCGAGAAGCACAATTTGTATGTTCTGAGGCAGGTCCTCTGTGACTTCAAGGGCAGCTTCAAACCCCTCAGGCACAGCTCTGCAATCGGCCAAAATACTGATTCGCTTCGCGTCGAGCATGCGGCCATACTCCTTGAGTTCTGGAGCGCGAGTTTCCAGCAGTTCAACAGCCTGGTCCACTTCAGACATCCTGTAGGCGAGCCACTCCGCCTGGCGCGCACAGAATTCTGCGCGAGAGGCGAGGTCTCCTGCTTCCCAATCTGTCTCAGTAAAAATGCGTTCGATCGTCGGGCACGTTGCCTCGAGCCCAATTTGGGAGAGCACCTCAAGGTAACTGTTCGCCGAACTCACGGTTGGGGTCTTCTCCCACTCATATGACGCGACCAACTGGAGTGTTTTCGAGTTCTCTCGAAGCATGCCCGCGAACAGTGCATCCTTCTGTTCCGCACCCGCGTCTGGCGTATCCCAAGTCGAGTCAATGTCGAAGTTTCTCGATGTTGTTCCAAGCACATCATTGATCCGCTCGGTGAGTCGAATACGTCGCGCTGAAAGTGGATCGTGACGAAAGTAACTATTGAACAGCGGCGGTACAACAGAAACCAAATTGCTCCGTGCGCCCTGCGCAAACGCAATCATCGCCCGTTCCTCGAGAACTTCGAGCGTGGTCCAGTCAACGAGATTCCTCACGGTTTCAACGTCAGCAGGGCCGATCATAGCGATCGTTTCGAGGGCGTCTCGGGCCACTGGCTCGAGACTTTCCAGGTGCATCTCCATGACAGCGCGCAATGCTGGACTCCATAACTCGCCAGCGGCCGTCCACGCATTTCCGTCGATTTGAACCAGCGCGCCATCACGGCTCATTGCGTCGACGAGCGAGAGCGCGAGACCCACATTTCCACCCGTCTTTGCATAGATGCGCCTCGACGTTCCGGGTTCTATTGGACCGCCGAGATAACTGCTTACCGCAGCGTCTAGGTCGTCAAACCGAAGCGGGAGCATATCGATAACATACGTTGGCTCCAACGTAGATGCGTGCAGACCTGTCGGCGTATGGCGTGCACGTAGCCCTTGGAGCCGCGAAATCACGATTGGTACACCGGTGGTACGTCGCACGTACTCAATGACACCCCAGGAAGCCTCGTCCAAGTCATCCCAGTCGTCGAGAAAGAAGACCGTCTGGTCATCAGTAACCAACTCAGTGAGTTGTCGCCCGATTTCTTCGATGACCCCATCGATGCGGCGGGCGGGCGCCAGCTCAACGATGCCTGAGAGCGCAAGAGCGGCGAATGCGTTCTGTCGCAAGGAAGCCACTCCACGAACCTGAAATACAGTCCATTGGTGACTGGTGAGGCGCGATGACAACTCCTGCATAAATGCAGTCCGGCCGCTCCCGCGGCTTCCTACAACATCTACGCTCAGCCCAGCCTCGATAAGGCTCTGAGCTTTCGCAAGACTTCGGTCGCGCCCCTTCACGTCCGGCGCCTCCCTCCTCATCGAGTTCCTCGCTTATCCTTAACGGTAACACGCGCCAAAAAGCTCGCGGAGCACGAAGCCCAATCCACTGACTGGCGTTTACGTGTGCGCTCCATCGACTCCCTAATCTTCAAACTGCGTCGCAATAACTATCTCGCCATGAGAGAAGCAGGACTCTTAGATGCGTCCCAGTGCTTCGCCAGCGTACGCGCACGCGCGTGGCTGTTTGCAACGGATGTCTAAGACTCAGGGCATCCAGTCTCAATTGCCGTATGAATTCTCATCCAATTAAGTAGTTAAGAGGCAAAAGTAAGTAGTGAGACGGTGCAATATGCGTGTTGAAAAGCGGTGACGATTGCGGAGATTGTCTCGAGAGGCAAACCTTTTCCCGCTCTCGCGCTGACATTCACCGATCCGCTCCGCGCTAAGCAAACACGTAAAGGTCTTTGATTTGAGACACAATCATGGCTTCTGCATACGTAAAGCAGAGACTTCTCCTACGTATTCTGACGCGATTCGTACGCAAAGTGACGAAATCGTCATTTCCTGGGGGCTCGGCAGGCCAAACTAGTGAACGTACTCGAGACCTCACCAAAGAGCATCCCCCAATTTAACTCCACGGTGCGGTTACCTCAGTACGACAGAACCCTATCTGTCAGACGCTCCGGTGGTTTCTCCCCCTAGTTACCACCGGAGCGTTGGGGTCTCTACGCAGTCACCCGCAAGACGAGTTCGACGCGGTCACACGCAGATATCAGCTAGGCACAGAAGCGATCACTAACGCAGCAGCCTATACGGCTGAAAGCTATGTATATGCGAACAGTCGACCAGGCGGCACTCGAAACTCAACAAGCGTTTCAGAGGTGTCCCCACAGCGGGTGTCAGGCAAATTGAACGACGGCCCTAGAACGGGCGCCTTATTGTCGTGCGCGCCGCCGTCCGCGTTGCCCGTTGCGATAGCCGGCGCGCCAGAAAGTAACCCAGACGGCTGCAGTGCCGACGGTGTAATAGACAGCCCACCAGGGAAATCCAGGCACCTGCGGGCGAGTATTCGCCATTGTGACATCTTCTGCGGGGGTTGGAGTCACCCGCTCACCAGTGATAAGTATGCGATGCGTGTTTATGCCAAGTGGCGTGCAGGTGACCAGCGTGACGAGATCTCTATGCGCTTCGGCGCGAATTTCTTCGGTCGCGTCGGGGTCGACGACCTCGATCTTCATTACTCGGTAGGTCAGCACTTCACCAAGAACCTCGATAATTATCGAGTCGCCCTTTTCGACTTTGTCGAGGTTGGTGAACATGGTCGAGTTCGCAAGGCCACGATGCCCTGTGAGCACAGAACGAGTGCCAGCTCCTCCGACCGGAAGTGAAGTACCCTGCAGATGGCCAACGCCTTTGAGCAAGGTCTCGTCGCTCGTGCCGTGGTAGACAGGCAGATCTAGATCGATTGATGGCACCAAGAGGCGCGCCATGGTTCCAGTCGGACTTGCTTTGAGGAGTTTCCAATAGTCGAAAGATTCGCCTGCTTCGGAAATAGCAATTCCGGTTCCCTCTGCGACATTCGCGCCACCTGAGTAGATTGCGCCAGATTGCAGAAGTTCATTATATTTGCGTGCCTCAGAGAGACCGACTTTCAATTTGTTTCGAGCTGCCTCGGCGTTAGCTTCAACTTGATCGAACACGATGTTCGACTGGTTGTACTGCGACACCCAGGCAGCCGCGGATGGGTAGAGAAGTAGCGAGAGTCCGACTTGCACGAGCAAGGCAATGGAAAGGCTTGATCTACTAAGTTTCCAATGTCGAATGCGTTGTGTGTCGCTAGTTCGTGCCATGACGAGGTTCCCCACCCTAGTTTTCGTTTGATAGCTGCATCGGGAGCGTGCCTTCAGAGGGATCTCCGATGACACGCTCCCAAGCCAGTAGCGTTTGCTAGTTGGCTATGCTTCCTGCGGCTGCTCTTCGCGACGGCGGCGGGCCACCAGGAAGATTCCAGCGCTGAGTGCGAGGAGGGATGCACCGGCTGCCATCATCAAGACGGTTCCCGACCCACCGGTGATTGGGAGCGAAGGCAGGTCGCCCTCAGTCGCGCCAACCTGATTATTCACGATTGTCACGTACGGTGAATCCGCATCGGCAACGTTCAGGAGCATTCCGCCGTTCAGCGGCTTGAAGCCGAGCGGAGTGACCGACTCGTAAACGCAGTAGTTGCCTTCAACCAGGGTGGTTTCCGATACGAAGCCGTTGGCGTCCGATTCGAGACCCGCGAACACGCGAGTCTCATTCGCATCTGGTTCAGCAGGACAATCTACGGCGTCAGCGGCCGCGGTATAGACGTCAAACTGTGCTCCAGCGAGAGGTGAGTTCGCCTGATTTTCATCTTTCCAGTTCGCCACTTTGTAGATCCACGACTTCGAAACAAATGTTTCCGGATCAACGACCTGGGGACCTGTGCCCGGATCAGTGCTCTTGTTGTTGACAGTGATTACTGCCTCATTCTCGGTTGAGGCCGTGCCATCTGCCTGACCGTCAATGGTGAGCACAATCTTTCCGCCGATGTTTGCGTCGAGCTTTGCGAGTCCGCTCGCCGTCAACGAGAGGACTACTTCTTCCCCGCCCACAGTCGAGGCAGCTGCAGGTGTCAACGTGTAGTCACCGCCATCAAGTGTGACTTCTGCCCCACTCGAATCATGCAACGCCACGGTTGCGCTCTCAAAGATAATCGCATCGTTCAGCTTGTCGTTGATGCGAAACTCTGAGTAGTTCTCCCCGTTGGAAAGAGGCATCACTGGGACGGTGACGGTAAAGGTGACCTGATCACCAACCATGTCCGCAGTTTTCGTTGAACCGGATCCAGCAACGATATTCTTCGGGTAGATCACTGGGTTGTAGTTCCACTGAGTACCAGAAGTACCGGGATACGGCAGCGTAATCAGCGATGGCTGCGCGACCGACACCGCGTTGGCCGCTGGGGTCGATTCGTAAACAACGTATGCGAGATCCGAAGCCAGGTCCGAGAACTGAGTTTCACCAGTGGTTCCGCTCGTGGTTTGTTCACTGCCACAGGTGAGCGTGAGCTGAGTCGCCCCCTCCATGACTACTGGCGTGTTGTCTACGCCGAGCGCAACACTCAGGTCAGTGAGTCGCTGCCAATCTGCCGACTTGGTGAGGTCGATTCCGTCAACCGAGCAGGCTGTGAAGCCAGCTACCAGTGGCGTTGCACCAGTGGTATCGAGCGCGGTGCCGTCGTTCGGGCCGAACGACGTCGAAGGCTGCTCTAGCTTGTAGACCGTAATCGAGCCGGGGGTCCCGTCTCCCGGTGCCGCAAAGGCAGGAGTTGCCACTGTGGCAAGTACGCCTGCCGCAAGCGCGGCAGCACCGAAGCGGGCGACTCGTCGCCTCGACGATGTGTGCGTGTTCTTGATCATTTGTTCCTCTCATTTGTTGGTTGTGCGTAAGCACGGCGGCGCGACAGCGCCCTCGGCAACTCGGTGCCGAAATCTGTTAAGACTGACGGTTTCTAGTGCATGGCCAGGCGTCGGCGTCGAGCTTCAAAGCCGATGAGTGCGAGTGAAAGTGCCCCCAGTCCAAGCGCAGTAAAGATCCAACTTCCAAGACCACCAGTCAGCGGAAGTGTCGGCCTGGCCTCGGCAGATACTGCGACCGTGCGGAAGATGTTTGGTTGGCCTTGAACGACAGTGTCTACCGCGTCCTTACCGCCGAGATCTTCCCAGCATTCTTCGGGCACAGTCGTTGGTACGGCAGACGCAGCCAGACAATCGTTGTCCTCAAGATTGAGCTTCTGAATCGCGAGTACTGTCGTCCCATCGGGAGCGGTCGCGCTGAGCGAGTATCCGCCCGGCAGAGTCTCAAGTACGTTTGCACCCGCTCCAAGTTCAAAGTTGAACTCTGAGTTTGAGGCCTCGGCGGAGAGGGTCCAATCACTCGTAGGCTCAAGAGTTTGGCCCCCAACCTGCTTCGTCACCAAGGCCGTGATTGCCGCTTGGTTAACAATCGAGCAGCGGATCGGTTCCTTCACGTCGTCCGTGAGGCTGATCTTGAGTTCACTGGCCTGTGGATCAAATATCTCATTCGGCAGTGTTACCCCATCGGCATCGGTACATGTAGGGGTGCCCTTCTGCACGTAAAAGGCGGCATTGCTGGAAGTGTTTTCATCTGAATGCAGACGCTCGCCAATCGTGTAGATCACGTCTCGTTCAAGCTTGACTGGATCGCTACCGTTCAACACGTACTCGCCGCTAGCGCTCGTGGCAGTGATGTCCCAGTTACCCGCCCCCGGTAGGGTGTTTCCAGACGGCCCGTTTTGTATAGGCGCGACGACCTTGGACCCCTGAGTCTCAACGCTCGTGGATACTCGAACCGCACACGGTGGTGCCGAGTGTTCCGATTCGTTTCCTGCTTCGTCGACCTGGGTAGCAGTGAAATTGTAGTTTCCGCTCTTGAACTCAGTGTCGAAGGTGTAGCTCCAGGTACTTCCAGAGATTGCTGCGTCGGCTACATATTCACCGTCTTGATACACGCGTACCGAAGCTCCAGCTTCAACACCTCCGCCACCAACGGTGGGAGTTGTGTCCTCAGTTGGCGATGCCGGACAATCCATCGAAACTGCCGCTGGCGCAACCGTATCTACGGTGAATGTCACACCCCAGCGTGTGGGAGCCTCGATATCGTCAGGGTTTGACGGGTCACTCGTAATACTGAACCCTGACGCATGTTCAGTTTGCAGTGCTACCACGGAGTAGGGCCCATCAATAAGTGGAGTCTCTGGCACAAAGGTATAGGTCCATCGACCAGACTCGTCGACCATCACTTCACAAGTTGCAGATTCGCAATCGTGATCGCCATCGGCGATGACATTAAGAGAGCTACTGTGCACGTCCGTGATCGTGGATGCTGCCCCAAACTTTAGAGTTATCGAATGTCCCGGTGAGCCGGTGCCACTCAAAACGATGCTGCCGTTGTTATTTGTGGAGGAACCGACGGCCGGCACTTCGATTACTGGCGCGTCTGGCGCATGAATTTCATACTTGTATACGGCTGTACCCGCGGTCCAACCTAATGCACGGGCAGCTTCAACCATTTCTCCGTCGGGTGCGAAAAGATCGCCAGCAGTGTACTGCGCCGCCGGTGCTTTTGACTCTGCTTCAGCATTTGTAATGTTCAGGGGGCTATGTGCCTCAGGCCATACGATGAGGCGGTAATAACCGGTTCCTCCGGCGTCCGTAAAGTCAACGGAACCATCCGTGCCAACTCTTTCAGTCAGACCCTGCGCGGCTGCTTCCTCGGTATACGCTAGCGTGGGCGCCCCAGGCGTTGCGGGAACAACATTCTTCACGACATTGCTGTTGCTCGCGGTGTATGGGCCGCGACTCGGAGTAACTCCGGACACATGTATCGGGGCGGTGTTGATCGCCGTAACCAGGCTGCCATCTTCGTGAACCCAAGCAAACCAAAATGAATCACTCACCGAATTTTCGGGTCCACTGTCTACCGAATTAAAGGCGTTGTTGACGAGTTCAACGCCAATAGAGTTTGCAGGAAGAACGCCAGGGCTGAAACCGTTGAGTCCGAAGTCGAGCACTGCTGCCCAGTTGGCCTGACGTTGTGACCACAATGAGTGCCGATCGTCGTACTGAACCTGCACAACCGGACCCTGTGTGGCGTTCACACCTTGGATGAAGCCTCCGTAGTTCCAGTAATCTACTGGAAACTTGGTGAGGGCAGAGCTGAACCAATTATTCGTATCGGCAGAATAGGATAAGTACCAGTTCATCTGACCCGGATCGACAATGTTCGGCACGGAATCGATGAGATTCATATCGCCAACAGCAGAGATGACAAGGAAGTCATTCTTGCCGCTCGAGATCACTTTGTGAATTGTGAAGTACTGGTCCTGGTTGCGTGACCAGCGATCTGCGCCAGCACCACCGTCCATGGTATTGAGGTAGTACAGATTTACTGGGTTGCCGTGCTTGCCGGCGAAGTCGTAACCCAGGCGCAAATAGTCGCCGTCAACAGCAGTGAGCTGTCCCGTGGTTGGATTCACATACCCTCGTGGCACTTTCAACACGAACGAGGTTCGAAATTCATCAACAGCCGTGTCGATCTTGTCATTGAACGCAATGAACTTGAAAACTTCAGGTGCTGCCTCGGCAGTCGCCGCGTGCGCCGCAGTTACATTCTGCGGCCCTACTGTAGTGGCTGCGCCAATCGAGCCTCCCAGCATCGTCGCTACGATTGCTGCCGCCCCAAACATGCGCCCGCGTGCGGCGACGCCATGTTTGCGTTTGCGACCGAAAATTCGAGCCGAAAGCTTCATTCGCCTACCTCAAGTTGACTAGAAAATGTGTATGACGTTTCGGCGTGATCTTCAAAGGTTCAGCCCGTCGTCAGCTCCCCGTATCGGGCAAGCACTAGTAAGTATGAGGTTGCGAAGGTTTAGAAATAGTTCTCTACCTATAGTTCAGAACATCAACCCCCAAGATTAAGTAGTCTTCGCTCGCGTTTAGGTAGTGGCGGGATCAAATTAAGTAGTCGAAGGAGAAACCATACGGAATACTGGGGGTCATGAACTCCGGATCCACAATGCGAGCAATTGGTCAGCAAGAACTTGGCGGAGCCGAGGTACTTGAAATATTCATGGCCGAACGACCCAAGCCTCGAGCGAACGAGGTTCTCATTCGAGTGCACGCAGCGAGCTTGAACCCAACGGACTGGAAGCACCGCGCGACGGGAGGATTTCTCGGATCACCTCCGTTCGTCCTCGGTTGGGACCTCTCGGGGACAGTGGAGGACGTAGGAGTTGGCGTCGCGAGGTTTGCGCCGGGCGACGAGGTGTTCGGAATGCTGACCTACCCGTTTGGCCATGGTGCGCATGCGGAATACGTGAGTGCTCCTGCAAGATTTTTCGCGCACAAACCAACCGAAGTGGATCATGCGCAAGCGGGGGCGCTCCCACTCGCATCTCTGACTGCCTGGCAGGCTCTTGTCGAGTACGCAGACGTACAGCCTGGCCAGCGTGTGCTCATTCACGCGGCAGCGGGTGGAGTAGGCCATCTCGCAGTACAGATCGCGAAGGCACGCGGAGCATATGTCATTGGAACCGCCAGCGAACCAAAGCACGAGTTCCTCAGAAGCATCGGGGCGGACGAGACGATCGATTATCGATCCACCGACTTTGCAGATGTACTTAGCGACATCGATGTCGTGCTCGATACGCTTGGCGACGACATCTCGATGGGGTCGTTGAGAGTATTGCGCCCTGGCGGAATTGTCGTGTCGATACGGCCCACTGGGCCGCAAGAGTTTTACGACGAAGCGGATCAACTAGGAGTGAGAGCCTTACGGATGCTCGTCGACTCGTCGGAGCACAACATGCGAGAAATAGCCGAACTCGTTTCAACAGGGAAACTACGCGCGACTATTGCGCAAAGCTTTCCGTTCACGGAAGCCGCAGAAGCTCATCGGCTGGGTGAAACAAATCGCACGGTTGGGAAGATAGTACTAACGATGGATTGAGTTATCCACAGTTAGACGCAAGCTGGGCGGGCAGCGCCAGCGATGCCCCTAGGATTGTGCACCATGAGTATTTTCTGGAAACGAACCCTTGCCATCACCACTATCACCGCAGCTGCGACCCTAGGCCTCACCGAATGTGGTGACGGGGCCGCCGAGAAAGCACCCTCGACAGAACAGTCAACCGAAACCCAGAAGACAGAATCCACTCAGCTCACCGAAGAAGATTTCGCTGAGCGAATTGGCGCAGCGCAGATTGCCGCCGGCAGCGTGCACAACGAGGTGACTATGACCGCAAATGGTCAGTCCACAATGATGAGCGGCGATGTCCAGCTTTCAGATGACCCCTCGGCCCTCAAGATGAGCATGTCGATGTCAGCCCCCAGCGCTATGCAAATCGTTGTCGTCGATTCCATGTTGTACATGAACATGGGAGAGATGACCCAGAACAAGTTCGTCGCAACAGACCTCAATTCTCCCGAGGCAGGCCAGTACGCTTCGATGATTTCGCAGAGCAACCCCCAGAAGCAGATGGAGCTGTTTTCTGAAGCACTCACTGATTTCGAGGTTTCTGATGAAACCGTTGAGGTCGACGGAGTCGAAACTTACGAATACACGCTCACACTTGACACAGCGACGCTGCTCTCGGGCCAGGGTGTGCCCACAGAGGGTGCAGAGCTCCCTGAAACAATGACCTACGTGATGAACGTAGGTGCCGACGATCTTCCTCGCCGATTCGTCATGGACCTGCAGGGCACTACCGCAGAGTCGAACTTCACCAAGTGGGGCGAACCCGTATCGATCGAGGCCCCATCGGCTGACCAAATCGTCGAGATGTAGCCGCGCTATTTACTCAGGTTTACGGGTGCCCTTCACTGGCGCGCTTTGTTTGATTGCTAGAGTTGCTCTGGTAGAACCACACTGGGCGCGATGGAGGGCACCTATTGACTGAGATCCTCAGACTCGAACACGTAGATTTCATACGGAGTCACCGCCACATACTTTCGGACATTAACTTCACTGTAAATGCCGGTGAACATTGGGCACTAATTGGGCCAAATGGTGCGGGGAAAAGCACCATCATGAGCATGTGCGGTGCCGTCAATCACCCCTCGGGCGGCTACGTATACGTGCTCGGGCACCGGCTAGGTCGCGTCGACATTCGTTTTCTCCGTCAAAAGATCGGCCATGTGAACCCCAGGCATCCGTTGAGATCTGCCCTCACGGGGCGGCAAGTTATGCTTACTGGACTCACCGGAACCACCGAGCTCATGGTGCGTTGGGAATCCGACGTCGACGCCGAGTCTCGTGCCGATGAACTTGTTGGACTACTCGGAATGCATGACCTCCAACATCGAAACTGGGAAACCATGTCGCAGGGAGAGCGCGGGCGCACGCTCATAGCGAGGGCGCTTATGTCTGATCCACCACTGCTGCTGCTCGATGAGCCATCAACCGGGCTCGATGTCGCGGCGAGGGAGGAATTTCTCGCCACCGTCGATGAGCTACACGAGCTCCAACCTGAGCTTGCGACCGTCTTAGTAACCCATCACCTCGAGGAGCTTCCCGAGACCACGACCCACGCGATGCTCATCAGGGACGGGCGAGTACACGCTTCAGGAGCAGCGACCGAGGTGCTCACAACCGAGCTCGTCTCAGAATGCTTTTCGTACCCCATCAAAATTGATCACCAAGACGGGCGTTGGCAAGCGCGCGCAATGCGTGTGAGATCGAAGGTGACGGCGTAAGGCCCGGGCCGGAAGGCGCCAGCCTTGGACCCCGCCTTCTAACGACCAAAGCGTGTGAGTCTACCTCTCACCCTTCTTGCTCTACTTCAGGTTCTGGCCCGAAAATGAAGGAGTTACCGGTAATTGCGTCGACCTCAATCCGCACAAAGGTCGGCTTCCGTGTCGCCACGTAGGGGCGTAGCGGCAGTTCTTCAGCGGCAGCGATCTCTTCATCGGTATCGAGTATGCGAGCTTGACCGTGAATGACGACACTCCACGCCCCCGTTTCACCGATGAGATCGACCTCAAAGGTCACTGCGGGGGTGATCGTGAGCCCAGCAAGCTTGCTTCCCGCACTCGTACGAATAACAAGCCCACCGTCACAAATGACGTAGTTCACTGGCACGATATCAACGAGCTCGCGAACACGCGTAGCGATGCGGCCGACGCTCTGTGTCGCAAGATGTTCCCAGCACTCAGATTCAGTGAGTTTCTGGACCGGCTCCCTATCGTTCATATCCCAATTCTTCCCTACCCAGCGGGCAAATGGAAGACACCTGTTGTCTGACCTCAAAGGTAGACTTCGGGGGTGCCCGAAACGCAGAAACCTCGCCTCCCGTTCGAGGTGTGGGCTCTCGTCGCAGGGGGTTTCAGCGTTGCACTCGGTTATGGGGTTGTGGCACCTGCGATCCCCCAATTTGCACTCGAGTTTGGTGTGACGAATTTCGCCGCCTCGGCGATTGTCAGTGCATTCGCACTCATGCGCCTGGTTGGCGCACCCCTCGCTGGTTGGGTGACAAACAAACTTGGTGAGCGACGCACCTACACGATGGGAATCCTCATCGTCGCCGCCTCGACCGGAGCCGCAGCACTCGCGCAGAACTACGTGCAGTTCCTCGGGCTCCGTGGCATTGGTGGCCTTGGATCCGCAATGTTCTCAATCTCGGCAACCGCGCTAATCATCAAGCTGAGCCCACCCGACGCACGGGGCCGAGTCGCAAGTCTCAACGCAGCAGGCTTCCTTCTCGGAGGCTTGCTCGGGCCCGTGTTTGGCGGACTCGTTGCAAGCTTCGGGATCCGCGCACCGTTTGTCTTCTACTTTTTCACCCTGCTCGCTGCTGCTCTCGTCGTCGCGGTTGCTCTGCGCAAGTCAACCCTTGCTGCCAGAGCCACCCCTGTCGATGGCGACGACACAGGCATGCGCTTTGGTGACGCGCTCAGAGTGCCTCAGTATCGCTCACTGCTTCTCTCCGTCTTCACATTTGGTTGGGCGTCGTTCGGGGTTCGGGTGTCCATCATCCCGATCCTTGTCGCAGTGGCGTACGGAGGCGACGCGGCGATGGCCGCATGGGTACTCGCTGGCTACGCGGCCGGTAACGCGCTGCTCATCTTCCCGTCAGGCAGATGGAACGACTCGATCGGCCGAAAGCCCATGCTCATCATCGGCATGGCCGTGCTCGCAGTCTCATACTTCGTCGTACCGGCATCACCGAATGTCTGGGTGGCCCTTGCTGTCATGGCGGTGGCCGGTGCTGGCTCAGCGCTCGTGAATCCCGGGCAACAGGCCGTACTCGCGGATGTGCTTGCGCAGCGCCGCGGCGGCAGCGTCGTGGCCGGCTATTCGATGACGAGCGACCTGGGCGGGGTGCTTGGCCCGCTCATCGCGGGCGCAATCGTGGATTTCGCGGGATTCGGATGGGCCTTCGGAGTGACAGCTGTGCTACTCGCGATAGCTGCAATCGTGTGGACAATACTGCCCGACTCACGCTCACTCAAGACCGATGAGACAGCGAAGGTCGAGTAGCTTGGAGTATTTTCTTGCTTCACTCCCACTAGCGGTCATAGTGCTGCTCCTACTGATTCGAGTCCCGGCTCTATATGCCATCTCAGCAACGATCGTGCTCACACTTATCTTGGCCTGGGAGTTCCCGCTACGATCTGCCGTACTGACAGAGTCTCTGCCTTCGACGCTTGAACTTTCAATTACACTCGCGCTTATCATGTTCGGTGGTATCGCACTCGCGAACCTGCTGCATGCCTCGGGGGCACAGAAAGACATCAACACCTGGTTGAATCGTCTCGTGGTGAGCCCCGAACGGGCCGCGCTGTTTTATGGGCTTGTGCTCGTGCCACTCATTGAGTCTCTAGTCGGATGGGGCCTCGGAGTGATCACGGGCATACCCATGCTGCTCGGCACTGGGCTTTCGAAACTCAAAGCGATCCAGATTGCCCTGCTCGGAATGATGCTGTGTCCCTGGGGAGCATTCGCACCATCGCTCATTGTCGCGTCTGACTTCACCGGTTTCAGCCAAACGACTATCGGCACGGTCACCGCGTTCTACAATGTGCCGGTCATCTTCATACTCGCGATCTCGATACTCGTGGTGCACGGCGGCGCGGCACTGCGCGTAAAGATGTGGATCGAGTGCCTTGCGACGGCTTCGATGATGGGCATCACGTTGATTGCTGTCAATGCGTTTGTGGCACCATCGCTCGCGGGAGTTTTGGCATCGCTAGGAGCAGCCGTCATCCTCGTGCTTTTTGCTCGCCGGGGACAACAGGAGTATCACCCACCAACAGCGTTGGCCGTGCGAGGCATGATGCCCTATGTGATCGTGCTCGTTGGGCTCGCGCTGAGCACGATCCTTGCCGCCTTCGTCGGGCCATCGACGTACACGAAGCTTCTTACGAACCCGGCCACCTGGCTCACAGTCGCGGTTGCCTTCACCCCGCTACTCGTTCGCATGGCGTCGCGCGACACCTGGAGTTCGCTGGCCTCGAGCACCCGCGCCTGGGGGCCAGCATTCAGCGTGACGTTACTGTTCGTGCTATTTGGTGTCTTGCTGAGCCTGAATGGAATGGGAACGTCGCTCGCAGAAGGCATCGCTCTGCTGGGCGGGGCGTTCGCTGTGCTTGTTCCGATAAGCGGCTTCATCGCGGGATTCGTCACCAGTTCTAATACCGCCTCTGCCGCGATGCTCGCCGGGCCTCTGAACGTTTCGGCATCCGGGCTCGGGTTAGATTCCGTGCACGCAGTCTCGGTGCAGACGGCGGCCTCAGGTGCCGCGGTGATGTGTTCGCCAGCTCGCGCGGAGGTTTCAAGGCAAACAGCGAATTTGCTCTCCCCTGGGGGCGACGAAGGTGTCACCGTCGCCCGAATACTGTCGCCGGCGCTCCTCGCTAACACAATCATTGTCGCCCTACTTGCCGGGCTCGGGTACATCTTTTTCTAGGCGACTCCCCCATCACTCGGCGCGCGTCACTAGTATGGGGGCCACGCGTCTTGCGTATTGAATTGCCAAAGGAGTCGATTCACGTGGGTACACCAACTGTTGTTATGTATGGAGTTGGCGCGATGGGAAGCATCATCGCGCGCATGCTGACCGAGCGCGGGGCCGAAATCGTCGGCGCCGTCGGCCGGTCGACGATCGGAAAGCCGCTCAGCGAGGTCACGGGCATACCGAACGTCACGGTCACTATTGAGGGTGACATCGAGGAAGTCGTGCAACGTACACGACCGGACCTAGTCGTGATGACTACCGCGAGCTACATGGAAGATGTGAAGGAGGGCGTGCTTGCGTGTCTGAAACACGGAGCAAACGTGATCTCACTCGCTGAGGAGAACCTCTACTCGTGGCACACAAGCCCAGAGGACACCGCCGAGATTGATGCAGTCGCGAAAGAGCACGGCGTCACATACACGTGCTCGGGTCACCAAGATGGGTACTGGGTGCAACTCGTCGCCACGCTCATGGGCACCGCGCACCACATTGATGAGGTACGCGGGCGGGCTTCGTGGAACGTCGAGGACTTCGGTCCTGAACTCGCGAGAGACCAGCAGGTCGGTGACACGCTCGAGGAGTTTGCAGAGTGGCTGCGTGGGGCTGAGCGCCCGCCGACATTCGGAAGGCCGACGCTCCACGCGGTGGCCGCGGCAAGCGGTCTCACCGTCGTTGAATCATCTACGGCGACCGAACCCGTTCTCGCGACCGAAGACACCTACTGCAAGGCGCTTGAAATGACAGTGCCTGCTGGCAAGGTGCTTGGTTTCACCGATATCGATACCGTGCGCACTGCTGAAGGGCCCGTACTCGTGCTCGAGATGACTGGCAAGGTGTACGTCGAGGGTCAAGCAGACAGCAACGCTTGGGAGCTAAAAGGTGAGCCCGACCTCGATCTCGAGAACCAAGTACTTCCGACGCACCTTACGACCTGCGCAACGCTCGTGAACCGTGTGCCGCAGGTATTGAACGCCGAGCCCGGTTACGTGTCAGTCGCTGAGTTGCCGCCCTTGCGGTTCCAGCCTGGCAATATTGCGGATCACCTCACCGCACGCTGAGCGAGTTAGATTATAGGTCATGAAGGGAGATACGCACAGTGGATACTGCCTCTTGGCGAGTTCGAGAAGAATGAATACACCAAGAGGGGTCGCTAACGGACAGATCCACCGTCGCTGACGCTGAGAGCATTACCAACCGCGCCCTTATCGCCACCAAGGAGGGCCCAGCTGAGACATGTGCGGAATTGTTGGAGAACTGCTGTTCACACCAGGTGCGCCAGATATGCGTGCTGTGGAGCGGATGATGGCATCAGTCGAGCATCGCGGCCCCGATGACGGAGGTATGTGGAGCCGGCAGTGGGCAGCATTCGGACACCATCGTCTTGCGATCATTGATCTCAGCGAGCGCGGGTCACAGCCAATGACCGACGAGAACCTCGGCCTTACCGTCGTGTTCAATGGGTGCATCTACAATCATCACGAACTGCGCGAAGAGCTACGGGACGAGTTCGAATTCACGTCAGAGAGCGACACTGAGGCAATACTCAAGGCGTACGCAAAGTGGGGCGAGGATTTTGCCGATCACTTGTATGGCATGTTCGCGATCGCAATCTTCGACGAACGCCGAAACCGCGTCGTTTTCGCGCGCGACCGCCTCGGCATCAAACCGCTCTACTTCACGCGCAACGATGGGAGGCTCCGATTCGCCTCGACGCTACCCGCACTCATCGCGGGCGGGGGCGTCGATACAACGCTCGACCCCATCGGACTGCACCACTACCTGAGTTGGCACTCGATCGTTCCCGCACCTCGCACGATCTTGCGGGGCGCAGAGAAGCTTCCGCCCGCCACCGTGCGGGTGGTTGAAAGTGATGGTCGCACCCGAGATCGCGTGTATTGGTCAGCCGACTACCGGAGAGACGCGAGCCGCTCAGAGTGGGATACCGACGACTGGATAGAGGCGCTGCATATGACGCTCAGCGCTGCGGTCAAGCGACGGCTGGTCTCGCATGTTCCGGTCGGTGTGCTGCTGTCGGGTGGACTCGACTCAAGCCTTATCGTCGCACTACTCAACGAACTGGGCGTCGAAGGTCTACAAACCTTCAGCATTGGCTTCGACAGCATCGGCGAACGGCAGGGTGACGAGTTTGCATACTCCGATCTCATCGCAAAGCACTTTGATACAGATCACCACCGATTGCACATTCCAGGAGACGACCTGCCGTCCGCCGTTCCTCACGTGATCGAGAGCATGAGCGAGCCTATGGCTTCGCACGATGTGGCCGCCTTCTACCTGCTCGCAGAAGCCGTCTCCGAGCACGTGAAAGTCGTGCAGACGGGGCAAGGTGCCGATGAATTGTTCGCGGGTTATGGCTACCATCAGCCACTTGCCGACGCCTCGCGGTTGCATGCGCTCGACCTGTTCACTGCTTCGTTTCGTGACCGCAGCCACGACGAGTTACGCGAGATACTCGAGGCCGAACACGTGGGCGAGACCGATGTGAGTATGAAGCTGCTTGAAGAGCAATTTGCCGACCTCGCAACCGACACTGCGGTCGACGCTGTACTGGGGCTCGACACCCACACGTTCATGCCCGACGACCCGGTGAAGCGAGTAGACAATATGACGATGGCATGGGGTCTCGAGGCGCGCGTTCCGTTTCTTGACCACGAGCTAGTTGAACTTGCGGCGCAGTGTCCGCCAGAGCTCAAGACGATGCAGGGCGGTAAAGGCCTGCTCAAGGAGTTGGGCAGAAGAATGCTGCCTCACGAGGTCGTTGACCGACCAAAGGGGTACTTTCCGGTACCCGGCTTCACCGAGTTGCGCGGTGAGGTGCTCGACATGGTCGGTGATGTTTTGACAAGCCGAGCAGCGCGCGACCGCGGAGTTTTCCGTGGCTCGTACGTCGACGAACTACTGAGCAATCCCAACGGGCACAACACCCCGGCGGGCAGTAACCCGCTGTGGTCAATCGCAGTGCTCGAGATGTGGTTGCAAAGACACCTTGTCGGGTCGTAACCCGAGGACTGCGGTAAAAATAAGGAACCCCCACGAGTAGAAGCCTCATGGGGGTTCAGCAGCGGCGTAATGACCGCTACGTGGCTCCGACCGGCATCGATCCGGTGACCTTTCGATTTTCAGTCGAACGCTCTACCAACTGAGCTACAGAGCCAGGCGATCTCTTGACCTGAAACCAGAGCAGTCAATCACCTGAGATAAAGAAACCCCTCCGAAGAAGGGTTCTTTATCTGGCGACCCTGACGGGACTTGAACCCGCGACCTCCGCCGTGACAGGGCGGCGCGCTAACCAACTGCGCTACAGGGCCATGGTGCTATTCAGTTGTAAGTGGTAACAGTGACCCCAACGGGATTCGAACCCGTGCTGCCGCCGTGAAAGGGCGGTGTCCTAGGCCGCTAAACGATGGGGCCGAAGCGATTTCTCGCTTGCTACCGAGATATGAGCTTATGGCACAAACCCGGTCACGCGCAAATCGAGACCCTCGCCGTGCAGCCCTGGCGTGTCGCAAGCCCGAAAACTTGCGTCACCCACCGAGCGCGCGCTGCACTCTGTTGAGTGAAATGTTCTCAAGTCGCTGCACACCGCTGCCGGTTCGCTGCTCGAAGTGATACCCCATACGCCCCTGACTCAGCATGCCTATGAGGTGTGGTTCATCTGGGTTCCACAAAATCCACGTGGGCTGACCATGTACATTTGGTCCGAGGAAGGTGAATTCGATCTCCGACTTACCAATACGTTGGATCTGCGGCGTGAGCCGCTCAGTGGAGAGCGCAACGATACCATCCCCGTGTTGTTGCACCTCGCTCATACGATGATCCTATCTAAACCACAGTGAAAATTCGACGCGAGCCACACCTTGGTTCAGATTCATTTATCCCTCATTTATCAGCGTAAAAAGCGCCGATCACGCGAGCAAGACCGTGCAGGTCGTCGACGTGAGCGAGCTCGCGTGCTGAGTGCATCGAGAGCAGCGGCACGCCGACGTCTACGGTGCGCATTCCGAGCCTCGTTGCGGTGAGCGGTCCGATCGTTGATCCACACGGAACAGTGTTGTTCGAAACGAACGACTGCGTTGGCACCTCGGCCGCTTCACACAGGCGCTGCCAGAGCGCGGCACCGTGCGCGTCGGTCGCGTAGCGCTGGTTTGCGTTGATCTTCAGCATGGGGCCTTTGCCCGCGAGTGGGCGAACGTTCGGATCATGTCGATCCGGGTAATTCGGGTGCACTGAGTGCCCGGCGTCGGCCGAGAGGCACCACGACCCAGCCATTGCCTGCGCTGCCTCTTCGCCACTCGCACCCAGGCCCGCGCGCAAACGAGCGAGCACGTCTTCGAGGAACGGCCCGCACGCCCCTGAGCGCGTCTCTGAGCCGAGTTCTTCATGATCAAACGAGGCGAACATCGAGATCGAATCTGGAGCCGTCTCGGCCTCGATAATCGCGACGAGGCCCGCGAACGTCGAGCTCAAATTATCGAGCCTCGGTGAGGCGAGAAACTCGCGATTCGCACCGATCCGCGCGCCGCTCTGGGTGTCGTAGAGACGCACGTCGGTGCCGACGATGTCGTGGGGGTGGATCGATCCACCATCTGCGGTCAAAACAACGGATGACGCCCCGCGAACGGTTCGCCAGGTTGCGGGAGGTTTGCCGCGTCAGCGAGGATGCGGAGCACCGATGCGCCCGGCGTCGAGACCGCGAGCACCGGCTGCATGTGCCGCTGCTTATCGAGCTCGAGCCCGTTGTTCACCCCGCGATCGAGGTGGATCGCAAGCTGCGGGATGCGCGCGACCGGTGGGGACTGCACGAGCTTCTCTTGCCCGTCACGGGTCACAATGCGACCGGCGAACCCGAGGTCTCGGTCGAGCCACGAGTTGATGAGCGGGCCGCCATACACCTCAACGCCGGCCTGCGACCATCCGTCAGAGACGAAGTCGGGCGAGGGCTTCAGCACGAAGCCAGGCGAGTCGGTGTGCGCACCGAGCACCCGAACCGGGCTCGTCGCGGTGACTTCGCTGCCCGCGCGCCAGGCAATGATCGCGCCGTCGCGCACCACGAAGCCGCGCGACCCAGGTGCCACAGGCCCCCAGGGTTCGGTCTCATCGTGCTCGGTGAACCCCGCCGCGTCGAGCAGGAGGGCCGAGAATCGTGCCGCGTGGTACGAACTCGGTGAAGACGAGACGAAGTTAATGATCTCGTCGATGAACGCATCGCGGTTCGCGAGCAAACTCTCGGCCACTGACGCTCCCTAGTTCGCTTCGCTCTGAGAGGTGCCTTCGCCCGACTCTTCAACCGTGGGCGCTTCGAACGCTGCGGCGAACTCTGCGAGCAGGCGAGCACCGAACCCGGTGGATCCCTGGCTTCGCCAGAGGTCATCGCGTTCAACCTCCATCGTCGCCGCGATGTCGAGGTGGCCCCACGGAAGGTCGTCGACAAATTCGTTCAAGAACAGAGCCGCGAGGATCGCGCCACCGAGCGGTCCTCCGATGTTCGAGAGGTCAGCAATGTTTGACTTCAGCTGTTCGCGGTACCTGTGGTCAAGAGGCAGCGGCCAGATCCGCTCGTCAGTGAGCTTCGCGGCGGCCGAAAGCTGCTCTGCGACATCCTCGTTGTTCGACAGGGTCGCCGCGGTTCCGAGGCCGAGCGCCGCCATCGCGTTGCCGGTGAGCGTCGCGATGTCGACAATTGCGTCTGGGCGACGCTCTTCTTCGGTTGCGAGCACAAGCCCATCGGCCATCACAAGACGACCTTCGGCGTCGCTGTTCTTCACCTCGACGGTCTTGCCGCCGCGCATCGTGAGCACGTCGCCGATCTTTGTCGCGGTGCCCGAGAGCATGTTGTCGGTGCACATGAGCCAGCCGGTCACGACCGACTTGACCCCGAGTTCACGGAACGAGGTCATTGCGGCAAGCACTGCGCCTGCGCCCATCATGTCCATCTTCATGCTGCCCATGGAGTTCGCGGGCTTCAGGCTGATGCCGCCCGAGTCGAACATGATGCCCTTGCCGACGAGTGCGAGGTGCGGGGTTTCTTCGGTCGCGCCCTCTGGCACGTAGCGCAGCTTGACCATGCGCGGTTCCTCGGTGCTGCCAGCGTTTACGCCGAGCAGGCCGCCTGTGCCGAGCTCGACGAGCGCGTCGTGGTCAAACACCTCAACCTCGAGCCCGTGCTTCGAGCCAAGTTCTTCTGAGAGCTCAGCGAATCGAACCGCGTTGAGGTGACGAGGCGGGGCGTTACCCAGGTCACGCGCCAGGCCAGCGATGCGGGAGAGCACAAGCGCCCGATCCACACCCTGCTGCGCGGAATCGCGGTCTGCGTCACCGACGCCGAGCACGAGCTTCTCGAGCGCAACCGTCTTCGCCTCGCTCTTCAGCGCCTCGAAGCGGTAGCGTGCGAGCACCGCACCCTCGGTCGCCGCGAGCGCCGCGTCATGCGCCGAAAGCTCGTCGGTCACCACGGCCGCGAGATCGACACCGAGCGTCGCCACTTCGCCAGCAGCGCGGGTAAAGGCCGCCACCGCGTCGCGCAAGTCGGCGGTCGAAGCAATGCCCTTGCCAACGCCGACGAGCACGCGCAGCGATGCTCCGGGAATGCGCAAGGTCTGCCCCGCAGCACCCGTAAATCCGGCCGCCTTCAGCGACTCGCGAGTGAGCCCGTCGAGCGCACTTGGCAGGTCGCCCTCGGCCGTGACAAACGTCGCGTAAGCCGGGGCCTCGGCGACATCGGCCGCGGTGCCAAGCACGACATCTGCGGTGAGCGCGAGAGAAGGGACGGGATCGAAGGATGAATCAATCACAACAGTCATGGTTCAACCCTACTCTCACAGACCTGCACCGTCGCGGTAAGATGAGGAGGCAATGAACCGCGCTTCGTTCCTCTCCCTGCTCCCCTCACGGGATGACTATAGAGATTTTCGACGCACTTGGAAGGACGATCTTGTCGCGGGCGTCACCGTTGGCATTGTCGCGTTGCCGCTCGCACTCGCGTTCGGCGTGAGCTCAGGTGCCGGCGCCGAGGCTGGGCTCATCACCGCGATCGTTGCGGGCCTCATCGCCGCGGTGTTCGGCGGATCGCACGTGCAGGTCTCGGGTCCGACAGGCGCCATGGTGGTCGTGCTCGCTCCCATCGTCGCCCTGCACGGCGTCGGCACGGTTGCGCTCATCAGTGTCATGGCGGGCATCATCGTCATAGTTGCGGGCGCACTACGGCTTGGCAGGGCGGTGACCTATATTCCCTGGCCGGTGATCGAGGGATTCACCGCGGGTATCGGCATCATCATCTTTATGCAGCAGGTGCCGGCGGCGGTGGGAGTCGCTAACGAAGGCCACTCGACGAACGCAGTCGTCGCAGCGTTTCAGTCGATCGGCGAGGCAAGTTGGCCGGCCGCATTCATGCCAGTCGCCGCGGTCGCAGCAACGGCCGCAATCATGCTCGTGCTCGGGCGCTTCCTCCCCCGCATCCCTGGCTCGTTCATCGCGATCCTTGTCGTGTCGGTCATCGTCATCGGGGCCGGTCTTCCGCTCGCATCGATCGGTGAGCTGCCGAGTTCGCTCCCCGCGCCGTCGCTCCCCTCGTTCAGTCCCGACTTACTCCTCACACTCACTGGCCCCGCGTTTGCCGTCGCAGCGCTCGCCGCAATCGAGTCGCTGCTGTCTGCGCGCGTTGCCGCGACTCTCGCCGACACCGGCACGGTGAATGCTGACCGCGAACTCGTCGGGCAGGGCTTGGCCTCGCTCGTGACCGGGTTCTTCGGTGGTATGCCAGCGACAGGCGCGATTGCGAGAACCGCAGTGAACGTACGCAGTGGGGCCCGCACGAGAGTCGCATCGATCGTGCACGCGCTCATTTTGCTGCTCGTGGTGCTCGTCGCTTCGACGGTCGTCTCAAAGATTCCGCTCGCTGCGCTCTCAGGCGTGCTCATGATGACCGCGGCGCGCATGGTTTCGATCTCGACCATGCGTCAGGTTGCTGGCTCCGGTCGGTCGAGTCTGGCCGTGTACGCAATCACGCTCTTTGTGACTGTTGCGTTTGACCTCGTCGTCGCTGTCGGTATCGGGCTCGCGTTCGCAGCGTTCTTCGCGCTTCGAGCACTCAGCCGCCTGAGCGGCGCGCATCGCGAACCTCTGCCGGGCGAACACGAGTCGGGTGACGAGCGCATCGCACTCTTCCGCATCGATGGGTCGCTGTTCTTTGGCGCGGCGGATCGCCTGAGCGACGAAATCACCCGAGTTCCAGGCATCGAAGTGGTCATTTTGCGGCTTTCGCAGCTGCAGCTCGTCGATTCAACGGGTGCGCACGCACTCGCAGAGCTCATTGAGGTGCTTGAGCGACGGGGCGCGACCGTGCTCATCAAGGGTGTGCGTGATGAGCACCGCGATCTCCTCGAGAAACTCGGAGTGCTCGACGCGCTGCGCCACCCCAATCACCTGTTCGCAGAGCTCGAACCCGCACTCGCTCACGCACGCGATCATGTGCAGCGTCCGCAAGATCATTGATCCACACCTGACGACCCAGCGATTTACATGCGCAGGAATGTAATTGCAACCCGCGCGTTATACCCCACATGCGTTCATTTGGATTTCTCTCGTTCGGTCATTACGGGCCAGTGCCCGGCTCACGCGTGCGCACAGCGGGCGAAATGCTCAAGCAGACGATCGAGCTCGCTGAGGGCGCCGATGAAATTGGTGTGAACGGCGCGTACGTGCGCGTGCACCACTTCGCGCGTCAGGCGGCGTCGCCGATCCCGCTGCTCACCGCGATGGCCGCCCGCACGAAGCACATCGAGGTCGGCACCGGCGTCATCGACATGCGGTAGCGCATATCTCTGCTGTAACACCGGCTATCGGACTGGCTTCGCATCCTTCTCCACCTGTAACGACAACATCAGCTTCGGTAATCGCTCGGGGTCAGCATCGTACGTAGGTGCACCCTCATTGAGAGGTCGTCGACTTGGGGGGCAGGTTCCGCTCACCGCGTTCAGTGCCAGCAGAACCCTACGTCCTGGACTCTGATTTGAGATGATGGATGGCATGGATGATGGAGACTCTGGTGCCCCGCTGGAAGTGATGGATCGACTCATCGCGGCTTCAGGCTTGCCTGCTCCTGTCTCAGTCCAAACGATTGACAGCGACGGCAATGGGCTAGACAACAGGCTGATGAGGGCCGAATTGACCGATGGCCGCATGGTAGTCATGCGGCAGAGCCGAGTGGCTACCACGTCACCGCGTCGGCGAGTCGACTTCCTGCGCGCCAACGGCATCAACACACCGAAGCTCTTTGCATCTGATGACGCTGGAGCCGCACTTTGGGAGTACATCTCCGGTCAAACACTGGCCGATTCAGTCGCGAACGGTACAGCGGACCGCACGGCATGGCGAAGGACCGGTGCTGCCCTGGCCGAATTGCACGCCGTCACATTTCCCGCCTCACTTGAGGGAACAATCGATGCAGATTCTTTGAGCCTACGAACTACCGATCCGGTCGAGAGTTTGCTCGACAACCTCGCTGCTAGCGGTCCATGGGTCGAGAAGCATCGTCCGCGACTGCGCGGTGCTCTCGAACACGTGAGGTGCTTTATCGCTGACCGGGCGACTCAGATCCGTACCGCCCGACCGAGCGTGCTTCATGGCGACGTCAACCTGCTGAACATCGTCGTCAACGAAGACGAAGCGCGGCTGATCGACTGGGATTTCCCACGTGTTGGCCAGCCCCTGGCCGAACTCTCCGCACTTGATGAGCACGCTTACCTCCACGGACTCGACGGTCTCCCTTCTTCGTTCTTCGAGGGGTACGACCGCCCCGTGCCTCGTGACCTGCTCCTGGCCTACCGAATCGTCGGATGCATCGGATGGCTCGCCAGTGGTGACTGGGAGGAGTGGGACCGTGCTCCAGAGCTCCCAGACGCGGCTCGGTCGCGCTTGGACAAGTGGCACCAGCGTCTACTCGACTGGTCGATTGGAATACCCGAGGTAATCACTACGCTCCGGTGATCAAGACTAGCCATCTGAATGACATAGGCCCAGGTCGAGCCACTCGAGCTCGCCTTCTTGGCTCACGCTGCACAGCAGGAGAAGCGCCAGTCACCCGCGCCCCCGCCAGGTCTCTACGAGGCCGGCGACCCAGCGGGCGGACGCGAAGAGCCCGTAGCCGGCCCCGGCGATGCCCACGGCGACCACGAGCCAGCGCCCGATGCCGAGCCACACGCTCCCGTCCACGTCCAGCGCCCACTGCGTGCCTGTGATGAGCCCGGCGATGCCCATCCAGAGCCCGGCGACGACCACGGCGACCGGCAGGAGGGCGAGGCACATCGCGGCGGCGGCACTCCAGAGCTGACGCGCTTCGAGCTTCGCTGTGGCGGCGATGATCCGCTCGGCCCAGGCGTTCGAGGCGTCGAGCTTCGCCGTGACGACCTGTCCTGCCTCCCCGGCGACCTGCTCGACGGCCTTCGCGACCCGATCCTCGGTCCGTTTCTCGATGCGCTGCACCGCGCCGCCGACCTGGCCCACGAGCTTCTGGTTCGCAGCCGCCTGCGCCTTGAGCCCGTCAATCGCCGAGGCCGTAGCCACGTGATTCTTCTGCGCTTCGGCGATCAAACTCTGCGAGGCGGCGCTCAGCCGCTTCCCGTCGAGACTCTTCACGAACTCGCTGAGCGTGCTCTCGATCTCGCTCAGCCTGCTCTCGACGCTCTCGATCTGCGGAGGCATGCCGACGGACTGCTGCGAGGTCGACGCCCGGTCGATGCGCTTCGCCAGCTCCTCGTCCATGACCTTCACGAAGCCCGCCAGCTTCTTCTGCTGCTCGGCCAGCCGGTCGATCCTCGCGTTCTGCGCCTCGACGGCGGCGAGGATCGAGGTCAAGGTCTCCATCATGTCCGGACTGCCAAGCTGCTGCGGCGATCCGCTCTGCTCGTTCTGCTGCTTCAGCCTGTCGAGCGCTGCGCTCATGTTCCTGCTCCTTCTGCTGCTGGTGGTAGTCGAAGAACGCCTGCGCGCCCTCCGGCGTGAAATCTGCCGAGAGTGCGCTCGTGCGCTTGCGGCGCTCGGCGCGCCCGGACTCGCCCCTGCGGTCCTCGATGTAGAGCGTCCAGGTCTCCTTGCCGACGTTCTTCCCGCGCTTGCTCACGGCGGTGTGCAGCCGCATCCGCGGCACCCGGTCGCCGTCATCGCCGAGCTGCTGGTTCTGCTCCGCGATCACCGCTTCGAGACCGGCCTTGTCCGTCGCGCGGGGATCCGCCAGGGCGGCACTCATCCGGTCGCCCATCTCGCGGTCGAGGCCACCCTCAGCGAAGTCCTCGCGGCGCAGCTCCCAGTCCTTCGGCGCGTGCTCCAGCCGCTTCACGACCGAGAGCCCGTGCTCGCGCATCAGCTCATCGTTCGCCGTCTGCACGCCCTTCTGGTTCCCGGCCTTGCGGTCGTGGAACGTCCGGTAGTCCGAAAGGGCCCTACCCGTCTCGTTGTTGTGGTTGATGACGAGGACGTGGTTGTGGGCCTTGCCGCCGCGACCATCGGTGTGGGTGACCACGAGGCAGTCGGAGCGCGGGTGCATCTTCTTCGCGAACTGGTAGCCCAGATCGTTCACCCGCTGCACGTCCTCCGGCCTCGTCGGGTCGAACTCCTCGTCGCTGAACGACTGGCGGTAGTGCAGCGCCTCGACATCCCGCTTGGTGTTCTGCGTGAGTGCCTGGGCGCGGCGCGCGAACGCGCCGGGGCCTCCCGGCACGTCGCACGTGACCGCGACCCCACGCTCGTCCCCCTTGCCTCGGATGTAGCGCTCCGTATCGGCGGCGCTGGCGCTCGGGCTGTAGTGCGTGGTGCTCATGAGGCCGTCCGATCCCCGAGCAGCTCGCGGACCTCGCGCAGCAGCTCGATCAGCTCGGGCACTTCCGCAGAGAGCGCCACGGGCTCACCGGCTCGTGCGCGGCGGTCGAGGTCGTTGACGTTGATCGCGAGCGGGCGCACCTTAGCGGCCAGCTCGCGGGCATCCGCCGAGGCCTGCACGTGCGCCTCGACCCCGAGCAGGTGCGCGGCCACTGCGGCGTCCAGTTCCTCGCTCCGAGAGGCATGGAGCGCATCACGCACGACGGTCCGCACCCACGTGCTCGGAGCCAGTCCGAGCCGCTTCGCACGAGTGCGAAGCGCCCCGAGCGTGGCGTCATCGAAGCGGGTATCGAGCCGCCCGCCGCTGCCACGACGACGCTTCGCGCCGCCGTGACTCTGGCGCACAGCCTCCGCATCAGCCCGACCGGTGTTCACCTGGGAGTCGGCCTGCTGCTCCACCTGTACGCCAGAGTGGCAAGCAGTAGCCCCGTCGGACACATCGCTGGCGCTCGTGTCCTCCGGAGCTGCTTGCGAGGGGCCTCCGGCCCCCTCGACCCCCTGGAAGAGCGCGTCCAGTTCGGTGCTCATCGCGCACCTCCCACGACCAGCAGACCGCCGTTCGCGCGAAGGCGCGCAACCTTCGCATCGAGCGCCTTCTGCTTTGCCTCAACACGGCGCTGGCGCTCGTCCTCGGAAAGCGCCGGGCACTCGTCACCGTGCCGCGCGTAGACGCCCGCCTGCGGGGTAGCACAGGTGCAGAGCCTCAGCTCGCGGTTGTGCTCCTCCAGCTCGGCGAGCCGCTTGCGCTGCTGCTGCTCGACGATCTCCCGGTCACGCTTCGCAGCCTCTTCGGCGGCGGAGATCTCCTCAGCACTCGGCTGGATCGGCTGACCGACTCCGGCGAACTCCGCGAACAGATCGTCTCCGTCGATCGCGTCCAGCTTGGGGCGGGCGATCCGGTCGTGCTGCTCCACGATCGGCGCGACCGTGCGCGCCTCGATCTCCCCGCGAACGCGCTGCCGCTCCGCCGTGTCCTTGATCGCCTTGCACCTGCGTGCCAGCAGCTCCAGATCCTGGCGCATATGCTCGTACCGCTCGTAGCTCTGGTACTCGCGGGTGCCATTAAGCACGCCGGAGTTCACGAAGATCGAGAACTCGCGCTCGGCGACCGGGATGATCACCGGGAAGCGGCGGAATCCCTGCCCGAGGTTCTCCGCTTCGTGCTTGACCCGCACGCCGCCCTGCATCGACTCGTACTCACCCGCCAGGCCGCGGAGGAACTCCTCGTAGCCCTCCGGCCCCGTCACGATGTTCACCCGGTTGATCAGCTGCGTCTTCGAGCCCTTGATGTTCACGATCGGCTTCTCGTCCGGCTCGCGCCACGGGCCGAGGATGCGGAAGAGCATGCCGCGGCTCTTCGCCGTGCGGATCATGTCGCCGACGCGCATGTCCTCCCAGATCACCACCGGCTCGCCGTCGTACCCCTCCCACGAAACGTTCTCGCCGCCTACCTTGAAGTATGGCTTGTCCGCCCCTGGAGCCAGGGCGCGAGCGAGCGCCTTCGCGAGCAAGTCCTTGCCCGTGCCGCCCTCGCCGAACACGTAGAAGTTCATGACCGACTCCGGCGCGTCCTGGTACGAGAGGAAGTCGCCGCGCAACTTCTGGAAGTGCGCCAGGTTGCCCTTCGCGAAGTAGATCGCGGGCTCCTGATCACGGACCTGCTTCAGTGTCAGCGAGCCCTTGCCCACAGCCTGGAAGAGCTTGCTGAGCTTCGCGCCACCGCCACCCTCAGCGGCATTGCGGCGCATCGCCATGTGCGCATCCAGCTCCCGGCCGAAGTCGAAGTTCGCGACGATCCGCCCCCGGCCGTACTGGTACTTACCGGGCTTGCCCTCCTGCGTCTTGTCCACGAGGTAGTGCCGATCCGACTGGTGGATACCGGGGATGGCGTCCTTCCCGCGCGACTCATGCGGCAGGTACTCGCTGAGGTCGAAGAACGCCTTCTCCGCAGCGCCGCGGCCCTTGTGCTCGGTTCCGTCCTGCTCCGCGGTCTCCTTCGGCGGCTTCACGCGAGCCGAGGGAATCGAGAACGCATCGGAGACCGTGCGGATCGTGGGGCGCGGACCCTCCGCGTCGGCGACCCACAGCACCATGTGCGCGTGCAGGCCCTTGATTCCGCAGCACACCGTCTCGCCGGTGCCTTCGTCCACCTCGACCAGGCGGTCATGCGGGTGCCACACGTAGGCCCAGCGATGCAGGCGATCGCCCAGCACCGCGAGCCCCTCGTCGAGCTGCTCCTGCGTGAGCATGACCTCGCCGGTCTCCGGGTGCTCGCGGTACTGCATCACCGAGAACACCCGCGACTGCATCCGGGCGCGCTTCACCTGCTCCGCGCTCTCCGCAGCCTTCGCACGGGCGAAGAACTCCTTCGCCTCGGCGACCTGCGCGGGCGTGGACTCGACAACGAAGGGCTCTACCTCATCGCTGGGATCGGCCCCCGGCACGTCCAGCTCGGCATAGTCCACGACTGCAACTGCGGTGGGCGCCTGTGCAGCCGTTTCCGAAACGGATGCGCGGCCACCCAAGGAGGGCCGCGCATGCTGATCGGCGTTGGTTCCCAGGTCAGAGGTGAGATCAGTGGTCGTGCTGGAGGCGTCGAACTTGATCGTTGCAGCCGTATAGCCGTTTCCTGCGAAATCTTGCTCGGCTGCACGAACGTGGTTCCCGTCGTCCGAATTGGCGACGGGCAGCCCGGCTCCGCCGGGTGCCAGGCCAGGCCCTCCGGGCGGGGTCAGGTCGGCGGGAGCGGTGCTGCTGGTGCGATCCGTGAGACTCATCAGCGCTCACCGCCCTTGCGGTAGCGCTTGATGACGGCCTGGTGGGTGACGCCGAGGGCGTCGCCGATCTTCGCCCAAGTCACGCCCTCGGTGCGGGCGCCGGCGACAGCGATCTCGACGGCCTCTTCCAACACGGAGCGAAGCACGCCGAGGTCGTAGAGGCGAGCCTCGGTATCGGCGAGGGAAGGGTCTCCCTGACGCCAGCGGAACGCATCGACGTGATCGAAGGCGGCAGTGTTGGCGCTCATCGGGCACCACCCATCACGGCGGCGACCGCGGCGCGCTGGCGCGGGGTCAGCGGGGTGCGGGCCAGTCGCTGACCAGCTACGCGGCCAGCTTCGCGAGCGGCTACGACTGCGGGGTCGAGGCCGTGGGCCTTCTTGGCGGGTGCGGTGCTCCGGTCAGGAACGGAGCAGTGGGGCGCAGATGCGCGAGAAGAGTCGATAACGACGGTAGACACTGGAAGTCCTCATGCTTGAACCTCCGGTTCCCCGCCACGGTAGTTGGGCTGTTTGACCGGCTGCTCATCCGGGAGTAGTACCGCCAGCTTCTAAGTCTGGCCCCCGGTGGGATCTTCTTGTCTGCAACCATTCTCCCATGACTCGACTCACCATTGCAATGATGAGTCGAGTCATGAGTCAGTCGCGTCTCGGCTCGATCCGAATGAGGTCGGGGTCGAACTTCACGTGACCAGGAACGATGGGCTCGATCGTCACCGTCACCAGCTCATCCACGAGCATCCGGCGGCGGTCCACGTCCAACGCCTTCCACTTCGACTCGACCACCTCGCGGCGTTCCGCGGTGCCGACCGGCTCGTCCACCTCCGCGAGCAGCTTCGCCGCCACCGACACCGAGCGGTCGAGCAGCTCCGCGTCGATCTCGTCGATGCGTGCCTTCACGTCGTTGATCGCCGCCGTGATCTCCAGGACCGGCTGGTGGATGTCGCGCAGCAGCGGACTCAGCTCCTTCACGCGTTCGACCAGGGCGTTCCGCTCAGTCAGCAGTTCTTCGCGGTCGGGCCCGGCGTCTTCCTGGGGCATCACGAGGTCGTGCACGTCCACCGAGGACAGACGGGTGAGCACCGCCTCGGCGACCATCGCATCGACGGGCTCGCGCTGGCGGGTCAGGTGGAACTTTTCGCCGCAGCGGTACGTCGGGTGCTTGCGGCTGTTCGTCCCCGAGACGAGCGTCGCGCCGCACTTCCCACACAGTCCGATCGTGGACAGAAGGTACTTCGGCTGATTGCCCTGCCTCGCCGACCTCCGCACATTGTCCTCCAGCTTCGCCACCGCGGCCCGCCACGTCTGCTCGCTCACGATGGGCGGGAACATCCCGTCCTGCACCGGGTACAGCTCGCCCGAGGCGTAGTGCTTGATGTAGCCAGCGTATTGCGGATTCGCCAGCAGGTAGCGCACGGCATCGACGGAGAACTCCGACCCGCGGGCAGTGCGGTGACCAGCGCGGTTCAGGTCCTCGCGGATGCGGCGGATCGACAGCGACGGCTCACCGAGGAACGCATCGAACGCCCGCCGAACGGCCTCAGCCTCATCCTCGATCAGTTCACCCTCCCTCGTCCAGCCGAATGCCTTCCACGTGGACGCCGGGATGCCCTCGGCTCGGCGACGCTCGTTCGACCTGATCTGACGTTCAGCCTTGCGCCGTGCCTCGAACCGGGCCAACGCGGCGAGCATCGTCGCCCGGAACTCGCCGTCGGCCGTAGAGAGGTCGATCTCGCCGTCCACCGTGACGACCCTCAGGCCGAGGTCGATCAGCGTGTTCAGATCCTTCGTGCTGCGCAGCAGCCGGTCCATGTCCACCGCGACCACCATCGAGAACCGGCCAGCCTTGGCGTCCTCCAGCATCTCGGCCCAGCGCGTGCCAGCACGGCGCTTCTTCGTCGCCGACACTGCGTTATCCTCGTAGACCTCGACCACATTCCAGTCCTTGGCCTCGGCGAGCGCCCTGATCTTCCGCAGTTGCGTATCGACCGTCCAGCGGTCGCCCTTGCGGTCCATGGAGGCGCGGACGTATGCCGCCACCTCGTTCGTCTTCCTCAGCGCTACCAGTTCGACCATGTAACCAAGCTTACGCGAACGAGTGTTTCAACCTCGATATGCACTACGAAAACCCGCTGTATCTCGCCGAAGAAGCCGCAGCGCTCGACTTCATCGCCGATGGCAGACTCGCGCTCGGCATCAGCCGCGGATCCCCCGAGCCAGCGATTCGCGGATACGAACACTTTGGGTACACGGGCTCGGAAGACCCTCGCGGCGCCGATCTCGCGCGCGAGAAATTCGACCTGTTCCTGCGTGCGATTTCAGGTGAGCGGATCGCAGAGGCCGATCCACAGATGGTGCCTCCCGGCAAGCTCGCGATCGAACCCCACTCACCTACACTGCGCGACCACGTTTGGTGGGGTGCAGGCTCGCGCGCGACCGCCGAAGAGACCGGCCGCAAGGGTTTGAACCTCATGAGCTCAACCCTGCTCACCGAGGCGACTGGCAAGCCGTTTCACGAGCTGCAACGTGAGCAAATCGACGTGTTTCGCGCCGCCTACCGCGAAGCAGGCCACAGTGGATCGCCCCGCGTTTCCGTGAGCCGCAGCGTGTTTCCGATCGTGAACGAACAGGATGAGATGTTCTTCGGGCTGCCGTCGCGCGAGAATCGCGATCAGGTGGGCGTCATCGACGGGATGCAGTCAACGTTCGGGAAGACGTACGCGGCGACGCCCGATGTGCTCATCGAGCAGTTGAAGGCCGACGAGGCCGTGATGGAGGCGGATACGCTGATGCTCACGATCCCGAACCAGCTCGGCCCCGAGTACAACCTGCACATCCTCGAGTCATTCGCGAAGCACGTCGCCCCCGCTCTGGGATGGCAGTCGAGCACAGAGAACGCGTAGCGTTCGAATGCTCGACTGGAGCCGCCACTGCGGCTGCCCACGGAGCGAAGCGAGGGGTGGACGTCAGGCGAGAAAGCACCGCTTTCGAGCCTCGCGTCCAGTGCTGCCCACGGCGGCAGCCCACGGAGCGAAGCGAGGGGTGAGCCGAACTGGGAAGGGCCAGTCGAAGGGAATCGGTTCTAGTCAGAAGCACGAGTCTCAGCCAGCGCTGCTTTTACTGAGGCATCTACGAGGAGTCGAGCAATGATGAGTCCGAGAAATCCGCCAACTATTTGAGCTGCCAGAAATCCCAGGGCACTCAGGGGCGCGATTCCGGCAAAGGTGTCAGAGAACACTCGCCCGAGGGTTACTGCAGGATTCGCAAACGCGGTAGAGCTGGTGGCGAAAAAGGCAGCGCCGATGTATGCCGCCACCGAAACAGCGATCTTCTGATGCTGTTTCAGGCTCACCAATACAAAAATCACGACAACGAGCCCTGCAGTGGCGATTACTTCTGACAGAGCGTGTGGCCAGCCCAATCGCTGGTGCGCACTGAACGAGACGGCATCCAGGCCAAACATGACGTTTGCTAATACCGCACCCACGACTCCCCCGGCGAGCTGTGCGAACACATATTGGAGTGCGTATGTGTTTGTATTACCCAACCCGCGATCAACCAGAGTGATCACCGGATTCAAGTGCGCACCACTGATCGGTTGGAAAATAGTGATCAGTACAAACAGCGCGGACGATGTCGCTAAGGCATTAATGAGCAGCTGAAGTCCCAGGTCATCTGGTGTGAGCCGAGAGGCGGCAATTCCAGACCCGATGATTGCTGCGACAAGCCCCGCGCTTCCGAGAAACTCAGCGAGTAGTCGGCGCATCATTGAGGTCATACAGTAGCGAGGAGGTGCGCGATGCTATCGAGCGCCCCCGGGACAAGACGATAGTAAGCCCAAGTGCCCCGCTTCGTCCGGTTGAGAAACCCAGCATCCACAAGTACCCGTAAATGGTGCGACACTGTCGGCTGGCTCAGGTCGAGAGGTTCGGTGAGATCACAGACACAGGCTTCGCCCTCGTCGTGCGCAGCCACCATCGAGATCAAACGCAGCCTAGCCGGATCAGCTAAGGCTTTTAACTTCCGCGCGAGCTCTTCAGCCTCTTCCGCAGTAACGATCTCACGAGAGATTGGTGCGCAACAGAGCTGCGTCTCGTGTACGTCAAGCGATTCGATAGTTGCCATATACATAGATTCTCATAAATATTGACGCCTGTCGATTTACGCACCATAATCGAAACATCGACATTCATCAATACAGAGAAACGAGCTAACATGTTTGACTGCTGCGACATGCCTGAGTGCCTAGAAATCTGCTTGGATTCCGTCGAGGAATGCTGCTAACGGAGCGCGTGCGCACGCCCCTGGCGGGCCTGCGCACGCGCTCCCCCGTAACCCCCAAGGAGACACCTAATGACCACAACGCCTTCAGTGCTCTTTGTTTGCGTTCATAATGCTGGTCGCTCACAAATCGCTGCCGGATATCTTCAGACCTTCGCAGGAGACAAGGTCAGAGTGCTTTCAGCCGGAAGCGAGCCCGTCGCGTCAATTAACCAGGTTGCCGTAGAGGTGATGGCCGAGGATGGCATCGATATCACCGCTAATACACCGAAACTGTTGAGCACCGATGCAGTGCGAGAGTCCGATGTTGTCATAACTATGGGGTGTGGCGACACCTGCCCCATTTTCCCTGGCAAGCGCTACGAAGACTGGGATCTGGAAGACCCTGCGGGGAAAGACATTAATACTGTACGCCGCATCAGGGATGAGATTCGGCAACGAGTCGAGACCCTCATTTCGGAGCTCTCAAGTCATTGACCGAGCCACACTCCATTTCACGAGCAAACGGTAGCGTCAACGAGACTTCGGCATTCATTAATTTGCATTGCAAAAACCTCCGAAGTATGTGCTTCATGAACCCTTCCCAGCAGCCCGGCCGGAGCAGCCACTGCGGCAGCCCACGGAACGAAGCGAGGGAGGAGCCCAGCTGGGAAGGACCAGTCACAGGCTATTCGATTTAGTCGTGCTCTGCCTCGTTCGCGCAAGCTTCGCCGGGTGGGGCCGAGCAGCCCGTGCCGGATTGGAATGCCGGTTCGCTAGGACCAAGAACGCCGAGGGCCACATAGGTGAGCGCGCCGATCACGATCCCGCCGCCAATCACGAGAAACACTCGCGCCTTGCGCGCTCGCCGGGCAACCGTAGCCGCCCCAACAATCAGCAGAACCGTGCCGATTATGGCTGCATAGAACGGACCGAACGAAGATCCATATAAGCCCGCGACAGCAGCAAGAATACCCAAGAGAACCCAACGGAATCGAACCCCTGGAGTTCCCGGAGTCGCATTCCGGTGATTCGTCATGTTGCGACTCTAGTTCAACTACCAAGAACTGAAAATGTTACGGTGTAACACAGGAGGACCTCATGGCCGCTACAACAATCACCCTTCGTCTCGCAGAGTCAGAGAAGCAGGTGATTGCTGATTTTTCAAAGACTTTCGGCATGAGCATTTCTGAGTTCGTGCGCACCGCAGCACTCTCACGCATCGAAGATGAGCTCGATCTCGTCGCTTGGGAAGACGCGAAGCGTGAGTTCGATGCCAACCCCAAGACACTAACTGCCGACGAGATCGCGGCAAAGTACCTCTAACTGTGGCGTCTCCTCTATTCTCAGCGAGTCGACACACAACTCAACAAGTTCGCCCCAGGTGTTCGCCGTGTCATCGTGGCCTGGCTCAATAAGAACATTGACGAGCGGCAGGATCACAATCTTTACCAGATCATCCTTCACGAATAGGCTCGGCGTAGAGCAGCCGAAAGCGCTCGCAGACAACCGGCATATCGGACACGTAGCCGCGTGGGTTCTCCGAGTAGTTGCGCCAGTAGTGTTCGTGAATTTCGCGCCATGCTGCGAGAGTACGCTCACCTTCGCCCTCTGCGTGCGCGTGTTCCTCAGTCACTTCGTCGAACGGGACAATTGAGATGGCAGTCGTCTCAAGTAATGCCCGCGGTGCGCCTCTCCCGTCCAGGATGATGCTGTATTCGCCTACTGTGGGCACGGGCTCCTTTGAGTGCTCGTAATCCCACAGAGGTGAGGCCGTTCCCGTCTTGATTCCATCAAGCACGAGAGCGAGCAAACCGTCGGCATGGTCTGGAGTAGCTCCGAAGGCCCACGCCTCAGGAATCTTCATGGGCAGAAATGGGATGTTTGAGCGGCAACGCTCCCAAAACTCAGCAATAGCAGACCCTGTACTCACTTCCCCATACTACTTAGCGGAGTGTGACACTATTAGGTACAAGTCAACTGTTTCCCGTAGCTGCTGAGAAGGAGCACGTAGCACGGATGTGTGTGGATCCGACCGAGATGGTTGCGAAGATACTCCTCGCTTAGTACCGCGAAATCGTCACGTATCCAATACCTGTCGAAGTCGCCTTCTCAACCTTGCACCCGGCGTTGTATGCCGCACTCCACGCTGCGTTCTTCGTGGATCCCGAGCTTGAATAGTTGAAGTTCACCTGACCTGCGTAGAAGCAGAGCTGGTTCCAGGTCTTTGGTCCAACAATTCCGTCAGCCGTGAGATGTGCAAACTTTTGGAAGCGCTGTACCTGGGTCTTTGTTTTCGGACCGAACTGGTTATCGACTGCGAGACCGTACCCGCCGTAGCTCTTGCCGTATGTCTGATTGATTCCATTCAGCATTTTCTGAATGTAGCCGATGCAAGCCGCATACCCTCCGTTGGTGTAGTTGTATGCCGTGCAACCCTTTCCGGAGGTTCCGCTGTACGCCTCCGCCTGCGCGGCGGGTGCGACCACACCGAATCCAGCGAGACCGAGAGCGAGTACCCCCACGATTGCCATCTTCTAAAGCGACTTCATTGGTGCCTTTCTTGTGCGCTGATAGTTTCAGCAGCTGTGCTGAAAAATTAGCAGCGCGCGTCGCTACCCCACATCTGACGTTTGGCCAATCTCAATTCGCAACGCGATGCGCGCCGCTTGGCCAAATGTACGATGGGGGTCATGACTACCCCCGACGCTACTCTCAAGGTTCGCCCAATAGCCCTCGTCGACGAGGCGCGCTGGAAAGAGCTCTTCCGCGGGTACCGTGAGTTCTACCGTCTCCCCGAATCCGAGGATGTGGTGGCTCGAGTGTGGTCTTGGCTCATGGACCCCGCACACGAGAGCGAGTCAATCGTCGCCGAGAGCGAGAACGGCATCGTCGCGTTCGGTAATTTCCGTCGCTTCTCCCGCCCCTCAACCGGCACCGTTGGAATCTGGCTCGACGACCTCTTCACTGACCCGAACCTACGCGGCAAAGGTGCGGGCCGCGCGATCATCACAAGGCTCACTGAGATTGCGAACGCAGAGGGGCGTTCCGTGGTGCGATGGATCACCGCCGACGACAACCACCAGGCCCAGGCGTTATATGACCAG
This sequence comes from Leucobacter denitrificans, assembly GCF_014396385.1. Taxonomy (NCBI): domain Bacteria; kingdom Bacillati; phylum Actinomycetota; class Actinomycetes; order Micrococcales; family Microbacteriaceae; genus Leucobacter; species Leucobacter denitrificans. The sequence continues at coordinate 1,016,610 of NZ_CP060716.1, forward strand.
ATCGCGACTCGCACACACTGGGTCACCTACGATGCTGCACCTGCAGCGGATGAGACACATGAATACTGAGCTGAATCACTTAGTGGTCGCAACAGACGCGATTCTCTGCTCAGATCGCCGCTGCGGGGCGTCAGCGCAGTGCTCCCGGGAAGCTACTCGGGCTTCTTCGGGCTTTCGGGGTCTACGGTGCCGGTTGTGCCGGCATCGGGGGTACCGGGCTCAGCTGTCTTGTCGTCGTCGCCTGAGACCTCTTTCTTGAGGATCTTCATCGACTGGCCGAGGCTCTTCGCGAGCGCTGGGAGCTTCGGTGCACCAAACAACAGCAACACAATGAAGATAATGACGATGAGGGTCGGGCCACTCAAATTGCCGAACATGTGCGAAGTACTCCTCTTGGTGCTGCAAACTCAGGTAAAGCTTCAGTACAAACTACCGCAGATCACTGCGAGATGTGTGAGCAGAACTGAGGTGTGAACTACTTGTTGCTTTCAGTGCTCTCTGTTGAGTGAGGAACGGACTCAGATTGAGTACCTGTGTCGCTTACCTCTTGCTTCAAGATCCTCATTGACTGACCGAGGCTCTTCGCAAGCGCGGGAAGCTTCGGCGCACCAAACAAAAGCAGCACGAGAAAGACGATAACGATGAGGTGCGCGCCAGTAAGCCCTTGGATCATGTGCTGATTATTGCACGGAAGGCTTGGCGAAAACTCGGGTTATTTGGTGTCGTTAACTTCTTGCGCCGATTCGGATTCGGGGACCTCAGGAGCTTCGGGAGTTTCCGTTGCGGCAGGCACCTCGTGTGCCACAACATGATCCACCACTGCTGTGCCACGCTTGCGCTTCGCAACAGCGGTGAGAACAAGCGACAGTACACCGCCGATCGCGAGGCCAATAACCGCGCCGATGAGCAGCATGAACCCTGCGATCTGTCGCATCGTGTACAGCGCGCCCTCAGGGATCGGGAAGAAGAGCGTGATCAGCGCACCAAGTGCACCACCGAGAATCGCACCGCCAATGAGGAGGCGGCCGTAACGCACGGAGCGCTGAAGTTCTACGGTTTGCTGAGTTTCGCTTGCCATAGGTCCATTCTCGCAGGTCTCGCCTGGGAGAATTTCAGGGCTCGATCCGCCGCACGGGGAGCAAGCCCGCGAGATCCGCTCGCGACCCCGATGCGCTGACAGCGCCCGAATCGACGGCCGCGTCCCAGTCGATACGGCCGGTCGCGATGCCGATCCACGTCACTGCATCCATCTCAATCACATTCGGCGGCGTACCCCGCGTGTGCGTGAGACCGCCCACGCACTGCACCGCCCCGAATGGAGGCACTCGAACCTCGACGGCCTTGCCGGGAGCGCGCTCTGCGAGTTCTTCGAGCAGAAACCGGGTTGCGGTTGCCAGCGTGTTTCGCTCGTCGCTGCCCGACACCGCTGCGGCGAGCGCACTCACCCCGTCTTGCTCGCTGATTCTGCGCCTAGCCATGAGCCCAGACTATCCTTGAGTGTGTGAAGATTCTCGTCTTGGGGCCCGGCGCCCGCGAACACGCAATTGTCCTCTCCCTGATCTCAGAAGATGCGGGTCACGAAGTCGTCTGTGCGCCCGGCAACGCGGGGGTTGCGGCTCTTGGTGTTGAAACCGCTGATCTTGCGTTCACTGATCCCGAGGCTGTTGCCGCGTTCGTTGCGGATCGGGGCTTTGACCTCGTCGTCGTTGGTCCGGAGGCTCCGCTTGTTGCTGGGGTTGCCGATCCACTGCGCGCCGCAGGCGTACCCGTGTTTGGGCCTGACGCTGCGGCTGCTCAGCTCGAGGGCTCGAAGGCGTTTGCGAAGCGGATCATGGATGAGGCTGGCGTGCCCACCGGTCAGGCGCGCAAGGTGACCGGCACGGCTGACGCAGGGTCGGTGCTCGACGAGTTCGGTGCACCCTACGTGGTGAAGGCCGACGGCCTGGCCGCGGGCAAGGGCGTGCTCGTCACCGAGGATCGCGATGCGGCCCTCGAGCACGTCGCCACCTGGGCACCACACGGAGAGGTGCTCGTCGAAGAGTTTCTCGACGGCCAAGAGGTGTCGCTGTTCTTCTTCGCAGACGGCCACAACGTCGTACCGCTCACTCCGGCGCAAGACTACAAGCGCATCTTCGACGGCGATGAGGGCCCCAACACCGGCGGCATGGGCGCGTACTCGCCACTCCCCTGGCTGCCGGGCGGAACCGAAGCGTTCATCGACGAGATCACGCGCACCGTCGCGCTTCCGACCGTGCGTCAGCTCGAATCTGAGGGCACTCCGTTTGTTGGGTTGCTTTACTGCGGACTGATCGTTACGTCGAAGGGCGTGCGCGTGATCGAGTTCAACGCGAGGTTCGGCGACCCCGAAACGCAGGTCGTGCTCGCGAGACTCGAATCCCCGCTCAGCGCCTACCTGCTTGCTGCCGCGAAGGGCGACCTGACCGCGGTGCCCGCGCCTGAGTTTGCAGACGAGCCCGCAATGATTGTGGTGCTCGCGAGCGAGGGCTACCCCGGAGACGTCACGACGGGCCGCGAAATCACGGGCCTCGACGACGCTGCCAAGGTGCCGGGTGTGCACCTGGTTCACGCGGCAACGGCCCGCACTGATTCAGGGGGGTGGATCGCGACCGGCGGTCGAGTCCTCGGCGTCGTATCGCGCGGGGAGACCTTTGCAGAGGCCCGCTCACGCGCCTACGCCGCAATGGATGAGATCGGCCTCGAAGGCGGTCAGTTCAGAACCGACATCGCAGAGCGCGTCGCTTAGCCGTTTCAGCCTGAGACCGTTGATGTTCTGAGACGTTAACGGTCTCAGGCACCGCGGATGAGGTCGTCGAACGAAAGTTCCGCCTCGGTCTCTGACTCAGATTCAGTTTCAGCTTCGGATTCGGCTTTCAGTTCAGCTTCAGGCTCAACATTTGGCTCTGCTTCGGCATCAATTTCTGCTTCGGAGTCATCTTCACCGACCTCGGTCGAATCCGGTTCAGCGTCAGGCGAAGTTGGAGCATCAGGCGAAGCCTCAGAGCGATTCTCTTCGTATGGAGCTAGATTTTCGCCTGGCGCTGAGTCGGCAGTTTCAACTGCGGCCTCGACTGTGGTGACGAGGGCGGTGAGCAACTCGATCCACCCCTGCTGCGCGTCGGCGATGCGCTCGCTCGCATCTGCGAAACGACCGAAGCCAGTTTCACTCACAGTGATGTCGGTGCTCTCGCTGGCGCCGACGGCGCCGGAGGGGTACGCACTGTCGGCGCTACCGTCAGCGGTACTTTCGCCAGACCGCAGCGTGAGCAGCACTTCGGTTTCAAACTCATCGGCCGCGTCGCGCCAGCGGAAGCCGAGCACGTGCCCAGAAATGCAGACGTCGATAACGCCGCTCGCGTCGCGAACGACCTCGGAATCGCCCGCCCCGTCGCTCCACTGCTCCGACACCGATCCACCGAGTGAGGCCTCGACCTGCGAGCCTGGCCACCACACCTGCCTGAGTTCTGCATCGACGACGTGGGCCCACACGAGATCGCGAGGTGCACTTGCTGTTTTGCGTGCGAGAACGAGCCCGACTGTTGCCATGAAACAGAACCTCCCTCTCGCGCCCTCAGGCCATTCTATGTCTGAGAGAATGGACGGTGTGAACGCACTCCCCGCACCCCTCGCCCTTGACGGATGGACACATATCTATTCAGGAAAGGTGCGTGATCTGTACGTTCCCGCGGGCGAAGACGCGGCGACGTCGACGTATCTGCTTGTCGTCGCGAGCAACCGTGTGAGCGCGTTTGATCACGTTCTCGAGCCACCGATTCCCGGCAAGGGGGCGCTGCTCACTGCGCTTTCGAACTGGTGGTTCTCGCGCATCGACCTGCCGAACCACTTGGCTGGCGACGACGCACCCGCAGTGCCCGAAGAGGTTGCGGATCGCGCGGTAGTGACCCGCCGCCTCGAGATGTACCCGGTTGAGTGCGTTGTCCGTGGGGCGCTGACGGGCTCGGGGTACAAGGAGTACCTCGAGACGGGGGCGGTGTGCGGCATCGAGCTCCCCGTGGGCATCGCTGACGGCGACCTGCTCGATGAGCCGATCTACACGCCGGCCTACAAGGCGCCCTACGGGGAGCACGACGAGAACATCACGTTCGAGCGCTCGGTCGAGCTCGTAGGTCGCGAGGTTGCGGAGGCGCTGCGCGGCGCCTCACTCAAGATCTTTACGGCAGCGCGTAAGCTCGCGGCGGATCGAGGAGTGGTGCTCGCAGACACGAAGTTTGAGTTCGGACGCGATCCGCATACTGGCGAACTCACCCTCGCTGACGAGGTACTTACGAGCGACTCGTCGCGGTACTGGGACGCGTCGAGCTACCACGACACCGCACTGAGCGGCGCGCAGAGGCTCGCGTCGTTCGACAAGCAGATCGTGCGCAACTGGTTGAAGTCTAACTGGGACATGCAGGGCACTCCCCCTGAGCTTCCCGATGAAATTGTGGATCAGACCTACGAACGCTACCGCGAACTGTATGTGATTCTTACGGGCCACGAACCCCCGTATGCACCGCTCAGGTCTGCGGACGAGGTGTGGGGCGCATAGCCCAAATCTTGCGGCTAAACTAGTACCAGACTGTTCACTCGCGAGTTGGAGGCACTCTTTGCCCACGATTGTTGTTGATGTCATGCCGAAGGCAGAACTGCTCGACCCGCAGGGTAAGGCGACCACCGGTGCGCTGCACCGACTCGGTCACGGCTCGTTCGAAAACGTGCGCATTGGTAAGCGCTTCGAGTTCACCATCGAGGGCGAAGTTACCGACGCTGTGCTCGCTGAGGTGCGCAAGGTTGCCGACGAGATCCTCTCGAACTCGGTGATTGAAGATGTCGTCGCGATCAGCGTTGACGGCGTTGCCGCAGAGGTTCGCTAATGTCGGCCCGTATTGGTGTCATCACCTTCCCGGGTTCTCTCGACGACCGTGATGCGCAGCGCGCAGTTCGCCACGTAGGTGCCGAGCCGGTTGCCCTGTGGCACGGCACGCACGACCTGCAGGGCGTAGATGCGATCATTCTGCCTGGCGGATTCAGCTACGGCGACTACTTGCGCCCGGGCGCGATTGCCGCGTTCTCACCGATCATGACCGAGGTCATTGATGCTGCGAACAAGGGCATGCCCGTGCTCGGCATTTGCAACGGTTTTCAGATGCTTGTTGAGTCGCACCTGTTGCCGGGTGGGCTGATCCGCAATGCGCACCAGCAGTTCATTCGCCGCGACCAGCGCCTTGTCGTCGAGAACGCGTCTACTGCGTGGACGAACACGTTTGAGGCTGGCCAGGAGATCATCATCCCGTTGAAGAACGGCGACGGTGGGTACATTGCGAACGACGAAACCCTCAAGCAGCTTGAGGGCGACGGACTCATTGCGTTCCGCTACGCAGGCATTAACCCGAACGGTTCACTCAACGAAATTGCCGGGCTCACCAACGAGCGCGGCAACGTAGTCGGCCTCATGCCGCACCCTGAGCACGCCATTGAGCCAGGCTTTGGGCCGAATACACCGGCAGCGATGCGCTCGGGTGTCGACGGTCTCGGCTTCTTCGAGAGCGCACTGAACGCGATCACCGCGCGGGTGTAGGGATTCACCTCGCCCGCAGGGCATGGATTCGCAGAATCTGCGCAGAAAAATAGGCTCCACACTCACGTGAGAGCCTATTTTTCTGCGCAGATTTTGGGTGGTGGTGGTGGGTGGGCGCCGACGCCGCTCGCGCCTAGCGCAGGACGTCGAGTACCTCGCTGAGCTCGATGCGACGACCGGTGTAGAACGGTGTCTCCTCGCGCATGTGGCGACGCGCCTCGGTCGCGCGGAGGTGGCGCATGAGGTCAACGAGGTCGGTGAGCTCGTCGGACTCCATCGGAAGCAGCCACTCGTAGTCGCCCAGCGCAAACGCCGAGATCGTGTTGGCAACAACCGACGTGTGAGTCGCACCCTTGCGCCCGTGATCGGCGAGCATGCGAGCCCGATCCTCGTCAGGCATGAGATACCACTCTGCGTCGCGAACGAACGGGTAGAGCGTGAGCCAACCGCGTGCCGTCTCGCCGCGCAAGAAGCCAGGAACATGCGCGCGGTTGAACTCTGCCGTACGGTGCACGCCCATTGCGTTCCAGGTGGGAAGCAGGCGCGCAATCGGTGCCGCCCGGCGCAGTTCGCGAAGTGCAGCCTGAATCGCCTGCGCGTCGGGTCCGTGCAACCAGACCATGAGGTCAGAATCTGCTTTGAGGCCCGAAGTGTCGTACCACCCGCGGATCGTCACACCACTCGCCTCGACTGCCGCAGCAGCGCGCTCGAGCTCAGCCGCACCAGCTGAATCATCGGCTGGCTGTGCCGACGCAGGATTGCGCCTGAAGACTGCGAAAAGCGCGTAACCGAAAGCCTCTTGCTCGTTCTCGTTACTCATGTTGTGAGTGCTCCTTCGTGTTCCGCTGCCACATTGGCAGCGGGTTGTAGTGGTTCAACTCGGTAGTACAGCGCGACCTTGTGTTTGCCGTGCTGCACCACTTCAACTTCGGTGCCGAAGACCTCTTCGAGCACCTGGGGTTGCATGATCTCATCGGGCGTCCCAGACGCGATAACGCGTCCGTCAGCGAGTGCGACAATTCTATCGGCGTATGCTGAGGCGAAGTTCACATCGTGGACCACCAGCACGATCGTCTTGCCGAGCGCGTCTGCGGCCGCCCGAAGCTGACGCATCATGCTGGCAGCGTGACGCATATCAAGACCGGTGAGCGGCTCGTCGAGCAGCACGTAATCGGTATCCTGCGCGAGCACCATGGCGACGAAGGCACGCTGGCGCTGGCCACCCGAAAGCTCGTCGATAAACCGGTCTTCCATGCCCGCGAGGTCAAGAAAGGCGATCGCGGCGTGGATCGCTCGGCGATCCACCTCGGTGGGTCTGCCGTTCGAGTGCGGAAAGCGACCGAAGCTCACGAGCTGACGCACGGTGAGCCTCGCCATGAAGTGGTTTTCTTGGCGAAGGATCGAAACAACCTTCGCGAGTTCCTTCGGCTTCGAGGCGACAACATCGAGCCCACCAACTGTCACGCGACCGGTGTCCGCGGAGAGCAGGCGACCGATGATGGTGAGCATCGTCGACTTGCCCGCGCCATTTGGTCCGATAAGAGCTGTGATGCCGCCGGGCTCAATCTCGAGGTCGATCGGGCCAAGCACTCGGCGGCCCGCGTAGGTCTTGCCTACCTGTTCGAGCTGGATCATCGCAGCCCCTTTCTCAGTAGGACAATAAGGAACAAAACCCCTCCAACGAACTCAATGATGACGGTGATGAGCCCGCCGGCGGAGAAGATGTGCTTGAGCACGAACGTTGCGCCGAGGAGCGTGACGAGGCCAATGCCGATCGCGAGAGGCAGGGTTTCTGAGTGCGAATCGTTGCGCGCAAACTGGTACGCGAGCGTCGCGACGAGGAACCCGTAGAACGTCATGGGGCCGACCATGGTGACCGACACCGAAATGAGCACTGCGACGAGCACCAGAATGGTGACGATCTCGCGCTTGTAGTGCACACCGAGGCCGACTGACACGTCGTGCCCCAGCGCGACGACGTCGTAGATCTTTCGTTTGCGCCAAACGTACGCGACGATGAGCAGGGTGATGGCCGCGGCGTAGGGCAGGTAATCCACGTTGCCGTTGCCGATGCTGCCGAAGAGTTTGGCGCTCAAGATGTCGAACTCACTCGGTGTGAGGAGCCGCTGCATGAAGGTCGAGATCGATCCGAAGCCCATTCCGAGCACGACCCCGACGAGCAGTAGTAGGTGCAGATTCGCGCGTTTGCCCGAGAAGAGCCACCCGTAGAGCAGCGTCGCAAAGACGACCATGATGCCGCTCTGGGCGATGATCTTCGGGATGCCCTCCATACCAGCAGCCGCGGACCCAAACACGAACACGAGCGAGGTCTGCGTGAGCACGTAGAGCGCGTCAAAGCCCAGAATCGACGGAGTGAGGATTCGGTTCGATGATGCCGTGTGGAACAGTACCGTGGCGACGGATTGGCAGACCGCGACAAGCACGATCGTGGCAAGCGCGGTGAGCCGAGTGCCCACAATGATCCAAAACCCATCTGACCCAGCAGGCGCGGGATTGCCGTAGACAAGCACGGAGATCGCGAGCGCAACAGCAACGCCGAAAACGATGATGAGCGGCAAGAATTGCCGCCAGCGCGGGGCCTCGGGCTCGAGTTCGTCTGGGAGCACACCTTCGGGGCTCAGCCGAGTAATACTAACCACGGTATCTACTCCGCATCAGAATCGCGATGAAGACGACGCACCCGACGAGGCCGAGGACCATCGATACCGGCACCTCAAACGGAGCGCGCACCGTGCGACCGATGAGGTCGCACACGGTCACCAGCGCGACGCCACCGAGACACACCCAGGGCAGGTTGCTTCTCACGTTGTCGCCGCGGATCATTGCCACTGCGTTCGGAACAACGAGCCCTAAGAACGGCAGGAACCCTACGACAACCGTCGTAACACCCGCCGCAACAGCAACGAGCGCGGTACCCGCGATGAGAATCGTTTCGTACCGCATGCCAACGCTCGTTGCGACCTCTTTACCAAGGCCCGCAACGGTGATGCGATCAGCAAGCAAAAAGACGAGCAGCGTGACGATGGCGACAACCCAGAGCACCTCATAGCGACCGCGAACAACGCTCGTGAAGCTGCCCATGAACCAGGTACCGAGCATCTGCAGCAGATTCGTCTGCACGGCAAGAAATGTGGTGACGGCGCTGACCACGGCACCAAGCATGATGCCGATCAGGGGCACGACGAGTGTGGTGCGGATCACAACTCTGCGCAGAATCACCATAAACGTCATGGCACCCACAAACGCGAACGCGCTCGAGACCGCCATGCGCCCGGCAAGACCGATAGCCGGCGCGAAGATCGCCGTGAGGAGCAGTCCGAGCGACGCCCACTCTGTAGTGCCCGATGTGGTCGCGTCAACAAACCTGTTTTGGGTGAGCATCTGCATGACGACGCCGCTCGCCGCCATAGCTGCACCCGCAAGCAAGAGCGCAACTGTGCGGGGCACGCGCGTGATCCACATCATCTCTGCGCCCAACTCGCCATTCGTGACGTCATAGGCACCGACGAAAAGCGACGTTGCGAGCAGGCCAACGACGACGAGTGTTGCGAGCGCGAGGGGCCAGACTTTCGCGCGAGGTGCCGGGGAGACTTCCGTAGCTTCTGCGGCGTCTGTCGCCACCCGGCTCGCGGTTGGAAGAACAGGCGAACGCCCGCTCTTGCGAACGGGCGTTCCCTGACCACTCTGGCCGGTGGCGTCTTTCACCAGGCTCATGAGGCTGAGAGTGCATCCTTCAGCTGGGTAAAGAGCTCGGTGTAGAGCTGAATATCTTCGCGCAAGTAGAAGTTTGCGTCGAGGTACACGATCTGACCGTTCTGCACCGCTGTAACGTTCTGGAGCGCTTCTGAACCGGCGATGAGTTCGTCTGCTGGAACCGCAGATGCATCGCGGTTCTCGGGTGCGAATGATGCGTCGCGATCGAGAACGAGGAGCCAGTCAGGGTTTGACTGAGCGATTGCTTCAACGGAGATCTCGTCGCCGTGCGACTCGTCTTCGGCAGTCTGCTCGATTGCGGGCACGAGTCCGAGTGCCGGGAACACTGGGCCAACGCTGCGGCCATCGTTCGGCGCTGCGTATGCGATCTTGCCGCCCGAAGTGATGAGGCCCATGACGGTATCCTCACCGTTGTAGGCTTCCTTGGCGCCAGCGATCGCTGCGTCGAGGTCGTCGTTGAGCGCCTGCGCTTCATCTGCGTGGTCGAAGATCTCACCGAGCGCCGTGCTCATACGCTTGAGCTCTTCAACGAGGTCTTCGCCATCACGTGGCGCGAGCTCGATAACGACTGCCTGCGGGTTCTGGGCCTTGATGTCATCGTACGATCCACCGAAACGGCCGCCACCAATGATGAGATCGGGCTGCGCCGCCACGATCTGCTCAAGGTCTGGTTCGCGGTGCGTTCCGACGTCGAATACGTCGTCGTTCTCGCGGTACTCAGGCCAGAGGGTGCCCATCAGGCCCTTCGGTGCTGCAGCAAGCTCAACATCCCAGTCGCTGAGGGTCTGGTACACGTGGTTGTCGAGTGCAACTACGGTCTCGGGGTTTACCGGAACCTCGACCTCTCCGTGGTTGTCGGTGATGGTCACGGAGGTGGCCGCGGCAGGCTCTCCTTCTTCCGCGGCTTCAGTTGACGAGGAGCAGGCTGAAAGGGCGAGCGCCGCTGCCGTCGCGAGTGATGCTACTGCGAGCAGGCGGGAACTGCGTGCGTGTCGGAGTTTCACGTTGTCGTGTCTCTTTCGTAAGGGGGTGGGGAGAAAGCGCGCGATGCTTCGCGTGGAAGCAAATCAAGGTCTCAATGAAGGGGTCCGTGCACAGACCGGCTCCGCCATTGAAACCTTGCAAAGGTCAGCCTAACCTCAGATTCATCTGATGATCAAGCTGGATTTGCGAAGCTCTCTCTAAATCCCAGATCAGAGACTAAAAAATTGCCGAAATTGCTAGAGCTGTGGCGGCTGAGGCGCCCCTGGAACGCTGAAGTCTGGCTGGCCATCAGGACCAGCGGGGATCGGGCTGCCATCAGCAAACGTCGGCCACGGGAGCAGCTCTGGCTCTGGTTCGAAGTCAGATTGTGGCTCTGGCACCGGCACGGACTCAACAACCGGCTCGCCCATGGGCGCTGCCTGCTGCTGAGCATCGTGTGCGCGCTGCTGAAACTGGAACCCCTCGGGTTGCAGTAGCGTCGCACTCGCCTGAGTATCTTCATCGTCTTGAGCAGATTCACTCGCGGGAATCATGACCTCATCAACAACCGGACTCGCAGCGACCTGATCTGACTGTGACTCAGCGGGAGGAACCTGATCAACCCGCGTCTCTGCGACAGAAGCCTGAGGAGCCACATTAGTCTGAGGACTCAGATTCTGGGCCTCGTACCCGGCGGCAACGTTCTCGTTAGCCTGGCCCGTGTAATCCTGCGGCGGGTACTGAGCGGCATACGGTTGGGCAGGATACGTCTGACCGGCAACTGACTGGCCGCCATACCCCTGCCCTGCATACTGCTGAGAACCGTACTGCTGAGCAACATACGGCTGCCCTGCATACCCCTGGACAGCAAACGCTTGCGCCTCAGCGGCACGGGCCGACTCGCGGCGCGCTGCCCGCTCGTCCGATCCACTCGCCCAGCGCAACAGCAGGGTGACCGAAAGGCCCAGAGCAGTGAGGATCAGCACAGCGGTTGCGATCTTCCAGTACAGGTCGGGGATCTCGAGTTCAAAGGCCTCGATGCCAACTGGCGCGGTAAAGAGAATGCCCGAGAGCACTGCGAGCACGCTCGTAATAAAGGCGAAGGTATTGGTGGCCCCGCCCGACTTTGCGCCCGCACGCAGCAGCAGCTCGCAGCACAGGATCACAAGCCTGGTGACCACAATGACGAGCACCGACTTCCAGAAGATCTCGAACATGAGCGAGAACGCGTCGTACGGCGTGATCCAGATAACAATGAGCAGCAGACCCAAAATGTACGTGTTGGCGATGAGCGCGACCGGCGCGTACCAATCGTTCTGCTTCTCTCGACTCGTGTCGATGGCGGTAAATACGACGAACACCGCGAAGAGCGCGAACGTCGAGAAGACCCGCTCGAAACGCCCCTCAAAGTCGCCGATGAAGAGGAGAGAGATCGACGCCACGGTCAGGCCGATGAGCAAAATGATGCTCACCTTGAGGAACGTCGACATCTTCTTTGGAGCCGCAGCTGGTGACTGCGTTTGCGCGGCGTACCCTTGCGCAAATGTTGACGTCTCGTGGGCAGTCTGCGCCTGAGATTCTGCGAACTGCGGGTCGTGTGTATCGCTCATGCTCCCTAGTCTTCCGCCAAGGGGTGACAATTGGCAACACACACGCCTGAGAACATCGCTCAGTTAGGCCCAGCGAGCGGCATTCGTCGCGCGAAAAGCCACGTAGACTGAGGGGGTGACTGACAACTCTGCTTCCCTCGCCCACCCAGATACAGTTGCCGACGCGATCGCGACTCCTGAAAAAGAGCAGCCGTATGCTGCACTGGGCCTGAAGCCCGACGAATACGACAAGATTCGAGAGATTCTTGGCCGCCGCCCAACCTCGGGCGAGCTTGCCATGTACTCGGTCATGTGGTCTGAGCACTGCTCCTACAAGTCATCGAAGATCTACCTGCGCCAGTTTGGCAAGAAGGTCAACGACAAGATGCGCGAGCGCCTCTTGGTCGGCATCGGCGAGAACGCTGGTGTGATCGATGTCGGCGAGGGCTGGGCCGTCACGTTCAAGGTCGAGAGCCACAACCACCCCTCATACATTGAGCCGTTCCAGGGCGCCGCAACCGGCGTTGGCGGCATTATTCGCGACATCATTTCGATGGGCGCCCGCCCGGTCGCTGTGATGGATCAGCTGCGCTTCGGCGCGATCGATCACCCCGACACCGCCCGCGTCGTGCACGGTGTCGTCTCAGGCATCTCCTCATACGCGAACTGCCTCGGCCTGCCAAACATCGGCGGCGAGACCGTGTTTGATGGCGTGTACCAGGCAAACCCGCTCGTCAACGCACTCGGCGTTGGCGTGCTGCGCCACGAAGATCTGCACACCGCTAACGCTTCGGGCCTCGGCAACAAGGTCGTGCTCTTCGGCGCACGCACAGGTGGCGACGGCATCGGCGGTGCATCGATTCTCGCGTCAGACAGCTTCGACGAGGGTGGCCCCACCAAGCGCCCCGCGGTACAGGTCGGCGACCCGTTCGCTGAGAAGGTGCTCATCGAGTGCTGCCTCGAACTCTTCCAGGCAGAGCTTGTCGAGGGCATTCAAGACCTCGGCGCGGCGGGCATCTCGTGCGCGACGAGTGAGCTCGCGGCAAACGGCGACGGTGGTATGTTCATCGAGCTCGACAGCGTGCTCCTGCGCGACCCGTCGCTCACCGCCGAAGAGATCCTCATGTCAGAGAGTCAGGAGCGCATGATGGCGATCGTTGCTCCTGAGAAGCTCGACCAGTTCCTCGCTGTGACGAAGAAGTGGGACGTCGAGACGAGCGTGCTCGGCGAGGTGACCGACACGAACCGCCTCGTCATCAACTGGCGCGGCGAAGAGATCGTGAACGTCGATCCGTCGACCGTCGCAGTCGACGGCCCGGTCTATGAGCGCCCGGTCGCTTATCCTTCGTGGATCGACGAGCTCCAAGCAAACTCTGTGGTCGCTGCAGGCCTCGCCCGCGAAGACTCGGGCGAGAAGCTGCGCGAGCAGCTCATCCAGGTCGCGTCGTCGCCAAACCAGGCCGATGTGTCGTGGATCACGAACCAGTACGACCTGTACGTTGGCGGTAACACTGCACTCTCGTTCCCAGACGGCGCAGGCATGATCCGCGTCGACGAGGAGTCGGGGCTCGGCATCGCGATCTCGACCGACGCGAACGGCCGCTACTGCCAACTCGATCCATACGCTGGCGCACAGCTCGCACTCGCGGAGTCGTACCGTAACGTCGCAACATCTGGTGCGGTGCCCACAGCAGTCACCGACTGCCTGAACTTTGGCAGCCCCGAGAACCCCGAGGTCATGTGGCAGTTCTCGAGGGCTGTCGAGGGCCTCTCAGACGCCTGCCTCTCACTCGAGGTGCCGGTAACCGGCGGCAACGTTTCGTTCTACAACCAGACGGGCGATACCCCGATCCACCCAACGCCGGTCGTCGGTGTGCTCGGCATCATTGACGACGTGGCGCGTCGCGTGCCCTCGGGCTGGCAAGATCGCGGCGAGCACCTCTACCTGCTCGGCACCACTCGCGACGAGCTTGATGGCTCTGCGTGGGCTGAGGCCGTGCACGATCACCTCGGCGGGCTGCCCCCGAAGGCGAACCTTGACGACGAGCGCAATCTCGCCGAGCTGCTGCACGCTGCAACGCAGGGCGGGCTGCTCTCGGCCGCGGTCGACCTCTCTGAAGGCGGTCTCGCGCAGGCTGTCGTCGACGGCGCACTGCGCTTCGGCGTGGGCGCACGTGTGTGGATCGACGAGATCATGGAACGCGACGGCGTCGACGCGACTGCAGCACTCTTCTCGGAGTCGCAGGGCCGCGTGCTCGTTGCGGTTTCGCACGAGGAAGACGTGAAGTTCCGCGGCCTGTGCGAGGGTCGTAACTACCCAGTGCTCAAGGTCGGCGTCACCGATCTCACCGGCGACGAGGCAGCGCTCGAGCTGCAGGGCCGCTTTACCCTGCAGCTTTCCGAGCTGCGCGACGCGGTGCGCGCAACGCTTCCCGCAGCCTTCGGCCCGATCATCAGCGAGTAATTCGGTTTACTTCCCGCAAACGTAGAGGCAGCTACCCGGTCAATACTCGGGCAGCTGCCTCTACGTTTGCGCGGCTTAGGCTAAGGCCGCCGCCCGAGCTGCGGCTGGCAGCGCTTCGGCGATCCGCTCGAGTGCGCGCTCGTCGTGAGCCGCGCTTACGAACCACGCTTCGAACGCGCTCGGCGGCAGATTCACTCCGTCGGCGAGCATCGCGTGGAAGAACGCTCGGTGCTGCTCGATGTTTTGCGTGAGCACATCGTCGTAGATGCGTGGCGCTTCAGAGTACTCGCCGAACAGCACACTGAGCAGCGTGCCTGCCCGCTGTATGCGGTGCGCGACACCGGCCTCGGTGAGCGCCTCGGTGACCGAGGCAGCAACTGTATCGGCCGCCATTCCCAGCCGAGCGTAGGCTGCGCTATCGGCATGCTGAAGTGTCGCGAGGCCCGCGGCCACGGCCAGCGGATTCCCCGAGAGCGTTCCACCCTGGTAGACCGGGCCGAGCGGAGCGAGGAGATCCATCAGCTCGGCACGACCACCAAGCGCCGCGAGTGGCAAACCGCCGCCCACAACTTTGCCAAACGTGAAGAGGTCGGGAGTGACACCCTCGGCGACGTTTTCGCGCTCGATGCCCCAGTAGCCCGACGGGCCAGCACGGAACCCTGTGAGCACCTCGTCGGTGATGATGAGTGCGCCGTTCTTGTGCGCGATCGAGATGAGTCCCTCGGTGAACCCGGGCTCGGGCGGCAGCACGCCCATGTTCGCGGCCGCGGACTCAACAATGACCGCAGCGATCTGCCCGTCGTGAGCCGCGAATGCTGCCTCGACTGCGCTGAGGTCGTTGTACGACAGCACGAGCGTCTGTGCGGCTGTCGCATCGGTGACTCCGGCTGATCCGGGAAGGCCGAACGTCGCGAGGCCCGACCCTGCCGCGGCGAGCAGCCCGTCGGAGTGGCCGTGGTAGTGGCCAGCGAACTTGATGATGAGCGGCCTTGAAGTTGCGCCTCTGGCAATGCGGATCGCCGTCATCGTCGCCTCGGTGCCGGTTGAAACGAGGCGCACTCGTTCTACCTCGGGCATGCGCTCGATGATTGCCTCGGCAAGCTCCGCCTCGGCCGGCACGGAAGCGCCGAACCCGAGGCCGCGCGCCGCGGCCTCCTGCACTGCCGACACGACGGCTGGGTGCGCGTGCCCGAGCAGCGCCGGCCCCCAAGCGCCAACGAGGTCGACGTACTCGACACCATCGGCGTCGGTCACGGTCGGGCCACTGCCCGACACGAAGAAGCGCGGCGTGCCACCGACCGATCCGTACGCGCGAACCGGCGAATTCACACCGCCGGGAATCACCTTGGTCGCGCGCTCGGCGTACTGTTCGTTGAGGCTCATCGGATCCACCCCGCAATCTCGGTCGCGAAGTAGCTCAGAACGACATCAGCCCCCGCGCGCTTGATGCTGAGCACTGATTCTTCGATAGCACGCCTGCGGTCGATCCACCCCTGCGCGGCGGCGGCCTCGATCATCGCGGCCTCGCCCGAAACTTGGTATGCCCACACTGGAACGCTGCTCGCGGCGGCGACGTCGGCAAGCACATCGAGGTAGCTCATCGCCGGCTTCACCATCACAACGTCGGCGCCCTCAGCGATGTCGAGTTCGGCTTCGAGCAGCCCCTCGCGCCGGTTCGCCGGGTCCATTTGGTAGCCGCGTCGGTCGCCCGTGAGCTGCGAGTCGACGGCTTCGCGAAACGGCCCATAGAAAGCCGACGCGTATTTTGCCGAGTACGCGAGCAGTGCGGTGTCGGTGTGCCCTGCGGCGTCGAGGGTGGATCGAACCGCCGCAACCTGCCCGTCCATCATGCCTGAGAGGCCGAGCACCTGTGAACCTGCTTCGGCCTGTGCGAGCGCCATTGCGCGGTAGCGCTCGAGCGTCGCATCGTTGTCGACTTCGGCAGGGCCCCCGTCGGTCGACGGGGCAAGCACGCCACAGTGCCCGTGGTTGGTGAACTCATCGAGGCAGAGGTCGGTCTGCACGACGAGCGCGTCACCAACCTCTTCGACGACAGCGCGCGTCGCCACGTTGAGAATGCCCGCGGGGTCATCGGCCTGGCTGCCCTGCGCGTCACGTTCGGCGGGAATACCGAAGAGCATCACGCCACCGATACCCGCGGCCGCAGCCTCGGTCGCCGCGGCACGCAGCGAGTCGATTGTGTGTTGCATAACGCCAGGCATTGAAGCGATTGCGTTTGGCTGCGAGATCCCCTCGCGCACAAACATGGGCAGCACAAGATCTCGTGGGTGCAGTCGGGTTTCTGCGGCGAGTTCGCGGATCGCGCGGGTTGCGCGCAATCGGCGGGGCCGAACGGTGAGGGTCATGCGGTGACTCCTTCGCTGTGGGTGGATGGGTCTGTGACGTATTCAGCTAGCGCTCGCACGATGCCTTCGCTCGTTTGCTCGGTCGCTACGACGTGGGCGGTCATGCCGAGGCGGGCGAGTTCTCTCGCGGTTGGCTCGCCGATCGCGGCGATGATGGTGTTCGAATTCAGATCGCTGAATCGGTGCGAGAGCGCGCGGGCATTCGAGCTGCTCATTACGAGCACCGCACCGAGACTCGCGGCAAGTTGAGCATCGCGCTCTGGGTCTGCGGGTACTTCGAGCGTGCGGTACGCGGTGATTCGATGTGGATCATGACCAGCTTCACGAAGCGACTCTTCGAGCGTCGGCTCAGCTATCTCTGAGAGCGGAAGCAGCAGTCGGGCGCCACTCGACACGGGGTGCGCCTGCAGTTCTGCGACGAGCGCATCCGCCAGCGAGCGGCCCGTAAATTCATCGTCTGGTTGCAGGTCTACGCTGAAACCGACGGCCGCGAGTGCGCGTGCGGTCGCGGGTCCAACTGCGGCAACCTTGCCGTGACCAGAACGTGCGCCGGCCGCAGAGAACGCGAGAGCTCCCTGCGCACTAGTGACGGCGAGCCAGTCGTATTCCCCAGCGTTCCATCGCGCCACGGCATCGAGCAGCTCCCGCGGATCCGCGGGCGGGGCGTGCTCGATGAGCGGAACGAGTTCTGGGTTGCCGCCGTGTGAGCGCACGAGCTGGGCGATCCGCTCACCAGGCTCGCCCGCGCGCGGCACCAACACGCGCAGCCCGTCGAGCCCACGCTGCACGCCGCGATCGGCACCGCTCACTGGCGAGGCCCCAACGGCGCGAGGTCTGCCGCACCGCGCTCAAGAAGTTCTGCCGCCACCTGCTGCCCGAGCCGCTCGGGCACCGAACCAGCGGTCTCAGTCGTGGCTTCGGCGCTACTCCACGGCAGCGAGGCGGTCGCTGTGAGGCTGCGCGTACCATCGAGGCTGTACACGGTCGCACTGAGGGTCAGCGATCCACCGTCGACAGATGCCGTCGCCCCGATCGGAGCCGCGCACCCGGCTTCGAGCGTTCCAAGCATCACGCGCTCGGCGAGGGCCTCTGCCCGCGCCTGCGGATCTTCGAGCGCTGCGAGTGCCTGAGCGATCGTCGGGTCGCCGAGGTCTGCGCTTCGCACCTCGATCGCGAGCGCCCCCTGACCGGGCGCTGCTGGCGTCTTGGCAAGGTCGAACCGCTCGGTGATCGCGCTCTCGCGCCCAATGCGGTCGAGTCCCGCCGAAGCGAGCACCACGGCATCGAGGTCATTGCTCACGCGACCGAGCCGCGTGTCAACGTTGCCGCGAAGGTCGTGCACGTGGAGGTCTGGGCGACGCTCAAGCAGCTGCGCAACGCGCCTGGGCGAGCCGGTGCCGACGTTCGCGCCCGCAGGAAGCTCTTCGAGCGTGAGCCCGTCTCGCGCGCAGAGCGCATCTCGCGGATCCGCACGAACTGGCACCGCCCCGAGCGCAATGCCCTCGCACGGCCCCGTCGGCAAATCCTTGAGCGAGTGCACAGCGACATCGCAAGCACCACCGAGCAGTGCCTCGCGCAGCGCGCTCACGAACACTCCGGTGCCACCGAGCTGCGAGAGCGGAGCGGTCGACACATCGCCGTGTGTCTTGATGATGACGAGGGCGACATCACACCCGGTCGCCTGCGCAATTGCCTCGGCGACGGTCGTGGTCTGCGAAACCGCGAGCGCGCTCCCCCGCGTGCCCACGCGAATGAGCCCGAGTGCAGCGGCGAGCTGCCCCTCGGCCCGGTAGACGCGCCCTGCGGGCTGGCTGTGCGGTGTGGTGTTCATGTGGATCGCACCTGGCTTTCATCTGATTCGTTCAACGTGTGTTGAGCTTCTGCGAGCAGCGCACGCGCCGCCTGCCTGGCGCCCGGCACCACAGACGCGAGGCCGGTGCCGTGCACCCAGTCACCCGCGAGGCCGATTCCTGGCTGCGGAGTGAGCGGCTGGTTCGCATCAGTAGCAGTGCTGGTCACCCAGATCTTGCGCGCGGCGTCGCGAATAGCGTCTGCGCGAAGTTCGACCCCGAGTATGCGCGAGGCATCTTGGCGAGCCAGTTCGTAGGCTTCGGCATCACTGAGCGCCACGGTCTCTGGCTCGCTGCCAGCGCGGCCGTACGAGAGCCGCACGACGTGCACGGACGAGTCGCGCATCGCGCGACGATCCGCCCACTTCGCGGTCACGTGGGTGAGCGCCTTCGCGGCGATGCCGGGTGTGCCCGGCGCCACGAGCGCGCCCGTGCCGCGGGGTGCGGCGTCGAGCCGTGAGTCCTCGATCGCGAGCGCGATGACTTCAACGCGGGTGCCGGGCTGCAGTTCCCGGGGTTGATCGTCACCGACGGAATCTGCGTCGGAACTCGCAAGCAACGCGCGAGTCGTCACCTCTGGGGTCGCGAGCAAGATCGTGTCGGCGGGTTCCGCGCCATCGGGGGCGAACGTGCCGAGGTGCTCGACGCTGTGCCCGGTGTGGATCGACACCCCCAACCGCTCGAGATCGGCGGCGAGCGCAGTCACCAGCCCGGCCATTCCGCCTCGGAGCGCTGCGACGGCACCGCCCGCCGCGCTGCTGCTGTCGCGGAGGCTGCGTGCCGCGCGAATGAGTGATCCCTCGCGTTCGTATGCTTCGGCAAGGTCTCGGAGGCGTGACAGGCTGAGTTCTTCGGGCGCC
The DNA here is from genome assembly GCF_014396385.1 of Leucobacter denitrificans. Taxonomy (NCBI): domain Bacteria; kingdom Bacillati; phylum Actinomycetota; class Actinomycetes; order Micrococcales; family Microbacteriaceae; genus Leucobacter; species Leucobacter denitrificans. The sequence goes on from NZ_CP060716.1 coordinate 1,036,033, forward strand.
GTGGAGTAGACCCCGAGGGCGACCGGGCGCACGAGTCTGTCGAGCACGCGCTCGCCGAGCCGCCTGCGCACGAGGTCGGCGAGTGTCGTCGCGCGATCCACCGTGCGGTCACGAGGGAGAAGCGGCTCGAGCGCTGCTCGCAGGGCACCCCAGGTGCCAAGCACGCGACGGGACGCGCGCCCGAGTGGCGCAGAAGGAATACCGAGCGCGCCGCCCGGTGGGAGCGGGAGCGAGCGCTCTTCAGTGACCACCCACGAGCCGAGCGGCTCAGGCCGCACCACTTCTGATGCGAGACGGAGTTCTTCGATGAGCTGCATGACAGCGCCACCGCGCGTCGCAAATGCTTCGGCCCCAATATCTATCGGAGCACCAGCGAGCGCCGTGCTTCGCACGCGCCCACCAAGCTCCGAAGCACGTTCGTACAGCGAGACCTCTGCCCCGCCGAGCGCGAGTTCTCGCGCCGCGACGAGCCCAGCGATCCCGCCACCAACGACGGCGACGGTGATTCGGGTACTCACATCACGAGGCATCAGACCACGCGTGAGCAAGCTCGACGATACGTGTGAGGGTGTCTGGGTCGGTCTCGGGCGGCACTCCGTGGCCGAGATTCAGAATGTGCGCGGGGGCGCGGCGGCCCCGCTCCAGCACATCTTCGAGGTGTGACTTGAGCACCTCTGGAGAAGCGCCAAGATACGCGGGATCGAGGTTGCCCTGCAACGGCACGGCATCGCCAAGTCGCGCGCTCGCCTCGTCAAGCGGGGTGCGCCAGTCGACGCCGAGCGCGCTCACGCCAATGTCGGCGAGCTCCTCGAGCAGGTGGCCCGATCCGACCGCGAAGTGAATGACTGGTACGTTGAGCGGGCGGTCGGCATACCCGTGAAGAGTCGGATGGGCGTAGTGTGTTGCCCTCACCGATTCGAGTGCCTTACGCGACGCCGGGGCGACGTGTTCGCGATAGTCGGCGACGCTGAGTGACCCGGCCCAGGAGTCAAAAAGCTGTACGGCACTCGCGCCCGCTTCGACCTGCGCCTCGAGAAAGACAGCGTCGAGCTCGGCAACCCAATCGAGCAGCGACTGCCAGGTCTCGGGGTCTGAGTGCATCAGGGTGCGCGCACGCAGGTGGTCACGTGATGGCCCGCCCTCGACCAGGTACGCAGCGAGGGTGAATGGCGCCCCCGCAAACCCGATGAGCGGCGTGTTGCCGAGCTCTTCTGTAGTTCGCGCAACCGCTTCGCGCACAGGATCGAGCGCTTCGCGCAATCTGTCGGCAGTGAACTCTTTGCGATGCTTCGCGACATCTGCCGCAGTGCGCAAGGGTTCTGAAAACACCGGTCCGCGGCCCGCAACAAGATCGACATCGACACCCACGAGCTTGAGCGGAACGACGATGTCGCTGAAAAAGACCGCCGCGTCGACGCCGTGCCTGCGCACGGGTTGCAGGGTGATTTCGCTCGCGAGTTCGGGGTTGAGGCACGCATCGAGCATGCGGTGCTCAGCCCGTAGAGCGCGGTATTCGGGCAGCGACCTGCCCGCCTGACGCATGAACCACACGGGCACTGTGTCGGGGCGGTCGCCGCGCAGCGCGCGAACAAGAGGAGCGTCGCTCGTAGGGCCACTGAGCGGATGGGCCGCAGAAAGAATGTTCATCGGTCGAGATATTAGCTCATAGATCTGATGTAATAGATCTGATCTACTCAGCTTTCCGTGATTTTCTTACTCTGTCACAAAAGAGAACCCGAGACCTCAGAAACAGCGTATGCTCCATTCCCTGTCATTTCACCTAGACCAGTGCTCTTTTGAGCTACTCGAGCGCCTCACACGTCGAAGCGAATCGGTGATCGACGCGCTAGATGACCCCGCTCTCACCGCTGGGTCGGTGGTAATTTCGACGTGCAATCGCTTTGAGGTGTACGTAGAGACAGGGGTGGATCGCAGTGAGGCGATACTCGCACGGGTCGCTGCGGCAGCGGATATCGAGGCTTCGGAGTTGCGCGATTCTGTCGCAATCGAGTCAGGTCACGGCACTGCCGAACACCTGTTCGCAGTTGCTTCAGGGTTGAAATCTGCTGTCGTCGGCGAGGGTGAAATCGCGGGGCAGGTGCGTCGCGCACACACTGAGGCACGCGAGCGCGGAACGCTCACACACGACCTCGAGCACCTCTTCAGAACGGCGACCCGCACCTCACGCGATGTCGGTCACCGCACGAGCCTTCGCTCGAACGGCCGCTCGCTCGTGCGGCTCGCGCTTCGCATGGCCGAGGCGCGCATCTCAGACTGGAGCAATGCAAATGTCTTACTCATTGGCACTGGCGCATACGCGGGAGCGTCTGTTGCTGCGCTTCGAGCACGGGGCGCCGAATCGATCCACGTCTATTCGCCCTCGGGCCGCGCCCCCACCTACGCCGAGCACCACGAGCTCACCGCGGTCGAGGCGGGTGATCTGACAGACGCGCTCGCGCGAGCTGATCTCGTGGTGGCGTGCACCCGCGCCGAAGATCCGGTGCTCACACCCAGCGATTTCGAGACGGTCGCGAACCCCGCTCGCCCCAAACTGCTCATCGACCTGGGCATGCCACACAACATCGATCCGACGATTGCGGCGCTTAAGGGCATTGAGCTGCTCGACCTCGAAACTGTCGCGAAGCACGCACCGGTTGCCGAGCTCGGCGCAGCCGCCGAGGCGCACGAGATTGTGCACGAGGCCGCCGCTGAATTCTCAGCGACCCAGGCGGAGCGCGACACATTGCCGGCGCTACTCGCGCTTCGCACTCATGTGATGGGAATTCTTGAAGACGAACTGTGCCGCGCCCGAAAGGCGGCAGGTGCGACGGGTTCCGCGGGATCCACCGCTGCTGACGGAACCGAAGTCGCCAACAACGACGGCGACGCTGGCAGTGACAGCGAGAGCACCCGAAATGCACCCGGCACCGACGATCGCGCCGCCGAAATTGAGGCGGCACTCAGACGATTCACGGGCAAGCTACTTCACACGCCGATGACGCGAATCCGCTCGCTTGGTCGTGAGGGCAGGGCGCACGACGCCGGCGCTGCGCTCAACTCACTGTTTGGTCTTGAGCCGTATCAAGATGCGAGTCACTCTGGCCTGAGTCAGCCAGAGTAAGCCGCAGCTCAGCGCAGTGAATCGCGGCCTCCCGCAATCGCTCACGCGGCAGCGCGCCTGACTCGACCGCGGCGGTCACTCCGTCGACAACGGCGACCACGCCATCCGTGTCCATGCCAACGACAACGAGCGCGAGATCGGCCCCCGCGCCGAGCGCCGTCACGACGTTCTTCACAGGATCTTGAAACTCGGCCTCCCCGCTCGCCTGCAGCATGCCGAGGTCGTCGGTCACGATGACACCCTCGAACCCGAGGTCTTCGCGCGCAATGTCGTACCACTCAGGTGCGAGTGACGCGGGCGCAGCCGAAACCTGCGTGAACCGCAGGTGCCCAAACATGAGCAGCTCGGCACCCGCCTCGATGCCTGCTTCGAAGGGCAACGCGTCGCTCGCTCGCCACTGCTCGAGCGACATGTCGGCCTGTGGAATCGTGAGGTGCGAGTCCCCCGGCGCGGCGCCGTGCCCGGGAAAGTGCTTGAGCGTTGTCGCTACGTCGCCGATTCGCTCGCCCGTCACTGCAGCGGCAACGCGCGTCGCTGCGGCCTGTGGGTCGTCACCGAGCGTGCGCAGGTAGATGAAACTGTTCGCGTCGCTCGTCACGTCGGCGACCACTCCGAAGTTCACGTTCAGACCCGATGCCGCGAGCAGTTCTGCGCGCCCCCGAAATGCTGCCTCGGTTTCGGTCGCGGGCGCAAACCGCAGGGTGTTCGCCCCCGCGAATTCGTCCCACGGCAACCTCGTCACCACGCCGCCTTCCTCGTCAACGGCGACGAGTGGTGGGAGCTGGGGATCCACCGTTAAGTTAGCTGTTAGCGCCGCAAGCTCGTCTGCCGTGGTCGGCACGTTCGACCCCATCATAATGAAGCCGCCGAGCCCCGCGGCCTCCATAACGCCGCGAAGCGCACCCGCATCGGTGCCCGAGATTGACGCCATAATGACGCTCCCCGCGAGTTCCCGCGGCGTGGCCTGGTCGACCCATGCGGTCGCAGCTTGGTGCCGCAGTTCCTCCGGGGTCGGTGGCTCAGGGGTCTCGGTTACCTGCGGTGGTTCAGGGCGTGGATCGGCCGCCTCCGGCGCACACCCGAGCAGCGCGACACCGAAAAGCGCGACCATCGCAATGATCGACGCTCCGAGGCGTGTGCGAACCGCTGGCATACCTCAAGTGTAGGCAGCCGGGCTCGCCCGCTTAGCCACGCATGGCGACGCCGTGACGCCAGTACCCCATGAACGCGACCTGCGCGCGGTCGACGCCGAGCGTCTTTACCAGGTGGCGGCGCAGGGTGGTGACGACGCCGCTCTCGCCCGCGATCCAAAAGTACCGGTCAGCGTGTGGATCGGACGCCTCAAGCTCGTCACCAAGGCCCGAGTACTTCGGGGTTTCCCACAGCAGCTCTTCTGAGTCGAGATCCTGGATCTGCAGCTCGGCGGCAACGCCAAGGTGGTCGGTCACCGCCGAGATGAGTCGCTCACCGTGGCCGCCCGTGGTCTTGTCTTCACCGCGCGCGATCCACCTCACTGTCACGCCCTGAGGCGCTGCGATCGCAAGCTCGTCTGACATCTCTGGCACCTCGATAAACACATCACCGCGGAGGTCCGCTGGAGCGTCTTCGAGAATCCGCGCGATGGCAGGAGCTGCTGTCTCGTCTCCCGCAAGCAACACTCGCGCTGCGTCCCCCGGGTCGAACTCAATCCCGCCGCCGTCAGTGCGGCCCCGGCGCGGGCCGATGAGCAGGAGTTCCTGGCCAACCTGCGCATCGGCTGCCCAGCACGACGCGGGGCCCGAGAGTCCGGGCGCAAGGTGAAGCACGAAGTCGATCACGACCTCGGTGCCCTGCGCTCCGGCTCGCACCTCACGAATCGAATAGGTGCGCATGGTGCCGCGCTCGGCCTCCGGCACGCTGAGCCACGCTTGGTACCAATCGGCTCCGGCGCCCGAAAGATCAGGAAGCAGGCCGGTCTCTGGCGGGAAGACGAGCTTGATCCGCTGATCGAACGTCGCGCCAGGGGTGCCGAAGTCGGCGAGTTCATCGCCCGCAAATGTGATGCGTGCAAAGCTCGGTGAGACGCGCTCAACGTGCGAGACTTTCGCGCGGACCATCTGAAACGGCGGCAACTCATTTGCGGTGTTCTCGGACATGATGCCTCCCGATCGGTGTGACTATTGGGGTTCCCGAAACGGGATCAGTGATGACTCTGTTTGAGAGCCCGAAGACTTCTGAGACCATGGCCTCGGTGACGACCTCGTGCGGTGCGCCAGCGCAGTAGACGGCGCCGTCGCGCATCGCGATGAGCTCACTCGAGTAGCGCGCAGCGAGGTTCAGATCGTGCAAGACCATGATGATCGTCGTTCCGCGCTCGCGGTTGAGGTCAGTGAGCAGATCGAGCACCTCAACCTGGTGTGCGACGTCGAGAAACGTCGTTGGCTCGTCGAGCAGCAAGATATCGGTTTCCTGCGCGAGAGCCATTGCGATCCACACCCGCTGGCGCTGGCCACCCGAGAGCTCATCAACCGAGCGATCTGCGAGGTCTGAGATGCCGGTGGCTTCGAGCGCGCCCGCGACGATCTCGTAGTCGCGCTGGCTCCAGCGTGCGAGTGCTTTCTGGTGAGGGTGACGGCCGCGACCAACGAGGTCTGCGACCGCGATGCCCTCGGGCGCAGTGGGGCTCTGCGGCAGAAGCCCGAGCATGCGCGCAAGCTGCTTCGACTGAATCTTGTGCAGCGTCTTCCCGTCGAGCACCGCGCGACCCGCCTGTGGTTTCAATAACCGCGAGAGCGCCCGCAGCAGCGTGGATTTGCCGCACCCGTTGGGGCCGACGATCGAGGTGACTGCACCGGGGGTGACCTGCAGGGTGAGGTCGCCCACGATCGTGCGGTCGCCGTACGCGAGGTGGATCCCTTCGGTACCCAGCTCGTGGCTTGTCTGAATCGCGGTCACAGGGTTCCTCCCGAGCGGTTCATGCGAATGAGGAGATAGACGAGGTACGGGGCGCCGAGCACACCCGTGATGACCCCCACCGGATAGCGGTGCTCGAACGCGTTCTGCCCGACAAAGTCGGCTGCGAGCACGAGCATTGCCCCGACGAGGCCCGCGGGAAGCAGCGGCGCGGCCCCGGTACCCACGAGCCGCGCGGCAATCGGCCCAGACATGAACGCGACGAACGCGATCGGACCACTCGCTGCGGTTGCAAACGCGAGCAGTGCCACCGCGCACAGAATGAGGAGTACGCGCACGCTTCGAACGTTGAGGCCAAGTCCCGCCGCCGAGTCATCACCGAGCCGCAGAACACCGAGACCACGACCGTTTGCGAGAAGCAACGGAACGAACAGCACGGTCGCGATTGCGAGCGGCAAGATCGCATCCCAGGTCGCCGAGTTCAGGCTGCCGGTGAGCCAGCGCATCGCCGTTTGCACGTCCCAGGCAGCAGCGCGAGAGAGCATGTAGGCGACCACGGCGTCGAGCATCGCTGCGACGCCGATGCCGATGAGGATCAGGCGTGCGCCCGCAAAACCCCCGCGGTGTGCGAGGAAATAGATGACAAGAGCGGTGAGTGCCGCCGCGAGCAGCGCGAGGATCGAAACGGTCGTCTCGCCGAGTGAAAAAGTAATGATGCCGATGACAGCCGCTGCGCTCGCCCCCGAGCTAATGCCAATAATGTCGGGCGATGCGAGCGGGTTTCGCAGCATGGTCTGGAACGTCACGCCCGCGATCCCGAACGCAAAGCCGGCAAGCACCCCCATTGATGCGCGCGGTAACCGCGACTCGCCAATGGTGAACGACGCGCCGGGCACATCGTTGCCGAGCAGCACGCTGATCACGTCTGCCGGGGCAACGAACGTCGATCCAAACATGAGCGATGCCGCGAACCCCACGAACACGAGTGCCGCAAGCACCCACGTGGTGCGCGCCCTGCTTCGCACCCTCGCTTGTCTGCCCGCGATAACATTCGCGACGTTCGTCGTGTTCGTGGCGTTCGTGGCGTTCCCGGCGCCGATCGTGCCGCTCACAGTTCACGCACTTTCTGCCTGCGCACGATCCAGATGAAAAATGGTGCGCCGAGCACGGCGGTCAAAATGCCAACTTCGATCTCTTCGGGGCGTGCGATCACGCGGCCCAGCGTGTCGGCCGCGGTGAGTAGCGCCGCGCCCACGATGGCCGAGAGCGGGAGCATCCATCGGTGGTCAGGCCCGATGAGCATGCGACACGCATGTGGCACCACGAGGCCGATGAAACCAATTGGCCCGGCAACGGCCACCGCTACCCCGCACAGCACGACCGCAGCGGCGGAGGCAATGATGCGAGTGCGCGCAACATTCGCGCCGAGGCCCGCGGCCAGGTCGTCACCGAGTGCGAGCGAGTTCATGCCACGAGCACTGCCGAGGCAGACGAGGGCCGCGACAACCAGCACTGGGGTGACGATCGCTATGCGATCCCAGGTCGCTCCCCCGACACCGCCGATCTGCCAAAACTGAAAATTCTTGATGATGTCGATTCGCGGAAGCAGCACGGCGCTCACGAGCGAGATGCAGGCTGCCCCCGTCGCGGCACCGGCGAGTGCGAGCTTCAACGGAGTAGCCCCGCCCCTGCCGAGCGAGCCAACTGCGTACACGAACACGGCGACAATCGCGGCGCCGCAGACGGCGACGATCATCGTCGGATACGCGCCACTCATTCCGAAGAATGCGATCGCGATGACCACCGCGAGTGATGCGCCGCTCGATACCCCGAGAATGCCCGGGTCTGCGAGCGGGTTCCGCGTGACAGCTTGCATTGCCGCGCCTGAGAGCGCGAGCGCTGCACCGACGAGCATCGCGAGCACCGTGCGCGGGATGCGCTTCGAGACCGCAGCCTCGGCGACGGTCTCAGTGGATCCACCGAATGCGCTCAGCACATCACCGAGGGTCACACCGAGCGAGCCGAACGCGACTGATGCGATGCCGAGCAGAGCGAGAACCGCGAGACCCACGCACCACCAGAGGGCAACGCGAATCGCCGCCCCACGCCGCATGACTGCGGCGGTGGACGGCGAATCAATCGCGGTGGCCTGGCTCAAGAGTTTGCTTGAGTGGCGGCAGCCAGAACCGCAAAGTACTCGTCGATGCCCCAACCGATTGAGAGCGGCGATGGGTTTGCCGAGGCTGCGAGCGGTGAGTTGTCGGCGAGAATCGCGATGTTGCCGTTTGCAATCGCGGGGATCTTTGAGAGGAGTGGGTCGGCCTGGAGCTGCTCGATCGTGTCGCCCTCGGGGTCGCCATATGTGACGAAGACATCGACGTCTGCGAAGCGATCGGCCTGCTCCGAGCTGACGGTCACGTAGAACGCGTCTGTGCCCTCGGTCTCTTCAGCGACGATCGAGGGAGCTGGGAGCCCCAGACCCTCGAAGAATCCTGGCCTCGTGTCGTGGCTCGTGTAGAAGCCGATCTGGCTGAGATCAGCGACGTCGATGTACGAGAACAAAAGCGCTGTGTCGGCGAGCTCTGGGTGAGCCTCAAGTGCTTCGTTGACCGTGCCGTGCAGTTCTTCGATGAGCGCGTCGCCCTCTTCGGCGAGGCCGAGTGCCTGCGAACTCATCTGAATCATCTGTTCATACGTGGTGCCCCACGCAACATCGGGGAACGCAACCACCGGAGCGATCTTCGAGAGGCGGTCGTATTCCTCTTGAGTGAGGCCCGAGTAGGCCGCGAGAATGACATCGGGCTGGGTCTCGTTCACCGCGTCGAAATCGATGCCGTCGGTCTCGTCGAACAGCACGGGGGTCTCTGCACCGAGTTCTTCGAGCTGATCCTCAACCCATGGCAGCACGCCGTCTGCATCGTCATCACCCCAGGTGGCTTTCGCCATGCCTACGGGCACGACACCGAGCGCGAGCGGTACCTCGTGATTTGCCCACGCAACGGTCGCTACGCGTTCGGGAGCGTCTTCGATGACGGTTTCTCCGTATGCGTGCTCGATGGTGACTGGAAAACCTTCGGCACTCGCGGTGTTCGAGTCCTGGTCTGATGCGGCGGCGCCGCCTGAGCAAGCTGCTAGGGGAAGTGCAACCGCAGCTGCTGCCACGATTCCGAGAATGCGTGAAACGCGCACGGGAGTCCTTTCGATCGGACGAACACATTCGTCCTATGAATAATGCGGACTTAGCTTAACCTTAGGTTCATCTGATGATCAACAAAAGGATGCGTTTTTTCGGGTTTCTGAACCCTGGCCCGTGCTCGCTCAGAGTTGCAATACTGGCGTGATGTCAGTCGAGAAGCGGGCTCACGCGCGCCCGAATTTTCTCCTGAATTTTTTCTGCGGATTGTTCTGCGTCTACAACCAGGAAGCGGTCGGGTTCTGCCTCTGCGAGTGCCAGAAACCCGTCTCTCACTGCAGTATGAAATTCGTGGGCCTCGGACTCAAGCCTGTCTGCTGTTTCGCCCTGAGCCCCGTCGCGCGATTCACGCCGCGCAACGGCCTTGGCCGCGTCGAGGTCGAGGAGCACCGTGAGATGCGGCCACAGACTGTCGACAGCCCACTCACTCACGCGGCGCACATCGTCGACGCTGAGCACCCTCCCGGCCCCCTGGTACGCGAGCGAGGAATCAATGTAGCGGTCTTGCACTACGACCGCTCCCCTTGCCAAGGCGGGACGTACCACGGTCGCGATGTGTTGCGCGCGATCGGCCGCGTAGAGCAGCGCCTCTGCACGCGGATCTACCGCCCCGATCTCATAACCACCGTGCAACAGAAGCCGGCGGATCTCGGCGCCGAGTGCCGTGCCTCCAGGTTCGCGGGTGCGCACTACCTCAAGGTCGCGAGACTCGAGCCACTCGGTGAGTAGCTGCGCCTGCGTCGATTTACCGACGCCGTCTCCCCCTTCGAGGGTGATGAATAGGCCGGGCATTTACTCGGCCGCCTCTGCCGCCTTTTTCGCAGCGTTTGCCTTGCGGGTTTCGGCAGCCTTCTTTGCCGCGGCTGACCGCGCCGGATCGACTGCCTTCTTCGCGGTTGTCTTCTTCGCCGCAGCCTTCTTTTTCGCTGGCGCCTTCTTCTTTGCCGGACCCTTGGCCCGCTTGATGGCGAGCAGCTCTACGGCCCGTTCGAAGGTGATGTCTTCGACCGAGTCGCCGCGCGGGATCGTCGCGTTTGTTTCGCCGTCGGTCACGTATGGGCCAAATCGCCCGTCGCGCACCTTGATGGGCTTGCCACTGACCGGATCCGCTTCGAATTCTTTGAGCGCTGAGCTCGCCCGTCGTGCACCATACTTGGGCTGGGCAAGTATTTCGAGGGCGCCCGCAAGATCGATCGAGAAGATCGCGTCTTCGCTCGGCAGGGTTCTGGTCTCGGTGCCCTTCTTGAGGTACGGGCCGTATCGACCGTTTTGTGCGGTGATCGGCTCGCCCGCTTCATCGGTACCGACGACGCGCGGGAGCGAAATGAGCGCCACAGCGGTGTCGAGATCGATCGTTGCCGGATCCATCGTCTTGAACAGCGACGCGGTGCGCGGCTTCTCGCCCTTAGGCAGCTCCTCGTCTTCGTTCGGAAGCTCCTGCACGTACGGCCCGAAGCGACCGTTCTTCGCAATGATGCGTTTGCCAGTCTCTGGGTGCAGGCCAACCACCCGGTCTTCTGCGGGCTCGGCTGCGGCAAGTTCGTGCGCGCGCTGCGGTGTGAGCTCGTCGGGAGCCATGCCGTCTGGAATATTCACGGCGCGCGGCTTCATCTCGCCGTTCTCGTCGACCTCGCTCTTCTCATCGAAGACCTCGAGGTACGGGCCATACTTGCCGTTGCGCAGCGAAATCTGGTCATCGATGCGGATCGTGTTGATCGCTCGTGCGTCGATCTCGCCGAGGTTGTCGACAACACCACGAAGCCCCGGGTGCACATCGGTACCGAAGTAGAACTCTTTGAGCCATTCAGAGCGGTCGGTCTTGCCAGCCGCGATCTCATCGAGGTCGTTCTCCATCTCGGCAGTGAAGTCATAGTTCACGAGTGCCGAGAAGTGTTCTTCGAGCAGGCGCACGACGGAGAACGCGATCCAGCTCGGGATCAGAGCCTGACCCTGCTTGGAGACGTACCCGCGATCCATGATCGTTGAGATTGTCGCCGCATAGGTCGATGGCCTGCCGATACCGAGTTCCTCGAGCCGCTTCGTCAAGCTTGCCTCGGTGTAGCGTGGCGGCGGGCTCGTCTCGTGTCCCTTAGCCTCTGGGTTTTCGATGCCAAGCCGCTGCTGCTCGGTGAGTTTCGGCAGCGAAACGTTCTGCTCCTGATCGCCGCGCTTCTCGTCTTTGCCTTCTTCATAGGCGAGGAGGAAGCCCGGGAACGTGATGACGGTACCGCTCGCAGTGAACTCAGCGTCGAGGGTTGCCGAGTTCTCAGCAATCGGCACTGCGAGGGTGACCGTGTCAGTGGATCCCTTTGCATCAGCCATCTGGCTTGCGATCGTGCGCTTCCAGATCAGGTCATAGAGTGCGAACTCACCCTGAGTGAGTTTGCCTTTGAGCTCGCTCGGGCGCTGGAAGACATCTCCTGCGGGGCGAATCGCCTCGTGGGCTTCCTGAGCACCCTTCGACTTGCCTGTGTAGACGCGCGGCTTCTCTGGGATGGTTTCAGCACCGTAGAGCGCAGATGCCTGAGAACGCGCAGCCTGAATCGCCTGCTGCGAAAGCGTCGGCGAATCGGTACGCATATAAGTAATGTGTCCGTTTTCGTAAAGCGACTGCGCAAACGACATGGTCTGGCGGGAGCTATAGCGAAGCTTTCGCGACGCCTCCTGCTGCAGTGTTGACGTGGTGAATGGCGCAGCGGGACGACGGGTGTGCGGCTTGGTCTCGAGTGAGCGCACGGTCGCGTCTGGGCCACTTTCTAACGCGGTTGCGAGAGCCGTAGCCCTGGCTGCGTCAAGCCCAATGACCTGAGCCTTCTGCGCCTTCTCGGTAAGCTCACCAGTGTCGCCGAAGTCGCCACCTGAAGCGATGCGCTTGCCATCAAGCCGAACAAGCTTGGCCTCGAACGGCACACGATCAGTAGCGTCATCTGCTGGCACAAACCGTGCCCCGATGCTCCAATACTCGGCAGCCACGAAGGCTTGGCGTTCGCGCTCACGGTCGACAACCAACCTAGTCGCGGCAGACTGCACGCGACCGGCCGAAAGCTTCGGAGCAACCTTGCGCCAGAGCACCGGCGAAATGTCGTAGCCGTAGAGCCGATCGAGAATTCGCCTAGTCTCTTGAGCATCAACCAGTGACGTATCAAGGTCTCGGGTGTTCGCCTTGGCTTCCTCGATCGCTTCCTGCGTGATCTCATGAAACACCATGCGGCGCACCGGAACCTTTGGCTTCAGAACTTCAAGCAGGTGCCACGCGATGGCCTCGCCCTCGCGGTCCTCATCAGTTGCGAGCCACAGCTCGTCCGCTCCCTTGAGAGCTCGCTTGAGCTCGGTGACCGTTTTCTTTTTGTTGTCGTTGACGACGTAATAGGGCGTAAAGCCGTTATCGATGTCAACCGCGAACTTGCCGAGCGGACCCTTCTTTAAGTCGCTCGGAAGTTCTGAGGGCTCAGCAAGATCGCGAATATGACCGACTGAGGCAATGACCTCATAGTCGTCGCCAAGGTATCCACCGATCGTGCGCGCCTTAGTTGGTGACTCCACGATGACGAGCTTCTTCGCCACGGCACTCCATTCTTACGTCGTCAAAATCCGCACTGCACTGTCGCTTGGCGGGGTTCGCTCCTCTATGTATCGCGTCACCCGATGAGCGAAAACAGGTGCTCTGCACGGTAACGATACACACACAAAGATGTAAATCCATTATCCCGCCAGAGAAACCTATGCCGAACCACCCGCCTCAGGCGGACCGGCGTGGGCCGATCTTGACACCGAAACAAGCCCGGTGCGGGCGACCGTTGTCACCCGAGCACTCCCACTCGATCCGTCAACCTCGCACGCTCGAAGCTCCAGGTTATTGCGCTCCGCAACCTCCGCGGCGAGCGCGCACGGATCCTCCACCACGACAGTGGAGAGCCCAACCGAGGCGTCGGCCGCCGCGAGCGCGGCAGCATCGGCAGCACTCGCCGCTCGGGCACCTGCCGCCACAGCGTTTGAGGCGACGAGGGCAGGTGTTCCAATAATGAGGACTCCGGCGGCGATCGCAGCCATGATTGGGGTGCTCATCGTCATCTACCCGCTTACGGCAGCTGACAGTGCGGCGCAACCTGTGCCTGAGATATGGAGCGCCGAAAGCAGCCCAGACTGAGGTGATGCGGTCGCGGTGATGCACAGCAATCGCCCATCATTTTCGCGCTGGATCGAGACCTGGGAGCCGGATTGCGACACGCGTTGCGCTGCGAGCGCCGCGTCTCCTCTGGCTTCGAGCCTGGCAAGCTCACCAGCAAATGATACGAGCGACACCCGCTCTGCGGCGAGGTGGATACTTCCGAGCACCAGCCCGAGAATAAGGAGTACCGCGGGAACAGTGAGCGCGAACTCAGCCGTCACCGACCCGCGGTCCTCCTTTACAAGGTCACGCAATGCTCGTGCTCGTTTAGCCCGCACTGTTCAGCGCATTTTGCACAAGCGTCAGCAGCATCTGGCGCACCTCATCTGAACGCAAGATGACGATCAATAGCCCCGCAAACGCTACCGCCGCCATGATGATCAGCGCGTATTCAGCAGTGACGGCGCCGCGGTCGTCTTCGGCAAGTTCTCGCGCAACTCTCGACGCGCGCCATCTAGCGAATCTGCCACGCACCGAGCGTCGCGAATGCTCTGGTTTGGCAGGCTCTGCCGGAAACCCGAGCCGCAGAAGTTCCTCGAGTTCGTCGTTGTCGCGTGTAAGTGTGCGCTCCATGTTGTGCTCCAATCGTTCGGTTGCGAGACGGAATCTGTCTCTGCCAGTTATCGTCGTCGGAATCGTGACGGCCCAAGCGCCTTTCAATCGAAATGTGGAAAAGTTCATATGCCTTCTGCGTAAACGCGCACTGTGAAGAAGCGGTCAGATCGCCGAAGCGACCGGAAACACGCTGCTGACGAGCCGCACGATGACGGGGAACACCCCGAGCACGATGAACGCTGGCAGTATGCACGTCGCGATTGGCACAAGAATTCGCACGCCCAACCGCTCGGCCGCGCGCTCGAGTTCTGCCTGGGTCTGCGCGCGCTGCGTGTGGGCCGCGTCGAGAAGCAGCGAGGAGGCGGGCACACCAACATTGACCGCCTCTTGTAGGGCCTGATCAAGCGGCGTTCCGCGGCAGAGGCTGGCGAACTCGATCCACTCGGCGCGAGCATCTGACACCGCATCGGCGACGCGCACCCGCGCGCGGCCCGGCGGCGCGCCACCAGAGAGCGCGATCCACATGAGTTCGCATTCGAGGCCCGCCACACGGTCTTGCGCTTCGACCTGTCGAGTGAGCTTGCGGGTCCACTGTAGGCCGAGCAGTTGCAGAAGCAGACCGAAGACGAGCAGCCCAGCGCCGAGCGGGGTGAGAAACACGGGCAGCGGATCGAAGCCGAGCAGTACCCCGACCCCGACCGAGGCGAGTGGCAGCCAGGCCACAAGACGGATCGTCATGCGTGGTGCGGCGAGCAGCACCTCCCTGCGCGCGCTGAGTTCGTCGATGCTCCGCAGCGCAAGCGCGATTCGGTCAAGCACTGGCGCGAACGCTGCTCCACTCTGCTCGGCGAGGTTCCATGCTGCGCCGAGCACTCGCCAATCGGGGCCGTCAATCTCGGCGAGCGCGTCTCCCGGTTTCTCACCCATGTCGATCCGCTCGACCACATTGAGTAGCAGAGGACTCACGGTCTCTCGCGCGAGCGAGCGCATTACCTGCACCGGGTGCAATCCACCCCGAAGCAGTGCGGCGGATCGCGCGGCGATCGATACCGCGGTCACCTCTTCGGGCTCGTCCTCGCGAGAACCCTTTAGCCTATTAAGCAGAGCCAATCTCACGGACTTCCACCCCCAATTCACTAGAGGCGCCAAGGGTGAATCTGCCGACCTGTTCGATGCGATGGTGACCGGCATGGCGACTCACGTGCACGATCGTGTGGAACGCCGACACCACCTGCGGGGCTAGCGCTTCGGGCGGCAGCCCCGCGAGAAACCCGAGCGCCTCGAGTCGCGCGGGCACGTCGCGCAGGCTATTGGCGTGGAGCGTGCCAGCGCCGCCCTCATGCCCGGTGTTGAGCGCGGCGAGCAGCGTCGCGATCTCTGCGCCGCGGCACTCGCCCAATACGATGCGGTCGGGGCGCATGCGAAGCGCCTCGCGCAATAGCCGTTCGAGCGATACTTCACCAGCGCCCTCAATGTTTGTTTGCCGCGTTTCAAGCGCAATGTGATGGTCGTGTCGGGGTCTGAGCTCCGCAACATCTTCGATTGTGATGATGCGTTCGCTCGGATGAACGAGTGACAGGAGCGAGGTGAGCAGGGTGGTTTTGCCGCTGCCAGTACCGCCGGTGATGAGAAGGTTGCGCCGATCCACCACATCGCGCGCGAGCATGCTCGCGGTCGCGTGCCCACACAACCCGGCGCTCACGAGCTCATCAAACGAGGCAGCCTGTGTTGCAGGCACGCGGATCGACACCACTGTGCCGAAGGCAGCGACGGGTGCGAGCACAGCGTGCACCCGAATCCCGTCTCCGAGCCGCACGTCGGCGCACGGGTTGAGTTCGTCAAGGTGCCGCCCGCCGGCCGCAATGAGAGCAATCGCGAACCGATTGACCATGTCTTCGGGAACCACCCAGCCCCTCACATGCTCAGCACCGCTTCCTCGGTCGAGAAAGAGCCTCCCGGCTCCGTCTTGCACGTGAATCATGAGGTCACGCAGCGTGGGATCGTCGATGAGCGGCAGCAGACCGCCGAGAACGCGCCGCACATCGGTGCCGAGTTTGGTGGATCGTAGTGACATCACCCCAGTACATAGGTTCGGGTGAGCGCAGAAAGGCGATTTCTGCGAAATGTGGACAACCCCACCCGCATACCTACTTTCGGGCGGACTGTGCACGGAGCTTGCGGGTCTAACATGGCAAAGGACAATGATGTTTAGCGATGAAAGGGCAGCCATGAGCGACGATCACGGCACAATCGAGAGTCTTTCTTCTCTCGCACACGAAACCCCCGACACCTACCCGCCTTCGGCAGAGTTCCGCGCTCAAGCGAACCAGAACAACTCGGAGATCTACCTCCGTGCTGCGGCGGATCCTGAAGGTTACTGGGCAGAGCAGGCGAGAACTCGACTTACCTGGACGAAGCCGTTCACCGAGGTACTCGATTGGACGAACCCGCCGTTCGCGAAGTGGTTCCAAGATGGCGAGCTCAATGTTGCGGCGAACTGCCTCGACCGCCACGTAGCGAACGGGCTCGGTGATCGTGTGGCGATCCACTTCGAGGGAGAGCCCGGCGACAGCCGCTCAATCACCTATGCCGAGCTCACCTACGAAGTGAAGCGCGCCGCGAACATGCTCACGAGCCTCGGCGTCACCGCTGGTGACCGGGTCGCGATCTACATGCCGATGATTCCCGAGACCATCATCTCGATGCTCGCGGTCGCCCGTCTCGGCGCGGCGCACTCTGTCGTGTTTGGCGGCTTCAGTGCCGAGAGCCTTCGCGCGCGCATCGATGACGCAGAGGCAGAGCTCGTGATTACCGCAGACGGCGGCTACCGCAAGGGCCGTGTTTCGCCGCTCAAGCCTGTCGTTGACCAGGCACTTGAGCTCGACGATGCCGACGGCAAGCCTTCTACCGTGAAGCACGTACTCGTCGTGCAACGCGGCAAGAACGACATCACCATGGAATCGGGGCGCGACCTGTGGTGGCACGAAGAGATCACCGCCTACGACGGTGAGCACCAGGCGCAGGGCTTCCCTGCTGAGAATCCCCTCTTCATCCTGTACACGTCGGGCACCACGGGCCGGCCGAAGGGCATCCTCCACACCTCGGGCGGCTACCTCACCCAGGTCACCACCACGCACAGCGATGTCTTCGATCTCAAGCCCGAGAGCGATGTCTGGTGGTGCACCGCCGACGTGGGCTGGGTCACCGGCCACAGTTACATCGTCTACGGGCCACTCGCGAACGGCGCGACCCAGGTCGTGTACGAAGGCACCCCCGACACCCCAGATTGGGGTCGCTGGTGGGAGATTATCCAGAAGTACGGCGTCACGACCTTCTACACCGCGCCCACGGCGATCCGCTCGTTCATGAAGGTCGGCCGCCAAGTACCCGAGAAGTACGACCTTTCGAGCATCCGCCTGCTCGGTTCAGTTGGTGAGCCGATCAACCCCGAGGCTTGGCGCTGGTACCACGAGGTCATTGGCGCGAGTCAGGTGCCGATCGTCGATACGTGGTGGCAGACCGAGACCGGCGCAATTATGGTGGCGCCGTTGCCGGGACTCACATCACTCAAGCCGGGCAGTTCGCAAATTGCGCAGCCGGGCATCGCGGTGAGCGTGCTCGACGAGTCGGGTGACAAAGTGGATCGGGGCCAGGGCGGCCTGCTCGTCGTCGAGCGTCCGTGGCCAGCAATGGTTCGCACCATTTGGGGTGATGACCAGCGCTTTATCGATACCTACTGGGAGAAGTTCGGCGACAAGTACTTCGCTGGCGACGGTGCAAGGCTCGACGAGGACGGCGACGTCTGGTTCATGGGTCGCGTCGACGACGTCATGAATGTGTCGGGTCACCGTCTCTCAACGACCGAGATTGAGTCAGCGCTCGTCGGACACCACGCAGTTGCAGAGGCCGCCGTGGTTGGTGCCGACGACGAGACGACCGGTCAGGCCGTGGTTGCGTTCGTTATCTTGAAGTCGCAGCAGCAGCTGCTCACCGAGGCTGAGGCTGAGGCGGAGCTCAAGAAGCACGTCGCTAGCCATATCGGGGCAATCGCCCGGCCACGCAACGTGTTCGTTGTGAACGAGCTGCCGAAGACGCGCTCGGGCAAGATCATGCGACGCTTGCTGAAGGACGCGGCTGAGGGCCGCACCATCGGTGATACCACGACCCTCGCGGACACCATGGTGATGCAGACCATCTCCGACCGAGTGGTTGCGGAGCGAGCTGCGTCGGCAAACGCGTAGCGTTTGCGCAGCTCGCTGTGCCGCCCACGGCGGCAGCCCACGGAGCGAAGCGAGGGGTGGCGAGCTGCGTCGGCAAACGCATAGTCACACTAAAACAAAAATGTGCGCAGGAATGTGCGTCAAATCCCATCGGAAAGACGCACATTCCTGCGCACATTTGTGAACTAACTAGTCGCGCACGCGGAACACGAACTCGATCTCCACTGGCGCATCGAGCGGAAGCACCGCGACGCCAACGGCTGAGCGCGCGTGAATGCCCGAGTCACCGAAGACCTTGCCGAGGAAGACCGAAGCGCCGTTCGCCACGGTTGGCTGGCCGGTGAATGATGGATCGGAGGCTACGAAAGCGTTGACCTTCACTACCTGCTCGACCTTGTCGAGCGATCCAACGAGACCGCGAACCGCAGCGAGTGCATTGAGCGCGCAAGTCTGCGCGAGCTCGGCGGCGGTTTCGGGATCAACTAGCCCCTCGCCCTCGCCTACCTTGCCAACTGCAGGCAGCCCGCCATCGACGAAGGGAAGCTGACCTGAGGTGTAGACGTAGTTGCCGTCGCGCAGCGCAGGCACATACGCGGCAACCGCCGCAGCGACCTCAGGAATCTCGAATCCGAGTTCGCGAACGCGATCTTCAATAACCGTTGCCATTTCAGGCCTTTCTCTTCATGTACGCGACGTTTCCGCCGGCAGGGCCTTCAATGATCTGCACGAGCTCCCACCCCTGCGATCCCCAATTGTTCAGAATCTGCGCCTCATTGTGCAGCAGCAATGGAGTGACGAAATACTCCCAGCGTTCGGTCTCTGTCGTGTCGGACACACAGACTCCTATCTTGGTTCTTCGTGAAAATTGCGTCGCAAATCGACGCGAGCGGCGCTGATTTTCAGCAACGTCACTTACCCTAGAGTCTATGACCCCAAAGGCCACCAAGTCTTCGAGAGTGCGCACCGCAAAGCCCCGTTCAGCCGGCGGCGTACTCGGAGGAATCCTAGGAATGCTCGCAATGAGCGCGATCGCAGGCATCCTCGTAACAGCTGCAATTACTCCAGTCGTCGCCCTGACAGGCGCTGCGGCGACCTCAGCGGTAAGCATCTTTGAGAACCTGCCAGGCAACCTGAAGCCTGGTCAGCTCGCACTTCCGACGACACTGTCGGCGATGAAAGACGGCAAGAAGGTGCAGTTTGCCGAGTTCTATGATCAAGACCGCGAGCCGGTCGAGTTCGATCAGATCTCGCCGTACGTCACTGACGCACTCGTCGCGATTGAAGATCCGCGGTTCTATACGCACGGCGGCGTTGACGCCCTCGCGGCATCACGCGCAGTGATCCAGAACATGACGGGCGATGACCTCTCAGGCGCCTCGACGATCACGATGCAGTACGTGCGCAACGTGCTCGTGCAAGAGGCGACTGCGATTCCTAATGAGGAAGCGCAGAAGGAAGCCTATAACGATGCGATGCGCCAAGATATGGATCGCAAGCTGAAGGAAATGAAGCTTGCGATTGGTGTTGAAAAGCAGTTCACCAAAGATGAGATCATCACCGGGTATTTGAACATCACGCTCTTCGGTCGCACGGTGTACGGCATCGAATCTGCTGCCCACTATTACTTTGGTACGACAGCGAAAGACCTGACCCTGCCGCAGGCCGCGAGCCTCATCGCGATCGTGAACTCACCGACGCGATACCAGCTCGATATCGAGGAGAACATTCCTGCGAATACCGAGCGCCGCAATTTGATCCTCAAGCAGATGCTCACGCACGGCAAGATCACTCAGGCTCAGTACGACGAGGCTGTTGAGACCCCGGTCGAGCCCAAGATCACGCCACGTATTCAGGGCTGTGCCGCTGCGGAGGCCACTTACGGGCTCGGTCACTTCTGTGATTACGTACAGCGTCAGCTCAAGCAAGACCCTGAGTTCGGCTCAGATCCTGAGACCCGCGAGTTCAACATGCGCCGCGGCGGCTACGACATCGTGACCACGATCGATCTCGACATGCAGAAGGCGGCGGTCGACGCGACCCGCGCGAACGTGGCCCAGACAATGGATGGCATCGACGTCGGCAGCGCGACTGTGAGTACTGAGGTGAACACGGGCCGCGTGCTGGTCATGGCACAGAATAGACCGTTTAGCACCGACGAATCCCTCCAATCCCAGGGATACACAGCGATCAACTACGGCACCGATTTTGAAGATGGTGGATCAAGCGGCTTCCAGGTTGGTTCGACGTTCAAGCCGGTTACGCTTGCTGAGTGGATCCGCACGGGGCACTCGGTTCGCGACATCGTGAACGTGAGCGGACGTACCGTGCAGCTGCAGAGCTTTAAGGCGAGCTGTATGCCTGGCGGCGTGTATGGCTATGGCGACTGGAAGTTCGGCAACGACAACCTTGGAGTGCAGGGCAACCAGACGGTTATGACCACGATCGCGCAGTCGCTCAACGGTGGTGTCGTCTCGATGCAGCAGAAGATGGACCTGTGCGGCACGTTCGACATGGCCGAGAAGATGGGCATGCACCGCGCAAGCAAGGCCACGAACCCAGACATGCCGAACAACGACACGTACAACCTCACCCGCACCCCGTCGAACACCTTCGGTGGTGTTGACGAGATGTCGCCTCTCACCATGTCTACGGCGTACGCGTCATTTGCTGGCGGTGGCACCACTTGCACCCCGGTAGCGATTGACTCGATCACCGGGCCAGATGGCGAGCCAGTACCGTTCCAGAAGAGCACGTGTTCAGAGGCCATGTCGTCTGACGTAGCTGCTGGCGTCGCTTACGTGTTACAGAACGCGATCTCGAACGGACTCGCGCGTCACGCTGCTTCGGCGTTCGGTATTCCGCACCTCGCAAAGACCGGTACCACCGACGACTACATCGACAACTGGACCATCGGTGCATCGAGCAAGGTCTCGACCGCGACGTGGGTCGGCAACGCGGCCCCGTTCTGTTACAGCGATAACAACTGTGCTCGCGTCGATACTCGAAACTTCGGCGGCTACCAGGGCCTCACCGCAGCAGACAGCCGCATCTGGCCTGAGGTTATGTACGTCGCAGACCAGAAGTATGGCGGCGAGGGCTTCGGCGATCCGGCAGCGGCCGCGCTCAAGCAGACCCTCGTTAAGGTGCCCGATTTCGCTGGGCAAACTTTCGAAGACGCGAAGAGCGCCCTCGAGACCGCAGGGTTCTCAGTTCGCGATGGCGGAGAGGTTGACTCATCACAGCCGAAGGGCATGGTGGCGCGCACCGATCCGAAGGCGGGCGACGAAGTTCCGCTCGGCTCAGAAGTCACCGTGTACCGCAGCCTCGGTAACTCTGGCAAGGTTCCAGACGGACTCACCGGAATGAGTGGGAGGGACGCGGAGTCTGCGCTCAGAGCCGCGAACTTCACGTCGGTGAACCTCGTGTGTGAGGGCGGCGACGGCCAGCCTCACCCGAACCGCAGCGAAGTGAAGTCGGTTTCACCGGGCAGCGGCACCGAAACACGCTTTAACTCGACAATTACGCTCACCGTCACCTGTGGCGAAGACGAGTAGCCGACGACCAGGCACAGCCGCGGTAATTGGTACCGCGGCTGGTGTCTTGGTGTGGTCCACACTTATCGAGCGACGTCTCTTTACGATTCGCCGCCATACGGTGCCGGTTCTTCCGGCTGGAGCCGCGCCGCTAAGGGTGCTGCAGCTCTCTGATCTGCACCTCGCACCGTGGCAGGTCGGCAAGATCAACTGGGTGCGGTCGCTCCGCAACCTGAACCCAGACCTGCTCGTACTCACGGGCGACCTCATGGGGCACACGCAGGCCAGGCCAGCACTGCTCAATATGCTCGAGGCGTTCTCAGACGTGCCCGCAGTCTTCGTCCACGGTTCGAACGACTATTATGGCCCCAGGTTCAAGAACCCACTTCGCTACCTCAAAGAGCCCAGCAGGCTTGCAACCCGTGAGCAAGACATCGACAACGCGGCCCTCACCCATGGGCTCGAAGGCCTCGGATTCATCGACCTCAATAATGCTGCGACGACGCTCGAACTACGCGGCACCGAGCTTGAACTGTTTGGGCTTGGTGATCCACATATCAAGCTCGACGATGAAGCCAAGATGCGCGAGGCGCGCGAATCGCTCGGCGCGAGCGACGCAGCGGTGCGGATCGGGGTGGTGCACGCCCCCTACCAGGCAGCCCTGAACTCGCTACTCGAAGCAGACGCCTCACTGCTGCTTGCGGGCCACACGCACGGCGGCCAGGTTCGCGTTCCCGGCGTCGGCTCGCTCACTGCGAACTGCGACCTACCAAACCGGCAGTCTCGGGGCTTAAGCGTCTGGTACAACGCACACACGGCGGCGTACCTGAACGTGAGTGCTGGCCTCGGTAATTCGATCTACGCGCCCGTGCGATTCGCTTGTAAACCCGAAGCCAGCCTCATCACGCTTACCGCTCCAGAGATACCTCGCGCGTCGTAAGCTTCGCGAAGACCTCAGCGAGCCGCTTGCTTGCCTCAAGAGTGACCTCGTACGAGTTGAACGCACTCAGCCTGAAGTAACCTGCGCCCGCTGGCCCGAAGCCCTCACCGGGGGTGCCGACGACCTGTGCGTCTTCGAGCAGCAGGTCGAAGAACTCCCAAGAGCTCATGTCGCCTGGGCAACGGAACCAAATGTACGGTGAGTGGTCACCACCGACCGCCTCGATTCCGGCGTTCTGCACTGCCTCTTTGAGCAGCTTCGC
This sequence comes from Leucobacter denitrificans, assembly GCF_014396385.1. Classification (NCBI taxonomy): domain Bacteria; kingdom Bacillati; phylum Actinomycetota; class Actinomycetes; order Micrococcales; family Microbacteriaceae; genus Leucobacter; species Leucobacter denitrificans. Next base: position 1,058,917 of record NZ_CP060716.1, read on the forward strand.
GTTGCGCCGGTAGTACTCGATGTCTTGCTCGATCTGTTCGCGCCCCTCGGGGCTGTACACGGCCTCTGCGGCGCGCTGCACGATGTACGGGGTGCCGTTGTACTTGGTCGCCTGGCGACGCGCCCAACCGTCGTGCAGTGACACTCCGTCGATCACGAGCTTCTTCGGCACGACGCTCCATGAGCAACGCAGACCGGTGAAGCCGGCTGTCTTCGAGAATGAGCCGAATTCGATCGCGACCTCGTCGGCGCCCTCGATCTCATAGATCGAGCGGGGAATCTCGTCGCCCTGAATGAATGCCCGGTACGCGACGTCGTAGAGGATCACGGCGCCATGCGCCTTCGCGTACGCAACCCACTCTTCGAGCTCTTCGCGCGTGAGCACAGCGCCCATCGGGTTGTTCGGCGAGCACAGGTAGATGATCTCTACGGGCTGCTTCGGCAGGGGCGCCTGAAATCCGTTCTCTACGGTGCAATCGAGGTAGGTGAGGCCGTTCCATCGATCGTTCTCGAACGTGCCGATACGACCTGCCAGTGCGTTCGCATCGACGTAAATCGGGTAGACCGGGTCAGTCACGGCAACGGTCGCCTGCTCAGTGAACAGTTCTTGCGCGTTTGCCATGTCGGTCTTCGCACCGTCACCGATGAAAACCTCGCTCGCCTCAACGTCGACACCGATCGACGCATACTCCCCCTGCGCGATTGCTTCGCGCAAGAAGTCGTACCCAAACTCGTTGCCGTACCCGCGGAAGGTTTCAGCGTGCGCCTGTTCCTCTACCGCCTTGTGCAGTGCCTCGATGATCGCTGGTGCGAGCGGGCGCGTCACGTCTCCAACGCCGAGCTTCAAGACCTTCGAGTCTGGGTGCTCCGCTTCGTACCGTCGTACTCGGTCGTTGACCTCGCCGAACAGGTATGCCGAGGGAATCCCCCGGAAGTTCGCGTTGATTGGCATCGGGGGTTCCTACCTTTGTGTTGCTGGGTCAGCCTGCGATTTTGCGGGCTACGGTTTCTGCGAGTTGTACGGTGTTGAGTGCTGCGCCCTTGCGCAGGTTGTCGTTGGAGACGAAGAACACGAGGCCACGGCCTGCGGGTGCAGACTGGTCCTCGCGGATCCGCCCAACATAAGACGCGTCTCGACCGGCAGCCTCGAGCGGCGTCGGAACGTCGCTGAGTTCAACACCAGGCGCCTCTGCGAGCACCTCGCGGGCGCGGTCAGCCGAGATTTCGTTTGCGAATTCTGCGTGGATCGCGAGCGAGTGGCCGGTGAAGACTGGCACGCGCACGCAGGTTCCTGCGACGAGCAGCTCTGGAAGTTCGAGGATCTTGCGACTCTCGTTGCGGAGCTTCTTCTCCTCGTCGGTCTCGCCTTCGCCGTCGTCTACGATCGATCCTGCGAGCGGCAGCACGTCAAACGCGATGGGCTTGACGTATACCTCGGGGTCGACAAAGTCGACGGCCTCTCCGTCGTGTACGAGCTCTTCGATCTTGCCCGTCGAAACCGCCGCGGTGACCTGATCCGCGAGTTCGCGCACGCCAGCGAGCCCCGAACCTGAGACCGCCTGGAATGTGGTCATCGTCATGCGCTCGAGACCTGCCGCGGCATCGAGCGCCTTCATGACCGGCATCGCTGCCATGGTTGTGCAGTTTGGATTCGCGACGATGCCGCTACCTGCTGCCACAATGTCGTCGAGTGCGTGCGGGTTCACTTCGCTCACCACAAGTGGAACCTCAGGGTCGAGACGCCATGCGCTCGAGTTGTCGATGACAATTGCCCCTGCGGCCGCGAACTCTGGCGCGTACTGCTTCGACGCGGCACCGCCCGCCGAGAAGAGCGCGATATCGATGCCGCTCTTGTCCGCGGTCGCGACATCTTCGACGACGACGTCTTCGCCGCGGAACGGAAGCGTCGTACCAGCCGAACGCGCACTCGAGAAGAAACGAATCTTCGAGATTGGGAAGTTGCGCTCGTCGAGCAGACGGCGCATCACCTTGCCGACCTGACCGGTCGCGCCAACGACCGCGACTGAGAGGCCCTGCGATTCAGCCATGTGTGTGGATCCTGTTCTGTGAAATCTGGTTGCGAAGTGAGCCGGTTAGCGGCCGGTGCCTGCGTAAACCGTTGCCTCGTCGTCTGAGTCGAGGTCGAATGCGGTGTGCAGCACACGCACGGCCTTCTCCATGAGGTCGGCGCGGGTGACCACTGAGATGCGAATCTCCGAGGTTGAGATCATCTCGATGTTGATTCCTGCCTCGTAGAGTGCGCGGAACAACTGAGCCGATACACCGCTCGAGGTGCGCATGCCCGCACCTACGACTGCGATCTTTGCGATCTGATCGTCGTAGAACAGCGTTTCGTATCCGAGGTTCTCGCGCTCTGCTTCAAGCGCCTCGGTGACCTTCGGGCCCTCTGCCATGGGAACTGTGAAGGAGATGTCGGTGCGGTTCGTGTCAGCGGCAGAAATGTTCTGCACAATGATGTCAATGTTCGCGTCTGTCTTGGCGACAACCTCGAAAATTCGAGCGGCAACCCCCGGAACGTCGGGAACTCCGCTGACGGTAATCTTTGCTTCGCTCGCTTCAGCGGCGATGCCTGTGATGACCGACTCTTCCATCTGGTCTCCCTTCGGGTGCCCCTTTGCCGGGGTGTAAACGATGGTGCCCTCTTCGCCTGAGAATGAGGAGCGCACATGAATCTCGACGCCGTGGCGTCTCGCGTATTCGACCGCGCGCAGGTGAAGCACCTTGGCGCCTGATGCCGCGAGTTCGAGCATCTCTTCAGATGAGATCGCGTCGATCTTGCGTGCGTGCGGTGCCATGCGTGGATCAGTCGTGAAGATGCCGTCGACATCGGTGTAGATTTCGCATACGTCGGCGTTGAGTGCTGCGGCGAGCGCAACCGCGGTCGTGTCCGACCCGCCGCGGCCGAGCGTCGTAATGTCTTTGGAGTCTGGGCTCACGCCTTGGAAGCCCGCGACGATCGCTACTGCGCCTCCGTCGAGGGCGTCGCGCACACGGCCCGGTGTGACGTCGACGATCTTTGCAGCGCCGTGATCGCCGGTCGTGATCATGCCTGCTTGGCTGCCCGTGAATGAGAGTGCTTCGACGCCCATACCCTTGATGGTCATCGCGAGGAGTGCCATCGAAATTCGTTCGCCGGCGGTGAGCAGCATGTCGAGTTCGCGGGGCGCAGCGATGGGCGTGCACTCGTCTGCGAGATCGAGCAGTTCATCGGTGGTGTCGCCCATCGCGCTCACGACTACGACGACCTCATTGCCCGCGCGACGGGTTTCGACGATGCGCTTCGCGACTCGCTTGATGCTTGTTGCATCGGCAACCGACGAACCCCCGAATTTTTGCACGATCAATGCCACGTGGGTCCTCCTAGTTTTGAGCCAAGGTCTATTCTAACCCGTGCCGCATACCAGAAGCCTGCGGGGCGGGTCTTGGGGGCCGTTTCTATGTTGAGATGTCAGTGCCTGTTGGTTCCCGCAAAGGTGGATCAGATTAGAATCCAGTAGCGCGTTGCTCGCGTGGCCCAATTCCATAAGACGAATATAGCCATTGAGAAGTCACTAATGGCTGCTTCGCGCGAGATGAAGCAACCTCTTCTGCCAAGTCAACCTCGTAGGGGGTGGATCGACGCCGTTAGTCGACGATGCGGCGACCTTCAAATGCGCGCCCGAGCGTGACCTCGTCTGCGAACTCGAGGTCGCCGCCGACTGGCAGACCGGAGGCGAGTCGCGAAACCGGCACCTCAATGCTGGTGAGGAGTCGGGAAAGGTAGGCCGCCGTAGCTTCGCCCTCGAGGTTTGGGTCGGTGGCGATGATGACCTCTTTCACCTGCACACCACCGTCTTCGGTCGCTGCGCTGAGCCTGCGCATGAGTGCGGGAATGCTCAGGTCGTCGGGGCCAATGCCGTCGATCGGGCTGATCGCCCCACCGAGCACGTGGTACAGCCCGCGGAACTGACGAGTGCGTTCGATTGCGACGACGTCTTTTGGTTCTTCGACCACGCAAATAATGGCCTGGTCACGGCGCGCGTCGCTGCAGATGCCGCACCGCACCTGCTCGGTGATGTTGCCGCATACCTCGCAGAAGCGTACCTTCTCGCGAACCTCACTGAGGAGCGAGGCGAGCCTCGACACGTCAAAGTTTTGGGTTTGCAGAATGTGGAACGCAATGCGCTGCGCTGACTTCGGACCAATGCCCGGGAGCCTGCCGAACTCGTCGATCAGGTCTTGAACGATGCCGTCGTACACGGCTACCTCCTGTGCTCAGGTAAAGGGTGTTCCTCGAGGAATACTGCGCCAAGCACCTCGCGCACGACCGACTCACCGTATCGCGTGAACTTTGGTGCGACTTTTGGTGACGGCTTCGGTGTGTCGCTGGGTTCGACCCCTGTCGCCGCTTGTACCTGGGGCACCGCCTCTGCTGGCGTTGCCGGGGCTGCGGGTTCTGGCATTGTCTGAGGTGATACCTGGGGCCGTTGCGCTGTCTGCACCACAGATGCACGATCTGACTCAGCAACAGAGTCATGCTCTGGCATGTCTCGTGCGATCCCAGCGTACGGGTCATCATGTGGATCGTCCCCCGCATCGAGCGGTTCAGGCTCATACAGCGGCTCCGAGGCAGCAGGAGTGAACTGTTCGGCAGGTGACTGCTGCTCACTTGCTGACCGTAGATCAGCAGGTCGGGGTTGCTGTGGTTCGACAGGATTCTGTAACCCGACCGGCTTCTGAGCCTCTGTCGGCGGTATCGGGTCGGCCCAGCCGGGGGCTGCAAGTTTCGGCCCGAGCGCACTCAGGCGCGCGGCCGCTCGCTCCACCGGGTCATCAGACCGCAAAGGATCGGGGCTTCCTCGGTGAGGCTCCTCTGATGCCGGTGCCGACCGTTCGCTTTGCTGTTCACGCGACTCACGTTGCGGCGCAACCTGGCGAGGCTTGTACTGCACGCGGAGACCGGTCGCCCCGAGAATTGCCTCGCGGAGTGGGCCTGCGCCCGTCGACTTGAACGCGGCAAGGTCTGAGTTGTTTGCAATACCAACGATCAACAACTCGCCCTCGAGCGCGAGTGGCTCAATAACCCGCACTGCGTTCCAGGCATCGCGATCTGTCTCGAGCAACTCTTCGAGCAGATCTGACCACATATCGCGGAGATCCTCGAAGCCTGGCAGTCCGTCTGAGTCAGCTGGTTGCACTGTCTCCGCGGGTGCGGCAGGTGCATCCGCTGTGGGTGCTGCCTGTGTCGGCGCAGATTGTGCCGGGTTTGTTCCTGCGGCCTGTGCTGTTGCAGGAGGCGCCGCGGCTGGTGTTTGTGTTGGTGCTGGCGAGCCCGCGCCAGTTGGTGCTTCGGATGCCTGCGCGGGAACTGGAGCTGGCTTCGTCGGCTCCGAGCCGATGCTCTCGATCTGCGAAGCGCTCAGCACGTCTGAGATCGGCCGTCCGAACCCTGCAGCACCCTCGTTTGGGTGCGGGATCTGATTCTGTCGCGGTGCCTCATTTGGACGTGTCGCCTTGTCCGCAGGCGGTGCCTGTGCAGCAGGCGGTATCTGCACGGCTGTTGGGGTTGGTGCAGCACCGGCATCATCGTTACGCAGAAACTCGCGGATCGACGCTGCAGTCTGCGCCACCTCATTCACCTTGGTTGGTGTGGGGGTTGTAGGCGCGGGCGTTGCCGGCGCGGGCGCAGTTTGTGCCGGCGCAGACGGTGCAGGAGTGGTCTGATTTTGAGGCACAGACGGCTGCGCCTGGACCTGCGACTGAGGGGCAACTCCACCCTGTCGCGGAGCCTGCCCCGAAGCAGGAGCCGCGGCTTGCTGCGGCACCTGAGCAGCCGCTGGCTGCGTCGCCTCACTGCCCAAGCTCACGAGCGCTCGCGCAATCATGAGTTCGAGGTGCAGCCTTGGCGGAGTCGCGCCGGTCATCTGGTCGAGCGTCTCGGCGACCGTGTCGGCGGTTCTCGAGAGTTCCTGTGCACCGAAAGTACGCGCCTGTTCGAACATGCGGGTGAGCTGATCTTGCGGCACACCACGAAGCACAGCGGCGGCACCGTCGACGGTTGTCGCATTCACAATAATGAGATCGCGCAACCGCTCGAGCAGGTCTTCGACAAAGCGCCTCGGGTCTTGACCGGTCTGAATCACGCGGTCGGTCGCGGCAAACGCGGCGGCCGAATCGCGTGACCCGAGCGCCGCAACAACGTCGTCAAGCAGCTCGCCGTGCGTGTACCCGAGCAGCCCCGCGGCTCGCTCAGCGGTCACACGATTGCCCTCAGAGCCAGCGATGAGCTGATCGAGAATCGAGAGCGTGTCTCGCACCGAGCCGCCGCCGGAGCGCACGACGAGCGAGAGCACGCCGGGCTCGACCTCAATGCCCTCGCTGTCGCACAACTGCTGTACGTACTGAATGAGGGTCGCCGGAGGAATGAGGCGGAACGGGTAGTGGTGCGTACGCGAACGGATCGTGCCAATGACCTTCTCGGGCTCGGTCGTCGCGAAGATGAACTTCACGTGTGGCGGCGGCTCTTCGACGATCTTGAGCAGCGCGTTGAACCCACCGGCCGTGACCATGTGGGCCTCGTCAATAATGAAGATTTTGTAGCGGTCGCGCGCCGGCGCAAATACAGCCCGCTCGCGCAGGTCTCGGGCGTCGTCAACGCCACCGTGGCTTGCTGCGTCAATCTCCACTACATCCAGCGACCCACCACCCGCGCGACTGAGCTCAACACAGCTCGGGCAGGTGCCGCATGGAGTGTCAGTAGGACCCTCTGCGCAATTGAGGCAGCGCGCAAGAATGCGCGCGCTCGTTGTCTTGCCGCAGCCTCTGGGGCCACTAAACAGGTAGGCGTGGCCGACGCGGCCGGTGCGAAGCGCAGTCATGAGCGGATCGGTCACTTGGGACTGCCCGATCATCTCTGAGAACGACTCGGGCCGATACCGTCTATACAGCGCTGCTACCACGAAGACCATGCTACCTGCGGGCACTGACATCGAGCGCAGTAATCCACAGGTGCGAGGCAACTCTAGACTTGTGAGGGTCTGAGTGCGGGAAGGAGGCACGCAATGAGCGCAGACTCTGTTCAACGCCCAAGCGAACCTCCGATCTCCCACGCGGCTCGGTTCGCCTCACTCGCGACAGCGGCGCTCATCGTGTGCGTACTCGTCTCTATCGCGCTTCCGCTCGAAACCACCGTGGCGGGTGTCGCGGCGCTCGTCGCGCTCGTGGGCTGCTTCCTCGTCGCCACCGCGAAGTCTCGCATCGTCGTGCTCCTACTCACCGGCGTGGGTGTTCTGAGCGCGATCATCGCTTTAACGGTGTTCGACGCTCGGCTCGAATGGGATCAGCTTGGTCGAGTGAACCAAGACCTCGTCGCGATGATCGCGGGTGGCGCGTTCATTCGCGGCGTTGTACCGCTAACACTCACCCAACCAAAGCCACGCCTCACAGGCACCGCAGCGCTCCTGCGCACCTCATTCCTCACGCACTTCTTCAGCTCGGTTCTCAACATGGTGTCGATCGGTATCGTCGGCGACCGGCTCGCGCGAAACGGCAAGCTCAGCCGCAACAACGCATCGCTCGTCTCACACTCGTTCGCGACCGCCGCACTGTGGTCGCCATTCTGGGCGATTACGGCGCTGATCGTCATCTACTTTCCGCACCTGAACCTGCTGCCCGTGACGCTCACTGGAATGGCCGGAGCCGTCATGATCCTCATCGTCATCGCACTCTGGAACGCAGCGCGGCGCACCCCGCAAGAACTCGCCGAACCCGGGTACCCGCTGCAGGCGAGTCTGCTGTGGCTGCCGCTCGCGCTCATCGGGTGCGTCATCGCCACACACTTCCTCATTCCCGGCACACCGGTGCCAAGGCTCGTGCTGCTCGCGTCGATCATCGTGCCGCTCCTCTTCGGCACAGTGCGCACCGGGCTACGCGAGACCCTTGCAAAATTCGCTCGGGTCGCGACGAGCGGCCTCACCTCTTCGGCGAATGAGTCGGCGCTGTTCATCGCCGCGGGCATTTTCACAGTCGGTGGATCAATGCTTACCGCAAACCTCCCCATCACTCTTGCGGGAGTGCCCCCGACCGTGTTTTCGGCCTGGCTGCTCACCGTCGCGATCATGCTGCTGTCGCTGCTCGGTGTGCACTCGATCGTGTCGATCTCGATCGCGGCGGCACTCATGCTCTTCACGCCGGGCAGCGAGTACCTTTACGCGACCGCGATGGCGTGGGGTTGGAGTCTCTCCGGAGCCACGGGCCCCCTATCGGGCACGATCATCTACGTTTCGCAGCGATACAGCCTCAATGGGCGCTCACTCATCGCCGCGAACTTGCCGGTTGCGTTGTTCATGGTCGCGCTCGCGTTCCCCGCAATCTGGATCGTCGCGAGGCTATCCGAAGCCTGGGGCCTCGCGTAGCGAATCCGACGATCACGCCCACGGGCGGCGCCGGTCACGGCAAGAAGTCGTACCCGAGCCTGATTCGCCGGTTAACGATTGCGGGTAGGGACTCGCGCGCGCGGTCCACCGCCTCGGGACCAATCTCGGCGACGAGCACACCCTCATCGCGAGGCCCGAGCGCAGAGACCACGGTGCCGAGGGGGTCGACGACGCGACTGAGCCCGACCGTGGCGGCGTTGCGCGATCCACCGCCAACGGTAGCGCAGGCGACGAACCAGCACACGTTCTCGATTGCGCGGGCTTGGGTAAGGGTTGTCCAGTGTTCTTCTTTGCCCTGCCCCGACGCCCATGCGGCAACGAGCAGCATCGCGTTTGCGCCGCGATCTGCCATGCTGCGAAACAGTTCTGGGAAGCGCACGTCGTAGCAGTTCGCGAGCCCGAAGGTGAGCTTCTCGCCGCCTGCCTCGACGTCGAACACGGGTGGCAGTTCGCTGCCCGGCGCGGTGTGCTCGGCCTCGCTCGCGGCAAACGCGACGTAGAGGTGCAGCTTGCGGTAACGGGCGAGCTCGGTGCCGTCAGGCGCAACAACAATCGTGGTGTTGAACGGCAGGCCATCTGGATTCGGCTCAAAGCCGGGCGCGACAACGACCGCGTTGTGGGTCGCCGCGAGCACAGCTGTAAGGGCCTCGAAGCGGCCCCACCACTCCGCAGCAATGCCCGACAGCCCCTCGATCGTCACGGCCTGCAGCAGCACCATCGCCTGTTCTGGGAACACGATCACGTGTGCACCCTTGTCCGCCGCCTCGGCCGCACGGCGGCGCATCTGCTCGAGGTTCTCGGCAGGATCGGTGGTAGGCGTGAACTGTACGGCTGCGATCTTCATGTGTCACTTCCCTGTGTTTTCAACGGCTTTGCTCGCGCGGCATTACTTACACCGTAGCAATCGTCTGCCTGGCGATCTCAGTTTCTTCGTCGGTGGGCACAACGAGCACGGTCACCGTCGAGTCGGCCGTGCTGATCACGCGCGCGCCACGGTCTGGCGCTTCGTTGAGCTCTGGGTCTATGTGGATCCCGCACCACTCGAATCCCGCACACACTCTCGCCCGCAGGTCGGGTGCGTTCTCGCCAAGCCCAGCCGTGAACACGATCGTGTCGGCCCCGCGAAGCACCGCGAGGTAGGCCCCGAGGTAATGTCTGGCCCGGTGCACATAGACGTCGATTGCGAGCTTCGCGTCGTGGTCGCCGCGAGCCGCCGCCTCACGCACATCGCGGAAGTCGTTCGACCCCGTGAACCCGAGAAAGCCCGAGCGCTTGTTGAGGAGCGTATCGATCGAGTCGACCGTTTCTCCCCTGCGCAGCAGGTGGAAGATAACGCCCGGATCAATGTCGCCGGATCGCGTGCCCATAACGAGCCCCTCAAGTGGCGTGAGGCCCATTGAGGTGTCGACCGACTCGCCGCCGTCGATCGCGCACATCGAGGCACCGTTGCCTAAGTGCAGAACTATTTGCTTGAGCGATTCGACTGGCTTGCCGAGGTGTTCGGCCGCCCTGCGCGAGACAACCGCGTGTGAAATGCCGTGAAACCCGTACCTGCGCACGCCGTGCTTCGCGGCGACCTCGGGAGCAATGGCGTAGGTGTATGCGGACTCTGGCATGGACTGGTGAAACGCAGTGTCGAACACCGCTATGTGTGGCAACTCTGGAAAGGTCGCGCGCGCCGCGACGATCGCAGCGTGGTGCCCGGGGTTGTGAAGCGGTGCGAGCTCGGCGAGAGCGAGAATGCGCTCCGCCACGCGATCGTCGATCAGGGTAGGCGCAATGAATTCGCTGCCCCCGTGCACAACGCGGTGCCCTACGGCAGAAATATCTAGCGATTCGATTGGAGCGCCCGCCTCTGCGAACGCGGCAACCATCTCAGCGAACCCAACCGTGTGGTCTGGAATTGCGAGTTCGCGCTCGACGCGCTTCTCCGCGCGATGTTCGATGCGACCCTGACTCGATTCGCCGATCCGCTCTACGAGCCCGTCGGCGAGGCGCTCACCACTCTCTGCGTGAATCACCTGGTACTTGATCGACGACGATCCCGAGTTCACAACAAGTACTGCGCTCATGCCTGCTTTGTCTCCCCCGCCTGCACCGCGGTGATTGCGACCGTGTTAAGAATGTCTTCGACAGTCGCGCCGCGCGACAGGTCGTTGACCGGTTTATTCAGCCCTTGCAACACCGGGCCAACGGCAACAGCACCAGCTGAGCGCTGCACCGCCTTATATGTGTTGTTGCCCGTATTCAGATCGGGGAATATGAACACGGTGGCGTGGCCAGCAACTTGCGACCCTGGCATCTTCGTCGCGCCGGTCTCGGGGTCGCTCGCCGCGTCGTACTGGATAGGCCCCTCGACCAACAGCTCTGGGTGTGACTCGCGCACGAGCGCTGTCGCAGCGCGCACCTTGTCGACGTCTGCACCCGAGCCTGACTCCCCCGTCGAGTACGAGAGCATCGCGATACGCGGATCTACACCAAACTGGGCGGCCGTCTGCGCAGACGAGGCCGCGATATCGGCGAGCTGTGTCGCGTCTGGGTCGGGGTTCACAGCGCAGTCTCCATAGACGAGCACTCGGTCTGCGAGCGCCATGAAGAACACACTCGAAACGACTGAGACGCCCGGTTTGGTCTTGATGAACTCGAGACTTGGGCGGATCGTGTGCGCCGTCGTGTTCGCAGCACCCGAAACCATGCCGTCGGCGAGTCCCAAGTGCACCATCATGGTGCCGAAGTAGCTCACGTCGACCAGGCGGTCTCTTGCGTCTTCAAGCGAGATGCCCTTGTGCGCGCGCAGTCGCTGGTACTCGACCGCGAACTGTTCGCGAAGTGGTGATGTCGTTGGATCGATCACGGTTGCGGCGTCGAGCGCGAGCCCGAGTTCACTCGACCGCTTGCGCACCGACTCTTCGTCGCCGAGCAACGTAAGCTTCACGACGCCGCGTGCGAGCAGCGTGCTCGCAGCCCGAAGAACCCGATCGTCGTGCCCCTCAGGAAGCACGATGTGCGCTTGCACCTCGGCCGCCCGGGCGAAAAGTTCGTAGGTGAACATCGCGGGCGTGCGCACGCTGCCCTTGTGTAGCCTGAGCCGTTCCTTGAGCGTTTCGGTGTCAACGTGGGCCTCAAACAGCGCGAGCGCAGTGTCAAACTTGAGCGGCGACTCCTCGGTGAGCAGGCCTCGCGAGTTTGTGATGCGCTGCGCTGTTGCGAACGTGCCGTAGGGCGAACGGATCACTGGAAGCACAGAGCCGATGCCATCCAGCAGCCGATCCACCGATTCGGGGACCTCGAAATCACCGTTCAACACAATCGCACCGAGCGTTGGGAACCCCGATGCCTCGTGCGCCATCGCAACGGCGAGCAGCGTCTCTGCGCGATCGGCCGCAATGACCACGACCGCGCCCTCAATGAGCCTGGGCAGTACGTTCTGCATTGACATGCCCGCAATGACGATATCGCTCACCTCACGGGCGAGCAGCTCTTCGCTGCCGCGCAGCAGTGTGCCGTCGACCGACCGCATAACCTCGGAGACGGGAGGCGCGACCAACAGTCGTTCCTCAGGGATCGCCCACACCGGCGTACCCTCGGGCACCGCCTGCGAAACGGCTTCAACAATCTCTTCGCGGAGGTCACCGTCAGCCCGATTCACGAGCGCCGCGAGCACCGTCGCGTGTTCGTCGCGCAATTCGGCGAGCCCGAGATCCACTATCTGCGCGATGTCAGCAGCGGTTCGCGCACCTGACTGCCCGAGCACCTCTGGCACCTCGGGGCTGCGCCCACTCACCACGAAGAGCACCGGCGTATCGAGGTTCGCAGCGATGCGCGCGTTCGTTGACAGCTCGGTCGGCACTGCGACGTCGGTGTAGTCAGAACCCACCACAACAATCGCGTCGCACTGCGCCTGAAGCGCGCGATACGCAGAAACGATCGAGGCCATGGCTTCGCCCGGGTTCTGGCTCAGCTCGTCGTAGGTCACGCCCACGCAATCGTCATAGCTCGCACCCGCGGTCGTCCGGCTGAGCAGCAACTCGAGCACGCGGTCACGCTCGGTTCGCGAACGGATCACAGGTCGAAACACCCCGACCCTCGGAGCATCGGCGCTGAGTGCATCGAGCACGCCGAGTGCGACAGCACTCTTGCCCGATCGCCCTTCGGCAGAGGTGAGATAGATACTTACAGCCACCATGCCAGCCTAAAGCAGGGCACCGACATTTCCCCTATCTCGACGCTAGAGCACCGAGGCGAGTGACTCGCGCACGATCGCAAGACCGCGGTCGAGCTCGTCAGCCGTGATCGTGAGCGCGGGGAGGAACTTCAGAACCTCGTCTTTCGCGCCCGAAGTCTCGATTACAAGACCACGCTCAAACGCGGCCTGCGAGACGGCACCTGCAAGCTCAGGCTTTGCCATCGACGCAAGACCGTACATGAGTCCGCGGCCGCGAACCGTGAACTCTGCCTGCGGAAACTCTGCCGCAATTGCCTCAAGCGCCGCGCGCAGTTGGGCTGACCGCTCGGCGATCGAGTCGGTGAACGCCGAATCTTGCCAGTACGTCTCGATCGCGATGCGGCCGGTGACGAACGCGGGGTTGTTGCCCCTGAACGTGCCGGTGTGCGCACCCGGCTCCCACACGTCGACCTCGGGCTTGAGTAACACGAGCGACATCGGAAGACCCGACGCTGAAATCGACTTCGAGATGGTCACTAGGTCGGGCACGATGCCAGACTCCTCGAAGCTGAAGAACGCACCGGTGCGCCCGACGCCAGCCTGAATGTCGTCAACGATGAGCAGAATTCCGCGTGCCTCGGTGATGGACCGAAGTCGCTGCAACCACTCTGCACTCGCAACGTTGATGCCGCCCTCGCCCTGTACGGCCTCAACGATGACAGTTGCGGGCAGGTCAAGGCCCGATCCTGTGTCGTCGAGCATGCGTTCGAAGAGGTCGAGGGTATCAATGCCCTCCCCCAAATATCCGTCGTACGGCAGGCGGGTCACATCGCCGAGCGCGGTGCCGCCAGCCCTGCGGTACTTCGCGTTGCTCGTCGCGGCAAGCGCACCGAGGCTCAAACCGTGGAACCCGTTTGTGAACGCAACAACATTGGAGCGCCCAGTCGCCTGACGTGCGACCTTCAGCGCGGCCTCAACAGCGTTCGCGCCCGTCGGCCCGGTGAACTGCAACTTGTAGTCGAGCCCGCGCGGTTCAAGAATGTGCTTCGTAAACGCCTCGATGAACGCGCGCTTGGCAACCGTGGCCATGTCGAGCCCGTGAATGATGCCGCCACTCTGCAGGTATTCGATGAGCGCGGGAATAAGGGCTGGGTTGTTGTGCCCGTAGTTGAGCACCCCTGCGCCGCTGAAGAAATCTAGATATTCGCTGCCGTCTGCGGCAAACAGTGTCGAACCAGAGGCGCGATCGAAAACTATAGGGAAGGAACGGATGTACCCGCGAACCTCGGACTCGTAGCGTTCGAAGATATCTAGATCATTCATATTGCGTGTCCCTTCACATTGAAAGACCCCTCACGCACCCGATAGAGCCCAGCTACCCTTGCTTCGTTTCCGACCTGGGGGAGTTCACCAAGATATCGCCACGTGAGGGGCCTCATTAGTCTAGCGGATCAAAACTGAGTCCCAGTTCACGAACCCTCAGTTGCAGGTTCTGCCTCCGCATCATCTGCACCCTGCTCCGTTACCGGAGCAGTTGGAGCGGCAGGATCGAGCGCTTCTTCGAGAGTAAAACTTTCTTCGGCGTCCTCGCCAGCAAACTGGGACTGGTAGAGCTCGTAATATGCGCCCTTCCTAGCGAGCAGTTCCTCGTGCGAGCCCTGCTCCACGATCCGACCGGCCTCCATCATGAGAATGGTGTCAGCGTCTCGAATCGTCGAGAGTCTGTGTGCGATCACGAACGAGGTGCGATCGCTGCGCAGCGCCCGCATAGCCTCCTGCACGAGCACCTCGGTACGCGTATCCACTGACGAGGTTGCTTCGTCGAGAATAAGCAGCGATGGATCCGCAATAAACGCACGAGCAATCGTGAGCAACTGGCGCTCGCCCGCCGAGAGCGACGAGGCGTTCTCTTCGATCACGGTGTCGTAGCCCTCTGGTAGCTGGCGCACGAACCGATCCACCATTGTCGCCTTCGCCGCCTCGACCACCTCGTCGTCGGTCGCGTCGAGGCGCCCGTACCGAATGTTCTCGCGAATCGTGCCACTGAACAGCCACGCGTCTTGCAACACCATGCCGACGTGCGAGCGCAGGTCGGAGCGCGTGAGCGCGGTGATGTCGACGCCGTCGAGCAGGATTCTGCCGCTGTTGAGCTCGTAGAACCGCATGATGAGGTTCACGAGCGTCGTCTTGCCGGCGCCTGTCGGGCCGACGATTGCGATCGTGTGGCCGGGGCGGGCCTCGAGCGACAGATCCTCGATGAGTGGGGTGTGTGGATCGTAGCTGAACGACACATTCTCAAACGAGACATGGCCGTCGGTACGCTCTGGCAGCTTCGCGCTCTCAGACTCGGGATCTTGCTCATCGGCGTCGAGCAGCTCAAAGGTGCGCTCGGCCGAGGCCACGCCCGACTGCAGCATGTTCGCCATGCCAGCCATCTGGCCCACGGGCTGCGCGAACTCGCGCGAGTACTGAATGAACGCGGTCACATCACCGAGCGTCAGGTTGCCACTCGTGACGCGCAGCGCACCCACCACAGCGATGAGCACGTAGGTGAGCGACTGCACGAAGTTCATCGACGGCATGATCGCGCCGGATAGCGCCTGCGCCTTGAACGAAGCGTCGAAGAGACCCTCGTTGCGGCGGTCGAACTCCTCGGTCATTTCTTTGTCACGGTTGAAGATGCGCACGAGTTCGTGCCCGGTAAACGACTCTTCAATGTGGCCGTTGAGGTCTCCCGTGTGCTTCCACTGAGCCGCGAAGAGCTTCTGCGCGCGCACGCCCACTACACCAGCGATGATGCCCGAGAGCGGCAGCGCGATGAGCGCGATAAGCGCGAGCTGCCACGAGACCACAAACATCATCGCGGTGATGCCGATTACGGTCAGCAGCGACTGCACGAGCTGCGAGAAGGCCTGCTGCAGCGCCTGCTGAATGTTGTCGACGTCGTTCGTTACGCGCGAGAGCGTGTCGCCGCGCTGCCGCCCATCGAAGTACGACAGTGGCAGCCGGTTGATCTTCTCTTCGATGTCAGCGCGAAGCTTGTAGACCACGCGCATCACGAGGCGGTTCAGAATATACCCCTGCAGCCACATCAAGAACGAAGCAACCAGGTACAAGCCGAGCACAACGACGATCAGCGAGCCGAGCAAGCCAAAGTCGATGCCCTCACCCGGCACGACGTTCGCGCCCTGCAGCATATCTGCGAACTGCGTCTGGCCGTCTGCGCGCAGCGACTCAATGATCACCTCGACCGGAACGCCGGCGGGCAACTGCATGCCGAGTACGCCGTTAAAGATCACGTCCATGGCCTGGCCGAGTACGCGCGGCGCGATGACCGTGAGCACCACAGATGCCACAACGAGCAGCACGACAAACGAGAACTTGCCCTTCTCGGGCCCGAGCAAACCAACGAGGCGCTTCGCCGACGGCCAGAAATGCTTGGCCTTCTTCGGTGGGGCTCCCTCGGCAAACATGTCGCCGCCGGGCTCGAAGTTCTCCCAGTCCTCTTCTTCGACGACTTCTGGTTCTATATTCTTGGCCATCACTCGACCTCTCGCTTCGCTCCGTAGGCTGCCGCTGTAGCGGCACCAGCCGACGAGTCGAACGCGATGCGTTCTTGGTCATCGTCTGCTTCCGCCTGCTCGAGCTGAGATCTCACGATCTCCTGATACACCTCGTTGGAGCCGAGAAGCTCATCGTGGGTACCACGGCCGACGATCTCGCCACCCTCGATGACGAGGATCTGATCCGCATCGGTAATCGTCGAAACACGCTGCGCAACGATGATCGTCGTCGCGCCCTGAGTCGCCGAGGGAAGCGCCGCGCGAAGCCTCGCGTCGGTCGCAACGTCGAGCGCAGAGAACGAGTCGTCGAACAGGTACACCTTCGGCTTCGAGACGAGCGCACGCGCGATCGAGAGGCGCTGCCGTTGACCGCCCGAGACGCTCGTGCCGCCCTGAGAAACAGGTTCGTCAAGACCGAGCTCACGCTCACGCACGAAGTCTTCACCCTGCGCGACCCTCAGGGCCTCCCACAGTTCTTCGTCGGTTGCTGCCGTGCGACCGAATCGCAGGTTCGAGCCAATGGTCCCCGAGAACATATACGGCCGCTGCGGCACCAGGCTCAGCGTGTCAGCGAGCTGGTCGCGAGTGAGCTCAGACACTGGGGCACCATCGACCGTAATTGACCCCTGCTGTGGATCGTAAAGCCTGAGCGCCAAATTCAGCAGTACTGTTTTGCCAGCGCCGGTCGATCCAATGATCGCCGTCGTCTTGCCCGGCTCGGCAGCGAAACTCACGTTCTTAATCACGGGCTTCTCTGCGCCCGGGAAGCCGAAGGTGACATTCTCGAAGACCACCCGACCGGCCTCTGGAGTCTCGAGCGTCGCCGCTTCAGGGAACGAGAGCGTCGACTTCGTGTCGAGCAGCTCGCGAATGCGCTCAGCACACACCACAGCGCGCGGAATCATCATGGTCATGAAGACGCCCATCATGACCGCCATAAGAATCTGCATGAGGTACTGCAGGAACGCCGTCAGCGATCCCACTTGAATGTCGCCGTCTGCGACCCGGTACCCGCCGAACCACAGCACCGCGCCGGTAGCGAGGTGCAGCACCATCATGATCACGGGGAACATGAGCACGAAGATATTGCCGACCTTGACCGACACATCGGTGATTTCGCGGTTCGCGACACCGTAGCGATCGGTCTCAAACGGCTCACGCACGAACGCGCGCACGACGCGGATACCCATGATCTGCTCGCGCAACACGTTGTTGATCGCGTCGACCTTGTCCTGCATCACTCGGAAGAGCGGCAGCAGGGCCCACACCAAGAACCCAACGATGACCGCGAGCACCGACACCGATACCCACACGAGCCACGAGAGCCCGGCGTCTTCGCGCAGCGCCATGATGATGCCGCCGATCATCATGATTGGGGCAGAGACCATGAAGTTCAGGGTCATGAGCACGAGCATCTGAATCTGCTGCACGTCATTCGTGCCGCGTGTGATCAGGGTGCCCGCGCCAAACTTGGTCGCCTCGAGCGTTGCGAGCGAGTCGACCTTTCTATACACCTCACGGCGCAGGTCGCGGCCGAAGCCCATCGCCGTGCGCGCGCCGAAGTAGACGGCCGCAACGGCGACGGCGAGTTGGCCGAACGAGGCGAGCAACATGATGCCGCCGGTTCGCCAAATAAAGTCGGTATCACCAAGCGCAATACCGCGGTCAATAATCTGAGCGTTCAGGCTCGGAAGCCAGAGCAGTGCCATCGTCGACAGCAACTGCAGAACGAGTACGAAAACGATAAAAACCCAGTAGGTTTTCGCATGGCGTAAAGCCAAGGAGATGAGTGCCACGAAATTCCCTCCAAGAGGATCCGGGTGACCTTAGAAAAGTCAACCGCACAACGCTAGCAGAGCCGCGTCGTAATGGCTACGTTTTTCTTGAAATGGGAGCCCGATAATTGTCGCCGCGAGTATCGCCGTGAGCTGAGCGAACTGGATATTCAGCCGAAATTGAGGTAGTACTTGATAGGTCAGGTGAATGCACGCGGCCGACCAGAGTATGAGGTCCGATCGCTGTTCCACCTGATTTTCTTTGCGCCGCGCGCGGCGAATACATACTGGCTGCGCGCACCCAAACTTCAACAAGGAGCAGCCCTATCTCACCCGCGTTCACGTTCGTTCCGGCCGATATGGCCACTCATCTCACATCTGTCCGCCCTCCGCTCCCCCTGGTGAGCGAGCAACGTATTCCCACTTAGCGAGTTTCCTTCCGATCAGCACCTCGGCAATCGCCGATCCGCATTGTGAAAGGAACCTCAAGTGGAAGCACTCCATCAACTTTCTGGCCCAGTAGTGCTGGGCCTATTTCTCGCGTTCTTTGGCGCGAGTCTCATCATCTCGCTGCGCATCAGTAAGAAGCGCGAGAACGCCGACGGGTATATGACCGGTGGCGGCAAGCTCGGTTTCGGCATTTCGGCCGCATCGATGACAGCGACGTGGATCTGGGCCGCGTCCATGTACGCCTCGGCCACTTCGGGCTACACCTACGGTTTGTCAGGCCCGATCCACTACGGCCTCTGGGGCGCGCTGATGATTCTGCTCATCTACCCATTCGGACGCAGAATTCGTAAGGTCGCCCCGCGCGCGCACACCATCGCAGAGGTCATGTTTGCGCGCCACGGCCGCTCGAGCCAGCTGCTGCTCGCGGGCTCAAACGTGCTCGGCAGCCTCATCAGCCTCACCTCGAACCTCATCGCGGGCGGCGCGCTCATCGACCTGCTCTCGCCGTTCACGTTCGGACAGGGCGTCATCGCCATCGGCGCGGGCGTGCTGCTGTACACGCTGTGGGCGGGGTTCCGCGCGTCGGTGCTCACCGACTTCATGCAGGTTCTCTTCATGCTTGGCGCTGTGGTCATCATCATTCCGGTCGTGTTCTTCGCGGCCGGTGGCCCCTCACTCTTCGAAACGGGCGCGCACAACCTCACGCCGCAGCAGAGCAGCTTCTTCTCGTCTGACGCCTTCTTCAACCAGGGTGCCCCATACATCGCGGCGGTGCTCGCCTACGCGATCGGCAACCAGACCATCGCCCAGCGCCTCTTCGCGGTGCGCGAGGATCTCATCAAAAAGACGTTCGTCACCGCGACCTTCGGGTACGGCGCGACGATCATCGGCATCGGCATGCTCGGCGTCATCGCACTGTATGCGGGCATTGACCCCATGGGCGGCGACACGAACAACCTGATCCCGCAGATGGCGGCAACGTACCTCACGCCCGCGCTGGTTGCCCTGTTCTTCGTCATGATCATCGGCTCGCTCTCGTCGACCGCAGACGCAGACCTGACCGCACTGTCGTCAATCGTGATGGCAGACATCTACGGCCAGAACGTTGCGGGCAAGCGCAACGCGAACCCACGCATCATGGTGCTCGTTGGCCGCATCACAATGATCGTCGCGATGACCGCCGGAATGTATTTCGCCGGTTCGCAACTCAACATTCTCGACCTGCTCGTGTTCGTCGGTGCACTCTGGGGCGCGCTCGTATTCCCGGTTATCGCGAGCTTCTACTGGAACCGCGTTACCAACGTCGCATTCAGCGTCTCGGTTGTTGCTGCGCTCGCCGTGTTCATTCCGGTGCGCTTCGAGTGGATCGACATGGTCGGCGGTGTCGCCATCGGCTTCGACGTGCTCTCAACCCTCGGTATTGGTGTGGTGCTCGGGCTCATGGCGTTCGGGTTCTTTGGCCTGCGAACCGCGCTCGTGGTCGGGATCGGATCCACCATCGCCGCCGCACCGTTCGCGATCGGGTTCTTGCACCAGTACGCGGTGCTCTCTGGTTCACTCGTCGCATACGCCGTGAGCACCATCTTGTGTGTCGTGCTCACGCTCGCGTCGAAGAAGGAGCGGTTCGACTTCTCGCTCATCAAGCTGCGCACGGGCGACTTCGACCCCGAGGAGGACTTCACCGGTACTCCCCCGCAGAGCGCAGAAATCGACATGTCGAGCATCAGGAAGTAGGAGGGAGAAAGCATGGAACTCAACACCGTATTACTCACCATTTACGTACTCATGTGGCCCGTGATTGTGACCGGCACACTGTTTGTCATCGTGCGCGCCTTTATTAAGGAGATGCGTAAGGCGAAGCGCGAGGGCCGCCAGATCGTTTAAGGGCCCGCCCTCTGCTTCATTCGGTGGTCAGTTTGATGCACTCTCCTTGAAGAAGTTGCACCAAACTGACCACCGAAGCAGGGGTGTGGATCCTTGGATCTGCGCCCTGGCCTTGCGCCAGCCCCCGGGCAAAGCGAAAGGGCGGGAACCGATTGGTTCCCGCCCTTTCTGCGTCTGCGCTTAGTAGCCGTGGGGCTATGCAGCTGTTTCGATGCGCTCAGGCGCAGTCGGAGCTACCGGGGCCTCCGGTGTCGTCGGAGCGTCCGCGGAAATTACCTCGGCGTAGTACGTCACCGTGGATGCGTCACCTGCGGCAACAACGCGAATGAAGTCGCCGACCTGAGCACCAGTGACCCACAGGGCACCGGAGCCAGCGCCGTCAGCGCCAACGGTGGTGGAGAAATCGCCGATCGTCTCGTATTCCCAATCATTGGCTTCGCTCATGATCTCGATCGTGCCATTGAGTGTTTCGTCTGGCAGGAAGCCAGCGAACTGCGGGGCAACGCCTTCTGCACTCTCGAGCTGTGCCGCGGTCACCCGGGCGGGGCCAGTCACGCTCGCACCGTCGAGGATAGTGAGTTCAATATCATCCGCATAAACGTACTCTGTTGTACCATCGACCACGTACGTGTAGTTCGCGGTCAGCGAGTAGTAAGGGTAGCCGTCTGCATCTGGCGCAACTGGTGAGCTCTCAGCCGGTGGCACGTAGGTGCCCTCAACAGTTCCATCAGCGTCCTCGTCGATGACTTCGAGTGCGTCACCGATGAGGCCGCTACCATTTGCGCCGCCCGAACCCACCATCACAGTCGCTTCGGTCACACCTTCAGGGAGAGTCAGCGTGAAGTTGATCCCGCTCCCCCAGCTGCCAGCGGTGAAGGTCGTCGTATCCGAATCAATGACGAGTGGATCACCCGGTGCAGCAAACGCTGGCGCGCTCACCAGCGTTTGCTCCGAGCGCGAGCGCTCCGACGATGGCCAGTTTTCCGCGAGTTTTCAGTCGCATAACTTCCTAAACTTTATGTGATGTGTTGGGCGCGCAGCGGCCCGCCCAGAGAACTTTGATGCCCCGCCTGCACCCCGTAAGCGAACGCACCTTTTTAACCCAATCACACGCTCAAGCACCCACGCAAAATTGAGATAAATCTGTTTATGCGAGCTTTATGTGAGCATCAGAATTTAACGCAAAAGGGGCGGGAACCAAACGGTTCCCGCCCCTTTTTTCGCCTAAGCGAAGAACTTACGCAAGCTTTACGCCAGCGCCAGCCTCTTTATAAATAAGGTATTGACTTGCTACCTCGCAGCGGTGACCTTCTTCGAGATGCGGAACCGCACCCGGAGCCGGTCAACCAGCAGTGCAATCACGAGCAGCGCGCCGAGCAAGATGTCTTGGATGTAGCTCTGCACGCGAATAAGGTCCATGCCGTTGCTCAGCAGCACAATGAACAATGCACCCATCACGGCGCCTGAAACGCGGCCTTCACCACCGGCGAGCGCGATACCACCAATAACCGCGGCGATGATCGACTCGAGTGGGTACTGAATACCGATGTTCGCTTCACCGGTAGAGACGCGTGCGGTCAGCATCACACCAACGAGTCCGGCGAGCACGCTGCCGAGCACCATCATGGTGAGGATCGTGCGCCCGACGTTCACACCCGACTGGAATGCCGCACTCGCGTTTCCACCAGCGGCATAGGCCTGACGACCGCGCCTAGTCCAATTGAGCAACACATAAGCGAGGGCAATGATGACGATGTAGATGATCGTCGGGAACGGCACGCCTGCTACGGACGAGGTGCCAAAGTACTTCGTGAATTCAGTGGGCAATCCGGTAACGGGCACGCCACCGGCAACGAGCAATGCGACGCCGGTTGCAGCGGATCCCATTCCAAGCGTCACCATGAATGACGAAATCTTGTAGTACCCAATGAGCACACCGTTGATGATGCCGACCACTAGCCCGATGATCACTGCGACCAAGACGCCCGCACCCATCGCACTCCAGGCGCCCGAACCGGTGCCAGTCATCGTCACCATGATCGTGGCACACACGATCGATGAGAGCGCGACTGTTCCACCGTTGGAAAGGTCGTAGTTGCCGGTGATGAGGTAGAACATCTGCCCGACAACGATGATTCCGAGGAAGCTCACTTGGCGTGCGACATTGATGAGGTTCTCGCCCGAAATAAAGCGCGGTTCGGTAATCGCGAACGCGACAATCAGCACAACCAGCAAAATCGGGAGGATGCCGTAGTTCACAAACTGGCTCCGGAAGAACCTGCTGAGTGCGCTCTCGCGGGCTTCCGGTTCTGGCCTACGAACGGCACCGGTTCGCGGCTCGCGCGTTAACTCGTCTAACTGGTTGCTCATGAGATTGGTTCCTTCATTTCCTGGAAGAAGTACGGAAGCATGTTGTCTTGACTCAGTTCGTCGCCGGTGAATTCTCCGACGACATATCCCTGAGAGATGACGTATGCGCGATGGACCAGACCGATAACTTCGGGCAGGTCAGATGAGATGACAAGCACGGCTGCGCCTGATTCAGCGAGCGCTTGCATTGCGTTGTAAATTTCTGCGCGCGCACCAACGTCGACCCCAGCGGTGGGTTCGTCAAATACGTGGATCGCATAGTCTCTGGTGAAGCCGCGCGCGAGCACGATCTTCTGCTGGTTACCACCCGAGAATGTGCCGGGAAGACTCTCGGGATGGTTTGGGCGAAGGTGCATTTTCTGGAGCACCTTCTCGGCGGCAGCGCGCTCAGCCTTTCGATTCACAAAACCGAACTTGGTCCAGGAGTCGAGCGCTGACAGCGTGGCATTCTGAAACGCAGCCATGGTCTGAATGAGACCATCGCGCTTTCGGTCTGACGGGTAGTAAATAATCTCTTGCTGAATTCGCTGTTCTGGCGAACCAGCTCCGATTTCTTCGCCATCAACCGTGATGCTTCCCGCGAGAACCTCGGCGAGTCCAAACACTGAGCGACCGACGTCACCCTTGCCTGAACCTACGAGACCTGTCACGCCGACAACTTCTCCGCGTCGTGCGGTGAGCGTGACATCGATAAGTTGCGACGTCGATACGCGACGCAACTCAAGTCCGCCCTCACGCGGATTGTGCGGAATGTCAGGGAAGAGGGACTCTACTTTTCTTCCCACCATGAGCGTTACGAGCTCTTCATCAGTGACATCCTGGATTTCCATCGTGTCGATGAGAGCACCATCACGCATCACCGAGACGGTGTCACCAATCTCGCGGATCTCACCCATTCGGTGCGTGATGTAGATGATTGCCAGGCCCTCTGCCTTGAGGCGCCGCACGACCTCAAACAGACGACTCGTCTCATCCTCGGTAAGCGAGGCCGTCGGTTCGTCAAGAATGAGAAGCTTTGCGGATCCCTGCAAGGCTCGCGCAATTTCGACGACCTGCTGATCGGCTCGACTCAGGTCGCGTGCTGCAGAATCGAGCGAAAGTGTCGAACCCGCCTGTACAAGCGCTTGCTCGGCTGCGCGTCGATTCTGTGCCCGATTCAAGAAACCGCTGCGCAGGTGCTCACGGCCCAAGGTGAGGTTCTCGGCTACCGAAAGAGTTCCTACAAGAGCTGGCTCCTGAAACACTGACGAGATTCCGAGCTCACGGGCCCGCTGGGGGCTGACCAGGTCAGCCCCCACACCCTCAATCTCCACGGTTCCCTCTGTCGGCTGGTGCACGCCCGAGAGCACATTGATGAGCGTCGATTTTCCTGCACCATTCTCACCGAACAGCACATGCACCTTCCCCTGGTAGAAATCGATGCTCACGTCACGAAGAGCGGTCACCGCCTGGAAATTCTTCGTGACATGCTTCACCGATACAACGGGGACATCACCAGTGTGGGTATCCATGAAGATGCTCCTAGTTCTTCACCGAGAACGTCGGCTTAAAGCCCTCTGGCGGAAGGTTGAGCTGCTTCACCAGCGTGTCAAGATTATTGAACTGCTCACCAGCAGCCGATCCACACACTACGTTCGCTGCCATACCGATGTGGTTGCCACCATTAAACGGCTGACCTTCAAGCACGCGGAGCGCCATGTCGACTGCAATCTTGCCGAGGATGAGGTCGTTGCCCGCGCTTGAGCAGGTAGCGCCGCCCGACTCGAGAAGCGAGTACACCTCTGGGGTGAAGTAGTACGAAGCGGTTTGTACCTGGCCAGCGATTCCGCGCTCGGTGAGCGGCCCGACCGCGGCATCAACCGTGGTCGCACTGCCAATGATGTAGTTCATCTCGGGGTACGCCGAAAGCGCGTTCTCCACGAGAGCAAGCTGGGCGTCTTTTCCGGTGTCACCGTAAGAGACTCCGAGCACCTCTACATTGCTTCCCTCGGTCTGCGCCTCGAAGCATGACATAAGTTGCTCAAGCGATCCCACGCCTGCGGGGCCAGGGAACCATACAGCCTTTACCTCTTCGCCGCTCTCTGCAAGGTGACGACCAAGGTTGCCACCGAGCGTGCAGTAGTCGAAGAGTGCTCGACCATCAACGTTCGTAGAGGTCACACCGTTGACCGCGTCGATGACAGGAATGCCCTTCGCCGCAATCTGGTCAATCGTCGCGTTGAGCGCCTCATTCGAGACCGCGCTCACGATAACCGCATCTGCACCGTTCGCAACACAGTTCGACAGCTGGTCGAGCTGCGTACCGATTTCGGTGTACCCGCCAGCCTCATAGACCTGGAGCCCTACCTGAGCGCGCTGAGCTTCTTGAACGAGGTTCGCATCAATGCCGAGCCAGTATGGATCCTTCACGTGCGGTACAACCGCGCACAATTCCCAATCCTCGGTGATCTCATCGGGCGAGAGAGGCGTGTAGACGCTCTGCGTGCGTTCGCCATCACAACCCGGCTCGCCACAGTCGATGATTTCAACCGGAACTGCCCAGTCATCTGAAGTCACAGCCTTGACGAGTGCATCTGAACTGTTTTGGGTTGGGTCGGCAGAAAGGCCGTTTGCCTCAGCAACCGCAGCGGTCGGAGCCGGCTGTTCGGCACGTTCTGATGCATCGGGTTCCGTTGTGCAGCCCGCGAGTACGAGCCCAAGCGCTGCGGCGATAGCCACAACTGCAAGGGGCCTACGTGTGTTGCGCATTCGTTTCTCCTTTGAAAATGCGTACATATTTTGCGGTGAGTACTCACTCGCCGCGGAAAAGTTGTTTAGAGTTCCTCGTACTTAAACTGGCTCGACTCCTCGCCATTTGGGTTCGACCCATAGACGCCGAGCATACGAGCGAATACTGGCGCCTCGTATCGGCCGAGCTTGCCTGCGGGAACCGTAGCGGAATCCCCCGTTTTCAGGACTACCGTCTTTCCGTCGACGGTAATGTGCAGTTCGCCTTCCAGCACGTAATTGTACTCAGGGTGCGGGTGAAAGTCTTCCCAAGCTGCGCCTTCGAGCGACCACTCTGCGACGAGAAAATCACTCCACCCTTCCCTGCGAATGGGAATAATCGCGTTGTTCCGCATCCGAGGCCACTCCTCTTTGAACAGCGGTAGCTCTATTGCCGGAAAGTAATCGATTTGACCGTCCTCGCGAGACATCTTTGTCCTCCAGTTGTTCGTTCGGTGGCTCTGCGTTCGCCACTGGAGAGACAGTATCAAGGACACTTGTCTACGTCAAGCGACTAAGACACTTGTCCAAGAAGTATTTTTCGCACAGCAAGAATGCCCCCGGAGATCCGAGGGCATTCTTTCCAAAGAAACTAAATACGGGAGCCTCTTCCCTAGACCGGTGCGTGTTCTCCGAGCACGGAGTCCACGAGATTTCGAATCAAGAAGAAGAAATTCTCCTTGTGCACAGTCAAGTCAGGTTGGAGCAAATACTGCAGGCTGCAGCCGTCGAACACTGTCAGCAGAAGTCGAACAAACTCTCTAGCCTTGAACGTCTGGCCGGGCCGCTCGTTTTCGAGAGCAGCAGCGAAGATCCCCGAAAGCTCATCCTCGTAGCCGGTATAGATGAGTGGCCTCAGTTCGTCATCGTGGCGAGCTGACCACAGCACGAGTTCAATCTGGGCGAGGACATCGTTGGGAGTTCGCTCTAAATCGGCCCAGTACAGTTCGGCAAATGAGAGCACTGCAGCACCAAATCCCGCAGTAGTCGGAATGTTCGCAGCATAGCCAACCATGTTGGCAAGCCATCGAACGACCGCGGCCCGAATGAGAGCTTCTTTGTTTTCAAAGCAATAGTGCACGGTTGCCAACGGAGCGTTCGCCCGCTTTGCGATTGTGCGGAGCGTAATGGACTGAACGCCTTGCTCTTGCATGACAGCGATCGTTGCTTCGATGAGCTGTTCGCGCCGCTCATCTAACGGCACTCTTGGATTCGCCATAACCCCATTCCGTTCTGGTCGCCACCCTATTCACCACGTCTACCCTACTCTCGGGTTTTTCTTATGGCATTCACAGGGAGCGAGTTTCCTCATTCTGGACAGTTGACTTAGACGCATGACTAAGACTAGCATCTCAGCAGTGCCGTGGTGCCGAGCGCGCGGCCAACACCGAGACACTTCGGTGAGTGAATTACATCCAATGGAGGAAACATGGCACAGCAGCATCTCGAGCTACTCATCGGCGGAGAATGGGTCGCCCCAGCTGAGGGAGGCACTCGTGAGATCGTTAATCCCGCGACAGGCGAGGTGATCGCCGTCGTCGCTGAAGGGTCAAGCGCAGATGTGGATCGCGCCGTCGAGGCGGCAACCGAAGCTTTCAAGACCTGGAGAAAGACCACACCACGCGAGCGGTCGCAGCTCCTCGCGGAGTACGCGGATCGAGTTGAAGCGCGCAAGGAAGAACTCATTCAGCAGGAAGCGCTCAATGGCGGAAAGCCACTGTTTGGGGCTCGCTGGGAGATTGAGGACTTTGTCATCGACGGACTCAAGTACTTTGCGGGTGCTGCGCGCAACCTTGACGGAGTCGCATCGGCCGACTACCAAGAGGGTCGCACCAGCGTGCTGCGCCGCGAGCCACTCGGTGTCGTCGCGGGCATCGTTCCATGGAACTACCCGGCAGAGATTGCTGCTTGGAAGATCGGCCCGGTTCTTGCAGCGGGTAATACGCTCGTGCTGAAGCCCTCCGAAGGCACCCCGCTTTCGGCACTTATTCTCGCCGAGATTGCCACTGAGGTCTTCCCTCCGGGCGTTATTAACCTCGTCTTGGGAGACGGTAAGGTCGGTGCCGCAATGTCGGAGCATCCGGGCATCGCCGCAATCTCGGTCACCGGGTCGGAGCGCACTGGCGTCGCCGTCGCAGAGAAGGCCGCGAAGAACCTGAAGCACGTTGATCTCGAACTCGGTGGCAACGCGCCAGTAGTGGTCTTCCCAGACGCAAACCTTGATCTACTCGTTGAGACCCTGCGCATGGGCACCTTTTACAACGCAGGCCAGGATTGCACAGCGGCCACCCGGCTCATCGTGCACTCGAGCGTCTACGACGACTTCATCGCAGCGGCAAAGACGATGTCCGAGAGCGTTGTGTACGGCGATCCACTCGCTGACGGAAATTCTGATGTCGAGATGGGGCCGCTCGCTTCTGAGGTTCAACGCGAGCGCGTAGAGGGATTCGTGAGTCGCGCCGTCGCTGGTGGCGCACAGGTCATCACCGGTGGATCGAAGGCAGACGGCCCGGGTTACTTCTTCCAGCCGACCATCATCACCAACGTCGATCAGCATGACGAGATTGTGCAGGAGGAAGTGTTCGGACCCCTCATGACCGTGCAGCGGTTCGAGACCGAGGAAGAGGCGATCGCGCTCGGGAACGATGTGCGACAGGGCCTCTCTGCGTCTGTATGGACGAAGGATCTCGGCATCGCGACCCGTGTCAGCGGCGCCCTGAGCTTCGGCACCGTTTGGGTGAACGAGCACCTCCCGCTTGTGTCTGAACTCCCCCACAGCGGGCACAAGATGAGTGGGTACGGCTCGAGCATGTCGAAGTACAACCTTGAGCAGTACACAAACACGAAGCATGTCATGATCCGCCACGACATCTAGGTCACTCGGCCGCGACCGCTCGATGTCGAGCGCTTCGGTGGTCAGTTTGGTGCACTTTTATTGCGCGAAGTGCACCAAACTGGCCACTGAAGCACGTGTGTGGATCGGCAGCCGCGGCATCAGGGTAAAAAAAGAGGGCCACCCCGAAGGGTGACCCTCTTTTCGCCTAAGCGAAGAACTTACGCAAGCTTTACGCCAGCGCCAGCCTCTTCGAGCTTGGTCTTTGCTTCCTCAGCAGCGTCCTTCTTGGCGCCCTCGAGAACAGCCTTCGGTGCTTCCTCAACGAGAGCCTTTGCCTCACCGAGGCCCAGGCCGGTGAGCTCACGCACAACCTTGATGACCTGGATCTTCTTGTCGCCTGCCGACTCGAGGATGACGTCGAACTCATCCTTCTCTTCAGCAGCCTCAGCTGCGCCACCGGCAGCCGGAGCAGCAGCAACTGCAACCGGAGCAGCAGCCGATACGTCGAAGGTCTCCTCGAATGCCTTTACGAACTCCGAGAGCTCGATGAGGGTGAGCTCCTTGAACTGCTCAAGCAGCTCTTCAGTTGAAAGCTTAGCCATTGTGTTTCTCCTTGATTTTTGCCCTGCACGATGTCCGTAGACGGAGTGCGCAGGAGCGTTTGATTCTTGCGGATCAGCGGGTGCCGATCCTTACGCGTCCTGCTTCTCCTGCAGCGCGCCGAAGCCGCGAGCGGCCTTGGCGGGCAGAGCGTTGAACAGCTGTGCAGCACCGATCAGCGAAGCCTTCATAGCGCCGGCAGCCTTAGCCAACAGCACCTCACGGCTCTCGAGATCGGCAAGCTTGCCTACCTCAGCGGCGGTCAAAGGCTTGCCATCGAAGTAGCCTGCCTTGATCACCAAAAGAGGGTTTGCCTTGGCGAAGTCACGCAGCGCCTTCGCGACGGCGACAGTGTCACCGTGCACGAACGCGATTGCCGACGGGCCGTTGAGCTCGTCGTCAAACGCGTCGATTCCGGCCTTATTGGCCGCAATCTTGGTCAGCGTGTTCTTCGCCACAGCGTACGTCGCGTGCTCGCGGATGCTGTTGCGGAGTGACCGCATTTCAGAAACCGTGAGACCGCGGTACTCAGTCAGCAGCACGGCGCTCGACTCTTCAAACTGCTTCTGAAGATCGGCGACCGTAGCGTCCTTCGTAGCCATGGCGCTCCCTTTGTTGTCGTATCCGTACGGCGAGTGCCGCACGGTGGCCGTGCCGCTCGGAGCGATTCTCAAACGAAAAAAGCTCCGGCGCGCACGCACGGAGCTCTAGGAGATGGAACGAAGTTCACACTCAAGGAATTCTGTACCTGCGCAGGTCTTCACTTTCGTGAACGTTACGGAGTTCTTGCGAACGCTACCGACGGTCTTGGGCCAACGAATACTCTACCACACGAGAAAGGCAGCTACGAATTGAAGCGGGCCGGATTCGGGGCACGGTCGACAGGCTGGGTCTGGCAGCGAGCGAAGCGAGCCGGAAGGCGAACGTGCCCCGAATCCGGCCCGCTGAAACCTCAATCCGCTGGTTTGACCATGTAGCCCGCCATCCCGCGCTTCGCTCCGTGGGCTGCCGCCGTGGGCGGCACCGCGGGCCGCATGGTCAATCCGCTGGTTTGACCATGTAGCCCGCGCCACGCACCGTGTGGATCATTGCGGGCCGCCCCGAATCGATCTTGCGGCGCAGGTACGAGATGTACAGCTCAACGACGGTCGGCTTGCCAGAAAAGTCGTAGCTCCACACACGGTCGAGAATCTGCGCTTTCGAAAGCACTCGCCCTGAGTTACGCATGAGGTACCGCAACAGCTCAAACTCGGTGCTCGTCAACTGAATGAACTCATCGCCACGGGTCACCTCGTAGCTATCTTCGTTCAGCTCAAGATCTCCGACGCGAAGAATCGGGTTCGGCTGCGAGTCAAGCACAATCTGCGAGCGGCGCACGAGACCGCGGAGCCGCGCGAGTAGCTCCTCAAGACTGAAGGGCTTCACGACGTAATCATCGCCGCCGGCTGTGAGGCCCGCTACGCGATCCTCAACTGAATCGAGCGCGGTGAGGAACAGCACCGGAAAGATCTCACCGGCCGAACGCACCCGCGACAGCAACTGCATGCCATCGAAGTCGGGCAACAGAATGTCGAACACCGCGACATCTGGCTTGAACGTGCGCACGGCTTCGAGCGCCTCTTCCGAGTTCGAGGCCGTTGAGACTTCCCAGCCCTCGTAGCGCAAGGCCATCGCGATAAGCTGCGTGATCGAAGACTCGTCGTCGACCACCAGCGCGCGCACAGTTGTGCCGTCAGGCTTGGTCGGCACCTCAATATTCATGTCATTCATTTTGCATGTAACGACTGGGTATCAACTGGGCAGCGGCTTAGAATCTCACGTGTAAAATACGCGCGAAGATCATCTTCACGCACTGTCCAAACATAGTGGATCGCACCGCGATCCACGCCGCGCCGCAGGCTTGCCCGCCCGCGTTTCCATGGAAGAATGGTGGCCGTGCCGGTCTCACCAACTCTTTCCGAAGCGCAGCTTAAGCGCATCGTGACCGACGGCACTGACCGCATGGCTTGGCTGCGGGCCCGCGCACGCGGGGTTACTGCAACTGACATCGCGAAGCTTTCGACTCCGCGCTCGATTCAGTCTGCGGCGTACACGAAGCTGCACGGCAGCAGCTTCACCGGCAACGCCTTCACCGAGCACGGAAAGGCGCGCGAGCCCGAAATCGCGGCGTGGGTCGTCTCCGAGTACGACATTCACCCGAGCTCGGCTCTGTTTCACGCCGAGAACGACCTTAGGCATCTCGCCACGCCCGACGGAGCGGTTTTGCGCGAAAACGGCATCCTCGAGTTGTGCGAGATTAAGACGACGAATAAGGCGTGGCGTACGATTCCGCGCAACTACATGAGACAAATTTGGTGGCAGCAGTACGTGCTCGGTGCTGAGCGCACGCTCATGGTGTGGGAGCAGCACGAAGATTTCGTGCCTGTGGGTGAGCCGCAGTTTCGGTGGGTGGATCGAGACGAGTCAGAAATCGAGCGCCTCGTGAAGCTCGCTGGCGACCTCATCGACGTGCTCATCGCCCGCACAACGTAGGGTTGTCGGCTAAAACCCGAACCCGGTCGACCGGATCTGCTCGTCGTAGCTGCGCTCTGAGAGTTCTTGAATGGCTGCGTGCAGATCTTTCACCCCGGGCGCGTCTGTGATGCGGGTGGCTTCAGCGCCGACGAAGAGGTCGATGTCGCCTGACCCGAACATGCGCTGAATGGGGTTCTGCTTCGAGCGCACCTCGCGCACGCGTGCGAGCGAGACTTCGCTGCGATGCCGCACGAAGAACCCGTGGTGCACAATGGCGCGGCGCGAGGTGATGACGGCGCGGCGCGAGAGCCAGGCGAGGATCGGCAGAATACCCAGCACAATTGCGAGTGCGCCGGCCGCGCCGGCCGCGAGCAGGTTCATCCACGGCTCGGGGAATGTTCCGATGAAGTACCCGGACGCCGCAAAGATCACCAGCAGGGCGAGCACCGGGAACGTGAGGTGCCGCCCGTGCCGTCGCACGCGGACAACGATGACTTCAGGCGGTTGGCCAGAAGCCGACGGCGCCGACGGTGCCGCGGCGACCGAAGCCTGCGGTCCGAGCCCCAGTGGATCGGGCGCCGAACCCGGCGCCCCCGCACCGGACCCAGCCCCTGCGCCCCGAGGCAGGTGCGACTCAGACGACGGCAGCACCGTCGTCTCGTCGTTTGCCCTGCGGCTCGAGCTTCTCCCCCACATGATGGTGTTCGCTTACTGCCTACTGCTCGGGTGCGTAACCACCGCGGCCGTCAGCGGCCTCCTGTGCAGCGTGCGCGGCTTCGGCTGCAGCATCGACTGCTGCGTCTGCGGCGTCCGCAGTCAACTCTGCGGCGCGGCGACCCGCGCGGCTCGCAAATGCCTGGGCCTCGCTTGAGGTGTCTCCGGCGTCACTCGCAGAGTCGCCCGCTGAACCGGTTGAACCCGCTGAACCAGCAGCGTTCGACTCGCTCGACCGCGAAGCGCGCCCGGCTGCAGCGCCAGCGGCGCTCCCGGTCACGACTCCGTTGAGCATGCCGACAAGGTCGACGCCCACGGTTTCGCGCGCCATTTCGAGCAGGCCCTTGATGTTGCCCATCGCGTCGCCTGCGACCTTCGAGGTGCCGTCTGCCGACACGACGGTCATGTTGTCGATCGCGCCGATCGCCTGCGCGTATTCGGCGGCAATCTCTGGGAGCAGGTGGATCAGCTCTTGGGCGAGCACCGCCTCAGACTGGGTCTCGAGGGCGCGTGCACGGGCATCAATCGCCGACGCCTCAGCGGTACCCTTTGCCTCGATTGCCTCGGCCTCTGCACGACCCTCGGCAGCGAGCGCGGCCGCGGCGGCAATACGTGCCTCACGCGCGGCAATACCCTCGCGCTCCACGGCCTGCGCGCGACCCTCGGCCGCTGAAACCGCCGCGGCTGCGTCTGCCCGCGCGAGCGCTTCGACCCGGTACGCCTCGGCCTCGGCGACGGCACGCACGTCTGCGTTCAGCTTCTCGGTGCGCAGCGCGACCTCTTTCTGCGCGGTGATCTGCTGCTGCGCAACGATGGCCTGCTGCTGAATTGCCTGCTCCAGTGGATCCGCCGCCTGCGCCTGCGCGTTGGCCTTGTCGGTCTCGGCCTGAATCTCGGCTTGACGCAGCTTGAGTTCACGGTTGCGGTCGAGCAGCACCTTCTCCGCGGCGATCTTCGCCTCTTCAGATGCCTGGTAGGCGTTGGTCTCGGCGATCTCAGCGGTCTGACGCACCTGCGCGGCCTCGGGCCGACCAATGTTGGTGATGTAATCCGATCCATCGCGAATTTCTTGGATCTGCAGCGTATCGACAACAAGACCCTGCTTGGTGAGCGCCTCTTCAGCCGCTTCGAGCACGCTCTGCGCAACGACGGCGCGGTCGCGAATGATCTGCAAGACAGTGAGCCCACCGATGATCGAACGGAGCGAACCCGAGAGCACCTCTTGCGTCGACTCGTCGATCTCATCTGAGTTCGAGAGGAAGCGCTGGGCAGCCGCGCGAATCATCTCTTGCGTTCCGCCGACCTTCACCACGGCGACGGCCTGCGCCTGAATCGTAATGCCGTCGGTGGTCTGTGCTTCGGTGGTGATCGAGAGTCTGCGCGAGCGCAGCGAGATGGTGAACGACTTCTGCACGAACGGAACGACGAATACGCCACCGCCGGTGACGACCTTCTGGCCTGAGAGGTCGCGCGTCACAGACCCATCTGCCGTGCGCACCTCCTTGCCCTTTCCGCCGGTAACAATGATTGCCTCGTCGGGCTTCGCGATGCGATACCGCTTAATAATGACGAGCGCGATAAGCACGAGCGCAACAACGGCGCCAAAAATGCCAACTATGGCGGGGGTCATAAGAATCATGTCTTCTCTCAGAGAGGTCGTGGGCGTGTAGTCGATCTAGGTCTGTTGCTGGTTACGAGTCAGTGTTGGTTTCAGGGCCAGGGTGTGGATCGGGCTGCGCGCCCGGCTGCGAATCTGCCTCGGCGCTCACGGGCAGCGGCTCTACCCGCACGGAGGTGGCAGTGAGTGAGTGGGTGATGCGCACTTGGGCACCGCGCGCGATCGCTACGTCTGACGACGCAGACAGCGACACCCGCTCGCCGTGGCGCACAAGCGCGACCTCGCCGAGGCCGCCCGCGGGTATCGCGAGCACGACGTTTGCGATCGACCCGACGACCTCGTCGCCCGAGATCGCGGTCGACGACTCAGCACTGCGGATCGCACGACTCAACCACCACGCAGCGGCACCGCCGAGCACTCCCGCGAGCGCGCCAAGCGCACCCGCCATCGGCGTGCCAAGCCCGGCGCCCACGAGCGCGAACGACGTGAACCCAAAAATCGCGGTGAACGCGGCAATTGTGGTGAGGCTCAGCGGCCCGTCGCCGAAGTCGAACGCGTCGAAGATGCCGTCGAGCACGAGCGAGATAACAAGCAGGACACCGCCGACAATGCCGATGACGAGAAAGATGCCGCCCGCCATGAGCGACCCATCGAGAAGCCTCGACAGCCAGTCACCAATCGCGTCCACGTGCACCTCTTCGTTTTTCGTTTATGTTCCCAGCGTAGCAATGGCCTCGGACATTCGACCGCCCAATTTTGGTGGGCTATGCGGCGGGGAGTCGCGGAACCGCATCGAGCAGCTCGCGGGTGTAGTCGGCCTGTGGATCCACAAGCACTCGCCCACCCTGCTCGACAATGTGCCCGTGCCGCAGCACAACCACCTCATCGCACAGCTCGTGCACGACCGCGAGATCGTGCGAAATCACGAGCAGCGCAAGCCCATAGGACTCGCGCAACTCCGTGAGTAGCTTGATGATATCGGCCTGCACCGACACGTCGAGCGCGCTCGTCGCCTCATCGGCGATGAGCAGCTGCGGATTCACCGCGAGCGCTCGCGCAATGGCGACGCGCTGGCGCTGGCCACCCGAAAGTTCATGAGGGTACGCGTCGGCAGTCTCGGGCGCGAGCCCCACTTGGCCCAGCAACTCGAGCACCCTCGCGCGCTCAAGCCTGCGCGGCACGACTCGGTTGACGCGCAGCACCTCAGTAATCGCAGTGCCCGCTGTGCGGCGAGGGTTGAGTGACGACGCCGGATCCTGCGGAATGAGCTGAATCTTCGTGCGCAGCTGCTTGGGCCTGCGCCCGCGGGCGATGGGGCGACCCATGAACTCGATCGATCCACCAGCGAGCGGGAGTTCGCCCGTGATCGCGCGCGCGATCGTGGTCTTGCCCGAGCCCGACTCGCCGACGAGGCCTGTGGATCCGCGCACCTCGAACGACGCGCCCTCAACCGCGCGGGTGCGACCGTACTTGAGGTCGAGGTCGCGGACCGCGAGCACAGGTGTGGTCGAACTCGCCTGGGCCCCTCTCGGTGGATCGCCCGCTTGCCCAGGCAGCGCGGGCACCGCGTCGAGGAGCGCGCGGGTGTAGGGGTGCTCGGGCTCGACGAGTACGTTGCGGGTGGGGCCGACCTCGAGGATCTGCCCGGCGCGCATGACCGCGACCCGCTCGGTGATCTCGGCGACGACGGCGAGGTCGTGACTCACAAGCACGAGGGTGAGCCCGCGCTCGCGCCGCAGCGTGTCGAGCAGTGTGAGCACCTCGCGCTGCACGGTGACGTCGAGCGCGGTCGTGGGTTCGTCGGCGAGCAGCACGGCGGGGTTGCTCGCGAGCGCGATCGCGATGACGACGCGCTGGCGTTGCCCGCCCGAGAGCTCGTGGGGGTACGCGCGGGCGATTCGCTCGGGGTCGCGCAACCGCACGTCGGCAAGCAGTTCGAGCACGCGCGCCCGTGGGTTCGGCGCTCCGGCCGCTTCGCAAGCCTCGCGCAGCTGGGTGCCCACGCGCGTGAGTGGGTCGAGGGCCGCCAGTGGATCCTGAAACACCATCCCCACGTGACCCCCGAGCGAGACCTCGCCCGACTCGCACGCCACGCCTGGCGGCAGCAGCCCCGCGATCGCGCGCAGGGTGAGGCTCTTGCCCGAGCCAGACTCCCCCACGATGCCGAGCGCCTCGCCCGGTGCGACCTCAAAGCTGACACCGTCGACGAGGCGCGAGGTGGCCGGGTTGGTGGCGGTGGTGTTCGTGGTGGATCGCGTCAGCGCCACAAGCGTAAGAGATTTCACGCGAAGACTGCCCGGCACAACCCCACTGGCGCCGGTGCGGCCGGGGCTTGGATGGGTGTGGGTGGCGCGGGAGCGCCGCGATCCACCGCGAACACCAACAGCGCGGCCGGACCCGCGGCCGCCCGCGCGCCCCGCAACGCGCATGGCGTCACCGAGCCCGTCGCCGAGCAGCGACAGCGCGATGCCCGTCACGACAACGGCGAGGCCCGGCAACGCCGACAGCCACCAGTGCGAGGTGACGAAGGCTTGCCCGTCGGCGATCATGGTGCCCCAGTCGGGGGTCGGCGGGCGAATGCCGAGGCCGAGATACCCGAGTGTCACGATGGCGACCATGATGAGCACGACCTCGGTCGCGAGCAGCACGACCGCCTGCGGCAGCACGTTCGGCAACACATGGCGCACGAGTACGCGGGCGTCGCTGAGTCCGCCGCCGCGCGCCGCACGCACCCAACCCTGATCGCGCATTGAGGCAGTGAGGGCCCGGATCACACGGGCGTAGCCGACCCATCCGACGAGGGCGAACGCGACGACGATACCCCCGGCCCCGGCGCCGAGCGCGAACACGAGCGCGATGACGAGCACATAGAAGGGGAACGCGATGACTGTGTCGGTGACGCGCGAGATGACCCAGTCGGTTGCTCGCCCGAAGTAGCCCGAGACGAGCCCGAGCGTCACGCCAACGACGAAGGGAGTCAGGGCCGCGGCGAAGGCGATGCCGAGGTCGGTCCTTGCGGCGAAGAGCACGCGCGAGAACACGTCGCGCCCAAGCTGATCGGTGCCGAAGAGGTGCTCGGCAGACGGCGGCAGCAGGCCGGCCGAGAGATCTTGCGCGGTCGGCGAGTGCGGCGCGAGGGCGGGCGCAAAGACGGCTGCACCGACGATAAGAAGAAACAGAATCGCGCCGGGTACGAAACTCTTCGAGGCGAGCGCGCGGCGAAAGAATCTCATTGCACCCTCCGCAGCCTCGGGTCGATGAGCGCTGAGAGCACCTGCGCGACGAGTGTCACGAGCACGACGAGCACCGCGCAGTACAGCGCGACGCCCTGCACGACCGGAAAGTCGCGGCTCGAAATCGACTGAAACAGCAGTGTGCCCAGGCCGTTGATGCCGAACACCTTCTCGACCACAAGGGTGCCGCCGATGAGATACGCGAGGTTCACGCTCAAGAGGTTGAGGGTCGGCAGGGCCGCGCCTCTGAGCACGTGGTTGAAGCGGATCCGCCGCTCCGACACGCGCGCCGCGCGCAGCGTCGTCACAAACTCGGCCTCAGTCACCTCGAGCAGCTGCGCGCGAAGCGACCGAATAAGTGGTGGTGCCATGCCGAGCGCGACAGAAAGAGAAGGTAAGAAGAGTGAGCGGATCCACTCGAACGGCCCACCCCCCGAAGCAACGCCCCCAACCGGGAACCACCCGAGGTTTACGGCGAAGACGATGATGAGCAGAAGGCCGATCCAGAAGAGGGGCATGCCCATCGAGATGCTTGGGAGGATGCGAACGGCGTGATCGATCCACCCGTCTTTGCGCTGAACTGCGGCGAGCGCGAGCGGCACAGTAATAAGGAGCGCGATTGCGAGTGCGAAGGCGACGATGCCGAGGCTCACGGGTGCGCGCGACCAGATGAGGTCGCCGGTTGCGACACCGGTGACGAGGGAGTCGCCCGTGTCGCCGTGGGTGAAGATGCGCATGACGAACTCGGTGTACTGCTGCCAGAGTGGCGCGTCGAGGCCGAGCCGTTCGCGAAGTTCGGCGACGGCCTGCGGGGTGGCGCGGTCGCCGAGGATCATCGAAGCGGGGTCGCCCGGCACGATGCGGAGGAGGAAGAACACTGCGGTCACTACGCCGACCATCACGGGGAGCACGGTCGACAAGACTCTGAGCGCTGCGCGACCGATGGCACGCGGCAGCGCGCGGGACTCCCTCGTCGGGCTCGCCCCGCGCGCTGGTTCTTGCGCCGCCTCCGAAGCGGCAGCGCCCGCGCTCAAGCTCACACTGTGCACACTATCGCGGCTTGCGCTCCTACTCCTCGATCCACGCGTCTTGGAACCGGATGCTTGCGTTCGGCAGCCCCTCGAGCCCGTGCACCTTCGACGTGGTGCCGTGCAGCGTTGACGAGTAGTACACGGGAATGTACGGCACTTCTTCGGCGAGGATCCGCTGAATATCAAGGTAGATCTGCTCGCGCTCGGGCCCGTCTGGCGTGGTGCGGCCCTCGTGCATGAGCGCGGTGACTTCGTCGTTCGTGTAGTGGGTCCAGTACGAATTCGAGAATCCCTCTGGATCGGCCTGGAATGTCACCAACCCGTTCGGGTCTGGCGAGTCAGACTGGCCAGAGTTCAGCATGAAGTCGTAGTCGAACGCTCTGAACCGCTCGCGGAACGCCGCAAGGTCGATCGACTCGATCTCGATGGTGATGCCAATCTGCGCCAGCGACTCTTGCACAATCTGGGCGATCTGCGCGCGCGATGCGTTGCCGCTCGCAATGAGCAGGGTCGCGGTGAAACCGTCGGGGTAGCCGGACTCTGCGAGTTCTTGCTTTGCTGCGTCGACGTCGTAGCCGAGCTCGAACCCAGCGTCGGCCGCGGAGTACGCGATCGACGGTGGAATGAGCGAGGTCGCGGCGCGCGCCGTGCCGAAGGTGGTCGCCTGCGTGATGCCCTCGAGGTCGAGCGCGTGGGCGATGGCGCGGCGCACGTGCACGTCTGCGAACTCTGGTTTCTGCGTGTTGAAGAAGATCTGCTCAATCGCCCACGAGTCGCCCGAGATGAGCGTGGTCGCCTCGTTGCTGTCGACCTCGGCCGCGTTGGCTGCGGGCACGGTCTCGATGGCGTCGATCTGGCCGGCGCTCAGGCGCTGCAGCAGCTGGTTATCGTCTGCGATGAATGTGTAGACAAGCGAGTCGAGCAGAGGCTTGCCCTCTTGCCAGTAGTGCTCGTTCTTCACAAAGGTGAGGTCGCCAGACGGATCCCACTCACTCACTACCCACGGGCCAGTGCCGATGGGGCTCTGGAAGAACTCTTCCTCACTCTTGCCGCCAAAGTCGCTCGGCAGCACACCCGCCGCGAAGCCGGTGAGCTCAGACAGGAACGGTGTGTAGGGCTCTGCGAGCGTGATGACGACCGTTCGCGCCTCCTCGTCGGTCTCGATCGACGCGATCGGCGCGGTCAGCATGATCGGGCCCTGCTTCTCAATGTTGCGCTCGAGCGAGAACTTCACGTCTGCGGCCTGCAGGTCGGTGCCGTCAGAGTACTTCAACCCCTCGCGCAGCGTGAACGAGTACACGAGCCCGTCGTCTGAGATCTCGTGGCTCTCGGCGAGCCAGTCGATAATCTGCCCGCTCTCGTCGAACGACACGAGCGACTCGAAGATCTTGTCGATCGCGAACGCGTTGTTCGCTGTGATCTGGGTGTGCAGGTCGAGGTCGTTCGCCGAGGCAAGTCGACCGTAGGTGAGCGTGCCGCCCGCGGTCGGGGTGTCGTCGCTCGGCGCCGGGTCTGCCTGCGCGCAACCGGCGAGCAGCATCGCGGCGACCGTCGCTGTCGCGGCGAGAGACCACAGTCTGCGGCGGTGCAGCGGCTGAGTCGATGGTGTCGTGGGGCTCACGGTGTGTCCTTTCGGGGTGTGGATCAAGTACAACGCGCCCGCCAATAACGACGGCATACACGCTGTCTGGCGCACTGAATACGCCGGGTTCTCTCGGGTCTTGGGTAAAGAAGACTGCGTCGGCGATTTCGCCGGTTTCGATGCGACCGCTCGGTGCGCTGCTGGCGCCGTGTGGATCGGGATCCACCCGCCCAAGCAACTCGGCACCGGCGCGGGTGGCCGCGACGAGCGCCTCCTCGGGGCTGAGGCCCGCGCCCACGAGCGCGTCGAACTCGACTCGGTTCGTGCCGTGCTGCTCTGGTGTGCCGAAGTCGCTGCCGAGCGCAATCGCGAGTCCCGCATCGCGCGACCTGCGCACTGAGTCGGGGTGCGCGAGAACTGCCTCGGCAACGCGCGGCCCGAACTCCGCGGGAAGCTCGCCCTTCTCAATCATCTGTTGCACGAATCGGTAGATCGTGAGTGTCGGCACGTGGGTCATTCCGCGATCTGCAGCGCGCCTCGCCTGGTCATCGGTGAGGAAGATGCCGTGCTCGATACTCATCACCCCGGCTTCGATCGCGTCGTCGATTGCCTGGCCACCCCACGCGTGGAGCATGACTCCTGCACCGACCTCGGCCGCTCGCTCAACGACCTGCCGCTGTTCATCGAGAGTGAAGATGGGTTCGAGACCGGAACCGGGCGGGGAAGCGACCGACGCGGTGGCGAGGAGTTTGATCCACCGGGCACCGGCCTCGAGGGATCGCTCTGCGACCGCGAGCACACCGCCGCTCTCGTCGGCGAGTTCTCGGCTGAGCATGTGCACCGACGCCTGTATTCGCGGAATCTCGGGGACCTGTGCAGGAAGATGCGTGAACTCGAAGCCGGCCGCGTCACGCACGCTCGTGAACCCGTTGCGGAGCATCAGCTGCAACACCGCGAGTGTCTTCGCGTTGCGCTCGCTCGGGGCGTCGAGTGCGCGGTCGGCCACGTTGAAGTAGTGCGAGGCAATATGACTGTGCGCGTCGACGAGCCCCGGCACCATCCAGAGGTCGCCCCCGTTCGGTGCCGCGAGGTCGGCGGTGCTTTGGGTTCTTGATGTAGAGCCGCCGGGCTCCGAGTCGCCACCGGCCAGCGAATCTCCCCCAAGCGCAAACCGGCCGCCTGCCCAGCTCACGCGCTGTGGCGCCGAGAAGTCACCCCACTCTGTGAGCACGCGCGCGCTCGCGACCGCGGTGGCTACTGCGACATTGCTCGGCACGTGCTCTCCGGTTTCTCTTGAATGGTCACTCTGGTTAATCACTGGCACACCCACTTACGGGACCAGCCTGTGGTCTTTTGATAAAGCCTAGTTAGTCGATTCTCAATGAACCACTTTCGGGTGGTTTGGCTGATCCACCGATCACGACTCTCACAACTTCGCCCTGGATAGAATTGAGGGGTGACCAGTGAGCCCCAGTCGAATACCAGCCCCCGCGATTCTCAAGCACTTCAGGTGGTGCGCGGCGTCATCCATGTCGCCGTCGTCGTCAACGCGACCGTGTGGGGGTTTTTCGATTGGGCGTTCCCGTTCCCGGCCGTCTTCGTCGGCCTCGGCGCGCTGTTGATCACCATCCTCATTTGGGCGCTGTTCCTCTCCCCCAAACCAGTGCTGCACACTGACCGTTTCGGTCACGGACTCATCGAGTTGCTCTTCCTCGCGTCGGGCGCGGGTGCGCTGCTCGCCCTCGGCGTTCCATGGTGGATCGCAGCGGCCTTCTTCGTCGTCGGCGCAATCCTTGGCTGGATAGTCCCCAACCGCAACAAGTAACGCTCCTCGACATCTCAACGCCAGTTTGCCGCGCCACCGGCTGGCCGATCTACCCACCTTTCAGCACCGATTTAGCGCCAGGCGAACTCCGAGCGTCAGGCGACCTCTCAGGCAAAAATCCTTCGCATGGTGCTCCAACTTCGCCCGAAGCTCACTGGGTAGGGGCGTCAAACTAGCAATTCAGAGAACCTTGGAATCTGCGAGACCATCGAACGCCGCATCTACTTTGTCGAACCTCGCATCAATCTGATCGAACCTCGCACCAATCTGATCAAACCTCGCATCAATCTGATCAAACCTCTTCTCAACCTGGTCGAACTTCTTCTCGAATTTCTTGTCGAGTTCGACGATCGGTCGACGCAAGCTGACATAGAGCGCGATCATTCCTCCCACCATCGCAACAAAGGTGATGATCGGACCAAAGATCGTCATGATGGTTTCCAAGGACACACTCCATATTTTTGCAGTTCCAGGTCGTTCACACCAGAGACGCTAACGCAATACCGGCACTTCTAAACCTGAAGCAAACCAATTGTGAATAACTCGGGAGGCAGAACCTCAAAACCCCGCCCTGTGAGCGACGCTAGGCTCCGAAAATACTCACAAGGTAGGGGAAACCCTCCCCCACATCGGGGGTTGCCACTGTGTTGCAGCGGCGCCCCGGCCCGTACCTTTGAAGCATGACCACTTCTCAGAACCCGCAGGCGGGCGCGCCAATACCTCCGCGAGCAACTCCGCCAGCACCAACGCGGCCCGAGCAGGCAACCCACCCGCTGCGCATCGCGCAGACGCTTCTGCATCTCGCACTCCTCGGCACCGCCGGGTGGGCTGTACTAGCAACATTCTTCAGCGTGCTCGCCACCGGCATCGGCCTGGTGTTCGTGCTCGGCATCGGACTCGTCGTGCTCGTCGGCCTCATCTACGCCATGTTCGGCCTCGCCTGGTTCGAGACGGCCCGCGTCGGCGGCCTCTACGACCTCGATGTCACGCAGCCCACATTCGCGAAGCGCACACGGCCTACGTTTGGCGGGTGGATCCGCTCTCTCGGCCGCCAGCTCAAAGACGGCGGCATGTGGGCTGCCCTCGCAAACTTCGCGATCTCTGCGACGCTCGGCGCGCTGGTCATTCCGCTCGTGCAGGGGTTCATCTGGTCGATCGGAATGATCATCAACCCAGCCTCACTTGGCACCGGGGTGTTCCGATGGATGTTCCTGCTCCAAGACGTAACCCCGACCCAGGGCAGACTGCTCGGCGCGCTCGGAATTGTAGTGACGGCAGCCGCGGTCTTCGGCCTCATCCTGCTGCACCGAACCCTCAGCGTCGCCCTCATCGGCGCCCAGGCAAGAGAAGAGAAACTCGCCGCCGAAGCCCAGCAGGCGACTCACCAACGCGAGGGCGCAGTAAGAGCCGCAGATGTTGAGCGCACCCGCATTGAGCGCGACCTACACGACGGGGTCCAGCCAAGACTCGTATCGGTCGGCATGACCTTGGGCCTCGCGCAGCAGAAGATCGACTCCGACCCCGAGGGCGCAAAGGCCCTGCTCGCAGAGGCGCACACCTCGACAAAGGCCGCGATCACCGAGCTCAGGCAGCTTGCCAGGGGCATCCACGCTTCAGTACT
The DNA here is from genome assembly GCF_014396385.1 of Leucobacter denitrificans. Lineage (NCBI taxonomy): Bacteria > Bacillati > Actinomycetota > Actinomycetes > Micrococcales > Microbacteriaceae > Leucobacter > Leucobacter denitrificans. The sequence continues at coordinate 1,101,898 of NZ_CP060716.1, forward strand.
CGACGATCGCGGACTCGACGCCGCGCTCTCTGCGCTCGCGGGCCGCTCACACATTCCGGTCACGCTCGACGTGCGCATGGAGGGCGCGGGCCAAGCAGGCTCGCAAAGCACCCGCGTCGCCCGCGCAGCAGAGTCGGCCGTCTACTTCGTCATCGCCGAGTGCCTCACGAATGCTGCGAAGCACTCCCGGGCGAACTCGGTGCGGGTGACGGTGCGGGTTCGATCCACCGCGAATGCCGAGGGCCCCGACACGCAAGTGCTCTGGGCGCGCGTTGAAGACGACGGCATCGGCGGCGCCGAATTGCAGCCGGGCGGCGGCCTCGACGGCATCACGAACCGGGTGCGCGCGGCCGGCGGTACGATTCAGATCGACAGCCCTGCCGGGGGCCCAACCGCCGTGGAGGTGAGCGTGCCATGCGCATTCTGATCTGTGAAGATTCGGTGCTGCTTCGCGAGGGTCTCGTGCGGTTGCTCGAGCACTCAGGCCACGAGGTCGTCGCGGCACTCGCCGACGCTCACGCGCTCGCAGAGACGGTCGCCGAGCAGAACCCCGAGCTCTGCATCCTCGATGTGCGGCTGCCTCCGTCGTTCACCGATGAGGGCATTCGCGGTGCACTCGAACTGCGGCGCATGCACCCCTCACTGCCGATCTTGGTGCTTTCGCAGTACGTCGAAGAGCAGTACGCGAGCGAACTCATCGGCACAGGCGGTGGATCGAGCACCGGTGGCATCGGCTACCTCTTGAAAGACCGCGTCGCCGATGTCTCTGACTTCGTCGATGCGCTCGAGCGGGTCGGCAAGGGTGGCACGGTGCTCGACCCCGAGGTCGTCTCGCAGCTGCTCACCCGCAGGCGCCAGGATGAGCGCATGCAGCGCCTCTCTGACCGCGAGCGAACCGTGCTCGCAAGCATCGCCGAGGGGCTCTCAAACCACGCGATCGCGCAGCAGCTCTTCCTTTCGCTCGCGACCGTCGAGAAGCACATCACCTCGATCTTTCAGAAGCTCGAACTCGAACAAGACGAGTCGGGCAATCGGCGAGTGCTTGCGGCGCTCGCTCACCTCGAAAACAACGGTGGATCGGCGCAGTGAGCGCCCGCACTAAGCATCCACAGTAAGCTCTCGCCTCACAGATTGGACCAACATCATGAACTCCTTCAAACAGTCCTCGCGAACCATCGCGATCGTGGCCTCGGTCGTGGGCGGCGTCGTGCTGCTCGGGGTCGGCGCGACCGCCGCGGTAGCGACCTTCGGCAATATGAATGCCAGCAATTCGGGCGGATCGCAGTCGCTCGACGTGACAGGCATTAACGGCGTCGAGGTCGTGTCGAATGCCGCAGACTTTGAGCTCGTCTTCGCCGACGTTTCAGAGGCGCAGCTCGACATCACCGGTAACAGCACGTACCGCTGGGAGATGCGTGTCGACGACGGTGACCTCGTGGTCGATTCGAAGCGCGGATTCTTCGACTTCTGCATCGGCTGGTGCAACATGGGTGAGCAGCAGGTGACGCTCACGCTGCCGAGCGAACTCGACTCGGGCAAGCTCGATGCCGAACTGCAGCTCAACGCGGGCACCCTGAACGCTGGCGGCAGTTGGAACGATCTCGCAATCGAGGTCAATGCCGGTGCGCTCGAGTTCGGTGGATCAGCCAATGCACTCGACACCTCAGTCTCTGCTGGGCGCGCGATCCTCGACGTCGATGGCGCCCGCACCGCGGATCTCGAGATCGCGGCGGGCCAGCTTATCGCTGAACTCACCGGTCGCACCCCCGGCGAGGTCTCGGTCGACGTGAGTGCTGGCAAGCTTGAGCTCACCGTGCCCGACGATACCTACGATGTGCGCTCGGACGTGTCTGCCGGCTCGTTTGACAACCGTCTCGATACCTCGAGCAATTCATCGCACCGCATCGACGTGAGTGTCTCGGCCGGCTCCGCCGCCCTCCGCGCCGGGTAACCGCCGACACTTACCCTTCCAAAATGCGAGTGGGAGTTTGCTACTAAGACACCAGCCTTAGTCGCAAACTCCCACTCGGATTCGCCCGCGTCACAATCCATTCGCGACTCCGCTGCTTGGCCAGGGCTCAATGGTGTTCACAAAGCAATTCGCCTTCCATGAACTCACCATGTTCATCCTCGTATTCGGGGAACCACTTTTCTGGACGCCTAAATACTTTGCCATTGGGCGCCTCGGTAACATCTAGCAGCTGCGCAGCCTTTATGTTTGCGATTGTGATTTGTCGCGAACTCGGCAGCATACGTTTCAGTGCATGTGACTCCCGACGAGGCGGGAATTGAGCAATAAGAGTCGCCTCGTTATCTAGAGTTCTCGCCATCTTCACCGCAGGTATGACGTCCTTCTTACCCTCATCCGAGTGGAAGTAAACATGCACACGCATGGAATATCCCGGCACCGGAAGCGTTGCACCAAGCATGCAGACTTCAAAGAAGCCCCAGGTTGTGGCTGGCGCAACGGCTGACCAACTCATTCTCGGCCTTGACTCGTTCGGCGATGTAACCGTCGACAACGAAGGCACCCCCGTGCACCACGCGCAGGTGCTCCGCGACGTCGTCGAACAGGCAGTCCTCGCAGACGAACTCGGCGTCGACGCGATCACCCTGGGCGAGCACCACCGCGACGACTTCGCGATTTCATCACCAGAGATCGTGCTCGCCGCGATCGCTGGCAAGACCGAGCGGATCCTCCTCGGCACCGGTGTCACCGTGCTCTCGAGCGACGATCCGGTTCGTGTGTACGAGCGCTTCGCCACACTCGACGGCGTGAGCAACGGGCGCGCAGAGGTCATCCTCGGTCGTGGATCATTCACCGAATCGTTCCCTCTCTTTGGGTACGAGTTGAGCGACTACGACTCGCTGTTCGCAGAAAAGCTTGACCTCTTCTCGAAGCTGCGCAGCGAGGGCCCGATCACCTGGTCGGGCAAGCACCGCAGCACGCTCGTCAATCAAGAGGTGTACCCGAAGACCGAGCACGAGGGCGGTCTTCCCGCGTGGATCGGTGTGGGCGGCAGCCCGCAGTCAGTCCTCCGCACGGTTCAGATGCAGATCCCGATGATGCTTGCGATTATTGGTGGAGACCCGGCTCGGTTCCTCCCCTTCGCAGACCTGTATCGCAGCGCTCAGCAGGAGTTGGGCAGCGCACCGATGCCTCTCGGCGTGCACTCGCCGGGGCACGTCGCGAAGACTGACGAGCAGGCTCGCGATGAGCTCTGGGAGCACTTCCGCGCGAACCGCATTCGCATCGGCCGCGAGCGCGGCTGGCCTGACCCGACGCGCGAGCAGTTCGAGGCCGAGGTTGAGCAGGGTGCCCTCTTCACAGGGTCGCCCGAGACGGTTGCGCAGAAGATCGCAAAGACCGTGAAGGTTCTCGGTGCGGATCGCTTCGACCTCAAGTACGCCAACGGCACGATGCCTCACGACCTACTCATGTCGAGCATCGATCTCTACGGCCGGGAGGTCATACCCCGCGTGCGCGAACTCCTTTCGTAAAAAGCTAAACAACCCCAAATGACGGTGCGGTCAAATTGAGAAACTTGACCGTATCGTCAAATTTACAAACTTGACCGCTCTTGCCTATTCACAAACTTGACCGTACAATCAAGTCATGAATCAGTCGCCTCAGATACAAACCGCTGCCGACTTCGGTTATCAGCTTCGCGAAGAGCGAGAGAAGCGCGGAATCACGCAAGCAGAGCTTGCTGCACGGGCCGACGTTTCAACGAGATGGCTTTCGAACTTCGAGCGGGGCAAGTCTCCCCGCGCCGAACTCATTAAAGTGTTGCACGTGGCAAAGTCCCTCGGGCTAACGTTCGAACTCGCTGAGGTTCGGCAGAAAGAGCTTCCCCCGCAGCAACAGGCGCTTATGGATGCCTTCATGAGTGGCCCCTACGCGCCGAAGCCCAATGCGGGTTACCCGACAGCCACACACCAACAGAGCAACGCCAAGAAACACACGGCTGAAGCCCTGGAGCACGATGGCGAAGCGTGAACTCAATGTCTTCCTGTACGGCGATCCGGTGGGCACGCTTACCGGTAGCGGCAGCCTCATTACCGGCTTCAGGTACCAGAGCGGGTATTCGGGGGCAGCGCTCTCCCGCTCGATGCCAATAACCAAACGCAGTGTTGGGCGCCAGACTGCGAGTGCGTGGTTTACGGGTCTTCTCCCCGAGGGAGAAGAGTTGCGTCGAGCCATGGCAGACGCGCACGGCAGCCGCGATACTACGTCAATGGGTCTCCTTGAAAGCGCCGGGTTAGATTGCGCTGGCGCGGTTCAAGTTGCTCCCGAAGGTGACCTGCCAGAGCGGGAACAGCGGTTCGAGCCGATAACCGGCTGAATGCCGTGAACGACCGTTACGGCCGCAATGCAGGCGATGATCTATTGAAAGCTGTGGCTGGCAGGTTCAACGGTTTCGTCAACGCACCAACAAAGTTGTTCCAGTACAGTGGCGACAACTTCATGATTGTGCATCGACACGACGAAGATAGTGAGGCTTTCACGTTCGCGTCTGCCGTTGAAAAGTTGTTGCGCGCACCGTTTGTGGTTGGTGGCCAAGATCTCATCATCTCTGCGAGCATTGGGGTCTGCGTTTTTCCACAGTACGGTTATGACCGCGACTCCCTGATACGGCGATCGGAAGACGCGATGCTGGAGGCGAAACGGCCTGGCCGTAGTCACATCACTTTCTTTCGAGAGCTTGCGAGCGATGAAGATTCCAGGCTCCTGAGACTCGAATTCGCGCTGCGGCATGCATTAACGAACGAGGAACTTTCCATCGTCTATCAACCGCAGGTTGCGGTGAACACCGGCGAGGTTCACGGCGCTGAGGCGTTGCTGCGCTGGAACCACCCTGAGTTGGGCCCGATATCCCCCGCTGAATTCATTCCGATCGCTGAACGCAGCGGCCTCATTCACGAGATAGGCATGTGGGTCATAGAGAACGCCTGCCAGCAACTGCGAACGTGGCACCATTTGGGGCATGCGAACCTTCGCCTGGCGGTAAACGCGTCGATTGACCAGTTTTACGATGCAGAGTTCTACGAGCGTCTAGAACGAGCTATTCAAGTCAGCGGCATCGACCCCGAATCGCTGGTAATCGAAGTCACCGAATCTATCGCTGCGAATGCTGACACTGTTGTTGAGCAGCTGCAGAGACTCAAGAGCCTCGGTGTGAGCATTGCCCTCGATGATTTCGGCACCGGCTACAGCTCGTTGCAGTATCTGAGAAGCTTTCCGGTCGATTATCTCAAGATTGATCGCTCGTTCACCTCTGGTCTTGGGTCGAACGACACGGATCACAATCTCGTAGCAACGGTCATCGACCTCGCGCGGAGCTTTGGATTGTACACCATCGCAGAGGGTGTCGAGACGGGCGAGCAGTTGCGAATTCTTCACGAGCTCGGTGCCCCACTTGCGCAGGGGTTCCACATCAGTCGACCAATCTCACCCGACGAGTTTGGGGTGTGGATCGACCAGTATTCGGCATAGTCCGTCGCTGACAGGATCATCATTCGCGCATAGTTAGTTCTAACTAGTTCCTTGTCTTATGCAAATCCGCACTACTAAGTTGATCTGCGGGGGCGTGAGCAGTCACGTCTAAAACTGCTTGTGGTGGGGCGGGGCCTCGGGGTTCGTCGTGTCGTCAAGGAAGACTTGGGGATAAAGATGTCTAGTGCTGCCATGCCGAAAACTAGCCGCGGGCGCGGGCGTGAAGCGCCCTGGTTCTATTGGAGACTCCATACTTTTGGAAAGAGAATGGAACCATGGCCCAACACAAAAACAAAGGACGACGCTACTCGGCTGAAGAGAAAGCCGCTGCGGTCAGGATGGTGCGCACTCTCCGCGCTGAGCTCGGCACAAGCCAAGGAACAGCGACGCGCGTCGCTGACCAGCTCGGTTACGGGGTTGAATCAGTGCGTGCACCTGGGTGCGTCAAGCCGACATCGATGACGGCGTTCAAGCCGGTGTCACGACCGATGACCAGACCCGGATGCGTGAACTTGAGCAAGAGAACCGTGAGCTCAAGCGTGCGAATGAAATCTTAAAGCGGGCCGCGTCTTTCTTCGGGGCGGAGCTCGACCGCCAACACAAGATGTAGTGGATTTCATCAATCGCAACAAGGATGACATTGTGGCTGGTCGTCGTCTGGGGGTCGAGCGCATTTGCAGCGCGCTGCAGGTGGCCCCGTCGACGTATTACGCCGCCAACGGCAGGCCGGCCTCAGCGCGTCAGGTGCGAGATGCGGAGCTTGCTCCGCTGCTACTCGAAATCTGGGAATCGAACTACTCGGTCTATGGGGTGCGCAAGCTCTGGAAAGCAGCGAAGCGAGCCGGTATCAATATTGGCCGAGACCAGGTGGGCAGGCTCATGAAAGTCCTCGAGATCGAGGGAGTACGACGTGAGAAACGAGTAAAGACCACCAAGCCCGACCCGGTGTCTGTGCGACATCCTGACCTCGTGAATCGGGTGTTCTCAGCGGACGGTTGTGGGTGACGGATCTGACGTTCGTGCCAACCTGGAAGGGTGTCGCCTACGTGTGCTTCATCATCGACGTATTCGACCGCGCGATTGTCGGATGGCGGTGTGCATCAACCATGAAGACCGAGACCGTGCTCGACGCGATCGAAATGGCTCGCTGGTCACGAGGCAAGAAGCTCCCCGAACTTCGATGCCATTCCGATGCAGGGTCTCAATTCACATCCATCCGTTACGGAGAACGCCTCGCCGAGATCGGGGCAACGCCCTCGATCGGGACGGTTGGCGATAGCTACGATAACGCTCTGGCCGAGTCCGTGAATGGGTATTACAAGGCTGAGCTCGTGCGCGGGCCTGCGAAAAAGGGGCCTTGGAAAACGATTGATGACCTTGAACTCGCGACGCTGGGTTGGGTGCACTGGCACAACACCGAGCGCCTGCACGGATACCTCGGCGACGTGCCGCCTGCAGAGTTCGAAGCGGCATTCTATGCTGGGATCACCAGCGCCAAAGAACTGGTCGAACTCAAATGAGCTGAGTCTCTAAGAAACCCAGGGCGCTTCACAGCGTTACCAACAACAGCTACGTCCCAGCATTCACGTATGGGAACATGACAAAGTTTATGGTATGAATAATGAGATCTATCGTAACTATTTAGTCGGCATACCCAGCGGAGTCGCAGTGCGTGTCACGGTTAAGGGCCTCGGAAATGTTGTCGGCTGCGATAATACTCCAGGAAGCTCAGGAGTGACCAATCTCACTTGTCAATACTGAAAAGGTGCGTTAAAAACATGGGAATTCTTCCGTAATCGTTGCCCTTTAGGTTGCACTTCATTGGAGAAGTTTGCTATGAATGCGAACATCAGTAGAGCGAGTGCTGCTGGAATAGTCTCCCAAAGAGGGAAGGCGAAACCAATAGAAAGGAAAGTAACTGCTGCTGCAACCACTTCGATTGAACGTCTCCGTAATGCCGACACTGCCATGGTCGCTAGGACAACCAAAAGCATACCGACACCTAAAAGCCCTAGACTCGAGAGCGAGCCCATCATTGCGTTCTCGAGAAGCAGGCCCGTCTCATCGAAGATCTGCCGCGAAGCAACTCCCGGTCCGACTCCGAGCATCTGATTAGTTTCGTATAGGGCTTGCGCTTGTTGAAATGCAAGCCCAGAACGATACTCCGTAGATCCAGCAGCTTCATCAGACCCCAAACGCTCTTGGAGTACTGGGTTCATCCAAATTATCGCCCCAATTACCGCGAAGAACGCGACGCCAAACGTCTTAGTCATGACGGATGTCTGAGAAAGCCCGAGTAAAACAATCAGCCCGGCCAAAGCACCCACCGCAAGCCCGATCACTCCACTTCGAGAAGCTGTGGAGGCCGTCGCTACGGCAGAAATAATCGCTACAACTCCTGGCGCTAGCTTTCTTTCTCGAATCGCCCACAGCCCCAGAAATACGGACGACATGCCGAAGAATAACCCGTTCATAAGCGGGTGCCCGAGTGACGTCATAACCCGGTGCACGCTCCAATGCTGATCGAAGGTGTAGAAATTCGCAAGGGGATTGATCCGCGTGAATGTCTCAAATAAGGCAGCGAATGACAGAATCAGTGCGGTTCCCATCCAGGCCTTCCGCAGAGCAAGTGCGGTGCGTGCTTCGATACGATCTGCAAGTAGTACTGGGATGATGAGCAGAACTACGACAGTCGCTGACCAGATTGCACTAAAAATTGGCTCATCACTCAATACCACAAGAAGCGTGAGGACCAAGATGGCTAGCACTGCCGGGAGCTTCGCCATGCGTTGGTCTTCGATTCGCCTGGAACTAATCAGGCGGATGAGCCACACTGATATTATTGCGACGGTCGGCGTGACCGTACCCCGCGGAAAGCCTAAGTCAATCGGAAGATAGGTGATGGGGAAAAAGGCAAAAACCACCATTGCCACGCTCGGCAGTAGGTAATTTGAGAATGAAAAGGCGAAGATCATACTTCCCAGAAGGAGTAGTCCTATAAAGGCAGTGCCTGGCAACATGCTCGCGCCAAAGAAGCTGCCCACAACCAGCAGAACAGCAACCACAATCCCAACGACGTGCACTCTCTTCGGGTTGGTATGCGCACTTCCCTTCACGTCGAGCCGATTAATCTTCAATTCACCTACCGTGCGGTTTCGACTAATGGGGTCGGCTCAGACTGACTGGAAGTACCAGTCATAGACCTCGCGCAGCGCGTCAGGTAACGCAGGAGCTCGAAGGTCGTGAATTAACGACTGCAAAAGGCTCGAAGAGGCTTGCGAATGTCGCACATCGCCCGGACGGGGCTCGGTATAGTCAACTCCGATCGGTGCGGGATGGATCTTACGCAAGATTTCGATTGCTTCGTTAAGCGTCGTGCGGGTACCGAATGCGAGGTTAACTGGAGACGGATAGGTCACTTTGCGTAGAGACGCCTTCGCTAAAGCATCAACCACAACGTGCACAGAAGTAAAATCACGTGACTGCTCACCATCTCCGTACACAGTGAGAGGCTTCCCCTGCTTAAGCGCTTCGATAAATAGAGGAACTACTGCCGCATACGCATGATCAGCTCGCTGCAACGGCCCAAATACGTTAAAGAAGCGAAAAGCCAAGGTCGGAAGACCATAACTGTGGAGATAGGAATTTGTTAGAGACTCCGTCGCCAGTTTGCTCACTGCATACGGACTTACCGGCTGCGGAACAAGCCCTTCACTCTTCGGAAGAGTCGGATTCGCCCCGTAAACTGATGACGACGACGCAGAGACCACGTGTTCAAGCCCGTGGACCCGCGCGGCTTCGAGTACGTTCAACGTACCGATCACATTCACGTCAAGCGAGGACCGCGGATCTTTGATCGATCGTGGCACCGAAGGAAGGGCACCGAGATGCACGACACGGTGTACTCCTGCGAACGCGCTCAGTACCTCATCTTGGTTTCTGAGGTCACCCTCAATCACTTTGACACGGGGATCAACGTATTCACGTCGGATACCGGTCGAAAAGTCATCAAAGATACGTATCTCTGAGACTTCGGTCTCTTCCATAAATCGTTCAACGAGATTCGCGCCGATGAACCCGGCGCCACCGGTTATGGCTACTGAAATCACGTTCCACCTCTCATAGCAATCAATGACTACAGGCGCTCGACAGCAGGCCCGCGAAGCACGTTCTTCGTATCCAGAACTGGCACCTGCAAGCCCTCAATCAGCCTCAAATCGACATCGTCATGATCGGTTATGAGAACCACCGCGTCTGCGCGTTCCAAAGCCTCCAGGTCAAGACCAACACGTTCGACGCCTTCTGGCCAACGGTGGGGCTCAACGTATGAATCGAATGCGATGAGGTTCACGCCATAATCACGGAGGAGATCGATTATACGAAGAGAGGGCGCTTCTCTAGTGTCGCCCGTTCCCCTCTTGTACGCGAGTCCAACAAGCAGCACCGTCGCACCTCTGGCAACAGTGCCTGCCTGGTTGAGTAACATCGTTAGACGGCTCACCACATAATCGGGCATATGCTCATTTACATCGTTCGCGAGCTCCACGAATCGGAACGATCGTCCAAGCTTCCTCCTCACCTCCCAGGAGAGGTAACTCGGGTCCACGGGAAGGCAGTGTCCACCAACGCCAGGTCCAGGGGTGAACTCCATGAAGCCAAACGGCTTTGTACTTGCAGCCTCGATGGATTCCCAGACGTTTACACCGAGCTGATGGGCGAAAACAGCGAGCTCGTTCACCAGCGCGATGTTGACGTGCCGAAAGGTATTTTCGAGAAGCTTCGTGAGTTCCGCTTCCCGAGTTCCACTCACCGCCACAGTCGTGTCAACAAGACGATCGTAAAATTCCTGCACCTTTTCAAGGGAAATCGGGGAGGTTCCAGAAACGACCTTCGGAGTCTCAACGAATCCCCAAGTCTTGTTCCCTGGGTCAATACGCTCCGGACTATATCCGACGTAAAAGTCCTGGTCGACTTTCAGACCCGAGACTTCCTCAAGGATCGGAACTAGGAGTTCCTCAGTGGTGCCAGGATAAGTTGTGGATTCGAGTACCACCGTAGCGCCGGGAGAAAGGTATTCCGCCAAACTTCGCGCAGAACTTTCAACAAAACTTAAATCAGGGAGGGATTCCTTAAGCGGCGTAGGAACGGTGATCACCGCAATGTCAAACCCTTCAGCGGCAGCATAGTCTTCGCTGGGAACGTAGTTTTGTGAGTCAACAGCAGCAGCAAGCTCCTCGGAGCTCACGTCATCAACATAAGACTCACCCGAACGCAGCCCCGCAACTCGCTTGGAGTCAAGATCGAGTCCCACTACATTGAACCCAACTTTGACAGCCCGCATGGCGACAGGTAATCCAACATAACCTTGACCGATAACAACTAGTTTCTGAGGTTCAGTGTCCATGACCGACTCGGAGCCTTCCTGATTCTTATATTTTAACGAGCGCAGGCGCCCACAGGCTATTTGGCTACCACACTTACGTAAGAACTTAAATCCTAAGCAACATGCGCTCAATGCCGCTCATAATGCGAGAGTGATTCCGAACGATAGCTTACTCGCAAATCCACGCGAGTTTCGACCCAAAGGGCTGTCCTTCGCACAAAAGCCGCTCTACGACTAAGGTTCTTGGCCACGGCCTGCTTGCATAAATCCCAGGACGCGGGCCAAAGAGTTTCAGTCACCCCACAGCGCGCCCGTCTACATATGCGCTGAAGAGTGCGCCCGTACGCTGATTTGAGACAACGCTAAGGAGAATCTGTTAATGTCAGATCGTCGGAAGTTCACGGCTGCGTTCAAGGCTGACGAGGTGGAGTTGGTGATCACCTCGGGGCGCCCGGTAGCTCAGGTCGCGCCGGAAATCGGTGTCAACGAGGACACGCTGGGGAACTGGGTGCGCACGTGGCGAGAGGAGCATCCGGAGGCGGGGGCTGCCGATCCTGGCCCGGTGGAGTGGGCCAAACATCAAGCGTTACAGGCAGAGAACGCGGAGCTGAAGCGGGAGATCAAGTTCCTGGGAAAAGTCAGCGCCTTCTTCGCCGCGAAGCAACGATGATCGACTATTTCGTGTTCGAGGACCATGTTCACGGCGTCATCTTTGAACTGATCGCTGAATTCGCGTTTAGGGCGGGGTGTAGACATTTGTTTCTCTCCTTCAGTGAAGCGTTTCACTGTCTACAACAAGCATGACACTTCAGCGATCAGTGGCCCAGCCCTGGCCGGGGACGAAGCCATGAGCGCGTTGCAGGATGCCCTCACCGACTATCTGGAGTTGCGTCATAATCTCGGGTACAAGTTGGCCGATGCGGGCCGGCTACTTCCAAGGTTCGTGGCCTGGCTCGAGGAGACCGAGCAGGCCAGCATCACGATCCAGAACGCGTTGACCTGGTGTCAGTTGCCGGAGGTTCCGTCGGAAAGTGTGGTCTGGTCAGCCCGGATGACGGCCGTTCGTGGCTTCGCCCGCTATCTGTCGGGCATCGATCAGAATACCCAAGTCCCACCGACTGGGCTACTGCCATCACGGCAACGTTGGCGGGCCCCATTCGTCTTCACCGCTGAGGATATCGCGGCGCTCATGAGCCAGGCCGACACCTCGTTAGATCCCCGGCTGCCGGCGGCGACATACACCACCTTGATTGGGTTGCTGGCGACGACCGGCTTGCGAATCGGGGAGGCTATCCGATTAACCCGGATGGACGTGGATCTCGTTGGCAGCTCTCTATTGATTCGGGAATCGAAGTTTGGCAAGACCCGCCACGTTCCGGTCGAAGCCAGCACGGTCGCGGCGTTGCGTAGGTATGCACGGCAACGCGACAGGTTCCATCCGAAGCCAGCGACGAATAGTTTCTTCGTCACCATCACGGGGAAGACGTTGCTCTATCCGGTTGTGCAGAAAACATTCCGGGGTCTTTGTGTTGATGCGGGAATCGGTGTCGGCGTCGCGAAGCGTCCCCACCTCCACGCCTTTCGGCACACCTTCGCCGTGATGACGTTAGTCGGTTGGTACCAAAACGGTGTCGATGTTGATGCGCACCTGCCCTACCTGTCGACCTATCTGGGGCACCGGGACCCTCGTTTCACTTACTGGTATCTGTCGGCCGCACCCGAACTGTTGGCATTGGCCGCCGACCGTCTGCAACAGCGCAACGATGGGCGGGCGCAGTCATGAGCCAGATCGCACCGACCGTCCAAATGTTCTTCACTGATTACTTGGCCAAACAACGCCAGGCCAGCGTCCACACGATCTCCTCTTATCGGGATACCCTACGATTACTGTTCGCTTTCCTTACGCAACGCATTGGGAAGTCCCCGTCGGCCCTGGACTGGGACGACCTTGGCCATGACATCATCAGCGCATTCCTTGACCATCTCGAAACCGAGCGTGACAATAGCGCGCGAACCCGCAACACCCGACTCGGTGCCCTGCGTTCACTGTTCCGCTATGCCTCTCTGCAGCATCCTGAGCACGCCGAACTCATCGCCCGCGTGTTGGGGATTCCACCGAAACGATTTACCAAAGCAACCGTCTCCTACCTGACAGCGGTCGAAGTGGATGCGTTGTTAGCTGCACCAGATCTGACCCGTTGGGAAGGGCGCCGCGACCACGCCCTACTGATGCTCTGCATCCAGACCGGGCTGCGCGTATCAGAGCTGACTGGTCTGAATTGTGCCGACATCGCCACCGGCACCGGGGCCCACGTACGATGCCAAGGCAAGGGGCGCAAGGAACGTGCCGTCCCGTTGACCACCCCGACTGCGACGGTCTTGCATGAATGGTTGATCGAGCGAGCCGGCAGCCCCAGCGAACCTTTGTTTCCAACCCGGACCGGGCGACGGCTCAGCCGTGATGCCGTCGACCAACGACTGACCGTTCACAGAGTTGTCGCCTCCAAAAACTGTGCCACGTTGCAAACGAAAAGGCTCAGCCCTCACAGTTTGCGGCACACCACCGCGATGACGCTTTTGCAGGCCGGGGTCGACACCACCGTCATCGCGCTTTGGCTCGGTCACGCCGACACCCGCTCCACGAACGCGTACCTGCACGCCGACATGACTATCAAAGAACGAGCTCTCGCGCTCACCACTCCGGTCACGTCACGGGCCGGCCGATACCAACCAGCCGACACGCTCCTCGCGTTTCTTGAAGGGCTGTAATTATGTCGATAAGTTCTTTGGTGCCGTAGCTCCGCAGCCCTTGCAAGAGAAGGAGATTACCGTTGGCCCACTTGACATATCGGCATAATCACGGACTCGGCATAAGTCAATCTATGCGGATATCCGCATAGATTGACGAGCTGGGCTACTTGCCGATCGATGGGCAAGGGGCACGCCTGCTGTTCCGAGTGATTGCAGACGCGTACGAGAAACGCAGCATCATGTACACCTCAAATCTCGAGTTCTCGAGATGGGGGACCGTGTTCGGGGACGAGCAGATGGCGGCGGCGATTATCGACCGGACAGTTCACCACGGCCGCATGCTCAGGTTTAAAGGAGGGTCGTATCGGGTAGCCCACGCCACCATGAAATAAGCTCAGCAGCACCAAACAATCAGTAATTCAATAGCGGAAGACGTGCTCGATGAGCAGGCGTGCACAGATGGCTCAATTTGAGCCGCTCAGGTGGCTCAATTCTTGTGCGCACATGGCTCAACAAAATTTGACAAAACACAAGAAACCAAAGCATACGTCGAGAAAAGACTCGAAGAAGGCCGAAGTAAACGAGAGATCCGCCGCTGCATCAAACGCTATATCGCTCGGCATCTGTACCGCACTCTAAACACCACTCATGCGGCCCTAATCACCGCTTGACAAACATAGAAGCGTCTCACGTGCCAGCCAGCGGATGCTCGTTGCGTGGAATGACAGTTCTGCAAACCCCTCAGATCCGAGGTAGGCGTGGGAACCATTGCTGTCTTGAGAAGAAGTGTTCGTTACCCAGGCGCCTTCGAACCGAATTGCCGTGTCACCGTTCTCGTAGACTCCGAACCCAGCCGCCGTCATCGCTACGGTTCGCGGCTGCGTTGTAGAGCTTTCTTTCCAAGAAGGGGATTCTTGCAACTCGAACGACGCAGCCCTTTTAGAGTTTGCGGAAGACCCATCCGAGAACTCGGTGAGTGTGCCTTCTGGATCATTCAGTACATCGGTTGGATATTCTTCCGGAGTTGGGATTGTATTAGGTGTACTCGGACGCGTCTCGGAAAATTCTGATCGTGGTGCCTCTTGTGGAATCATGACGCCCCGGTCGAGGCCAGCCTCCAGTGGAAAAACCATCATCACATTGACGAGGAAAATGAAGAAAGCGAAACTAGCCCGACTGGGTAAGGAATCGAGCCGTCTCATCGGTGTTCTTGCTTCCCCTGGGAGACCCGATTAGGTACTACTAATCATATTCGCCAAATAAGCTTGAGCGCCATTGAGTTTTGTTGATCCGCAGCCTCTAGCAGCTTCGTGAAGTGAAAAATTGAAGCTGCAAACATCAGTCAATGCTGCCAATCTGATAGAGGTCGAAACTTAGATTTCGGAAATAGTAGGTGCAATTCTCCAAAGGACCACTCCGTAGGCTATTAGTGAAACGAATCGAGTGCATATCGTAGCGAGAATAATTCCAAAGGGGCCGAGTAGCGTGAAAAAAATAGCATTCAATGTCAAATTGGTTACTAACGTCAGGAGTGAGAACCAGAGTAAGAGGCGTTGCCTGCGAGCGATGATCAGTAGACGAGATGCCGACATAATGATGATTGATGCAGGCAATGAAAGGAGTAACACGATCGCCCAGGAGGCACTTGTTCTCCACAAATCGGGGAGCGGTAGCAACATGGCACAAAGGAGTGCTGAAGCCCCAATCGCGGATAATACGGCCGCTGTGATGCCGAGGAAGAACAGATCTTTTCGGAGCAACTTCTTCGCATCCACACGGGATAACTGAGGCAGCCTGCTCCAACGACCGACCCGCCGGACGAGGAAACCGTAATTTAGGAACTGGAGCGCTGCATAGTAGAGCTTGTCCGCAAGCTCATAGGTGGAGACTGACCCGATCGGTGCGTTGGAAAGAAACACGCGGTCGATCACAGGGGCACCCTGTGAGGTCGCAGCAGAAAGCGATTGCCATATCATTCCCTTCGTTAGCAGTTCTCCGGACTGAACTGCATCATAACGACGCAGAATAGTGCTTCGTCGACGCACGAGAAAAAGGTAACGAGAAAGTTCACCAATGATAAAAGCAAAGGGAAGAACGAGAAGCGGTACTTCTCGCCATACAAGGATGACAATTGCCGGAATGGCAGTTCGGAGGACTTGTAACCCTATCGAGTAGGCTGAATCCCCGACTGCTATCAGGATTCCGGACTCGGTCGCTGAAAAAATACCGATTAGTGGTACTACGGTCATCGAGCCGCATAGTAAGAGAAACTGCCAGGACGGAACACTGCCCCAGGAGTAGAAAACAGTAAGAAGTACGGAGATGATCCCGACTGCATAGAACCCGTAACTTCTCACGCGACGGCGATAGCCGTTCACGCTCGAGCGAGGAGGCATTTTAGTGTCGCGGAGGCTGCGTCCAAGTTCACTTACTGTATTCAGCTCGATTGCGCTACCAACTATGGCAGTCAATGATGTGACGATTGAAAATGCCAAGAGAACCTGATCACTTTCACGTGGGGAAAATGCCCACGTGAGAATGAAAGGGAGTGTGAATCCCGGTACCATAGCTGCGATAGCTGCGATAGCCGTTCGGAAGTCTGAGCGGCGTGCGGTGCTCAAGATCTACTTGCCTGTCGCGAAGCACTCGACTTAGCTTCAACGAGTGCTTCGCGGAGCAGCATTCCGCTGGATTCTGCTGAAAAACGATGCAACCAAGGAAGAATTCGTTCGTCAGGTTTAATTGCTTCTGCGGCAAGCACAGCCCGTGAATAATCCTCGATCGAGTCGGAAACGGCTAGTTGACCGGTGAGGCCTGGAATAATTGCGTCGCATACGCCGAGGGCACGCGACGAAGCGACCGATGGGAAGCCAGCGGCCGCTGATTCGACCAAGACGTTAGCGAAGCCTTCAAGCTGTGATGTGACGAGCACTATCGCGTTCGTTGGCGCAACCTCGAACCACCGTTCAATCCAGCCATGAAATACAATCTCGATTCCTGGCGATGTGGAGGCTCTGAGGCTAGCCTCCGCTTTACCAGAGCCGAAAAAGTGCACGCGTGTTTCTCGTCCAGTAATTTCTCTGCAATGCTGGGCTACTGCAACGGCAAGGCTTGGACGTTTGCTCGAAGTGAGCCTGCCAGGCACAGCTATTTCTAATGTTACGTCGGCAGAGATGGCTGACGTTTGGCTGGAGGATCGAGGCAGCGTTGAGGTGATCTTCGCGATTGCTGGATTGGGAATAACCCACATTCGGTCCGCATTGATACCGAACATGGCTTCAGCCTCCGCCGCTGTGGGGTGGGAGATGGCGATATAGCCATCGGCACGTCGATACCAGAATTTAGCAAGAAATATTTCGATCCACTTGTTATTGCGAACTCTCCGGGCTGCTCGCTCCATAGTGCGGCCGCTAATCACGACGGCGGGTGGGTGCCGGAGTAAACGTGTCGATATTATTGCTAGAAGGTTCCAATAAGGTCCGAGGGCGAGTATCGTGTCGAACTTACTCTTCTTCACCTGGGAACGAAGCGACAGTACCCTTTCTCCGAACCAGCGACCAGGGACATGTTCGCTTTGGGAATTAGCGTTTGCGTGAGTGGTAAAGAAGGTGACTTCGTCGCCTTTGTCTCTCAAGTAGGTACCCCACTGGGACGCAACGAATTCAGCACCCCCTCCGTGCAGTGACGGAACTAAAATTGCCACATGCATTTGTTATTTCTCCCCGTTTGTTAGGTTCCATAAACGAGAAACGGTGAAGGAGGCGCTTTGACGATGCACCGAATTCACGATCGCGTCCCTGTCGAAGGAGTCGATCTTTTCGAAGAGCCCGGCTAGATCCTGCGGGTCTCTAGTCTTGGAGATTCTTCCGTTTACCTCGCTTTTGATAGCTTTGTCGGGGTCTGCTTCTGCCGTTGCAATGACCGGTAGGGCGCTTCCCATCGCTTCATACATTACTCGTGGGGAGCCTTCGAAGTGTGAAGTCATGAGTAATGCATCGGCAGTACGCATATGATTGCCTACTTCCTCACGGGAGCAAGCACCGAGAAGCTTAACCCGGTGCTGAAGGTTACGAGCAGCGATCATTTGTTGAAGATCTGCGCGGAGTGTGCCGTCTCCGATGACTAGATATCTCCATTGTTGAGGGGAATCGCTGTTACGACGTTCTAAGGCGTCGAAGACTTCTATTGCTAATAGAGGATCTTTTGGATTCTCTAGCCTCCCAACCCAAAGCGCAGTGAGTACCGGCGACTGGATTCTTCTGTCGTGGCTAGACCCTGGAAAGTACACTCGCTCGTTATACCAAGTTCGCATCTGTTCCACCGGGTATCCGCGGAGGCGGTAGTCCTCCGCGCTAGTTTTATTGAACACGACCGTGAGATCTGCATTCTGCAAAACTATGCGTTCAAGCATGGCGTGCAGACGAGGTGCTCGCCGCCAGAAGCTATCGCTATTCTTTGCGAGGGCCTCCTTTGTGTTGGTATGCACGAAGAATATGCGCCTACGTGCTGGGAACCAACGCGTAATTAGAAATGGTTCGATCCGGTGTAGTTGTAGAACGCTGTCGCGAGTTGATGTCTTGAGGAGCGCACGGACAAGGGGGAAAAGCAAACGAACCGAATGTGGGATGCGTCGGTTCTGATCTCCTGGGTTAGCTCGAGAAATTGGAATGAAATCAACCTGTGCCGGGTAGCCGCCCAAAGGGGTCATGCGGCGCAATGGGCGAGTTCGGCTGACTCCAAGTAGGAGGATTCGCTCCTGCTCGGGTGCCAAGGTGAGCATGTCGCGGATGCAGGTGTCGACACCCCCTGGCGCCGGATTCTCAGGGTCAAACTGATGTATTATGATTCGGGAGTAGCCTCCGATGCGTTTCACATCAACGACTATATCCGACTTAACTTCTGAGGTGAGCGCGTCGATCTGACAGTGACTTGCGGTATTCTGGTTCGAAGCATTGCAGGGAGACATGGAAAAGGTGGAAATGAGTTGGACAAGACCACTACTCCCTGCACACCAGCGTATTTTTACGCGAGCAGACCTGAAGCGATTCCTGTCTGAAGACCTGCGAGCGCATGGCTACAGTAGGTGGGGATTTCACCTACGCCTCGTGCGGCCGCAACTTCACTATCAACGGCTTTTGCGTAGAACTGAATATTGGCAGGTTCAAGACGGGATTGTGGCAAGAGTTCTCTATGTTTATTGGAGAGTTCTTTTAGCTCGCCAGTCGCAACGTTTGGGGCTGTCGATCCCGCCGGGGGTCTTTGGCCCGGGCCTGAGTGTTGCTCATTACGGCTCGATCGTTGTTAATGATAAGGCTCGTTTTGGGGCGAACTGTCGCTTGCATGTGAATACGAGTATAGGTGAGAGGCATGGCATCGCACCACAGGGTGGAGATGATGTTTACGTTGCTCCAGGAGCAGTCCTCTACGGAGATATCCGAATTGGTAGTGGTGCAGTGATTGGCGCAAATGCAGTTGTACGGGCTGATGTGCCTGGGAATGTCACGGTTGCTGGTGTACCCGCTAAGGTCATCGCCGACCGGAACGGCACGTGAGGGTGGTGTGTTTAGCTTCAACTACGAACTACATAAGTAGTTACGATATTACTACCGCTCGGCTCCCGCGCTGTGCTTGGGCGAGGATGCTAAGCGGTTCCTTAGAAAGTGTGGAGAATGCTTGATAATCATGCGCTACCTATCGTGCTGGAGCCCCACGAGGGAAGGCTGACAATTCTTGGAACCCCCATTTTTCAGGGGAAACAGGAAGATCTACTGGAGGCTATAGAACGGCTTTTGGAAACTGGGCAGCCCGAGTTGGTAATCACGCCAAACGTCGATCAGCTAATTGAGCTCCAGACAAATAGAGCACTTCAGTTGGCGTATAGTTCTGCTTCATTGCTCCTGGCTGATGGTAGCCCTATCGTTGCTCTGGCTAGGAGAATGGGCTTTCGTTCGATCGAACGTAATACAGGGGCAGACTTGTTGCCGTTCTTGGCCGAAAACGCGTCCCACAGGTTGTGGAAGATAGGAATTGCTGGCGGGAGGGCAGGTGTCGCAGAACGCGCTGCCGACCGACTGAATCATGTTGCACTGGGGACAGTAGTCGCCATCGACTTTCCGAAAGTCGATGTTGGAGAAAATCGAGCACAACGGACGGTAGAAATTGCTTTAGACCGGCTCAATGACTCGGGAGCGAATATATTCTTTCTCTGCTTGGGTTCACCTAAGCAAGAGATATGGTATCTGGAGAATCGGGATAAGTTGCCGCCGGGGGTGTACGTCGGCGCTGGGGCTGCAGTCGATTTTGCTGCGGGTGTGGTTGTTCGAGCCCCCGTGGCTTTACAGAAGGTTGGCGGCGAATGGCTATGGAGGCTGTTCCAGGAGCCACGACGGCTATTTCATCGTTACCTCATCCGTGGTCCTCGATTCGTTTATCTCGCTATTCGTTCACTCAAAGGGGCAGGGAAGCCTGTATAAGGTCGTCTGATGTAGTGGTGAGCTGGCGCGCTAATTTGCCCAGCAACATAAGCGTTGCCACGTGGTGAAAGCGGTGAGTTCATTTCAGGCGGTGTAAGCGCGATAGGTCTTCCCACTTGGTCAGAGTATGCCAGATCGCAGTGATCATTGAGTGATGCATCGCGACGAGTGCTCTCATTAGCCCTCGCCGGGCTACGAGCCGCAGGTACGGTTCTGAAAGAACGACCTGTTCTTCCTCACTGCTGCTATTGCGGTGATCTTGAGAGCACCTTTCGAGTGCGCATTCCCAAGTCGCACCTGAGCTGACCGGTTTAGCGCCCACCCCTCATCGGCCGAGTTTTGCGAGGAATTCAGCGATTTCGTCTGGCACACTTGCAGGTATCTCGTGTTCTTCTCCGTCGATCATCAACACCCCGCCCTTCACCGGCGCGAGTAGCTGCGCGGGCTTCTTAACCGAAACCCCGATCGCCTCTTGCACATGCAGTGACAGAGCGATCGCCGCGAACACGACCGTCAAGTGCGCCTCGATCTTTTCCCGCACCCGATAATAGATCGGACGTGCTTTCAGGTCAGACTTTGCCATCCGAAACGACGCCTCCATGTTGAAGAGCTGATGGTACGCATCGATCACGGTCTCAGCGCTCACCTCGGTGAGGCTTGTGACCTACCCCTTGATATCAGCCCGCTGCCTTGCAGACACGACAAGCTGCTCATCGTTGCTTTAGTCTGCACCTGCGATCTTTAAGAACCTTGGGTTTACGCTTGAAGACTCGATCTCATTGTTCGGATCGTTCGACAAGGCGGGGTTGAACTCGACCGCTGTGATGGCATCCATGTCGAAGGGCCTTGTCATGCTCACAAAAGATGGCGAGGAGCCCAACTCGGCGTTCAAGCGGGTTCACAGACGAGCTGCAAGGCTTTGTCGACACTGGCGATACTGTCGCAGCGCTCGATCTTGCAGCGCAGATCTTCGGTGCCCGTCGTGCTTCGCGGTTCGTGGGAGCGCTGCAAGCCGGTGTGATTAGCATGGACGAGCTCAAGGGCGCTCACGGGACCATAGGTGACACGATCTTAGGCGTGTGCGAAGAGATGATGGGTCTGCTGAGGCTTTGGTTGAGTCCAAGACCGCTTCGCTCGTGAGGGCGTAGCTGGAAGGATGATGATCATGCCGATGAAGTACAGCGAGGAGTTCAAACGTGACGCTGTCGCGCTTGTGGAGTCCGGTATCGCGCAGAAAACCGTGTGTAAGGACCTCGGGGTCTCGAAGTCCGCGCTCGGCGCGTGGGTGCAAGATTCCAGGTTCAAAACTTATGGAATGTCCCCGTCGAAGGATCCTGACGAGCAACGCGAGATGCGTCAAGCGTTGAAGCGTATCCGCGAGCTCGAGATGGAGAACGAAGTGCTGCGTCGTGCGGCAGCATATCTGTCACAGGTGCACATCACGCCCCCAAAATAGTGTTCCCGCTCGTCCGTGAGATGGCTGCGGCCGGTGCCCGTGTCAGGGTGCCGGTCGCGGTGGCGTGCCGGGTGTTGGGGTTCAGTGAGCAGGCGTACTACCAGTGGCTCGCCTCGCCACGTTCAACTCGTGAGATCGAGGAGGAACACTTGATCGGCGTGCTGCATGAACTCCACGAAGAAGACCCTGAGGGCGGGTATCGGGTGCTCGCTGATGATCTCCATGACCTCGGCTATCAAATTTCGGAGCGGCGGGTATGGCGGCTGTGCAAAATCGCTGGCATTCAGTCGGTGATTACCAAACGTAAGCGCCGCTATCAGCAGGCCGGAGCACCAGTGGGTGACGATCTCGTGGAGCGTGATTTCACCGCCGAATATCTTGATGAGAAATGGTTGACGGACCTTACGGAGCATTGGACGAGTGAGGGCAAGCTGTACTTGTGCGCGATCAAGGACGTCTGCTCGAACAAGATTGTCGGGTATGCAATCGACAAGCGGATGAAAGCGTCGCTGGCGGTTCGAGCGTTGGAGAATGCGCTGATGCAGCGCGGCTACCCCCAGGGTGTTGTGGTGCACTCAGGTCGCGGAAGTCAATTTCGTAGCCGGAAGTTTCAGCAGGCTCTGAAGCGGCACAAACTCAAAGGCTCGATGGGAAGAGTGGGCGCATGTGGTGATAATGCCGCCATGGAAAGTTTCTTTAGTTTGTTGCAGAAGAACGTGCTTGATCGGCAATCGTGGCGTACTCGGCAAGAGTTGCGGCTCGCGATTGTGTCATGGATCGAGGGGAAATATCACCGCAAACGCAGGCAGCGCAGGCTCGGGAAGCTGACACCGGTCGAGTTCGAGGCCATAATGATGGATGCCGTCGCTTTGGCGGCATAAACCCCGGACTCAACTGAACCTTCAGCAGACCCGTTTGACCCCTGCACGTGGGCTGACCGGCGGGTCGACAAAGTCGGCAACGTGGACGTGGTGGGCGTGAAATATTATGTCGGTGACGCATACAGCGGGCAGCGAGTGCACGTGGGGCTGCGGGCGTTCACGCTCGAGGTGCGCACCCTTGCTGGGGAGCAGATCGCCACGCATACGCGCGTGTATGGCAGCCAAGCCGCGACCGTCCATCAGCCACAGCAGTTGCTCGCGGGGCTGATTCGTAAGCCCGCCGCGTTCCTCAATTCGGCCCTGTAACGCGCCCTCCCGGAACTGTTGCGGGAGAGGCTGTCGCACGCGAGCCCGTATGAACGACGGCGGCTACTGCTCCTGCTGGAACGTGCGAATGAACTTGATGGGTTTGATACCGCCGTCACAGTGCTCACCGAGATCGTCTCGTCAGAGCGCCCGGTCGATGCGGGCGAGATCGAAATGGGTAGGCATCGGTATCGTCAAACCTTTTTCCTGAAGTCGAAGTAGTGAGACGCTTCTATGTTTGTCAAGCTGTGCTTATTGCTGCATGAGTGGTGTTGAGCATGCGGTACAGGTGGCGGGCGATGTAGCGTTTGATGCAGCGGCGGATCTCTCGTTTACTTCGGCCTTCTTCGAGTCTTTTCTCGACGTATGTTTTAGTTTCTGCATGATAAGTCATTCGCGACATGGTCAAGTCCCGTGGAGTGGTGTAACGAACTCTCTTTAAGAAATGGTTGAGTTACGCGCTTAACGCGAGGGGCGGCTCCGTCATCACCTCCCCAGTATCGTCTGCACGAGGGTGAGGCGGCAGCGGGCGAGGACCTCGAGACCGAGGTAGCGGCGTCCTTCTGCCCACTCATCAGACTGCTCTGCGAGCACCGCGCCCACGAGGCGGATGATCGCGGCCCGGTTCGGGAAGATGAACCGTCCAAGGTTTTCTGCCGCCTATCTGGAACGCAAACGCGCCACCTGTGAACGCAAGACCGTGTCGACGATGGCAACGAGACTGAAACATTTCGGGGTGTTCCTCACCGAACAAGACCCGGCCCTGACCTCAGTCAAGGATGTGGACCGGCGCCGCCACATCGAACCGTTTCTTGCATCGCTTGTCGACACCCTCAGCGAGAAAGACGGCCAGCTCATCAGTATTGGTGACCGGAACCGTCGCGTTGTTGCAGTCTCAACATTCCTCACTGACATCACCGAATGGGGGTGGGATGCTGCCCCAACCCGGAAGGTGATCTTTCGAGACGATATTCCCAAACTACCAAGGCTGCTGCCCCGCTACCTACCCATCGATGCTGACCGGCGTCTCACCGCGGCGCTCACCGATCACCCCGATAACCCGCTCAGCGCACGAGCGCTACGCCTGCAACGAGCGTGCGGGCTCCGAATCGGGGAACTGCTCGACTTGGAACTAGATTGTGTGCACGAGATAGAAGGGAATGGGGCTTGGTTGAAAGTTCCGCTCGGGAAACTTGCCACCGAACGTATGGTCCCGCTCGACGAGGACACGCTCGCGATAATTGATGAGATCATCAAGCTGCGTTCGCATGGCAGGCCGCTCCCGCATCCTCGGTATCGCAGACCTGCACTGTTCTTGTTCACCAGCCACGGCCGGCGCCTCGCCCAGCAAGCGATCCGGCATGAGTTGAACCATGCAGCCGAAATTGCGGGCATCGAGCATGTCACTTCTCATCAGCTGCGCCACACTTACGCGACCGCGCTGGTGAACGCTGGTGTTTCCCTCCAAGCACTGATGGCGCTGCTTGGGCATGCCAGCGCTGAAATGAGTCTGCGTTACGGGCGCTTGTTCGATTCCACTGTCCGAACTGAATACGAGCGTGCACTTGACCTTGCCAAACAGCACATTCCCGCAACCGACAACACCGTGTTCTCTGGTGAGCATCGTCAAATACCCCTCACCGTTATCACCGGGGGTAAGAACTGGCAAGAGACTCCGCTGTTGAAGTCGAAAATGGCTGGCGGGTTTTGCTTACGCGCTCCAGCCCAGGGTGCCTGCACATATGCGAATATTTGTGAGCATTGCCCGTCTTACCGATCTGAGCCATCGTCCCTTCCCATCCTTGCCGCTCAACGCGTCGATGCCCAGGCCCTTGCCCGGGACGCCCAACAGCGCGGATGGATCGATGAGGTCGAACGCCACAATAAGCTCATCGCCCGACTCGACACACTTATTGCTGACACGGAGGCAAAATCAGTATGACGAACACCAGTTTGTGGCAGGTCGAGCGTGTATGCGTTGAGTTGTCCCGAGACAGCAGGCGGGTCACGTTCACAGCAATCGCAAAACTCACCGGTATCGCACGTTCAACGCTCTACCGAAACCCCACGCTCCACGCCATGATTGCGCATTACCGAAGCAACACCCCGGACCCGGGAATGACCGCTCTCACAGATGAACTCGTCACGCTCCGCGCGACCGTCGAAACACTCGCGAAGACCGTTCAAAATCACGAAACAATGATCCGACAAATCGCGCGCAACTGACAAGTGTTAACTGGCTAATGCACTACCCCGAGCCCGATTAGCCGGATAATGCTGGGATAACGCGGTCGCTGAGTCGTTTTTCGCTTCGTTAAAGAAGGAGCGCTGGTATCGGCAGGCTGCCCCAGCGACGCGGGCCCGAGCACGCCTCGAGGCGGCTGATTACATCGAGGTGTTTTACAACCGGTCGCGTCTGCACTCGACGCTCGGCTATCGGGCGCCGGCGACGGTGATGGGGGTGTTCTTTGACCGGAAGCCCATGGTCAGTGAGGAAGAGATTGACCGTCGTGCTGCGTAGCTCACAGGTTTGCACTGAAGAATCAAAATCATAGTGTTCTAACGTCTACAGAACTTGACACAGACCACACTTGTCTACAAAACAGTGACACAGCCCAGGGTTCCGGTGTGATTAGGTTGTCCAGGAAGACGCACTTCCTCGCCTTCACATAGCTATAATGTCGGAGTATGTGCAAGTCCATATTTCGTAGAGTCGCTGACCGGCTTGACCTTCTGCGCCTTGGCAAGGAAAACTACGCGCGCAAGCATGGGGTCACCATCGGCAAGGGCTGCCGCATCTACACCAACCTGGTCACCTCTGAGCCATGGATGATCTCGGTTGGTGACCGTGTGACTATCAGCACTGCATGCCACCTCATCACTCATGACGGCTCAGGGTGGCTGGTGAGCGATGAGCGCGGTCGGCGCTACAAGTACGCCCCGATTCGAATCGGTTCCAATGTATTCATCGGAGCAGGAGTGACGATCCTCCCGGGCGTCACTATTGGCGACAATGTTGTAGTGGGCGCGGGGTCTGTCGTCACAAAGGACGTACCATCAAGGACGATTTCGGCGGGCGTGCCCGCACGTCAAATTGGCACATGGGAGTCATTCACTGAGAAAGTGCTCTCCTGGCCGTCCGAGTCCGATAAGCGTGGAAAAACATACCGCGAGCGCGTTGACTCAGTAGCGTCAGATTAGACAATCTGATCGAGGCTCGTCATCCGTGCGTTATGCGCTGCGGCCGTGTAAGCGTGAGCGGAGACCTGTCGTCCATACTGATACTCAGCCTCCCAAAAAGATCCACAAGCGTGAGATGCCCACCCTTCTGACCCATGTCGCAGATGGCGTAGAGCGTGCCACGGATGCCGCGAGCAGTCGCATATCGGACGACTGCCGTCTGTGAAGCAACCCGGCTTCAGGGCTAATCGTGAAAACCCCGTCCGAGTACTGTGCGACCGCGATACGGTCGATTAAGAACTACACCGGGTCGCTCCCCGCCTGTGCGGTGCGAATCAGGACACGCCTGATAGCTGACGATGGCAGTGGCGCTGTGTCGGGTCCGATGCCTGGTCGGTCGTTATCGTCGCCCGTCGAGGCCTTCTTCGATTATTCGGTTCATCAGACCGGTATCGACGGCCGCTTCAGGTCGCCCATCTTAGGCTAAGATCACGAGTGTACCGCCTGTCCGCGGGAAGACCGTTGCACTTTCTGCGAGCATCGGGATCGCGAGAATTCCGCCGAACATTTTCGCTAGAAAATCGGACATGCCCTTCCACGCTGAGTTCCATACCGATGAGACCGCTGCGAGCGTGACCCGGATCGTGATGGTGACCAAGTTCAGGGCATCCTTAATCGGATTCTCGATCCAACTCGTCAGGGCATCTGACACGAATTTTCCGATGGGCCGCCCAAATCTCGTTCCACCACGTCGCGAAACCCTCAAGCCCACCCTCGATCCAGCTTATGAATCCGTCCCGGATCTCTGTCACGAATGCGACGACCTGGTCCCAACTCATGACGAGTGCCACGATCGCGGCGACCAGCGCGACGATGCCGAGGTTGATCCACCTCACCGGGTTCGCGAGAAGCACGAACGTAAACGCCCAGATCGAGGCAGTCCAGGCAGCGATTGCAGCCACGATAGTACCGCCGAAGACGGCTGCAACGACCCCAATGACCTCAGTATTCTCACCAACCCACACACCGAGGTCCTGCAGGAACGGAAGCGTGGCCGCGAGGCCTTCACCCACGGCCCCGAATACGGCGGTCACGACTGGTTCGATCGCGACCAATGCGGTGTTCATCGTGAGCTGCCGCTGCTCCCTGAAGTCCATCGGGTCTGCTGAAGGTTCAGTTGAGTCCGGGGTTTATGCCGCCAAAGCGACGGCATCCATCATTATGGCCTCGAACTCGACCGGTGTCAGCTTCCCGAGCCTGCGCTGCCTGCGTTTGCGGTGATATTTCCCCTCGATCCATGACACAATCGCGAGCCGCAACTCTTGCCGAGTACGCCACGATTGCCGATCAAGCACGTTCTTCTGCAACAAACTAAAGAAACTTTCCATGGCGGCATTATCACCACATGCGCCCACTCTTCCCATCGAGCCTTTGAGTTTGTGCCGCTTCAGAGCCTGCTGAAACTTCCGGCTACGAAATTGACTTCCGCGACCTGAGTGCACCACAACACCCTGGGGGTAGCCGCGCTGCATCAGCGCATTCTCCAACGCTCGAACCGCCAGCGACGCTTTCATCCGCTTGTCGATTGCATACCCGACAATCTTGTTCGAGCAGACGTCCTTGATCGCGCACAAGTACAGCTTGCCCTCACTCGTCCAATGCTCCGTAAGGTCCGTCAACCATTTCTCATCAAGATATTCGGCGGTGAAATCACGCTCCACGAGATCGTCACCCACTGGTGCTCCGGCCTGCTGATAGCGGCGCTTACGTTTGGTAATCACCGACTGAATGCCAGCGATTTTGCACAGCCGCCATACCCGCCGCTCCGAAATTTGATAGCCGAGGTCATGGAGATCATCAGCGAGCACCCGATACCCGCCCTCAGGGTCTTCTTCGTGGAGTTCATGCAGCACGCCGATCAAGTGTTCCTCCTCGATCTCACGAGTTGAACGTGGCGAGGCGAGCCACTGGTAGTACGCCTGCTCACTGAACCCCAACACCCGGCACGCCACCGCGACCGGCACCCTGACACGGGCACCGGCCGCAGCCATCTCACGGACGAGCGGGAACACTATTTTGGGGGCGTGATGTGCACCTGTGACAGATATGCTGCCGCACGACGCAGCACTTCGTTCTCCATCTCGAGCTCGCGGATACGCTTCAACGCTTGACGCATCTCGCGTTGCTCGTCAGGATCCTTCGACGGGGACATTCCATAAGTTTTGAACCTGGAATCTTGCACCCACGCGCCGAGCGCGGACTTCGAGACCCCGAGGTCCTTACACACGGTTTTCTGCGCGATACCGGACTCCACAAGCGCGACAGCGTCACGTTTGAACTCCTCGCTGTACTTCATCGGCATGATCATCATCCTTCCAGCTACGCCCTCACGAGCGAAGCGGTCTTGGACTCAACCAAAGCCTCAGCAGACCCGCGGAAGCGGGTGGGGTCATCAACTGCTGACGCCCCCAAGGCGGCTGCGCCGGGCGTGGTGTGGGCGGTTGATTTCCAATTTGATGTCGATGAGCGCGGCAAAGCGATCAAGATCTGCTCCATCGTGGATGAGCACACCCGCGTGTGTTTGGGTGGTCTTGTGGAGCGGTCGATCACCGCAGAGCGATTCATCGAGCATCTCGAGGAACTCGTCGCTGAGCATGGGGCACCGATGATGCTGCGAAGTGACAACGGGCCGGAGTTCATCTCGGATGCCGTTGCAGACTGGGCTGGCACGAGAACCGGGTTGTCGTACATCCCGCCCGGTCAGCCCTGGCGAAACGGATACGTTGAGTCGTTCAACTCGAGGCTCCGCGACGAGTGTCTGAACATCAACAGCTTCTACTCGCTGCTCCATGCACGGGTCGTGATCAGCGACTGGAAGCACGAGTACAACCACGAGCGCCGACATTCCTCGCTGGGGTACCTGGCCCCGGTCGAGTACGCTCGATCCTGCACCCACACGTTCGAAGAAACCGACTCGCATACTGAGCGGACCTAACTACGGGGGCGGCCCACTCTCACAACTGCAAATACTCATCTATGCGGATATCCGCATAGATCGACGAGCTCGGGTATCTCCCGCTCCTCGGCGAGGCCGCGTCGGCGCTGTTCCAAGTCATCAACCAGCGCTACCTCAAAACTTCGATCGTGATCACCACGAATCGTCCCGTCGGGGCATGAGGCGAGATCCTCGGCGACACCACTGTCGCCGCCGCGATGCTCGACCGTCACCTCCACCGCTCCGTCGTCGTCACCCTCGACGGAGCCTCGTACCGGCTACGACAGCACGCAACTGTTGCAAACGAACTCCGCCGCGCCACAACCGGCACCAACTTGCGCTAATCTAGCCACGCGACCTGGGGAATAAAGTTGAGCAACTCTGGGGAACTTCAGTGAGCACCATCACGCTTTCCGAAGCGTCGGCTAAACAGTCCGGGCCTGAGTATTGGGCTGCGGCGCTCCCTGACCGAGTTGCTGCCGACTCGATCGTGAACCGTCTCGCGACGAACGCGCGAACGATCACTCTCGAGCAGGTCGATATGCGCCGCCAGCGTGGCATCGAGGCACGAAACGCGGACGGCTACTGGGAATAGCTGCTGAATGGGTGGGTGGCGGACAGCCAATTCGACTGTCCGTGACCCACTCGGCAGAACGGTGCTACCGGCTGCGCAGACCAGTGAAGCGCCCTGGTTCTATTGGAGACTCCATACTTTTGGAAAGAGAATGGAACCATGGCCCAACACAAAAACAAAGGACGACGCTACTCGGCTGAAGAGAAAGCCGCTGCGGTCAGGATGGTGCGCACTCTCCGCGCTGAGCTCGGCACAAGCCAAGGAACAGCGACGCGCGTCGCTGACCAGCTCGGTTACGGGGTTGAATCAGTGCGTGCACCTGGGTGCGTCAAGCCGACATCGATGACGGCGTTCAAGCCGGTGTCACGACCGATGACCAGACCCGGATGCGTGAACTTGAGCAAGAGAACCGTGAGCTCAAGCGTGCGAATGAAATCTTAAAGCGGGCCGCGTCTTTCTTCGGGGCGGAGCTCGACCGCCAACACAAGATGTAGTGGATTTCATCAATCGCAACAAGGATGACATTGTGGCTGGTCGTCGTCTGGGGGTCGAGCGCATTTGCAGCGCGCTGCAGGTGGCCCCGTCGACGTATTACGCCGCCAACGGCAGGCCGGCCTCAGCGCGTCAGGTGCGAGATGCGGAGCTTGCTCCGCTGCTACTCGAAATCTGGGAATCGAACTACTCGGTCTATGGGGTGCGCAAGCTCTGGAAAGCAGCGAAGCGAGCCGGTATCAATATTGGCCGAGACCAGGTGGGCAGGCTCATGAAAGTCCTCGAGATCGAGGGAGTACGACGTGAGAAACGAGTAAAGACCACCAAGCCCGACCCGGTGTCTGTGCGACATCCTGACCTCGTGAATCGGGTGTTCTCAGCGGACGGTTGTGGGTGACGGATCTGACGTTCGTGCCAACCTGGAAGGGTGTCGCCTACGTGTGCTTCATCATCGACGTATTCGACCGCGCGATTGTCGGATGGCGGTGTGCATCAACCATGAAGACCGAGACCGTGCTCGACGCGATCGAAATGGCTCGCTGGTCACGAGGCAAGAAGCTCCCCGAACTTCGATGCCATTCCGATGCAGGGTCTCAATTCACATCCATCCGTTACGGAGAACGCCTCGCCGAGATCGGGGCAACGCCCTCGATCGGGACGGTTGGCGATAGCTACGATAACGCTCTGGCCGAGTCCGTGAATGGGTATTACAAGGCTGAGCTCGTGCGCGGGCCTGCGAAAAAGGGGCCTTGGAAAACGATTGATGACCTTGAACTCGCGACGCTGGGTTGGGTGCACTGGCACAACACCGAGCGCCTGCACGGATACCTCGGCGACGTGCCGCCTGCAGAGTTCGAAGCGGCATTCTATGCTGGGATCACCAGCGCCAAAGAACTGGTCGAACTCAAATGAGCTGAGTCTCTAAGAAACCCAGGGCGCTTCAGGCGCGCGCGTCCGCTCATGTTTCGGGTACTTGCCGTTTTGGCAACTGCTGCGGTTGCTGTAACAGGGCTGGTGAACCTTGACCGGAAAACCCCGGTTGAAGCGAACCAAACCATTGAAGCCCACGCCCTAACCCCAGCTCCCTCCGAGGTCTCCGGATCGCAAGAAGGCATCCCCCGCCCACAGATACAGCGATGACGAGTCACCAGAGACGGCAAGGTTTCCACCGCCGGCTCCCCCGACGTCAGCGCACCCACCAGGCGAGCTCGCAGCTGCACCGTCGAAGGTGCGGGTGCGCACTCCAGAGCACTCGGCCTCACCGACGCTCGCAACGACGAACGACTGGGGTGTCACACCGACGGCCGAAGCGTTCGGCACGGCCACGGGAGCAGACCAGCTCGCGCCTGAGTCATACGTGACGCTGACGGTAGCGTCGGGGCACAGCACGATCGCTCGCTCGGCCGCAGAGGCGAGCCCAACAGCGGCGCAGGCAACGGTCTGCGCACCAGCTGGCGTCATCACTGAAGAAGCATTAGATGGATCGATGTACCAAGCAGGCGCCCCTTCTTCGAGGCCCCAGTCGATACCGCCGATGAACGACCAGGCGGTCGCGGGCTGGCATTCGGCGTTCATACCTACGAGACGGTCAATGGTCGGCTCAGCAGCACCGAGTTGCAACAACTGCGTGAACCCAACCCCAGCCAGCGACCCCTGCTGCCAGTTCGCACCGCTATCGGTCGAAACTTCGAGGACCCCGGCAGCGTCACACGATCCAACGGAAGCGCGCAGCAGATGCCCCTCAGAAGCAGAAGCTGCAAGTAGCCGCTGCATCGCAGGCGCAACGAAGTCCGGTTCGGGCTCTGGCTCCGGCTCCTCAACCTCAGTAGGCTCCTCTACTTCAGGAGTCGGCTCGGGCGTCACAATTACAGAACCGTCAGGAATTGTCCCGGCGTTCGGGTTATCGACGCGCAGGTGCATCATCGCGAGCACGACCGCAATGATGGTGCCCACGGCGAGCACGGCGAGCAGCGCGTACCCGGCCCACCGCGGTAGCGGTGTGCGGTTGCGACCGTAGCCCCACGATGACTTCGCCACTATGCCTTCCCGCCAGATTCGCCAGAATCGCCCGAAGAACTAGAACCAGCACCATAGTCAGACCAACCCGACACCGCAGCCCGAAACAGCTGCACAATCGAGTTCACGGCCGGGGTGATCTCCCCCGCGCTGCGGACATAGATCTCATCGCTCTGTTTGTACGGGTCAATAACGTCAAGCTCCAGCGGATCCTCCGGCGCGGGCACAGTCCCACGCAACTGCGCGACAACCTCAACGGCGTCGCGCATGCGCCCCTCGGCAAGCTCGGATTCAGAAGCACCAAGTTCACCCCGGGTCACGGCCCGCGCGAGGCGAGCGAACTCCCGCAGAGTGAACACCTTCCGGCTCGCACGCGGAACAAGCTCAACAATCGCAGAGCGATGCTCCCGGCTCAAAGCAAGCACCAGATCAGCCTCACGAATAAACTGCTCGGTGATCTGACGGGCGCGGTGACCCCCAAAACCGTCAAGACCAAGCTCAGCAGCGATGTCCTGGTTCTCGGTCGTCATCCCGTGGTCGACGAGCGCCTGCGTTCCGGCGCTGTGCACGATGGCGGGCAGCCCGTGGAGTCCTTTCCGCAGCATCACCTCTGAGAGTGGTGAGCGGCAGATGTTCCCGGTGCACACGGTGAGGATCGTGAACGGCCCCTCGGCACGTTCCTCCTCGAACAGTGAAAACAACGACATCGTGGTTACGCTCTTTCTGCTCCCCGCCCTCGGCGAACCCCAGCCTGGAGTATCTTCAGGCTGTCGGTGTCGCTGAGCTGCGCTTCTTGAGCTTCAGCGTACCCGCCGTATGCGCCATATGCACCATAGCTGTAGCTGTCGGGCCCCTTTGTGGGCAGCATTGTGACGATCACGCCGAGCAGTTTCGCCCCTGCAGCGCCCAAGCTTCGCACGGCACCGTGCAGTTCTTGCTTGCGGGTTTGGCCTGAGGCGGCGACGAGCAGCGCACCGTTTGTGAACTTGCTCACAACAGCAGCATCGGTGACGAGCAGCAGTGGCGGCGCGTCAATAAGGATGAAGTCGAAGTGCTCCTTCACCGAGTTCAACAGCTCGTCCATCGACTTCGACCCCAAGAGCTCGCTAGGGTTCGGCGGTACCTTGCCCGCAGGAAGTAGATAGAGCTGACCGCGGCCCCAGCGCTGCATGACGTCAACAAGTTCTGCCTGATTGATGAGCACGTTCGTGAGGCCCGCACCGCCCTCAATACCCATGTACTCGGCAACCTTGGGCTTGCGCAGATCGCCGTCGATAAGCAGCACTCTGGCCCCGGTCTCCGAGAGCGCGATCGCAAGGTTCGCGGTCGTCGTCGACTTACCCTCCGACGCACCGGCTGAAGTAACAACGAAGCTTCGCGCCTTCTCATTCTCTTCGTGCACGGCAAGAAACTGCAGATTGGTGCGAAGCGTTCTAAATGACTCGGCGCGTGACGACCGTGGATCAGCATGAACAACAAGAGGCCGAGACTTTGCCTCGGGGTCATACGTGATACCTCCGAGCATTGGCGCTTCGGTGATCTGCTCGATGTCGTGAGAAGAGTGGATCCTGGTGTCGAGAGTCGAGCGCAATACGGCCTGACCGACTCCAAGCGCCAATCCGAGCAGTGCCCCGAGTGCAAGGTTGAGCTTCAGGTTCGGACTCGTTGGCGAAGATGGCACAAGCGCAGGTTGCACAGTGCTGAGGGATACCAAACTTGGTTCTTCCTCACCGTCTCCAGCCTCAAGCTCACCCTCCACGACCGCAGAAAGGCTTGCGCCAATTGCGTTTGCGATCTTCGCCGTGCGCTCGGCGTCCTGGCCGACTACAGAAATGTTGATAAGTGATTGGTTCACGGGCGCAGTCGCAGTTACATCTGCAGCAAGCTGGGTGGCCGTGCGTTCAAGACCAAGCTCTTTAACGACGGGTCCCAGCACGCTTTCTGTGCCCACAATCCCCGCATACGTTGCAACACTTTGCCGCGCAAGGTTTGATCCCTGAGCAAGATCTCCGATCGCACTACTTTCGCCTCGTGCAGACACATATAACTGCGTCGTCGCCTCGTACTTGGGAGGGATAGAAAGCGATATTCCTGCGGCTGCGATGACTCCAAGCAGGGTGAGTGCGACGATCGAAATCCAATACTTATGCAGGATCCGCAGGTAGTCGCGCAATTCCACGTGGTCTCCCCATTTCAGACTGTGTAGTAGATGCGTCTCGAGTTCTTGGTTGTGCCACCAAAAAATCAAATACTTCTCAATACTATGTCAGCGACGCTCTTTTTCTAATCTGCACGAACTTTTCGAACTAATCTCCTCATTCGCTCTATGGCGTATTTATTTTTGGGATAGTCTATGAATCGTCTGTCGCGAAGATAGCGCAAGACATAGGGGGCGCATACGCGCGAAAAGTTTTGAGAAGGTGACTCGTCAATCTTGGAGACCAGATCTCTCGCGTGGCAGCGTCGCTATCGATCAAAGCTGATTGCCACCGATATTTGTGTCGTAGTCTTCTCAGTATTTCTGGCTCAGGTACTTCGATACGGAGTTCGTGAGGAAGATCTTGACGTAGCCGTCATCGGCGATTCCTCGTTTGCCATTAGATACACAGTGGTCTCAGCAGCGCTCATCCTTGGGTGGCTTCTTGCGCTCGCTGCAGTTGCATCTCGCGACCGCACCATCGTCGGTGTAGGAGTCGATGAATACAAGAGGGTGATCGTTGCAACACTCGCGACGTTTGGAACACTTGCCGTACTCGCCTACCTGCTGCGCTCGCAGGTAGGTCGCGGGTACGTTCTCGTCGCACTTCCATTAGGGTTCCTGCTTCTCCTACTGGGCAGATGGCTATGGCGCAAGAGGCTCCACTACCAACGGCGTTTCCAAAGGAACATGCACCGCACAATCGTTGTCGGTGAGCAAAGCAAGTGCCTCCACGTCGCCAAGGAAATCTCTCGTAGCCATTTCGCCGGGTTCGGTCTTCTAGGTGCGATCACACACGCGACCGAAGATAAAGAACTTCTTCCCGGCCTACCGGTACTTGGTCACTATGACGAGCTCGTGGAAATGGTGGATCGTCACAATGTCGACACGCTAATCATGACGAGTGCTGATTCGATAAGCCCGCACCGGCTGAGACGCATCGGCTGGGAGTTGGAGTCGCGCGGTGTCGAACTTATAGTTGCGGCAGCGCTTACCGACATAGCCGGCCCTCGCATTCATACTCGACCAGTTGCTGGGTTGCCACTCATCCATGTCGACTATCCGACGTTTTCCGGCGGAAAACATTTTGCGAAGCGTGCCTCGGACATAATGTCTTCGAGTTTTCTAATCATCGTGCTTAGCCCCCTGTTGCTTGCTATATGGGCCATGATTCGTATTGATAGTCCTGGGTCAGCAATCTTCAACCAAGAACGTGTGGGGATTGGTGGGAAACCCTTCAGAATGCACAAGTTCCGCTCCATGGTGACTGATGCCGAACAACAGCTCACTGGATTGCTAGACCAGTCAAACGGGAACGGGGTCCTTTTCAAATTGAAGGACGACCCCCGGGTGACGCAAATCGGCAAGTTCATCCGAAAGTACAGTATCGATGAGTTGCCTCAACTATTTAACGTTCTGAAAGGCCAGATGTCACTTGTCGGACCACGGCCTCCACTCCCTAGAGAGGTTGAGCGATATGAGACGTGGGTCTCACGAAGGTTGCTAGTCAAGCCCGGTATTACCGGCCTTTGGCAAGTAAGCGGGAGAAGCGACCTTTCCTGGGATGACAGTGTCCGCCTCGATTTGTACTATGTCGAGAATTGGTCGTTAACAGGCGATCTCATCATCCTTTGGCGAACAGTTAAGACCGTGATTAGCCCAGAGGGCGCCTATTAGGCCCTTAGAGCCCGTATCGCCACTCTTCTGACGAGGGCAGCAGCCCCGACCCATCGAGCCTCGCCTCGACCTCTTCGACCAGCATCGTTGACGCGTTCTCGGGGTAGATGCGCTCCCACGAGATCTCACCGCGGTGCGCGAATACCTGGCGGATCACCTCAGCGATCAGATCTCCACGCGTCGGCGGGGCCAGGAAGTTGCCGCCAGCAAGGAGGGACTCCCCACGATCGGACCCGAAGCGCAGCGTCACACACGGCACCCCGAGCACGTTCACTTCTTCTTGGATGCTCCCGGAATCGGTGGCGATCAGCGCACACCGCTGCATCGCCGCGAGCACGTGCGAGTAGTTGTCCCACACCGGCGTCGAAATGAGCCGGTCACCGTGCCGGGCCTCGAGCTCGTTCAACCACTCCCGCATCCCGAACCGGTCGATCGCCGACTCTGTGCCGTTCAAGCGAATGAACAAGACTGAGTGGCCGCCCTCGAGCAGCTCCTCCATGCCGTCCATGAGCGCGGTGAAGCGGGCCCGGTTTTCCGTGTTCTCCTTGCGGTGCACGCAGTACCTGATGAACTCACCCGACGCGAACGCGGGGAACCGCTCGAGCAGCTCCTGATCCGCCGTCTCAGTCATGCCGGTCTGCAACGCGTCAACGATCGAGTTACCGACCACCGCGATCGTTTTCGGGTCAAACCCGTCTTCGAGTAGGTACTCGCGATTCAACTCCACTGGCGCCGCGTGAAACTGTGCGCCAGCGTCAACGACACGGGTATTGAACTGCTCGGGCGAGGGCTCGCGGCTGCCGCGCCCAAAGTTTGCGCGCACGAGGTGCTGCGCCTTGAACGTCTGAAAGTCGAACGAGCCCGCCTCGATACGGTCGTGCCACTCATGCAGCACCTCGCGAATGGGTGAGAGGGTGCGCAGGCCAGCTTCGACGTGCACGAGCCCCTGACCGAGCCCGAACGCGGCGAGCGACCCAGACATCGCGGTCGCCGTGTCGCCGTGCGCGTAAGTAATTGGCGGGCCAACCTCACGGTCAAGCTCTGTGAGGTAGTCAGCGAGCTTCCTGGAGACCCCGCTCGTCACGTCGATCGCACTGCCAGACACCCCAAGGTTCACGCTCTCACGGATATTGAACTCCTCGAGCATCGACCCCGACAGGTTGTGCGAGTAGTGCTGGCCCGTGTGGCACACGATCGCGTGATGCCCCCGCGCGACAAGCTCGTGATACACCGGAGCCTGCTTAATGATGTCGGGCTTCGTGCCCACGAGCACGACATGCACCGGCTCGCGGGTGCCCCCGATAATCGGTGTGGATCCATGCGCCTGCGCGTTCACAGCAGCCCTTCCTCTCCAGCGCCCGCAACCGCGGCACGCCACTCCTTTACCGATTCGAGCGAACTCGCGACCGATCGATTCAACACGTACACGGCGTCATCGTGCGACACGATAACGAGATCTTCGACCCCGCACGCAACGATCGGGCGGCCGTCTGTCGAAATTGCCACAATATTGCGCGAATCGGGAATCAGCGCCGCAGGAAGCTCGGGCCCAAGCTGTTCCCGTGCCTGCAGCACGCGCTCCCACGTGCCCACATCGCTCCACCCAAAATCGCGCACGAGCACATCAACCTCAGCGTCGGCAATAAAGAACGGGTCGAGCTCGTGCCCCTCAAGCGGCACCCCGTCGTATCCATAGGTGCGCTCGTCAACATCGTCGACCCAGTGCTTCGCATACGCCACAATTTCAGCGGTGTGGATCGGGTACACCCTACTCAGAATCTCAAGTACGGCGCCCGGTTTCGCGAGGTAATTCGCGGTGTTCCAGCACGCAACCCCGCTCTCCCCAAGCTCTTTCGCTTCCTCAAGGCTCGGCTTCTCAGACAGCGTGACCGCACGGAAAAAGTCGGGAGTCTTCGTCGGCTCAAGCCGCATGTACCCGAGACGATCGTCGGGTTCGGTGGGCTTCGCGCCGAGCACCGTCACGGTCGCGCCGTTTTCGAACACACCGTCAGCGAGTTCGGCGATCGTGCGTTCGAACTCTGCCGGGTCTTGTACGTAGTGATCAGACGGGCAGGTGAGTACCCGCACGTTATCGCCGTGTAGCTGCTGCATCACTGCGTGGGCGAGCACGAACGCGGTCGCCGGGCCGAGCGGGCGACGCTCCAAAATAATGTTTTCCTCGGGCACCGGAATGTTCGCGGCGCACACATCCGACAGGTACTTCTCGGTCGTCGAGATGTAGATGCGTTCTGGGGGGAACACGCTGAGCAGCCGATCCACCGTGGTCTGAATGAGGGTCTTCTCGCTCACGACCGACACGAACTGCTTCGGACGATTCTTTCGGCTCAGCGGCCACAGGCGCTGGCCCTTGCCGCCGGCGAGCACGACAGCTACGGGTTCAGTCACGTACAACGACTCCTCGCCATTTGAAATACATAGGCCAAAGACAGCTTAGTGAGAAAACCAAAATAACTCACATCGAGCAATGTAGTCAGGAAATTGCCAGATCTTCAGGGCCCACATAACTCGGAGGTGCCAGTACGGCTCTAAGTCTGCTTGCGTGTTTTTTTCGCAAGGTAGTAAGCGGTAGAAAGAGTTCGCGAACGCCCAACGCGGTAAATCAGCCAATCACGAGTGAAGTTCGATCGCAGAGAGCTCTCGTAGTCATTGATTGCAGCTCTCCCCGAAACTGATGTCCCATGTTTTAATGCGAGCCTATCAACCACCCCATCAACTCGAGCAGGTGCGATTGAAGCGCCCTGGGTTTCTTAGAGACTCAGCTCATTTGAGTTCGACCAGTTCTTTGGCGCTGGTGATCCCAGCATAGAATGCCGCTTCGAACTCTGCAGGCGGCACGTCGCCGAGGTATCCGTGCAGGCGCTCGGTGTTGTGCCAGTGCACCCAACCCAGCGTCGCGAGTTCAAGGTCATCAATCGTTTTCCAAGGCCCCTTTTTCGCAGGCCCGCGCACGAGCTCAGCCTTGTAATACCCATTCACGGACTCGGCCAGAGCGTTATCGTAGCTATCGCCAACCGTCCCGATCGAGGGCGTTGCCCCGATCTCGGCGAGGCGTTCTCCGTAACGGATGGATGTGAATTGAGACCCTGCATCGGAATGGCATCGAAGTTCGGGGAGCTTCTTGCCTCGTGACCAGCGAGCCATTTCGATCGCGTCGAGCACGGTCTCGGTCTTCATGGTTGATGCACACCGCCATCCGACAATCGCGCGGTCGAATACGTCGATGATGAAGCACACGTAGGCGACACCCTTCCAGGTTGGCACGAACGTCAGATCCGTCACCCACAACCGTCCGCTGAGAACACCCGATTCACGAGGTCAGGATGTCGCACAGACACCGGGTCGGGCTTGGTGGTCTTTACTCGTTTCTCACGTCGTACTCCCTCGATCTCGAGGACTTTCATGAGCCTGCCCACCTGGTCTCGGCCAATATTGATACCGGCTCGCTTCGCTGCTTTCCAGAGCTTGCGCACCCCATAGACCGAGTAGTTCGATTCCCAGATTTCGAGTAGCAGCGGAGCAAGCTCCGCATCTCGCACCTGACGCGCTGAGGCCGGCCTGCCGTTGGCGGCGTAATACGTCGACGGGGCCACCTGCAGCGCGCTGCAAATGCGCTCGACCCCCAGACGACGACCAGCCACAATGTCATCCTTGTTGCGATTGATGAAATCCACTACATCTTGTGTTGGCGGTCGAGCTCCGCCCCGAAGAAAGACGCGGCCCGCTTTAAGATTTCATTCGCACGCTTGAGCTCACGGTTCTCTTGCTCAAGTTCACGCATCCGGGTCTGGTCATCGGTCGTGACACCGGCTTGAACGCCGTCATCGATGTCGGCTTGACGCACCCAGGTGCACGCACTGATTCAACCCCGTAACCGAGCTGGTCAGCGACGCGCGTCGCTGTTCCTTGGCTTGTGCCGAGCTCAGCGCGGAGAGTGCGCACCATCCTGACCGCAGCGGCTTTCTCTTCAGCCGAGTAGCGTCGTCCTTTGTTTTTGTGTTGGGCCATGGTTCCATTCTCTTTCCAAAAGTATGGAGTCTCCAATAGAACCAGGGCGCTTCAGATCTGCCTTCCTGCACGCATTTGAGATTCTAGGACAGCCTCATAACCGGACCTCACCGTCCAATTAAACCTAAAGTTTGGGACTGAGCGTATTAATTCATCAGAGCCATACCGTCGCGATAGGGAGCGGTCAGCAACCTTCCCGCCTAATTCAGGCAAATGATTTGCGTGGAGATTGGAGATATCTCAAGAGGAACACCAAGCGCCTCTGCCGCAATCGAGTAGACGTCTCCCCACGTAATTTCCTCTGGTGAAGCGATCTGGATTGTTTTGCCATAAGCCCTTGAATTGTTAAGCAAGCCCAGTATCGCTTTAGCAACGTCGCTCGAGTGA
This sequence comes from Leucobacter denitrificans, assembly GCF_014396385.1. NCBI lineage: Bacteria > Bacillati > Actinomycetota > Actinomycetes > Micrococcales > Microbacteriaceae > Leucobacter > Leucobacter denitrificans. Next base: position 1,142,189 of record NZ_CP060716.1, read on the forward strand.
GTAAGAGAAGTGACGGTATTTGCAAGCTCATTCCCAATGAAAATTGGTCGTCGATCGAGCATGCGCGCAATTACCTGTTGGGTTTCCCAAATCCCGAACGCCACCCGCTGCGAAGAGTAAGTGATATACGGCCGCACGATGGTAAAGTTAAAATTCAACGCTAGGTCAAATTTCAGAAAGTCAAGTAAATAGCGTGAGGCAAACTCATCAAGGTGGTGCTGGTTCCACGCGCTCAATTCGCTCTCATCCTCGCTTAAGAGCGCCGGCGTAAATTTCTGAACTATCAGTGTTGGGTTCCCAATCGCAATCACTACTAAGTGATGACAATTTGTTCACCGTCTAAGATGAGAACGCTATGAACAACTCACGATCCGCTATCGACGAACTTTTTCCCGATGCGTCAAATTCTCTACCCGTCAAGCGCGAACGTAGCCGAAGGCGTGTTCTACGTTACACGCTCATCGTGATTGGGTCGCTCGCACTGCTAGCCGGCATCACTGTCGGCGTAGGGTATCTCTGGCTAAACAGTACTTACAATCAGATCGAACGCGTCGAGGTCATTGATCCAGAACTCGAGCGGCCGGAACCGATCGAGGTGCCTGCCGAAGAACTCGCTCCAATTAACATTCTTTTGCTCGGGTCGGATTCCAGAGACACAACCGACCCGAACGCGAACGCTGAAGAACTACGAGGGTTCCGAAGCGATGCGATCATGGTCGCTCAGATCTCTGCCGACCGTCAGAACGTTACGGTCATGTCGATCATGCGCGACAACTGGGTACCGATTCAAGGTCACCCTGATGCGAAGATTAATGCTGCAGTAGCGTTTGGAGGCATCCCACTCGCTGTCAACACCGTCGAAACATTTATCGACGCACGCATCGATCACGTCGCTCTAATCGACTTCGAATCGTTTAAGGGCCTCACTGATGCCGTCGGCGGCGTGACCGTCAACAACCCGATCGCGTTTACTTCGACACACGGAAAATTCCCGATCGCCCAGGGTGAGGTGACACTGAACGGTGCCGAGGCACTCGGGTTCGTGCGCGAACGCTACGCGTTTTCGGACGGGGACTATCAGCGCGCGCGCAATCAGCAGGCGTACCTCAAAGGGCTGCTCTCAAAGATGCTGAGCAAGGATACGCTCACTAGCCCCGCCAAGATCACTGCATCATTCAACGCGATCAAGCCTTACGTGATCGTCGACCAGAACCTCGACCTCAATACCGCGATCGGACTCGGACTTGAGCTGCGCGATTTCGACAAGTCGAACATCAGCTTCTTCACCAGCCCCACCCTCGGCACCGGAACATCGGGAGACGGCCAATCGATCGTGCTGCCTGACTGGGAAGAGATCAACGTATTGCGCGAAGCAATGCGTGCAGGAACGCTCGACCACTACGCGGAGACGCGCACGGCTGGCTCAGAGCTCCCTGGTTAGTTCGAGCACAGGAACGAGCAGCTCGAAGAGGTGTGCGGGGAGATCGCCGTCTTCAGTCGTCGCGTTGATCAGAATCGCGACTGAAACTTCGGTCTCGATGTTGTGCATGGCTAACGCCTGATAACCGAGACCATTTCCGGTGTGACCAACGTAGTCGCCGATCTTGCCAATACCAATGCCGTATTCGTCGTACTCGGGTGAGAGCGGGTCGTCGGCTGTCGGGCCGAACGAGTCGAGCCGTTCCTTCTGCGTCGCTGGATCGAGCAGCGTGCCTTGCCCCAGCTCGTCAGCCCAGGTGGCAAGGTCGGTGACCGTACCGAAGAGTCCACCCGCTGCGCCGAACAGCGTCGGGCTGAAGGCTGGCAGCACCTCGAGTTCATCGTCCAGCCACTGATACGGTGTCGCGACCTGGGGCACGCTGGCTGGGTCTGCGGGATAGGTCACGCTGTCCAGACCAAGGGGTTCCAGTATTCGAGATCGAACTGCGTCGCCCCAGTCCTCCCCCGTTACTTCTTTGATCACCATTCCGAGAAGCACGGCGTTGGTGTTCGAGTACATGTACTGAGCGTCGGGCTCGAACTCGAAAGGTGCGGTGAGCGCAGCGGCGATCAACTCGGTGTCGGTGACGGAGACTGTGGGGTCATCCATGAGTAGTTCACCGAGTTCGGGCATCGCCGAGTAGTTTGCGAGGCCCGAACGCATGGTTGCGAGATGTCGCAGGGTGACGCGATCACCGTTCGGCACGCCCTCAACATAGTCGCCGATCGGGTCGTCAAGTGAGACTTGCCCTTCGTCTACGAGCGTGAGTAACGCAGTGACCACGAACGACTTCGTGATGCTGCGATAGGCAAACACCTGATCAAACTCGACCGGGTCGGCCTGCCGCTCCTCGTTGTTATAGACGTAGCTCCACTGAGGTTTGCCGTCCTTGGTGGCCAGGAACACTGCACCGGGGATGCCGCTCTCCCCCAGTAATCCGCCTACCGCTGCTTCGAGGTCGGCTGCGAGGGTCTCCGTCGACTCTCGAGACTCGGGTTCGGTGCTGGCCGCGTCGGGATCCACACTCGCGCACCCGGCGAGCAACAGCGCAATGAGCGACGTCGCGGCCGCTACCCTCAAGCGAAATCTGCCCATCTTTCGAGTAAAGCACACCGCCCGCGCGGGCACCCGGGTCAGCTACGCACTGTCGCGAGCTGCTCTTGACGGCTCGGTGCGCTGAAGAGCACGCGCAGAATCGCGGCGAGCGCGAGGCCGATCCACCCGCCTGCCGTGTTCGCAATCACGTCGTAAAGCGATCCCACGCGCTCGGGAAGCAACATGAGCTGGGTGAACTCGACCAGCCCAGACAGGAGGGGTGGGAGGGCGAGTGCGAGGATCCACTGACTACCCGTGACCATGAGGCCAACGAACAAACCGAGCGGCACAAACATCACAATGTTTGAAGTGAACTCGAGGTACGCGTAACCGAAGCTCTCAGGCACACCGAGCGCGTGCAAGGCACGGAGTATCGCGAGGATGATGTCGCTGTGCCCGCGATCGACCGGGTTCGGAGTGAGCGTGATGAACAACACCACCACCGCAGTGAGAAGTGCCCCGATGACACCGACTCGGGAACGCAACTGCATACGGCCAGAATACGGGGTGAAGATGGCGAGATGCTGGCATCACGGCGAAGTCGCAGTTGCGAAACCGGGGCTTAGCGATACCCTAGGCGTATGAGCGAACTGCGACTTGAAGAACTCTCAGCAGCCACAATCGTTGCCGTTAACAGTCTTGGCTTGAAGCCCGGCCAGGAGCAGTTCATCACGCCAGTTTCATACGCCGCAGCAGCCGCCGTCACCCCCGCGCACACCGCGTGGCAGCGCGTTGTGCTGCTCGACGGGCGGGTCGTCGGCTTCGTTCATGCGAACTTCGACCCCGAGTCAACACAAGAAGAATTTCGCGCTGCTCTTTGGCGCATCAACGTCGACGCAGAGTCACAGGGCACGGGTGTCGGCCGGTTCGCCGTCGAGGCACTCATCGAAGAAGCGCGCAACCGCGATGTCGAGCGACTCACCGTGCTCTGGGAGCGCGGCGAAGAAGGCCCAGAAGGCTTCTTCCTGCGTCTCGGCTTCGAACCCATCGGTGAAACCCCCTACGGAGAAGTGATCGGGGCAATTGCCCTCTAACACTTCAACCAACCGCGGTCTCGCGGTATCAGTAGGTTCATCAGTATTCTTCGGCGGAATCTTCTTCGTCACCCCGCTTCTCGCACCGGCATCAGCCGAATCGATCTGGGGCATTCGTAATCTCATTACGATTCCACTCATCGTCTTTGTGCTGCTCTTATTTCGGCAGTGGTGGTTGGTCACCGATATCTGGCACGCGATTCGCCACAAGTGGTGGATCATCTTCGCCATCATCACCTGCGGGTTTCTCGTCGCAGCGCAGCTCTGGCTCTTCAGTTGGGCACCTCTCAACGGTCGAGGTATGCAGGTCGCGCTCGGGTACTTCCTCCTCCCCCTCGTGCTCGTGATCATCGGGCGGTTCCTCTACCGCGACTCGCTCAAGTGGTGGCACTGGCTCGCGGCCGGTATCGCCGCTGCCGGGGTGATCTTCGAGATCGTGCGCGTCGGTACAATCTCGTGGGAGACCCTCCTCGTCGCCCTCGGATACCCCATCTACTTCGTGCTGCGCCGGTCGATCGGTATGAATCACATCGGCGGAATGTTCTGGGAATTCCTCGTGCTCGCCCCCGTCGGCTTGTTTTTCGTGGTTGCCGAGATCGTCGATGGACACGCACTCGCGGTGAACCCGATCTTGTGGTGGTTTGCGCCGCTCTTCGGCATCTGGACGGGCGTCGCCCTCATCTTCTACCTCCTCGCGTCGCGCTACCTGAGCATCTCGATTTTCGGGCTCATGAGCTATCTCGAGCCAGCCCTGCTTGCCGTCGCGTCAATGCTCATCGGCGAACGCATCGCGAGCGGCGAATGGCCGATGTACATCGCGGTCTGGGCAGCGGTCGGGGTGCTCATTGTCGGTGGCACCGTGCAACTCATTCGCTCGGCCCGCGCGCGCCGACGGGGTGCGTCTGGTGAGGCAGGCGCACCCGAGCCCCCGACCATCACCGGGTCGATTCCGCTCGCTTAAGTCGCCGCGCCACACCTTCGCAGAGCTTCAAGCGAACTTTGAGCACCATACGAAGGATTTTTGCCTGAGACTGCGCCTGACGCTCGCTCGACCCCAGCTTGACAGTGCTCAGTGCATTGAGGACATCGGGACCGATCTTTTAGAAGCTGCAACTGCTAATTTCCTCACCGATGCGGCATCAACTGAGGTGAGTGAGAAGTCAGTCCGACTTCAGTCAGTCTTTGCGTGAGTCGGAACATCTCACGGCAGCGATCCACTCACGGCAACTGCGCCGGTTGGCAGGGTAATCTGCTTCTATGAGCGAGCCTCACGAACACCAGCACGGATACATCAATCACAAAGATGATCTCTTGAAGCGACTCCGCCGCGCGGAGGGGCAGGTTCGCGGTGTGCAGCGCATGGTCGAGGAAGACCAGTACTGCCTCGACATCCTCACCCAGGTATCGGCTGCCACAAAGGCGCTCGAGCGGGTCGCACTCTCGCTGCTCGAAGACCACCTCGGGCACTGCGTCGCCGAGGCCGCCACCGAGGGCGGCGAGAAGGCCGAGCAGAAGCTACGCGAGGCTTCACAGGCCATCGCCCGGTTCGTAGGATGAGGTAACCCCGTCTGCTGGGGCGCAAAGGAGCGAGATGGTGACAGGATCCACACCCAATGAGCAACCCACCCAGCGCGAACTCATCGACGACCTCGGTGACCTGCAGCGCCTCGAAGAGATCGATGAGAGCGCCCCGAATGCGCCGTGGCGCGAGAGGTACCCCTACGACGAGAAGCTGGGCAAGAAGGAGTACAAGAAGACGCTCTTGAGCCTGCAAATCGAGCTGCTCAAGCTGCAGTCGTGGGTGAAGTCGACCGGTGAGCGGATCGCCATCATCTTCGAAGGGCGCGACGCAGCCGGCAAGGGAGGGGCGATCAAGAGCTTCACCGAGCATCTCAACCCGCGCGGCGCACGTGTGGTTGCGTTGCCTGTGCCGACGCCGCTCGAGAAGTCGCAGTGGTACTTTCAGCGCTACGTGAACCACCTGCCGGCAGGCGGCGAGATCGCGTTGTTCGACCGCTCCTGGTACAACCGCGCGGGTGTTGAACGGGTCATGGGCTATTGCACGCCGGAGCAGTATTTGGAGTTCACGCGATCCGCCCCTGACTTCGAAGAAATGCTCGTCAACTCAGGATTGCACCTCATCAAATTCTGGTTCTCAGTCGGGCGGGCGGAGCAACTCGCGCGGTTCGCGGCCAGGTCGCAAGACCCCGTGAAGCAGTGGAAGCTGTCGCCCACCGACCTCGAAAGTCTCGACAAGTGGGACGACTACACCCGCGCCGAAGAAGCGATGTTCTTCTACACCGACACCGCGACTGCCCCGTGGACGGTGGTGCTGTCGAACGACAAGCGGCGGGCGCGCATCGAGGCGATGCGGTGGGTGCTTTCGCAGTTCGAATACCCCGAGAAAGATCACGCCGTCGTCGGCAGCCCCGACCCGAAGATCATCGGGTCGCCCTCTGACGTGCACGGGGAGCCGAAGGTGATCACGAGCTCGTTTCCCGTCATTCCCTGAGGGGTTCCTGGTCCTAGCCAGCAAGCCTCGAGGCTCTCGGCCGACCAGCCTGCTCGCCACCTACCCCATTTAGCATCAGGCGAAGTTTGAGCATCAGACGTACTCTCAGGCAAAAATCCTTCGTATAACGCTCGAAATTCGCTTGAGGCTAACTGGTCGCTAGTCAGCCGAAAATCCGAGGCCGAAACTAGGTCACTGGGATTCGCCCGGGTATCCTTGAATTATGTCTATGCCCGTAGCAACCCCCGAGACGGTCGCACTACGTGACCTTCTCGAGGCACGCCATGACGAACTGCAAGTACTCCTTGCAAAGTATGCGGCGACAAACCCGAAACTCTTTGGTTCTATTGCTCGGGGTACTGCGCACGAAGGTAGCGACATCGACATTCTGGTCGAGATGGACCCCGCAGATGGCAATCTCCTTATGCGTGCCTCTGGACTAATGGAAGAAACGCGCTTACTGTTCGGACGCGACGACATCGACATCTTCCCGGTGCAACTCCTCAAGCGCTCGATCTCGAGTTCAGCACTCGCTGACGCGGTTGCGCTGTGAGCCGTGACGTCGAAGAACGCGTTGCAGACATACTGCAGTCGATAGATCGTTGCACCAGGTATCTTGCAGCGCTTGATAGCCCCGATCAATTACTTGCCGACATGGCGGACGAAAAAGGTGCCGGCAATTAGGGCCGCGACCGCACCTCCCGCCACCCATTTTCGACCTATGGTCCAGAAATTCGGTTTCGTTGCGCGGTCAACAGACGCCATCGATGTGTTCCCTATCCCCTACTACGGCGCAGCCCCCTTGACTACGCCGATGCAGCGGCGCACGGCAAAAGCTCGACACGACATTGAAATCGTGCCGAGCTTTCGCTCTGCAGAGGTGCCCGGCATTACGCCAGGCACCTCGAGACCCCCTAGTTCCCCCTAGTTTGGCCCCCACCATTGTCTAGTCTATGGATGAACTATTGGTTAGGTGAGTCGAAAAGGGTGAAAAGCAGGGTGAGAGTGGTCATGAGGTGTGAGCGTCAGATAAGCCCGCGACGCTCGGCCTCGAGCACTGCTGCCGCCCTCGAGCCCGCGCCAAGCTTGCGGTAGATCGCACGCAGGTGTGCTTTCAAGGTGTTCATCGAAATGAAATGCGACTTGGCGATCTCTTCTCGGGTGTACCCCGCCGCGAGCGACCTAAGCACCTCGAGTTCACGCTCTGACAGTACCTGCTGCTGCAGAACGTAGAGCTCAACGCTTGTGACATCTACCTCGGCGCCGCGAGGCCACTGCTCAAACATCTCCTCGGCCAGCTCTCTGAGCTGCACGGGGAATATTGCGGCCTCGTCGGGCCGCAGGCCGCCGGGCAAATCGAGGGCGAACTCGAAGACGTCTCTGCACTCGTCGATCGACCCGAGTAAGAAGTAACTACCCGCAATGACCGAGAGCCGCCACACCTGCAACTGCCTCAAATCGCGGGTGTGTTCGCTAAGTTCAGCTGTGATTCGCAGCGCCTCTTTCGGGCGGCCAACCTGCAGCTCGAGAATCGCGGTCACGAGCTTGGTGAGCAGCAGGTTCTGATCCGCCTTCGCGATTGCATCGCGCGCCGCCACCCCGTCGCCAACCGAAATCTTGGTCGCCGCGCTACACAGCAGCATCACGCTGCCCGTGAACCCCTCACCCTCGCGGGCAGGAAGCGGGAGATGCTCGAACTTTGCCACCCTGCGGGCACTGTCTTGCGGGTTGCCCGCCACCGCATAGGCACGGTGCAGGGCGGCGACGTAGAAGGGCCAGATTTCGCCGATGTCTCCGAGCGGGATCGCTTCGAGCATGCGAACCGCTTCTTTCGGCTCGCTCAGGCGCACCATTGCCGCGGCGATCGCGTACGCTGCATCGATCGTCGGTTCGGCCCAGCTCTCGGTGCGCGCAATGCCGTCTGCTTCCTCAAGCAGCGTGCGGGCTCGCTCGGTATCACCGTAGACCGCCTCGATAACTGCGGCCTTGGCGCACGCATCGCGGGCGAGGAACGCGAGCGCCGAGCTTCTCGCACTCATGCGTGCCTGCTTGAACCGCATCAGCGCCTGGTTGAAGTCACCCGCCAGCATCGCCGTGAGCCCCAGCTGAACCGCAGCGAACAGGCTCCATCCGCGCGTGCGGTCAAAGATCGGAGTCATCACGCTCGCGTGGGTGTCGATCGCCTTGCCCGCTTCGAGCGCCGCCACCGGCCGCCCCTCAAGGCGGTACTTGAACAGCTGCCCGATAACCACCAGCACATCGACCGGCGTGACTTGAGCGTCGGCCGGCTCTTCCGCGGCCGAAGAGTGCTCGCCGCCCAGCTGATCCGCTACGGTCGCAGGATTGGTCGTGAGCAGCGTGGCCGCGAGCACACGCAAGAACGGGCTCTCGTTCGCACCATCACGGGTGAGGCTCTCGAGAATCTCGTGAAACCGCTCGGGGCGCAGCCCAAACCAGGACTCGAGCGGGTGCCGCTCAATCAGCTCGACGGTGCGGGCAGCGTCGCCCTGCGTGAACGTGCGCTCGATCTCGACTACGAAATCGCTGAGAGCAGTCTGAGGAGTGAGCATATTTATGACTCTACCTCCTGCTTTAACCTGCTTTTAACGCCCGGGCTTCACGCTTCGCCTTAGTCGACCCGGCAGTAGTGGCTGCTTGCGCTCAGTTGAAAGAGCCTCTACTGCCGGGGCGAAGCTAGCTGGGGTTTCGACGCTTTACAGCCCCGAGTAGGCGTGGAGACCCTTGAAGAACACGTTCACCACGGTGAAGTTGAAGATGACCGCGGCGTACGCCACGATGTTCAGCCAAGCGGAACGGCTGCCGCGCCACCCGCGCGTCGCGCGAGCGTGGATAAAGCCGGCGTAGAGCACCCAGATCACGAAGGTCCAGACTTCTTTCACGTCCCAACCCCAGTAGCGGCTCCAGGCAGCCTCGGCCCAGATCGAACCGGCGATGAGCGTGAATGTCCAGAATGCAAAGCCAATGATCGCGAGCCTGTACGCCAGATCTTCAAGGCGCACCGCGTTCGGCATGCTCGACATGAACGCCATCGACTGCGGCGCCCCTGCCTTCTTCTGATTCGCGCGCCTCGCCTGCAGCAGCTGCAGAATCGACAGGCCGAATGAGAGCGTGAAGACGCCGACTCCAAGCACCGCGACAAGAATGTGGATCACAAGCCAGTACGAGTCGAGCGCCGGCACGAGCGGCACGATCTCGACGTAGTAGTTAACCTTCGCGACGCCAAGGAAGACGACCGCCATTCCCACGACGAGCGCACCGAGGAACCTGATGTCGACGAAGAACTGCACGATGAGGAAGAGCGCGACCACCGCGAGCGTCGCAGTGAGGGCGAACTCGTACATGTTGGCCCACGGCACGCGCTCAGCGCCGATGCCTCTGAGCACTGTCGCGCCCGCGTGCAGCACGAAGCCGAGCACTGTGAGGGCGAAGCCCGACCGCATCCAGCGCGAGCGCGGCTGCTGGGGTTGACGAGTCGATGCCGAAGCCTTCTGCCTCGTCAATACCGTGGTGTTGCCGCCAGCGGCCTGGGCTGACGCGCTCTGCGCTGATCCACCCTGTGCGGATGCGCTCTTGACCGAACCGGCCGACGCCGCGCCCACCAAATCACCGCTGCGGTTCGCAAGATCAACGACATAGAAGACGAACGCAATCGCGTACACGATCATGCCCGAGTAGAGGGCGATCGTCGAGTAGGTTTCTAGCTGACTCAGCACAGTTTCTCACTGTACTCCGACTTGCTCAAAACGTTGCTGTGAAGAGTGCGGGGCTTGGCGGCGGGCTGGCGGCCCGGCGCCGATCCGCTCGCTCGCCCAGCACCGCACCGGCCTACGCCGCGAGCACCTCGGACTCGAGCCGCGCATAGCTCGCCTCCATGCCATCGACCATGCCGGTTGCGAGAATCATCTCGCGCGTCTCGGCGTCGGGGTACGTGATGACGAGCACGAGTAGTGTTCCACCCTCGACAGGCGTGAGCGTCATCTCATTGATGGTGCTCGGGCTGTTCGCTGCCTCCGGATCCTCCGGCGTCCACATCCGCTCCGTCGTCACCGACCGCACCGGTGCCTCAGACTCGAGGGTCTCCCCCACGAACCCAAACTGCTCGTCACCGCTCTCGTTCTGCCACCCGAAGCGGTTCAACCCGCCAACGTCTGGCGAGACCTCGCAGATCGGCATGCTCCACCCGTCGGGGCCGAGCTGCCAGCGGCGCAACAATTCGGGGTCGTGGTGGGCTCGCCACACCTGATCCACACTGCCGCGAATGACGCGGCTCGCGCGAGCCTGCGTGTCGCCAATGAGCTGCAACTCTGTGCCGTTGCCGGCGGCGAACGCGGCGAGGTCTTCGAGCACCGTGTCGATCTGGCCCATCGCGTCGCGCATGCCCTCTTCCATGCCCATCTCGACGAGTTGCTCGAGCTCTTCGAGCGAGTTGAAATAGGTCGTGGTCACGAGGCGCGAGCCGAGCGCGGTTTCTTGAAAGTCGAACACCATGCGCATGTCGGGCATGTCGGTGTTTGGTGATCCATCGTCGTTCGAAAACCCGTCGCGCACCTCGAACGACCGGCCCTCTTCGACGGCGACCCACTTCCAGTACCCGCGGCTCACGCCGCCGTCGTCACCATTCATGACGTAGTTGCTGAGTCCACCGGGCGACCCGTCGTGGCGCGTGAACGTCGCCGGGTAGGTGGGCGGGCCCCAAAATCGCTCGATCTGACTCGGATCGAGATAGGCGTCCCAGAGCCTGCGCACGGGCGCCGTGAAGTCGGCGACGACCTGCAGGGTCAGTGCGTCAAGGTCTTTGTTGACGGCTGTGATTGGCATGATGTGTTCCCTCCGTTGGGTTCTTGCGTGTGTGGATCACCGCTGCTCTCTTCAGCTCAGGGCTCCGTCGAAAGCAGCGCGTCCAACCGGTCGATGCGGCCGCGCCACAACTGCTCAAACTGACCGAGCAGCCGCTGCGCGCGACGAATGGTCTCTGGGTTACCGCGCACGATGCGCTCCCTCCCACTCGGAATCTTCGCCACGAGATCTGCGGCCTCAAGCACCGCCACGTGCTTCTGCACCGCCGCGAACGACATGTCGTACTCCGCTGCGATCTCAGACACCGAAAGCTCGCCCACCAGCGTGCGGCGCACAATGTCGCGGCGCGTGGTGTCTGCGAGTGCTCGGAAGATCCGATCCACTGCCTCGTCTGAAAGATTCATATCTACAACCATTTGGTTGTATGTTAGATCGCGCGGATGCTGGCGTCAACCCCTAGTCCCGAACTACTGAGCTTCTGAAGCGTTCTTCCTTGCTTCCGCAAGCCGCTCCTGCAACCACACCGGGATATGCTCCTCGTCTCGAGGAAAATCTTCAAGATCAATGCCATACAACCCGGGGTGAATCGGATCTGACCATTCCGGCTCATCGTCATAGTTGAACGACACGTCTGCAGACACCTCGCCTGAAGCATCCTTCGTCAATGTCCACACCGCGGAAAACCATGTACCGACTCCAGGCCGGTACATCACTTTTCGCAGCTCGTCGATGAGCGGCAAAATGTCTCGAGGCGGAAGAGCGTACCCTTCTGTCGTATCAGGACGAACAACTTCGATCCGTCCGCCAGATAGTTTTGACAGGTTCCTATGCCTGAAATATAGGCGAGACCAGGCGCCTTCCACACGATCTGGTAGCCGAGGCGCGATCTCATCAATCAACTGCCCTTGCCTAATCATCGGGGGGACTTCGATTTCATCCGCGCTCATTATCAAACCTCATATAGTCAGGCACACCATCGATCGCATACTCGGCATCCATCGTTGTTGGGGTTCGGTTCAAGCCGTAACCAACGCACGGGTCGAATTTACCGTTGTCAGTGGGCCGAACACTCCGAATCAGGAAACTGAGCTCCACTCCGGAAACGCAGAGTCCACAACTGGATCGAACTACTCTGTCTCCGACGCGTTCTTCTCTGCTTCCGCGAGCATCTCTCGCAACCACACCGGGATATGGTCCTCGTCACGGGGGAAGTCCTCCAGATCGATGCCATACAAACCAGGATCGATCGGACGGCTCCAATCTGGCTCCTCGTCATAGTTGAACGACACATCCGCAGACACCACGCCCGAAGCATCTTTCGTCAACGTCCACAGCGCAGAAAACCACGTGCCCGTCCCCGGCCGATACATTACCTCTCGCAACTCTCGCACCAACTTTGAAGCTTCACGAGGTTCTAGCGCATACCCAGAAGTACCGTCAGAAAAAGCAACATCGATTCGGCTCTGCCCATACATCGAGAGCAATCGATGTGCGGAATCGAGACGGGACCAATCCCCTTTAACCTCCTGCGGCACAAGCGCCGTAATTTGTTCGATGAGTTCACCTTGACGAATCATCGGAGGAACCGGAAACTCACTTTCTACGGACATTCACAAATTCCTCTCTGTCCAGTACGCCGTCAACTTCATACTGAGCTTCGATTGATGTCGGTGTGCGGCCCGGATCGTTATTGGTGGATCGAATTCTCTGAGCAGGAGCAGTGAATCACAGCCCTAATCCGCTAAGCCCACAACCGGGTCAAACTACTGAGCTTCGCCCTTGCCCTCAGCTACCTTCTTACGCAACCAGGCAGGGATATGCTCCTCGTCGCGAGGAAAGTCCTCAAGGTCAAGCACATAATTGAATGCACGAATTGGTCGGCTCCAATCTGGCTCATCATCATAATTGAAAGTTATGTCCACAGCCGACTCTCCCGAAGGGGTCTTAGTTACTCTCCACGTAGTTGAGAACCAGGTTCCGCAGCCAGGCTGGTACATCAGGGAGCGCAACTCTTCAAGAAGATCGTTCTTACTCCGAGGTGCGCGAACACTTTCCCACGACCCATCAGGACGCTTAGCACGCATTTCACCCTGTCCATACATTGACAATGAGCGCTCAGTGAAGACCAACTCAACCCATTCTCCTGGCACCCGCTCCGGGAGCAACGTGGACAACTCCTGAATGATCTCACTCTGACGGACCATCGGAGGAACGGACATTTCAGAACCTTCTGACATTATCGAAACGCTCATCAAACCATTCTCCGTCGATACTGTATTCGGCATCAATTCGAGTAGGCGTGGTGTCCTCGTCGTACCGCACGTACAGATCAAGTCTGACATCACTCTTGTCGTTCAGGGCTCCACGCAGCAAACGTTCAAAATCGTAGTAATTTTCCGTCAGTTTATTCTCCGGTGAGACGGATCGGTTGAGTTCCTCGAGCATCGCAACGATATTGATCCGCTCACGGCCACCACCCGCCGCGTTCTGAATCAGATGGCCACCATCATGCCCAGGGCCAGCAGATTGGCCGACGGAACGCTGAATACTAGACGACCGCGGAGTATCCGGGATCAACTCCAATCGAGGCACATGCACCTCAACTGTGCGACTTAGAGCATCAGTGACGAACACGTGACGATCATTCACCACATACGTCGTATTCGGTGCCGGATGGTTCAGGTCAGGATTCGGCGCACTATTCGGACCATAGTCCGTCTCCACATGGGTGACGGTGCCACTCGCATCGGTGTAATACGTGCCGCGGCCCTCCACCACATAGGCCGTGTTTGGTTCCAGCCCATCATGCGGAAACTGGGTCCGGCTTCCCGGGTTCTCCACCTCGATACGATGGTTTGCCTCCGGGGGTGGGTACTCCTCCGAAGCGCTTCTACGCGGAGGCTTCTCTCCGTCATTAGTATCCGATGCCGAGGAATGATCTAGTGCAGATTCAGTGGGTGGACGAGCTCCGGCTTCGACCCCCGCCTCATCTGCGGGCTGGCCAGGTCCAGGGTGACTATGAGACTCGTTCGGGCTCTCAGGAGCATCGCCGCCCGGGACGTCGGATCCATCACCCGCAGTGTCGGGATCATTCACACCATCATTGGTGCGCACGCGACTATCGCCGCCATCCGGCCCGTCACTCCCGAGCGACGTGGGCACTTCAACATTGCTCTGCGGCACGCCCGGGCTGCCCGCACCGCTGGGGCCGCTTGCGCCACCAGAACCAGAAGCACTGCCAGATCCACCTGCTGTAGGTGCACCCGATCCAACGTCATCAGGTCCGATCGCGGGAGCTCCAGGGGCTGACGCGCCACCGCTGTGAGCACCACCGCTTGGAGCACCTGCGTTTGTAGTTGGGCTGCCGTTTAACGAGGTGCCACCCACGCTTGTCGTAGCCGGAGCGGCACCGCCAGGCGATGGAGCAGTGAATGCGTTTGTGAGGGAAGCGCTCGGGCCAACCGAGGGGTTCTTGATCGACGTCAGACCACCACCCGCAGCGCCGCCCGCAGCACCGACGAGCGTGGACATGAGGAGGTTGAAGTCTTGCCCAGTCACCTGCGATGCGGCGAACTCACCCGCAACACCACCCACCCCACCAGTAACCCCGTCAACGGTCGCACGGGTCGTAACCCGGGCACCACGGGAAGTGATGCTACTGCCAATATGGGAGAAGGGTCCCGCGATCGCACCACCAATCGCGGACGACACTGCAGCACCACCCACATCGTCCCAGGAGAAGTTCCCAAACGCGGCTGACGCGGTAGCGTTCGCGACCGCCCCTGACACTGCCGATTCGATCGCTTCGATCGACGCCCGGCGCATCGCCGCCATCGTGCGCTTCGCCGACTGAATCAGCGTCTTCAGCCTGTTAATCACGGCAATGAGTTTCGGTACCCACCTTGCGACCGTGAGCGCAGCCTTCCCCGCGGCCGCGACCGCGCCAGCCCCAAACGACACCAAGGACAGGACCGCCCCGAGTCCGATATCGAGCGCGATCTCGGCCGCTAACTGCCCGAGCATCTCGAGCAGCTCTGCCCGGATCTCCCCGACACTCTTCGCGAACGCTGCGCACCCCTCGCTCATTTCCCGAGCATCAGCGGCGAGATCATCGATAAGGCTCGACAGTTTCGTATGCACCGCCGTGACATCGCCGCGCTGCGGGAACTCCGAAGCAAGCGTGAGCGGGAGCGCCGCTTCAAGCTCTGCTTTTGCGGTGGTGAGTTCCCCAGCGTACGCATCCCACGCGTCTGCGGCTTGGGTGATTTTCCCGGTGTCTGCGGTTGGGATCACAATCCCCGCGGTGTCTTTCAGGAAGTTTTCAACCCACTCCATGATCTCGCCCTGCGGGGTACCACGCTGCTCATCACCCAAAGACGAACCAACCGACGGCGGAGACGCCGTGATCTGGGTTGGGGTCAGGGTCGCGTACGGGTTCGATCCACCACCTAAGCCCACGAGCTCCATCGCCCGGTACGCCGCGGCAAGACCCAGGACTCGCCCCTCAAAGGTCGCGACGGCTTTCGCGAGCGTGACTCCCGACTCCAGCATCGAAGCCGCCGACAGGTCGTAGCCGCCCCCGGTCTTCGTGCCGAGCGCGAATTCCTCGGCCATCGGATCGATGCCGGCCATGCCTGCGCACGAGAGAAGCGCAGACCCAGCTGTGGTTGTTGCAGTGAGAATCCTTGATGCGACCGCCCCGACCTGTTCGGCGTCAGACGCGAACGCTGCAGTATTCACGCGCACAAACACCAGAGGAGGCCTCACTCAATCACTTCACGAATTCACTCAACCCCCTCACTCGTAAACGTAATTGTCTTGCCCCGCCGAACCGCAGTCTCTGCGCAAATTGACCGACCCGCTGCAGTTTTTGCACCCAACACCCTCGAGATCCCGTTGCTTACAAGCACTATGGAGCGTAAGATTTGAAAGGAAGGAGGTTACGATGACCATCGCCGCACCACACGAGGAAGAAGTTCGACGCGCTCTCGAGATCCTTGAGCGCACAGACGCAACCTCGATCGAACGCGCTCTCCGAACCGCATCCGGCTCAGCCACAGGTTTTCTGACTTCACTGCGCGCCACCCTGACTTTCAACCGCTCAGTTGGATCGCTCGAGAACGCGCTTGCGTCACTCGACACCACCGTATCGCCCGAGATCGCTCGTGCAGCACAAGCAACCGAGAATGTGTGGCGCCAAATCGATAGAGAGTTCGGTCTACTCTCGTCTGCAGAGGTCGCAGCAATACTCGGTGCTTCGAAAGATAACCGCGCATACGCGGCTGCGCTCCGTAAACGCGGGGCACTCGCGGGTATTGAACGGAAGAACGCCTACGTCTACCCCGGCTTCCAACTGAACACCACCACCGGCACAGTTCACACCTGGGTCGCACCCCTACTGAAGCTCGCCACTGAGCACAACCGCTCAATGAGCGATGCGCTCCTCTGGATGGTTTCACCATCGACGTACTTCGACGGCGCTCGTCCCGTCGACCATCTGGATGATGCTGAGCGCATCCTCTCTGTCTCTGCCCGCTCCTGGGGCACCGAGTGGTGAACCCGATCCCCACTCTCCGCAGCCCAAGACCACCCACCAACGTTCCGTCGCCACCTGCACCCTTCGACGCACTGTCACACGTATTAGAGGCTGGAACCCTCCTACATCGCGTGCACGATCCACGCCGTGAGGGCAACGCTTTCAACCCAGGCATGGGTTCACCAACACGTTTCGCACATTTCTATGCTGGTGCTGGTGTCGTATCGTCGCTCTACGCCGCGGCAACAACGGAGGCAGCTATCTGCGAGTCCCTCCTTCACGACACTCCACTCACCGGCGGGATCCTGCCAATAGCGGGCTATGCAACTCGCACGATAACGGCCCTTCGTCTCAAACGTGAGCTCAGTCTCGCAATGCTCATGGGCCCTGGCCTTCGGCGCCTGGGCGTTGAGACGCAAGACATCATCGCCACCAATGGCGACGTCTACGATAAGACCGTCCTCTGGGCACAGGCAGCTCACACGGCAGGCTTCGAAGGCATCGCGTGGATGAGTGCCCGCGACAACACCGCTGAGGCATACATATTCTTCGGGGATCGCGTCAAAGAAAGCGACCTCACCGTAACTGACGAGGGCCTGGGGACATTCGCCCCAGGAAGTCACGGCTTCACTTGGCTTGAAGCATACTGCTCGCTCGTCAACGTCGAGCTACTGCTCGCCTGACACCAGCACCAGCATTCAGGCAGGAATTCCTAATTCAAACAGGAGGAACTGGCAAAAATGGTCCTGTTTGACTGCAGAAAACCGCGTGAGTGATGCTAGCCCTCGTTGGCGAGCTCGCGCTTGCGCTTCTGGTTGCGGATCACGCGGGCGACGATAAACCACACCACTAACAGTCCGATCACCACGAGCACCGCGTCGCTAATCACGCCGCTCCACTGCTCAAGGATCGGCTTGATTGCGGGGCCGAAGGCGAAGCCGAGGCCGATCCACAGACCATTCCATGCACCCGAGCCAATGAGCGTATACAGAGTGAACTTCACGAAGTTCATGCGCTCAATACCCGCAGGAATCGAAATGAACGAGCGCACGAGCGGCACGCAGCGGCCAAACAAAACGGCTGCCGCGCCCCACTTCGCAAAGAAGGCCTCGGCCTTGTCGAAGTCTTCGTGATCCATCAGTGGAATCTTGCCCACGACCCACCGCGTGCGGTTTCGGCCGAAGGCGTAGCCGATCCAGTACCAGATCCACGCACCGACCAGCGCGCCGAGCGTCGCGAACAGCCACGCCAGCCAGAAGTTCATGCGGCCGTCGTACGCCAGGAACCCGGCGCCCGGCAGGACCGCCTCTGATGGGATCGGCGGCACGAAGGTCTCGATCAAGACCGCGAGCCCCACCCCGACTTCGCCGAGGGTCTCCATCAGGTCGAGCACCCAGCCGATAAACCCCTGGTACTCGGTCTGCGCAAGGCGCGCGAAAATAAGTGCGATCACGGAATCACGCTACCAGCTATAGGTGACCGCTTATTCCCTCGTCGCTATCGAGAACACATCTCCCTCGACCACCGCAATCGATTCCTCTGGCGTGCCAGAGATCTCCACTGAGTGCACGAGCACGAATCGGGGACCGGTCTGGAGAGAATGCACGAAGTCAGCAACCTGTTGCTGTGTTCCGACCGCAACTAAGTTCACTGGAATCTTTACAATGTTCGCCGAGACCGATGATTGCGCTCCAGCACTCTCCGTCGCGGTCTCAACGTCGCCGCTCTGGGGATCTGAGAGTGTGAAATCAGAGACCGTCGCTCCTGACACCGTCTGCAACTGCCGCAACTCTCCAAGAAATGCCGCAGTGTCAGCGCTTACCGGGATTGCACCCACCAGATCCGCATACTGTTCATTGAGTATCGAGCTCCCGCCCTCAGCGGATTCAAGCTCGGCTATCTGCTCGCGAAGCAACTCATTCTGATCTTCTATGTCGCCAGCAATCGCCGTCGTCGACTGCGCAGTCACAACCTGCGGCATGAGTCCACCGAAAATACCGATGAACAGCATGCCCGCGCATACGACCACAGTGCCAAGCACCCATAATCTCGTCTTCAGACTCACGGGGTCTCCTCATCCGAGCGCGGCCCAGCTAGTGTGTCGTCAAACATCACCTGCACGGTGGCAATGACTGGTGCTTCAGCCGCACCTGACGAGAGTGACGTGAGCTCAGCGCAAACACTTGCCTCGAGTCCGGAGAGCGAGCCCACAAAGGCACTCGCCTCTGCAATACTCGACAGCTGGGCAGTTACCGTGACTGCAAAAGCCCCTGTACCGCACAGGGAAACTGCAGCGTCACTCAACGCAGGGGCTGCCTGGAAATCCTGAACCGTCGACGCCTCAGGGAGCACACCACGAACACGCTCGAACACCTCAACGTATAAGGCTTGACCAGCATCAGACTCTTCGAGAAACTTCGAGATCATCTCGATGTCTTGCCTCGTATGGTGCAGTTCTGAGTGCTCCGCGAATGCGAGATTCAGTTCTTCAGTCGCTTGCTGAGCCTGACTCAGCTTCGTGTCGGCGTGACCGGTGAACCACATTCCCGCCATAACGAGTGCCACCGCGACTATGCCCACAGAAAGCACCGCGATGAGCAGTTTTGGCAGCGTTCGATCATGAATAATTTCTGCTCGCTGCTGCATAGGCAGAAGATTGGCTTTCGGAGTTCCCCCGAAGACCGGTAGCTGTCGTGATTTCTTAGACATGTGAATCACCGCCCCCTCAACGCGAGACCAACAGGTACCGAGAGAAGCTGCGAAAACTCTTCAATAAGTTCTCCTGGCTCAGCACCAGTCAGATCGACGCCCCGTATCGGATCCCCTATCTCAACAGGAATATCGAACTCCTCGGCAATCAGATTCTCGACGCTGGTACCAATCGCACCGTATCCGAGTAGAAGCACGCTCGATATTTCCTCGCCAGTGTAGGTTGCGGAGTAGTACTCCACTGTGCTGCGAATTTGCTCGATCACTGGAACGATCGCGGCCGTCAGATCAGGATCCTGGTTCGTGTCCATGCGCCGCATTATTGCGATATATTCTGCGAGCGTCTCGGCCCGCGCAACCGCTTCGTTATCCATCTTGCGCAATGCGTCGAAAATGTGCCCAACGCCAAGAGGCACGATCCGCACAAATTGGGGCACCCTATCGCGCACCACGAGGATATGGGACACCCGCCAACCCAGCGACACTATGAGCCGCGTGCCAAGCAAGGTATCGCCCACATCTACACTGCGCAACACTGCAAACGAATTGAGATCGAAGCCCACAACCTTCAACCCGGCATTCGACACCGCCGCGGCTTCGCTTTCGACGCTCGATTTGAGTGCGGCGATGAGCAGCCCGTCCATCTGCGGCGGAACGCTGCCCTCGACCGGTGCGATTGGATAGAAGTCGAGGATCGTGTCGGTGACAGGCACCGGCAACATGTCTTCAACCTGATATCGAAGCGCTCGACTCAACTGTGCTTCACTCATTTGAGGCACGGTGTGATTGCGCACGAGAGTGCGCTGGTTGCCGATGCCACAAATCACTCGCTTCGAGGAGAAGCCGGCTTGCTCCCACAGTTGCACGAGTACGCGTGTCACAGCGTTCGCGTCACGAACCTCGCCGTCACTCACAACGTTCTCAGGCAGCTCGACCATTCCGACCCGTTTAAGCCTTGGCAGTTTCTTGCGACGGTGCTCTACCTCTGCGGCGAACACCGCCCGACTCGAAATGACGAGCCCCACCACGTCTTTCGCCATTACGCACCTTCCCCTTGGCACATCCAACGCCTCAGTGTAGCGGCAGCCAGACCCAGAGATCTCCGCGAAATCACGCCGACCACGCAAAGTCAATATAAATGTTCATAAGCGCGTCGCCCCAGACCAAACCAACCCATGCACCAATGAGCATCCATGGGCCGTAGGCGATAGCACTGCGCCACCGCGCGCGACGCCCGAACATCAACACAACTCCGACGAGCGCAGCAAACAAAAAGCCCGAAAATGCGCCAACACCCACGGCACTCCAGCCGAGATACCCGAGCACTCCGCCAACGAGCGGTGCCAGCTTGACATCACCACCGCCAATACCTCTCGGGTACACAAGTGCAATGCCGAAATACAATGCGAACAAGGCCGCACTCGCACCGAGCGTAACCCCGAGCCTCGACCAATCTCCGACGAGCAAAGATGACACGCTGAGTAGCAACAAGACGACCGCAGCACTCGGCAAGACAACTGCATTGGGCAGTCGCTGATGTTTGGCATCAATAGTGGTAAGAGCAATCGATGCGGCGCCAAACCACAGAAACGCTACAAGCGCAAACAACCCGGAGATGAATTGATTGCCGGCCGCGTTGGGCCACGCAAATTCTACACAGTACCACCAGGTAATGAGCACGAACGCAGCCGCGGTACCGAGTTCGATCAGTGGATAACGAATGCCAATGGCGACGCCGCAGTGTGCGCAACGACCCCTGAGCGCGATATATGACACGACGGGAATGTTGTGCCACGGTCGCACTGGTGCGTCGCAACTTTGGCAGTGACTCCCAGCCAGCAGTGACTCCCCGCGCGGCACACGCCAAATAACTACATTCAGAAACGACCCGATCGCGAGGCCAAGCACTCCAGCGAGCGCGAGGAGCCACCCGAATTCGGCCGAACCGATCATGCGACGGACTCCGACTCAATATTGCGAATGGAAAGTGGTGCGGCCGAAATGCCTCCGATGATCTGCGGAACGCTGCTCTCAGAATTATCTGATTCGGAACCGCCGTCACCATTGCCGTTGGAGCCACCGTCACCGCTATTGCCGCCGTCACCGATTGGCCCCCACGACGGGAGCCCCATTGGAGAAAACCACAGGGAGGTAGTGCCGCCAATACACACCGAACCAGAATAGACGTTTCCAACGAATGAGGATCCACTCAGCCTCGAACCTGCCGGGGTGTACACCATCGTGCGCAAGGAGTCGTCGAGGTGCACATTCTCGAGATTCACTGCTGGCCTATTACAACCCGCAGTCGCTTGGTTTTGCACCCCCGGATTCACCACCCAAAGACTCGGCGTCGTACCTGACTTAGCTGACCAGTCCATTCCGTTGAGATTCGCACGTTCAACGATCAGCGCGACATCGACACCGAGTTTCGGTCGAGAGTTTTCACCGCTCCAGGCGCTGTACTGCAGATCGCCGCACGCGCGCAGATCAATAACTGTGTTGGTATCGAGAGCGCTGAGCGAACCCCACCCGTCCCCCGGGTACCGTTTCCAATCATTACACTCCGACCCGGTCACGATCTGCGAGGCAAATCCGAGCCAATCACTCTGTGCAAACTCATAATCACGCCAGGGTTCGATTTCAGGTGGGTTCACACTTGCGACCGGGTTCACGGTCGGAATGCTCGGGAACACCGGGAAGCGTGACTCATCGCACACAGTGTGTCCGTTGGAGGCTCCATTTTGCGACCACGGAGACCCCTGACCCGACCCACGAGTTACGTGGCAATCGGTGCCCGGGCGAGTACCCCGCACTTTGGTGTTGTTAAAGGCCACCGTCTTGCCCGCCTGCACATAGCCACGGAACGTGAGCCCCCAGCCATCTACCTTCATCGCACCGGTGACCTGAACGTTGCCGTTCGGCGCGGTTCTAAAAGTGTTCTCGCCCGCACCAAGCGCGACAATGTTTCCCTCAACCCGACTTCCATGGTCGAGGAGCACGGTTCCGTCGGTACGAATATCGCCGCTCACCGTGCCTGTAATGCGCAACACACCTGTGCTGCGCGATTCGATGTCGCCATGCACGGTACCCGTCACCGCAAGGGCGCCACTCGTGTGTACGTTGCCCTTCACGGTGCCGGTGATCTTCGAATCACCCGACCCAAGTGCAGTGAAGTTACCCTCAACCGTGCCAGGGATTTCGGCTGTACCGTTCGTCATGAAATTGCGCTTCACCGTGCCGTTAACGTACGAGCGGTCGGTGCCTGCCACATTCAAATCGCCGTACACAGTAGACGCACCGTCATGAAGTTTCACATTGCCATTTGCATAGACGTTGTTGCGACCAATTGCGCTCGCATCACCCATGGCGCCACTCAACACATGCGAAACAGCCGGATGGTTCCCTGAGACCTTCTCGCTCCCCGCAAGATACACATTGCCAGTTATCTGGTTCGTATCAGAGTTGTTCGTCTTCAGCTGTCCCCCGATGTGCAGATCTCCATTCACGACACAGGGCGTCGTGAACACATCGTTCGCGGCGAACACTGTGCCGGGTATGACCAGCCCGTTGCAGGTGAAAGTTGGTTCGCGGGTCACCACACGGGTCGGTTTGCCGTCAATCGTCGCGAGCTTCAATTGTGGGCCATTTGCGAAGCCACCATCACCGCCCCCGACGCTCACGATCGCATTGCCCGCGGAGCCCACGGGTTGCTCTACTTCGTCGTTACCGTCAGCTGGCGGGTCAATCGCAAATACTGCTTCGACGGTAGCGGTGTCACCATTTTGCGCTTCACCAGCAGATGTTATCGTCAAGGTTGCCGGTGTCGATGTGAGGTCGCACGAGCCTGTCACCGAGAACCTCGGTTCGTTCGTGCTCTCGAGCTGCGCGGTGGGAAACGACGAACAGATATCCACACCATCCGCTGCCAGTGTTGGAAGCTTCACCTGCGCCGCCGCGATTCCAGCCTCAGCTGCCGCATGTGCTTGAATGTTCGAGCGCGTCGTTTGACTCACCTGCGCCGAGCTCAGGATCGCGACGAGAAATGACGATACAAGCGCAAACCCAACAAGAAAGATGACGAGCACAAGTGGAAGCGCAGCGCCATCTTCGCTCCGACCCAGCACGCGGAATCCCCGGCGCCTCAGTCCGTGCATGAAGCGAATCATCACGCACCTTCCCAACACGATGTTCCCGCAGACGAGAGCCGGTTAGTCACCTGGCCAGCAACATCAATCGAGTGCTCATCCGATGTCGCGATAGTAAAACGATACTCGAGCGTGCCCGTCGTGGATCCACTCGCAGTTGATGACGATCCACCCGTAAAGAAATCTTCGGTGCCGAACGCGCCGACGCCCTGAGCCAGTACACCTGATGCCGGAGCTGCGGCCATTCGGGCCCCACTCTGCGCTCCATCGGGCCACCGCTCGCGAACGAGCTTGCCCGATGCAGGATCAATTTCCCAGCGCACGCACTCCCAGCCCATCTGAGCCTGTGAGGTACTCACGGACGCAGTGACCGAAGTAGGTGTAGTGATGAAGCTGCGCGCGTTTCGCATGTCATCTGCGATCGCGAGCGTGACAACCTGGCTGTCATTCGACGACGCCGAGATACCCTGTACTGCCTGTTCACTGCGAAATATCGAGACCATAAATGTCGAAACAATCAATGCAATGATGCCGAGCACCACCATGGTCACCGAGAGCTCAACCAGGCTGATACCGTCGTCGCGGCGCAGCCCGCGCATGATGCGAAGTTTCACGATGCAGTCACCACCTGTGTCGTCGCGCTGACGAGCGGGTCAGGTGCCGCGCTGGTTGCGTTCCTGTCAAACACCGAGATCGTCACGGTTGCCAGACGATCAGTACAGGTCACGTCGCGCGTCACTCGCAGTTTGTGGATCGCGCCTTCGGCGCCTCCACCAGTTGAAATGGCGAGATCTGAAGCATTCAGATCTGCCACTGACTCACACGCCGCACCTCGCACGACCGAACGTGTTTCGTCGAGCTGCGCTGCGGCAACCCGATTCGCCTCACCGACGTTCGCGTTCTTTTGTGCGAGCAGCACCGAATTCACCATGAGAGGTGCGAGCCCAGCAATAACCAGGCTTAGCAATACAATCGCAACAGCGAGCTCGGTCATAGTTAACCCGGTCTCGCCGCGCAGTACACCAGCGACCCGACGCATTGGTATCCCTTTGGTACTCAACGAAAAGGCATGTCTGCGGCAACACCGCAAGACGGGCACGGTGGGTGCCTTAGAGTGACACCCACCGTGAAGAGTGAGTCCAGCGACTCAGCGTTGCTCTTTAGGCGCAGCCCGGGCCGCTTGTTGCATCACCTGCAGTGACGCAGTAATTTTCGAGTGTGACCGCTTCTGTCGCAGGCGCCGTGAGTTCCACGGCCTCGGCGCTGTCCTTGACCTCGAGCTTCTCCAAAGCCGCTTCCGCATCGGCGACAGCAAGCGATCCACCCGATGAGTTCGCGACGGCGGCCGCAATCATCGAGCTACCGTTCGCAGCATTCGCTTCGTTTGTCGCTGCGGTCGCGTTCGACTGCATGTTTGCAAAAACAGGAACGGCGATCGCGACGAGAATGCCAATGATCACAATGACCACAGCGAGCTCAACGAGCGAGAAGCCCTTCTGACCCTCTTCGCGGTTGTTCAGAACAGCTTGAATACGTGTACGCAAAATAATCCCCCTAGAACAGTGCTCCCCCCAGAGCACAGAATATTGCAGTAAAAAACCCTCGAGCGTTCAACAACGAGGGCTGCACTATGAATACTGCCACACTATAAAGCTCGGTCTCTAGATGAATTCTCAAACGTGCATTGAACCTACAAGCAACCTGGGGGTTTATGTGAACTTTATGTCAAATCCCTTGTACTGCGGTGCTCATCGTGAGGATCGGGAGATAGAGCGCCACCATCATGCCACCGATAATGATTCCTATTCCCACAATGAGCAGAGGTTCGATCATGCTCGTGAGCTGTTCCGAGGTCGATTCAACCTCAGAATCGTAGTAGTCACCAAGAGAGGTCAGCATCACGTCGAGCGACCCAGATTCCTCACCTACCGAGATCATCTGAGTGACCATAGGGGAAACACTTCGTGCTCTGCGAGCGGGCCTGCGAGGCTCCGCCCATACCGCACCGAATTCTCTGCGTCACGAAGCGCTTCTTCAACCACCCAGTTGCTGGAAACCCGGCGAACAAAACCGAGGGCCTCGAGCAGAGGCACCCCCGCCTTGATCATTACCGCAAGGTTGCGGCTCACTCGGGCAATTGCGACTTTGCGAAATAGCGGACCAAAGACCGGCATGTTCACCTTGAACGTCTCAATCTTGCGTCGCACCGCATCTTCGCGTTTGTGGCGGGAATACCAATACCATCCAGCGAACACGAGTACTGCGAGTGCTGGCACCCAGAACACCGCAGCACGCGAAATCGACACGAGAACCTGGGTGATAAACGGGAGCTCTGTACCGAAACCCGCAAAGAGCTCTTCGAAGATCGGGACAACGAACAGCATCATCGCTACCACCGCGATGATGGCAACAATGAGCACAACGATTGGATACGTCATCGCTGCCTTAACTTTTTGCTGCAGTCGCAACTCGGTCTCAAAGTTCGTCGTTACCGAGCGCAAGGCCTGAGCCAGGAATCCGCCGACCTCACCGACACGAATGAGATTCACCATGAGCTCCGGAAACACCTTCGGGCGAGTTTCAAGTGCGGCCGACAGTGATAGCCCCTGCCCTACCTCGCGGCTCACCGCATCGAAACTTTCGGCCAGTACACGGTTCTCGGTCTGATCCGCCGCCACTTCGAGCGCACGCAAGAGGGGAACCCCAGCGTCGATGAGTTCACCCAGCTGCCTCGAGGCAATGGCAAGATCTTGAGTCGTCGGAGGTTTAGCAACACCGAAATCTAACTCTCGATTAAACAAACCAAGGCTCGCATTATTGCGCACCGCAAGTGGAACTAAACCCTTTGCCTCAATCGCCTGAACCGCTGCCGACTCATTCGGCGCACTTACCGTTCCGCGCCTTACCCGGCCAGAAGTATTCAACGCTCGGTACGAGAAGAGCGGATCTGTCTGCGTCTTAGCCACGGTCAGTACTCCCACATATTATTCGTCACGGCAACCTGCCGATTCACACCATTCGCCGCCGCGGATTGCACCGAGTCATCGAAGGAACGTGCGTGTCCAGCGTATTCACGCGCCTCAGAGGCCTCAACCTCACCCGTGCGCACGAGTTCGAGTAGCGACTGATCAAGCGTATGCATATGATTCTCAGACCCCGACTGCAGAACCGAGTAAATCTGGTGCGTCTCACCCTCTCGAATGAGATTCGCAATAGCAGACGTCATGCGGAGCACTTCGGTCGCAACCACTCGACCGCCCTGCTTCCTACGAAGTAGCGTCTGAGAAACGACGGCCTTCAAGCTACCTGAGAGCTGCACGCGCACCTGATTCTGCTGGTGTGGTGGAAACGCGTCAACAATTCGGTCGATCGACTGCGCCGCATCAACGGTGTGCAGAGTGGCGAACACAAGATGGCCCGTCTCCGCAGCCGTCAGTGCCGCCGAGATGCTCTCGGGATCGCGAAGCTCGCCGATAAGAATCACATCAGGATCCTGCCGGAGTACATGTTTTAAGGCCACCGCAAAGCTGCGCGTGTCAACACCAACTTCACGTTGATGAATGAGGCTTCGCTTCGGTTGATGCATAAACTCAATCGGGTCCTCGACTGTCACGATGTGGCAGCGACGCTCAGAATTTATGATGTCGAGAACCGAGGCGAGGGTCGTGGATTTTCCAGAGCCCGTGGGTCCCGTAACGAGCACAAGACCCCGCGGAAGGAAGGCGAGGTCACGAATATGGGCGGGCACACCGAGCGACTCAAGATCGCGCACTTCATTGTCGATACGACGAAACGCTGCACCGATCATTTGTCGCTGCATGTACACGTTTACTCGAAACCGACCCACCCCGGCGAGTGAGTGAGCGAAGTCAAGCTCAAGGTCTTCGCTGAATCTACGCTTCTGCTCGCCCGTCAGCATGCCTTGAATCACATCGTTCAGGGCGTCAACCGTAAGCAGAGCATGCGCGCCCGGTATTGGTGTCAGATCACCATCAATACGAACAATCGGCGGTGAACCCACACTCAAATGCAAATCTGAAGCCCCAAGGGCCTCCAGTTGCGCCAAAGTAGCGTCGAGCACAAATCCAGGCACCACATGACCTTTCGGGTTGGAATACAGTCGGGTCACACAGTGACGCGCAAGACTTCTTCAATCGAAGTCGCACCCGCGAGTACCTTACGCCAGCCGTCCTCACGCAGCGGCACCATACCCTGCTCGATGGCGACGCTTCGTAGATCCTGATTCGAGGCTCCAGCGACGATGAGTTGCGCAATCTGTTGGGTCACTCGCATTACCTCGTGGATCGCGACGCGCCCACGGTATCCCGTTCCCGAACACCGCGAACACCCCTGCGGTTCACCGACCTGAGCCATGCCCCCTGGCACCACGAACCCTATACTCTCGAGTACTTCAGGACTCGGCTGTCGCACTATCACGCAGTCTTTGCACAGCCGTCGCGCGAGACGCTGCGCCATCACAGAATCGAGGGCAGAGGCAACCAGGAACGGTTCGATACCCATTTCGACAAGCCGGCTGGCGGCGCTCGGCGCATCGTTCGTGTGCAGAGTCGAAAGCACAAGGTGCCCCGTGAGTGCGGCCTCGATGCTTGTCTGCGCGGTTTCGGAATCGCGGATCTCTCCGACTAACACCACGTCGGGATCGCTACGCAATATTGACCGGAGAGCACTATCGAAGGTGAGACCAGCGCGAGGATTCACCTGCATCTGGTTCACACCATCCATGCGGTATTCCACCGGGTCTTCAACTGTGATCACATTGATCTCGGGACGCACAATTTCATGCAATGTCATGTACAGCGTCGTTGACTTACCTGACCCAGTGGGACCGGTCACAAGCACCATACCGTGGGGTTTCTTGAATGAGGCCTGAAACACGTCGTAATTGCGTTCCGACATCTCGAGGTCGGTGAGGCGCAATTGTTCGGCTGGTGTGTCAAGAATGCGCATCACCACCTTCTCACCCCAGAGGGTCGGAAGTGTTGCAACGCGAAGATCAACCTCACGGCCACGATGCTTCACAGTCATGCGGCCATCCTGCGGCAAACGGCGCTCTGAAATATCAATATTGCTCATGATCTTCATACGCGAGACCACTCCGCTTGCAATCGATGCCGACGCATTCTGCACTTCCCGCAACACTCCATCGATGCGATAGCGCACTCGCAGCACACCATCAGCCGGTTCGATATGAATGTCCGAGGCCCGATCCTGAATTGCCTGCGAAATGATGAGGTTTACAAACTGAACGATCGGGGCGTCTTCAAGCGCGCCACTGTTCTCATCTGCCGCACGGTCGAGGTCAAGTGCAGCAGCCTGTGCACTCAATTCACTTGACAACTCAGCGATCTGCTGGTCGAGCCTCGCAAAGCGAGTGAGCGCATACTCCATAGCTTCCGCTGACGCGACGAGCGGAGTAACGGTGCGCCCAGTCGCACTCGCAACATCGTCGATTGCGATGATGTCGCTCGGATCCACCATCGCCAATCGCACCC
This sequence comes from Leucobacter denitrificans, assembly GCF_014396385.1. NCBI lineage: Bacteria > Bacillati > Actinomycetota > Actinomycetes > Micrococcales > Microbacteriaceae > Leucobacter > Leucobacter denitrificans. The sequence goes on from NZ_CP060716.1 coordinate 1,171,031, forward strand.
GGTGCTCTGAAATCGTCACAGGGATCACACGATGGCGTCGACAAAGATCTGTGGTCACCAACTCAACCATCTGCAGATCGATGTCAGTCTCGAACAAATTCACGTATCCGAGACCACGGTCCGTTGCCAATTGCTCGGCAGTCGACACTGGTGCCGCACCATGCGTTCCGCGCGGGTGTTGCCACCCCTCAGCAATGCTCACAGCTCCCCCTTAGTCGATCGACCCCTCGCCCCCACGAGAGTAATCGCTTACTTCGGGATCATATCTGATAAGCCGCGCGCTCAGCCATCTCGACGACGTTCTTGAGCAGCAGCGCACGCGTCATGGGGCCGACGCCGCCGGGGTTCGGCGAGATCCACGAAGCTACCTCGGCGACAGCCGGGTCGACGTCGCCGACAACGCGGCTCTTGCCGGTTTCGGGATCGACCTTGCGCGACACACCCACATCGAGCACGATCGCGCCGGGCTTGACGTTCTCAGCCTTCACGATGCCCTCGACACCAGCGGCGGCAACGATGACGTCAGCGCGACGCAGTTCGGCCGCGAGGTCAGCCGTGCCAGTGTGGGTGAGCGTCACGGTCGCGTTGTACTCGCGGCGCGTGAGCAGCGGCCCGATCGGGCGGCCAACGGTCACACCGCGGCCAACGACGACCACGTGCTTGCCAGCCCACGAGAGGCCGTTGCGTTCCACGAGCTCAATCACACCGCGCGGGGTGCACGGCAGTGGGCTCGTGATCTCGGTGTTCGCGTTCAACACGAGTCGACCGAGGTTCGTCGGGTGCAGCCCGTCGGCATCTTTGTCAGGGTCGATGAGCTCAAGAATTCGGTTCGTATCGATGTGCTTCGGCAGCGGAAGCTGCACGATGTACCCGGTGCACTCGGGATTGCCGTTGAGCTCGTCAATGACGGCCTCAAGCTCTTCCTGCGTCACCGACTCAGGCAGCTCGCGCTTGATCGACGCGATACCAACCTCAGCGCAGTCACGGTGCTTGCCCGCAACGTACCACTGTGAACCCGGGTCTTCGCCCACGAGCACGGTAGCGAGCCCAGGCACGACGCCGCGTGCAGCGAGGGCCGCAACGCGCTCGGCGAGCTCGGTCTTGATGGCTGCGGCAGCCGCGGTGCCATTGAGCTTTTGCGCGCCGGATGTCGACTGTTCAGTCACCGGCCTACCACTCCTCGAGGCCGGGATACAGCGGGAACGCGTCAGCGAGCGTCTTCACGCGCGCCTTCAGCGATTCCACGTCGCCCGACTCGGTGAGCGTCTGCGCGATGATGTTTGCAACCTCGGCAAACTCGGTGTCGCCAAACCCGCGGGTAGCGAGCGCGGGCGTACCAATGCGCAGGCCGCTCGTGACCATCGGCGGGCGTGGATCGAACGGAACCGCATTACGGTTCACGGTAATGCCGACCGCGTGCAGTGCGTCTTCGGCCTGCTGACCGTCGAGCTTCGAGTTGCGCAAGTCTGCGAGCACGAGGTGCACGTCGGTGCCACCGGTGAGCACGTCGACGCCAGCCGCCTTTGACGCCTCCGAGGTGAGCGCTGCAGCGACGAGCTTAGCGCCCGAGAGGGTGCGCTCCTGACGCTCCTTGAACTCGTCTGTCGCGGCGAGCTTGAACGCGGTCGCCTTTGCTGCGATCACGTGCATGAGGGGACCACCCTGCTGACCCGGGAACACGTTCGAGTTGAGCTTCTTGTGCAACTCGAGGTCGTTCGTAAGGATGAAGCCCGAGCGCGGGCCACCGATGGTCTTGTGCACGGTCGACGAGGTGACGTGTGCGTGCGGCACCGGGTTCGGGTGCAGACCCGCAGCGACGAGACCGGCGAAGTGCGCCATGTCAACCCACAGCGTCGCGCCAACCTCATCAGCGATCGCACGGAACGCAGCAAAGTCAAGCGTGCGCGGGTACGCCGACCAGCCCGCAATAATGACCTTCGGCTTGTGCTCAAGCGCCTTCTCGCGCACCACGTCCATGTCCACGAGGAACGTCTCCGGATCCACCCCATACGAGACCACGTTGTAGAGCTTGCCCGAAAAATTGAGCTTCATGCCGTGCGTGAGGTGGCCACCGTGCGCGAGCTCGAGACCGAGAATCGTGTCGCCCGGCTCAGCAATCGCGCTGAGCACCGCGGCGTTCGCCGATGCGCCCGAGTGGGGCTGCACGTTCGCGTACGCCGCACCGAACAGGCTCTTCGCGCGCTCGCGCGCGAGCTCTTCAGCGATGTCGACGAACTCGCAGCCACCGTAGTAGCGGCGGCCCGGGTAGCCCTCGGCGTACTTGTTAGTGAGCACCGAGCCCTGTGACTCGAGCACTGCGCGAGGAACAAAGTTCTCGCTCGCGATCATTTCGAGTGTGGATCGCTGACGCCCAAGCTCGTTCTTGAGCACCTCGGCGATCTCGGGATCGACGACCTCAAGTGGCTCGTTAAAGAATGCTGACTGGTTTGACATGTGCGGTTCCCTTGTGTGGTGTTGCCAGGATCTGCGGCCCAGGCGAGCGGCCTATCAAAAATGTCGCTCCCCGATGGTTTCCATCTGCACGCCAGTCACGACGAGTTCATACTACCAGCAGCGCCGAATCACTAGCTCGGGTTAGGAGAAGGCGTGTGGATCCACACACAAGTCGACCCGGCAGTTGTGGCTGCTTCAGCTCGCGCGAAACAGCCACAACTGCCGGGTCAACTCGGGTTGATCAGCCCTCACCTGGGTAAGAGTGGATCGTGACTAACCCTTGAAGGTCTCGAAGATCTTCGTGTAGTTCGTCATCTCCTCGTTGTTGCACGGGGTAACCGGCAGAGCGAGGTCGTAGCCCTCAGGGATCGAGATCGCCGGGCTGTTGCGCAGCTCGTCGCTCATGAGCTCATCGGTTCCGGCAACACCCGAGGCGTAGGCCTGGAAGTTGACCGCAACGGCCATGTTCTCTGGTTCGAGCATCCAGTTGAGGAATGTCTTGGCCTGATCCACATTCTCTGCCCCAACCGGGATAGTGAAGTTGTCTTGCCAGAGCGCGATGCCCTCTTCTGGGTACACGTACTTCAGCGATGGGCGCTCGAGAGCAGCGCGGTGGCCAGCGCCGTTCCAGATCATCGCCATTGCCTGCTCGCCGTTCGCGAGGCGCTCAAGAATGCCGTCGCTGTTGATCGTGCCGACGCGTGGCTTGAAGTCGAGCAGCAGATCTTGCGCCGCCTGCAGCTCCGCGCCCTCGGTCGTGCAGAATTCGCCGCCGGTGACGCGCAGTGCCGAGTTGATGACCTCGGTCTGGTCGTTCATCGTGCCCACGCGGCCCGCCGACTCTGGTGGATTGAAGTAGTCAGCCCACGAGGTGAGGTCTTCTGAGATGACGTCGGTGTCGTACATGAATGACGTCGTGCCGTAGAGGTACGGGGTCGAGTACATGCGGTCCTGATCGAAGTAGACATCAAGGAACTCGGGCTTGATGTTGCCGCCGTTTGGCAGGGTCGACGAGTCGAACTTCAGCAGTAGGCCGTCGTTCGCGAGGATCTCGACCATGTAGTCGCTCGGAACCACGACGTCGTAGCCCGCACCGTTCGACGCACGGAGCTTCGCTTCGAGGCTCTCGTTGGAATCAAAGTAATCAACGTTGAGCGTGATTCCTGTGTCGTCGGTGAACTTCTTGATGAGTTCTTCTGGGTAGTAGTCGCTCCAGGTGTAGAGGTTAACCTCGCCACTCGTTGCTTCTACGTACTCGCCGGAGGCAGTGTCGTCGGCGACCTCGCCTCCGCCGTCGGTGACTCCCCCGCCGCAGCCGGTGAGGGCGAGGGCACCTGCGGCCCCTAGCGCGAGCACTGAGGCGGCTCGTCTTGTCCATCGGGTATTACGCATTCTGCTTACTCCTTCGTTGTGATTGCAGGAATGTGATGGTGGTGACGACGATCGCGAGCACGAGCAGGAGCGTCGCCACGACGTTCACCGCAGGGCTTGCGCCGCGTCGGATCAAACTGAACAGGAACACCGGAAGCGGGGTTGCGCCCGCAGCCGACAGGAAGTTCGAGATGATGAAATCGTCGAGCGAGATCACGAACGCAAGAATTGCGCCCGAGATGATGCCCGGGGTGAGCAGCGGCAGCGTGACCCGGCGGAACAACTGCCAGGAACTCGCACCCAGATCGGTCGCGGCCTCGAAGTAGTCCGTGCCGAGACCCTTGAGCCTCGCCCTCACTGGCATGAGTGCGAACGGAATACAGAACGAGGTGTGCGCGAGTATCAACGCGAGCATTCCGGGCGTGAGGCCGATCATGCGAATGAACCCGAGTGTTGCGACCGCGAGCACGATCTCCGGGATCACGAGTGGGGCGGTGAGGATCGCCGTCGTGAGACCACTGAATTTGGAACGCAGGCGATCCACTGCGAGGGCGAACAGGATCGCAAAGATCGTCGCGCCCGTCGTCGCTACGACCGCGATCTGCAGCGACACCCACACCGCGCTCAGCAGGTTCGCGTTTTGCGCGACCTCGCCGAACCAGCGCACGCTGAACCCGCGCCAGATTAGGGCCGAATCGCCGTCATTGAACGCGTAGATCGTGGTGATGATGATGGGAATGTAGAGGAAGACGATGCCGAAGATCGCGATCGGCCCGATGCCCGGGAAGTCGCGCAGGCGGAGCACCCGTGAAGGCTTTTTCATGGTCATAGCGAGATCTCCACCTTCTTGCCAGATTTCTTCGAATAGAACGCGATGAAGATGAGCGCGATCATGAGCATGATGAGGATGATCACCGAAAGCGCAGCACCAAACGGCCAGTTGCGCGAGTCGCCAAACTGCGAGGCGATGAGGTTACCGATGAGGAGCACCTTGCCGCCACCGAGCAGCACGGGCTGCACATACGAGCCGAAGGCCGGCATGAAGACAAGCAGGATTCCCGACACAATGCCGGGGGTGGCGAACGGGAGGATGATCCGCCGCACAACCGTGGTCTTCTTCGCGCCGAGATCGTAGGCCGCCTCGGCGAGCCTGAAATCGAAGCCCGCGAGCGCCGAGTACATCGGAAGCACCATGAACGGGAGGAACGTGTAAATCAGACCGAGCTGCGACGCGAGCGGCGTGTACAGCAGTTCCATCTTCGGCAGCCCGAGCGCCGCGAATGCATTGTTTACGATGCCGTTGTCGTTAAGAATGAGCATCCAGGCGTAGGTGCGCACGAGGAGGTTCGTCCAGAACGGAATCGTAATGAGCAGCACAAGCACGTTTTGAATCTTCTCGGGCCTCGTCGCGATCCACAACGCGATAGGGAACGACAGCAGGAGGCACACGACCGTGGTGACGGTGGCTTGGAACAGAGACGTGCCAAACACCTCGAGATAACGCGAATCGAACGCGACGTTACCTAAAAAGTCTGACTGGAACAGAAAGTTCACATACGGCTCGAGCGTGAACTCGTAGATCACGCCGCCGCCTTGTGGCGGACGTGACATGAACGAGAAGATGACGATGACCACAAGCGGGCCAATCGTGAAGAGCGCCGCGACGATGAGCGCGGGAATGACTGCGAACCACGGGAACGAACCCGGTGTGCGCAGGCTCTTTCTGGGCCTGGTCACCGGCACCATGTTGACGCCGGTGCGGTCTGGGTCGGTGCGATTCAGATCTGCACGGTTCAGTTCGGTGGTCATGCTTGTGCCTCTGGGGCGAGTGGCCTGAGCGACTCAGCATCGGCGTAAAGTTTGACCTCAGAGCCCGGGCGGTACCCCTCGTCGAACGGGGGCGGCACCCGCAGCGCGAGCTCGGTGCCGTCACTCAGGGTCACAGTGCACCGCAGGTCGGTGCCCATGTAGACGAGGCGCGAAATCTCACCGGTCGCGAAGTGCACGCCGCCCGGGGTGAGTCGAATGCGCTCGGGGCGGATCGTGAGCGTCACCCGGTCACCCGGCGTGGGCACGGTCTTCGTGAGGGTGACTGGATCGCCACCGGGAAGCGTGACCACGAGGCGCTCGCCCTCGGCATTCTCGGCGCGCTCTGCACCGACTGCTCCAGCCTGGCGCTCGACCTGCGCTTCGACGAAGTTCGTCTCACCGATAAAGTCGGCGACGAACCGGCTCGACGGCTTCTCGTAGATCTCCTCAGGAGTGCCGATCTGCTCAGGGCGACCCTGGTTGAACACGGCGATGCGGTCACCCATACTCAGTGCTTCCTCCTGGTCGTGGGTGACAAATACGAAGGTGATGCCCGTGGTGCGCTGCAGGCGCTTGAGCTCGGACTGCATGCCGCGGCGCAGCTTCAAGTCGAGCGCCGCGAGCGGCTCATCAAGCAGCAGTACCTGCGGCTGCTTCGCGAGTGAGCGCGCGAGTGCGACGCGTTGCTGCTGACCACCAGAGAGTTGCGCAGGCTTGCGGTTCGCCATTTCTTGCAGCTGCACGAGTTCCAGCATCTCCTGCACCCGCTGGTGCACTTCTTGCTTCGGGCGCCGCTCCATTTCGAGCCCGAACGCAATGTTCTCTGCGACCGTGAGGTGCGGGAACAGTGCGTACGACTGAAACACAGTGTTGACCGGGCGCGCGTGAGGTGCGAGGTTGTCGATGCGCTGTTTGCCGAGGTGGATCTCGCCCTCGTCAAGCGAGTCGAGGCCCGCGATCGTGCGAAGTAGAGTGGTCTTACCGCAGCCCGAAGGGCCGAGCATCACGAAGAATTCACCCTGGTTGATCGAAAACGACACGTCGTCGATCGCGTTCACATGCGTTTTCTCGGGGGTGACAAACGTTTTACGTGCGCCACTGATCGTGAGTTTCGTCGAGGGTGAATCCGCCGGGTTGATCCGATCATGCCCGCTGATTGTCGGGATGGGCGTGGTCATGCAATGGCCTGCTTCCTGAAAACCCGAACTTGCGCCGATGCAAGCTCTTGTGAAAGCTAAACCTAATAGGGTTAGATTAATAGCGCAAGAGTCGGGACTTCGGCTTTGCCGTGAGTTATCAAATTGAAACTTTAGAAACATTTACGCAACGTTGCGAGGGGAGGTGCGGGGTGCAGACCAAGCAGGGCAACGCCGCCGACGCCACCGGCATCACCGGCACCACGGCCGCTGCCATCGCTGCAGACACGGCCCCGCGGCGTCCCGGCCGCCCATCACGCCCCGCACTCACCGAAGAGGCGATCGCCAAAGAAGCGCTCGCGATCATCGACGAGCTCGGCTGGGCCGCTTGCACGATGAAGCTGCTGGCCTCGAGACTCGGCGTGCGATCCCCCTCGCTCTATCACCACATCGATGGGCAGCACAGCCTCATCGACCTCGTGCGCATCCTCGTGGTTCGTGAGTTCCACGACCCCGCTATCGTCGACATGCCGTGGGAAGATGCGTTCAGAACCTTTGGAATTGGTTACTACCGCGCCTTCGCACGACACCCGAATACGATCCAGGTGCTGTCAACGACCCCCGTGCGCGACGGCCTGACGCTCGAAATGTACGAGACGTTCTTGCGCTCCATGGTCGACCACGGCTGGGACCCATCGAAGGCGTTCGAGGCGATGCTCGGCCTCGAGCATCTGGCACTCGGCTTCGCCTACGAGTGGAACGCGGAAGACCTCATGCTCGATCCGGCATATATCGCAAACCATGGCGCACCGCTGCTCGCCGAGGTTACTAAAGAACGCACCGACCAGGCGGCGAGCGCTGAGACGACGTTCATGGCGCTTCTCGGTCGCCACATCGATATGTATCGCAACAACTTCGACTCCCCCTAAGCCCCGATCCACTCGAGACTCAGCCCACACATTCTTTCCCACACATTCCGATCCACCTCTTGAAAGGCACCCAGCGTGAACGACACCGCAGTCCCCACCCCCGCCGACCTCCTCATTCACTCAGCGAAGCTGTGGTCTGACGGCTCGTACCTTCCGCACAGTGTGCTCGTCGCTAAGGATGGCGCAATCGTCGCGCTCGGCGGCGACGAGCTGCGCGACGCCTACGACGCGGCGCGGGTCATCGATGCGGGCGGCGGGCTCGTTACGCCGAGCTTCGTCGACTCCCACGTGCACATGACGCAGGGCGGCATCGAGCAGCTTCGCTGCGACCTTACCGAGTGCACCTCCGCCGAAGAGGTGTATGCCGAGATCAAGGCGTACGCTGCCGCGAATCCAGATGCCGAGTGGATCCTCGGGGGCGGCTGGCGCATGCCGCAGTTCCCGGGTGGCAAGCCGACCAAGGAAGCCCTCGACGAGCTCGTACCAGACCGGCCCGCGTACCTCATCAATGCCGACCACCACGGCGCGTGGGCGAACTCGCTCGCACTCGAAGCTGCTGGCATCACTGCTGACACGCCTGATCCCGAAGACGGGCGCATTGAGCGCGATGCCGACGGCAATCCGATGGGCACGCTCCAAGAGGGCGCGGCCGACCTCGTGGGCCGCGTGCTTCCTGAGGTCACCGACGAAGAGATTCGAGCGGGCCAGATCGCTGGCGAGAAGTACCTCTTCAGCTTCGGCGTGACCGGCTGGCAGGAGGCCATTCTCGGCGACTTCCTCGGGTATGAAGATTTCACCCCCATGTTCCGCCGCCTCATCGACGAGGGTGAGATTCAGGGCCGGGTCACCGGTGCACTCTGGGTGTCACGCGGGTTTGAAGGCATGACCATTCCCGAGTTTGTCGCCGATCTCGAGCGACGCCGCGAGGAGTTCGGCGGGCGGGGCCTCACCATCAACACTGCGAAGATCATGGTCGATGGCGTTGCCGAGAACGAGACCGCCGCGATGGAAGAGCCCTACCTCAAGGCGTGCACCTGCGGTGACAGTGGATCGGGCGAGGGCAACACCGGCCTCGCCTATTTCAGCCGCGAAGAGCTGCTCGAGGTCGTGCCGCTGCTCAACGAGCGCGGGTTCAATGTTCACTTCCACACGATCGGCGACCGTGCCGCCCGCTATGCGCTCGACGCGGTTGAGCAGGTGCCCGCCGAGACCCGCGCGAAGATGCGCAACCACATCGCCCACATTCAGGTAGTGAACCCAGAAGATGTGGGCCGGTTTGCCCCACTCAACGTGACCGCTAACATGCAGGCGCTCTGGGCGAGTTACGACGCTCAGATGCTCGACCTCACCGTTCCGATCATGGGCGACGAGCGCATGAAGTGGCAGTACCTGTTCCGCTCGCTCGAGAAGGCCGGCACGACGCTCGCCTGTGGTTCCGACTGGCCGGTGTCGACGCCGGATCCGTGGCAGGCGATCCACGTCGCAGTGAACCGTCGTACCCCCGGCGTCACCGACTTACCGCAGTTGCTCCCCGAGGAGGCACTGTCGCTCGAGTCGATGCTCACCGCGTACACGCGCGGGTCGCACGAGCTCATCGGCATTCCGGGTGGCGTGCTTGAGGTGGGCGAGGCGTGCGATCTCGCAATTGCGGATCGCGATCCATTCACCGCCGACCCCGCCGACATTTACCGCACCACCAACGTAGCGACGGTGCTCGCCGGCGAAGTCGTGTACGAGGCGTAAGCTAGACCGCCAGCGTGAGCAGCAGGTGGGCGTCGGTCACGGCCTCGAGCTCGTGAAGCTCGCTCGGTTCGACGTGCAGGATCGCGCCCGCAGGCAACGTGAGTTCCTCGCCTGCGATGCGGAACGCGACCGTGCCCTCAAGCACCTGCACTACGAGGGGCGCGTTCGTCGAGTGCTCGCGCATGGTCTGCCCCGCGGCAAACGTGAGGCGGATCATGCGCACCCCAGTGCCCTGAAAGATGCGCTTGATCTGAAACTTCTCGCCTGAGACCGGCGCCGCAGCGAGCAGGTCATCGAGGTTTGCCGCGGCGAGGGTGAACGGCTTCGGGCCGTTCACCGATCTACCGTTCACGTCACCCGCGCCACTCACGGCGCTCACGCGACCCGGCGAATCAGAATGCGCCAGCGCTCAGGCCCCTCGTCGAGGTACTTCGTGTTGTAGGCGTCACCGTGCCGATCTGCGAGCTGCTGCAGCAGCGGCAGCGGATTGTGCGTCGCCGAAATAATCATGCCCGCATCGAGCAAGAGCGACTCGATCGCACCGAAGATCGATGCGTGGCGGATCGCATGGGGAATCGTCTGCACGTCGAGCTCGGGCAGCCCCTCGTCGTGTTCACCGCACGCACAGCCACCGGTTGTTGTTTGATCTACCGCTTCTTCACGCGAACGGTGAATGTCGATGTGGGCCATGTGCGCTCCTTTGAATCACGAGTGTTGATCTGAAACGAATGTCGATCGCTCGTAATTTTACTACAATTAATCCCGTGGATAAGTTTTCAGAGAACGCGGGACCAGATGTCCCCCGTCGAACGGCGAAGGATCGGCAGCACTCGGCCAGCCGAGAGCGCATCCTTCGCGCGCTCGAACTCGGTGGATCGGCGACGGTGAGTGCGCTTTCGCGATCCACCGGGCTGCACGAAAACACGGTGCGCGGGCACCTCACGCGACTCGAGGCCGATGGGTACGCTCGGCGCGAATCGGGCGCGCAGAGTGTGGATCCGCTCCCCGAAACGGGTCGCGGTCGCGGTCGCCCGACCGTCACCTGGAGCGCCGTCGCACCCGAAGAGCTCGGGCCGTATGCGGGGCTCGCTGCGACGCTCGCCGACGCGCTCGCCGAGACCGGCGACGATGGTGCCGCACTCGCCCGCGAGGCAGGTGAGCGCTGGGGCGCGAAGCTTGCTGAGGGCATTGGCGGCACGCGATCCGCCCGCGAGGCAGTGCTCAGCGTCATGCGCGAGCAGGGTTTCGCGCCCGAAGAGACCGACGACGGCGACATCGTGCTCACCCGCTGCCCGCTGCTCGCCGCGGCGGCGAAGCGCGCCGACATCGTGTGCGCGGTGCACGCGGGGATGATCGCGGGCATCTCGCGGTCGGCAGGTAACGAAGCAGTCCCCGCCTCGAGCCTGCTGCCATTTGTGACGCCTGACAGTTGCCAGATTCACCTGAAGTTCGCCTCATGAGCCGATCCACTGAGCGCGCCGCGCAAGCACCCGGCACCTCGAGCACACCGGCCGCGCCGGCACCGAGCTCGCCTGGCCCTACTCGAGACTCGGGCGCGCCAAAACGCAAGCTCCCCTCGAAACGCCTGCTCTGGATGCTCCCCGCCGGCCTCGCCCTGCTCGGCGGCCTCGACGCGGGGCTCCTGCTCATGGGCCTCCCCGCGCCGATCACGACCCGCCGCCTCCCTGAGGTGCACGGCGCCCTGCTCATTCTCGGTTTCGTCGCAACCCTCGTTTCGCTCGAGCGGGCGACCGCGCTCGGCAGGTGGTACGGCTTCATCGCACCCGCGATTCTCGGGCTCGGCGCGATTCTGCTCGTGACCGACCCGGTGCCGCTCGTCGCCGCAAAGTGCGTCGTCGCAGCGGGCCTCGCGGCGTTCACCGCGCTCTACATTCCACTCTGGCGGCGCCAGTACGACGCTTCGACGCTCACCCAATTGCTCGGCACCGGGCTCGCCCTCGCGGGCGCAATATTGTGGATCGGCGACGCCCCCTTCAGCCGCATCGTTCCCTGGCTCATCGGGTTTCTCGTGCTCACCATTGCCGCAGAGCGGGTCGAGCTCGGCAGAATTACGATGGGGCCAAACGCCGGATCGCGGCTGCTCCTCCACGCCTGGGCGCTCACTGCGGCTCTCATGATCGGGATCGTCTTCGAAGACGCTGGCGCAATCGCCCTCGGCGTGGTGCTGCTCTCGCTCGTCGCGTGGCTCGCAAAGCACGACATCGCGCGCCGCACGATTCGGACGACCGGTGTCACGAGGTACATGGCCGCGTGCATTCTCGCGGGCTACGTGTGGCTCGCGGTCGCGGGGGCGCTGCTGCTCTTCGGGTTCCCCAATGAGCAGCCGTTCTACGACTCCATCGCGCACGCCGTGTTCCTCGGGTACACGTTCTCGATGATCATGGCGCACGCAACTACGATCCTCCCTGCGGTGCTCGCGATCAACCTCCCGTACCGGGGACTGTTCTGGGTTCCCGCGATGCTGCTGCAGGTCGCGCTCATTGTGCGCCTGGGAATCGGCAACGCGTTTGGGGTACGCGAGGCCTGGCACCTGGGCGGGTACCTCGGCGTCGCGGCACTATTACTCTTCGTACTCACCGCTGTCGGCAGCGCGGTGGTCGGCAAACCCCGGAAAGGCAATCGCGCATGAGCCTGCTTTCCTACTCGAGCAACTCGGGCAAACCGAACGCAGGAGCCGGCCAGGCTCCCGATCCTGACTCCGCCGCACCCCGTGGCTTCTGGCCAATGCGCGACCTACCGACTGCGGTCTGGCTGATCCTCACGGTCGTCGCAGTGCTCTTCCACCGGCAGATTCCGATGGCTCGCTGGCTCATGATCCACCTGCTTCTGCTCGGCGCGATCACCCACGCGATTCTCGTGTGGAGCCAGTACTTCTCGTTCGCCCTGCTCCGCAGCCGCGCGACGCTGCGCGATCGGCGCACCCAGAACATCAGGCTCGTGCTCGCGAACGTCGGCGCGGTGCTCGTCTTTGTCGGCGTGCCGACTGGCGTGTGGGCGCTCACCGTCGCGGGCGCCGCCGCGCTCGTCACCGCGGTCGGATGGCACGCCGTGTCACTGGTTCGCAGGGCGCGCAAGAGCATGCCCGGCAAGTTCGGGCGCACCACGCGCTACTACATCGCATCGAGCGGGCTCCTCATCGTCGGCGCATCGCTCGGCGCGATCATCGCACGAGAGGCGACCACTGCGCTCGTGCTCGCGCACACGCTCGTGAACCTCCTCGGCTGGGTGGGACTCACCGTCGCAGGCACGGTCGTCACCCTCTGGCCAACGATGCTCCGCACCCGCGCCGACGAACACGCGGCAGGCGGGGCGGCACGTGCGCTTCCCGCTCTCGCAATTGGTGTGCTCGTCGCCGCGGTTGGCGCAGCAGGCATGTGGATCCCGATCCTCGCCCTCGGCCTCGCCCTTTACGTCGCCGGGCTCGTCATGATCGGGGTGTCGCTCGCGCGCGCCGCCCGCCGAGCGGCACCGTACAGCTTCGCGGCGCTCTCGGTGGCGAGCGCGCTCGTGTGGTGGTTCGGATGTGTCGTGTACGCGCTCGTTGGCACGGTCGTCGCGCTCGTCCAGGAGGCTGAGTTTGCGGGCGTCGCGACGCACATCAGGTCGATCGCTCCGTACCTTGCGGCGGGCTTCGCCGCGCAGGTGCTCGTCGGCGCGCTGAGCTACCTCGTTCCCGTCGTGCTCGGCGGTGGCCCGACTCCCGTTCGCGTGGGCACCGCAGCGTTCGACCGGCTCGGCGTGCTCCGCGTCGCGACCGCGAACTCTGCCCTCGCTGTGTGCGCCCTGCCGGTGTCGAGCATCACGCGCGTCGCCGCCTCGATGCTCTACCTCATCGCGATTGCTTCATTCCTCGTCATCATGGTGGGTGCGATGCGGGCTCAGCGTCGCGCGAAGGCGGCGGGGGCGCGGCTCGAGGAACCATCGCGCGGCCCGATCGTGCCGGAGGGCGAGCAGCCGCGCGGGCGTCGAGCGGGGCAAGCTGTTGCGGGTTTGCTCGCGGTCGTGCTCACCGTCGTTGTGAGCGTTGCGGCCGACCCTGTCGGGTTGCAGACCGGTGCGGCGCCGACGGGTGATGCGAACGCGCCCGTGCTGGTCGTCGAAATCGAGGCCGCAGACATGCGGTTCACCCCCGACCGTGTCGAGGTGCCCGTCGGCACCCGGCTCGTCATAGAAGTGACGAACACCGACGTTGAACAGTCGCACGACCTCGTCTTCGAGAACGGCATCACCGGCGGACGGCTCGCCCCCGGCGAGTCCGAGTCTCTCGACGTCGGCGTCATCACCACGAGTCTCGACGGCTGGTGCTCGATAATTGGGCACCGGCAGATGGGCATGACATTCGAGGTCGTTGCCGTCGACGTGAGCGGAAACCCTGTGGCAGGCGACGAGGGCAATGACGCTTCCGAGTCAGGCGGTGGATCCGAGCACGCCGGTCACACGAGTGGCGAGATCAACCTTATGGCCGATCCTGGCCCAGACTTCACCCCGTTCGACGCGGTGCTCCCGGCGCTCCCTCCCAACACCGGGCCCGTGACGCATGAACTCACCCTCAGGGCACAGGACACGCTCCAAGAGGTCGCCCCCGGGGTGACTCAGACACTCTGGACGTTCGGTGAGACCGCACCCGGCCCAGTACTTCACGGCCGCGTCGGCGACACGTTCGAGATCACACTCGTGAACGACGCCTCGATCGGGCACTCGATCGATTTCCACGCGGGTGCGCTCGCTCCCGACGAGCCCATGCGCACGATCGCTCCGGGAGAGTCGCTCACCTATACCTTCACCGCGACACGTTCCGGCATCTGGATGTACCACTGCTCGACCATGCCGATGTCGGCGCACATCGCAAATGGCATGTACGGTGGCGTCGTCATCGAGGATCCCGATCTCCCACCCGTCGATCGCAGCTATGTGCTCGTGCAGGGCGAGTACTATCTCGGAGATCACGACGGGGGCGAGGTTGATGTCGACAAGATCGCAGCACGCAACCCAGACCTCGTTGTCTTCAATGGTTACGCGAACCAGTACGATCACGCGCCGCTCGACGCCGTCGTCGGTGAACGGGTGCGCGTCTGGGTGCTCGACGCGGGCATCGAGCGGTCCTCGAGCTTCCATGTCATCGGCGGCCAGTTCGACACCGTCTGGGCAGAGGGTCGCTACCTCATCAACCGAGTCGAGGGCACCGGGTCGCAGGCGCTCGGGCTCTTCCCCGCGCAGGGAGGCTTCGTCGAACTCACCTTCCCCGAGGCGGGCCACTACCCCTTCGTCTCTCACTTCATGATTGACGCCGAACGCGGCGCGCACGGCATTTTCAAGGTGACAGATCCACTAGGTAATTGACTCGCTGGCACAACTGAGACCCGGGCCCGCCGGTCCGTCGGCTGATCCACTACCCTTGAGAGTTGTGAATACGACTGTGACGAACGACAACACTCAGTGGGTGCTCACCCTCAGCTGCATCGACGGGCCCGGCATCGTGCACGCGATCAGCGGTGCGATCGTGGCCGCGGGTGGCAACATCGCTGAGAGCCAGCAGTTCGCATCGGCCGACACCGGCCGCTTCTTCATGAGGCTCCAAGTTGAGATTGCGAACGTTCCCAGTGGATCGGCATCTGTAGGCCAAAACTCCGACAGCGTCACGGGCACTGCAACTACCCCCGAGAACTTCGAAGCGCGGTTCCGCGAATCGCTCGCCCCGGTGACCGAACGCTACGACATGAACTGGCGGCTTGACCGCGTCGGTCGCCCTGTGCGCACCCTGATTCTCGCGTCGACCGCGACTCACTGCGTGAACGACCTGCTCTACCGCCGCCGTGCGGGTCAGCTTCCGATCGAGGTTCCGCTCGTGCTCTCAAACCACGAGACCGTGCGCGACATCGCCGAGTTCTATGGGGTGCCATTCGAATACAAGCCCGTAACCGGCGCCGAAGAGAAGGCTGCGTTCGAAGCGCGCGTACTCGAGGCTGTCGAGCAGCACGACATCGAGCTCGTGGTGCTCGCCCGCTACATGCAGATCCTCTCCCCCGAACTGTGCGAGGCACTCGAGGGTAAGGCGATCAACATTCACCACTCATTCTTGCCCGGGTTTAAGGGTGCGAACCCCTACAAGCAGGCCCATGAGCGTGGCGTCAAGCTGATTGGTGCGACCGCACACTTTGTCACCACTGACCTCGATGAGGGCCCGATTATCGAGCAAGACACCACTCGGGTGGATCATGCCTACACCCCTCGCGAACTCGTACAGCTGGGGCAAGACATTGAGGCCCGCGTGCTCAGGCACGCGGTGAACTGGTTCGCCGAGAACCGAGTCCTCGCCGACGGCGACCGCACCATCATCTTCCGCTAGGCGCCCGGCAACTACCACTGAGCACCCACCGGAGGCTGCCACCCCACTCCGCCTCAATGCAAGTGCGCGAAGCGCACGCGGCAGCCACCTACAGCACGCTGTCGAGGAACCCCTTCGTGCGATCACTCTGGGGGTTGTCGAAGACATCGTCGGGGCTACCGGATTCGACGACGACGCCGTCATCCATGAACACGACCGTGTCGGCTGCGCTCCGCGCGAATCCGATCTCGTGCGTCACCACAACCATCGTGGTCCCGGCCTGAGCCAGGTCACGCATGACCTCGAGCACGTCACCGACGAGTTCAGGGTCGAGCGCACTCGTCGGTTCATCGAACAGCATGATCTTCGGTTTCATTGCGAGCGCGCGAGCGATCGCGATCCGCTGCTGCTGCCCACCAGAGAGCTGGGCGGGGTAGTGATTCGCCCACTCGCTGAGCCCGACTTTCTCGAGCAGTTCGAACGCTTCCTTGCGCACCTCAGCACGTGGGCGTCGCGCGACACCGAGAGGCGCCTCCATGATGTTCTCGATTGAGGTCTTGTGCGGAAAGAGGTTGAACCGCTGAAACACCATGCCGATCTTGCGGCGCTGCTTCGCAACCGCCCGAGGGTGCATCTCATAGAGTTCACCGTTCTTCTCGCGGTAGCCGACGAGCTCTCCGTCGACGTAGATCTTGCCACCGTTGATCGACTCGAGGTGGTTGATGCATCGAAGCAGCGTCGATTTCCCAGACCCAGAGGGCCCGAGCAGGCACGTCACTTCGCCCTCGCGCACATCCATGTCGATGCCTTTGAGCACTTCGAGCGGCCCAAACCGCTTGCGCACGCCACGCAACCGCACGAGCGACGTATCGTCGAGCACCTGGTCATTCACCCGGTCAAGCACCTGGTCACTCATCAGTTTCCCCTTCGCTTACGCTTGTGCGCGCGCTGCACCTGAATTGACCCGGTGTATTCGCGGGCCTTCTCCATGAGTGTCTGCGGCTGGTTCTTCGTGCTTCCTCGCCCGAAGTACCGTTCGAGATAGTGCTGCGGAACAGACAGCACAGACACGATCGCGAGATACCAAATACTCACGACAATGAGTAGCTCGACCTGGCGCAGGTTCTGCGCCGAGATCTGGGTCGCCTGAGTGTAGAGCTCGAGCACCGCGATGAGCGAGAGCAGCGAGGTGTTCTTAATCATCGAGATCAGCTGGTTGCCCATGGGCGGAATGATCACGCGCATGGCCTGTGGCAGGAGCACCCGCATGAAGCAGTAGGCGGGGCTCATGCCGAGCGAGGCTGCGGCTTCTCGTTGCCCCTCGTCGACAGAGAGCATTCCGGATCGCACGATCTCTGACGAATACGCCGCCTCATTGAGTGTCAGCGCAATAATGCCCGCGACCAGCGCTGTGAGCAGGGTGTTGGTGTCGGCCTGCCAGAACACGATGTCGGTGAACGGGATACCCAGCGTGATCTTGTCGAAGATCAGCCCGAAGTACCCCCAGATCACGATCTGCACGAGCAGTGGCGTGCCGCGGAATGCCCACACGTAGATCGCCGCGACCGCGACAAGTACCGGGTTTCCTGACATGCGCATCGAGGCGATGATGACGGCGAGAATCGCGGCCGCCACCATCGAGATCACGGTGATCACCAGAGTGAGTTGCACACCTGAGAGGATGCGCTCGTGAAACATGAACTCGCCGATGGTCGGAAAGTCGATGTTCTTGTTGGTGGCGATCGCTTGCACGAACGCCACCAACAGAAACAGAATCACGACGGTGCTGACCCAACGGCCGGGGCGCCGAAGCGGGTGAACGACGTTGTCGAACTCCCGGCTCGGCGCGGCCGTGGCTACCTTCGTTGCCATAGTGAGTGCCTTACTTGGTTACTTGTTTAGCTTGTTGCGGCATTCACGAGAGCCGATTCAATTGCGAGTGAGCCCATGCCGTGCTCGTCAAGAATTGACTGGTAGATGCCCTCGTCGATGAGCGACTGCATTGCGGCCTGCAGTGCGTCAGTGAGTTCGGTGCGCTCCTTGAGCAGTCCGAATCCGCTGTAGACGGGGTTGAATCCCTGTGGGTTTTCGGGATCCTGCACGAGCTCGAAGTACTCTCCGTCACCAGCGGTTTGAGCTGTGTAGGCGGCGACCGGAGCGTCAACGATATAGGCTTGCGCACGTCCAGCGCGCACGGCGGTCTGCGAGTCCTGCGCTACCGGCAGCGCCTGCACGTCGATGCCTTGTTTGCCGTCTGCCTCGCACTCGTCAGAGAGTTCGTAGAGCAGCTCGGCCTGAACGGTTGACTTCTGCGTCGACGCACTCAGGCCGCACAAATCTGTGAGCGTTGTTATGCCCTCGGGGTTGCCCTTCTCCACCACAATCGCAAATCCGGCGTTGATCTCCTCGATGAAGTTCAGGGTGCCTTGGCGCTCCTTCGAATCGTTCATTCCCATCATGATGAGGTCGTGACGGTCTGACTGCAGTGACGGAATCACTGATTCGAACGGCTGGTGTTGCACCGTGAAGTCGATGCCGAGCTTCTGGCCGAGCGCGATGGCCATGTCGACGTCGAGACCGACAAGATCGTCGGTTTCGTTCACCGCGACGAACGGTGGGTAGGGAACACCCATCGCGACGCGAACGGCGCCGCGATCGGTAACGTCGCCCGGAAGCATCGCTGCAGCGGCCTCGTCGACCTCGGTCGAGAAATCGGTCGTCTGCTGCAGGCTGAGGCCAGCCTGGCTTGAATCGGAGGTCTCCACATCGCCAGTGTCAGCCCCCTCCGCCTCGCTGCCTCCGGCACTGCAGGCTGAGAGCGCGAGCGCGGCGGCCGCGGTGAGCGCCAAGACGTGTGGGATTCGATTCTTCTTGAACATACTGTTCCTTTCGGTGAGAAACTTCTTCGTTTCGTGTGTGGCTTGGTTTGTGGGTATGGATCGGGCTAGGGCGCGCTCCAATCAATCTCGAGCGCAGGTTCGTGTGGCGCGAGGTACTCAGTCATGGTCTGCCGACGAACCGCAAGGTTTGCCACTCCGTCTCGGCAGAACACCACGGCCGGATGCAGCGCTCCGTTGTAGTTGTTCACGAAGGTATAGCCATACGCTCCGGTTCCCGCGATCACGATGGTGTCACCCTGCTTCGGGTCCTGCAACTTGGCCTGATCCACCAGCAAGTCACCAGATTCGCACTGGCGGCCCACGAGCTGGGCCGTCGTTGAGGGTGGGTCGGTGACGCGATCCGCCACAACCGCGGTGTATTGATCGTCAGTCAAAGCAATATTCATCTGCTCGGACATGCCGCCGTCGACGGCGACAAACGTCGCATGTGAGCGCTTGATATTGCGCACCCGGTACGCGGTGACCCCGCTTCGCGCGACGAGCGAACGACCTGGCTCCACGAGCAGCTGTGCCCCCTCAGGCAGCACCTTGGCGGCGGCCCCGCACACAGCATCGAGGTAGTCCTCGATCTCGGGTGCAACGTCGTCGTCTGAGTAGTTCACGCCGAGCCCGCCACCGACGTTGTAGATGTCGAACTCGCCTGCGTTCGCAATGATGCCGAGCGCCTCGACAAACGGGTCGATGTCGAGAATCTGCGACCCGATGTGCACGTGAACTCCGCGCACACGCACGTTTGGGTGACCATTGAGCTGCTCAATGAGCTGCAGTGCCTCATCAAAGGGAAGGCCGAACTTTGACCCGGCACCACCGGTCTGAATCGACGGGTGTGTGTCGGTCTCGATGCCGGGCAGAATGCGGATTAGTACATCCTGGCGCGGCCCACCGTACGCCGCGATCATTTCGATGTCTGTCTCGTTGTCTACGACGATGAGGCCCACACCCATAGAGCGCGCGAGTTCGATCTCTGCGGCGCTCTTTGCGTTTCCGTGGAGCACGATGCGCGAGGGATCCACCCCCGCTTCGAGGGCAAGTTGCAACTCGCCCTCGCCCGCGACGTCGACCGAGATGCCTTCCGCCTGCGCAATCGCGTACGCGGCAATGATGGGGAGCGACTTTGAGGCGAAGCACACGCGCGAGTTCGGCCAGCGCTCGGCGAGACCGTCGCGGTATCGGCGCATCGTCTCGCGCAGGTTTTGTTCGTCGAAGATAAAGAGCGGGCTCCCGTGCTCGGCCGTAAGTTCAGGCACCGAGCACCCACCGATCGTAAGCGCTCCCGACCCGTCAACACCTATGTGCGCGGGCAGCACTCTGGCAAGAGATTCGGGTATCGAGTGCTGACTCTTCACTTGGTGTCCTCGTCTTCATTGGCGGGTGATCTCGGGCCTATGTGCAATTGCACGGTGCCCGTGTAATCCACGCTAGAGGTGTGACCCTTTCGCATTCTTGTCGAATCCGATAAATTTCTGGAATGGTTCGTTTGAATTCGATAGATACTCGGGTCAACGACGGCCACTACGGCGTATCGCTTCGTCAAATCGAGGGTCGGCTCGGCAGCGATGTCGTGCGCATTGAATACGCCGCAGATGCCCCTGACCCGAACGTGCGCGCGCTCGACATCTATGACGCGGCGAGCAGCGAAGCGTCAGGCGAGGTCGGCGCCGAGGGCATGCTGCTCTGCCTCGTTTCAGCCGACGCGATGCGCCCCGAAGAACTCGAGCGAGCACTGGCAGCGGCCGCGAACAACAGTTGCGCGGGCGTTGCGATCAAGGTCGCAGCGGGGAGTGAGCGCGAGTCCGAGCTCATCGCCCAGATCTCACGCATGCAGCTCGCGACCGTCATTCTCAGCCCCGAAGTCAGCTGGCGCGAGTTCGACGCACTCATCACGGGCACCCTCGGCGAGAACGCACAGTCACTCAACCTCGCACCATCGGCTGGCGACAAGCTGTTCGCGCTCGCGAACACTATTGCGCGCACATTCGGTGGATCGGTGGCGATCGAAGATCACCAGCGCAGCATTCTCGCGCACTCCTCGGTCACAGGGCAGGCGATCGACGACCTGCGAACCACCGGCATTCTGTTTCGCAGGGCCGGCGACGCACCTGTGAATGAGGCCCGGTACCGCGAGGTGCTCGAGGCTGAGGGGCCGATCCGCTTCCCTCGATACGGCGATTATCTGCCCCGTGCCGCGATCGCGGTGCGAGCCGGCACGATTCCGCTCGGCTCGATTTGGGTGTTAGATCCAGACGGCGACGCAACCGGCGACACCGACGGCACGCAACTTTCAACAGAGAAGGCCGAGGTGCTCGAGCGCGCGGCAGCGATGGCCGCTGGGACACTGCTCGAGGCCTGGAAAGCGAGTAGCCGCTCGGGGTCGAGGCGGGAGTCGGCGCTTCGACGGGTGCTCATCGCGGCGGCGCAGCAGGGTGACCGGGAGGAGCTCGATCCAACCGGCGACGCCGTCGGCGTGATTCTCGCGGCGACCGTCGCGGCGGGCCCCCGATCCGCTGGCCGGATCGCCGAGGCGCGGGCCGTATTCGCGCGACACCTCGCGATGTACGTGCCCAACGTGGTCATCTCAGCAGAGGCGAACGAGATCATCGCGCTGTGCCCCACGCCGCTCGTCGAGCAGGTGCGCGAGTGGGCACTGTCTGCACTTGCGGATCTCTCTGACGACACCTCCGCCGGGATTCAGGTGGGCGTGAGCGACGCGCACAGCATCTCGAACCGACTGCCGTTTGCCGCGAACGAGGCGCGCGATGTTGCGCGTCATTCCCGCTCGACCGGTGAGCCCGTCGGAACCGTTACCCGGGTGCGCACGCAACTGTTTCTCGCGGCCTGCCGGTCGCAGCTCGAACTCGACGACCGCCTCCTCCTGCCCGAGGTGCGCGAGTTACTTGAGAGCGGCGAGAGCAAACACCAACTCGTCGACACGCTCGAATGCTGGCTCTCCGAGGTCGGCAACGTGGCCCGAACCGCTGAGCGGCTCCTCGTGCATGAGCAGACTGTGCGGTACCGACTCAAGCGACTGCGCGAGCTCTTCCCTCTCGAGGGCGCTGAGCCCGACTACCTCGTCACCTTGTGGGCCCAACTTCGCGCCATGCGCGACCGCACCTAGATCCAACCACTTTGGCATCTACGCGCAACATGCCTTATCCTTGCGGATGGATAAAAAGAACTCTGTTCATTTCTTTGAAATGCACAGTCAGGGCACAACAACGTACCTGAGGCGTAGAGTTCATTGCAGCAAGGAGGCTCAGCATGGGCGTGACAATTTTTACCGGTGGATCAGTACTTATTGCTGCCAATACAGCGGCTAGCTCACTCGTGACTCACGCGCTCGCGGTGCGCGACGGGGTCGTCGTTGCACATGGTGACGAAGCGCTCGCCCTCGCCGAGGAAAGCAATAGCACCGCAGAAATCATCGACCTTCAGGGCGGCACGCTCGCACCAGCTCCGGGCGACGGCCACGCCCACCCAATGTTCGGGGGCCTCGAGGCACTCGGCCCAAACATTCGCGCCGCCGAAGATCTGCAGGGCATCCTCGATGCGGTCGCTGAGTGGAAGGCCGCGAACCCCGACGCCAAGTGGATCGTCGGCGGCAGCTACGACTCGACCTTCACCCCGCGGGGCGAGTTCGATGCCCGCTGGCTCGACGAGGTCACAGGCGACACCCCGACGATCTTGCGCGCATGGGATTACCACACTGCGTGGGTGAACTCTGCAGCCCTCAAGGTCGGCGGCATCACGGCAGACACGCCAGACCCCGAGCTGGGGCGCATCGTGCGCCGCGAAGACGGTTCACCACTTGGCACCCTGCAGGAGTCGGCAGCGAACAACTTCCTCGCAAACGTCGTTCCGTCATTCACCCTGGAACAGCGCGTCGGCGCAATCGAGGCAGCAACACAGAGGTACGCAGCCCAGGGCACCACGTGGGTGCAAGACGCGTGGGTCGAGCCCGGCGACCTCGAGGTGTACTTCGAGGCGGCGAAGCAGAACCGCCTGCACGCTCGAGTGAATTTGGCGTTTCGCGCCGATCCACTCACCTGGCGTGACCAGGTGACCGACTTCATCGCAGCACGCAACAGAGTGCGAGAAACAGGCGCCGAACGCCTCACCGGCGAGACCGTCAAGTTCTTCCTCGACGGGGTGGTCGAGAGCCACACTGCGGCAATGCTCGAACCCTACGCAGACCGCCCAGACGAGCGCGGGCTACCCAACTGGACCCCAGACGAGCTCACCGAAGCGCTCAAGGCTTTCGATGCCGAGGGCTTCCAACTGCACCTGCACGCAATCGGCGACGCAGCAAACCGCTACGCCCTCGACGGCCTCGAGGCAGTGCGAGAGAGCAACCCCAAGCGCGAGCATAACCACGTCATTGCGCACGTCGCGGTGCTCTCACCCGAAGACGTCGAACGCTTCGCGAAGCTCGACGTCATCGCGAACTTCGAGCCCTACTGGGCCCAGTGCGACGCGGTGATGCTTGAGCTCACCACCCCGCACCTGGGCCACGAGCGCGAGCATTGGCAGTACCTCATCGGCTCGGTGTCAGGCAGCGGCGCGACCGTCTCGTTCGGCAGCGACTGGCCTGTCACCACGCCCGACTGGCGCCCGGCGCTCGCAACGGCGGTTACGCGTCATGACCCAACCGACCCCGAGGCAGAATCGTGGATCCCAGAAGAGCGCGTCAGCGCCGCAACCGCCTTCGCCGCTTACACCACCGGCATCGCGCGCCAGGCACTCGCGCCAAACCGCGGCACCCTCGAGGTTGGAAAGACCGCCGACCTCGTGTGGCTCTCGGCCAACCCGCTCGAGATCACACCAACCAACATTCCCTCCATCGAAGTTCGCGGCACCTGGCTTGCCGGCAACGCCACGTACCGCGCATAAACACCCCACCATTCCCTCCACGCAGAAAGTAACCTCATGTCAGATACCAGCCAACCGAGGCTCAAGCGCTCACTCGGGGTCGTCGGGCTCACCCTGTTCGGCGTCACCTACATGACCGTCATCACTGTGTTCACGACGTATGGCATCGTGAACCAGGTCACCGACGGGCACCTCCCCGCGGCGTACGTCATCGCCGTCATCGCGATGCTCTTTACCGCGGGCAGTTACGCCGCCATGGTGCGCCGGTATCCGGTCGCTGGATCGGCATACACCTACACACAGCAGTCGTTCGGCGGCTCGGCCGGCTTCTTGACCGGCTGGGTCATGCTCCTCGACTACCTCTTCATTCCGATGATCAACTTCATGCTCATCGGCATCTACCTGAACACGCAGTTCCCCGCGATTCCAGCCTGGCTCTTCACGCTCGTCGCACTGTTGCTCGTACTGCTGTTCAACATTCTCGGCATCAACCTCGTGAACCAGGCAAACTTCGTGATTGTTGGCCTGTCGGTGATCCTCGTCATCGTGTTCATGGCGCTCGCATTCAAGCAGTACCTTGGTGGCGACGTGTCGATTGGCCTCATCGAGCCGTTCACGTTCGGCGAGGGCGGCATCGGCGCAATCGCATCGGGTGCTGCGATCCTCGCGCTCTCGTTCCTCGGGTTCGACGCTGTTTCGACACTTTCTGAGGAGGCGAAGAACCCCCGCCGCGACATTCCTCGCGCGATCATCGGCGCGACCCTGCTCGGTGGCTTCTTCTTCATCCTGGTCTCGTGGACTGGAGCGCTCGCGTTCAACCCAGACTGGTCAACCCTCACCGACACCCAGATCGATGCGGCGGGCACCACGGTCATGGACAGCCTCGGTGTGAGCTGGTTCACCTCGTTCTTCGTCGCGATCTACGTTGTCGGCGCGTTCGGCTCGGGTATGACCGGCCAAGTCTCGGTCTCGCGTATTCTCTACGCGATGGGCCGCGACGGCATGCTGCCGAGGTCGCTCTCGAAGCTCGGTCGGCGCTTCGGCACCCCGATTGTCGCGGCCTGCGTCGTGTCGATCTTCGCGCTCTCGGCGCTCTTCCTGTCGCTCGATGTCGTAGCATTCATGATCAGCTTCGGCGCGCTCGCCGCCTTCGCAATGGTGAACCTGTCGGTGATCCGCACCTACATCTTCCCGAAGGGCGGCAGGCGTCAGCCCCTCACCGCGAAGAACGTGGTCCTTCACCTCATTTTCCCGCTCATCGGCTTCGCCCTGACGATCTGGCTGTGGACCTCACTCGAGGCCCTCACCTGGCTCGTGGGTGCGATCTGGATCGCCATCGGTGTCGTGATCATCGCGATCGTCACCGGCGGATTCAAGCGCCCGGTACCGAAGCTCGACTTCTCCGAGTAAGATCCGACGACCGAGCAGATCGATCAGCTCGCCGAGGATTACCCGCTCGAGGGCGACCGCAGCTAGCGGCTCACGCCACGCGCTCGGCCGTCTAGTGGGGCTCTCGATTCGATTGTGGATCGGGGGCCCCACTCGCGTGCGCACCGAGCTGCGCCCTGAGCCCGCCAATAAATATGCTGAGCCCAAGCTCAAAAGCCTGATCTGCGGGGCTCTGTCCCTGCTCGGCGAGGGTCTCCCCGCGCTCGCGGTACGCGGCGGTGAGTTCTGGAACGTCGTCGCGGTCTCCCGGATCCATCATGTCGGGAGCTGCCGCGGCGTCGAGCGCCGACCCGAGGATGAATGACTCGAGCGCTAC
This sequence comes from Leucobacter denitrificans, assembly GCF_014396385.1. Classification (NCBI taxonomy): domain Bacteria; kingdom Bacillati; phylum Actinomycetota; class Actinomycetes; order Micrococcales; family Microbacteriaceae; genus Leucobacter; species Leucobacter denitrificans. The sequence goes on from NZ_CP060716.1 coordinate 1,196,350, forward strand.
GAGCACGCTCAGCGCTTCGCCTCGGGGCCACCCCTGCCCCACCAGTGTCGAGATGACTCGGTCGTAGGCGAGGCCCACCTGTGACGTTGGGTCGAACGGCATCACTGCGAGCAGAGCGATGGTTGGCGGGTGCGCCGCAAATGCGTCTCGGTAGTTGCGGGCCCAGGCGGCAATCCCTTCGTCCCAGGGCAGACCGTCAAAGATGCCGGGCGCGATTTGCTCGCCGATGAGCTCGCGTATGCCGCGGGTGATGTCGTCTTTGCCCGACACGTGGTTGTACAGCGCAGACGGTCGAACGCCGAGGCGCTGCGCGATGTCGCGCATGCCGTAGCCCTGTTCCCCGTGCTCATCGAGGAGCTCGAGCGCGGCCTCCACAATCTTGGTGCGCGAGAGCACCTGCTTGCTCGGGCGCCCCACTCGCCGATTCGCCATCTGTGTCACCTCCACTCACCACACCCCACTATCGCAGGTGTTCGATGTCGGCGGCGTTCACCTCGAGCGATCCACCGGTTGGCAGGTCGATGATGAGCGCACCGTCAGCTGCGAGCGCGCGTGCGCGACCGTCGACGAGCTTGCCGCCCGGTAGGTGCGCGCGCACCTCGGTTCCGAGTGTGAGTGAGTTTCTCGCGACTCGATTGCGGATCGCCTGAGGGCTCTCTGCCGCAAGCTTTGTGAGGCGCAACAGGTCAGACACGATGCCTTCGATCACGCGGTCGGCGAGATCCGCCCCTGCTTCGTCGGCGAACGACTCGGCCCCGCCCACGTCTGCTCCCGACGCGAGGAGCGAGGTCGCGCGATCGGTCGGTAACTCCCACTCGGGAATGAGCAGGTTGAGTCCCATGCCGAACACTGCGCTGCCGTCTGGCAAGAGTTCGCAGAGAATGCCGCAGAGCTTCTTGCCGGGGCGCCCCTCAATCGCGTCATCTTCGTCGCGAACGTGCACGTCGTTCGGCCACTTCGTGCCAACTCGCAGTGCTTCGTGATCATCAGTCGCCCGATACAGCGGCTGCAGGCCAGCGGTGACCGCCGATCCCGCGATGAGCGGCAACCAGGCCGGTCCGAGTTCGCCCCAGTCTGGTTTCCCCGTCGCGTCACCAATTTCTGCACCGAATCCCCGCACGAGCACCGACACCGCGAGCGCCTGGCCCTTCGGTGTCACCCAGCCGCGCTCGAGCCTTCCCTTACCCGCCGTCTGCTGATCTGTCACGAGTAGGATGCCGTGCGGCAGCGGCGATCCACTGCGAACTGCAGCCTGCGCCATCTCGCGCAGTTCGGCGTTCGTCGAGGGTGATTCTTCGCGCCACTCAACGCGTGGAAGCAGGGCGTGAGTCCGATCGAGGTGCATGCAAAGAGGCTACCGCGGCAGCGGCGGCAAAACGCCCAAAGAATAGACCGGTACCGCCCCCGGGCAATACACTGCGAAGTGTGGAACACTCGCAACCGAGCAACCAACAGCACAACGTCCGATCGATTCTCGCAGCGGCGACCAAATGGCTCGCTACTGCGGCCATCGGTGCAGCCTGGATGCTGGGGTCGAGTGTCGCGGCGAGCGCAACCGAGCCAGTGAGTCTCGACAGTGGGTACGTCACCGACTCGGCGGGAGTTCTGTCGGCCGACGATATTGAGTCGGCGAATGATCGACTCGCCACGACGTATGGCGAGACCGGCATCGACCTCTACGTCGTGTTTGTCGACGAGTTCACGAACCCGTCGGATCGCATCGAGTGGACGAACACGACCGCCGACATGAACGGCCTCGGCGAGACACAGTACCTGCTCGCGGTTGCCACAGAGGGCAGGCAGTACTTTATTTCGGGCTACACGAGCGGGCCGCTGAGCGACTCAGACCTCGACAAGATCGAGCAAGAGATACTTCCGACACTGCGAGATTCGAACTGGCTTGGCGCGGTGAGCTCTGCCGCCGCCGCTATCGAAAGCCAGCACTCTGCGCCGGGCCGGAATGCCGCCGTCGCGGTGGGCATCGGTGTCGGCGCGGTCGGGCTCGGCGGCGCAGCCTGGGGCGTCACCCGAATTGCGCGCAACAAACGCAAGCAGGCGTCTGCACAGGCTGACCTCACCGAACTCGATCGCACCGCGGGCGCAGCACTTGTCGCGGCCGACGACGCAGTGAAGTCGAGCGCGCAGGAGCTCGAATTTGCACGCGCGCAGTTCGGCGATGGCGCGGTTGAAGACTTCATCGCAGCACTGGAGAATGCAAGATCCGAACTGTTGCGGGCATTTGCTCTCAGGCAACTCCTCGACGATTCGGCGCCAGATACACGTGAGCAGAAAGTGGAATGGCTCGAGGAAATCATTGAGCTTTGTGACGCGGTTGACACCACGCTCGACGCACAGGTCGATGAGTTCGACGCGTTGCGAGCCATCGAGCAGAACGCTCCGGCAGTGCTGCAGAAGCTTACCCAGCGCCGGCAGCAGGTCGAGGGTATGGTTCCGCAAGTTGAGGCCGAAGTCGCGCGACTCAACGCGACGTACGCGTCGAGTGCGCTCGCGTCGTTCAGCGGATCGACCGAGCAGCTCGCGAAGCTCATTGCTTTCGCGACCGAGCGCGAGACCGAGGCGCAGTCAGTGCTCGATACACGGGGTGACGCTCCAGCCGCGCACCCGGCGGCCGTGCCCACCACGCCTGATGCGACCGCCACACCCGGCGGATCCGTAGCGATCACGATCCGTGAGGGCGAGGCCGCGATTGGCCAAGCCGAAGAACTCGCCCGCACCATTACTGAGCATGGCGAGCGACTCGCAGAGGTCGAAAAGCGATGCGCGGAACTCATCACTGAACTCGAACGCGATGTCGCGACCGCGCGTACGCTTGGCGACCCCGACGGGAGCGTGGCCGGCGCGATCGCAGCGACCGAGCAGCAGATCGCGCAGGCACGGGTACAGCTCAGCGGTACGGGCCGCGATCCTGACCGTGCCCTGCAAGAACTCGATGCAGCGAACACTCACATCGATAGCGTCGTCGAGGCCGCGCAGCAGGCAGTGCGCAACCAGCAGTTGCTCGATGCGCAGCTTGCTCAGGCTGGTGACCAGGTGCGTCAGGCTGAGGCATACATTGACGCACGGCGAGGAGCGGTAGGTGTAACTGCCCGCACGCGAGTAGCAGAAGCTCGGGCTTCGCTCTCACGAGCGATCGCGCTTCAGGGTGGGAACACTCCGGGAGCACTTGTCGAAGTGCGACGCGCATCGAAGCTAGCTTCCGAGGCTCTCTCCTCAGCCCAGTCCGACGTTTCGGGGTTCGGCGGCGGTTACAGCGGCGGTTACGGCGGGGGCTCATACTCGAGCGGCGACGCCACGCTCGGTGCGATTCTCGGTGCAATCCTCGGCAGCGGTGGATCCGGCGGCCGATCCTCAGGCCGCGGCGGAGGCTTCGGCGGCTACAGCGGTGGCTTCGGCGGCGGATCACGTAGCGGTGGCAGATCTCGCAGCGGGGGCTTTGGTGGCAGCTCGAGAAGCAGCGGCCGTCGCAGCGGCGGTGGCGGCGGACGCCGATCCCGCGGAGGAGGGCGTTTCTGATCCATCGCAAACTGACCCAGCAGACTCATTGAGTTCTCGAATACACTCTCAACACCCGCCTCGGCGAAAGGAAAACACTATGTCAAAGCAGTCCATTCTTGGTCGTGTGACCACCCTGATTCGCGCAAACATCAACTCCATCATCGACTCCGCAGAAGACCCTGAGAAGATGATCGATCAGCTTATTCGTGACTACACGAACAACATCGCAGACGCCGAATCGGCGATCGCCGAAACAATCGGTAATTTGCGACTCCTTGAGCAAGATCACGCGGAAGATGTGAAGACCGCAGGCGAGTGGGGTCGCAAGGCTCTCGCCGCGAGCGCGAAGGCTGACGAAATGCGTGCGGCCGGAAACGCGACTGACGCCGACAAGTTCGACAACCTCGCGAAGGTTGCACTGCAGCGTCAGATCACCGCTGAGAACGAGGCAACCGCTGCCGCGCCGATGATCGCAACGCAGCAGGAAGTCACCGAGAAGCTCAAGAACGGGCTCGCGGGAATGAAGGAAAAACTCAAGCAGCTGCAGACAAAGCGCGCCGAACTCGTCGCGCGCGCGAAGACCGCAGAGGCGCAGAACCGCGTCGCCGACGCTGTGAAGTCGATCGACGTGCTCGACCCGACGAGCGACCTCGGCCGCTTCGAAGAGAAGATTCGCCGCCAAGAGGCGCTCGCCCGCGGCAAGCAGGAAGTCGCTGCGTCGTCGCTTGACTCGCAGTTCAACGAGCTCGAGAACTTCGAGGTTGTGACCGAGGTTGAGGCGCGTCTCGCTGCCCTCAAGTCGGGCAACGCACCGCAGGCGCTCGAGCAGTAGTACGAAACACCAGACAGCTGTGAGGGTGTGGAATGGTCCGCGGGATTGATCCACACCCTTCGCAGTGATGACTTGACACCGGAGTAATTTGCATCGTGGGATTTTGGGGACGCCGCAGTCGCGAGGCCAACGCGGCACAAGACGCCGCCGACACTGAGTTGTCGCGGAAAGCACAACTTGCGCTCGTGGCAGCTGACGAGCGTATTCGGGTGGCGAGCGACGAACTCGCATTTGCAACAGCTGAACTCGGAGACAGCGCAACTGCGAACCTCAAGGTTGGGTTGGATGCGGTGCGCGAGCACATGACCGAAGCGTTTCAGCTGCACCAGTTGAACCACGATCACATTCCCGACACGGCAGACGAGCTTCGCACCAGAAACGCGCGCATCGTGCAGCTGTGCGAGTGGGCCGAGTCGGTGCTCGACGAGCGCACCACAGAGCTCAAGGAACGCGTCGAACGGGTGCGGCGCGCGCCCGAAACGCTCGCTCGGGTACGCGCGACCGCCGAGGCACTGCGCTCCAGGTTGCCCGATATGCAGGGCACGCTCGAGCGACTGGCCGCCATGTACTCCCCTGCTGCATTACAGCGGGTGCGCCTCAATGCCGACGATGCCGAGCAGTTGCTTGACTTCGCGGTGCGATCTGCCGACCTGTCTGAGCGGCGCCGAGCCTCGGGGAAGCTCGAAGATGCGAACCTCGCACTCGAGGCCGCTACCGAGACTCTGCGGCGCGCGGAGTCTATCTTCGACAGCATCGACGGCTTCGAAATTGAGGCACTTCGCACCCAGACCACACTTGCAGACGTCATCGAGGACTCCCGCGGCGATCTCGTCGCCGCTCGAACCGAGCGCCGCACCCCCGAGGTCGAAGCAGCGATTGAACGGCTCGACGCAGCACTCGCTGAGGTTTCAGGAAGCAGACAGCGCGATCCCTTTGCCGATCTCGCTCTCGTCTCAGCGGCGAACGCTGCTCTCGACGAAGCTCGCGAGAAAGCTGCAAAACCCGTCATCCCCCTCGAGCATGTGCGACATGCAATCTCTGCCGCAGATCACTCGATCGGCATCGCTGCGGGAGTCATCGATGGCCACCGCGGGTGGATCGGCGCAGACGCCCGCACCCGTCTCTCTGAAGCGCGACGCATTCGCTCCGACATCTCGGCGCTCCCCTCCTCCGAAGGCACACGTGAGGAGGCGCTCAGGCTCGCGCATCGAAGCTCGGCACTCGCGGAGGACGCGTTGAGTCTCGCTCAGCGTGACATTGACTCCTCGCGAAACGGCCACGGCGGTGGCGACTGGGGTAACTGGGGCGGACGTAGCGGGAGATCCGGTGGAGCTGGAAGCGTGCTCGGCCCAGTAATCGGCGGAGTCATTCTCGGCGGGCTACTCGACGACATCTTTGACTAGGGCACTCTGCGGACTCTGATCCACCGCGAACCAGCTACCGACGTCGCGCGC